>PAAX01000023.1 GCA_002698995.1 Ignavibacteriota bacterium | reverse complement strand
TAATCGCACTACAGTAGAATTGAAATGTCACCAAATAAAAATGCTTTCTTTTTAATTTCCGGGTCTTAATCGCACTACAGTAGAATTGAAATGAATTGTTGTTGTAATCCACATCACATTTTTTAACTCGTCTTAATCGCACTACAGTAGAATTGAAATTACTAACATAAGCCTAAACGGTGCGGAAGATGCCGAGTCTTAATCGCACTACAGTAGAATTGAAATATCACCGAAAAGGAAGGCTTTCTTCTTTATTTCCGGGTCTTAATCGCACTACAGTAGAATTGAAATATTTTCCCATATCCAAAATTATCGCCGAAAGCTGGGGTCTTAATCGCACTACAGTAGAATTGAAATTAGGATACGAGGACGAAGAGGGTTTTCACTACGGAGGTCTTAATCGCACTACAGTAGAATTGAAATTTTTATCGCATTCAGAACAAACCAATTCTATTATTTAGTCTTAATCGCACTACAGTAGAATTGAAATTCGTACTCAGCAATTCTTTTGTTGAACTCTTTATCAGTCTTAATCGCACTACAGTAGAATTGAAATGGCTCAAGTTAAACACACCCGCACTCGTACCACTGCGTCTTAATCGCACTACAGTAGAATTGAAATTTTATCCCAAATGAAATTTTAATTCTTTCTTGCGGAGGTCTTAATCGCACTACAGTAGAATTGAAATAAACAAGCCCCGCTTGTTCAACTGTGTAGAGAAGTCGTCTTAATCGCACTACAGTAGAATTGAAATTACTATTGGATTCGTATTTACCAGCATGGCAAAAGGGGTTTAATCGCACTACAGTAGATAAGATATAAAAGCATCACCTATTTTTGTTTTTCTCTTAAATCAGATCATAAAATTAAAATTTGTTCATAAGTAGATGATAGAATAATTCATAAAATTCTATCTAAGATAAGTGCGTGGTTTGACACTCATCTCGGTGTGTTTTGCTTACTCGCTATGACTTGGTTTAAAGAATTACAGGTGCAAGATCGAAACTTTAGATTCCGGCACTTCGGCCGGAATGACATTTGTCGGACTTACTGCTGGTTTGTGATTGAAACTCATCTCGATATACTTTTCTTAATCGATTTGATTTGGTAGAAACAACTATAGGTGCGTGGTTTGAAACCAGTAATTAAAAGTATTCGTTAGTGGGTATTTTTTATTCTGAATGTTCGTAATTACTTATATTGAAACTATGCATCTATTGTAATAATAATGGGTATCAGCACTAATGAAAAAGTACATATTAATTTTTGCAGTATTTGTATTGCTGTTTATTTCGTGCAGTAATATTGAAGATAAAGATAAAAGTTCAGCTGATAAGTCTAATGTGGATAAAGATAGTCTTGAAGTGATAAAGAACGAGAAAGAAAAGGAAAAATCTGAACTGCAGAGAGAGATTGATTCTTTAAGGAGTGAGTTGGAAAAACCAACACTTTAAAGTGTTGGTTAATTTGCTTAATTGAAATATTCGATTGTAGAGACGTTTCGCGAAACGTCTCTTATTAAATAATTTTGCAGTTCAGGATAAAGTTTTCATGTAAACAATTAAAGAGTAGAGACATGCTGCGGCATGTCTCTACAGAGTTTGTATGCAACCCTTATAATGCAAACCTACATTGCAAAGTTCTCGATTCCCGTTGGTCACTCGAACTGACAAGAACGTCACATCGAGTGAGCCTGCCTCGCTTTGCTCAGCAAAGCGGGCGTTTTTGTGAATCGAGATGTAGCACGTCTTGGTTCTCGACTGATTTCCTGACTAGACTGCGTCTCAGCAAGGCGGGCGTTCGCTCGAATTGACGGCAATTCGACACATCGAGAATTCAAAAATTGGGGTTTTTTAGAATTGCAAACCTCCGAGGTTTCGTCCAAAGGACTCCTAAGGAGAAAACCTCGGAGGTTTTTAAATGTTATAAATTACATCTCAACTTCTTAACGTCTCTACGTTTATACATCTTCACTTTTCGACGTTACTACTTTATCAGCATCATCTTGCGGACTTGATTAAAACTTCCGGCTTGTATTTTATAAATATATATTCCGCTCGTTAAATTGGATGCATCAAACTTGACCTCATATTTTCCTGCATTTTTACTTTCATTTACTAATTGAGCAACTTCATTTCCAAGTATATCATATACCTTCAGACTTACATACTCACTACTCGGTACTGAGTATTCAATACTGGTTGTGGGGTTAAACGGATTTGGGTAATTCTGACTAAGACTGAAATTTATTGGAATATTATTAAGATAGTCATCCTCTATATTTGTAATTTGATCAACTTTTATTCTATAAACGCCCCCGGTTTCGGTACCAATAAATAAGTATTTTGAATTTAGATCAGCTGATGTAATATTTCCACCTGTTACATTTGTTAATGGTATCGGCTGCCAGTTTAAGAGATCAAATGATAAATAAGCTTTTTCCCCCATGGCAAAATAAAATACTGCACTTTCCGAAAAATGAATTCCAACTAAGTTGATTTTTTCATCGACAATAAATGGAAGCCAACTGCTGCCCATATCCATTGATGCGAATAATCCGGCATCTGTAGCTATCAAAATTAAATTACCAAGAAATAAAACTTTATTCACTTTTAATTGATCTCCCGATAGTGCGGCATTAAGACTTAACCAAGTTCTTAATGAATCTTGTGTATAATAAGCTCCGTTATCCGTTCCTATTATTGTGTATGTTACTTCTTCTTTGTATCCGGCAACATCGTTAATAATCAATGCATCACCAGATAAACCTTCGTTCCTTTCAGTCCAAGGACCTAAAATTTCCGGAGAAGAATACATGCCTCCTCCTTTAGTGCCAATAAGCCAATTTGTTGATCCTTCACCTTCACCAAGCCAGTAATAGCCAATGTTCTGATTTGAAATTCCGCTCGATGCAAGTAAATAATTGGATTGATCTAATGTAAAGAATGCACCGGTTGGCGTCGATGCCCAAATTACATTAATATCTTCTCCTCCCCTTACATCATTTATTTCAGTGTTGGGAATGTTTCCACTTATATTTGTCCATTCATCACCATCATTCAAAGATTTGAAAATTCCATTTTTACTTCCGACAACCATAGTATCTATAGCGGAAAACATGGATGTTATTTCAAGATTAGTTAAACCATTATTTACTGCTTCCCACTGTGCAAATATTCCGGTTGTAGAAAGAATAATTATGACCATGTAAATCAATTTATTCATATAATGTTTGCTCCTAGTTTAATGTTGAAAATCTCTGCGGAGCAAATAGAATGCCATGTCTTTTAATTAAAAAATTGTGAATTTTCTCAACTCATTTTCAGACAGTCGGGAAAAGGAGACAATTAAACTCATTTTTCTAGTCTCAATAAAAAGACAAATTAATTTACTTGGTGAGATTTAAACCTGAAGATATTGGTTAATTAGGGACGAAAATTTTCGTTCCTTATATTCATTGGGATTGGATATTTTATTGTTGTAACAGGGTTAAATGGATTTGGGCAATTATGTTCCAATACAAATTCTGTTGGTAGAGACGTTGCACGCAACGTCTCTAAAGTAATTGTTTATGAGTATTCTAAATTTCCGTCAAAATCTATCTGCTTTAATCGGTATTCGAGTTTTACATCCAAACCTCCGAGGTTTCGTCCAAAGGACTCCTAAGGAGAAAACCTCGGAGGTTTTTAAATGTTATATTCTAAGTCTCTACGTTTTTGCGTCTTTACTTTTCAACGTAACTATTTTATAAGCATCATCTTGTGGACTTGATTAAAACTTCCGGCTTGAATTTTATAAATATATAATCCGCTTGTTAAATTTGAAGCATTAAACTTACCCTCATATTTTTCGGCATTTTTATTTTCATTTACCAAAGTTGCAACTTCGTTGCCGGGAATATCGTAAACTTTCAATGTAACACCAACAACGTCATTGCGAGGAGACGAAGTCGACAAAGCAATCTCATTAATAGATTGCTTCGCTCCGCTTGCAATGACAGTGGGGATTGGAAATTTAATTGTTGTACTTAGGTTTCCATTAGGGATGGCTTCGCTAAAATGGATTTGGGCAATTTAGTTCTAATGTAAATTGTTTAGTAGGGACAGAAAATTTTCTGTCCCTACAGTGATGTTTTTGAGTAATAAAAATTCTCTATGATGGATAATAAAACATCAGTATTAAATAGTTTTTAAATACTCATCAATTGATTTAGCAGCTTTTCTTCCGGCACCCATTGCTAAAATTACTGTTGCGCCGCCGGTTACAATATCGCCTCCGGCAAATACACCCGGCTTTGATGTGGCCATTGTTTCTTCATCAACAACTATATTGCCCCACTTATTGTACCCGAGATCAGGGGTTGTCTGTTGAATAATTGGATTCGATCCGTTGCCGATAGCAATAACAGCCATATCTATATCAATTACATATTCTGAATTTGGAATTGCAACCGGTCTTCTTCTTCCCGATGCATCAGGCTCCCCAAGTTCCATTCTGGTTATTTCAACTCCGTTTAACCAGCCGTTTTCATCTCCTATAAATTTATTTGGATTTGAAAGCATAAGAAATTCAATCCCTTCTTGTTTAGCGTGGTGGACTTCTTCTTTTCTCGCCGGCATTTCGGCTTCAGATCTTCTATAAATAATAAAAGCGTTTTTGGCACCAAGTCTTTTAGAAGTTCTAACGGCATCCATTGCTGTATTTCCTCCTCCAAAAACTGCTACATTTTTTCCTTCAACATTAAAAACCGGAGTATCATATTCTGGAAACTTATAAGCTTTCATAAGATTTACTCGGGTTAAAAATTCATTTGATGAATAAACACCATTAAGATTTTCACCTGGAAGATTCATGAAATTAGGGAGTCCTGCTCCAACTGCAATAAATACTGCATCAAAACCATCTTTAAGCAGTTCATCAATTGTATCCGTAAATCCTATTACCGAATTTGTTTTGAAATCGACTCCAAGATTTTTTAATGAATCAATCTCTGCTTTCACTATTTCCTTAGGTAATCTAAATTCGGGAATACCGTAAATAAGAACTCCGCCAAGTTCATGTAAAGCTTCAAAAACGGTTACTTCATGCCCCATTTGAACAAGATCACCTGCACAGCTTAATCCAGCCGGTCCGCTGCCAACAACAGCTACTTTTTTTCCGCTTTTATTTTTTATTTCAATAGTTCTTAATCCAACATTATTTCTTTCAAAATCTGCTACAAATCTTTCCAATCTTCCGATAGCAATAGATTCCCCTTTTTTACCAACTACACATTTGGCTTCACATTGTTCTTCCTGCGGACAAACACGACCGCAGACTGCGGGAAGCATATTATCTTCTTTTATTTTTGCAGAGGCTCCTAAAAAATCTCCTTCACTAACTAGTTTTATAAATTCGTCAATCTTAACACCAACCGGACATCCTTCAACACAAACCGGTTTTGGACATTGAAGACATCTCAATGCTTCCATTTTTGCAAGCTCTTCGGTATAACCAAGATTAACTTCTTTAAAATTTGAACTTCGTTCTAATGCATCCTGTTCGGGCATTATTTGTCGGGGTATTTTCATTCTCTCTTTTTTACTTAAATCACTCATTTTAAACTTCCTACTGATTAGTATATTAGATAACTTTTTATTCGATTATTATGATTACAACTCTCCAATTGCTTTATCAAGATTACAGTTATGTATCTCAAACGACTCACTTTCCATTTCACGGTAAGCAATATTTCTTCTTGTCAATGTTTCGAAATCAACTAAGTGTGCGTCAAACTCCGGTCCATCAACACAGACGAAAACAGTTTTATTATCAACCGTGGCTCTGCATCCACCGCACATTCCTGTTCCATCCACCATAACTGGATTTAAACTTACTACTGTTTTAATTCCGTATGGGCGTGTTGTTTCGGCTACTGCTTTCATCATTGGAATTGGTCCGATAGCAAGAACAAAATCAATCTTTCTGCCTGAATCAATTAACGATTGTAATTTTTGGGTTACAAATCCGTGAAACCCATAACTACCGTCATCTGTAGTTGGAAAAACTTCATCGCATACTTCATTCATTTCATTTTCAAGAATTACAAATTCTTTTGATCTTCCGCCGATGATTGATATGGTATGATTGCCTGCTTGCTTTAATGCAACTGCAGTAGGATAAGCAATAGCAGTTCCTACTCCTCCCCCTATACTTACTGCGGTTCCAAAGTTTTCAATATGAGAAGGTTTACCGAGCGGACCAACTAAATCTAAAATAAATTCTCCGGTTGAAAGATTATTCAATTCTTTTGTTGTTTTACCAATTCCTTGAACAATAATTGTAATTGTTCCTTTGATTGTATCGGAATCGGCAATAGTAAGAGGAATCCTCTCACCGGTTTCGTTAATTCTAACAATCACAAATTGACCTGCTTTTCTTTTAGCGGCAATTTTTGGTGCTTCAATTTCAAATCGCTTAATACTTGGGGCAATAAATTCTGCTTTCAAAATCTTGAACATGATTACATCCTTAATAGACTTTTTAAAAAAATTATATACTTAGTTAGAATATCAACTAAATAAAAATCAACTCAACAAAAATAAATACAGGAAGAAGAACAATTAAAGAGAATTTGAAAATATAACTAAAAAAATCGGGCATCTTTATATTATTTTCTTCAGCTACAGCTTTAACCATAAAATTTGGACCATTGCCAATGTAGGTCATACTGCCAAAAAATACAGCGCCAATACAAATTGCCTTTAATAAAACTTCCGATATACCGGCAACTAAAATTCCATTTGTTTCTCCTAATCCCATTGCTAAAGAGTGGAAAGTAACTGCTGTTGGGGTATTATCTAAAAAACTGCTTAGAAGTCCAGTATAGAAATAAAATTGAGAGGGGGATTCAATTCCAAGTATTTTAGCATTTGATTCTAAGTATAATAAACAAGGAACCATTGTGATAAAAATACCAAAAAATAAGTATGCTACTTCTTGAATAGGATGCCAAGTGAAATTATTTTGAGATCTTAAAAATGCCGGAGTAATTTTTAAAGATAATAGCGCAACGTATAAAATCACTATTTCTCTTATGAACTTAAAGTAGGGATTGATTTTAATAAAGGTAAGATACTGCTCATTCAAAAAGGCAACTGAAAGTACCACGGCAATTAGAAATATAAAATTATTACTCCCTTCTATTTTAATAGGTTTAGTTTCTGCTTTATCTCTAATTATTGATTCTCGAGGTTCTTTTTTATAGAAGTATGAATCAACAATAAAGTAAATTATAAGGAGCAGTAAATTTGCTGCAAACCACTCGGGAGCTAATTTAAAGAACCACTCGAATGGAGCACCGCGAAGATACATCATAAATAAAGGAGGATCACCAAGCGGAGTAAGCAATCCACCGCAATTAGCAACTATACCTAAAAAGAATAAGATTGTATGAACTTTATAATTCCTTTCTCTATTTGTTTGAATGACAGGTCTTATTAGAAGCATAGCAGCTCCTGTTGTTCCCATTAATGAAGCAAGAACAGCACCGATGCCTAAGAAAAGAGTGTTAATTTTTGGTTTAGCTTCAATATCACCGGTAAGTAGTATTCCCCCCGTAATGGTAAATAAGGCACCCAGTAAAATTATAAACGGTACATAATCGAAAAGCAAAGTATGTAAAAGTGTATGTGAAAGATTATTTACAAATAAATAGATAACTATTGGGATACTAAGAATAATTGAAATGAAAAGTTTGTTTTTATTTTTATCCCAAAACTTATTCCAGAATAGTGGAAATATAGCTATGCTTAAAAGCATAAGTATAAACGGGAGTAACGCTAATTCTGCAATACTAGAAGTTGAATGTTCCATTATTTTTCCGGTAATTTTAAAGTCAATTGATTAATTAATTTTCGGTAAATATGGCTGATAATAATTATTCATTAAAAAGAACTAATATTATTTACAGCTCATTATTTCATGACAAGTTGGATTTTTTAATCGGAGGACCGCGGAGGTCTATATTGTCGGATTCAGTTTGCTGAATATTAATTTCGTTAAGAATATTAATGGAATATGCAATAAGATTATTTTTACTTAATTCTGTCTCATCAAAAAAGAAATAATCCGTAATGCTCGTTTTCTTCATTTCAGGAGATTTCTTTTGAATAGCATTTCTAAAATTGATTAGATTATTTTCAAGATCACATGGAGAACTAAAAGAGCTGTTATATTCTAAAATGATTTGTTCGGAATCAAAATTATTTTTTAATTCAAGAATAGAAAAATTATCACGCACTATTACAAATTGAGTAAATAACGCTGTTAATAGTATCAGCACTACAAACTTATTTATATGTGTTCGGAGTAATTGCAATTTTATTCCTTTTGTCCCCGTAAATATAAAGTAAAAATAAATATTTAAACCAAACTATAAATTGGTGTTAAGTTTGTTTTGGGATAATGAGAAACAAATGCAACTTTAAATTTTTGATAAACTCTATAAAAAATAAAGAATCTATTGCATTTGATTTTTTTTACAAATTAATTGAATAAATCTCATTTTCGTGTGTATCATCTATATAAAAATTGGATAATTGTTGATCTCGCTTAAAGACAAAAAAGAATTTGGTGAATTGGTAAAAGCAAACATGAAGCGGGCTTATTTTGCTGCTTTAGGTTTTGTCGGGAACCATGATGACGCCGTTGAGATTTCTCAAAAAGCTTTTATTGCAGCGTATAGAAATTACCACAAGTATGATAGAAGTAAGAATTTTTATACATGGTTTTATAAAATTCTCAAGAATCTCTCTTTGAATATGATAAGAGATAGGAAGAAAATTGAATCATTAGATTTTATTGAAGCAAAAGATGAGGATGTTTTTAAGTCGGTTGAAAGCAATGAATTGGCAGCTAAGATAGAGAAAGCATTATTTACACTGAATGATAATGAACGAAGTATTTTTATACTGAAGGAGTTTGAGAATTACAGTTATAAAGAAATAGCAGAATTGATGGAAATACCAATTGGAACGGTAATGTCTAAATTATTTTATGCAAGAAAGAAATTATCAGAAAAGTTGAGAGGAATGATATGATAGAGGAAAGATTTATAATTTTAACAGAAAAATTTATTGATAAGAGTTTAACAGACAATGAAAAAAAAGAATTAGACAAGTTCTTAATGGATGAAGATTACAAAAAAGAATTTCAAAACCAGATAAATGTTAAAGAGGCAGTTATGAATTTAAATCTAAAAAAACCTAAAAGCGAGTTTTGGGATAATTACTGGCTTAATACATACAACCGCTTGGAACGAGGTGTTGCATGGATATTAATTTCAATCGGTTTAACATTATTGATTGGCTTTGCAGTTTTTCAGTTTATTCAGAAGTTATTTGTTGATGACGGCGGACCATTTATAATTAAAATCGGTTTAATTGTTCTCTTTACAGGTGCATTAATTCTAATCCTATCTTTAATTAGAGAGCAGTTTATCAAAACAAAAAATGATTCTTATAAGGAGATTAAAAGATGATAATTACAACTTCTTCTTCAATACCGAATAAAACTATAAAAAATTCTTTTGGAATTGTGCGTGGTAATACAATTAGAGCAAGACATTTAGGAAAGGATATTCTTGCTGCCTTCAAAAATATTCTTGGAGGAGAGATTGAAGAATATACAAAGCTTATGGGAGAATCGCGCGAGCAGGCAATTGATAGAATGTGCGAAGAAGCAAAACAGCTTGGAGCTAATGCCGTACTGGATGTTAGGTTTTCGACAAGTTATATAATGGCAAATGCCGCAGAGATATTAGTCTACGGCACAGCAGTTTATGTAGAATAATTTAATTGGATTGATATTCTTCATTTTGAGGAATAACTAAATTTAATTTAGTCAGTTCATCAAGTTCAATATCAGCTTTGCTGAAGCTGCAAGAAATAACATGCCCGGCATGCTTTTCATCATCTGAAATAAAATGGAAATGAAATCCGGGCGCATTAACATTACTTAAATACTGAGGAAACCAATAACCGACTAAAGTCCCTTTAATATTTTTAAGATGAAACAGAGTTTGATTATTAATCACTTCAGTAAGAGGAGGAAACGGCAAAGACTGAGCCGGAACACTTCTTACAATCAGAGAATCAAATTCGGCATGAATTTTAAAAGAATAAATATTCCTATTGTTGGAAAGATAATTACCTAAGTAGTTTTGGAGTTCAGTTAAATTAATAATTTTGTTATCTACCTTAAAAGATTGGTCGGCTATAAAATGATGAACTGCAGCAAACGGTGCACAGTCGCTATCTTTAACAAGATTAACACTCCCATCAACTTTAGCTTGATAAAATTTTCCGTTAAGGGCAACCATTTCTCCATTAAGATAATTAAAAGTACCTAAACCAAAATTGCCGGCATGCTTAATTTCTTTATATGTTATATTTGATAAGTAATTCCCCTCAGCAAGAGTTTTAATAACTGCAAATTGATTTAGAGTAACTGATTTTACTCTCGAAACTTTTGAATCATCATTATTTTTGACTTCTTTGGTACAGCTTACAAAAAGCAATCCAACTAAAAGAATACTTATAATTTTCTTCATTATTATCCCATAATTTTTTAGAGCAAAGATGCAGAATCTTTATCAAGGAGCCAAATCAATTTTCCGTTTTCATTTTTTACTAATGAAGCTGGATATTTTTTTGATTCATCGCTCTTTTTTAAAATCTCAGCAACAACAGAACTTTTTGATTTTCCGGTAACTAAAAAGATTATCACTTTAGAATTATTTAATACTCTGCCGGTTAATGTTATTCTCTTTTGATCGGAATCAGGATGAACAGCTACTTCACAGTAATTATTAGAATTAAACAGCTCAATTTGATTCGGAAAAATTGATGCGGTATGCCCGTCTTCTCCCATTCCCAGCAGCATAATATCAAAACATGGAATGTTATTTTCCAAATAAACTTTTTCAGCTATTAGTTTTTGATAGTTATTTTTTTCTTCATCGGGATTAACTTCACCTTTAATTCTGAATATATTTTCTTCAGCAATATTAAGAGGCTTAAGCAGACTCTCATTTACCATTTTATAATTACTCTCATCATTATTGGGGGAAACACATCTTTCATCTCCCCAAAAGAAGTTTACTCTGTTCCAATCCAACTTAGCAGAATAGTCTTTCGCAATAATTTGAAATAAATCCTTAGGAGTTGAACCTCCCGAGAGAGCAATAGTTATATTTCTATCTTTAACATTTAATAAAGATTCTTCGATTATTTCGAGAAAGTTCTCTGCTAATTCGATTTTATTTTTAGATACTAATATTTTTCTCAATTTATAACTCGCAATAAATTCCATCTTCGGCTAAATTTTTACATGGGTAACGCCATGTCATATTTTTTTCTTCAATTAAATCATCAGCAGATTCCGGTCCCCAAGTACCAGCAGGATAACCATAAACAGGAATAGTGTGATCATTTTTCCAAGCTTCTAAAACAGGATTTAAAAAACTCCATGCATTCATAACCGCATCAACTCTAGCAAAAAGAGTTGAATCTCCATTCATCGCATCGAGTAGAAGTCTTTCATAAGCAGTAGGTATGCGCTGAACGGATAGATCGGCATAATGAAAATCCATGTTAACATTTTTTACATTAAATCCTGCGCCGGGAAGTTTCATTCCAAACTTTAGGAGAATTCCTTCATCAGGTTGAATTCTGATTATTAATTGATTGCATGAATCGCATTCATTCTCTTGAGAAAATAGAGAATGAGGAGTCGGTTTAAAGTGAATGACTGCTTCGGTAACTCTTGTTGGAAGACGTTTTCCAGTTCTTATATAAAATGGAACTCCACCCCATCTCCAGTTTTCAATATAAAATTTTAATGCAGCAAATGTTTCTGTTTTAGAATTAGGATCAACTCCTTCTTCTTCTCTATATCCTTTAACCTTTTTCCCTTTAATTTTGGATTCCAAATACTGTCCACGTATTACATTTTTTGCAATATCATCATCTTTGAATTTACTTAATGATTGAAAAACTTTAACAATCTCATTTCTTATTGAATTGGAATCCATTGATGACGGCGGCTCCATTGCAATTAAGCCAACCATTTGAAGCAGATGATTCTGCACCATATCTCTGAGTGCACCCGAATTATCATAATATCCACCTCTTTTTTCAACACCAATATCTTCTGCAGAGGTGATTTCAACATGGTGAACAAAATTTCTATTCCAAAGAGGTTCAAAAATTCCGTTTGAAAATCTTGTTACCAAAAGATTCTGAACAGTCTCTTTTCCCAAATAATGATCAATACGGTAAATTTGATTTTCATTCCAATTCTTACTTAGTTTTTCATTTAATTTTTTTGCACTTTCGTAATCATAACCGAACGGCTTTTCAATTATTAATCTTTTCCAGCCATTGCTTTCATCGTTCAATTTTACTTTGGCTAAATCATCGGGAATAACATCATAAAGACTAGGAGGCGTTGAGAGATAAAAAATTAGATTACTTTTCATTTCTTTTTCATTCTCGAGTTTTTCCAATCTGTTAATAAGCGGCTTATAAGATGAAGAATCATTTGCTTGAACAGATTGATAATATAATCTTTTTAAGAATTGATCTTTTTTGGAAAGGTCTTCATCTTTAGAAAATTCATTAAGTGCATCAGCCATATTATCTCTGAATTCTGTGTCTGATAATTCAGTTCGACTGGCACCGAATACAAAAAAATTATTGGGGAGAAGATTTTGAACCTCTAAAGAATATAATGCCGGAATAAGTTTCCTTTTCGTTAAATCACCGGACGCTCCAAAAATAATTAAGATGCTGTTTTCGGGATGATTCATAAAATTTCCTTTCGTTCCACTAAGTTTATTTTCTATTCTTTTGTTTTTACTTCGTGACCGCCAAACTGATTTCTTAATGCTGCTAAAACTTTCATTGCAAATGACTCATCCTGCCTTGATTGAAATCTATTGTACAAAGATGCAGTAATAACATGAGCCGGAACTTCTAATTCAATAGCTGTATTAATTGTCCATCTTCCTTCGCCGCTGTCCTGTACAAAGTCTTCCAGATTTTCAAGTTTAGGATCATTTTGAAATGCATTAACGGCAAGATCAAGCAGCCAAGATCTGACAACACTGCCGTATCTCCAAGCACCGGCAATCTCTGTTAAATTCAAATCGAATTTTGATTTCTCTAAAAGTTCAAATCCCTCTGCGTAAGCCTGCATCATACCGTATTCAATTCCATTGTGAACCATTTTAACAAAATGACCTGAACCTGATTTACCGCAATAAACATATCCTCCTTTGGGAGCAAGAGTTTCATAGATTGGTTTTACGTAATCACTTGCTTCTTTATTACCTCCGGACATTAAAGAATAACCGTTTTCTAGTCCCCACACACCACCGCTTGTACCGCAGTCTAAATAGTAAATTCCTTTTTCAGCAGCTTTTATTCCTCTTTCAATAGTTTCTTTGTAATATGAATTTCCGCCGTCAATTATTATATCATCTTTATCTAATAGATTTATTAACTCATCCAAATTTTCATCAACCGGTTTACCTGAAGGGACCATTAACCAAATTATTTTCCTTTTTTCATCTTTAAGATTTTCTACTAAGTTTTTAATTGAAGAAGATCCAAAAGCCCCCGCTTTTTCTGCTTCTTTTATATTATTCTCATTTTTATCCCATACTGCTACTTTATGGTTATCCAACAAAAGACGTTTAACCATATTGCTTCCCATCTTGCCAAGACCAATAAATCCTAGTTTCATGTTATTCTCCTCAATGGATTAAATTTATTATCAATAAATATTTTTTTAGTATTATAAAACAATGCCCACTTGCTGAAACAACAACGCTAATTAAATGTTTCACAATTTTGATAATAAGAAAAAGTAGATTCGAAAGGAAATTATTTTCCGTTAATTCTTTATATTTTTTTGAAGCTTAAAGTAGAGAATAAATTTCGAAATGATTGGATGTAAAACATATCTGATCTTTGCTTATATGATTATTAATTCCCTCTTAGTTGATTTATTAATTACTTCAGACAATAATATAATTACGTATTTAATGTTTAATCCACACTGCATCGGTAATTAAACAGATGCCACCTAATTTTCTAAGAATTTTTCTTACATCTTCAACAAAGAGATTGATTTCTTCATCTGTGCATGCAATCATTACATACACATTATTAAAAACATCAGTTAGTCCGTCGCCGCTTTTAACTCCTCTATCCCCTTTACCCTGAATATTTTTAATTATGGTATAGCTTTTAATCCCTCTTTTATCAAGAATTAATTTGAGTTTTTCTAGTTCAACTGAATCAACAATTATTTCTACTTTTTTAATTGGTGTCATTTTAATTCCATAAAAAATTTATGATATACATATAAACAGGTAATCCGATTATAATATTAAACGGAAAGGTAATGCCCAATGACATTGGGACATACAGACTAGGATTTGATTGAGGGATTGATAACCTCATTGCAGCCGGAACAGCGATATAAGAAGCACTTGCAAAGAGAACAGTAATCATAAGTGCATCTCCTTTACCTAATCCAATTAAGTAAGCTGCTGCAATTCCAAACAGTGCATTAATTAAAGGAATAACTATCGCAAAACCTGTTAGAAATATTCCCGCTTTTCTCAAATCCTTAATTCTTTTAGTAGCTAAAATTCCCATATCAAGCAGAAAGAAAGAGAGCATCCCTTTGAAAATTTCATCGGTAAATGGAGATAATGATTCAGCTCCTCTATCGCCGGTTAATACTCCGATAATTAAACTCCCTAAAATCAAAAAAACCGAGCCGTTTAAGAATGCTTCTCTTAACAATTCTTTCCAAGAGAAATCATTATCGGCTTCTGATTTATTATAATATCTTGAAAGTAGAACTCCAATTACAATAGCGGGAGATTCCATTAAAGCCATTGCGGCAACTAAATAACCGCTGAATCCTAAATTTAACTTACTTAAAAAAGCAGTTGCAGTAATAAAAGTTACGGCACTAATTGAACCGTATGTTGCGGATATTGCTGCAGCATCATCAACGGAAACTTTTCTTTTAAGAATAAAAAATGTATAAATAGGAACAACAACCGAACCAATAATTGCAGTAAGTAAAACAATTATTACTTCTGTTGATAAGCCACTGTGATTAAGTTCAACTCCCCCTTTAAATCCTATTGCCAATAAAAGATATAACGAAAAAAATTTAGGAAGAGGCTGCGGTATCTCTAAATCGGATTTAACAAAAACTGCTAATGAGCCTAAGAAGAAAAAAAGAATAGGAGGATTTAAAAAATTATATAGAACTAAACTTGAATCCATATTTGTCTTTCTTTAATAGTATGCTAAATTAAAAAGCAAAAATAAGGAAATGAACTGTAAAATGAATTTAATGATATTTTTTATTTAAAGGTGATTTTCAAAATTAAAACTGAAATCAATTTATGATAATATTAATTCCGGCAAAAAATGTTCTTCCCGGCGAAGGTTCGTAAAAATTATTTCCGAAAGCATTTGGTACAATTGAATTATTATATCTTTTATCAAATAGATTATCAACACCAAGTGAAATCCTGGTTGAACCAAATGGAAAATTAAATCTATAATCGGTATAAAGACTAACAATTGTGAATCCATCGTTTATAAAAAATGATTTATCTTGATTACTTTCGGGAGAAGGTCCATTATAATCATTTGTGAATATTTTACTTTGAGAAGTTATATTTAGCTGTAGAGTTATTGCTTTCGATAAATTGGATATAAGTCTGTAATTAAAATAATGAGCCGGGATTCCGGGAAGATAATTTCCTTTTAATTGAATTAAGCCGTTTCCATTCTGCACTAAGTAATCTTCAAATTTCATATTCTGAAAAGTATATGAAAAAATTGAACCGGCAAATTGTGTTGGATTCCAATTTATTAGAATCTCAAATCCTTCATTATTTACTTTACCACTGTTTTTGTAATAAGATTCTTCCAATTGATTTTGATACTGCAGAATCATATTAGTGATGAACATTTTATAGTAAGTCAAATCATAATTAATTGATAAAAAATCTATCTCTCCTCTTAAACCTAGTTCAAAACTTTCAATATTCTCAGGTTTTAAAGCTAAATTAAATCCTCCGCTTCCATCTTCATTATTGCTTAGTTCGTTTGTTGTCGGTGTTTGAAAAGCTGTCGAGTAATTTGAATAAATAAAAAGATTTTCAAATAAATTAAAACCGGCTCCAATCATCGGACTAATTTCATCCATTTTACTTTCACCAGAATCATCACTATCAATTAAAAAGTTATCCTTTGCTTTAAATGAAAAATGATCATATCTAATTCCAAGTGATAAATTCAATCTGTTTAAAGGAGAAATATCTGTCTGAAAAAAAACTCCGCTGCTTCTTACAATTTCATTCTGGTTAAGTAATCTATTTCCATAGATTATTTTATCAAAGATTTCGTTTGGATTGTAAGTTTGATTATCCGGCAGACCTTTATTTTCAAATTCAATCCTTGAATCATCTTGTACTTCATAATCAAAACCGATCAAAAATTTTACATCTGCATTTAAAATGTTTTGTTTTACTAATGCATTAGTTCTAACTCCATAACTCCATCTATTAAGATCAATAATTCTGCTGGTAATTGGGTTCAGCAGATATCTTTTAATTCCGTATAAAGTTGAGTTTATTTCAAAATTATTATAAGGTAAGTAACTGAGTGTTATTCCGGTTTGAAACTGTTCAACCTTTTTGCCGGAACCGCTTGTCAATATTATATTTCTAACTTTTTCGGGATTAGTAGCTGCATCAATTTTATTAAGTGATCCGGGATTTAACAAGTAAGGCGCATTGAAATAATTAACTATCCCAGTAATAAAAAGATTTTGTGTGATCGAATGGTTAGTTAAGAAATTAAATCCGGTCATTTTAGAATCTGAATGATTTCTAAATCCTGTACTGCTGCTGGTAAAAATATTAAAATCGGTATAACCATTAAGTATTTTACCTGATATAGAAATGCCGTACTTTTGATAATCAAAGCTGCCGAATTTTAAAGAAGGATTAACTAGAAAATCTTCATTATAAGTTTGTTTACTTTTTATTGAGATAACTCCACCGGAAGCATTGCCATACAAAGTTGAAGCGGGTCCTCGTATAACTTCTATTTCACTGATGGCAGAAGGATTTAAGTTGTTTAATTGACTTTGACCATCGGGAAATGTTAACGGAATATTGTCTAGAATTATTTTGATTCCGCGCGAACCGAATTGCGCTCTGCTTCCTATTCCTCTAATTGTAATTTTATCATCTTGTGCGGGATTGAATCTATTTTTTGCAATTACTCCCGGTACTGTATTAAATATTTCCTGAACTGAATTTTCATTATTCAGATTAGAAAATATGTTTGAATCAAGTCGATTTACCGAAAAAGGGATGATTCTCAACTGATCACTTTTTCTGGTAATTGATACTGTGATTGAATCTAAATCAGCTGTATAAACAGCAATTTGAGAATAAAGATTACTAGTAAATAAAAGCAGAGAAATTAAAATACTTTTTAAGATGTAACTCATTATATAATTTAATCCGCAACCGGAATGATTTTATAGATAACACCCGGACTTTCAATTGCAACATAGATATAACCATCATTTCCTACTTTAACATTTCTGACTCTTCCAACATCAATTAAAAGTCTGTCTTCTGCAGTAAGTATATTATTTTCAACTTTATAAAGTCCCAAAAATTCAAAACTGAGAGAACCAACTAAAAGACTTCCTTCCAGATTCGGATAAATATTTCCTTTAATAAAATCCATTCCGGATGGAGCAATTGAAGGAGTCCAATAATGAAGCGGCTGTTCCATTCCTTCCTTTTCGGTGAGATCAGTAAAACTTGTTCCATTATAATTTATTCCGTATGAAATTACCGGCCAGCCGTAATTTAATCCCGGTTTAACAATATTAACTTCATCTCCTCCTCTAGGACCATGTTCGTGAGTCCAAATATCTCCGGTAAAAGGATTTTTAATCATTCCCTGCTGATTTCTATGTCCATACGAATAAATACTTTTAACTGCAGATGGATCATTAACAAAAGGATTATCATTTGGGATTGTACCATCATCATGCAGACGATGAACCTTACCTGGATAAACTGTTAAATCTTGAGGGAAATCATCTCTTCTGCCCCTATCACCAATTGTAATAAACAAATATCCGTTATCGTCAAATTCCAACCTCGAACCAAAATGATGATTGGAATTAAGATAAGGTTTTGCATCAAAAATCATTTTTTCGTTTGTTAGTTCATTTCCTACAAGTTGAAATCTGGATACTGCAGTTGAGCCGAGATCATAATCATTTTCATCAAAAATTGAGTAGGATAAATAAACATAATTATTAGATTCAAAATTTGGATGAAGCTGAACATCCATTAATCCACCCTGACCTTTATAACGAACCTTGGGAACTCCGTTAATTTTTGTTTTTTGTCCAAACTTATTAACTCTGTATAGTTCTCCCGATTTATCACTAACAAGCAGATCTCCGTTTGGAAGAAAATCCATTCCCCATGGACTATTCAATCCGTCAACAACTTTCTCCAATCTGTATTTCAGAAATTTACTTTCATAAATCTCCGAGAGCTGAGGTTCAATACTAATATTAAAATCATCTAAATTATCGGATGCATATAAAATTGAAACGACCATTTCTTTAATTTTTGTATCGCTAAAAGTAGCTTTGAATGAGGGCATTTCACCTTCATTTCTTCCTTCAGAAATAGAAGTATAAATATCTTCGGGAGTCTTTCCGTAAACAAAATCTTTTTGTGCAAATTCTGTTATGCTGTTTTCATGACAGCTTTGGCAATATTCCTTATACACAGCTTCTGATCTGGCAAATATTGATTTTATTTCATCATCGTCCAGAGTTTGGCTTGTATTGTAAAAACCATCTTTACATGAAATTGTTGTAAAACTTACAAGCAGAATTAAAATTGTCTTAAGAAAAAACAGTGACTTTCCTTTATTTATTTTTCCCATTCTATTTCCAATTTTTCTTTTTATAAACGTTATTGACATTATTACAGTTCACTTAAAGATAAAAATTATCAATCAATATTCTATTGTTAAATTCATCAACATTGATATAAGATTTTGAAAAATTACTATAATCATTAAATTATTACTTCATATAATTTTTATGAGGTAAAAATGGAACAACTAAAATTTTCTATAAAAATAAATTCACCCAAAGCAAAAGTTTGGCAAGTGATGTTAAATGATGAAACCTACAGAATATGGAGCGAAATATTTCATCCCTGTTCATATTATAAAGGAAGTTGGGATGAAGGGAGTAGAATTGATTTTTTAGGTCCAACTGAAAATGGTGAAATGGGAATGATTACAAGGATAAAAGCAAATCGAAAAGAAGAACACATTTCAATTGAATTTCTTGGGATGTATATAAATGGAGAAGAAGATTATTCAAGCCCGGAAGCACTTGCATGGAAAGGTGGAACTGAGAATTATACTTTTATTGAAGAAAATGGAATTACAGAATTGATCATTACAACTGAGGCAACCGAACAGTTTGTTGATGAATTTAAAAATAATTGGCCCAAAGCATTAAATAAAATTAAAGAATTATGTGAAAATTGATCTTAAATTTTTGGGAATAAAATCCTACTTCTTTTAGTTCAAGTAATTTTAATGTATTCGGTTTTCTATATTTATTAAAAATTAGTCGGTAAGAAATGGTTACCATAATTAGGATACAATACATTTCTTTTTTTCTTATTTTTGAGGTTGTAAAAAAAGTAACCAATCGATTTGTTAAGGATTTATTCCCTTCTGAAGATTAGTTATCAAAAAAATAAAATTAATTAAAAGCCTTATTTGGTGAGGAATGAGTATTAATTCAGAAATAAACAAACGCAAAACATTCGCTATTATTAGTCACCCGGATGCGGGAAAAACAACATTAACTGAAAAATTACTTTTATTCAGCGGTGCAATTCAAATTGCCGGTGCGGTAAAATCTAATAAAATAAAAAAAACTGCTGCTTCCGATTTTCTTGAAATTGAAAAGCAGAGAGGGATTTCAGTTTCTACTTCTGTTCTTACTTTTAATTATAAAGAACAGATTATAAATCTGCTTGATACACCTGGACACAAAGACTTTGCAGAAGATACATACAGAACCTTAACTGCAGTAGATAGTGTAATTCTTGTTGTTGACTGTGTTAAAGGGGTTGAAGAGCAGACAGAAAAGCTGATGCAAGTCTGCAGAATGAGAAACACTCCGGTTATAATTTTCATCAATAAATTGGATAGAGAAGGACGCGATCCTATTGAACTTTTAGATGAGCTTGAAGCTAAATTATCAATAAGAGTAAGACCATTAACTTTTCCTCTTGGAATGGGTTTTCAGTTTAGAGGTGTTTACAATCTACATAAAAATTTATTTGCATTTTATAAAGCAAACAAAACCCGAGTAGAAGAAGTAGAAAAAGAATTTAACGGAATTGATGATCCCGGTTTAGATGAAGAATTTAGAGATGATGCAGATAAATTAAGAAATGACATTAAATTGATTGACGGAATTTATGAAGAGTTCAGCATTGAAGAATATCAAAAAGGAAACTTAGCTCCGGTATTTTTCGGAAGTGCAATTAACAATTTTGGAATTAGAGAACTGCTGGATACATTTGTTGAAATTGCTCCGCCTCCATTAAAAAGAGAAACTACAACCGGATTTATAAGTCCGAATGATGAAAAATTCAGCGGATTTGTTTTTAAAATTCATGCAAACTTAGATCCAAAGCATAGAGACCGAATAGCATTTTTGAGAGTCTGCTCAGGTAAATTTGAAAGAAACAAATTTTATAATCATGTTAGGTTAAAAAGGGAACTTAAATTTGCCAATCCTGCGTCATTCATGGCTCAGAGTAAATCTCTATTAGAAACTGCATATCCCGGAGACGTAATTGGTTTGTATGATTCAGGTTTATTTAAGATTGGAGACACGCTAACCGAAGGAGAGAATTTCATGTTCAAAGGAATTCCGCGTTTCTCTCCGGAAGTATTTAGAATTGTTAGAAGCACCGATCCATTTAAAACGAAACAGTTTGAAAAAGGAATAGAATATTTAACCGATGAAGGTTTAGCACAATTATTTACTCAAAATCTGGGCAACAGAAAAGTAATAGGGGTTGTTGGAGAACTGCAATTTGAGGTTCTTAAATACAGATTGTTAAACGAGTATGGTGCAAGTGTTGAGTTTTTACCAATGCCGGCGTATAAAGCATTCTGGCTTCAATATAATGATAAAGAAGATATAAATGATTTGGTAAGATTCAGATCTCAAAATCTTTACAATGATAAAGGGGGAGCACTGGTTTATATTGCCGAAACAGAATATATGTTTAAACTGATTCAAGAAAAAAATCCAAAAGTGAAATTTGTTTCTTCGGTTGAACATAACGATCAAACAATTGAGATGGACAGTGTAGCTTAAATTAATTTATTGCGATTTTTTATCACTTCTTTAGTCAGTAACGACTTACAAAAAATTATATCCGAAAGAGTAAATTTGAAAATCACTTCGTCCCAAAAACTTGAGACGAAGTGATGTAAATAAGATTATCAGAAAATATTACTTGAGAAGCATCATTTTTCTTATCTGAGTAAAACTTCCCGCCGTTATTTTATAGAAATAAACTCCGCTTGCAAGATTTGCAGCATTAAAGTTAACAGAATAACTGCCTGCTGATTTTTGTTCGTTTACTAACTGAGCAATTTCATTTCCTAAAATATCGTAAACTTTCAAACTAACATACTCGTTGCTAGGCACTGAATACTCAATACTTGTAGTTGGATTAAAAGGATTAGGATAATTCTGGTTCAATTCAAATTTAATAGGCAGTGATGTAAAATTATTATCATCAACACTTACAAGAACACCAATCTGTAAATCATCAAAATATAATTCTCCAACTTCCTTCCCTTCAGCATTTTTCTTTATAACTACACTGTGAAATTTCTTTTCACCTGTTCCTCCAATTTCCGACATTGGTACAGTAAGAAGTTTCCAGCCTGTCCAGTTAATTACGCCAAAATTATAAACTTGATTTTGAGAGGCACCATCTCTAAACCAAAATTGAAGCTGGTTATTACTGTTATCACCATAAGCCCAAATACCAAATTCATCATTTGTACTTGTGCCTAGAACCAATTCAGGTAATCTGTAAACTCTGCATACACCATTCGATTCGGTAAATACATATTTAATTAATCCGGATGAATTACCATTTACTTTTCTAGTTGTTGAAATAGAAAATGTCGTATTATCAGGATCAGTTCCGGTTGTGCTTCCGCTGTATTCAGGATCTTTCCAACCGTTGTTTGCTTCTAAATTATCTAGAATAGTACCGTAATTACTTTGCTCCGGACCGGTAGTAAAATTAATTTCATAATTTTCACCAAGAGTTAATCCTTCAATATCTTCAAGTCCGGATTTCAAATCAATTTTGAAAGATGAATTTCCCGGTAAGGGATTCAACGGTTCAAAAATTATTTTTCCTTCGCTGTACGCATCATTATCAACACTAACAGGAACGAAGTTATTCTGCGCATCGGTAAAGTTGATATTATTAAAAACGGAATTTTGATTTATTGCTCCATCAAATTCAATTATAATTTTAACCGTTCTACTTACATCCTCTTCATTATCAGAAGGATAATTGCTTACAAGATTAAGTTTTTGTCTTGTTGTAAAACTAAAAGAAGCACTTTCCGAAATATTAACACCGAAATAGCTTTTAGCATTTGCATTAATTCCGAATGTATACGTTTTATTTGCGGAAAACCCGGTTGTTGGAGTAAATACAAGTCTTTTATCTGCATTTTCCCAACTGAATGAACCGCTTACAATTGGAGATAAAGTAAAAGCACCTTGTGTTGAACTTTTATCCATTCTAATATCAAATTCAATAATTATTTGATCTTTGGTACTTACATTTTCCTGTCCGTTTTCAGGGTAAGCTGATACAACTGAAGGAGGAGTTAAATCCGGAACTATATCAAGATTCTTATCAGCAAAAGTAATTTTATCAGCAGTAACAGTTACATTACTTGAATCCTTTTCAAAATTTTCTGCTTCAAAAATTAATTTATAAGTACCAGGTTCAACTTTATCAAAAAAGAAAAAACCGTTATTGTTGTCATCACCATTAACCACAATATCTCCCGGCTGTAGAGTCACTTTTAAATTATTAACCGGCTTTTTACCGTCATTGGTAGTGGCAATATAATAATAGTTGACTGTTTCCAGTGGATCGCGCACAATTCCGGCTATTTGACCGGTAGTAAAATTTCCACCGCTGAAATATTCAAGAAATGATTTAGTGATAGCTTTGGCTTCATGTGCTCTGTATAATGAGCTCATTAATCTCCAGCTTTCGGGGATATAATCATGAAATGAACCTTCGGATAAAACTCCGGGCATTGTTAAAGGATTTAAAACACCTAAATAAAATCCAAGAAACGATTGATCTCCCCTGTTATATTTATTGGTAGTTCTATGATGTTCCCAAATGTCGTTCATCATAATAGAACCCATAGTTTTAGCTTGAGGGAAAACCGGGCTGCTGTCTGTACCTTTATACAGCATCAAAGTATAGTTTGAAGTCCCTTGAAATCCGTTGCTGTGTATTGAATGAAAAATATCTACATTATTTTGGTTTGCAATTTGCGCTCTTACAGATAATCCCAAATCATCTGAATCTTCATTACCGGATCTGGTTATTATAACAGTGGCACCAAGATCGGTAAGCATCGGTTTAAGTAAATTTGCTTTTTCCCAGTTTGCATCCGATTCCCAAAATCCAGTTGCCGGTATAAATCTGTCGTCGGATGAATGTCCGCCGTGTCCGGGATCGATACAGATTTTTATGTCTGCTAAACTTTGTGCATTTAATGAAATTGTAATTGCTAATAGTATTATAATTTTTTGGATAACTTTCATCTTAATACCTTTATTCTGAAATTAGATTGATAATGTATAAACCACCGTTCATATCGCTGAAGACTATCTTATTCATTTGATTTGACATACGAGGAAACATTGCCAAATCATCAAATTGACTCGTTAAGTTCTGAACTTCATCCGATTGGTAATTATATAAAATTACATCCGAACTTAAAACTTGATGTCCATCATCTTCATCATTCATATAGATAATATAATTTCCGTCGCTGCTCCAGCTTGGATAATTTGCATTTCCCAATTCTTTAATTATGTTTCCTTGAAGATCGGAAACGAAAGTTCCTTTTCCTGAATAATGAAATAGTATTTTCTCTTGATCCGGTGATAAAGAAGCCCATAAGTAATATCCGTTATCAAAAATGTTTAATTCTCTTATGCCGGATTCATCATTAACCAGTAACTTATTATTAGCAATTAATACATTTTTGCTGTTTGCTTTTTGGAATGCTGATGTAGTTTTTAAATTTTCAAATTGATTATCAGCATTTACCTTTACCAGCTGATTACCGAAAATTTTAGGTGTTGAAATATTTCTTTCAAAATCTGATAAATCATTTTTCTGTAATGAATTTAAGTTTTGTTCAACATATTTAAAAAATCTTCTGTTGTTGATTATCTCTTCTGCTCTGTAATAAATTCTTTCGTTAACAATTACAAATTCGTATCCAGAACTTAAATCATCATTTAATATTTTTACTTGATTAGAATTAAGATCAAGTTTGTAAATACCCTGATAGTTGGTTTTAGTAAAATAAATTTCATTTTCTTGAAGTCCGAATTGCGGATAATAAAAATCTCCGTCAACATTTATTTTTTCTATTGAAGTGACTTTTAGGTTTTGTGCTGCAATTGTTGTTATCAAGAATAATAGAATAATTAGTTTTTTCATAAAGCTTGTCCTTCAGAAATTTTTAAAGACATTAAATAAATATTTCCTTCCATTGTATTAAAAGCAATTTGACTGCCATCATTATTAAAAGAAGGATTAAGCGCAGTAATGTTTAATTCTGCTGTAAGATTAATTAAATTTTTAGATAAAATATCAAATAAGAATATTTCAGATTTTGTTTCAATCAAACCATCGTTTTTCTGTTTTACACCAACAGCCAAATTGGAATTCTTCAGCATGTTAAGTAAAATTATTTCATCAGTTAAAAAATCAATTTGATTTGTTTCCAAAGAGTATTTATAAACACCTTTACCGGCAATTTCCAATATTAGATTTCTATCATCCGCTTCTGTAACATTAGTTATCATATAATTTTGAAAAGGAGTAAAAGTTCTAAGTTCGCCTTCTGAATAAATCAGAAGTCTATCATTAAGTGAAGAAAATACTGTAACATCATAAATATCTCTATTCTCAACAAACACATTATTACTTATATCAAAAAATTTAACTGTATCGTTTACAAAAAAGCTTAATATATTTTCTTCAAGAGCTAAAGACTTAATTCCACTGTTTGATTTAAAAATGATATCAATTTTTTTGCTTTCAATGTTCTGTTTTGCCACCGAAAAAATTCGTCTATTGTTCCTTTCATTTATTGCCGGAAGAACAAAATAAATTTCATTCCCTTCAACTATATAATAGAGACCGGTTCCTTTAGCATCAATAAGATTATTAATTGATTTTTTCTCCAAATCATAATAAAAAATTCCGGTGTAATTGGCAGTAGAGAAAAAAATCCTTTTATTTTTATCATCAAACTTCGGATAAAAAAATGCTCCTTCGGTTTCATTAATAATCTTAGTTGTTCTAATTACTTTAGCTGAGTTTATATCGAAATTCTTAATTTGAACATCATCACTGCATGCGGCAAAAAAGGTAATTAAAAATATTATGGAAAGTATTTTTTTCATTTTATGTCTCAAGAAAGTTTACTAATTAAAGAAAAGGACTATATAAAAATGTTAGCGATATCCTTATTTAATAAAATTTAAGAACTCTTAAGATAAGAAGTACCAGCCTTATAAGGAAGGTAATTTTAGGAATTGACAAAATTTAATTTTCGTAAAATATGCCGGATAAACTGAAATAGTCTATCCGGCTGAATAATCACTTCAACAAAATCATCTTATTTGTTGAAGAAAATGACTTTCCATTTTCATTTATATAATTTATTCTGTATAGGTAGGTGCCGGATGAATATCTGTTTTCACTATTCCAGTTGAATTCATATAATCCTGGATTGCTTTGATAGATATTCTCTTCTTGAATTAATTCTCCAAGCGAATTGAAAATCTGCAATGTTATATTTCCTGACCCTGGAATATGATATTTAATTGTAGTTGCCGGATTAAACGGATTAGGATAATTTTGATATACGGCAAAATTAGTAGGATTTAATTCATTTTCAAGGTTTCTAACATCAACGGTTCCTTCAAAAAAATCAATTACTTTTGTCATAATTTCAATTCTATCCTGCAAATCATAAACAGCTTCAAAAGGAATTGCAAGATGAACAATTGCTCCTTCTGCAGTTCCACCGGGGAAATTCCCTTTATAAGCAACTCCGGCATAACCTGAGCTGACATTTACATTTAAGTATTTTAATACACCGGCTGAACCATTTATTGGTTTTATTGCATCCGGCCAGTCAACATCAAATGTTCCATGCGATCCGTCATCAAAAGCTATATTAGAAATACCGTCAAACATTTCTCCTGAAATCGGTTCTGCAAAATAATAACTGCCGCTTGAATTATTTGGTGCATCAGCATAATAATCTGCTTTTAAATAAGTATTATAAAATGATCTATCTTCTGCTCCTCCGCTGTAATCAAGATCCCAGCCAATTTCAGATCCGGTAACAAATAGTTTTCCCCCGTTATCTAAAAATTCTTTTACTCTTACCTGTTCAAACTGATTAAATGTTTCATCAGATGTACTTTCATCTCCCAGCATCCAAATCACAATTTCATAATCGGTTAAATTAACGTAATCCTTAAATACCGCTTCATTACTGGTTGATACAAAACTTTTTCCGGCTGATAACAACGGTTCACCGTACTGTTTTATATAATCAAAATTGTTAGTTGTACCCGAAGTTCTATCAAAGCCGTTTACAATTAATACTTTATGAGTTTGAGAACTTGGTACTGCACCTAATACTTCAGTAAACTGTGAGAACCCGGAAGAGTTATAAGCCTTTACTTTGAAATAATAAACAGAATCGTTAGATAATTCGGCAACAAAAGGATTACTGATATTTACATCAACAGAATCATTAAAATTAATTCCATCTCTGCTTATAAATATTTTATAACCGGTTGCACTTTGAGGAATTTCATAACTAAGACTAATTGTACCATCTCCAAATCCGCTTAAACTAAATGACTGCGGCTTTGCCGGAGCGGGAATATTTCCGCTTCCAAATTTTTGATCTATTAAATTCCACAACTCTTGTCTTTGTCCGTCATACCCAAGTGCCCACATTCCAACTCCCTTTAAATTGTTGGATAGAGCTAAGTCGTATTTTAATCCAATACTTTCGGCATCATCAAACCATACCTGCTGCCAATTATCGGATTCCCATCTATACCACGGAACTTGATATTTAGTAGACCACAATCTTCCATAAGTTTGTGATTGAGGATAAGTATCACGATAAAATCTGTTTGACACATAATCGATTACATTCGAATTCTCGGCATTTGTTGTGGTTTCAAATTGTCCGCCAAAGTATGCAATTCCTAAAATTAATTTTTCAGGATATGCCGAAACAACGGATGAATACTGAACATTGACAGTATTAGTTAAATTTATTGATCCGCCGATTAAAGGTGCTGTAGGACCTGAAGTTGTACTCCATGATCCAAAGAAATCATAACCCATTATAAACAAATAGTCACAAGATTGAGCTAATCCTAAAAGATCCCAATTACTTCCCCAATTGACTGCTGGAGCAGCAAAAGAAACTTCAATATCTTCAGAAAGATTTGTTTTTAAGTAATTTGTTAGTTCTTCCATAAACGAATTAATTCTTTCACCTTGATCTGCAGAATACATTCCTTCAAAATCAATATTAATTCCATCTAAATTGAATGTTTGCAGTTTTGATTTTGCATTTACAAAGAATGTCTGCTTGTTTACTTCATTGGTGATTAAACTTCTTATTTCATCTGCATCAAAATTTGCTACAACCATAATTACTTTAGTACCGGCAGAATGTGCAGAATTAATCACGTTTGTCCAAGGCCAACCTGAAGGATTACCTATTATTCCGGTTGAACTTACTGAGAAATCAAAAACTCCAATGTGAGTTAATAAATCATAACGTAAATATTGATAATTACCATTGAGATATTCCCAATAAGGTAAATACCCAAAAACAGCTTTACTTAAGGATTTTTCTCTATTTATTTGTAAGGGAATGATACCATTACCACTTAAATCAAATTTGCTTTCAACATTTTTATATTTTTTTCCGTATTCTTCTTCATGAAGCTGATGAACACTCTTTCTTTCTTGAGAAATAACTGTAATTGAGAATAATATCAAGATTAGAAATAATTTTTTCATAAAATTCCCTTTCTTTCTGTAACTTAAGATTTGATCGTATGGAATTGACTTAATACCAGTAATTAAATAATTTACATAATTAAATAAAAATAATACATTTATATAAACAATACAAAGAGGTTGATATGATTTCTAAAAAAATGGAAGAAGCTTTAAATAAACAGCTAAATGCTGAATTATTTTCATCATATCTTTATTTGGCAATGGCAGCATATTTAGAAGATTTGAATCTAAATGGAATGGCTTCTTGGATGAGACTTCAATCGCAGGAAGAATATGAACACGGATTGAAATTCTACGAATATATTGGAAGTGTTGGAAAAAGAGTGAAATTAGAAGCTTTGGAAACACCTCAATTTGAATGGAAAAATCCACAGGAAGCTTTTGAAGCAGCATTAGCTCATGAAAAGAAAATCACAAAAAACATTTATGATTTATCTGATTTAGCTGTTGATGAAAAAGATCATGCTACAAGAAATTTCTTGAATTGGTTTGTAGATGAACAAGTTGAAGAAGTTGCTTCGGTTACAGTAATTGTTGAGAAATTTAAGATGGTTTCAGACAGCAAAAACAGTTTATACTTATTAGATAAAGAATTAGGTAAAAGAGGTCAGAAATAAGAAATTGTTTTCATATTTCTCATTTTTTCTTATATTTGGAATCTTGAAAAAAATAAGAATCATTGGAGCGAATAATGTCTAGAAGATGTCAAGTTACTGGTGTTGGTCCTAAAAGCGGTCACAGTATATCTCATGCTCATAATAAAACTAAGAGAAGATTTCTACCTAATTTGCAAAAGAAAAGAATTTGGGTAAAAGAATTAAACAAATTTGTTACCGTTAAATTAACTGCAAGAGCATTAAAAACTGTTGCTAAAAACGGTACTTCTGAAATTGCAAAACTAGTAAGAGAAAATAAAATCTAAACTGTAATCAAGTTTTTACTGGAAAATTAAAACCCGGGTAATTTATCCGGGTTTTTTTTATATCCAAAATTCAAATCAAATTTTTTTTACAATCCACTCAAATAAAAATTCTTTAATACTCTTAATATGATTTCCTAATTAGAATAACATCCTTATTTTAATAAAAAGCTTATAAAAAATTAGGAGGAATTAAATTGAAGAGATTTTTATTTGTTGTTCTTTTTTCACTTATAATATTTGGGTGCGGAGAGAACAAAAAAGAATCCAATGGAGATTTAGAAATGCTTCAAGGTAAAATTGATCAGTTTGTCAAGACTGAAATAAAATATGACCATTCACTTTTGGATGAGAATCAGAAAATTGTTGTACAAAAATTATTTGAAGCAGCAAAAATTATGGATGAACTTTTCTTAGAACAAGTCTATTCTAAAAATTTTGAAATAAGAGAAAAGCTGCAAAAATCTGCTGATCCTAAAGATAAACTTACATTAGAATATTTTAATATTATGTTCGGACCATTTGACAGGCTGGATCATGATAAACCATTTTACGGAAATGAAGAAAAACCACTCGGTGCAAATTTTTATCCCGAAGATATTACTAAAGAAGAATTTGATAATTGGCTTAAGGCAAATCCAAACGATAAAGAATCTTTTACTTCTGAATTTACTGTTATCAAAAGAGAAGGTGAAAAGTTAATTGCTGTTCCCTATTCAGAAGCATATAAGGATAAATTAACAAAAGCATCTCAATTATTAAAAGAAGCAGCCGAGTATGCCGAAAATCAATCTCTAAAAAATTATTTACTCAAGCGTGCAGATGCATTCCTTTCAAATGATTATTATGAAAGTGATATGGCGTGGATGGATTTGAAAGATCATACAATTGAAATTGTTATCGGTCCTTATGAAGTTTATGAAGATAAACTGTTCAACTATAAAGCTGCATTCGAATGTTTCTTAACAATTGTTGATCCAGCTGAAACCGAAAAGCTGGAAGTTTTTAAGAATTATTTAAATGATATGGAAAACAATCTTCCAATACCTAATGAACACAAAAATTTTGAACGGGGAAGTGAATCACCAATTATGGTAGTGCAGGAAGTTTTTGGTGCAGGTGATACAAAAGCCGGGGTTCAGACTTTAGCATTTAATCTGCCAAATGATGAGAGAGTCCGCAAAGCAAAAGGCTCAAAAAAAGTAATGCTTAAAAATATTCATGAAGCAAAATTTGAGAAACTTCTTTATCCAATTGCCGAATTTGTCTTAGATAATGAACAGTTAGAATATGTTACCTTCGATGCATTTTTCAATCACACTTTAATGCATGAAATGTCTCATGGATTAGGGCCCGGATTTATAACAAAAGATGGAAAAGAAACAGAAGTTAAAAAAGAATTGAAAGAAACTTATTCCACTATTGAAGAAGCAAAAGCCGATATACTTGGAATGTGGAATAATTTATATATGATTGAAAAGGGTGTTTATTCACCTGATACCGAAAAGCAAATCTGGACGACATTTTTAGCAGGAGTTTTTCGTTCGGTTAGATTTGGAATCGGTGAAGCTCATGGCGGCGGAAATGCAATCATTTATAATTATATGTTGAATAACGGTGCTTATAATTTTAATGAAAGTACGAAAACAGTAAGCGTTAATTATGAAAAAGCTAAAGAAGTTTTGAAAAATCTAGCTAATGAATTATTAATGATTCAAGCACTTGGAGATTATGAAGGAGCAAAGAAATTAATTAATGATTACGCTGTAAATTCATCTTCAATGAAAATCTTAATTGATAAGCTAACAACTCTTCCGGTTGATATAAAACCTATTTTTGAGATTGAAAAAGAGTATAATTAGAAATTAGAATCACGGAGGAATATTCCTCCGTGATTTAAAATTACTTAATAGAGTATCCTCTAATCATTTCGTCATTAATAGTATAAATATATTTTTCATTTGGAGCTAAAAAGTATTTTGCTTTTTCAGATTCTTCAGCACTCCATTGTTTGCTTCCGTTTGATAAATCCATAGAAACAAGTTCTTCATCTAAACAATAAACTATTGAATTTCCTAAAATCTTAGGAACATAACTAACTTCATCATTTGAATAATCCCAAGCAGTTTTCCAAATTTCGGAACCATCGGCTGCATTAAGCAAAGCAAATCCTTCCGGTGCAATAGCTAAAAGCTGATCAACACCATATAAAACTTGCAAACATTTTTTTGCTGATACTCCATAAATATTTCCCCAACTAGTATAGGTTGATGTTAAATCTGCCTCCGAAGTTGATTCAATAAATTTACTGGCTTCCTCAGCATCAATTCCCCCACTAGTTGTGGTTGTAGTCAAAGACCAACCGCCTCCCATATAAGTTGTAGTTGATCTAGTTCTAGGAACTGAACCAATCCATCTTTCTTGAATTGCATAAGTTTCTTCATATTCCATTTCACCAAGTGAATTTTCTTCAAATTTATACTGCCAATCATAATTACCACCATCAGCACCCAGCTTGAGAGCATATACTCCATAGTCATCAGCAAAGTACAATCTATTTGAATTAGGATCAAAATAGTTTGACAAAGAAAAATCAGGTGTTTGTAAACTTGGATCTACTTCTGTATTAACCTTCCATAATATTTTCCCACTAGATACATCAATTGCCATAAAACCAAACGGATCTTCGGAAAAAGTTTCTTTTACTTCTACATCATCTTCAACTAAAGCAATATTATAGTTTTCTCTTCCAAATTTTGTATAAAGAACTCCATTTACATAATTAAGATCAGTTACAAAACCTACTTCTTCACCGAGTGTCCATAGGACTTTACCTGTATTGAAGTCAAAAGCAACTAATTTATCTTCCCCAGCTAAAAATGAATAATTATCAAAGTAAGCAATAGGAGCTAATTGGTCTATTTCCATTAACCCTTCACATAAAGCAAAATAAGTTGAATAAATAATTTCACCGGTTTCTTTATTAACTCTTACATATCCTTCACCGGGCTCATCTCTTGTTTGGGGATTCATCATTGGTTCTTTCACTCTACTTTCAAAAATTATATCCCCATCATAATCAAAATAATTGTATGTAAATCCTATATTGCTGTAACCCATAAGATCATTAACAGCATCATAAGCATTTAATGCTGATCCAGCTGTCACTCCAGCAGATGCCACTGTCATAGCCGCACTAAAAGCACCGGTTATTGCTTTAGTTAAACCGCGAGTAAAATCTGACATTGCGACTTCAGAAAGTAATACAGGAGTTTTATATTTTACTTCACCTGTTAATACATTAATGCTCATTAAATAAATATATGTTCCATTGTCTGATGACATTATTAATGGTCTATTATAGGCAACAAGAATATTGTCTCCTACTCTTTCAATGTATTTATGAACATAACCTTCAAACATTGGATCTTCATCATTAGTTTTCCATAAAATTTTACCTTCAGAAATATCAATTGCTGCCATTTGATCACCAAGGCTAACAATTAAAACATCTTTTCCCCCTACTTCAGCTGAAGTAAGAGTACGAACATCATCAAACGGGAAAGCAATTTCTGCAACTTCATGAGTTATAAAATTAAAATGTACCATTTTTTCTTCACCCATCACTGCAGCTCCTAAAGCAGTAGGAATGATAACATTCTTTTCGCCATCAATACTAAATTTTACAGATGCAGCAATTTTATTATTATTCAAATCCAAAAGTATTGCTCCATCCTCAAGCACAAATAAATATGAATTTTCATCAGTATCTTCATAAGACCATTTTAATCCATTCTTAATTAAATCTTCATTAATATCATAATCTTCATCAGAGTATAACTTGGTACCGTTTGTTAAATCATATAAAGAAGCAATTTCAGAATCTTCAAGAATAAGTATTTTTTTCTGTTTATCTAAAACATCATAATTGTAAGTTCCCAGATTAACAAGTTCTCCCCAGAATGTAATTTCATTTCTGTAAAGCTCTTTTCCAGTATTCAAATCAATTCCCACAATGTCATCGCCAAAATCAAACATCGCATAATTCATAGCAAAGAAAAGATCTTCAAAGTCAGATTGACTAATTCCATCATATTCATTTTCCCATAACATTTTGCCGCTTACTGCGTCATATGCTTGAAGTTTATTATCAGAATTTGTAAGATATAATTCCCCAATCAGAATGCTGATTCCTTCTTTTTCAAAATCGTCAACTTCCATTTTCCATACCTCCTGACCAGTATCAGAATTATAACACCAAACATATTCACCACTTGTAATAAAAAGGAATTTATCATTATTAATAAATTCATAGAATTCTATAGGTTCATCAAGATCCAGCTCCCATTTAGGATTGTCTTGAGCTATTAATGACATTGAAATAAGAACTATAAAGAAAAGAAGAGTAACATTTTTAACTTTGTACATAATTCCCTCTTAAATGAATTGAAAATTATAATTAGTTAACCAAACTATATGCCATGTAAAATTGTAATTATTAGGATGAAAAATCGAGATTTCTAGATTTATGTCGCATTAAAGAGACATATTATTAAAATAAATATTCGGGTTTTTGCGACAGATTATTAAATGAAAAAGCAGATGAATTTATTGGTCTGATAAAATAATCAAAGACCGTCATAAAGACGATCTTTGATTTTGAAGTAACTATAATTTATTTAAGCCCACTTTATTAAGCCTAATTCAAATTTATTTATTAACAAAGGATTTTTAGGAAGAATACGAAGAGTATATCCAAATTGTCCTGTTCTTTCACAATTTATCTCTCCGTTATAAATGTATTTTCCATTCTCTTCATTTCCGGTTTTCATCACAACAAACTGGTTTGTGTGAGGAATTGCTTGTTCGTCAAGTTTTCCGAAATAGATCTGAACTTCTACATCATCGGGAGTGAGGTTGCCTAAAACTACTTCGGCAGTAATTTTATATTTAGTGCCGACTGTCAATTCACCATTTTTAATTTTTTCTTCTGTTTTAAGAATTTTTACTTTATCCCAATTTTGTAAAAGATTTGCTTTCCATGCAGAGAATTCTTTTCCTTTTTCCAATTCATTTTTAAGAAGGAATTTTCTGTTCTTGTAAGCTTTATCATAAAATTTAATATGATATTCCTGCACCATTCTGTGAGTATTGAAAACCGGTCCTAAAGTCTTCATAGAATTTTTCATCATTCTAATCCATTTTCTAGGAAGTTTATCATCACCACGATCATAAAATAAAGGAACGATTTCTTTTTCAAGAGTTTCATAAATTAATCTGGATTCAATTTCATCTTGATAATCAATATCATCGTACTCTTCGCCGTTACCTATTTTCCAACCTAATGATGGATCATAACCTTCATCCCACCAGCCGTCAAGTACACTTAAATTTAATCCACCGTTTGCAATTACTTTCATTCCCGATGTTCCGCTGGCTTCTAATGGTCTGCGAGGATTGTTCATCCAAATATCGCACCCTTCAACTAGATAGCGGGCAACATTCATATCATAGTTTTCTATAAAAACTACTTTCTTTCTTAAGTGGTCATCCTTTGCGAATTGAATAATTTCTTGAATAAGTTTTTTACCTTCTTCATCTCTTGGATGAGCTTTACCGGCAATAATCATCTGCACAGGTCTTTTCGGATCGGCTAAAATTGCAAGTAGTCTTTCAAGGTCTCTAAATATTAAATTACCTCTTTTGTAAGTAGCAAATCTTCTTGCAAAACCGATTGTAAGAGCAGTTGAATCGAGTACTTCTTTTGCTTTTTCAAGTTCTAACTGAGAGCCGCCTCTAGATATTACTTGTTTTCTTAAACGATTTCTTGCAAATGCTACTAATCTTTCTCTTCTTCTTTCATGAGTTCTCCAAAGTTCTTCATCTGGAATTTCTTCCACTCTATCCCATGAATTTTGATTTGTCGGATCTTCAAAAGCTCTGTTGCCTAAATATCTAACTAAAAGTTCATCCATTTCATTTGAAAGATGAGTTCTGATATGAATACCGTTTGTAACATAGTCAATTGGAATTTCATCGAACGGAATATCCCTAAATCCATCAACCCACAGACTTTTTGAAACTTCACCGTGAAGCTTAGAAACTCCGTTTACAAATCCGGCAGTGTTCATAGCAAGATGAGCCATATTAAAGTTAGCCGGTTCTTTATCTTTTATAATTGTTCCTAATCTGTAAAATTGCTTATCAGAAATACCAAGCTCAGTTCTATAATAATTTCCAAAATATTTTTCTACAAGTTCATTAGCAAAGACGTCAATTCCAGCCGGAACCGGAGTGTGAGTAGTAAAAACATTTGTATAGAAGTTAATATCTTTTGCTTCGTTAAAAGTCAGATTATGATTTTTAATTAAATATCTTATTCTCTCTAATGATAGAAAAGCAGAATGTCCTTCATTCATATGGCAGACAAGCGGTTTAGAACCAATTGCATGCAAAGCTCTAATTCCACCAACACCAAGAACAATTTCCTGCTGAATTCTAGTTTCGCTGTTACCGCCGTACAATGTTCTGGTTATTCTTCTATCTTCAGGTGCATTCTCTTCTAAATTTGTATCCAATAAATAAAGTGGAATTCTTCCTACATCAATTTTCCATATTTGGAAATAAACTTTTCTTCCCGGAAAATCTAAATCAATTTTAATTGGATTCTTATCTTTATCGGTTACAAGCGTCATAGGCTGATTATAAAAATCGGTAATTTCATATCTTTCCTGCTGCCAGCCGTCGTTTGTTAAATACTGCTGGAAATATCCTTCTTTATAACAAAGACCAATAGCAACAAGCGGAATTCCTAAATCGCTTGCAGATTTTAAATGATCTCCGGATAAAACTCCCAAGCCGCCGGAGTAGATCTGAAGACATTCTGTTAAACCAAATTCAGCTGAAAAATATGCAACAAACGGTTTATCACTTTTTGAATAATTTTTCTGATACCATGTAAGATCATTTAAATATTCATTCAATCCTTCATAAACTCTATTCATGTGGGCAACAAATCCATGGTCATCGGCAAGTTCTTGAAGTCTTTCTTGACTAACTTTACCTAAAAGTACAACTGGATTATGGTTTGAATCAGCCCAAATTTTACTGTCAATTCTTCTAAATAATTTTAACGCATCCTGATTCCAAGACCAAAAAATATTGAATGCAATTTCGCGCAAAGGTTCTAGTTCTTTGGGCAAAGAAGGAACAACATTAAAGCTCCCCTTAAAATTAAACATAAATCTAACTCCATTTATTTTCTCAAATAAGCTTATCTATTTAGAGGAAAAAAAAGTGTAATGCAATCTTGATTTTTAAAAAATTACTTTCATTTAGTTCTATAAAATATTACTAAAAGATATTTTGTTCTATTTAAAACTGCAATTAAACATTTTTTTCGGCGTTAATCTATCACTTTAATGATAGAAAAATTTCAAAAAAAATTGAGAACAAAAGAATACCGGATTTGTAAAAGAAATTTCGTAATTATTGTTGTTGTATAATATTAAATTAGGAAATAAAAAAACAGCGAAATGGAATATTTAATAATTGCCCTTTTTTCTTATTTAATCGGATCATTTCCAACAGCATTCGTTTTACTTAAAAAAGTTAAACAGATTGACATAACTCAAAACGGCTCCGGAAATGTTGGAGCATTAAATTCTTACGAGGTAAGTAATTCTAAATTAATTGGAGTAACGGTATTATTAATTGATGCTCTAAAAGGATTCGGAATTGTCTATTTATCTAAAATTTTGTTTGGAAATGATTTTTTAACCGGTTCAATTTCGTTATTGTTTGGTGTAACCGGTCATTGTTTTTCACCTTGGATAAAATTTAAGGGGGGTAGAGGATTAGCAACTGCAGCCGGCGGTTCTTTAATTCTTGCACCGGCAATTTTAATTTTGTGGCTCTTGTTTTGGCTGATAGCTTATCTTTTCAGAAAAAATATCCATTTCGGAAATATTACCGCTACAATTTTAACCGGATTGTTATCACTTTCTTCTTCAGATGTTTTAAATAAATATTCAATTCCTCCTGCTGATGAGAATTTTCTTTTTGGTGTTTCTGTTATGTTGTTAATGATAGTAATCTTTATTAAACATATTAAACCATTAAAAGAATATATCGATCAGCAGAAAAATAAAATTAGGAGTTAAATAAAATGGACAAATTCAAAACGGTATTTTTTACTATTATAATTACGATGTTAATTATGTCCGCCCTATTTGCTTTTGTTTTTATGCAGACAAAAAGCGAATCAAATTTAGGAACTCCCCAAAATGCTTCAATTGCTGTTAACGACACATTCAGAAATTCAAAAGAGAAAAGAGAATTTCTTAATGATGAGATATATCAATCAAGAAGAAATATTATAACCGAAACAGTTGCAGAAGTAACTAAATCGGTTGTTGGAATTAATACAAAAGAGATTAGGCAGTATAGAAGCAACGATCCTTTTATGAGATATTTTTTTGGAGACAGAATTTACAATAGAGAAATTAGAGGTTTAGGTTCAGGTGCAATAATTTCTCCTGATGGATATATTCTAACAAATGATCACGTAGCCGGCGGTGCTGATAAAATTGATGTTACATTAACTGATGGAACAAGATATGAAGCAAAACTTATTGGTTCGGATCAAGTTTCTGATATTGCACTACTCAAAATTGATGCAGAGAATCTCCCCTTCTTAAAGCTTGGTGATTCCGAAGATATAATTATTGGTGAATGGGTAATTGCTTTAGGTAATCCATTCGGTTTTTTTGATATAAATGATAAACCGAGCGTAACAGTTGGAGTTGTAAGCAGTTTAGGAATGAATTTGAATCCGCTTGAAAACAGATATTACTTAAATATGATTCAGACGGATGCCGCAATCAATAATGGAAACAGCGGCGGTCCGTTAGTTAACAGTATAGGTGAATTAATTGGAATGAACACTTTAATCTATTCTCAAAGTGGTGGAAATATTGGTGTCGGTTTTGCAATTCCAATAAATAAAATAAAAAGAATTGTAGCTGAATTAAAGAAAGATGGGAAAGTTGATAGAGATTTCTGGACCGGACTTAGAATTCAAAATGTAGATGAAGGTATAGCCAATTATTACGGCTTGAATAATACTAACGGTGTTATTGTTACTCACGTCTGGGAAAATTCACCTGCTTCAAAATCAGGTATTGTCCCGGGTGATATTATTTTAAAAATTGATGAATTCATTATTACTGATGACCAAATTATAAAAGGTGTACTTCAAGAGTTTAGAACTAATCAAACCGTTTCATTGAACATACTAAGAGACGGAAAAGAGATAACTAAAAAAATGAAATTGGAAAAACAAAATGATTAAACGTTATACACGCCCTGAAATGGGTGATATTTTTGAAGATCAGTTTAAATATTCAACATGGCTTAAAATTGAAATTCTTGCATGCGAAGCAAGAGCCGAATTTGGCGAAATACCAAAGGAAGATGTTGAAGTAATAAGAAATAAAGCTGACTTTAATGTTGAGAAAGTTTTAGAAATTGAAGAGACAACCAAACATGATGTAATTGCTTTTTTAACTAATGTTGCTGAATATGTTGGTCCGGAATCAAGACATATACATTATGGTATGACTTCCTCAGATATTTTGGATACTGCTCTTTCATATCAAATGAAAACAGCCGGCGAACTTTTGCTCAAAGATTTGAATCAACTTAAAGATGTTTTAAAGAAGAGAGCTTTAGAACACAAGAAAACAATCTGCGTAGGAAGAAGTCATGGTATTCATGCAGAACCAACTTCAATGGGATTAAAATTTGCTCTTTGGTATGAAGAAACAAAAAGAAATATTAAGAGAATGGAAAATGCGGTTGAGTCAATAGCAGTTGGACAAATATCGGGTGCAGTTGGAACTTTCGAGCATTTATCACCAAAAGTTGAAGAGTATGTCTGCGAGAAAATGGGATTGAAACCTGCTTCGGTTTCTACTCAGGTTATTCAAAGAGACAGACATGCAGAATTCCTCTCAACACTGGCAATTGTAGGTGCAACCTTAGAAAAAATTGCAGTTGAGATTAGACACTTACAAAGAACCGAAGTTCTTGAAGCTGAAGAATATTTTTCTAAAGGACAAAAAGGTTCCTCTGCAATGCCACATAAAAGAAATCCAATTGTTAGTGAAAGAGTTACCGGATTAGCTAGACTGCTAAGAGCAAATGCAATGGCTGCAATGGAAAACGTTGCTCTATGGCATGAACGTGATATATCACATTCTTCTGTTGAAAGGGTTATTGTTCCCGATAGCTGTATTACTCTTAATTACATGTTAAATCTTATGATCAAGCTTATTGATAATCTTTTGATCTATCCTGAAAATATGATTAAGAATTTAGAACTTACAAGAGGATTGGTATTTTCTCAATCCGTTCTATTAAAATTAGTTGAAAAAGGAATCTCTAGAGAAGAAGCTTATAAACTAGTTCAAGATCCTGCTATGAAAGTCTGGGCTGATAAGAATAAAAACCTTAAAGAGGAGTTGCAGAATTCGGAAGAAGTGAAAAAACTTTTAGGCGAAAATGAAATAAATGAAATTTTTGAATACGACAAAATGTTAAAGAATGTAGATTATATATTTTCCAGATCGGTAGATTTGGACTAATTTTATTTGAAAGGAATATTCATGAATAAATTAAAGCAATTATTTGTCTTAGTTATTTCATTGTTTTTTATTACCGCATGCGGCGGAAATGCTGAAACATTAAAAATAAATGAACCTGCACCAGATTTCACATTACAGGATGCTGAAGGAAACAGCTATAGTTTAGCAGATTACAAAGGTAAATCTCCAGTTGTAATTTATTTTTATCCAAAAGCCAGTACACCTGGCTGCACCAAACAAGCATGCGGCATTAGAGATGAGTTTGATAAATTCAAGGAGAATAATATTACAGTTTTAGGAATAAGCGTAGATTCAAAAGAATCGATAAAAGAATTTATTGATGAGAACTCATTAAATTTCCCTCTCCTTTCAGATGAGAATAAAGAGGTTTCAGAATCATACGGCGTTCTAAATAATTTTGGTTTGGCAAACAGAATAACATTTATAATTGATAAGGAAGGAAATATTGCAAAAATTATACGAGATGTTGATGTTGATACTCATGCCGATGAAGTATTTGAAATTGCTTCGGGTCTGAATTAAACACTTATAGTAACCGGTCTTTATGTTATAAGACCGGTTTGCTTAAAATCAAAATTTAACTTTAGTCAATACCCTCCTCAAAATATTTTTTACTCCAACTTGTAATTAGATTATTTTTTATTGTCTTTCTAATTCTCATTGATTAAGTTCAATATTATTGTTTAGTTAAAACAATTTACTCAATAATCTCTGTTTCTTCATATTAGGTTCAGCGAAATGAATAAAAAAACTTTCAAAAACGTTAAAGTGATAATTCTGTTTCTTCTAATGTTATTAATATCTTCATGCAGATCAGAATATTTCTTAACAAATGAAAACACAAGCAATGAATTTGTTAATGAACTAAATGCTTTGAGCACTAAAGATGCAAGAATTACTTTAACCAGTAAACTGAGGTTGAAGCGAAATTTCTTCTGTATGAAAAGGATTCTATTTCAATTGAACTTAAAAAGGAGAATAGAGTAACTACAACGGCATTTCCAGTAGAAAATATTTATAAAATTCGATTCTCAATTTCAAATGGACCAAAAGGTGCGGCAATAGGTTTTGTTGCCGGAGCAATAATAGGTTTTGCAAGAGAATTTGTAACCGGAGCAGTTTCAAACAGCGGACCTCATCCGGATAAAGGAGCTAGTTTTATGTTTGGTGGTTTTATCGATGCGGGATTAGGAATAATTTTCGGAAATATTTTTTATGATGAAGATATATTTTATTTTCAATAGAAGATTGAGCCGCAAACAAAAAGATTTATATTAAATATTTTAAGAGAACAAAAAATTATGGAAGACCTATATCAACTAGAGAAAACTTTTACCAAGTTAAATTTTGCTGAAACACCAATTAGCAAAGGTGAATATGAGAAATGTGTTTTTAAGAATTGTAATTTCTTTAAAGGCAATCTAGCCGAATTCATTTTTATTGATTGTGATTTTATCAGCTGTGACTTAAGTATGATTGAAATAAGCAGTGCAGCTTTTAATAACGCACAATTTATTGATTGTAAAATTTTGGGTGTACATTTCGAAACATGCAACGATTTTGGATTTTCTGTTAAATTTGAAAACTGTATACTAGATCATTCATCTTTTCTTGGAATAAAGATGAATAAAACTAATTTTATTTCTTGTAAAATGGAAGAAGTTGATTTTGCGAAAAGTGATCTTACAAATTCTGTTTTTACCGATTGTGATCTTAAAAGAGCTATGTTTAATCGTACAAATCTTACTAAAGCAGATTTGAGTACTTCATATAATTTCTCTATTGATCCCGAAATTAATAAAATAAAGAGAGCAAAATTTTCTGTAAATAATCTTTCGGGACTTTTAGATAAATATGAAATTGTTATTAAGAATTAGGAATTAAGAAGTAAGAAGAAAGAAGTAAAAAATTTGCAAAGCATAATTATCTTAATAGACTGGAAATATTATGAATCCTAAACTTTTCTCATTAATAATTTTCTTTACAGTTTTTTTTCTTTTGTTCTATCTCAAGAAAACAAAATTAACTGTGATAGTTTGGCAAATCTATATTCGACCAATAGAGGATTTATATCTATCGATAAAATTCCAGAACCAGTAATTCCTATTGAAAAAATTCAGAGTGAATTTGAGTCCCAAATTAATCCGAATGAGAAATATGAGAATATTTTTGTTAGACTAACTATAGATACTCTAGGAAAAGTAAGGTGCTTAGAAATCTTGAAAGGAAATAATAATTACATAGATACAATCGCGATAAATTATTTGAGTGGTTTAAGATTTATTCCCGCCGAGCACAGAGGAAGAAGAATTATTTGCCCAATTTCATTTCCATTGCGCGGTAATTCTAAATAGTTGATATATTTAATTTTTAACATACATCGTAACGGACTAAATATCTATATAATTATTATATATCGCTATTAGTTTCAATATACTAAATATTTACTGAATCCAATCCCAAAAAATTACATCAAACCATTTTGAAAAACTTGAATTTTTGCTCTTATTCAAAGAATACTTGACAATAATCAGTTCTCTTATTAATTTAGCACTCGCAAATAAAGAGTGCTAACAACTATAAATTAATTATTATAATAGGAGGATGTAAGATGGCAGACTTCAAAATTCAACCTTTAGCTGATAGAGTTATTGTAAAACCTAAAGAAGCTGAAGAAACAACAAAAGGCGGAATTATTTTACCAGACACAGCAAAAGAAAAACCAATTGAAGGTAAAGTTGTTGCAGTTGGTTCTGGTAAAGTTACCGAAGATGGTAAGGTTATCAACTTAAATGTAAAAGTCGGCGATACAGTTCTTTACGGAAAATACTCAGGTACAGAAATCAGCGTTGAAGGTGATGAGTATTTAATAATGAGAGAAAGTGATATTTACGGAATTGTAAAATAATTAATAAAAGTAATGGAGGAATAAAATGGCAGCAAAATTAGTAGAATTTGGCGTAGATGCCAGAAGCGGCCTTAAAATCGGTGTTGATAAATTAGCTAACGCCGTTAAAGTTACACTAGGACCTAAAGGAAGAAACGTAGTATTGGAGAAAAAATTTGGTGCTCCAACAGTAACAAAAGATGGTGTTTCAGTTGCAAAAGAAATTGAATTAGAAGATGCAGTTGAAAACATGGGCGCACAAATGGTTAGAGAAGTTGCATCTAAAACCAGTGATATAGCTGGTGACGGTACAACTACTGCTACTGTATTAGCTCAAGCGATTTACAGAGAAGGGTTAAAGAACGTTACAGCTGGTGCAAATCCAATGGATTTGAAAAGAGGTATTGATTTAGCTGTAGGTAAAGTTGTTGAATATTTAAAGACTTTAAGCAGAGATATTGACAGCAGCGAAGAAATTGCTCAAGTTGGTACAATCTCAGCTAACAACGATAAAGAAATTGGTAAATTGATTTCTCAAGCTATGGATAAAGTTGGTAAAGATGGTGTAATTACAGTTGAAGAAGCAAAAGGTACAGAAACTGAATTAGATATAGTTGAAGGTATGCAGTTCGATAGAGGTTATTTATCACCTTACTTCGTAACAGATTCAGAAGCTATGGAAGCTGTTTTAGAAGATCCTTACATATTAATTCACGATAAAAAAATCTCTGCAATGAAAGATCTATTACCGGTGTTAGAGAAAGTTGCTCAAGCTGGAAGATCATTATTAATTATTGCCGAAGATTTAGAAGGTGAAGCATTAGCTACTTTAGTAGTTAATAAACTAAGAGGTACATTAAAGATAGCTGCAGTTAAAGCTCCTGGATTCGGTGACAGAAGAAAAGCTATGTTGGAAGATATTGCAGTTCTTACCGGCGGTACTGTTATTAGCGAAGAAAGAGGATTCAAATTAGAAAATGCAACTGTAAGTTACTTAGGTACAGCTAAAAAAGTTGTTATAGATAAAGATAATACTACAGTAGTTGAAGGTGCTGGAAAAACAGAAGATATCAAGAAAAGAGTAAATGAAATCAAAGCTCAAATTGAAAAAACAACTTCTGATTATGACAGAGAAAAATTACAAGAAAGATTAGCAAAATTAAGCGGCGGTGTTGCGGTATTAAAGATTGGTGCTGCTACTGAAGTTGAAATGAAAGAAAAGAAAGCTCGTGTTGAAGATGCTTTACATGCAACTAGAGCTGCTGTTGAAGAAGGTATTGTTCCAGGCGGCGGTGTTGCTCTTGTAAGAGGTATTTCTGCTTTAGAAGGTGTTGAAGGAGAAAACCAAGATCAAACAACAGGCGTTTCTATCATTAAAAAAGCTTTAGCTGAACCATTAAGACAAATTGTAAATAATGCCGGATTAGAAGGTTCAGTTGTATTAAACAAAGTTCTTGAAGGAAAAGATGATTACGGATTTAACGCAGCTACAGAAAAATATGAAAACCTAATGAAAGCTGGCGTTATTGATCCAACTAAAGTTACAAGAACAGCTTTAGAAAATGCTGCTTCAGTTTCCAGCTTATTAATTACAACAGAAGCAGTTGTATTTGAAAAGAAAGATGAAGAAAAAGGTGCTGCAATGCCGGCTATGCCAGGTGGTATGGGCGACATGGGCGGAATGTACTAAAATTCCATTCTTCTATATAAACATTATAATGGCGCAGCTTGTCTGCGCCTTTTTTATTACTTACTATTCTTGCCATAATTAATAGAAGTAAATCCGTACTTGTCTCTAATTTTAGTAATTGCTTTGAACATTTTATTTCGCTTGATTTCTGCATCTTCAAAAAGAAATTCTTGATCAGAAAACTCTGAAAAATTTGAAAGATGAATCCCGATTAATCTTATTCCAACTCTTCTTGTATAAGCTTTTTTGAAAAGAGCTTTAGCAGTATCAAAAATCAGTTTATCATCATCTGTTGCCTTTATTGATTTTGCTCTGGTTAAAGTTTGAAAATCAGAATAACGTAGTTTTATGCTAACTGTTGATGTTAACCAATTTCTATCTCTTAAAAGCTGGCAGACTTTCTCAGTAAGACTAAAAAGCGTCTCTTCAATTTCATTCTTATCAATTAAATCATTACCAAAAGTTCGTTCTTTAGAAATGCTTTTTCTTTCTTGAGGTGGATTTAAGTATTCATTTCCTTTTCCATTTGCCTTTTCCCAAAGTTCAATGCCATGTTTTCCGTATGCAGCAGCAAAATAATCTTGAGATACTTTGGTAATATCCTTAATAAAAAAGAATCCTTTTGCATTCAGATTTTTTAAAGTAACTCTCCCAACTCCAGGAATAACTTGGATCGGCATATTTGCTAAAAACTCTTTTTCCATACCTGGATAAATATAAGTTATTCCTTCAGGTTTCATTGCGTCTGATGCAATTTTAGCTAACGTTTTATTTCCGGCAATTCCAATTGATGATGGAAGTCCCAACAGCCTTTTTATCTCAGATTGAATTTTATTGCCAAGCATAATCATAGAACCGTAAATTTTTTGAGTCCCAGTAAAATCCATATAAAATTCATCTATTGATGCCTGCTCAATCATTGGAGCATAATCTTCCAATATTTTTTTTACACCTTTTGAAAATCTGGAATATTCTTTAAGTGATCCATGAATGTAAATTCCTTGCGGACATAATCTATACGCTTGCTTAATCGGCATTGCCGAATGAAGTCCAAATTCTCTTGCTTCATAAGAACATGCCGCAACTACACCTCTCCCTTTGGGATCACCTCCAACAATTACCGGTTTCCCTTTTAATGAGGGATCAAGAATTCTTTCAACCGAAACAAAAAACGCATCTAAATCTAAGTGAAAAATTATTCTGGGCATCGCTCTTTCTATTTTGATATTTCTACTAATCTTGGAAAAGCTCTTACTATTGTTTCCGGCATTTTTACTTTACTTACTTCTTTAAGATAATGAAGCAGTTCAAAAGCATTAGCCGGAGCATTTCCAAAAGGATGATTATTCATAACTATAAATACTTTGTTTACTTTTTCATAAATCTCTTTAATTCTAATTCCTATTTCTATCAATTCACCGGGAGTATAAAGATAATTGTACCGTTCAGATTTTTCTTCGTATGTCTGCTCTTTTCCAAAATTATTTACTGACTCAAACCAAGCTTTTTCATTCCTTCCATGAAATCTAATATATGCTTTGTCATTTCCGGCAATAGGATTAAAATCAATTGATTGTCCTATCTGGGGTTGATCAATAGTGCAGAAAGTAATTGATTTCGCTTTTTTATTCTGCCAGGTTTTATGTCTTACTTCAAGAAATATTTCATATTCATTGAATTCATCTATTAAATTCTTTAGGAAATCAACATTTGAGTTAGTGCAGTGAAACGAATAAGGAAACTGCATAAGCAGTCCCCCCATTCTTTCTTCGGATTTTAGAATATCTAAATTCTCTTTAACACTCTTAATCTTTTCCTTATTAATTTTTTTTGCATGTGTAAAATCTTGATGAAGTTTCACAGTAAAAAGAAAATCATTATTTCTATTTACTTGTCTTGTCCAATCGAAAACCATTTCCGGTTTGAGATAAGTATAAAAACTTGAGTTTACTTCAACCAGATTAAAATACTGTGAATAGAATTCCAACCACTTAAAATTCTTCGACTGATTTTTCGGATAAAAGTTTGGAACCCAGTCTTTATATGACCAGCCAGCTGTTCCAAAATATATTTTAGGAATTTTCATAGGAATTTTATTCTTATTCGATAATCGAAAAAAAATAAAATGAGATGTTAATTCAAAATCAATTCAGATTAATTTTTAGATGCATTGAAAGTAATTATGAATTTACAACACAACTGAACGATTCTGATCAAATAATCATTTTTTTCCATTGGTGAAATGTAAACTTTCTTTGAGATCACTTATTCTTTTTAGTGAATAATTGTAAAGTGTTGAATCTGGATTTTCGGTATCATTTAAATACTTTTCATAATATAAAAGAGGGACTGATTTATCAGCATAATTTCTATCGTATAATGAGGCAAGCTGAAAGATAATACTGGTTTTCTCGGGATTGAATTCTAAAGCTTTCTTATAAGATTTTACAGCAGACTTATAATCATTTTTCATTTCATAACTTACACCTAAATGAGTATAAACATCAGAAATATAATCGGGATAAATAATCTCTAAAGTTCTATCAAAATAAGCGATTGCAGTTTCATAATTATTTTTATCTTTATAAGCCAGACCAAGATAGAGAGTAGTCAACGGATCATCTTTATATTGTTCAAAAGATTTTGAGAGTGATTTAATTGATTCGCTTAATAAACTATCAGCTTCAGTGCTGTTAATTGTTGAACCGGAAACAAAGTATTGACTGAATCCAAGTTTCTGATAATTTGTTGACGAAGTATCCCCGTATAAAATTAGCTGATCATATTGAATTATTGCTGCACGGTATTTTTTCATTTTAAATAAAACTTCCGCACCAAGTTTATTTAATGGTAAATCTCTAGGATTAATCTCCAATCCAGCTTTTATGTATGTAAAAGATGAATCATACTTTTCGTAAATGAAAAATATTTTCGCTATCTGAAGATAATTTTTAACATCGTAGTTATTTAACTGCAGACTTTTTTTATACAATTCAATTGCTGCTTTACCATTTCCAAGTTTGAATTCACAAAAAGCAAGTTGAGAAAAAAGAAACGCATTTGTAGAATCCCTTTTTATAAGTGACTTAAAAATTTGTAAAGCGCTTTTATAGTCTTCGAATTCAATATTAATCTTGCTTAATTCAATGGAAGCTCTAAAATTATCTGCATCTTTTTCAAGTACTTCCCGATAAGTAACCGCTGCTAGACCAATATTCCCAATTAAATAGAAATTATCAGCTAGAGCTAAAAGAACGTCAATATCATTGGAATTTTGTCGGCTTGCATTTCTTAATAAATCAAGTGATTTCGAATACTGGTAACTTTCTTTATACGCTAATCCAAGTCTATAGAGGTCCAAATAATTAGTTGAATCATTTTCTATTTTTTCTACTAATAGAGGAATGGCATTTTGAAAATCCTTCTTAAAAAAAAGATTGTCAATTTGCTCATCAATACTTTGTCCTTTTAAGGATATAATTAAAATAAAAAGTGTAAATAATTTATTCAGATTTTGCATTTTCGTCCCAGTTCCTATTCTGTATGAAACATAAATCCAAAAAATGTTTCTTAAGAATATTAATAAAATGCTGAGACAATAAAAATCATTCTAAATTTAGTTTGCTAATTTCTTATCAGCTTTATGATATTGGAATAACTTATAGTTAATACTATCACTCAATGCAGCAAAACTGGCTTCAATAATATTGCTGGAAACTCCAACAGTGCTCCAAGTCTCATATCCGTCACCAGATTGAATCATAACTCTAACTTTAGCACCTGTTCCATCTTTTTCGTCAAGTACTCTGACTTTATAATCAACTAATTTTATTAATGATATCTCTGGATAAAATCTTAATAATGCTTTACGCAGAGCATTATCTAAAGCGTTAACCGGACCATCACCATCAGATGCAGTATGTTCAATCTCATTATCGACAGAAATCTTTAAAACTGCTTCGGCATTGGAATGTCCTTTATCATCATAAGTCACATTTACTTTTGAATCAAGAACTCTAAAGAAAGGACTGAATTCATTAAGCTCTGATCTTAAAAGTAATTCGAATGAAGCTTCAGCACCATCAAATTGAAATCCTTCGTACTCTAAATTTTTTATATAATCAACAACTCTTCTGCTAAGTTCTTTTTCTTCGGATAAATCAATTCCTATTTCTTTAGCTTTATAACGAATATTACTTTGACCGGAAAGATCACTTACCAAAACTCTCTGTTTATTTCCAACTAATTCAGGTGTAATGTGTTCATACATTTTGCTTTCTTTCATAACTGCACTTACATGAACTCCCCCCTTATGGGCAAAAGCCGACTTACCTGTAAAAGCTGCTCTTGAATTAGGAGCAAGATTCATTAACTCATAAACATAATTTGAGAGATGAGTAAGAGTATCAAGTTTACTTTTTTGATTTGTATCATAATTAAGTTTTAGAATAATATTAGGAATGATTGAACTTAGATTAGCATTACCGCATCTTTCACCAACACCATTTAGTGTTCCCTGCACATGAGCAGCACCTGCATTTACAGCAGCAAGGGAATTTGCAACTGCCAGTTCAGAGTCATTATGTGCATGAATACCGATAGTTAAACTATATCTTGATTTTATATCCTTTACAATTTCATAAATCTCTGAAGGAAGAGTTCCCCCGTTTGTATCACAAAGCACAAGTCTATCTGCACCGGCATTTACGGCAGCATCTAACATTTTGTATGAAAAATCCTTATCATCCTTATAGCCGTCAAAAAAATGTTCTGCATCAAAAACTAGAAGTTTCCCGTTCTCTTTCATTAATTTGACCGATTGATAAATTAATTCAGCATTTTCATCATCAGTTAGTCCCAAACCTAAAGAAGAATGAAGTCTCCAAGTTTTACCAAAAATAGATACTGCCGGAGTTTCAGCCCGCAATAATGCATTTAAATTTGCATCACCTTTAACATTTTCAATCGATCTTGCTGTTGATCCAAATGCGCAAAGCTTTGCATGCTTTAGACTAAGTGTTTTTGCTTTTTGAAAAAATTCTTCATCCTTAGGATTACTTCCAGGCCAGCCTCCTTCAATAATATCAATACCAAACTCATCTAATCTTTGTGCAATTAATAATTTATCTTGAACAGATAAATTTATTCCTTCACCTTGAGTGCCATCGCGGAGTGTGGTATCAAATATTTCTATAAACATTTTTTCCTCTATTACTATTTTATTATTGAATTTACTTAGCCGAATTACATCATATTATTTTGTCTTGCATACTCAAAGATATTTCCGGCTTCTATTATTGGAAGTATATCTCCAAGCGGATTTAATGTATATAATTCTTCTGTGGTATGATTTTTAACTGTGTTGCCAACTAAATCTATTTCCAATTCATCGCCTGTTTTAATTTTGTCATTCAATTTTATTTGTGTTTCATAAGGAATAACGAATCCCCCGTCAACCGAATTTCTATAAAAAATTCTTGCATAAGATTCGGCAATTATTGCTTTTGCTCCAGCAACTTGAAGTGCAAAGGGAGCATGTTCTCTAGATGAACCGCATCCGAAATTAGAACCTCCAACAATTATTGAAAATTCAGATTCATACTCAGTTTCTTTTGTAAAAAGAATTCCGCCACTAGGCAATCCTGATGAATTTAAGGGAACACCTGAAAGAGCATATTTTCCATACATTTTAACTTCTTCCGGATCAGTCAAACTATATACTAAATGTTCAGCGGGAATAATTTGATCGGTATCAATATTATCCCCAAGTACAAATGCTTTTCCTTTAATTATTTTTTCCATTTTATTTCTCTATTTTCAATTTTATAAAAAGTCTCTTGGATCTGTTATAACACCAGTTAAAGCAGAAGCAGCAACAGTATAAGGAGAAGCCAAGTAAACCTCAGATTTTTTACTTCCCATTCTTCCCGGGAAATTTCTATTTGTAGTTGATATTACAACTTCACCATCTGTAGCTCTTCCGACTGTATCCATTGGTCCGCCTAAACATGCTGCACAAGATGACTGAGCAATTTCACAACCGGCATTTTCAAATATTTGTCTTAATGAAACACCACTAATAGTTTCTTCTTCAAGCTGCTTTGCTACGAGTGTGGATGCGGGAACGACAAAAGTCGGAACCTTAACTTGATTTCCAAAAAGAAGTTTTGCCGCATTTACAAAGTCGCTTAATTTTCCTCCAGTACAAGAACCGATATAACACTTAGTTAATTTTGTTCCCTCTACGTTTCTTACTGTATCTTTGTTATCAGGACTATGCGGTTTTGCAACTAGCGGTTCCATTTTTGATGCATCATAAACAAATTTCTGTCTGTACTTTGCATCACCATCACTATAGAATAATTCATATGGTTTATTAGTACGTGCTTTCACATAATCCTCAGTTACCTTATCAGCAGCAATTATACCATTCATTGCACCTGCTTCAATAGCCATGTTAGTAAGAGTCATTCTTTCATCCATCTGCATAGCAAATACAGCAGAACCGTCAAATTCCAAAGCTCTGTATGTTCCACCGTCTGTAGTAATATCCCCAAGAACTTGTAGAATTAAATCTTTGGCGGTTAAATATGGGGGAAGCTCACCTTCAAAAGTAAACTTCAATGATTCGGGTACCTTTTCCCAAATTTTGCCGGTACCCAAAATGAATGCAGCATCAGTATTTCCGACTCCGGTTGAAAACATTCCAAATGCACCTGAAGTGCAAGTGTGTGAATCAGTACCGAATAAAACAGTACCGGGAACATTATAACCTTCTTCTGCTAATGCAATATGGCAGACTCCTTTATATCTATCTGTTCCAACATCGTAATAATTTGGAAGATTATACTCAGCAGCAAACTCTCTTAAAATATTTACATTTCTGTTTGCTTGAGGATTAGCAGTAAAAATGTAGTGATCAGGAAAAATTACTAATTTATCTTTATCCCAAATCTTAGCATCATTGCCAAATTCTCTCTTCCAAATACCAATTGTAGGCGGACCACAAACATCGTGAGTCATTAAAACATCTACATTAAGCCATATATTTTCGCCCGGATTAACCTTATCTCTTCCGGAAGCTTTTGCAAGTATTTTCTCAGTTATGGTCATTCCCATTTAATTAATCCCTTAAATTGCTTGTGATAAATTTTCTTTTCTTTTTAAATCTTCTACTTCATTCTTGTATAATTCTTTTTGATTTAATGCCGACAAGTAAGCTTTTGCACTTGCCTCAATTATATCAGTCGAAATACCTCTGCCGTTAAAAGATTTTTCATTGCTTCTTATTCTTACTAACACTTCTCCCAAAGCTTCTCTACCGGATGTAACTGATCTAACTTGATAAGATTCAACTTCTGATTTTATCTTCAAAGCTCTTTCAATAGCATTAAATACTGCATCAACAGGACCATCACCGATTGAAGCTTCTTCAACAAATTGATCCTTAACTTTAATTTTGACTACCGCATTTGGAATTGAGTTTGTACCGGAATTGACTTGAATATTTTCCAATTCATAAAATTCATTAATGTTATGAATTTCATCTCCCATTAGGATTCTTAAATCATCATCAAATATTTCTTTCTTTTTATCTGCCAGCTCAGTAAACGAATCATATACATGATTCAATTCATCTTCTGATACTTTATAACCTAATTCTTCTAATCTTGCTTTGAGACCATGTCTTCCTGAATGTCTTCCAAGAACAATTTTATTTTTAGGAATACCAACACTTTCAGGAGTCATGATTTCATAAGTATCTCTATTCTTCAAAACTCCATCTTGATGTATTCCGGATTCATGAGAGAATGCATTCTCCCCTACAATCGCTTTATTTCTTTGAACTACAATTCCTGTAAAAGCAGAAACCATTTTACTTGTATTAAAAATCTCTTTTGACTTTATATCAGTGTAATAATCAAACAAATCACTTCTTACTTTTAATGCCATTACAATTTCTTCTAACGATGCATTTCCGGCACGCTCGCCAATTCCGTTTACAGTACATTCAATTTGTCTAGCACCGTTTTCAATACCTGCAAGAGAATTTGCGACAGCTAATCCAAGATCATCATGGCAGTGAACAGATATGATTGCTTTATCAATGTTGCTGACCCGCTTTTTCAATTCTGCAATCTTATTACCAAACTCTGATGGAAGAGTATAGCCTGTAGTATCAGGAATATTAACAGTGGTTGCTCCTGCCTCAATAGCTGCTTCAATTACTTCCGCTAAATAACCTAAATCTGTTCTGCCTGCATCTTCTGCAGAAAATTCAATATCATTAGTAAAGGTTTTAGCATAAGCAACAGCATCATAAGACATTTTAATTATAGTCTTTCTTTTTTCTTCAAGACTGTTTCCATATCTGGGATGACTAAATTTTCCAAGAATATGAAAATCAGATGTGCTTGAGAATGTATGAATTCTTGGTTTCTTAGCACTAACTAATGCATCGGCACACGCTTTTATATCCTTTTCACTAGCTCTTGCCAATCCTGCAATAATTACATCAACTTCTTCAGCAATTCTTTTAACAGCTTCAAACTGAGTTGGAGATGAAATTGGGAAACCCGCTTCAATCACATCAACATTTAATCTGGCTAATTGATGAGCAATTTCCAACTTTTCATTAATGTTTAATGAAGCTCCCGGCGACTGCTCTCCATCTCGTAAAGTTGTATCAAAAATCAATATTTTGTTATTATTCATTTTTCCCTCTTATGATTTCAAGTATTATAAAGTGAAGACATTAATAGCTTGATCAACATAGAGTTTATCAAATTCTTCAATTACTAAATCAGTCATTTGAATTGTTGTAACTAATTTGCATCCTTCAGAAAATATATCGGCTGTTCTATATCCTTCAGCTAAAATATTTTCAAGTGAACATTCAATTAATTCCGAAGCCTTATCTATCTCAAAAGAATATTTCAGCATCATAGCTGCTGATGCTATAGCTGCAATAGGATTAGCTTTTCCTTGTCCGGCAATATCTGGAGCACTTCCATGAACCGGTTCATATAAAGCATAATTTTTACCTATGCTTGCAGAAGGAAGCATTCCTAAACTACCGGTTATCATTGCTGCAATATCACTAAGAATATCACCAAATAGATTTGAAGTTAGAATTAGATCAAATTGTTTCGGATCACGCACTAACTGCATAGCTGCATTATCAACGTACATATCATTAAGTTCAACATCAGGATATTCAGTATGAACCTGATGAACTGTATCTCTCCAAAATTGCGATACTTCCAAAACATTAGCTTTATCAACTGATGTAACTCTTCCTTTTCTCCCTCTCGCCAATTCAAAAGCATATCTAGCAATTCGTTCAACTTCATCTCTAGAATAAACCATTGTGTTAAATCCTTTATCAGAATCATAACCTCTTGGTTCACCAAAGTAGATTCCGCCTGTTAATTCTCTAAGAATCATAACATCAGTATCAGCTAAGACTGATTCTTTAAGAGAAGAGGCAGATAACATCGAGTTATACACTTTTGCCGGACGAAGATTTGCATACAATCCAAGTGACTTTCTGAGCTTTAGAAGTGCGGCTTCCGGTTTTAAATTATGAGGAAGTTTCTCCCATTTAGGTCCCCCAACTGCACCTAAAAATACTGCATCAGAGCTGTAGCATTCGCTAAGCACTTCATCAGTTAAGGGAGTTCCATACTTTTCATAGGAACATCCTCCGATTTCCTTTTCAGTAAATTCAAATTCTATATTAAACTTTTCAGCTGCATATTTTAATACATTAACTGCGGCATTAATCACTTCGGGACCAATTCCATCACCCGGTAAAAGTGTAACTTTGAACATTTTTTAATTTCTCCTAAATTTTAATTTTTCAACCAACTCATCATTTGGCGTAACTTTGCACCAACCTTTTCAATTGGATGTGATTCAGATTCTTTTCTTAACTGATTAAGAACGGGCTGACCATTTTTATTTTCTTCAATCCATTCTTCAGCAAACTTTCCGGTTTGTATATCTGTCAGAATTTCCTTCATCGCCTTTTTAGTATCTGAAGTAATAACCTTTCTTCCTTTAACTAAACCGCCGTATTCAGCCGTATCACTTACAGAATAATTCATTCTTGACAATCCCCCTTCATAGTAGAGATCAACAATGAGTTTTAATTCATGCAGGCATTCAAAATAAGCCAGTTCCGGAGGATATCCAGCTTCAACTAATGTTTCAAATCCAGCTTTAATTAATTCTTCAGATCCACCGCAGAGAACAGCTTGTTCACCAAATAAATCGGTTTCAGTTTCATCTTTGAAATTAGTTTCTATAACTCCAGCTCTAGTTCCTCCAATTCCCTTTGCCCATGCCAGAGCGAGATCCTTAGTATTACCGGAAAAATCTTGTTCAACTGCAATTAAACATGGGGTACCGCTTCCCTGCTGATATGTTCTTCTAACAAGATGACCGGGACTTTTGGGAGCAATCATCATTACGTTAACATTTTTTGGAGGAACTACTTGATTGTAAAGAATATTAAACCCATGTCCGAATGCAAGAGTATTACCTTCTTTTAAATGATCTTTTATTTCATTCTCATAAACCTCTTTATGATTTTGATCTGGCAATAAGATCATAACAATATCACCCCATTCAGCTGCTTCGGAAACAGTCATCACCTTTAATCCGGCTTCTTCAGCTTCTTTCCATCTTGCGCTTGATTTTCTCAAACCAACTGCTACATTCAGTCCGCTATCTTTTAGATTCAATGCATGCGCATGTCCTTGACTGCCGTATCCTATAACTGCTAGGTTTTTATCCTTCAAATTCTCGAGTGATGCATCTGCATCATAATATACTTTCATTTATTTTTCTCCTTATTAGAATTTCATTCTGAATTTTCTTTAGATAATTGTTCACCTCTTTTAAGAGCAACATTTCCTGATCTTGCCATTTCTTTTATCCCAAACGGTTCTAAGACATTTACTGCAGCATCAATTTTTTCAGGAGGACCTGTAATTTCAATCATCATAGATTTATTATTTATGTCAACAATCTTTCCTCTAAATATTTCGCATACATCAATAATTTCTGCTCTTGTACTCTTTTGATAATTCACCGTTACTAATGCAAGTTCTCTTTGGACTGTATGAGCTTCAGTTAAATCAACCACTTTGATAGTATCTATTAATCTGTTAAGCTGTTTTACAACCTGTTCAATAATCTTATCATCACCTGATGTAACGATAGTCATTCTGGATACTTCGGGATTTTCAGTTTCACCAATACTAAGGCTGCTGACATTAAATCCCTTGCCGCTGAACATTGTAACTACTCTGTTAAATGTTCCAAATTGATTCTCGACTAAAACTGAAATTATATGTTTCATATTACATCATCTCTTTTGGGTCTAAACGTTTTGTAATCATTTCATTAATTGATGCTCCTGAAGGAATTATTGGGAATACCATGTCTTCCTTAACTACTTTGAATTCAGCTAATGTTGGTCCTTCATTATATTCGAGCATCTCCTTTAATATTGATTCAACATCTTTTGGATTATCAGTTGAGAAAGATTTTAGTCCAAATGCTTCACCAACTTTTTTGAAGTCGGGATTACTGTGGCTTAAATCTGTAAAACTGAATTTTTCCGCATGAAATAATTCCTGCCACTGCCGAACCATTCCTAAAAATGAATTATTAAGAATTATAAATTTGATAGGTAGTTTATAGTAAGCTGCAGTTATCAATTCTTGAATATTCATCTGGAAACCGCCGTCACCATTAAGTGAAACTACAGGTCTATCCTTAACACCAAATGACGCCCCAATTGCAGCCGGAACCGAGAAACCCATTGTTCCTAAACCTCCGCTTGTAAGGTTAGAACGAGGATGAGTATATTTGTAATACTGTGCAGTCCACATTTGATGCTGACCGACATCAGTAACCACAACGGCATTTCCATTAGTTAGTTCTGATAATTTTGTAATTATGTGTTCCGATCTTAATCTTCCATCATTACTTTCAAAAGTTAATGGACATTCATTTTTCCAATCTTCAATTTTATTCCACCAATCGGTTAAATCGTTCATTTGATTTATCTCTGATGCTAATTCTGCCATTACATGTTTTACATCTCCAACAATAGGAAGATCAACAAGCACATTCTTATCAATACAGGTTGGATCAATATCAACATGAATTTTATATGCTTTGTTGGCAAACGATTCTATTTTTCCTGTTACTCTGTCATCGAATCTGGCTCCAAGTGATACAAGCAAATCACAATTATTTACAGCTTGATTTGCCCAGTAAGTACCATGCATACCTAACATTCCAAGTGATTGTTTATCCGTCATCGGAAAAGCTCCAAGTCCTTGAAGCGTCATTGTTACTGGAACACCGGTTTCCTTAGCAAGAAGATGAAGTTCTCTATGTCCACCCGACATAATGACACCGCCGCCAACATAAAATAAAGGACGTTTTGCATTTTGAATCATTGTTGCAGCTTTTTTGATTTGATTTATATGACCATAAAGTTTTGGTTTGTATCCTCTCATTTCAACTTCATTAGGATATTCAAATTCACATTCACTATTAATTACATCTTTGGGAAGATCAACAAGCACTGGACCAGGTCTTCCGCTTGAAGCTATATAAAATGCTTTTCGAATTGTTGATGCTAATTCCTTAACATCTCTTACCAAGAAATTATGTTTTGTAATCGGTCTCGTAATTCCAACTATATCAGCTTCTTGAAAAGCATCATTCCCAATTAAGTGAGTTGGAACTTGTCCGGTAAAAACAACAATCGGAACAGAATCCATATATGCATCAGCAATTCCAGTAACTGTATTAGTTGCACCTGGACCCGATGTTACAAGAACAACTCCTGGTTTACCGGTAGCTTTGGCATAACCTTCAGCCATATGAGTTGCACCTTGCTCATGACGGACAAGAATATGATTGAGGAAATCGACATCATGAAGTTTTTCATACAATTTTAGAACTGCACCTCCGGGATATCCGAAGATATACTCAACTCCCTCCATCTTCAGACATTCAAAGAAAATGTCCGCTCCGCTCATATTTTTTTTGTCACTGGTCATAATATGTTCCTTTTGTTTTTATTCCGGTAATTTTAAAACAGCGCCGGTACTTGCAGATGTTACCATCTTTGCATAACGTCCCAAATACCCTTTTTTAATTCTTGTTTCAAACTTTGGTAATTCACTTAATCTTTCGTTCAATTCTTCATTAGATAGATGGACAGAAATTGAATTGTTTGGAATATCAATTTCGATTTGATCACCATTTTTAATAGCAGCAATCGGACCTCTTTCAGCAGCTTCAGGAGAAATGTGTCCAACACAAGCTCCTCTTGTACCACCAGAGAATCTTCCATCAGTAATTAATGCAACTTTATCTCCTAAACCCATTCCCATAATTAAACTTGTTGGGGTAAGCATTTCCGGCATTCCAGGTCCTCCCTTTGGACCTTCATAACGAATAACAACAACATCCCCCTCTTTAACTTCTTTATTCATAATTCCTTTAATTGCTTCATCCTGCGACTCAAATACAACAGCCGGTCCTTTATGAACCAGCATTTTATCATCAACAGCAGCTGTTTTTACTACCGATCCATTTGGTGCAAGATTTCCAAATAGTATTGATAATCCACCGGTATTTTTAAAAGGAGCTTCAACAGATTTTATCACTGAAGAATCATTATTATTCGAATCTGCAATATTTTCTCCAAGAGTTTTTCCGGTAACAGTTATTCTTGATAAATCCAGAAGCCCTTCTTTCTTTGATAATTCTTTCAGAATTGCTGATATACCGCCGGCTCTATCAACATCTTCCATATGAACATTTTTTGTGGCTGGACTAACCTTACAGATATAAGGTACTTTTGCAGATAACTCATTCAGTTCTTTATAATCAAAATCAACTTCTGCTTCATGAGCAATAGACAAAGTATGCAGAATAGTATTTGTGCTTCCACCCATTGCCATATCTAAAGCATAAGCATTCATTAATGATTCGCGAGTAATTATATCTCTTGGTTTTATATCTCTTTCTACCAAGTGTAAAACTTTTCTTGCAGCTTCTTTTGCTAATTCTTTTCTTTTTTCATCTACTGCTAATATTGATCCATTGCCGGGAAGAGCCATTCCCAATGCTTCCATCAAACAGTTCATTGAATTTGCAGTGAACATTCCCGAACATGATCCGCAAGTGGGACATCCAAAGTCTTCAAGCTCTTTTAATTTACTGTCGTCTATTTCCCCTTTTTGATACTGCCCAACGCCTTCAAATACAGAAATGAGATCAACTTTTTGACCTGAAGGGGTAACTCCCGCTTTCATTGGTCCACCAGAAATAAAAATTGTTGGAATATTAACTCTAGCTGCTCCCATCAACATACCAGGAACTATTTTATCACAGTTTGGGATACAAATTAATCCATCTAATCGATGTGCTTCTGCAACTGTTTCAAGACTATCGGCAATTAACTCTCTGCTGGCTAAAGAAAATCTCATTCCAATATGACCCATTGCAATTCCATCATCAACACCAATTGTATTGAATTCAAATGGAACTCCGCCTGCTTCTCTTACTGCTTCTTTAACTACTCTGCCGAATTCTTGTAAATGGACATGCCCTGGAATAAGATCAATGTAGGAATTACATATACCAATGAAAGGTTTATTAAAATCATTTTCCGATTTAATAACGCCTGTTGCTTTAAGCAGACTTCTGTGGGGAGCTTTATCAATTCCTTTTTTTATTAAATCTGACCGCATAATTCCTCTGTTGATTTTTATCTAAAATAAATACGACAAAAACCTTCAGATACAGCTCTTGGGATTCCGGTCAATCCCAGATTCTTTTATGCGTTATGTCAATTTGAATTTTATTTTTTGGGATCGACCGAAGTATTATTAGCCAATGAGAATAATAATGTTAATAAGGAGAATAATGCTAATAATAAGTCCGATAATCCCTACGAGTTGAATATCTAAAGATAGGTTTCTTACTTCTGATGCATCAATAGCACGAACTTTACTTTTTTGCAAAGTTAAATTTCTAGTAGATTCGATATTTCTTTTTGTGCTATTCATAATTGATTAGGGACAAAACTAAGTCATTAAATCTTTTTTGTCAAGCTAATATTTTTTAGAAAAATAATTTTTAGTGAAAAGATTCAATTATTAACCTAAACATGAAGTCGGTAAACTCCTTTATTTATAAGGGTTTATGTGATTTTTATTTCCTTTTAATTTTTCAGAGATTTTTTTAGGGATGGAATTTTAATTGCATTTATATTATTCATTGTGTTGAACCAAGAGAATTATCTTGCTATTATTGCAGCTAAATTTTTAATATGAAGGTAAAAATGAAAGTTCTAAAATTTGGTGGATCGTCAGTTGGAAGCGCAGAAAGAATAAAATCTGTTATAGAAATCTTAAAAAGTTATCATAAGAACAATGAAAAAATTGCAGTTGTTTTTTCTGCTTTTCAAACTGTAACGGATAATTTACTTAAGCTAAGCGAAATAGCTTCGAAACAGGATTCATCTTATTTGGGATTATATCAAAATATTCGATTAAAGCATTTCAATACAATTGAAGAATTAATCCCAGCTAAAAATTCTGAGATTAAAGAAAGAGTTGAACTGTTATTTAAAGAGCTGCATGATCTCATTCATGGAATATATTTACTTAAAGATATTTCGCCCAGAATAAAAGATTTAGTTGTTAGTTTTGGTGAAAGACTATCAAATACAATTATTGCTGAAGCGGTTAATCATGCCGGTATAACTGCTGAATACCTTGATGCATCGAAACTTGTAAAGACGAATGATAATTATGGAACTGCAAAAGTTTTATTTGAACAAACCAACAAAAATATATCTGATTATTTTGCATTGCATGATAAAATGCAGATAATCACCGGATTTATTGCTTCAACAATTGATAATGAAATTACAACTCTTGGCAGAGGCGGTTCGGATTATACTGCCGCAATTTTTGGTGCGGCTCTTAATGCAGAAGAGATAGAAATCTGGACAGATGTAAATGGAATTATGACTGCTGATCCACGCAAAGTTAAGAATGCAATTCCACTTAAAGCTGTGACTTATCAAGAAGCAATGGAGATGTCATATTTCGGAGCAAAAGTAATTCATCCACCTACAATGCAGCCAGCACTTGAAAAAAATATTAAAATAAGAATTAGAAATACTTTTAATCCTAGTTTTAAAGGAACAGTAATTTTATCCAAAGAACCTCATTTAAAATTCAGTGCAAAAGGAATTTCTTCAATTGACAATATTTCCTTAATAAGAATTGAAGGAAGCGGTTTAGCCGGAAGTCAGGAAATAGTATCAAGAGTATTCAAGGCACTTTCACAATATCAAATACCGGTTTTGATAATTACTCAAGGTTCATCTGGAATTAGTCTTTGTGTTGGTGTTCTTCCCGAAACTACTGAAAAAGCAAAAGCTGTAATTGAAAATGAATTACGATTAGAAATTTTAGATAAGATTGTAAATAAAATTTATCCCGAGACCGATTTATCATTGATAGCTGTGGTTGGTGAAGATATGAGAGAGACCCCCGGTATATCAGGAAAAGTATTTCAGGCATTAGGAAAAAACGGTGTTAATTTGAAAGCGATTGCTCAGGGTTCATCGGAACTGAATATATCTTTTGTAATTAAGAAATCTCAATTGTCTAAAGCACTAAATGTAATCCATGATGCGATGTTTCTTTCAACAAGAAAAGAATTAAATATTTTTATTATTGGAACAGGACTGGTTGGAAGTGCTTTTATAGAATATATAAAAGAGAAGAAAGAATTTTTATTCAAGAAGCTTCATACTAATGCAAATATTATTGGAATTGCTAACAGTAAAAAAATGTATTTCGATGTGAATGGAATCGATTTGTTAAATTGGAAAGATTCTTTATTAAACAGTGAAATTGATTCAAACATAGAATCGTTTATAAATACGATGCGTGAGATGAATTTGGCAAACTCAATCTTTATTGATTGTACTGCAACAGATAAAGTACTAGAGCATTATGAATTTATATTGGATTCCAATATTTCTGTTATTACACCAAATAAAATTGCAAATACATTATCATTTGAGAAATGGGAAACGATAAGGAATAAAGCAATACAGAATAATGTGCAGTTCATGTATTCAACCAATGTTGGTGCGGGACTCCCGGTTATCGATCTTATTCAAGGATTAATTCAAGGTGGAGAAGAAATTATCAAAATTGAAGGTGTTCTTTCCGGAACCTTAAGTTATATATTGAATTCATTTGAAGCAGACAAAAAATTCAGTGATATTGTTTTTGATGCCAAGGAAAAAGGATTTACTGAACCAGATCCAAGAGATGATTTGAATGGACTTGATATGGCAAGGAAATTATTGATTTTAATTAGGGAATCCGGTGTGAAAATGGAGCTTTCTGAAATTGAGGTCGAGAGTTTAGTCCCAGAAAATGCTAGAGACTGCAGTGTTGATGAATTTATGCAGATATTAAAAGAGAATGAAAATCATTTAATGGATAGAAATAAATCCGCAATAAATAATAATAAAGTATTAAGATATTTTGCATCCTATAAAAACGGGAAGGCTAAAGTAGGTTTGAATGAAATTGATTCATCTCATCCTTTCTTCAACTTAAAAGGAACAGAAAATATCGTTCTTATTGAAACAAAGAATCATTCTCCTTATCCCCTTGTAATTAGAGGCAAAGGGGCTGGAGCAGAATATACTGCTTTCGGAATATTTTCAGATTTAATAAAAGTATCAAAATATTTAGGATAAAAAAATGGAAAAGAAAATTGAAGTTGCCATATTAGGAGCTACAGGAAGTGTAGGTCAAAAGTTTATTGAAATGCTATCTGATCATCCTTGGTTTGAAATTTCTGAATTAGCTGCATCTGAAAAGTCATCAGGAAAAAAATATCAAGATGCTGTTAACTGGATTATGCAGACTCCTTTGAACGACAGAGTTGCTGAGCTTGAAGTTAAAAATTGTGAACCAATTCTTAAATCAAAGTTTGTGTTCTCTGCTTTGGATGCTTCGGTAGCCGGAGAAATAGAAGCTGATTTTGCAAGAGCTGGTTATTACGTAATCAGTAATGCACGGAATCACAGATTTGATGAAGATGTTCCACTTTTAATTCCAGAAGTTAATGCAGATCATTTAGAAATTGTAAAAGATCAGAAATTTGGGAAAGGATTTATTGTAACAAATCCAAATTGTTCAACAATCGGTTTAGTAATGGCATTAAAACCGCTTCAAGATAATTTTGGAATAGAATCGGTAAACGTCGTAACAATGCAGGCAATCTCAGGAGGCGGATATCCGGGTATTCCCAGTATGGATATACTCGATAATGTTATTCCGTTTATTTCAGGTGAAGAAAATAAAATGGAAACGGAACCATTAAAAATTCTTGGTGAAATAAAAGATAAAAAAATAGTTAACACTGACATTAAAGTTAGTGCACAATGTAATAGAGTGCCGGTACAAGACGGACACTTGGAAGCCGTACAAATTAAATTCAATAAAAAACCGAGCAAGGAAGAAATAATAAATGTTTGGAAAAACTTTAAAGGAGTACCTCAAGAATTGAATTTACCTTCTGCACCTGTAAATCCTATAATTTATTGTGAAAATGAAAAACATCCACAGCCTAAAACTCATAGAAATATGGGGAATGGAATGTCGGTAAGTGTAGGCAGATTAAGAGAATGTTCAATTTTCGATTACAAATTTGTTGTACTTTCACATAATACTGTTAGAGGTGCGGCAGGCGGAACAATACTGGCAGCTGAGCTTCTTAAAGCAAAAGGTTATACCGAATAATTTTTAGGTGTAAAAAATATTTTCTTGACAAGCAATCTTTTTTGACTTAACTTCGCCCTCAATTATTCGATAATTGTTGAAACAAGTTCTTTATTTAATTTGAAAATAGATTTTATCTAGAAAGGTCGAGGGAACAGGCCCTGTGACACCTTGGCAACCATCCGTTTAGGAAAGGTGCTAATTCCTGCCCGTTAGGGAAAGATAAAAATTGAAGGTAATTTAATTTATAAACCTCCATTGGATTCTTCCCTTGGAGGTTTTTTTTTGACCAAAATGAAATTTATAAAATAAAAAATACAAAGGAGAAATATATGAGTCTGCCAAAAACAAAAAAGTATAGATATGAAACTTTACAGCTTCATGCCGGACAAGAAGTTGATAAGACAACAAATTCAAGAGCTGTTCCAATTTACCAAACTACATCATATGTTTTTGATGATGCACAGCATGCAGCTGATTTATTTGCACTTCAGAAGTTTGGAAATATTTACACACGAATTATGAATCCAACAACTGATGTATTTGAGAAAAGAATTGCTTCTCTTGAAGGAGGCGTTGCAGCATTAGCAACTGCTTCCGGTCAGGCTGCTGAAACACTTGCAATTTCTACTTTAGCTCAAGCCGGGGATAATATTGTTTCAACTAATTTTCTTTATGGCGGAACATACAATTTATTCAAAGTAACATTACCACGATTAGGAATAAATGTAAAATTTACAGATGGAGAAGCTCCTGAAGATTATGAAAAACAAATTGATGAAAAGACAAAGGCTTTGTATATAGAAACAATAGGAAATCCAAAACTAAATATTCCCGATATAGAGGCAATTGCTGCAGTAGCTCATCGAAATGGAATTCCTCTTATTGTAGATAATACATTTGGTGCCGCCGGTTATTTGGCTAGACCTATAGATTACGGAGCTGATATTGTTGTTGCATCTGCAACTAAATGGATCGGAGGACATGGTACTTCAATCGGCGGCGTTATAGTTGACTCCGGTAATTTTGATTGGGGAAATGGTAAGTTCCCAATTTTTACTGAACCCTCTCCAGGTTATCATGGATTGAATTTTAATGAAGTATTTGGAAAAGGATCTCAATTTGGAAATATCGCTTTTATTATTAGAGCAAGAGTTGAAGGATTGAGGGATTTAGGTCCGGCTCTTTCTCCATTTAATTCATTTTTATTTTTACAAGGATTAGAAACTTTATCTCTTAGAGTTGAAAGACATTGCCAAAATGCTTTAACACTTGCCAACTGGTTGAAATCTCATCCGGCAGTTGAATGGGTTTGGTATCCAGGATTAGATGATTATACTTCACATAAACAGGCTAAAAAATATTTAAGGAATGGATTATTTGGTTCAATGCTTTCATTTGGAATAAAAGGAGGAATTGAAGCAGGAAAGAAATTTATAAACAGTGTTGAATTAGCTAGTCTGCTTGCAAATGTTGGAGATGCAAAAACTTTAGTAATTCATCCAGCATCAACTACTCATCAGCAATTATCACATAAAGATCAGTTGAAATCGGGAGTTACTCCAGAACAAATAAGGGTTTCTGTAGGACTTGAGCATATTGATGATATTATTAATGACTTTGATGAAGCTTTATCAAAATCTTTAAATTAATTTTATAAACAAATATTGAGCAGATTTATTTCTGCTCAATATTATATTTAGTAGAGATTTTTATGGAAATTATTTTGAAAGAACCTGATAAATTGTTGATACCAAAAACTGAATTCTTAAATCTTTTTAATAGTTCAAATCCATTTTTTACAGAAGATGGAGCGGTAATAAATAATATTGAAATTGCCTTTCAGACATACGGCAGATTGAATGAAGAAGGAACTAATGCCGTAATTATTTGTCATGCTCTTACAGGTAATTCTCATGCTGCCGGTATTATATCAAACAATGAACTACTAAATTCAAATCAATATGAATTTCTTTATAAATACAATAACATGTATTTAGATAAACCGGGCTGGTGGGATCCCCTAATCGGACCTAATAAAGTAATCGACACAAATAAATACTTTGTTGTTTGTTCTAATATTTTAGGAAGTTGTTACGGCACAACCGGACCTACTTCTTTTATTAATGGAACTAATAAAAGATTCGGAACAACCTTTCCTCAAATATCAATCAGAGATATGGTTTCCGTTCAAAAAAAATTAATTGATTATTTAGGAATAAATGAAATTCAATTAATAACAGGCGGTTCATTAGGTGGAATGCAGGTTTTGGAATGGGGAATTATGTATCCTGATTTGATTAAAAAAATTGCTCCAATTGCATGCTCGGTTTCTCATTCTCCTTGGGCAATTGGATTTAATGATGCAGCAAGAACAGCTATTACCTCCGATCCTCTTTGGAATAATGGTTATTATGAAGAGCAGCCTTTATACGGTCTTTCGCTGGCAAGAAAAATAGCTATGATTTCTTATAGAAGTTTTAGTTCATTTAATTCTAAATTTGGCAGAAAAAAAAATCAAAGGTCATCTTCACAATATTCAATCGAGAGTTATCTCGATTACCAAGGAGAAAAATTTATAAACAGATTTGATGCAAATACCTATATCTATATAACTAAAGCACTAGATAATCATGATATTACAAGAAACAGAGGAACAGTAGAAGAGATTTTAAATTCTATTAAGGCAGATGTTTTATCAATAGGAATAGACAGCGATATTTTATATCCAATTGAAGAGCAGGTATTTATAGCTGAAAAAACTAAAAACGGAAAGTATGCCGAATTAAAGTCCGAACATGGTCATGATTCATTCTTAATTGAGTTTGATCAGTTAGAGAAAATATTTTCACAGTTTTTGAATGAAGAATAATATTATAATCCATTTGCAATAATTTTTTGAACAGTATATTTTAGCATATAAAACAAATGAGATTATAATGGAAAATATTAAGACTGCTAATTCCCAAAAACTTGCCGAGTCTATGAGTGTACTAACATGCGAACTTGCCAGAACATGCAGCGAAAAAGAGAACTACTTTGCATCAATGTTTAATTTAACCCCGGCGGAATTTAAGTGTCTAAAACTTTTTAATGAAAAAAGTATGATGTCTATTAAGGAAATTGCCTATTACATGAGTATCACTCCGGGAAGAATTACTCACATTCTTACATCATTAGAAAATAAAAAATTTATTACCAGAAAAATTGATCCAAAGGACAAAAGGAATGTACAAGTACATCTAACAGGCAAAAGCATTCCGTTTATAAAAAACCTAAATGAAAATCATATTAAAATTCATGAAGAGATTCTTGAAAGAATTGATCCTGATAAAAGAGAATTGGTTGTTAGTTTAATGGGGGATTTACTTCACGCACTAAAAGATTGGTTTCAGACAAAATAATTTCTTTGACCATTTTTTATGGTTTTATATCTTTTTAGTAAAGATTTTTTACTTTCTACAAGAGTCCAAAAATCAAATAAAGATAATTTCATTAGAATTCTATTCAAAAATGTATAACTCCAATTAAAAGTCCATTATACTTTTTGATTGATCTTATAAGAAGTGTAATTGCCCGAAATTGTTTTTCCCTTCGCATCGTAAAGAGAAAAATATTTACCCAAATACTTTTCTTCTTTCATTTTTAGATTTGTAAAAGCATTTTCTTTGGCTAAATCAGAATTATCTCCGTATCCGGTGCTAATTAATCCTGTTTCTCTATCGGATAATCTAACTTTTACAACCGGAGAAATACTAGACTCTAGAAACATTTTGCTTTCTTGAATTGAATATCTCGGATCGATCTTCATTACTTCCACCCCCTTTCTTCTTTGCGAACAATCACATTAAAAGAAATTTTCCAGTGAAAGTCAATTTAAATAGGAAGCAATGGTTTTCTTTTTTCTCTTTAAATAGAAGGAAATATTTATTAACATTATTTTTGATGTTTTTCAAATCAAAAAATTCTTCTACTTTCATCACTTCTTCAATATCTGGTCTAAAGCATATACTTAAATTGATAATTCAACAAACTTTATTATCTCTTTAAAACCTTAAAGGCGATATTTCTTCCATGCTTTTGTATTATGGCGAGATTAATCCATGCAAAGGCGAACTGCTCAAGCAGTTCAACCTTATCATCACCGCCAAAGTCATAGCATTCTTCAAATCCAATCTCTTTAACTAAATTAGAAACTACTGATTTAGAATCAGCATCATTACCGGCAATAAACATATCTATTTTTATATCTCCGTAACTAGGATTTTCGATATTTTCAAATCCGGTAGAGTTAAAACATTTTACAACAGAATCTAGTCCGGTTACTTTCTTAATTCCCTCTAATGCTGTTTTATATGGATCAGGTTTTTTGAATACTGAATTTGATGCATCAACAATAATTTTATTTTTTAACAATTCTTTATTACTTTCTGCAATTTCAACAGCAGCATAAGGAGGGACTGATAAAATCACAATTTCACTTGGTTTTATTGCTTCGTTGATAGAATGAATTGTTATCTTACTGCTCTTTGCCGCTAAGGATTTTAATTCATCTGCTTCAATATTTCTAGCTCCAATCAGTACATCATGATTCTTATTAGCAAATTGAAAAGCTAAAGCACTTCCTACATTTCCCGCTCCAATTATAGAAATCTTCATTTTAATCTCCATTCTATTTTAACAATTATTTATATTAAAAATCATATCTAACAAATCCGCCGAAATTGGAATTTGTTTTAAAGCTGTTTTGACCGACTTGATTAAAATCTGCTGCAAATCCAAACTGTAATTCACTTAATTTAATTCCCAATCTTGCACGCTGTGTAAAATTGTATAAATCATTCTGATTAGATGGAAAGACAGAAAGAGTTTCAAATTGAATAAACCAATTTAAGGAATGATTAATCTCAGGTGTTAGTCTCAGCAATACAAAAAAATCAAACTTTGGATTTTTTAATAATTCACTTACAATCCAACTGAAGAAAGTCATTTGTTCTGAAATATTTACATACTGAAATCCGGATTTCGGGAATAATCCGGTACTAAAAATCTGAGCAACAAAAACTGGTGCAAAACCTTTTAAGCTAGGATGATTGAAAGAAATTGCTTCGGTAAAACCAAATGACGGAAGATTTGAAGACGGAGTAACTTTGTAATTAATACTTACTCTATTTCTATTAAAGAAGAGCCAATCGCTATCTTTATTTTCAGAATTTTTAAAGTACCTAAAAAACATTATATCTAATGTTGATTTGTCATTACCCATAAATATTTCAACCGGAATTTGTGAATAACAAACATCTACGAATAAGATTGTTAAAATTATCAAATACTTTTTCATTATATAAATTCGGGCACCATTTACAGATGCCCGCTTTCAATTAAATTATTTTTCCAATGATTCAATTAATAATTTTGCTGCTGCAGTTCCGCTGTTTTGCTGCTGACCCGTAATTAAATTTCCATCTTTAATTGCATATGCAGAAAAAGGAGCAGCAACCTTAAAATTTGTTCCTTCAATTTTTCTTGCTTCAGATTCAATTCTATATGGTTGAATTTTCATCCCAACTGCTTGATCTGCAAAATCTTCTTCAGAATCTGCGAAACCGGTCCATGTCTTACCTTTAATCAACAATTCACCATTTGATTTTTTGGCTGTCAATAATAGTGTTGTTGAATGACAAACTGCTGCCGATGGTTTATGCGATTCATAAAAACTTACAAATAATTTTTCTAATTCCGGGTTATCTTTATAAGTGTACATTGGACCTTGTCCACCAACCAGAAAAATGGCAGCATAATCAGCCGGATTAACTTCTGTAAACTTCTTAGTGTTCTCAAGCATAGTATTAAATTCTTCTTTCTGCATATATCCCAAAGTGATCATATCATGTGCAGAATAACCGCTGGCATCTAATGGATTTGAAAAAGAATCCATTTCTAATTTTCCTCCATTTGTAGAAACTAATTCAACTTCATAACCGGCTTCATGAAATACTAAAAGAGGATGTGTCAATTCAGCTGCCCAAAATCCTATAGGCCAGCCAGTCTGTTCACTTAACGCAGGAGAACTTGCAACCATTAATATTTTTCCTTTAGAAGGTGCTCCATGAAAATGTACATAACTAAAAACTTCCTTTACATTTTCTGTTTTATTTTGATTGTTATTATTATTCTGCCCAAATATTAGCTGGAAAGATGCTGCCAAAAGTAACATATATATTTTTAATGACTTCATAAGTCCCCTTTCAATTTTATTTTTATTGATGGTGGAAATCTGGTATATTAAGTTACATTTAGCAATATACTTACATAAACAGCTATTACTTACTTTTAGGTAAGTATAGAGGAGTGAGAATGCCGGAATTTATTTTCAAGGATAAACTTTATTATAATCCAGTAGAATTTGCATTAACTTTTATAGGGGGAACTTGGAAAATGCCAATACTGTGGCGGCTGAATCAAAAATCGCAAAGATATTCTCAGATAAAGAAAACCTTACCTAGAGTGTCAGATAAAATGCTTACTTCACAGCTAAGGGAACTTGAAGAGCTGGGATTAATCTCAAGAAAAGTTTTTGCTGAAGTTCCACCTCGTGTTGAATACACAATTACAAAAGAAGGGAAAAAAGCAATCCCAATAATAAAAAAAATAAGAGAGTACGGACTTTATCTTATGAAACAAAACGGTATTAAGGATTAATCCTTAAATTCTATTTTCTTATGAGTTCCATCGCAAAAAGGTTTTTTTGAAGAACCCCCGCATCTGCAAAGAAAATTTTTCTCAGTACTTTCAATGGTTTCCCCTGCACTATTTTTAATTGTAACTTTACCTTCAACCATAAGCGGACCATTTTTTAATAATGTTACTTTTATTTTATTATCCATTAAATTTTACCTTGTAATGTGAATTATCGCAAAACGGTTTATTTTCTGATGCACCGCATCTACAAAGTGCTATACGACCTTCATTTAAAACTTCTTCTCCATCAGAATTGATTAATGAAATATTTCCTTTTATAAATAAAGGTCCATTCTTTGTCACTTTAATATCAGGTACATAATTCAATTCTTCATTTTTATTTTTGTTTATTGATTCATATTTTAATGCTCCTGTCGGACATTTTTTAATCACTTCAATAATTTCATCTGCTGATGCATTGCCAACTTCTACCCAAGGTTTCTTTTTTGGATTAAATACTTTCGGCAAACCTTTAACACACTCAGCTGCATGAATACATATCTTTGGATTATACTTTACAGTTAACTCCTCAGACTTATATTTTAGATATTCAGAAGCCATGCACACCTCAAATTATTTTAGTAAAATACTGTTTATAATTTCAATTTCATCTTCATTTATTGTGTGTCCCATATTTTCATAAATCTTAACTGTCACATCTGCATTTAGTGATTTAGTAATCTCTGCACTTTCTTTAACTCTAACTTCAGGAATATGAAAATCAATATTTGAACATCCGAAGAAAATCGGAGTATTTTCCAAATCTCCCTTATAGTCATTAAGATTGATTACATCTCCAATCAATCCACCGCTAAGAACAAAAACTCCAGCATATTTTTTTGGATATCGCAAAGCATAATCGATAGTTAAGCATGCCCCTTGAGAAAAACCGAGCAGCGATATTGAGTTATTTTCAATTCCACTTTCATTCAAAGCAGCTATAATGGAATTTATTAATGTTAATCCAGATGTAATCCCAGGTTCATTTTTAGTTCTAGCTTCTATAAATCTATAAGGATACCAAGCGAAATCCCTTGCTTGAGGAGCAACGAAAATAGTATCCTCTAAATTAAATTCGTTTGATAAGGATAATATTGATTCTGCAGTTGCTCCTCTTCCGTGAATTAAAATCATTGCTCTTTTTGCACTTTCTAAATCGCTTCCTGAATATAATATTCTTTCACCTTTATGCGGTTCAATAGTATTATTCAATTTTAACATCATTATCTCCTAAGGTTACAAAGATTGATCTTCTTAATTTACCGTCAACACTTTTAGTTTTATGTCCTTTTCCTTCAGTATCTTCAACCAGAAGAACTTCTCCGGCTTTGAAATTTCTGACTTCACCTAGACTGGTCTCAATCTGGATTTCTCCTTCAAGCAGAATAATAAATTGTCTCTGCGGTGCATTGTGAAAATCATAATAATAGTCTCCAGAAGTTTCTCTAAAAATGATTTCGTTAACAGGAAATTTCTCGGAGAGTTTCCCAATATTTCCGGAATCGAATATCTCAACCTCTATATCTGTAAAGTGAGATTCTCCCTTTTCATCATTATATAATCTTGTAATTATCAATTTCTATTTCACTTCAATTGTTTGTTTGAGTGGTATTAAAACTCTCTCAATCATTTCTCTTTTAGGTTCATGTTGAGATGGAAGTTTTAATTCATTACCAAGATTTTGTATTTCTTCATCAATTGCAAAACCGGGTTCATCCGTAGCAATTTCAAACAATACTCCGCCCGGTTCACGAAAATAAATCGAGTGAAAATAATTTCTGTCAATTACATCTGTGGTGTGATATCCACTTTTCCTAATTTTATTAATCCATTCAAGCTGGGCTTCATCCGATTCAGTCCTCCACGCAATATGATGAACAGAACCGGCAGACTGCATTCCTCTTACTCCATTTGGATTAACAACAATATCAATCTTAGCTTCATGCTTTCCTTCACCGGTTAAATATCTTTTTATGTTTCCTTCTTCTTCAAGTAGCTGAAATCCAAATACAGTTTTAAGAAGTTCTTCAGTTGCATCTGAATCATCAAGATAAAGTGTAGTACCAAAAAATTTCTTGATTGATACTTCCCTTTTAACTTCTGAAGTTTCCCAGCCAATAAGATTTTCTACTTCATCTTCTACTAATTCTATCTGCATTCCATCCGGATCCAAAAATGAAATATATTGATACCCAAATTTTTCAGAAGGACCTTCAAACTGAACATCATATTTACTCAATCTCTCAATCCAAAATTCTAATGAGTTTTTGGGAATTGAAAAACTGACAATTGCAGCTTCTCCAACACCTCTCTTTCCCCTTCTTGCATTAGGAAAAGGGAAAAAAGTTAATACAGTTCCCGGAGTTCCAACTTCATCTGCGTAGTATAGATGATAAACATCAGGTGCATCAAAGTTTACTGTTTTCTTAACGAATCTCATCCCCATTACTTTTGTGTAAAAATCGTAATTCTGTTGTGGATCACTTGCCAAAACTGTTATGTGGTGTAAACCATTTATTTTGTTTTCCATTTTACTTTCCTATTTATTAATACTTGGTATCCAATTTATAATAGTAACGTAATCTCTAAATGGAAAAATTCAATATTGTGATGTAAAAAATGAAGATTTATTGCTGAAAGTTATTCTGAATAAATTCAGTAATACTTTGATTGGTTTGATTCTTAAAAAATTTACTGAAATGATGCGGATCAATAAATCCCAATTCAAAAGCTGTTTCCTTTGCATTAAAATCTGAATACAGCAGTATGCGTTTTGCTTCAAGTATTATTCTTTGCTGTATATATTCCTTTGCCGTCAAGCCAAGTTCACTTTTAATAGTGTGATTTAAGTGTCCGCCTGAAATTACTAATTTATCAGCGTAAAACTTTACTTTATGTTCTTTACAAAATTTCTGTTCTACTAATTTTTTAAATTCATCAGTAATCAATTTTGATTTGTCTGATTCATCTCTAACAATATCCGCATCACATACGGAAGTGCATTCAATCAAAAATAATTTTAAGTATGATCCTATTATTTCATCTCTGAATTGATTCAAACTTTTATTTGATTCTTCAATAGAATAAATAAATGAAAGCAGTTTCTTTGCTTTAATATCATCAATAAATAACGGTTCATTGTATAGATATGAATTAAATATTTTGAGATCTTCGATGAACTTATTATCTATATTGGATTTCTGCAAAAATTCATGCGTAAATAGAAGTACAAATCCAAATGGTTTTTCTTTACTGCTTAATTGATGGACTTGTCCCGGTCTTATAAAGAATATCCCGTTTTCTTTTATCGGATATTTATTAAAATCAATTAGATGAAATCCGGCTGCTGATTTCGTCGGCCATATAATTGCATAATAATTATGTCGATGAGGAGATTCAGATTTACCTTTGGCAGTTTCATAAATATCCTCCATTCTTTTTAATGAAAACATCTTACACTCATATTTATTTTCGATTCAGCTAATAACAAATTATTATCTCTTGATTACATCTATTTATTAAATTAGCAGTACAAAAAGAAAGTGACTAAATGACAATTATATTTCTAATACTAAATCTTGCATTAAATATAAGTACAAATAAAATTATGAACGAAAAAAAATATTTAGCTTTGGGTGATTCATACACAATTGGTGAAGGTGTTAAAGAATCAGAAAGATACCCAATTCAGCTTAAAGATAAATTAAAAGAAGTCGGTATAAATCTGAATGAAGTAAATATAATTGCCAAAACCGGCTGGACCACAGATGAATTAAATGCGGCTATTGATAAGCAAAATCCGAATAGTGATTATGATTTAGTCACTCTTTTAATCGGAGTAAATAATCAATATAGAGGAAGAGATACTGCAAACTACAGAGATGAATTTGCCGCTCTACTTGAAAGAGCCATCGGATTTACATCTTCTAAAGAGAATGTAATTGTTATCTCCATTCCCGATTGGGGTGTAACTCCTTTTGCAAAAGAAAAAGGGAAAGATCAGCAGCAAGTAACAACCGAAATAGAAATTTTCAATAAAATTAATCTTGAAGAAACATTAAAAAGAAATATAAAATATGTTGATGTGACTGATATATCACGAGAAGCATTGAATGATTTATCTATACTCGCAGAAGACGGACTTCATCCTTCCGGCAAAATGTATTCTTTATGGGTTGACAGAATATATCCAATTGCAAAATCAATTTTGGAATAAAAATGAATTTTGAAAATAATTTAGAATTTGCCAAAAGTCTTGATGCAAAAGATGAGTTAAAGAAATTCAAAAATGAGTTCTTTAATCCAGCTGAAAACTTAATTTATTTGGATGGAAATTCACTTGGTAAACTTCCTCTTAGGACAAAAGAATTACTTAAGAAAGTTATTGATGAAGAGTGGGGCTCTAGATTAATCAGAAGTTGGAATGAAAATTGGCTTCCAAGACAGAAAAGTGTAAGAGAAAGAATTGCAAAAATTATTGGAGCCGATTTGTCGGAAGTAAATGTTTGTGACTCGGTTTCAATAAATCTTTTCAAACTTTCTTCTGCTGTATTACAATTAAATTCTGATTGCAAAGAAATTATTACTGACTCATTAAACTTCCCTTCCGATATTTATATTCTTGAAAGTGTAATAAATAATTTTGGTAATAAGCATGAATTAAGAATTATTGAAAGTAAGGATGAAATACAAATCTCTTCAGAGGAAATTATTAATTCATGCTCTAAAAAAACTGCACTTGTTGTTTTGTCTCACGTTGTTTTCAAATCTGCATATAAATATGATATTCCTTTAATTACCAAAGAATTGAAGAAAAAAGGTGCTTATGTTATTTGGGATTTAAGTCATTCAGTCGGTTCTGTTCCAATAAAACTAGATGAATGGAATTGTGATTTTGCAGTTGGCTGCACTTACAAATATTTAAATGGCGGACCAGGATCACCAGCATTTCTTTACGTTAATAAGAATCTAATAAAAGATTTGCAAAACCCAATCTGGGGCTGGTTTGGTGCCGACAATCCATTTAATTTTGATCTGTCATTTACTGAATCCAGCAGCATAGAAAAATTTAATGTCGGTACCCAGCCAATTATTTCATTATCAGCACTTGAAAGTTCATTGCAAATTACAATTGATGCCGGGATGGAAAATATCAGAGAAAAGAATATTCTTATGACTGAATATTTAATTTTCTTAATAAAGGAAAATCTATCAGAATATCATATTGAAATCGGCACCCCACTGAATAGTAAAGAAAGAGGATCGCATATTACATTGAAGCATAAAGAAGGCTACAGAATCTGCAAAGCATTGATTGAAAGTAAAGGACTTAAAATCATTCCCGATTTTAGAAAACCGGATAATATAAGGTTTGGACTAAATTCTCTTTACAATTCATTTGAAGAAATTTTTATTGCAGTAAAAAGGATTAAAGAAATTCTGGATATGAATGAATTTGAAAATTTTGATTTGGAGTTTGATGCTGTTACATAAATATTGTGTTGAGAAGTTAACTTCTCAACACAATAAAATTTGAGATTACAATCTCGCATGCTTATCTGCATGATAAGAACTTCTTACCAGCGGAGATGATTCAACAGCTTTGAAGCCTAATTTCATTCCGTATTCTTTGTAGTAGTTAAATTCATCAAGGGTTACATATCTGTGAACCGGAAGATGTTTTTTTGTCGGCTGTAAATATTGTCCGATTGTCATTATATCACATCCATGGTCATACAAATCATTCATCAATTCAATAACTTCTTCCTTAGTTTCACCAATTCCAACCATAATTCCGCTTTTAGTTCTAAGTCCTTTTTCTTTAAACCATTGAATCAATTCTAGACTTCTTGAGTATTTAGCTTGAGGTCTAACTGCGTGATAAAGTCTTTCTACTGTTTCTAAATTATGATTTAGAATATTAGGCGGATTCTTCATAATAATTTCAAAAGCATGTTCTTCACCTTTGAAATCGGGAATTAGAATTTCTATTGTAGTATCTTCCATCTTTTCTCTAATCAAACGAATAGTTTCAGCAAATATTGAAGCACCGCCGTCTTTTAACTCATCACGATTAACAGATGTAATAACAACATGTCTTAAATTCAACTGTTCAACAGAATCAGCAACTCTTCTTGGTTCATCTAAATCTAATTCTGTCGGCATTCCCGTATGAATATTGCAGAAACCGCAGCTTCTTGTGCAAGTCTCTCCAAGTATCATAAATGTAGCCGTTCTGCTGTTCCAGCATTCGGCAATATTAGGACATTTAGCTTCTTCACAAACAGTGTTAAGTTTTGAACCGCGCATTAAGTTTAGAACATCTTTGTAATTTTGTCCGCTTGGTAAACGTACTTTTAACCATTCAGGTCTTTTACCTAAATCACCTCTTTCCTGTTCAACAACTTCCGCAAATTTTCTCTGATGCTGATTAATCATTACTTCCTCATTTCTAAAAATAAACTTACTTTCATGATTTTAATCATGATATTGTTTTAATCTTTTTAAGATTTCTCACCGGCATAAGCCGATTCGAAATGACATTTGTTAAATTATATTTGTATCAAAATTTTCCAAAGTATCTTTAATTGATTTTAAGAATTTACCGCCAAGCATTCCATCTATTAATCTATGGTCATGACTCAAAGATAAATACATCATAGGTTTAATAGCAATTGTATCTGTTCCTTCTACTTCAATAACAACAGGTTTCTTAGTAACAGTTCCAACACCAAGAATTCCTACTTCTGGCTGGTTAATGATTGGAGTTCCAAATAAAGAACCAAACACACCATAATTAGTAATGGTAAAGGTACCGTTCATAATATCATCCGGCATCAATCCTTTATTTCTGGATTTTTTACTCAACTCATTAATTGCTTTAGCTAAACCGACAATATTTTTTTCATCTGCTTTTTTAATATTAGGAACTATCAATCCGTTAGGTTCAACTGCGACTGCAATGCCAAGATTTATATAATTTTTAAGAACAATATTTTTATCATCAATTGAACCGTTAACATAAGGATATTCTTTTAATGCTTTAATAACAGCATAAGATATAAAAGGCATGTAAGTCAGTTTTACACCATTCTTATCGAGCAAATTTTCTTTTTCCTTTTGAATATAATTATGAATTCTACTCATATCGGCTTCAACAACAGCAGTAACATGAACTGAAGTATCGCGGCTGTTAATCATATGATACATTATTCGTTGTCTTATGTTATCCATCGGAATTAATTTAATTCCATCTCCTTCAGTAAATGATGGAGCTTCTAACTGCTGAGGAGCAGAAGTTTTTGTTTCAGATTTTTGTGCAGGTTTAGAAACAGCTTTACCGGATTTTCTATCATCTAAATATTGTAGAATATCATTTTTTGTTACTCTACCGTTAACACCAGTACCTGTTATTGATTCAAGCTCTTGGAATGATACATTTTCTTTTTTAGCAATATTCATAACTAAAGGAGAATAAAATCTGTCAGATGATGAAGCATCAATCTTAACTTCTTCTTTTTTATTTTCGGAAGGAGTTTCTACTTTTGCTTTAACTTCTTCAGCTTTAGCAGTTTCCTTTGGACTTTCCTTAGGTTTTACAATTCCTCCGCTTGTGGATATTTTTCCTACAATCCCGCCAACTTCAACAGTTTCATTTTCACCGTGAATGATTTCGGCGAGTGTTCCTTCAACCGGAGATGGAACTTCTGTGTCAACTTTATCAGTGCTTATTTCAAAAATAGTTTCATCTCTACCTACTTTATCACCAACCTTTTTATGCCATTTGATGATTGTTCCTTCCATAACCGATTCGCCCATTTTTGGCATTGGAATATCAATCAGTTCACCTCCAACTTGAGTGGTTGATTTCGGTTCTTCAGATTTTTTAACTTCTACCTGCTTAGTTTCTTCAACTGAAGCATCTGCATCAGTTTCAATAACTGCAACAACTGTATCAACTTCTACTGTTTCATTCTCAAAAACTTTTATCTCGGATAATATTCCGGCTTCAGGACTTGGGATTTCAGTATCAACTTTATCTGTGCTTATTTCAAAAATGATTTCATCTTTCTTAACTTCTTCCCCTTTTTTCTTATGCCACTTGATAAGAGTCCCTTCATTAATACTTTCACCCATTTTAGGCATTACAACATTAACTTTCATTTACAGTTTCTCCGTGCAATTTTTCAATATTTAATATGTTAATAATTCTTTCAAAGTATTGTAAATATTATCCCTAGTAGGAAGTACAGTTTTTTCCAAAATAGGATGATAAGGAATCGGAGTATCTTTAGCACCAATTCTCTTTACAGGACCATCCAAATATTCGAAACAATTTTCGGTAATTCTTGCAGCAATTTCACCTCCAAAGCCGCCTGTCAATGTATCTTCATGAATAACGATAGCTTTACCGGTTTTTTTAACTGAATTATAAATTGTTTCTTCATCCAAAGGAGCAATTGTTCTTATATCAATTATCTCAACTGAATAACCTTCTTCTTCTAATTTCTTAACAGCAAAACTTGATTCATGAACCAGCGCACCATATGTAATTATGCTTAAATCTTTTCCTTCTTTTATAACTTTCGCTTTTCCAAACGGAACTAAGTAATCAGCATCTGGTTCAGGAGTTGTAGCGTAACTTTGTCTGTATAATCCTTTATGCTCAAGGAACAGAACAGGATCATTAAGTCTGAGTGCGGTTTTTAAAAGTCCCTTTGCATCTGCTGCATTAGAAGGATAAGCGATAAGCAATCCGGGCATATGAGCAAAAAATGCTTCTATATTTTGACTATGATAAAGTCCGCCATGAATATATCCACCAACAGCAACACGAATAACCATAGGGGCTTCAAAGAGATTATTTGATCTGTAACGGAACATTACTAGCTCATCTCTAATCTGCATAAAGGCAGGCCAAATGTAATCACCAAATTGAATTTCAACGCAAGGTTTTAATCCGGTTAATGCCATACCAATTCCAACACCGGCAATACTTGCTTCTGCTAAAGGAGAATTAAAAACTCTATCGTTTCCAAATTTAGTTGAAAGTCCTTTTGTAGCAGTAAAAACACCTCCTTTACCATCTGCAACATCTTCACCAAAAACATAAATTTTATCATTGCGTTCCATTTCTTCACGTAGAGCATGATTTATTGCGTCAACCAATACAATAGGTTTACCGGCAGGTTCTGTTTTTTCATATTGAAGTCTTTCTCTTTTACCACTTTCATCTAAGACAAATTTTTCCGCGGTTTCAGCTTTTGGTTCCTCTTGGGTTAAAGCCCAGTCTGCCGCTTCATTAACATGATTCAAAATTTCCTTTTTAAATTCTGCATAAGCTAATTCAGTCAATACTCCTTTTTTGATCAGTAGTTTTGAGAACAATTCAATCGGATCTTTCTTTAAATCTTCCTCTAATTGTTCTTGAGATCTATATTTTTTTTGATCATCAGAAGATGAATGAGAAAGAAGTCTAACAACATGAGCCTCAATTAAAACTGGACCTTTACCTTGTCTGGCATACTTAAAAGCTGATTTAGCAGTTGCATTCATTTCAAGAAAATCTGTTCCGTCAACTTCCATTCTCAATAAATTTTCGTAACCTTTCATCATTTCACAAACTGAAGCATTTTTACCGGCAGTTTGATGTTCAACAGGAACAGAAATTGCCCACTTATTATTTTGAATAACAAAAATTACGGGTAGTTTTTCTCTTGCAGCCCAGTTAACAGCTTCATGAAATTCCCCTTCACTTGTTGCTCCTTCACCAGAACTGACATAAACAACAGCATCTTCTCCTTTCTTACGCGCCGCTAATGCTGCACCAACAGCTTGAAGGTATTGAGTACCGGTTGGGGATGATTGAGTAGGAATATTAAACTCTTTTGAAGTCCAATGACAAGGCATTTGTCTGCCTCCGCACATAGGATCATTTGCTTTACCAAGCATGTGTAAAAATACTTCATCCGGTTTAACACCAACAGCAAGGGAGAAAGCCATATCTCTATAATAAGGAAAACCCCAGTCTAATCCTTTCTTCATATTTAATCCGAAAGCAACTTGAGTTGCCTCATGACCGGAACCTGCAATATGGAAAAATGCTTTACCCTGCTTTAATAAATTATAAACTTTATTATCAATACTTCTTGAGAGAAACATAAGTCTTAATGCATTCATTAGTTCGTCTTTTGTGAGTCCGCCAAATGAATCTATCTTCCCTGTGGGAGCTTTGCCATTCTTTTTTGTCATATCTACTGCGAGATCAGCTTCTTTTGAATTCTTAGCCATTTATATTGCCCTCTCTTATTCTTATTTAATTTCCGAGTGAAAGTAATTGGTTCTTCTTGTGAAAGAGTTATACCCAAATACATTATTAAATTCTTGTAGAATTATTTCTTTCACTTCATTTATATCTATTTCTTTATTCAATTCTTTTTGTATTGATGTAACTTCTTTATCACGTATTCCGCATGGAATAATTCCGTTAAACAAATCTAAATCAGTATTAACATTTAAAGCAAAACCGTGCATTGTTACCCAGCGACTAATTTTAATTCCTATTGCACATATTTTTCTATCTTCAAGCCAAACACCGGTATATTCTTTCTTTCTTTCTCCTTTAAGCCCAAAGTGAGAAATCGTTTTTATAATTACTTCTTCCAGACTTCTGAGATAAAGATGAGTATCTTCTTTCCAATCGGATAAAGCGATAATAGGGTAACCGACTATTTGTCCAGGACCATGATAGGTAATATCACCGCCTCTATCAATATTATAAACACTTATTTGATATTTATCAAGGAACTCTTTGTTTGATACCAAATTAGAAGAATCTGCAGTTTTTCCAAGAGTGTAAGTATGCGGATGTTCCAACAAAAAGAATATATCCTTTATTTCCTTTTTGACTCTTAAATCAAAAACTGTTTTTTGAAGATCCCAAGCTTCTTTATAATCAATAAATCCGAGATCTATATATTCAAATTCTCTATATGTGGATTGATTCGCCATAAGCATTTGCTGCGGCTTCCATTATTGATTCAGATAAAGTTGGATGCGCATGAACTGTTTTTACAATAGATTCATAAGTCGCTTCCATTGATTTTGCAATTCCAATCTCGGCAATTAATTCAGTTGCTTCACTTCCAATTATATGTGCTCCTAAAATCTCACCATATTTAGCATCAAAAATAATTTTAACAAATCCTTCTTTTTCTCCGGCTGCGGATGCTTTACCGCTTGCTGAGAAAGGAAACTTGCCGATTTTCAATTCATATCCTTGCTCTTTTGCTTTTGCTTCGGTTAAACCTATACTTGCAACTTGAGGCTGGCAGTAAGTACAACCCGGAACCGATCCGTAATCAAAGTCCGGTGTGTGATGTCCGGCTAATTTTTCAACACAAATAATTCCTTCATGAGAAGCAACATGCGCAAGCCATGGTGCTCCAATTACATCCCCGATTGCATAAATATTTTCGACAGAAGTTTGATAAGATGATTTATTTACTTTTACATGATTTCTTTCAATCTCAATTCCAAGTTCTTCTAAACCTATTCCTTCAATATTTCCGGTTACACCAATAGCATTAAGGACTTTTTCAGCTTTTATCGTTTCTTTTTTACCATCTTTTGTTTCAATTGTTACTTCAACTTTTCCTTTTTTCACTTCAGCTTTTTCAACTTTTGTGCTTGTATATATTTCAATTCCGCGTTTCTTAAAACTTCTCTCCAGTTCTTTTGAAACTTCAGAATCCTCAATAGGGACAAGTCTATCAAGCATTTCAATAATTGCAACTTTTGTTCCTAAAACCGAATAGAAATATGCAAACTCAACACCAATTGCTCCGGCTCCAATTACTACTAATTCTTTTGGTAATGCTTCCAAAGACATTGCTTCTTTACTTGTAATAATATTTTTATGATCAACAGGAATAGCATCTATTTTTCTTGGTCTTGCACCTGTAGCTATTATAAATTTATCTGAATTTACTATTTCCTTTTCCTTACCGGTTTCATCTAAAATTTGAAGCTCATTTTTACTTTTAAATTTTCCAAACCCTTTAATTACATCTATCTTATTCTTCTTCATCAAAAACTCAACACCTTTGGTAATTTTTGATGAAACATCACGACTTCTTTTTATAATTTTAGAAAAATCAAAATCCAATCCCTTAACCGACAATCCGAATTCATCCGAATGATTTTTAATTTTATCGTACATTTCAGCATTTTTTAATAAAGATTTTGTAGGAATACAACCCCAATTAAGACAAATTCCGCCCAAGTTATCTTTATCAACAACTGCAGTTTTAAATCCCAACTGCGATGCTCTAATAGCAGCAACGTAACCTCCGGGTCCGCCGCCAAGCACTACAATATCATACTTTTTGTCCATTTAAGAAATTCCTATTCATTTTTAAACAATATAGAAAAATAAATAAAGAAAGCTTCAAAAGAAACATCAACTCCTTTATTATGATAAAGCAATAAGCAAAACTCCTATAAACATAACGAATGAACCTAAAAATCGTTCCTTAATTTTTCCTTCACCTAAAAGAAAATAACCAAGAAAAACTGCAATTAATCCGGACATTCGCTTGAAAGAAACTACATACGCTACATAAGTTAATGATAATGCCGTCATGTGAAATATAAATGCTAATGTTGTAAAAAAACTGATTAAAGACAAACCTTTGATTTCTCTTTTTATCTCGCCGAAGTCAATCCCTTTCCAAAAATAGATTATAAGCCAGACACCAAGTACAATTATTATATTAACGAAAATTATATGTTGAAGTATTGATGAATTTTGAATAGAAAGCTTATCAAAGTTTGCCGAAAAACTCCAAAGGAAGGAAACTATTAGCATGTATCTTGTTCCTTTCTCTCTTAACAATCCCTTGAAAGGTTCAAAAATTGAGTTCTTGGATAAATCCAAATTAAGTAAATATGATCCAATTACTACAAAAAGAATTCCCAAAATTCCAAGAAGATGAATTGTTTCCCCTAATATAACCGGACTTGTAACTAAAAGGAATAACGGAGTGAAACTAAGCATCGGCATCACTTTGGATATATCACTTTTTTCAATTGCTTTCATGTATAATATTGCAGTAGCAATGTTTATAAGTCCGCTCCCAAACAGACCAATAAAAAAGTTAAGGTTGAACTTCAGGTCTATAAAAAATAGTGCCGGAAAGAAAAAAATTAGAGGAAGAACATTATTTGCTAGCGAAATGTAAATTGAATCAATATTTCTTGTAAGCTTTTTTGCAATTACACTTCTAATTGCTTCAGATATTGGATTTAGTAATGCAAAGATTAACCACATTTATCAGCCTATATTATCCAAAAGCATAAAATTGTTTGATTTTTGATCCTTTGGTTTATTCATATTTTTCTCTTCATAACTGCACATTTTAAGAAGTGGACAATTAACACAGCTTGGATTTTTAGGTTTGCAGATTTCTCTTCCAAGCCTTATTAAATTGGTATGGAATGAATGTGCAATTCCTTTGGGGAATTTTGTATTTATCTGAAAAAATGTTTTATCCGGAGAAGAAGTTTTTACCAAACCAATTCGATTAAGAGTTCTATGTACGTGTGTATCAACCGGACAAACATCACGTTCCAAAGAAAATAGTAAAACGCAGCTTGCAGTCTTAACTCCAACTCCTTTATATGAAGAAAGTTCTTTTACTGCTTCGTTATTATTCATATCAATTACAAAATCTAGAGAAAGATTTTTTCTCTTTTCTTTAAGATCAGTCAGCAAATTTTTAATTGCTTCAGATTTCTGTTTACCTAAACCGGCAATTTTTATTTCTTTTTCAATTGAAGCTCTTTTCGCATCTGCTAGTTCTTCATAACTCTTAAATTTATTTTTTAGATTTTTATAAGCTTGATATGAATTCTTATCATTAGTATTCTGCGAGAGAATTGTTGCAATAATCATTTCAAGAGGATCTGGTGGTTTTTCATTCTTTTTGGGAATTCCAAAATGGTTAATCAACAGTTTGTTGATTTTTTTAATTTGCTTTTGAAGTTCTAACATTATTTACTTTTTGTTATTGTTATTATTTTTTGAGATTCCGGTAATACTTTGCGAACTGAAATGACAGAAAAATCAACAACCAAATTGTTTTTCTGTTCTGTTTATGTATTTTATTTACAATATTGGAATCTTACATCTATTAGAAATCTATTTAAAATAAAAAAAGGCTGATCCTAAAATAAAAGGATCAGCCTTTAAATACTAAGTTAGATTTATTAGAAAATTATACCTACATCAAAGAATTGAACATTTTCTAATCTGCCGTAATCAGCATAACCGTAATTTACAAATATTTTTAGAGCATCTGTAATTCCGTATTTGATACCGCCGCCAAGGGTTAATCCACCTTCAGCGTTATCCATAAATAGTTGTTTGAAACCGGCTCTAAAGAATATCATTTCATCGTAAGCAAATTCAGCACCGGTATTTACATATTCGGTATTATCATTAGGATGAACTGCATCTAAAGCCGCTGTAGCTCTAAAGAATCTTGATTTTACAACATCCATTGATAAACCAATTCTAAACACCAAAGGAAGATCAAAAGAACCCATTTCATATTTAGCCGGGATATCATTTGGACCTGTATCAATGTTATCATCAGGATCATAATTAAACTGAATATCTCTTCCGTCTAACTGCATTTTACTACCGAAGTTAGAAATAGAAGCAGCTATTTTAAGATCATTAAAAGGTGTTCTGTATAAAGTACCAACATCAAGAGCAAAACCGTTGGCGCTTGTATTCCAAATTGATTCTCTTATATATTTAACATTAAAACCGATTGAGAATCTATCCGTTAACATTTTTGCATAACCAACACTTATTGCTAATGAAGCTGCATCCCAAACACGTCCGTCTCCCTCAGGATTATCATATGTTCTAACTTTTTCTTCCGGTACTTGTAATGTAGTTAAAGAAGCAAAAAGAACACCCATATCATCCATATTAAAAGAGAGACCGGCATAATCATAAGTAATATCTGCAAGCCAGCTAGCATGATTAAAAGTTGCCTGCGAGCCGGACGTCATAGTTGCCATACCGGCTGGATTCCAATAAGCAGAATAAATATCACCATCAATTGCCGAATAAGCACCACCCATACCAACAGCTCTTGCTCCGGCTCCAATTTTAAGAAACTGAGCCGAAGTAGTACCAACTTTTGAGGTACTGCTGAAAAGCTGAGCAGATACTTGAGTTGTTAAACCAAGTATTACTGTTACTGCTATTATTTGTATTAACTTTTTCATTAAATTTTTCCTCCGTCGCTATCAGGTATTAAATGCCCGGTATTTCCGGGCATAGATTTATTTAATAACGCCAATTCTTCCTATTTTTTCTCCTACACCTGGTATATCAACATGATATATATAAACACCGTAGGAAATTCTTTGTCCTTCAAATGATAATAGATCCCAAGTTGCTATACTTGTTTGGTCATCTTTATTAATTGTTTGGACTAACTCACCAGTTATCGTGTAAATTCTAATTGTACATGTTGGAGGAAGATTTCTGAATTGAAGTACTCTTTCACCTCTTCTACCAATAGTTCTACCCGGTTCTTCGGCAGGACTATAACCAACATAAGGATTTGGAACTACATAAATATCATCCATTAAAGCAGCAGGATCTTGAGAAGTAAATTCTGCTTTCTTGGATTCGAATTTGTATTTATCACCGGAAGCAAATGGTTTAGTTGTTGTAATTTTATAAACATCTCCAGCTTTAGGCAATATTGGTGTTACCGTTGAATCTTTAGGTAAATCAAATTGTACACCATAAGTAACATCTGCACCGGCAGCATTTGTAGGTCTTAGTACTATGGTTTCACCAAAATCCCATTGACCGTTGCCTCTTAATGCCGGAATTGATTCTTGAATTAAAAATTCACCTTTAACATTTTCAGTTGTATTTACAATATTAAATGGTGCAACAGCAGGAGTAAATTGAGTTGTTAAAGCTGAATCGCCAACATTTGCCCATTTACCATCTGCTAATGTATCTAAGTTTAACCATCTAATTTCCCAGTCTGCTCTATAATTTTTGAAAACACCAGGTAATTGAGCACCGGTTTTAATAGAATCTTTAATGTTTGTTTCTGTTTCGCCAATAAACTCAGTATTATCTCTGTCTATTGCCAACGGATCATTCTGTACATACACTTTAATTCCATTGAAAGAAGGATTAGCATCTTCAAAGTTAACTAAAGTAGAATTAAATACAGGATAATAGCTGTACTGAACTTTAAATACTTCACCGGCAGGAAGTGCACCGCGTCTAGCCCCTTTAATTCTTCCGAATGCAGCATTTAATTCTATATCGGAAGAAGGAACCGGAGCACCGCTTGCTGTAAATACCTTAACACTAGATGCTACTAAATTTTGATTATCAAGTTCAACAAAGATTGTGTCTTTAGAAACAAATTCTTCTGTAACTCCAGTTGAGTCTTTAACATTATAAGCAGAAGGTGAAATAAAATCTATTGTATAAATTTTATCTTCAACTTTAAGTTCATCAAGAATTTTAATCAACAGTTCACCGGTTGAATTACCAACAACTTGTTCCGGTTTTCCGTTTACACCAGCTTGAGCTCCTTTAATACCAGATCCTACAGGACCAGGTGTAACTTGTGCAGTATTTGTTTCAAAAGTTAATTCACCTGTAACGGCGTCTCTAAGAATAATTGCTTGAGTTTCTGATGGAGGAATTTCATTTGTTCCACTATCATAAGCAACAACTGCATAGTAATAATTTACACCGTTTGTAACACTAGAATCAACATACTCATGAACAAGACCGGTATTTTCACCTAACCAGAATTTTACAGCACGTCCTTCATATTCAACAGGATGGAAACCGCTTAAAGAATCATCCAAATCGAATTGTGCCATAGGTTTACCTAAGAAAGGATTTCCTTTTCCATCTGTAATTGTATAAACATCAGAAAAAGTATAATCTCTACTTCTGTAAATTTTATATCCTTGAAAATCTTTAAGTCCGCTTAAAGGATCAACAGATTCTTCTGCTCTTGTATCCCAGTATAGAGTTACTCTTCCGTCACCTGGAACAACAGAAACAATTGGTTTTGCTGGTGGTTGAGCAAATCTATAATCAGCTTCCAATATTTTTGTTGATGTCTCAGCATTTAGAGTTAAATCCTGAAGATCATTTCCAAATAAAATTGCCATTGAGAATCTTTGAGTTTCGCCAACTTCCAATGAAAGAGGTCCGGTACCAAAGTTAAATACGTTATCACCAGCTTCTGCTAATAATTCTTGAGAAGCACTAATTGAATCAGCAGATAACCATTCCCACATTAACGGATCATTTAACGGTACGTTAGGAAGTGCGTTTGTATAAACCGCAGCATGGAAGCTTGTAAGACCAATTTGATCTGATTCGGAAATATCTCTTAAACCAAAGTTTGGTTCGGAACCAGCCCATAATTGACCGGGTCCTCTTAAATTCTGAACTGTACCAACTTCAAGATCTGGATCATAAACACCGTTATCATTAAGATCGGTAAACCAACCTTGAGAAGGAACTCCGTCCCCTTCTCCATAATCCGGTCCCGGATAGTTTGGAGAATCTGGACCAATACCATCAATACCTATATCATCTTTATCACCGTTCCAATCGCCGTCTTCATCACCGTAATATCTTGGTTTTGGTGCACCGTACACAGCAGTATATGCTGCTAAATCAGTAATATAAGGAGGAGTTAAAGAGTTAACTGTTCCATCAAGAAAATCACCGGCATTGTTAAATGGTGATTCATCTGTAATACCATCGAAGTCATTATCAATATTATCTGTAACATTTGCAGGTGATTCAAGGAATTTCCAACCGAAATAACCAGCCGGACGACCGCCTGCACCTTTCATATCATCATCCCAAGAGTAAACCATACTTCTTGCTCTTTGAGGAAACTGTCCATCTTGAAGTGAAAAACCTGAAGGATCAATAAAACCCGCTCTATCATCACCATAATCCGAAGGTCCGCCAACGTGAGGATCGCCATGCATACCAAAGTAAGCTCTGTTAAGATCTTTTTCACTAGCGTTAGTTACAGAGTAAACTAAAAACATTATATCTTCGGCAAGAGGATTGTTAAACTGAATAATTCTTACTGCCATATCCAATCCAATACCTCTTTTGGTTCTATCACTTGGGAAAGGATAGTAAGGAAATTCTTCATTTGTAAAATCATCTACAACAAAATATACTTCTTCATCGGGAGCAGTAGCTTGATCACCTAAAAATGCAGGCCAAACATATTTTCCAGCACCTTCTGAATACCATTCTTCCGGCCATGAATCTGGTTTGCCGTCACCATCAGAATCAGCAATGTTTAATCTTGCAATTTCATCTTGATTAGGATCGACAAAACCTTGTTTTGGTAACCAACCCCATTTAACAGTAGCATCGGGACTGTAATCACCTTGGAAATCTCTGATGAAAGAATCAGAAACTATCTGCAGTACTTCATTAGAATCCCCAACTACTTCAGCAGCGGCAAGAGGACCGAATTCAAATCCGTATCCCAAACCATTCCAAACAAGATCCGCAATATTTCCTAATCTGTTAGGTGCGCATATTGATGCATAGTTAAATATGATTGTTGTAATTTTATTACCATTTATGATTGACTCTTTAATAAGAGACTGATCACCATTTGCTTTATTAAAGAATTTAGGAGCATATTGATCTCCAAAAATTCTCATTGCATCCTGCTCGCTTAGCTTCTTAAGAAGAGGATTTCCAAATTCATCCTTTTCCTGAGCATTAACTAAGAAAGCAAAGCTGCTTAATGCTATTAAAAGAAATATTAAAACTTTTTTACTATTCATAATTCGTTTTCCCTATCGTTAGTTGAAAAGTACTGAGAATCCAACTCTAATTTCTCTTGGAGGACTTACGCGCTCCGGTCTCTTTGAGTAATATTTATCGATTTCTTCAATTCCGAATAAACCTGGCTGTCCACCTTCAATTCTATTTCTTATATCATTGAATTGATTAGGATTAATTGCCGGATCAAGCGAGGTTAAAGATCTACCTGTGCTTGCATAAACCGCTCTTTCATTTTCTGTATCAAATAAATTATTAACTTGAACAAAGATTGAGAAATCGATAGGATCTATTGTGAAATATTTTTCAAACTTTAAGTCAACATTCCATTGCATCGGCTGTCTATCACTATTTTGTTCAAACGAAATCGGTGATAACTGTGAAGGGAGAATTGGAGTATATGGAGTTCCAGTTTGAATATTTGTGATAAGTCCCAATGTCCAATCATTAGGCTGCATTAAACCGGTAGTTAGATTTAATACATGCTGTCTATCAAAGCCTAGGGGCACTAAGAATGTTTCTGATTGTTTACCTGATTGTTCACTAAAGAATAATTCATCTTCAGGATAAGTTCTGTTTCCTTCAGCAATTTGGAATGTGTAATCCAATGTTGCATAGAACAGACTTCCCGGTGCTCTTCTCTTAAGAACTGAAAGTGTAATACCTCTTACGTTTGAATAAGCTAAGTTTGTTAAAACATTAAACTCTCTTCCTGTAGAAGTAAATACTGTTTGTGAGAATATATAATCTCTAACATCTTTATAGAAACCGGTAAGATCAAATTTCAAATCTTCAGCTAATTGCTGCTGTAAACCGATTTCATACTGTACTGATCTTTGCATGTTTACATCAGGATTACCAAAACTTGGTGTATCACCAAAATTTGCTACATAGAAGTTATTGTTTCTATATAAGCTGGAAAGTGATCCGTTTTGATAAAAGTGTCCGTATGAAAATCTGATTATGCCTCTATCGGTAATTGGATAAGAAACAGAAATTCTTGGAGATACTTGATGCTTAACTTCTGCAGGAATGTTACTTCTGTTAATATATCCCGCTTGCAAATCTTTTAAATCTTGTGTTAAATTCGGATTGTAATCAGCTTTAGGATCAAAGTACTCATATCTCAACCCAACATTCAAAATTAAGGTTGAAGCTAATTCAATCTTATCCTGCATATATACTGCCATATCAACAGGGAATTTTCTGTATTCTGTTAATAATGAAGGAGAAGTTGGTTTTCTTCTGATTAATGTTAATGTTGAATCATAAAGCATATCTGTAGGAGTTAAATTACCAAAAGTACCATCAGAATTTAATTTTCCTATTTCTACAGAATACCCTTCAAAGCTTAAATCGTGAAATCTTGTTTCAAAACCAAATTTAAGTTCGTGATTTCCGAATAACTGAGCTACAAGATCACCTTTTACTGTAGTTGTTTTAGTTTCTCTAAATGATCTGTAATTGCTTGTTCCACCTGAATAAAATCCGGTATTTGCAACACCTAATGAATAAAGATTAGGCAGATAACCAGGATCATTTATATTTTCATATAAATAATATTTACCTTTGTTAACACCGTAAGAAGCTTTCAATGTATAGAACATATTCTGACTTACTGTATGTGTAATATCAAAAGACTGAATTAAACCTGTGCTGTAGTCTGTTCCTACACCGTCCGGATTAAATTTATAAGCAAAAGAATAGCTCTTTGATTCAGCTTGATCATAAACAGCTTCATATTTCAATTTGAAAGTTGGAGATATTTTCCAGCTTATATTTCCCTGCATGTTCCAGCTTCTGTTCGGATTCATAGCAACCCATGAACCGTCACCGGTTGGTAATCCTGTTGTATCAGAGCTGTAAGGGTTAAAGAAATAAGGATCTGTTGAAGAACCTCTTCTTGAATCTCCTTCTCTAAACTGTTCTCTACTTAAATATGAATCGGTTGGATTATAAAGTCTTCTTCCGTACAAACGACCTTTTGAATTTTCAAAAACACCGGAGAAAAATATTCTAACATCGTTCCCTGTAAAAGGAATTGGTCCGCCGAAAGTAGCTTCCATTCTTCCTCTGTTTAAAGGATCAATATCATCAATGTTATCATACAAATCGGTTCTAGAAGTTACATAATCACCAGCATAACCTCTTAAACTAAATGTATATTTCTCTCCCCCTTCTTTAGTAACATAATTAACTACACCGGAAAGAGCATTTCCGTATTGAGCAGAAAAAGTACCGCTTGAAACAGATACTTCTTGAACTGCATTTGTAGCTAATCCAACTGATCTTCTGTTACCATAAGGATCGTTTAATGAAACACCGTTCAAAGAATAAGCAATTTCATTACCGTAACCGCCTCTAATGTGAATGTCACCATCATCACCAACCGTAACACCTGCTTGCAATCTGATAACATCAGATATTTGATCAACAGGTAATTCTTGTATAGTTTCTGAAGTAATAGCAACCGTTGGGTTAGTTAAATCCTGTCTAATGAGAGGATTTCTTTCCCCTTGAACAACAATAGCTTCAAGTTCAACAGAACCTGAAGGGAGTTCAAACTCTAAACGTGTTGTAAAATCAACGTTAACTCTTACATCTGTAATAGTTATTTTTTGATAACCAACAACAGAAGCAGTAACAGAATAAACGCCGGGAGGAACATTTAAGATTGTGAAGTTGCCTTCAAAATCTGTGGCAGCTCCTAAATCTGTTCCGTTAATAAAAACATTTGCCAGTGGTAGTCCTTCACCGGTATCTTTATCTTTAACAGTACCGGCAATTTTTCCCGTGGTTCCAGCCGAAAGCTGAATTGAGAAAAATAATATGAGGACAAGTGCTAATAGGTTTGTAAATACTCTCATTACATTGTACCCCGCTAATAATTAATGATGATGTGGATAGAAAGTCATATACTTAATTTTCCCGTGAAAAATAGTATTGTATTCATTAGAAATCAACCTTTGAATCTACTTTCTTCTAAATAAAAATCGTAGATTTGCAATCGTATTATAAAAAAGAGATTTTTATATAGAATTATAAATATAACGAAGGAGGTTTTAAATGCCAACTTTAATGGTTAGTGTTTCCGGTATTAGAGGAATAGTTGGAGATGGTTTAGATCCTAATACATTAGTTAAATATACTTCTGCTTATGCCGATTTCTGCGGAAACGGCAAAATTGTAGTTGGCAGCGATGGAAGAATTTCGGGAAATATGGTAAAAAATATTGTAATAGGTACTTTACTTGCTAAAGGAAATGACGTTGTTGATATTGGTGTTTGTCCTACTCCTACTGTACTATTCAATGTTAATAAGCTTAGTGCAGTAGGCGGAATTCAAATCTCTGCAAGTCATAATCCTAATGAATGGAATGCATTGAAACTCCTTAATTCTAAAGGGGAATTCATGACTCCCGAAGAGAATAAAGAAATGCTTGAATTATTGGAAAATGCTGATTCAAACTATAAAAAGTGGAATGAATTAGGAACACTACATTATTATAATGATGGTTTAATAAATCACATGAATGCAGTTCTTTCCCTTAAAAATATTGATGTTGAAGGAATTAAGAAAAGAAAATTCAAAGTACTGCTTGATTGTGTTAATGGCGCCGGATCTTATGTTATGCCACAGCTTCTAGAAAAACTTGGATGCGAAGTTATTTCAATCAATTGTGAAAAGATAGGTGTATTTCCAAGACTTCCCGAACCGATTCCAGAAAACTTAACCGAAACTATGAAAGCAGTAAAAGAGAATAATGTTGATGTTGGAGTAATTGTTGATCCCGATGTCGATAGACTGGTTCTGCTTACCGAAAAAGGAGAACCTTTCAGTGAAGAGAATACAATTGCACAGGCAGTCAGATTTGTTCTCTCAAAAACAAAGGGAGATGTTGTAGTTAATCTTTCAACAACTAGAGCAGTTGATGATTTAGCAAAAGCACAGAACTGCAATGTATTCAGATCGCCGGTTGGTGAAGCTAATGTTGTAAAAATAATGAAAGAAGTTAATGCAGTTATTGGAGGTGAAGGAAGCGGAGGAGTAATTTATCCGGAGCTACATTATGGAAGAGATGCTTTAGTTGGGACTGTTATTCTCCTTCAGCAGTTATTGGAGTTCGGTGGTACAATGAGTGAGTTAAAGAATGAAATTCCAAGTTACTCAATAGCTAAAAAGAAAATTGAAATTGGAAATGCTGATCCCGATGAAATTGTTAATAAACTGATAGAAAAATATTCATCTGCAAAGATTAACACCGATGACGGTTTAAGAATTGATTTGGAAGATCATTGGGTTCATTTGAGAAAATCGAATACAGAGCCTATTATTAGATGCATTGCCGAATCCGACACAATGGAAAAAGCGGAAAATTACGCAGAAAAATATTTTGCAGAAATTAAAGAATTGATCTAAGTACGTTGAGACGTTAAGACATATAGATGTAAAATGCCAAGAATGAATAGTTGAACTTTCTTTGTCATTCCGGCTGAGCAAAGCGAATGCCGGAATCTCAAAACAGAGATACCGGTATTGGTTTCAAAAAGTAAAACCAATCCGGCATAACCATAATACTTGTTATTCCATTGCTGCCATGTAGCACAAAAAATGCGTCATTCCGGCTGAGCGAAGCGAATGCCGGAATCTCAAAACAGAGATACCGGTATTGGTTTCAAAAAGTAAAACCATTCCGGCATAACAGAATAAAATTGTGATGCCAAACGGTATTCGTAGAGACATAGCGCCGCTACGTCTCTACCACGTCTCTACGGAAGTTTATAATGCAAAAACAATAACCGCACTTGCTCATCTTAAAATCAAATCATATATTTCAAACTCAATAAAATGATATGTTAACCATATTACTGTGATTTAGAAGCTCTGTTAAGATAAATTTCATAAACGTAGGGACAAGTCGCGACTTGTCCCAACCATAATTACAATAAAATTAAATTCTGGAAGCTACTTAATGAAAAAGCTAATTCTCTCAATTCTTTTATCAATCCTCTTTTTCTCATGCAAAGAAGAACCAACAAAACCACAAACAGAAACAAATCTTACTCTTGAGGTACTTGATAAATCTTGTACTGAAGTATGGATTGATATAAAAGTAATTAGCAAAAAAATCTAATTTTATGAAAAACTATACAAGCAAAATTAAAAGCATAATGGAGTTCAGTTTATGAAGACTATTATTCTCGGAATAGCATTATTAATAATAACTATTACCTCATGTGATTCACCAACAGAAATAATTGATAATACCCAACCTGGAAGAAGAGATTATGTTTGGACGGTTGATACGTTAAATATTCCTGGTACAACCTACTATAGAATGTGGGGAAGTTCTCCCAGTAATTTATGGATGATAAGTTCAAGTAATTGGGATAAGTCTATAGCGCAATATAACGGAGAAAAGTGGTCATTATACGGCGAACCAGGTATCATAAATCCATATTCAATTTATGGATTTTCTTCAAGCAACATGTATATAGGAATGGAGAGAGGACAAATATGGAAGTATGATGGAGTAAATTGGAATAAATCTGCTGAATTAACAAAAGATGGGCATATCGATATTGTTTTTGATAATATTTGGGGAGAATCCAGCAATAATTTGTTTGCTTTTGGTGCCTATCCTGATGTCAATGGGTTGGCGAACAATAGTGTAATAGCAAATTATAAAAATAATAATTGGACAATGCTTAATACCGATGGATTAAAAGGAATAGTTGAGCGCTTATACAAAAATAAAACCGACGGAAAACTTTATTTGCAGGTTGTTAAATTCAGTAATACTCATGATACAACATTTATTTATGATTTTAGCGACGGGAAATATTCAAAACTCTATACTTCAGTTTGGGATAGTTATTGGGCAAACATAAGCTTGATTAATAGTGAAGTGTATTTTGTTTTACGAAGTGAAATAGCAAGAAGAATAAATAACCAATTTCAAACTGTAATTAAGTTAGAAAACACAAATTTTTACCATCATATCTGGGGAAGGCTATCCAAAGATATCTTTCTAGAAATGAAAGATGGTTTGGCGCATTATAATGGAAGTAACGTAGAATATCTTTTTAATTTTAATAAACCGAGAACACATATATATGGAGCAGCAATTTTTGATACCGAAGTATTCTTTTTAGTTTCAGAGCCGGGGTTAAATTTAATTTATAGGGGAAAATTGGAATAAGCACAAATGGGGGAGAACTAATTATTCGAGGGACATCTACAAACAATCTATTCATTTGCGGTTCATACGGAGAAGCTTTGCACTTCAATGGGGTATCCTTTAAATCATATCGCGAGATGTTCAATTTCCAAGACATTGAATTTTATAAAACAGATATTAGAGAAAGAACAATTGTTGCGGTTAGATATAATAAGAGAAGTGCTTTTTTAATTGTCGGTAAAAAATAAGGAATATTGTTAAAATAAATTTCATAACCGTAGGGACAAGTCGCGACTTGTCCCAACCATAATTACAATAAAATTAAATTCTGGAAACTACTTAATGAAAAAATTAATTCTCATAATTCTTTTATCATTCTTCTTTTTCTCATGCAAAGAAGAACCAACCAAACCACCAACAGAAGCAAATCTTACTCTTGAGGTACTTGATAAATCTTGTACTGAAGTATGGATTGATGTAAAAGCAAACGACCAAGCAAATAAACTTGGAAGTGTTTACTTAAATGATGAATACAGAACACAGTTATATTTGAAAGATACTCTTGTTTATCTTGATGAATTACTGCCAAACAAAACCTACACAATAAAACTAACAAACCAAGATGGAATAGGTACACAAACTGAATTTACAACGATGGATACAACAAGCCATAACTTTACTTGGGAAACTTTTGAGTTTGGCGGAGGCAGCAGCAGTATTTTAAGTGATGTAGCGATAATAAATGAGAATGACATCTGGGCAGTGGGAGAAATATTTACAGAAGATACACACACCTATGACAGTAACGGAGTATGGCAGCAGCCCTACAATGCAGTCCATTGGGATGGGAATGAGTGGGAGTTGAAAAGAATATTTTTTTATATTGATCCTGATCAGCCAAATGCTGGGAAAATCTCATCTGAATGTATCTCTGTATTTAAGTTTGAAAATGGGGATTACATTATAACAAGCAATGTTCAAGCAGCAGTTTTTAGAAATGGTTCCGACCAATATAAGTTAATACACGAAAGTTTCTCATGGGAAGAAAGATTTGGTTTAAATGCAATTTGGGGAAAATCAACAAATGATTTTTATGCAATTGGAAAAAAAGGAAATATAGCACATTACAACGGAAATAGTTGGAGTAAGATAGAAACTGAGTTAAACGGAATAACAGATAATAATATAAGTCACATCTTTGGAGTTGAGAATATATTAACAAAAGAATATGAATATTATTTATCAGTTCCTCCAACAAATACAGTTTATTATATGACTTCAATTTATTCACTTCAAAAACTAGAACTAAATAATAAATTCTTTAGAGGAATCTGGAGTAAAAATGGTTTAAGTGTTTATATAGCTGGATATGGAATTGTAAAAGGAATAAATAAAGAATGGATAGAACAGAGTGAACTAAATAACAAATTTTATATAGAAATAATTGGCACGGGTGAAAATAATATTGTTGCTGCAGGGCTAAATGGAAATGTAGCAGTATATAATGGAAAAAGATGGAAAAATTTCAAAATAGGCGATGGAACTAATATAAATTTCTTTGGAGCAGCTATAACAGAGAACATAGCGATATCAGTCGGCGCTAAATATGGTAATTCAGATACAGGGTTTATTTGCATTGGACGAAGGAATTAAATTACAAAGCGTTCACAGTTTTATCTTAAAATAAAACACTTTGTTAAAGTATCATCATAAATAACCAAGTTAAAAATAAATTCTTTCGAAAAAGCAATGTACGATAAGGAAATAAAGAAATACAAAATAGAATCAGCAAGATTAAAGGAGTGGGATTATTCAAAACCTTGGTGGTATTATATTACTATCAATACAAAAGATCATAAACATTATTTTGGAAGAATAGAATCGTATAAAATGATGTTAAACGATTTAGGAAAAATTGCAGAAACTTGTTGGGAAAATATAATTAATCATTACCCAATGGTCGAACTAGATTATTATGTAATCATGCCAAACCATTTGCATGGAATAATAATATTGAATTCTACAGTAGAGACGGGGCATGCCCCGTCTTTACAGCAGAATAATGTAAAACAAAATGATTCATCCACCAATACACCTTCATTATCCAACATAATCGGTTCATTCAAATCTGCAGTAACAAAACAAATACACCAAACCGGTTATCCAAACTTCAAATGGCAGAGATCTTTTTACGATAGAATAATAAGAAATGAAACCGAACTTTTTAACATCAGAAAATATATTGAACAAAATCCGTTAAAATGGGACTTGGAAAATGAGAATGAAAATTTATATCAATAAATTCATGTTAATCACAATTGTACAATATTAGAAACAAATAAAGAAAAAAATACGATGAGGTTTTCATTCGATAATATATATTTAATACAATTAGTCAATTGGAATTTTATTTTATAAATGATATATATCTGAATAACGGATAGATCACATAATTATCAAATAATAATTATGAGAATCACAAAAAGGAACTCAATTATTAAATAATATTTAATAGATTTTTACGAATGGATACAATTATTAAATAGTTATAAAGATTCATTATAATGATTTGGCATAACATTAAATGATATTTATTTGTTTTGACAGAAAGTCCATAATTATCAAATGATATCAACTGGATTAAATTATTGTAAGACAAATATCAAATATTTTTGCTCCCATAAAAATTTTTCTAAATATGAAAATTGGAAAAAGAGATGAAAATGAAAAAACTTTTAGTAAATGCTAGAATTACAGAAGTAGCAGCAGTTTCAAACCGATTAATTTTGGAATTTAACAAAGGTGATTGGAGCAATGATCAATATTTAACTTCTGTAAATAGTGAAATGAAAAATCTTACCGAAATGCTTACCTTAACTATAAATAGTGTTAAAGCAGAAAGTAATCTGAAAGAAAAAGATTTAGCACGCGACAGTAAAATAAAGGGGATTTATTTTTTAGTAAACGGCTATCTGCAATTTGATGATAATACATTAAAAGAGGCTGCTAAAAAAATCGATATGGTCTTTAAGCATTACGGCGTTAACTTAATAAGAAAAAGTTATGCAACACAATCATCGCTAACAGAATCTCTATTAGGAGATTTTGCTGATGAAAATGTGCAAAATTCAATTTCAGTTTTACCGGGTCTAAATAATTTGATTTCTGAATTAAGAACTGCTCAGACAGATTTTGAAGAATCAAAATTGAATTATGAAAATGAAAAGGCAGAGAAGAAAAACTCAAAAAAAGCTACGGAATTAAAAAAGGAATTACTGGAATTAATAAACAACAAATTAGTAGTTTATCTTCGCGCGATGGTTCAGGTTAATGAAGATAAATATGGAGCTTTTGCGGGATTTGTAAGCCAAGTAATTGGTGATGTAAATGCATCTGTAAAGAAAAGAAGTAAGAAAAATAAAATTGATGGTAATGGCATTTAAACGTTTTTCAACAATAAATGGCTGAAATTTTGACAGGGAGTAATGTAATGAAACATTATCGTTTTGTTTTATTAGTTTTTTTATGTCTTTCTTTGTTCTTTAATGGATGCTACTCATATTTTCTTACTTCTAAAGAAGCCTTAGTTGAAGATAAGTCACAAAACAAAGTGAAAATTACACTGAAGAATAATGAAGAATTGATATTAGATAGTATTGGAATTGTTGATTTTTCCAATCCTAATGAAATTATTACTTCTCAATCTGATTCCACTCAAATGAACTTCTCAATATTTGATATAAAGGAAATATCAGAAGAAAGATTCGATTTTGGAAAAACATTTTTTGCTACATTCTGGATAACCTTTGTTGCATCTATTATAACATTTGCATTGCTTTTTGGCGGACATGGTTTTCAATAATTGAGTAATCAATTATTGGTCGTTATTGGATGAAAAGTAATTTTATATTTTTCCGATGTTGAAACGTTTACACAGTCATAAAATAAATTCTTGATCAAAGATCGACTGTTACAATCAACAAATAATAAATCAACCAAAAGTATTTTTTATTTAGAAATTTTTTCTATCTTGCAAATAATTGTTAAAGAAACAAACAATTAATGGAGGATATATGTACACCGCAGAAGATGTATTAAAAGAAAAAGGGAATGAAATAATCTCCACCTCTTCCGGTACTAAAATAAAAGATGCCGTAAAAAAAATGGTTGAGAATAAAATCGGAGCCATTTTAGTTGAGGAAAACAACAACATTATAGGTATTTGGACTGAAAGAGATTTTCTCCGCAATTCTCTTCAAGATTCATTTGATCTTAACGATACAATAGATAAATACATGACCAGAAACATAACTTCTGCTCAGCATAATTCTTCTTTATATTCTCTTCTTGATATTTTCTTAGGAAAAAGATTCAGACATATTCTCATTAAAAAAGATGAAGAATATATCGGTGTTCTTTCAATGGGAGATGTAATTAAAGCAAATCTGAATGAGAAAACCAAAGAATTAAAAGCCTTAAATGCAATTGTAAGCTGGGAGTACTACGAAAATTGGAGATTCCCTAAAAAGTAATTTTCAATTAATTTTATTTACCGGCAATTTTTCAATACTGCTAAATGAATTCAACAATGCCCGATCAGCTTCGGGCATTTTCTATAAATCTCATCAAGAATAAATCAATTTTTCAAACTGCTTTATGATTATCAATATACTTTTTAAGATATAAGCCCGTATGTGATTTTGTACATTCCATTATTTCTTCGGGAGTTCCAGTTATTAAAACTTCTCCGCCAAATTCACCTGCATCCGGACCCATATCAATTATATGATCGGCGCATTTTATCACATCTAAATTATGCTCAATTATAACAACGCTGTTTTTATTTTCAAGAAGCATATTAAAACATTTAAGCAGTTTATTAATGTCATCAAAATGAAGTCCGGTAGTCGGTTCATCAAAAATAAAGAGAGTATGCTTATTCTTTTTTTGTGATGAAAGATGAAGAGCAAGTTTTATTCTCTGTGCTTCCCCGCCCGATAAAGTATTTGAAGGCTGACCAAGTTTTATATATCCCAATCCAACATCAGCAAGTACCTGCAGATGTTTTGAAACTTTAGGAACATTTGTAAAAAATTCCAAAGCTTCATCTACTGTCATGTCCAAAACATCAACAATATTTTTACCTCTGTAGGTAACATCTCTAACTTCTTTTTTAAATCTTGTCCCTTTACAATCTTCGCACTCAAGATATAAATCGGCTAGAAACTGCATTTCAATTTTTACAAATCCTTCCCCTTCGCATGTATCGCATCTACCGCCGGGAACGTTAAATGAGAAATAACCCGGTTTGTATCCTCTTGATCTGGCTTGAGGAGTTGAAGCAAATAAATCTCTAATTATTTCATAACCTTTAACATAACTTATCGGATTAGATCTGGGGGATTTACCAATCGGAGATTGATCAACAATTTCTATTTCATCAATTACTTCATAACCTTCTAATGAATCATACTTCCCTATTTTGTTTGGATTTAATCCTCGCAGTTTTGCAGTTCCGCCGTAAAGTATATCATGTACCAATGTACTTTTACCAGAACCGCTTACTCCGGTTACAACTACAAATTTATTAAGAGGAAATTCAACATTAACATCTTTAAGATTATTTTCTCTCGCCCCTTTTATTCTAATTGATCTTGTTTCTTTTGTATTTCTTTTATCCGGTAATGGAATGTTAAGTCTGCCGGATAAATATTTTCCTGTTAATGATTTTTCATTCTTCAACAAATCTTCGTATGTATTTATTGCAACTACTTCTCCGCCGTTCGTTCCAGCTTTTGGACCCATATCAACAATTAAATCTGCCTCTTCCATCATTTCCGAATCATGTTCAACTACCAAAACAGAATTACCGATATCTCTTAAGTTTTTCAACTGTTCAATCAATTTGGAATTATCTCTAGGATGAAGTCCAATGCTCGGCTCATCGAGTACATATAATGTTCCCACTAATGCAGAACCGAGTGATGTTGCAAGATTTATTCTTTGTGTTTCACCACCGGATAAAGTATTACTTAATCTATCCAATGTAAGATATCCCAAACCAACATTGTTAAGAAACGTCAATCGCTTAATGATTTCCTTTAGAATTCTTTCTGCAACATGGAGTTCATAATCGGTTAACTGAAGATCATTAAAAAATGAGAGAACTTTTACAATCGGGAGTTTTACTATTTCATGAATTGATCTATCATTAATCTTTACTTGCAGAGCTTCTCTTCTTAATCTTGATCCTTTACAAGCACTGCAAGTTGTGTAACCTCTGTACTTACTGAGCAAAATACGAATGTGCATTTTGTAAGTTTTCTCTTCAAGCTTTTTGAAATATCCGTCAATTCCAATAAACCCGTTAAACCCTTTTCTAATAAGGATAACTTGGTTTGGAGTAAGTTCTTTAAATGGTTTATCAATAGGAATCTTTTGAGTTTTAGCTGCTGTTATTAAATCGCGGGCATATTTAGAAAATTTAACCGTTCTAAAAGGTGCTATTGCTCCATCTATAATTGAGAGATTTGGATTAGGAACAATCAAATCCATGTCATAATCCATAGTTTTTCCAAATCCTTGGCAAACCGGACAAGCGCCAAATGGATTATTAAAAGAGAAAAATCTTGGTTCAGGCTCTTCGTATCTAATTCCGCAGCATTCATAAAATTGATTGAAATCTTTTCCTTCATTTGTATCGGCATTTATGATTACTAATTTTCCTTCCCCTTCTTTAAAAGTAGTTTCTATAGAATCAGCTAAAGTTTCCCGAACTCTTCCTTTTTTGATTTTGAATCGGTCAATAACAACAAAAATCTCATCTTTAGATTTTGGGAGTGCATATTCTTCATTGAGATTAATAATTTCATTTTTATGATAAATTCTGAAAAACCCTTTTTTAATTAAGAGATCAATTTCATCTTGAATTGTTCTCCCTTCATGCGAATGAATAGGAAACGCCAAATAGAATTTATCACTTTCTTCTTTTGTCTCAAGCCATTCCGAAACAGTACCGACAGTATCTTTAGCAACAACTTTTCCGCAGCTAAAACAGATTGTCTTACCGATTCTTGCATAAAGTAGTCTTAAGTAATCATAAATTTCCGTACTTGTTCCGACTGTTGATCTTGGATTTTTTGAACCGGTTTTCTGCTCAATAGCAACTGCGGGACAAATACCTGTAATTATATCAACTTCAGGTTTATTAATTCTTTCCAAGAACTGGCGGGCATATGAAGAAAGACTTTCAACATACCTTCTCTGTCCTTCTGCATAAATTGTATCAAATACAAGAGATGATTTCCCGCTTCCGCTTACTCCGGTAAAAACAATTAATTTATTTCTTGGGATTTCAATATCAACATTTTTGAGATTATGTTGTCTTGCCCCTTTTATAACTAATTTTTCTTCTGATTTTTTCTTATTCATTTTCTAAGTGTTGTTAAATCCAAACATTCAAAATAGCAAAAATAATTGAGACTGAATAAGTTTCATTTATTTTTGAATTGTGATGAATAATTTGAAATGATATTGGAAAGAAAAGAGGCTGTCTCAAAAACAGCTACGTCATCATGAGCGACCGCCTTGCTGAGCAACGCAAGGCAGGAAGCGAAGTGATCTCATTTTCCAGTTGAATTCAACAGATTGCCCGCCTTGCAAAGCAAAGCGAGGCAGGCTTCAGCAAAAACCGCTTCGCAATGACCACTTTAATCTTTTGAAACAGTCCCTTTCTCAATTGAGGCTTCTAAATCTTTTAATTCTTTAATTTTTTGATCAAGCAGTTCGTTTTGAGTTTTTATTTCTTCGATTTTATTATCCAATTCTTTTTCATATTCGGAAGTATCCCAGTAACCTCTTTCTTCAAAATATTTTTTGAACAGCCAGTTGTGCTTTAAGGCTTCCATGTTTTCTGCAAATCCGGTTGCCCCTTTTTCAAACTGTTCTGTTGTAGAGACTAAATTAGTAATGATAGTTTTGATAGAATCGTAAGAGCTTCTATCCGAAACTAAAGCACCTAAAACTCCTTCTCCTTTTTCCACTTTTGAGATTAAATGTTTTACATCAATAATAGTAGAATCAATATTCATAACTATGCTTTCATAACTTCCGCTAAGACCAACAATAATCTCTGATACTTCTTCAAATCTTTTGTTGATTTGTTTTAAGCTTTTATCTGCTGTGTTGGTTATTTTAACTGTAGATTCATAAAGCTCTTCATCATTTACCAGTCTGCCTATTGTACCTTCACCTTGATTTATCTTTGCAACAATTTCGGAAAATTCTTTTGTGATTTCATTCAAATATTTCATTACATCTTTTGTTTCATTAAATATTTCTGAAATAGAAATCGGGTCTTCCGATTTAATAATTCCAAACTCTTGAATAGGAGCCATATCTTTAGAGCCGGCAGTAATAATTATAATTTTCTTTCCAACCAAACCTTCGGTTTCAATTGATGCTTCGCTGTCAATCCTGATAAACTGAGCTAATTCTTTCTGAATATTCATAACAACTTCAACTTGACCTGAACCATCGGGAACAAGAGTAATTTGACTTACATTTCCAATATCATAACCGCTTAATCTAACCGGAGCTCCTGCTTTTAATCCCTGTACACTTTGGAAATAAGTTTTTACCTGCAGAGTAGAAACAAAAAGTGAATCTTTGTTTCCAATTAAAAGAATTGAAAAAACTAAAAGAACCGTTCCTAAAAAGACAAAAATTCCTAAACGTGCTCCTTCAATATTTTTAAACATTTTAGCTCCTAATTACTCTTTTATGATTTTTTCACTGAAGAAATTACGTAAGAATTTATCCTCAGATGAAGTTAAATCGTCAATATTTCCTTGATATGCAATATGTCCTTCTTTCAAGAATATTGCTCTATCTGCAATAATGTTTGCGCAGATCAAATCATGTGTAACAACTATTGATGTCATATTTAATGATTTCTGCAGATTAAGAATCAATTCACTAATCTCTTTTGATGTTATCGGATCTAGTCCGGTAGTCGGTTCGTCATAAAGCATTAGTTTAGGTTCTGCAATTATTGATCTTGCCAAAGCAATTCTTTTTCTCATACCACCGGAAAGTTCGGAAGGCATTTTATTGATTGCCTGTTCCAAAGATACTTTCTTTAATGCATCATGAACCTTATGTTCAATTTCTTCTTTTGTGAAATCAGTATTTTTTATCAATTGAAATTCAAGATTTTCTCTTACATTCATCGAATCGTACAATGCACCGCTTTGGAATAAAAAACCGATATTCTTTCTAATTTCATTTAATTCTTTAAGAGGAATGTTAATAACATTTTTATCGTTGATTTTAATCTCACCTTTGTCTGGTCTAAGCAGACCAATAATGCATTTCAGCAAAACACTTTTTCCTGTTCCGCTTCTTCCAAATACAACAAGATTCTCAGCTTCTTTAACATCAATTGAAATGTTATCGAGAACCACAAGTTCATCAAACCTTTTGGAAAGATTTTTTATTTCAACTACCCTAGTGTCGGCCATAGCATTAAACTTAATTTTACAAGTACCAAATCAAAAACAAGAATTAATAATGAAGCAATCACCACAGAAGTTGTTGAAGCCCTTCCAACTCCTTCTGTTCCTCCATCGGTTGTAAAACCTTTATAAGCACCAACAATTCCAACTATAAATCCGAATACAAATGTCTTACCAACTCCGGGAATTAAATCACCAAACTCAACAGCGCCAATAACTGCATTCTGATAATATTGAAAACTCATATTTTCTGTAATAATAACAGCAATATAACCACCTATAAGTGCAAGAAATATCACATAAATTGTTAATATAGGTAGAATCATAGTTGTTGCAATAACTCTAGTAACAACCAAATACTTAAAAGGATTAATTGCAGAAACTTCCATTGCATCTATTTGTTCTGTAACTCTCATTGAACCAAGTTCAGCACCAATTCCCGAACTGACTCTGCCGGCAAAAATTAAAGCGGTAATAACGGGACCAAGTTCACGAATTACGCTGAGAGAAACCGTTGCCGGAAGAAAATCGGTAGCACCAAATTTCTGAAGTACAGGCTGACTTTGCATTGCGAGAACTAATCCGATTATAAATCCCGTTACACTTACAATCGGGAAAGTTTTAACTCCCAGTTCATCCATATGTTTTTTTACTTCATTTATTTCATATGGAGGAATAAAGAGTTGTTTAAAGAATTCGATTACAAAAACTGTTAATCCGGTAATATTTGCAAAAAACAAGTACATATAATCACTTGCTTTAGGTTTACGCAAATATTTTATTTGAGGAATTTTCATTTAGGTTAACTTTTTACTTATCGCAAAATAGTAAATCTAGTTTTAATATAATATAAAAGTAAAATTAAAGTTGAGTTAAAAAGCATTTTCTATATGATTTATTAATGGAGGTTTATGCTGAAATTCAATTGCAATAACATCCATTCTGCAGTCTATATCCGAAATCTCCTTTTCATACAAATATGCAGAAGCAATTTTACGAAGCTGCCTTTGTTTACTTGGTGTAACTGCTAATTCGGGGGGACCAAATTCATCATTCTTTCTTGATTTAACTTCAACAAAAACCAAATGATTTTTCTTAACATCTTTTGCAATTATATCTATTTCGCCATGCCCAAAGTGATAGTTCTGTTCAATTATTTCATAACCTAATTTAGTTAAAAAATTTACTGCTAACTCTTCCCCTTTGGAACCGAACTCTCTTTTGTTGTAGTTTGTCATAGTAAAGATTCCTGTATTTCTTCACTTAAAAATTTCTTCAAAAAAGTTTTTCTATGAAAAGGAGTAATTCCATATTTCCTAACAAGTTCAAAATGTTCTTTAGTTGGATAACCCTTATTCTTCTCCCATTTATATTCAGGATACTGTAATGATAAATTCTTCATTATTCTATCGCGTTCAACTTTAGCAATTATTGATGCAGCAGCAATTGAAAATGATTTTGAATCTCCTTTAACTACAGTATGAATTTCTTTATTCATTACAAATGATTTATTACCATCTATTAAAATAATATCAGGTTCAACATCAAGATTATACACAGCAATTTTCATTGCTTTCAGAGAAGCCTGCAGAATATTGATCTCATCAATATCGTTATTATCAACAATTCCAATCCCGAATGAAATCGATTCATTTATGATTCTTTCGTATAAAATTTCTCTATCACTCTCTTTTATTTTTTTCGAATCATCAACAAGAGGAATATCAATACTATTCTTAAAGACAACTGCGGCAGCAACAACAGGTCCGGCTAATGGACCTCTTCCGGCTTCATCAACTCCGGCTAGTAGTTTAGATGAATCTTTGATATAATCTAAATCAAATTTTTTAAGAGGATTTACAAAACTCACACTGCACCTAAATAAATTGCGATTAATCCAATAATCATATTTACTTTTACTATTCTGCTTGATGATTTCATGTTACTCAATTCATCATTTTCAAATAATCTTTTCAACATCAATAAAAATAAAGGATTAATAAAGCTCATAGCTATTAAGAAAAATTCTATCTTATATATTTCCAGAATATATGGAATTGTAGTTAAAATCATTAACATAATTGTTAAAGAAAGTATCAAATATTTTGTCTTTTGGATACCGAACTTTGAAGGAAAAGTAAAAACATTATTAGCAGAATCCCCTTTTATGTCTTCAATGTCTTTGATGAGTTCTCTAATAAGGTTTGTAGTAAAAGCAAAAACAGCAGGAATAATTGCTGCTGAAATATTCTCAACTGCAGCTCCGCCGTAAATAAAAGCTAATCCCGTAAAGAATGAGACTAAAATATTTCCCAACAGTGGAATCTTTTTGAAATATGCAGAATAAGAAAAAATTACAGTTATAGAAAAGATCACAATTATTAGCGCATAATTATTTATTAAGTAACTTAAAACCACTGCAGCCAGATTTAAGACAATAAATTCAATTTGGACTTCTTTAAGAGATAATTTATTTGAAGGAAGAATTCTGTTAGGTCGATTTATTTTATCAATCTCAATATCAAAATAGTCATTTATTATATTTCCTGCAGAACCAACAAAAGCAGCAGATACAGCAGCAAAAATGATATTGAGATTTAGCTGGTTATTGTTGCATATCAATCCGGCAACAATAAGAGATAAAAATGAAATGGCAAAATTCACAGGTCTAGTAATTATGATGAAGTATTTAATTTTTTTCATATCAAAATTCGTTTAATAATCCGAAATGAATTTTACCTTCACTAAATGAATCTCCTTGAGCAAGAGCAAAGCTGACACCCAAAACGCCAAGACCAGTTTCCAAGTTAATACCAATTCCATAACCTAATTTAACATCTGATATTTTTTGAATATTTCTTGATTGATCTTCACTTCTTAAAAAGTAACCAGAATCAAAAAAAGCAAACGCAAATGATCTTCTTGTTAGTAAATATCTGTACTCTAGATTTGACCATAAAAGTCTGTTCCCTTGGAACTGTCTTTCTCTATATCCTCTTAAAGAATTTGTTCCACCTAGAAAATATAAATCGCTAATCTCAAAGAAAGAACCTTGTAGTTCTCGCCCATGAACTCCAATTGCAATAATGTTTCTATTAAATATTTCAAAAAATGTGTTAAAATCAACTTCTATTTTCTGTAGAGTAATATTAGTTTCTGTTTGCGAAGTAATAAATCTTTCCGGACCATTTATTTTCTTTCTGCTGTATTTATAGCTGTTCAAAAAATAAACGCCCGAAGTAGGAGCATAAAAATCATCTCGTGAATCAATTTGAAAATTTACTCCGGTTGTAATTGTTGATGAATTAAAAACTGTAAATTGATTTGTTCCGTTATCTGTTGGTATAGTAGCCTGAGTTTCAAAAATAAATCCTGCTGAAATTTCTTCAGTAGCCAAATAATCTAATTGAACATTTATATGTCTCTGTACATAAGTTGTATCCTGCTTTCTCTGGAACAATCCTAAATTTATATTGAAAGGATAACTAAAGAGCCATGGTTCAAGGTATTTAATTTCAATTTCTTGAGTTTCGCGGCTGAGCTGCTCCCATCTGAAAGCCGCACCGCGTCCGGTTCCGAATAAATTTCTAAGACTAATGTTTACGAATCCGGTAAAGTAACCTTTTTCATTATCATTCCCCGGAACATAACCAACAACACCATCAAAATTATTTGTCTCTTTTTCTTCAACAGATATCTGAAGTATTCCTTCATCCTTATTATTTAAGTAGAAGAGGGGTCTTTTAACCGGCTGAAAAAATCTTAAACGATTTAGCTTTGGGGGAATTTCATCAATTCTGTTTTGTGAATAAACTTCTGAGGAATCAATTCTCAGTTCTCTTGTTATTACATAATCTTTGGTTTTTGTATTTCCTAAAATTTCGATGTTATCAATTTTTCCGAGAAATCCTTTTTCAAACATCAGATTTATATTCACATTGCTTTCATCATTCAATGTGTCATTTTCAAAAACAACTGAATTGATTTTAATTACTGCAAATGGGAAACCATTATCCTCAAGGTAATCAAGAGAGTTTGAAATTACTTCTTCCAATCTATTTGATGAATAAATTTCCCCTTCTAAAAAACTGAACTGCTGATAAATATTTGCGGAATCAATTTTATTAATCCCGCTGATAGAAATATTATTTATGTATGATGGCGAACCTTCATTTATATTATAGCTAAGGTTAATTGAATAGGTAGACTCTTGAAGAAGAGAATCGACTGAAATTTTTAATTCACTATTAAAATAACCAAGATCATTAAGATTTCTTTTGATGTTGTATTTAATAGTATCTACTAGTTCTTCTTGAAAACTGCTTCCAATACTAACCTTTGACCAATTGATATATTCGGAAGAAGAAAATTCTTTTGCACCAATAACATCAATCTTTTGAATTGTTTGAGCCTGGAGAGAGATTAAGAAAAGAAAAAAAAATAATTTAATAGTTTGGGGAATCATCAATCAATTTCATTCTTTTTCCGATAGATTCAATTTCAATTGAAGCACTTAAATGCATTGCCTTTTCTTTATCAACTTTGCATGTATCAAAACTTTCAGCATTTAATGAACCAAGGGCAGCTGCAATTTTAGTAAACTCATCAAATACAAATGAATAATGAAGTCCGTAAACAATTCCCGCTGTAAAAGCATCACCGCTTCCGGTTGCATCTTTAACAATAACTTGCTTTGGGAAGATTTTATAATTGAAATCAAATTTAGATGAATAAAATGGTTTTCCACCTTCTGTTAAAAATGAAAGCTTAACTCCCTTGTCATATAAATTATTGAGGAAATCAATTTTACTTTCATCCTCTTTTAAATTTATATTTAAGGAATTTTCAACTTCATCAACATTATTATGAACCACTGTCGGCGCAGCTTTTAAGCATTCTTCCAAATGATCGCCATAAGTGTCAAGCACCACAATCTTGTCTTCATTATTGGCAATTTCAATTGCGGCCGGAAAAATTCTATCTGCTTCCTTACAAGGTGAACTTCCCGAAAGTACAATTATGGAGTGATTTGGAATTACTTTTTCAAGCTTAGCTATAAAATCTGTTACTTCTTTTTCGGTTAATTCTTGATTGGGTGAGAAATAAGATTTAATTGAATTGTCATTTTCATTATGAATTACAGTTCCCCATCTGGTTTCGGATTTAGAAGCAATTGCAGTAAAATTGATTCCTTCTTTTGTTAAAGTGCTTCTTAAATCTTTGCCATTATTACTGCCTAGAAATGTAAATGCGAGATTTTCAACTCCAAGGTAGTTTAACTGCCGACTCACATTTATTCCTTTACCCCCTGCTTTTAATTCTTCTTTGTAACTTCTGTTTGCACTAAACTCATTTAATGATTTGAAGTAAAGTACTTTTTCGAGTAAAGGATTTATTGTAACTGTAAGTATCATAATTATCTTCTAAATCTGTACCAATCACCGTAAACTGGATTTAATAAACGATAATCTCCGAAACCGGTTTCATCAACAAATACAAATCTTCTGTTGATTTCATAATATTCCCAAACTTCATATGGTTTTGAACTAAGAGCAACCGGTTGTCTCTCAACGTTACTGGGGGGACCTAATAAAATATATATCATTCCCATGTCGGTTCTCCAGCCTTCTACATAATTTTTAAATTGTTCATCTGCATATGCAACTCTTCTGTAGTACTCAATAAAAACCGGATTCTCTTCAGTATTTGGATTTGGATCTTTTGTTTTCCAGAAGTTCTGAAATTTAACAAGTTTCTCTTCATAATCTTCGGTTTCTTGTATTTCATCTAATTCAGAATCGCTTGCAATATAAATCATCTGATCTATTGCCTTATCTAAATCATTTATACTAGTTGGAAGACCGAAAATTTTTGATTGAAATTTCTTTGAAATTGTTTGAATTAGTTTATTGTCATTATCCATTACTTGAACGAATAAGTCATAACTTCCCAGACTAAATGTTTTGCCTGAAATAGCTGCGTAAATTCTAGTTTTGCCTGAATCGATTGTTCTTGTTTCGGAATCGGAATAAATAAATTCTCCATTCTTATCTCTAACTCTGTAATTAAGATTAATCTCCTCATTTTTTTTAGAATAGATTTCATAAAAAAATTGAATTACAGAATCTTTTCTTGTAACCTCGTGAGAAACATTTGGTACTATTTGAATTCCCTGAGGAGTTTCAATCTTTTTTGAGATAAAAATAATATCACTCAAATTAAGATCGTTTTGAAAATCGGCTACATTTGCAACAGCATTAACAGCATAATTTTTTCTTGAATCTCTATCGGTTAACTCACATCTTAATTGATAAATCCCCGGTTCAACAACAAAATTTTTATAACTGTAGTTATAACTAAATTGAGCTTTAGTTTCCTCAAAGTTGTTAGCATAAACCTCTTCATTCCAAATTCGTTCTATGATTTTCTTTTCATTATCCTCATCATAAAGGGTTAACTGAATTGAATATTTAGCAGCATATTTATTATTCTCAAGAACAAACTGAAGACTTGCATAAGGAACCTGAATAAAAATATCTACTCGTGTCTTGCCAATTTCATTTGATTTATAATTTGCTGCATCAATAAAAAATAGAGGATAAAAGTTAGAAACATCAAGGTTTCCCGAACTTTCCACTTGCGCAGAATTAATCGAAAAGAAAAATACTAATGCAATAACAAAGATTTTTTTCATAATTATTTACGCTGTTGTTTTTCCAAATAAATCATACTCATTACAATCATAAATTTCAACATTATAAAAATTGCCGATTGTTAACTTTTTATCAGACTTTTCAATTAAAACTTCTCCATCAACTTCGGGTGCATCTCTTTCTGATCTTCCTATATAAAATTCACCATCTTCCGAATCAATAATAACTTTGATTTTTTTACCGATCATTTCTTCATTTTTTCTTAAAGAAATTTCCTTCTGAATTTCCATTATTGTAGAAACTCTTTCCTCTTTTACCTCTTCAGAAACCGGATCGCCTAAAATATAACTTGGTGTATTTTCTTCTACAGAAAACTTAAATACTCCAAACCGATCAAACTCAACTTCTTTTGCAAATTCGCATAACTCATCAAAATCTGTTTCAGTCTCAGCCGGATAACCAATAATAAATGTTGTTCTTAAAGTCAGTCCGGGAATTTCTTTTTTCAACTGTTCAACCAATTCTTTTGTTCTACGCTTAGTAATTCCTCTGCGCATAGATTTTAGAACATTATCAGAAATATGTTGTAAAGGCATATCAATGTATTTACAGATTTTTGGATTGTCTCTAATTGTATCAATTAAATCTTGAGGGAAATGAGAAGGATAAGCATATAAAAGTCTTATCCATTCAATTCCATTTATTTCACTCAATCTATTTAATAAATCAGAAATATTTCTATTTCCATAAAGTTCTTTACCGTAATCGGTTGTATCTTGACCAATAATAACTAATTCTTTAACCCCTTTTTCAGCTAGCGCCTTCGCTTCATAAACTAGCTCTTCAATAGATTTTGTTTTGTGCTTCCCACGCATTAAAGGAATAGCACAGAATGAACATGGATTATCACATCCTTCGGAAATTTTTAAGTATGCAAAATGCTTTGGAGTAGATAGTTCTCTTTCACCTAAAAGATTGTACTTAAGATCACCGCCAAGTTCAGTTACAATATCTTCGTAGGCTTCTGTACCAAAATATTTATCTACTTCCGGAATCTCTTTTTTAAGATCATTCATATATCTTTCGGAAAGACATCCGGCTACAAAAACTTTTTTAATCTTCCCTTTTTTCTTTAGTTGAATTGCTTCTAAAATAGTATTTACAGATTCTTCCTTTGCTGCATCAATAAAGCCGCATGTATTAATAATAACAGAATCGGCATCATTCGAGTTTTCAGTCAAATCAAAATTGTTCAGTTTAATTTGACTCATTAATCGTTCGGAATCAACAGTGTTTTTTGAACAACCAAGTGTAATAATATTTATTTTTTCTTTACCAGCCATTTAATCCTTTCAAAAGAAATTAATACTAAATTTTGCTTTGGAAAAATAAGGAAAGTTTTATTGAGATAAATATTTCAAATATAGAAATACAAAAGGAGCGGCAAATAAAAGAGAATCAAACCGATCAAAAATTCCGCCATGCCCTGGAATAATTGCAGAAGAATCCTTAACTCCGGCATCACGCTTAATTAAGCTTTCTACTAAATCTCCGTATTGCCCAATAATACCGATAATAAATCCAATTGCAATAACGTCAACCCAACTTAAAAAATCGATAATAATTACTTTAGCAGCAATCATTGCAATAATTGAGAATACAAATCCGGCAATAGCACCTTCCCAGCTTTTTTTAGGACTAACTCTTAAAAACAATCTATGTTTACCATAAGCTAATCCAAGAAAATAAGCTGCAGAATCACAAATCCAAATTGTAAAGAGAATAGCAATTATTATTAATCCGCCTTGATCATATTCAAGCGGGTTTTGATAAAATTCTCTTATCGCAACTAATGAAGAACTGAATAAACCAATATAAAAGACACCTAAAAAAGTAGATCCCAAATTATTTATTGCAGATGCCTTGTTGCGGTATAATTCTACTAAAAGAGAAACAGCAGAGAAAACAATTAGTAATGTATAAAGATCAAAAACTAGGTAGTAAGTATTTAATACCAAAAGAATTATCATCAAAGAACTAATAATACCGTTAGAAAAAGTTTCTTTTACGGCACCCATTTTTACAAACTCATAATTAGCAACTAATCCAATTAAAAGTGAAAATAGTAAAAATGGAATTCCACCGTAATAACTTACAGCTAATAAAAAGGGAATTGCTATTAATGCTACTAAAGTTCTTTTTCCAGTATTGTTAGACATAGACCTTCTAATTAATTGATGAATTTATATCGTTTATAATTTCTAAAGCCTCTTGTGCAGAATCTTTTTTTACTAAGAGTTTTACAACTGACAAATCTCCCACTCCGGGATAACTTCTATCTTTTTGAGATAAAACCAAAGCTTCAATTTCTGCCCCTTTTAAATTAGCTTTAAGCATTTCGGCTTCGTAGGTTTCTGAACATGTATATACTATAACATAATCATCAGGATTAGTTAAGTTACCTTCAAAATCTTCATTCGGAATTAATTCAGTTTTACAATCAGGACAAACTTTAATTCCTTCAACATACTCATATTCACAAGTTGGACATATCATTTTCTACCTCACTGATTTTGTTAGAATAATTTTTGTTAAAGAAAACTAAATACGCTGTAAAGAGAATACCTAAAATTATGAAAACTGTCAAATCAGTAAATATTTCCTCCGGCGGATCAAAGCTTGTTGTTGAGAAATCATCTTCACCAAAAAACCAATATAAAATGATGGAAAAGAAATTATTTAGAAAATGAAGCACCATTACTACAAAAATTGATTCTGTTTTATACGCAACAAAGCCAAAGTACATTCCAAGTGCAATTAAAGCTACTAAACCGTATGGATTAAAATGGTACAACCCAAAAACAAGTGAAGTAATTAAAATTGCCGCCCAAGGTTTAAGTTTAAGTTCATAACTTTTTTGTGCAAATCCTCTAAAGAAAACTTCTTCACATACAGCCGGAGTTACTGCAATAACTAAAATTACAATTGCATACTCAAAAACATTTCCGGCAGATAAAAGATTCCCGTAAGATGCATCTACAAGTTTATTTAATTCATCAAAAAAAAGTTTGAAGGAATTAAAAAGAGAAAAGTTGTCGGCTAATTTATCAAGAATATAAACTTGAATATTAAGCATCGATTGTAAGAATGGAATTAAAATCACCAATCCAAGTATTGCGTATCCAAAATCTTTTAATTGAGGTTTGTTTGCTCTTATAACTTTTGTAACATCTTCATAAACTCCTTTAGAAAGAATAAGTGCAGGAAGTAGAATAAATAAAATTTGCCCCCCCATTGTAAGAAGCCGCATTGCATTAACATCAGCTTTTTCAAAATCGAGTCCAAAAATTAAAAGAGTTAAAATTGCCCCGCCAAATTGGTACAAAATAAAAACAGCAATTAAACCAAACGTAGCAGCCTTAATCGGCGAGATTGTAGGATTATTTATACTCTTAGGAGTAATTTCATTATGAGAATTATAGTCTTGATTCATAAATGTGAAAATATGAAAAAGAGGTTTTATTTACTATAAGATTGTACTTGATATAATTATGGAAACGTAAGTCAATTATTTTTTAAAAATCAATCAACTTTAGAAATAACTTTTCCTGCTAAACCTTCATATCCTGTAAGTTCTGCATCAATAGAACCGATAATTACTTTGGTTTTTACTTTAACCGGAATTTTGAGTTCATCATCAGTTAGCCAGATTATTATATTTCCTTCGCTCTTAAATAATCCACCTTCTTGAACCAAAGGCTCTACAATTATGCAGTTAAAAGTACCGGCGCCAACAGTAATTTTTTCCTTACCTCTATAAACAACATCTAATGGGTAAACCTTATCTTTATAAAAATTTTGAAGATTAATTCTATCCCCGATTTTCTTATTGCTAAAATCAAAAGTTCTGGTGATATAAAAAGCAGAAAGAATATCATTTACATATTTAGGAATTTCATACGTTCCTTCTGTAGTTTTTGCCTTTCCTCTTCTTTGATCAAAGAAAGCAGAGAAATCTCTTGAGTAGCCTCCTTCACGGATATGCTGTTCAAATCGCCACGGAAATAATCCCTCTTTATCAATATAAGTTTCGTATCTATCTCTAACCTTGAATAAAACATCAAAACTCGGAACTGTATTTACTTTGAAAGTAACATGGTAAGCATCTCTACCAGAAATTCTGGTTTCTCTTGGAATTTCCATTTCGGCAACTCCGGCAGTAACAAATCCGTACTTCACATCAAATGTTAATTTTTCACCAGCCAAGAAAGCATTATTTTCAATTTTTCTAAATTCATCCTGCGCTTGAAGATTTATTATAAAAGCAATTAAAATGATATATATGGTTTTCATTATTAACTCTCTTTAGTAATTATGTTTTTGATACATTCAAAAACTTTATCAATGTTAATTGAACTCATACAGTTAGTTTCTTCGCATTGTTTCACAGTACAATTGCTGCATTTTGTAGTTGGAGTAAAAATCACTTTTTTATCAGTAAATGGTCCCCATCTTGTTTCCGAACAAGATGCAACTTTTGGATAAAACCCGATAACATATTTATTCATTGCAGAAGCTATGTGCAAAGGTCCGGTTGAATTTGCAACAAATATGTCTGATAAACTTATCAAAGTAATGAGTTCTTTTAAGCTGAACTCACCGGCACAGTTAATTATTTTTTTATGTGTAATCAAACTTTCGCAAAGTGAAAATTCATCTTTGCTTCCGGTTAATAATATATTACAAGACAAATCATATGCCAGCTTTGTAACTAGTTCTTTTAGATGAGAAATCGGCAGATCTACTGCGCTGCCACCGCTTCCCGGATGAATAATAATAGTTTTTAAATTATTATTAAAATTTCGTTTATTGAGAAATTCTTGAACTTTTTGTTCTGATTCCAATTCAGACTGTATTGAAAATTGGACATTGTTAAAATTAGTTTTCTCATTTATTCCAATAGTTTTAAGCATCTCAACATTGTGAATCAATTCATGCTTTTCACCATATTTTCTATGTTCAAAAATCTTTTTAGTAAATAGGAATGAATACCATCTATAACCGGTTGAAATTCTCTCTTTTATTCCACTTAAGAAAAATGCTAAAGCAATTTTAAACGAAGGATTTACAATAAAAACAGCATCAACATTTTTTGATTTGAACATTTTTATATTACTACTAAGTGGTTCATCATCATTCCAAATTAAAATTTCATCTATATGATTATTATTGGCAAGCAAATCCTTGGTATAACTTCTTACAAGAAAAGTTATTCTGCAGTCAGGTAAATATTTTTTAATTATTGAAGCCAGAGGAATTGTTAAAATAACATCCCCAAGTCTATCTGTTCTGGCAATTAATATGTGTTTATATTCTTTCATTTTTTAGAAACATATGGATTATTTTTAATAAAAAACCGCCATAATAAATCCTTCGATTTCGTAATTCCAATTCTCTTACTTGTTACAATATCATTTTTTGGTATATCATCATTATCTAAAATAAAGATTTCATTTCCCAAAAGATCCATTCCATTTTCATTTTTTGTAATATTAAGCGCTATAGAAAGTTTACCCGGTCCGCTGGTTAAATTGAATTTCTCTTTTTCGGAAATCTTATTTTTCTTAAATCTATTAATACTTAATATATCAAATCCGTTCAAAGGTTCTGCTGCTCTAATTAAAACAGCTTCACCTTGTTCTGCATTACCGATTACAATATTAGAACAGTAATACATTCCGTAAGTAAAATAGACATAAAGTTTACCTCCTCCTTCAAACATAACTGAATTTGATTTCGTTTTACCTTTGAATGAATGAGAAGCTTCATCTCCATTTTTTGAATAAGCTTCTGTTTCAACAATTTTAGTATAGAGATAAAAAGAATTATCAATTTTTCTAACTAATATTTTACCGAGTAGTTTTTGTGCAGCAGTTAATAAATCTTGATGATAAAAATTTAGAGGCAGTTTTTTAGATAAATCAAAAGAGGGCATCAGCTTTTAGTTTGTGATTTAATTTTATTTTCAATATCACTGATTTTTGATTTGTAAAGATTTTCTTTTTCGGGAAATCTTTTAAGTAATTTTTGATAAACATTTTTAGCTTCCAAAAAATTACCCTGAGCAAAATAAATTTCAGCAAGAGTATCAGAAATTATTTCTAATTCTTTAAAATCTTTAGTGGTTCTTTTTGGTTTTATTTCAAATGAGTCATCATTATTAATTTCGATTTTTGCTTTCTGAAGTTTTACAGCTAGTTCTTCTAAATGATCTTCAATCTCACTCGTTTTTGAAGAAATTTTTGATTCATTTATAATAGAATTTCTCTTTGCAATCTGTTCAATTTCTTCGATATGCTTTTCATAAAAATCATTATCATTCAAAAGTAACTGCGCTTTTGATAAATCATTTTTTGCTTCATCATTTTTACCAATTGCAGCTTTTACTTTTGCCGAAATTAAATAAGCAGTAGGATAATTAGGAAACTGACCTAATCCTTTTTGAATTATCTCTACTGCTTGTTCAAAATTTCCTTTGGAAAACTCATTAGCAGCAACCCTTGCAAACAAAGGAGAAGAAGGATTGTACTCATAAATTAGTGCTATTTTATCCAAAGATGAAATACTCATTTTATGCTTCTTTTTTCTTTACAAAATTAGGCTTTAATGAGAAATAAGCAACGCTTGTATAACCAAGGAAAAACATAAACTGAAATGGAATTGCAGATATTTCTCTAAAATAAATTGAAGCTGCAACACCAATTAAACAGTATAAACCAAGCATTAGCTCAATAAAAGCTGATTTATCTACTTTAGTCTTTTTAAAATAAGTATTCTTTGCAATCGAATCATCTTTATTAACAACTTTATATTTTGGTGTTCTTACAAATTCACTTTTTCTGCTTAATAAACCTTCAATTACTGCTCTTGAGTTATTAACTGAAAATCCCATACTGCCAGCCATAAATAAAGGAAATAATGCAATTCTCTTTCTCCAATCAGAATGCACATCTTTCTGTGCGTATAAATAAAATAAGAAAGAGCTAATAAAAGCCAATACAAATACCGACATGAAATTGAAGAATATTTCGTATGGCCCGCTGTTTTTGATAAAAATCAAAGGTACATTTAAAATTCCCGCAACCAATATAAATGGGAAAACTATATTGTTAGTCAAATGGAAGGTTGACTGCAATTTAATTCTCAAAGGGATTTTACTTTTCCAAACCAAAGGTAAAATTTTCTTTGAAGTTTCAACGGCACCTTTTGTCCATCTAAACTGTTGAGCTTTTAATGCATTCATTTCTGCAGGAAGTTCAGCCGGAGTAGTAAAATCTCTCAAGAAAACAAACTTCCAGCCTTTAAGTTGAGCTCTATATGATAAATCTAAATCTTCTGTTAAAGTATCGGCATGCCAGTTTCCGGCATCTTCAATACAATCTTTTCTCCAAACTCCGCCTGTTCCGTTAAAGTTGATAAAAAATCCGGCTTTATTTCTTACAGATTGTTCAATAACAAAATGTCCGTTCAAAGCTAAAGCTTGAATCTTAGTTAAGATAGAATAATCTTCATTCAAGTGCTCCCATCTTGTCTGTACCATTCCAACTTTATCATCAGAAAAGTGCTTTAAAGTTTTTAAGAGAAAATCTTTTTTAGGAACAAAGTCAGCATCAAATATTGCGACATATTTACCTTTTGCAGTTTTTAATCCTTCCTTTAATGCACCGGCTTTAAAGCCTTCACGACTTTCTCTTCTAACATGAACAATATCAAATCCTTCTGCTTTCTTTTCTTTTACAAGTTCGGCAACAACCTTAACTGTTTCATCCGTTGAATCATCAAGAACTTGAATTTCCATTTTATCTTTTGGAAATTCCATTTCGCACACAGTATTAATTAATCTTTCCGCAACATAAACTTCATTATAAAGAGGAAGCTGAATTGTAACAAATGTATCATCGGATAATTCATCAATTCCTATCGGTTCGTTTTTTTTTGTATTTATTATGATAGTATAACATAATAAAACCATGACTTGCGAAAATCGTCATGATAACAAGTGAAAAAACATAAACACCTAAAACTAAGTGATCTACAAACATATTATTTTGGCTCCATTACCAATTAGATACTACTGCTAATAAAATATCTTCAGTTATTAAATCTATAGCTTGAGAAATTGCATCAAGCCTCGCCTGCTGAATATCGGGCGAATCTACACTATAATTACCAAAGTTTGAAAAGTTTCTATCAAATATTGTTTTTCTTTCTACTAAATCGCGGTAAGTTACTTTTATATTAAGAGTAATTTTTCTTAAAGTAACTTCTTCACCGCCTGAAATAACTTCAGGGATATCGGGAATAGAAGTTATAGTACATTCTAAAATTGCATCAGCGTTTACTCTGTCCGCAATCTGCAACGAATTATCATTTAAGAATTTTGTAATAAGTTCGTTAGTCAAATTCTCGCTCAAGTCAGGTTCTCCGGAACCGCTTCTATCAAGTGCCAGCGGAATGGAGATGGTATTTAAATGTGCAGGAACAGAAGATCCGGTAAAGGAATAACTGCATGAGCTTAGTAAAAGCCCTCCTATAGTTATTGAAATTAATATAAAAAATTTATTGTAAGTCATATTCTTTTAATTTTCGGTATAAAGTTCTTTCACTTATATCTAATAATTTAGCTGCTTGACGCTTACTTCCTTTAGTAAAATTAAGCGCATTTATTATCGCATTTTTTTCCAATTTATTTATTGGAACTACTTCATTAACAGAAATTGTATTTGATTCATTTTTAGTTTCTTTGTTGAAATTTAATGCCATTTCTTTTAATTCAATCAAATCATTCTTTATATCAATCAACGCTCTAAAAATCATTTCACGGTCTAAAGATTCCGGCGATTTATTTAAATGTATAGGCAGATTTCTATTCTCATTTGCACTTATATTTTTAGAAAGCAGAGGATAGAAAGAATCAATTTCTAAAACTCCGGTTTTTGTTAATGCTGCTGCCGTTTCAACTGCATTTTTAAGTTCACGAACATTTCCGGGCCATGAATATTTCGTAAGAAAATCAAGTGCTTCCGGTGTAATTTCAGGTTCGGGCATTTTATTTGATTCAGAATAATTTCTTAAGAAGTAAAAAACCAGACTGCTGATATCTTCTCTTCTTTCACGAAGAGGCGGAATGTTCAATGAGACTGCTTTTAATCTAAAATATAAATCATTTCTAAAATGTTTTGCTTCAACTTCTTTTTGTAAATCCTTATTAGATGCAGCAATTATTCTAACGTTAACTTTTGTTACCGTTTCTCCCCCTATTCTCATAAACTCTCCGGTTTCTAAAACTCGAAGAAGTTTTACTTGAGTAGTTAAAGGCATTTCAGCAATTTCATCTAAAAATAGTGTACCATTATCAGCAATTTCAAAGTAACCTTTTCTATCATCAACTGCACCGGTAAAAGCCCCTTTTTTATGTCCAAAAAGTTCGCTCTCTAAAATTCCTTCTGGAATTGCACCACAATTTACACTAACCATTTTTTTGTCTGATCTTCTGCTGGCTCCGTGAATGGCTCGTGCAAATACTTCCTTTCCAACTCCACTTTCACCGTAGATCAAGACAGAAATATCAGAGTTGGCAACTTGAAGTGTTATATCTGCTAAGTCTTTAATTTCTTTTGACTTACCAATAATATTAAATTTTTTCTGAAAATCTTCGACTGACATTTTGACATATTTATTTAAAAATGAAATACTAAATTAATTATAATTTTATTGAAATATTACAACAAAATTTTTATGAAATTTTCATTCCGTCTTTTGCAATTTTGAGCCTTCCTAAATCTGATTTGGAAAAATTTTTCCGCCATGATTTTAATTCATCAAAAGCATTATCATCGTAATGAGTAAGATAGATTTGAAGATTTTCGAATTGAGTTAAAATTTTCTGAAAAATTTCTTTATCGATGTGTGTTACTTCCGATATTAACAAATCAATTTTAGAAAGATCGAACAAATACAAATCTTCCTTATCCCCAACATCAGAAGTATAAAAGATTTTTTTGTCATATAATGAAAACAGAAAACTAGAAGAAATAAATTTTATTCCATTATAATTTTTTAGATTGCGTTTATTTCTTATATGTGAATTCTGCTTTGGAGTAAAAGATAAATTTTTATCTAATTCAATTTCTTTACCGAAATCATACCCATTAATGGTTAAATTGAAAGTCAACTTTTCTTCGAATAGATATGATTGGTTTAGAAAGATTTTAATCTGCTTAGCAAATTTTTTATGAACAAAGATTTTTAATGAATTTTTTCTTTTCGACAAATGCATTTGCGTTACGAGAGAAGCTAAACCGGAATAATGATCTGCATGAAAATGTGAAATTAAAATTGCATTAATATTATTTAGATCGATTTTCTGCTTTAATAATGCACGGGAAACTGAATCGCCGGCATCAATCAACAATCTAAATTTTTCCGTATTTAATAACAATGATGAATGAAACCTTTTCAGGCTTGTTTTGCCCGAACTTGTGCCGATGAATAAAATTTGATTGTTCATCTATTCAATCGGAATAATTCTACCGTTGAGTTTGTAGTTATTTTTGAGATGTGTAATTAATTTCTGAGCATTTTGCTCTGATTCAAATCTGCCTGCAGTAACCACATTTAATATTGAACCCCCTACTTCTTTTGTACTTAATTCTGATGTATAACCGTCACTTTCCAAATCCTCTTTTAATTTTTGAGCATTAGCAAGATTCAGAAAGGCTCCTGCCTGCACAGTAAATTTTGCATTCTCAACTTTCTTAGGAGACTCAATAATTTCAACTGGTTCTTTAGTTTTTTCAGCAGCAGGTTTTTCTACATATAAATCTTCTTCGGGAATGTTGCGATCAGCGATTTTTAGATAAGGTGAATTTGGATATTTATTTTCAAGTGCAGTCAAATATTCTTGAGCTTTGTTATAAATACCTAGTGAGTAGTAATAAGAAAAAATTCTATATAAAGATGCATCTGCATAGTTTGAATTGGGATGGTTTTTATAAACCGATTCATATTTATTTAAGGCATCTTTGCCGTTTTCGGTTAAGACCGCATCTAAAAAAATAACTGATGGATCACTTGGATTGTTTTTTTTAAAATCAGATAAAGCGGCAGCAGCTTTATCCTTATTGCCGCTTTCAATTTGTTTTAATTGTTCTACAATATTTACTTCTTGTGCAAAGATTGAAAAAACCAGAAGTAATATTGGTAATATTATCTTCATTTATAATTAAGCTGTTTTTGCAATATCTTTTTCGTAAGGAATTTCAATACTTAAAAAATCTGCAAATAAGGTAGCCGAAGTTGCTTTATTGATTCTTACTTTAACGTAATCACCAACTTTCACTTTTTCATTCTTAGGGAATATTACTACTTTGTTTGAATCAGTTCTACCGGCTAGAAATTCATCCGATTTTTTACTGTTTCCTTCAACTAAAACAACCTCTTCGGTATTAAGCAAAGTTTGATTTACTTCAAAAGAAATTGACTGTTGAAGATCTATAATCTCATTCAATCTTTTTGTTTTAGCTTCCTCTGAAACATCATCTCCCATTTTGTATGCTTTAGTTCCTTCTCTTGCAGAATACTTAAACATGTAAGCTCCGTCATACTTAACTTTCTGCATAACATCTAAAGTAGTTAAATGGTCTTCATAAGTTTCTGTAGGGAATCCGGCAATAATATCAGTAGAGAAACTTACACCCGGAATTATTTTCCTAGCTTTATCAATTAAATTAAGATAATGTTCTATTGTGTAAGTGCGATTCATAAGTTTAAGGATTCTATCTGAACCGGACTGAACCGGAAGATGAATGTAATTGCACAAATTCGGATTTTCAGCAATTGTATAGAGTAATTTATCCGATAAATCCTGAGGGTGTGAAGTTGTAAATCTAACTCTAATTTTTCTATCAACTGCGGCAGAGGCAGCGAGAAGATCAGCAAAATCTCTTCCATTATCATTGTAAGAATTTACATTCTGACCAAGAAGAGTAACTTCTCTAAATCCTCTTTCCGATAGAATTTTTATTTCATCTATAATTGAGTCAAAATTTCTGCTTCTTTCTCTTCCTCTTGTAAAAGGAACAACACAGAAAGTACAGAATTTATCACAGCCGCGCATTACTGAAATCCAAGCAGAAAGTCCTTCTTCTCGGTAAGGAATAATATCATCATAAGTTTCAGTTCGCGAAAGTTTAACTCCAATTCCCTTTTCACCTGAAAATGCTTGATCAATAAATTCCGGAATCCTTCTGTATTCATCCGGACCAACAACAAGGTCAACCATTTTCTTTTCTTCAATTAAAGATATTCTCAAACGCTCAGCCATACATCCCAATACACCAATAACGGTGCTTGGTTTTTTCTCTTTAATTTTTTTTAGATTTCCTAATCTGCCGTGAATTCTTTGTTCAGCATTATCTCTAATGCTGCAAGTATTTAAAAGAATTACATCGGCATTATCAGCAGTTTCAGTAACAGAAAATCCTTTATTCTTAAGAATGCCGAGAACTAATTCAGAATCGGCAACATTCATTTGGCATCCGTAAGTTTCTATATATACGTTATTCGTCTTTGTCATTAAAACAACTTTCTAATTTTTAAACTTTGGTAAGAAAATACATAACAACATTAAAAAGAATAAAAGCAATAACACCAAATACAACGGTTAATGTTATTCTTTTTCTTTTCTGATCTGTCCTAAGATCGATTTCTTCTTCAGAATTTTTATTTTGCAAAAATGCTAGCATATCCTATATCCTTAAACCTTAAATTGCTGTATAAAATTTTGTAACAGCTTACAAATTTATTAATTAGATGTTCTAATAACAAGGCAAATGGTAATTCATAGTTTCTTTACATAACTTAGATTTTATTATTTAAGAAACTTTTTAAGGAAAATATAAAATGAATATGAATAAAAAAGTAATCTTAATCACAGGGGGTTCATCCGGAATCGGAAAGTCAATAGCAGCAAAAGCAAAAGAAAAAGGGACAGAAGTTATCATTACCGGAAGAAACAAAGAAAAATTAGAAAAAACTGCAGAAGAACTTGGTATTAAAAGTTATAATTTTGATGTTTCCAAAGAGGATGAAGTTTTGAAATTCTTTGAAGAATTCAAATCCGATTACAAAACCTTAGATGCTCTAATTAATAATGCCGGTTATGGTTATTTTGATTTATTAGAAAATATAGATTCAAATAAATTTCTGGATGTCCATTCAACAAATGTTTTTGGTGCAATGCTGATGGCTAGAGAATCTGCAAAAATTTTTATTAACCAAATGAGCGGGAATATAATTAATATTTCATCTACGGCAGGCAAAAAAGGATTTGCATACGGAACTGCATACGCTGCGACTAAATTTGCGTTAAAAGGGATGACTGAATGCTGGCAGGCAGAACTAAGAAAATATAATGTTAGAGTTATGCTTGTAAATCCTAGTGAAGTTCAGACCGAATTTTCAGTAAATGCCGGAAATGGAGAAAGAGAATTTAACCCAACAAAATTGTTATCCGAAGATATTGCTCATGCCGTTATTTCTGCATTGGAAATGGAAGATAGAGGATTTATTACCGAATTAACTGTCTTTGCAACAAATCCAAAGGAAAAAAAGTGATGGAAGCAGAAGAACTAAAACAAATGGCTGCTTTTGAAGCAGTAAAACATGTAAAATCTAACATGGTTTTAGGACTGGGAACAGGTTCTACAACAAAATATGCTCTTAAAGAAATTGGAAGATTGTACAAGGAAAAAGAGCTTGAGAATATTGTTGGAATTCCCAGTTCAGTTCAGACTGAAACGCTTGCAAAAAAATATGGTATCCCATTAAGTACAATTAACGATCACCCGAGAATTGATTTAACAATTGACGGTGCCGATGAAGTTGACAAATATCTCAATCTGATTAAAGGGGGTGGAGGTGCTCTGCTTCGTGAAAAAGTTATTGCCCAGAACAGCAAAAAAAATATCATTATAATTGATGAATCAAAACTCTCAAATAGACTTGGTGAGAAGTGGGCGGTTCCTGTTGAAGTTTTAGAATTTGCATTAGAATCAGAAAGGATATATCTGGAGGAATTAGGCGCAAGTGTAAAATTGAGGTTAGATTCAAACGGAAATCCTTATGCAACCGATGAAGGTAATAGAATTTTAGATGCTGATTTTAGAATTATCCATAATCCATTTGAACTTGATATTAAACTTAGCAGCAGAGCAGGAATTGTTGAACACGGATTGTTTATTCATCTTGCAACAAAAATTATTATAGCCTCAAAACAAGGATTAAAGTTTATTGAAAAAAATTGAAACCTAAGGTTAGTTTAATTTTTATAAGCAATTATGTTTTTCAAATTCTTGAAAAACTTATATACGATTTATAATTTTTGCATCTAAAAAATTTGGTTCTTTTTATATGAGCATTATTGTTGAAAACCTAACAAAAAAATATGGAAGTCAAAGAGCAGTAGATAATATTTCATTTGAAGTAAAAACCGGAGAAATCGTTGGATTTCTTGGCCCAAACGGGGCTGGTAAAACAACAACAATGAAAATTATTACATGCTTTATGGCACCATCAGACGGCGATGTTAAAGTCGGCGGAAATTCAATCCACAACAATCAAGAATTAATCAAAAAGAAAATCGGTTATCTGCCTGAAAATAATCCTCTTTATTATGATATGCAGATTTTAGATTACCTTAGATTTGTTGCAGAACTTCAAGGTGTTCCTAAATCTAAAATAGAATCAAGAATTATTGAAATGGTTAGACTGACCGGTTTAAATGATGAAAAACATAAAAAAATTGGTGAACTATCTAAAGGTTATAAGCAGAGAGTCGGTTTAGCTCAAGCAATGATTCATGATCCGGAGATATTAATTCTTGATGAACCTACAACAGGATTAGATCCAAATCAAATTGTGGAAATTAGAAAATTAATCCGTGAACTAGGAAGAGAGAAAACAGTTATTCTAAGCACTCATATTCTTCCCGAAGTAGAAGCAACCTGTGATAGAATTTTAATTATCAATAAAGGAAAAATTGTTGCCGATGGTACTTCTGAAATTCTTAAAAAGCAGGCACAAGGTGAAGAAGTTTTAAGAGTTCAAATTCTTGAAGCATCTTCAAAAGATGAAATTATCAATGCACTTCAGGGACTGGAATCCGTTTCACTTGTTGATCCTATTAAGGAAAGTGAAAACAGTTTTATTATAAATAGTACTCCGGGAGTAAGCTCAAGAAAGGATATTTTCAAACTTTGCGTTAATAAAAATTGGATTCTTTCTGAAATGACTCCGATTGAAACTAAATTAGAAGATATATTTAGACAACTAACAACAAACTAAATGATTAAGTATGAAATCAATCTGGATAATTGCTAAACGAGAATTAAACTCATTTTTCGATTCGCTTATAGCCTACATATTATTAGTAGTGTTTCTTGGGATAAGCGGATTTTTCACTTGGCTTTACGGATCAGATATTTTCTTCGTTGGTCAGGCAACACTTCAGCCATTCTTCTCAATTGCTTATTGGACATTATTTTTTTTCATACCCGCACTGACAATGAGAATGCTAGCCGAAGAAAAAAAATCTGGTACATTAGAACTGCTTTTAACAAAATCAATTTCTGATTGGCAGGTTGTATTAGGAAAGTTTACAGCAGTTTTAATGTTAATAGTTATTGCACTTTTACTAACTCTTCCATATTATTTTACAATTGCTTCGCTCGGTCCAATTGATCATGGTGCTGTTTGGCTTGGTTACTTTGGAATGATATTAATGAGCATGACTTTTATAAGTATCGGACTTTTTGCATCAAGCATAACAAATAATCAAATAGTCTCGTTCCTACTATCACTATTTGTCGGTGTTTTTTTCTTAATCATTTTTGATGTTTTAGCAGGAAGTTTTACAGGAGAAACCGGACAATTTTTTAGTTATCTAAGTCTTGCAACCCACTATGATTCAATATCAAGAGGAGTTGTAGATTCCAAAGATGTAATATATTTCTTATCAATTACATTCTTTGGTTTGTTATTAGCAGAATCAATTCTTTCAAAAAGAAATATAGCGGATTAAAGAAATACCATGCTTACTAAAAGAAAAATTCAAATAACCATTTTACTTGTTTTTGCAATACTAATTTTGGTAAATCTTTTATCTACAAAATTATTTTTTAGATTAGATTTTACCGAAGATAAAAGATACAGCTTAAGTGATGCCACAGAAAATATTCTAGAAAACCTTAATGAACCGGTTACGGTAACAGCATATTTTTCAGAAGATTTACCGCCGGATATATCTAAAGTACGACAAGATTTTAGAGATTTATTAGTTGAGTATTCTAATAAATCCGGAAGTATGGTTGTTTATGAATTTGTGAATCCAAATGAAAATCAAGAAGATGAAATGAAGGCTCAGCAGAACGGAATACAGCCTTTGATGATAAACGTAAGAGAAAGAGATCAATTAAAACAACAGCGGGCATATTTAGGAGCAATAGTTCAATTAGGTGAAAAGAAAGAAGTAATTCCATTCATCCAACCCGGTGCTGCAATGGAATATGCTTTATCAACTAGTATTAAAAAGCTGTCTGTTGATGTAAAACCTAAAATTGCTTTCCTGCAAGGGAATGGAGAACCAGCTTTAAATGAATTAATCCAGTTAAGCGAACAGCTCTCTGTCCTATATGATGTTGATACAGCTACATTAAATAACAAACCAGTCCCGGCTGATGTAAAGACTTTGGTTATTATTAATCCAAAAGATACAATTGCAGAAAATGTTTTTAATAATCTTGATCAGTTTTTATCAAGAGGAGGAAACATTGTTGCTGCGTATAATTCAGTTGAAGGTGATTTACAGAATGGATCGGGAAATGCAGTAGAAACTAATTTTGGTGATTGGCTGAAAACCAAAGGGATTGAAGTTGAAAAGAACTTTTTAATTGATGTTAACTGCAGTAATGTTATGGTTAGACAACAGCAAGGAGGATTTTCATTTTCAACACCGGTAAGTTTTCCTTATATACCTATTATTACTAGTTTTTCAGATCATCCGGTAACAGAAGGATTAGAAAATGTTGTTATGCCATTTGTTAGTCCAATTAAACTTATTCAAACCGATACATCAATAGCTGTAACTCCGCTTGCCGTTACTTCCTCAAAATCCGGCGTATTAAATCCTCCCCTATTCTTTGATGTATCAAAAGATTGGACTGAAACAGATTTCGGATTATCATCTCTACCGATTGCAGTTGCAGTTGAAGGAAATCTAGTTGGAAATGTTAAATCAAAATTAGTTGTTTTTAGTGACGGAGATTTTATTGTTAACGGTTCCGGACAAAGACCTCAGCAGTTACAGCCAGATAATGTCAATTTAATGTCCAACTCTATAGATTGGCTTTCTGATGATACCGGTCTTGTTGAGTTAAGAACAAAAGGGGTTTCAGCTAGACCAATAGATCCAACTTTAGAAGACGGGACAAAATTATTTATCAAATATTTGAACTTCCTTCTTCCAATAATTTTAATAATTGCTTACGGAATTTTTAGATATCAAAAGAATTTAAGAAAGAAAAACAAATTAATGTCGGAAAGTTATGTTTAATAAATTATCAACAAAAGCTTTAGCTGCTGTATTTGGTTTATTATTAATTGCTGTTTTGTATCTATTTCTTTTTGACGGAAATAAGAATGAAAGAACTTTTAGGAATGAACTTGTTCTTGTTGATACATCAAAAGTAGATGAAATTTATTTATATCCGAAAGCTGAAAATTACAATGAAGTTTATCTCAAAAAAATTAACGACGAATGGAAAGTTAAAATAGGTGAAGATAAATCTGCAGAAGTACCCAATTCTAAAATCAAAAATCTTTTTGCTCAGCTGTTAACTATTAAGCCAAAAAGATTAGCTTCAAGAGATGAATTAAAATGGAAAGATTACCAAGTTGATTCAACCGGAACAAGAGTTAAAATTTTTGAAGATGGTGAACAAACTTTAGATATTGTTTTAGGAAGATTCTCTTTTCAGCAGCCTAGATCAATGTCAACTTTTGTTCGTTTAGCAGAAGATACTGATGTTTATGAAGTAGATGGTTTTTTAGACATGACTTTTAATCAATCCTTAAATAGTTTTAGAAATAATTCAATTGTTTCTGATAACAAAAATAACTGGCAGAGTTTAACTTTTATTTATCCAGCTGATTCTTCTTTCAGAATGGAAAAGAGAGAGAATAAATGGTTTATTAATAACATAGAAACCGATTCAACTAAAACCGAGCAGTTTTTGAATAAGCTTTCCAGATTATCTCATCAAAATTTTTATGATAGTATAAATAAAGATCAACTTTTAACCCCAACTTATTCATTAAAAATCGATAATTCTGATACATCCTCAATCACCGTTAACGGATATAAGCTAAATAATAAACTTCTTATAACTTCATCACAAAACCATGAATCAATTTTTGAATCTGATAATAATTTGAAGCAGAATATTTTTATCAATTCAGAAAAAGTGCTGAAATAATTTTCTAAAACTATTGATTGACTATTCTTTTCTGCCGATGTTATTTTGTCTCTCAAATAGGGATTGAGGGGAAATTGCAGAGGGAAACACCTTCCACAAGTCTATATAAACTGGATTCTGAAAAGGAAATATTAGAACCTATAGTTGAATATTTCCCAAACGGACTTGTCAAAAGAGAACGACAATATACGGATGACCAAATATTGTTAAAGGAAAAAATCTATTCTGAAAATGGTGATCTTCTTGAAGTAATCAATTACAAAAAATCCGGTATTGTTGATGCAGCAATTTCATTTTCATTAGATGATGAAATAAAAAAGAGCGGTATTTCTTTACTTTACTATGAAAATGGAAAAGTAAAAAGACAGCGTTATTTTGTTGACGGTAAAATTCATTGGCATGAAAAATATTTTAGTGAAACCGGACAGTTACTTGAGATAATAACTTATGAAAAAGGCGGTAAAACCGGTCTCCATACCGTATACAATGAAAAAGGAATTAAAATAAAGGAAATTAATTATATTAAAAACCAACCCAACGGAAATGCAAAATTTTATTTTGATACAGGACAATTAAAAGCAGAAGTAAATTATAACGAAGGAGAAAAATTTGGTGTATCAAAATTTTATTATTCTAATGGAGTTTTGAAAATTGAAGAACGACTTTTTAATGATGTTAGAGAAGGGATTACCAGAACCTATTATGAAAGCGGCGGATTAAAAGAAGAGTGGAATTTTAAAGGCGGTAGTCTTAATGGAAAGTGTAAATTCTATTACATTTCCGGTGCAAAATTTGGTGAAAAAAATTATCAAGATGGTTTGGAAAACGGAAAATCGGAAATGTACTATGAAAATGGAATAATTAAAGAGACTGTTTATTATAGAGATGGGTTGAAAAACGGAATTGCAAAATATTATAAATATGACGGCACATTAGAAAAAGAAATTCATTTTGAAAATGGTAATATTATAAAAGAAGAATTAATCGAAAAGCAAAAACAAGCAGCAGCAAAAGAAGTGAAACCGGAATTACAAACTCCGGTAAAAGAAAGCTCTAACCTAAGAAAAACAGTTAATTATGTGAGTCTTTCAGCTGCCTCAATAATAATAATATATGTACTTTACACAATCATAATTTATTTAGCCGGATAAATTATTTTACAATCTCTCTTTCATAATTATCAGCAGTTTCAATTAAAGTAAGCAGAGCTAGTTTTGTCAGCTTGTTATATAAATCATAATTAAGAGTTTCTGCAGTATCTGTAATTTTATGAAGATGTTCATAACTATTTGTCGTTACAAAATATAAAGCCGGAATTCCAGCTTCGTGGAAAGGTGCAGCATCTGCACCGCCGCCGCTCCATGTCCTCTCAATCATCATATCATTATTCTTGCTGTCAATTGTATAAGCGATTTCCCATAAGATTGGTGAACTCTTTCCGTTACCGATTTGAATACTATCACCATATCCAACACAATCCATGTTTATCATCGCACTAATACTTTCAATAGGAACCGGGGATTTTTTTACAAAATGTTCTGCACCAAAAAGTCCTTGCTCTTCAGAAGCAAACAACACAAAAATTATTGATCTTTTCGGTTTGACTTCCATCTTTGAAATTTCCTGTGCAATTGAAAGAACTGCTGCAGAACCTGAAGCATTGTCATTTGCACCGGGGAAATAAATATCTTTGCCTTGCTGTCCAACATGATCTAAATGAGCACCAATAACAATAAATTCATTTTTTAATTTATCATCACTCCCTTCAATTAATCCAACTACATTCATCGTTTTACTTTTCTCTTGATATTTTGATGTAACTTGAATTCTAGCTTTAGTATTTAGATTAAAAGATAAAGGAGATTTTGTTGAATCAATTATTGCCTGAACTTCACTTAATTTATGTTTTGTATCCTTAAAAAATTTGGCGGCAGAATTAAGACTTGCATGCAGCTGAGGAAAATCATTTATCTGTTTACCGGAACCATGCAAAACACTTCCAATATGTTCTTGCGGTGATTTATCATTCGGAAAAGAAATAAAAATAATTCCCTTTGCACCATGCTTAAAAGCTGTCCATGATTTTTCTCTTGGGTAATTTGTCCCCCATGGTTCATCATTAATTTTCCAAGAAGGATTGTACTTAAATACCATTACAATTTTATCATTAACATCAATTCCGGAATAATCATCATAATTAAGATCCGGTCTTGAAATTCCATATCCGCAAAAGACCACTTCCTTTTCTATATTTCCATTTCCTGTAAAACCTCTAAAAATAAAATCATCACCAAGAACAAATTCTTCTTCACGCTCATCATTAATCAGTGTAAATTCAATCGGTTCAAGTATCTCATTAGATTCAACTTCCAGAAATTGATAATAAGCAGAATCACCGAAAGGTTTTAATCCGGCTTCTTGAAATATTTCAGCAGAAAATTCAGCCGCTTTATTATAGCCTTCTGTGCCTGGTAATCTTCCAGCTAATTCCTTGCTTGAGAGATATTCAACTTTCTTCTTTAGGTTTTCCTTACTTATATATTCAAACTGTTGAGCAGATAAATTGAGTGTGATAATAGTTAAAACCAAAATGGAAATAAAATATTTCATAGAAAACTCATTTTTAGCTTATAATGAAAAATTATTTTTATGAATATAAATACGATCAAAAAATAATAATTGTTAATGAAATCTTATAGAAAAGAGAGACAAATATATAAAGAAGGCCGATAATAATTTCTAAAAAAATAGAATATCATCAGCCTTATGTAAAATTAGAATTATCTTTCTGTAAGCTTCTTCAATTCCATTGAGTGCATATAGAATTCTTCTAAATTAAGTTCTTTAACATAAAGCATCCCGTGAGCTGCTCTAACTCTTGGCACTTGATGATTCAAGAAGAAATCCTTACCTAAACATTGTCTTACTGTTTGATATTGATTTACTTGAATTTTCTGAGCCAATCTGTTGAATGGTCCATCCAGCTCCCAGCTTGGAAAGCTTGCATCTTTTTGAGAACCAAAGCTGTTTAAGAATGTATTCTCCAAAATTGAAAATGAATTTAGACTGACTGGAACAAAAATATTTGCTTCAGCAGGATGGAAACGATACCAAACATTTCTGTATCCCCAAACTCTTATATTATTTACACCTTCATTTTCTTGATACATTTTTAGAGCTTCTGAAACTGCCTGCAATACTTTGTAATGAGTATCAGGTCCGCTTCCTTCAGGATCCAATGCAACGGTAACAACTGTAGGCTTTATTTTTTTAATTAAATTATAGACCGGAATAACATCTCGTTCAACTTGAGGCTGTTCGGTAAAAATATCTCCTTGATAAAAACCTAATCTTAAGTGACTAACATTATCAGTATTGAATCCGAAGTATCCCCATAAAATTTCCACTTCAAATTCTCTCTGCATACCTTTTAATTTTTGAACGTGAGTGATATCTTTTTTACCCGGGTACTGAGTTTTGAAGTAATTAATTAATTCATAAACTCTATCCTTGAGATATTTGATATTATCTTCTTCATAAATTTCCACAATATTTCTCAGCAGTCTTCTTGCAAGAGCTTCGTTTTTCAATGTTCTGCTGTGTGCTCCAACTCCATCTAAGTATAAGTTTGCATCTCTATCCTTACCTTCTTTAAAAGTTGGACTAAAATAATTTGTCTCAAATCTTTTAGAGAAAGCATCACTTTCCAAATGCTGACTTAGATTCTCCAACAATGTTAACATGTAATTGTTGGTAACCGCAGTAAATCCACTTGTTAAATAAGTAAAATGATGTGAATTTTTTGGAGTTCTAACTAAGTGTGTTATGTACGGTAAATAACCAAGCATAATATCATCATGATGAGGAGCAGTATGAAGGAATGTTTCTCCTTCTAAAAATTCCATTCCTTTATCCATTCTACTAATAATATTTTTCTTGATTTCACCCGAAATTTCAGAAGCTTTCTTCTGTGTTTTTTCCAAAACAAGTTTAGTAAATTTATCAGATTTAAAATCTGCATCAGTTAATTCATCTAAGCTCTTCTCTTTTTCAACACAAAGATTAATAACAGCACGTTCAATTGAATTTGCTGCCAATTTATCTTGCTGAAGTAAATCTGCATATCTTCTTTCCTGCAGACGCAGAGCAGCGCCGTTTGTTAAATAGAAACGTGAATTTTCTAGTTTCTGTAAAACTGTAGCCGGATATTGATTTGACATTCCGTTTTGAATTGAATCTCTTACAATATTCGCTTTTGCTTCACCTGCTGCTATTATTATTGCAGTAGCATCTTCATTGTACGAAATTGTTTCCAAACCAATTGTTATTACTAATCTGTTTCTTGCAATTTCAATTCCGCCCAAATCAGTTGCTGCGGCAGCTTGTGTTTCATAGTTTGTTTCAGTTAATCTTGTAGTTGAATAATGATCGCTTCCTTTTACATTAAAACCAATATGTCCGTCAGGACCAATACCGCCAAGGAAGAAACCAATTCCCCCCATTTCTCTTATTCTTCTTTCATAGTTTGTACAGAATTCATCTATCATTTCAATTGTTGCTTTCTGAAGTCTTTCTTGTCTGTTGCTTGCATATCTAGTTCTTAAAGAAAGATCAACTTTCATTTCGGGGAAAACAACATCCATCGGAAGATTTTCTGCAGTACCAATTTCATTTACATTAATCATCAATGCTTTTTCTGGATCTAATCCCCAATTTTTGAAATAGTATTTTTGTATATAGTAATAGAAACTATTATGCTGGAAAGCATTTATCGGATAGAATTCGTCAATCTGAACAAATCTTAAGTTAGATACTTCCGGTTTTTTAGAATGATCTATTCCTACTTTGTTCATTTCATCTTTAACCGATTGAGTATCCCATTCTTTTAAGAAATGACCAACCCATTTAATAAAATGTTCTGGTGTTTTACCTGTTGGAAGAGAAATAACACCATTGGGATTATCCTGTACCCACTCAATAAATCTTAATGCTGTAAGTTTTCCTAACTCAGGAAAGTTGCTTACTTGAATAATTGGTATTTTTTCAATCGGTTTATAAATAAATTCCTTACCTGATTCTTTTAAGTAGTATTGCTCAACCAAGGAGGTTGGTTGAGACGGATCAATTTTCTTCACCTTTTTCTTACTCATTATTTTTCCTTTATTTTATTAATTAAACAATTCCTTTTTTAATGGCTTCTGCCACAGCTTCTGCCTGCGAATGAACATGAAGCTTTTTGTAAATTTTTTTTATGTGAAATCTTACCGTGTCTTTACTGATATTTAGTGAATGGGCAATTGCGTAATAAGTTTTTCCCTTAATCAGTTCTTTAAGTATTTCCTGTTCCCTATCAGTTAATACAGTTTGATTTGGAGTTATTTTTTTGTTTGATTGAAAAAATGTAGTCACTTTACGTGCAATATGAGAACTCATCGGAGCTCCCCCTTCATAGGCTTCTTGAATTGCATCAAGCAGTCTTTCCGGGTGAGTTTTCTTGATTAAATAACCAACTGCACCAGCACACAATGCTTCAAAGATCAGATCATTCTCTTCATGAACCGTTAACATCAATATACTTAAATCTGGTAATTTTTCTTTAATTTGTTTGACTGCCTCAATTCCGTTCATACCCGGAAGCTTAATATCCATCAGTAAAATATCGGCTCCGGTACTTTTAATTTCTTTGATACAAGTCTCTGCATCTAAATATTGTCCGACACATTTAAATCCGTCTGAATTATCAAGCAGTGTTGCTAATGAATCATTGATAATTTTGGTATCTTCTACAATAGCTACCTTAATTTCTTTCATTTTATTTTTCCTACAAATTTTATCATTGAGCCGGTTTCCAATGAAGATTGAATTCTTAAACTTCCTCCAATATTTTCTGCTCTTGCTTTCATATTCACTAATCCATTTCCGTTAAAATCATCTGAAATGTCAAAACCCTTTCCATTATCATATAAAGTAATTTCCAAAGTTTTTCCTGTAAGATTTGCATTGATAGAAATTTCAGTACATCCGCTGTGCTTTAAACTATTATTCATTGCTTCCTTAAAAATTAAGTAAAGATTTTTTCTATATTCCATTGGAAGACGAATCTTTTGAAGAAAATTGAAATTGTTAATCTGCAGATAAATGTTTGAATAACTTAAAATCTCTTCGTAAGTATCCCGAAGTTTCATAAATAATTCATAAAGAGTATCTCTTTTGGGATTTATCAACCAAACAATTTCACTCATGTTATCAATCAATGCTCTGGCAATTCCACCTACTTTTCTTATTGTTTCTTTATCGGGATCATCACAATTACTTTTTTTATGATAAAGAATATCAGTAATCATAGAAATTTCAGTTAATCTTGTTCCTATGTCATCATGCAGGTCAGCGGCAATTTTTACTCTTAGTCTCTCCATTTCTAATAGGTGATTAATCTGTGCATAAATAACCAGACTTATAATTGCAAAAATTATTGAGATAATTATTAGTATAAACCACCATGTCATCCAAAAAGGAGGAGTAATTATAATGCTTAACTTAGTCCCTTCTTCATTCCAAATTCCATCGTTGTTTGAACCTTTAACATGGAAAGTATAACTGCCTGGATCAAGATTTGTGTATGTAACAAATTTTCTGGTACCTGATTCAATCCAATCCTGATCGACTCCTTCCATTTTATATGAATACTGATTTTTTGAAGGAAGTGTAAAATCTAATGCTGCAAATTCAACTAAAAAAGAATTCGATTTATAACCAAGATTTATTGATCCGTTACTATAAAGTGACTGATTGATTTTAGAAAGTTCTTCGCTAGTTAATGTGCTGTTAAGAACCTCAAACTTGCTGATTACAATATTAGGTATGTATTCGTTATCCTTAATACGATTTGGATAAAAAGAGTTGAATCCGTTTATTCCGCCAAAATATAATTTACCATCTTTTCCTTTACAAGCAGCACCGCCGCTGAATTGATTGCTTTGAAGTCCATCACCAAAATCATATACTCTTACAAAGTTAGAATCGGGTAGAAATTTTATTAATCCTCTGTTTGTACTAATCCAAATAAAGCCTGAGTTATCCTGAAGTATTCCATAAACCGCATCGTAAGCAAAGTTTTTATTTGTATTTATATGGATGAACTGATTATTATTTTCATCAAATTTTTCGAGACCATTATTTGTTCCAATCCACAATCTGTTTTTATCATCTTCAAATATCGACCACACATAATTATTAATTATAGAATTTTTATCGTTGGGATTAAATTCAAATCTTTCAAAAGTAAGATTAGTTCTATCCAACCTATTTATGCCGCCGCCTAAAGTACCTATCCATAAATTATTTTTTGAATCTTCATAAATCGCAGAGATATAATCATGACTAATTGTAGTAGTATCATTTCTATCAGAAATGAAGTTTCTGAAACTTCCTTTTTGTCTATCGAAAAGATTTAATCCGGCAAGTGTACCAATCCACATATTATTTTGTGAATCTTCTAGAATTGTAGAAACATTATTATTAGAAATAGAATTAGGACTAAATCCAACTGAGTAATTTGAAAATCTTTTTGTTTGGGGATTATATTTATCTAAACCGCCGCCGTTAGTTCCAATCCAAATAAGTCCTTCTTTGTCCATATATAAAGAACGAACATAATTATTACTTATGGAATTATTTCCTTCGAAAAAGTAATTCTTAAATTTATTTGCAGAAGTATTAAAATAATTGAGTCCATTTCTTGTACCTATCCAAAGATTTTGTTCTGAGTCTTCAATTATCGCCGTAATTTCATTACTGCTTAATGAGTTTTCTTCAAACGGATGGCTGTAAAAATGTTCAAACCCTTTTGAATTAGTATTTATTTTATTAAGACCAAGATCAGTACCAATCCAAATTAAACCGGATTTATCTTGAAAAATTGACCAGACAAGATTATGAGATAATGATTTATCATCCCGTTTATTATTTAGGTAATTAGAAAAATTTAATTCGGTTACTTTATCATTAACTATAACAAATTCTTCAACCTTTGAAATACCTCCGCCCAGCGTAGCAATCCAAATTTCGTTTTTGTTATCAATAAAAATATCCCACACATTATTATGGCTAATGGAATTCGACTCTTTCGGATTATTATAAAAATTACTGAAAGTTTCAGTTTCTGTATTAAAAATACTTAACCCGTAATTTGTAGCAATCATTAATAATTTATTATTGAATGTGCGGATATTCCATACATAATTGTTGCTTAAAGAATTTGGATCATATTGATTGTGAAAATATCTTTTGAATGTATTTGTATGATAATCAAACTTATTCAGACCGGCATAAGTGCCAATCCAAAGAGTTCCGTTTTTATCTTCTTCAATTGACCAAATAGTATTATTGCTTAATGAATTTCTTTTTTCAGGTTCATTTAAATATTTAATAAACTTTTTGTTCTTTCTATCAAAAAGATTTAATCCGTTATCAGTACCAATCCATAAATTGTTTTTACTATCCTCAAAAATCGATCTTACATTATTGTTGCTAAGGGAATGCTCTGAATTATCCAATTCATAATGAATAAATCCGTCAATTTCCGGAACATATTTGTTTAATCCTCCACCCAAAGTTCCAATCCATAAAGTTCCTTCGGAATCTTCATACAATTTAAAGACAGTATTATGACTCAAAGAATTTTCGTTGTTTGGAATAGAACGGTAAATCATAAAATTGTAACCGTCGTATTTATTTAAACCGTCTAATGTTCCAATCCAAATAAATCCTTTACTATCTTGAATAATAGAAAAAACGGAACTTTGCGAAAGTCCGTCATCTATAGAAATGCGTTCAAACTCAATGTTTCTTGATTGAGAAAGGAGTGAAATTACAAGAAGAAAATTTAATGTTATTGCTAATGAATATTTCATTAGAGATTTTTAATCAGTCTATTTTATTATTTGGAGAAAAAAACTTTTATGCATTCTACAAAGATACTATTTATTGGGGATTCAATCACCGCATCTTTTGGTAGTAACCATTTTGATGAGAATTTTATAATTGATAATAGAGGAGTTTCCGGTGATAGTACAGTTGAAACTCTTTCAAGAATAAGCAAGGAATGGTTTGAATTTAAGCCCGATTTTATTTCTCTCTGCATAGGAACAAATGATTTTGCCAGATTTCGTTCTAATGATTTTATAATTGCTCAAATAGAAGAAATTATTTCTGAAATAAGGAAATACTCAGATTCAAAAATAATTCTTACAACAATATTTCCATCAAGAGAAAATAAGCCACGTCCAAACAGCAGAATAGATAAATTCAACGAACTTCTAAAAATAACTGCCGAAAAAAGGAATGCATTATTCTTTGATCTGAATAAATTAATGAAGGATGAATCGAATCAACTAAAAAAAGAATTTACTGATGATGGACTTCATCTAACAGAGTCAGCTTATAATTTATGGAGAGATGAGCTGGTTAAATTGATTCAGAAATTTTTTGATTAATAAAAGGTGGGCGAAAATTCTAAGTGAGTTAATTATACTTTTTTAGTTCAATCATTTGACTTTTCACCTTCGCAATAAGCCCATTGAATATCTGCATAAACATTAGATATAGTCCGGCATCTATATTTAGCATACTCCCATGGATTATTTTCTTTAGATTCCAGTAAATATCTTTTGATCTCCATTTTTGCTAATTCCATACCATAACTTCTGAAAATATTCGTTATTTCAATAATAAAACCATCACCATTTTTGGAAATTTTCGCATATGGTTTACTACGAATTTCCTTAAAATACAACAGGAAATGTTCTTTTGATTCATCTACCTTACCTTTTTTAATTTCAGTTTCCATTTATCACTCTCCGCTTTTATATAATTTCACAAATTCAATTTTTCCTGATAGGGAGCAAGGAAGAAAATATTCTTCATTGTAGTCGTTTACTTCTATAAAACTGTATTTGCATTTAGTTGTATCTACAATTACTTTTTTATTTTTATAGTTGCCTTCTTTAAAAAGTTTTATAATAAAATCCGGCGGATTTTTTCTTTTTAAGATAACTGTTTGAGAAGTGATACATTTTACTAGATCGAAATCAATTTCGCCTTTGATAAAGAAAATATCTTTAGCTTTCTCAATATTTGTGATTTTTAAAATTTCTGATTTTTGCAATTTAGTATCCAAGATTTATATTGTGTTTTGTTAATAAATAATTACTGAATAATCTATATCGTTCAGATTTGATAGAATGAATCGTTCTCATACAACTACCAAGATTTAAAGCTTCTTTAATTTCATTCACCGGGAAATATTTTTCCTTAAAATCTACTATTTCCACTTTATGTTTATAGATCCACCAATCACTTTTACTATCCTCCCCTATAAATTTTGTTACAGTTGCCACACCCATAATTCTGACTTCCTTTTTCTGATTAGGCGTAATGCCATCCATTATAATTATTGTGTCTCCGACTTTCATTGAAAAAAATGCTTTTATTTCACTATATATTACAGAAGCAGCTGCTTTTTGTTTATTATACTTTTTTATATTCTCTAATATTTCTTTTGTCATTTTTTCTTTGTTTTCTTCGCTTGGTGTTCTTTTTGTTAAATCCTCGCCCCAACCGATTGCAACAACTCCCTCTTCCTTAAATTTAGACCAGTTATCAAATTCATCAAGTCCACCTCCTCGAGTTTTTAAAATCCAGAAATTTTCTTCTGCTAAACCTGGTTTATTCTTTGACGTTTTATTTCTTTCATCCCAGATACTATATTTACTTTCAAAATCCATTTTCTCTGATTTCTTTTCTATTTCTGAGAACCATTTAATTGTAGAATCCTTTATTTTTTTTATATCGTCTATTTTTGAATCAAGAAGTATTGAGGCTTCGTTATTATTATAAAGGCCATTCCTAGTCATGTTTGCTGATGAAACAATTAGAAAATAAGAGTTATCCTTTCGCACTGCATAGTAAACTTTAGAATGAAGTAAATTATTTTTTCCAGAGTCTACAGATTTTACATTTTTCCCTCTATTTAAAAGTTCTTGCAGGGTATAAGGGTTTACAGCGGTAAAATCATCAGAAACTATTAGGGTTAAATTGCTAACTTTTTCTAGTTCATCTAATAGTCGCTTTGATCTGGGGTCAAAATATGCAACTGCAATTTTTAATTCCTCTAAATTTTGTAATTGATTCAATAAGACTTCACCAATGTTTTCAGTTATTAATTCCATTTCCTTTATCCTCATTAATTACTATGCAATTCTTAATTAAAAAATTCTTTAAAAATTTAGAACTCATTTTTTTAAAAAATATTCAATTTATTAATTGAAAACTACAAATTTGCTTATAGGATAAATAGTTATAAGTTAGAGAAATATTCCGACTATTTTGCAATTGCTTGCAAAATGGTCAAAAAAAAGCCCGACTAAATTGCCGGGCTGCCAAATTCACATCAAATTTATCTTGTTTTATTCTTCGTCTAATCCTTGAGCTTCAAGCCATCTTTGTGCATCAAGAGCAGCCATACAACCTGTACCGGCAGCTGTAATTGCTTGTCTGTATGTTTTATCTGCCACATCACCGGCGGCAAAAACTCCTTCTACACTAGTGTATGTTGAACCTGGTTTTACTTTTAAATATCCGGTTTCATCCATATCTAATTTACCATTAAATATTTTTGTATTTGGCTGATGACCAATTGCTATAAAAATTCCATCTGCAGAAATTTCTTTTGTTGAACCATCTTGTGTATTTTCCAATACAGCACCGGTTACTTTTTTCATTCCATTTTCATCGGTTCCTAAAACTTCTTTTATAGTTGCGTTCAATTCCCATTTAATTTTAGGATTTTTTTGTGCACGTTCAACCATAATTTTGGAAGCTCTAAATTCTTCTCTTCTATGAACAATGGTAACTTCTGAAGCAAATTTTGTTAAATAGGTTGCTTCTTCCATTGCAGTATCACCGCCGCCAACTACAAGAACTTTTAATCCTTTAAAGAAAAAGCCATCGCAGGTTGCACATGCCGAAACACCGTAACCCATAAATTTGGATTCACTTTCTATATTCAACAATTTTGCCGAAGCACCGGTAGAAATTATCACTGAATCAGCTGTAATTGTTTCGTTATCAGACTTCAAAACAAATGGTCTCTTCGTAAAGTCTACTTCTGAAATCTCTTTAAACTTACATTCCGCACCAAATCTGCATGCTTGTTTTCTCATAACATCCATTAATTCGGGACCTTGAATACCATGTTCAAATCCCGGATAATTTTCAACTTCAGTAGTAATTGTTAATTGTCCTCCCGGCTGCATCCCTTCATAAATAACCGGACTTAAATTAGCTCTTGCTGTGTACAATGCTGCTGTTAAACCGGCAGGCCCGCTACCAATAATTACTACCTTGTGATGATTTTCTGCCATTTTAAATTCTCCAAATAATTAATTTCTTTATCGTTTATTAGATTCAAAAAATCTCTTTTCGATTCTTTAAATTTGTCCTTAAAATATTGCCGACATTTTTTATACTTCTCAATATAATGATTTATGAGTGATCATTAAAATCCTTGAGAAACTGTGCATTCCTTTTCATCCCTTTAACTCTTGCTCTATTAATAGGCGACATGGAAAATTTCTTCATGAACTGAGAATTTGTCATTTCCTCAAATTCATTTAGGTCAATTTCCTTAAATATAGGAGTGAATTCTTTTTCCAGTGATTGAATAGAAAATTTATTGTTCCAAGGACAAACATCCTGGCAAATATCACATCCAAAAATAAAATTCTCAAACTTTCCGTTAAATTCGTCGGTAATTTCATTTTTGTTTTCAATAGTTAAGTAGGAGATGCATTTGTTTGAATCAATAACATAATCCTCAACAATTGCATTTGTGGGGCACGCATCAATACAAGCTGTACAAGTTCCGCAAAAATCTTCAATCTGTTTATCCGGTTCAAAATCAAAATTGTTAAAAATATTTGCGATAAAAAACCAGCTTCCAATATTTCTATTAATTATGTTTGAATGCTTACCCATCCAACCGAGTCCGGATTTTACCGCCCATGCTTTATCCATTACAGGTCCGGTATCAACGTAAGATTTAGCTTCAAATTTATTATCGATTTCATGAAGAGTAGAAATTAATTGGTCAAGTTTTTCCCAAATAATTATATGATAATCTTTTCCCCAGGCATAACGAGATACTTTACCATGATTTGGCAAGTTTTCAAAGTCTTCTTCAATGTGGTAATTCAAACCAAGGGAAATGACAGATTTTGCAGTCGGTAAAATTATGGTTGGATCGAATCTTTTGTCAAGATTTTCTTCCATGTATTTCATTCCGGCATTATAATTTTTGCCGAGCCATTTCTTTAGATTTTCAATTTCGGAGTGAAGATATTGAATTGAAGAGAACCCTACTAGATCAAAACCAAGATCTTTTGCAGAATCAACAACTTGCTTTTTGGTAAGAGCCATAAACTGTTACCAATTTAATTCTTTCTTAAAAACTTTAACATAAACTTCATCATTTTCTATCTTAACCTCATACTTATCGAGTCCTCTATTTGTAGTCCCAACTTTTCCTGTATCAAGATTAAAAGCCCAGCCGTGCGATGGACAGTAAACTTTTCCTTCTTCAATAAATCCATCATAAATAATTGCCGCATGTTTGTGTGGACAAACATTATTTAATGCATATACTTTTCCATCAACCTTGAATAGAGCAACATCAACATCATCAATGTAAAATCTTTTTCCAATTTTATCTTTGAGATCCGATAATCTGCATACTTTTTTAAATTCGTTTTCAGTCATTATAAATTTTCAAATGTTTCTTTAAGTGAATATCCTTTTTCAGTTTTATTTATTGTGGCTGCTAAAATTTTAGGATCGTGTTCAAATATTAATTTCCATTCTTCTTCAACTGCCATAGGAAATAATTCGTTTTTCTCTTTAACAGTATTGAGCGGTTGAATATCATAACCCATTACATAAGGTACCGGAACGTGTGATGAAGTCGGGACTAAATCAGTACAATACAAAATTGTATTGGATGAATCAAAAATTTTAATGAGCTGCATACCTATTGTATGTCCGTAAACTTTTATAAATTCAATTTCATCATCAAAATATTTATCATTAATAAATTTCAAAACTCCTTCTTCTGCAAGAGGAACAAAGCGATTTTTTATAAAGCTGCCTCTATCTCTATCAGAAGGATTTAAAGCCCAGTCAAAATGTTCTTTTTGTACATGATATTCAGCATTCGGAAATGCTGGAATCATTTTTCCATTTTGTTCAATAACAGATCCTCCTGTATGATCAAAATGAAGATGAGTAAGAATAACATCCGTAATTTCATCAGGTTTGATATTAAGTTTACTTAATTCATCAAAAAGATTGTTATTATGAAACTGTACATCATAAATTTTCAAGAATTTTTCATCCCAATTACTGCCGATTCCAGTATCAACAAGTATTTTTCTTGAATCACTTTCAAGCAGTATTGATTTAGCACCAAGTTTAATTCTATTTTTTTCATCCGGAGGATTTGATTTTTCCCAAAGTGGTTTGGGAATTATTCCAAACATTGCACCGCCGTCTAATGCAAATAACCCTGTTTGAATAAATCGCAAATTATATTTGCCAATTTTCACATTAAAACCTTTTGAGTTAGAGTTGTAATTTAAAACAAAGAAGGCTTTACAAAAGAATAAAATTGATTAACATTTGTAAAGCCTAAAGAAAAGTTATCTGCCTAATCCATCAAGATGATCTTTTTTAGCAAGAAGTTCCTCTTTAGATTCAACATGATTTGGATCAGGAACACAACAATCAACAGGACAAACAGCCGCACATTGCGGTTCATCATGAAAACCAACACATTCAGTGCATTTATCCGGAACAATGTAGAAAAATTCTTCTGAGAAAAATCCTGATGCACCTGAAGGAGCATCATCGCCGTCGCTATAATTTTTACCGGCTAATTCCCATTCTGCACCCCCTTCATAAATTGCAGTATTCGGGCATTCGGGTTCGCAAGCACCGCAATTGATGCATTCATCAGTTATCATTATTGCCATTTCTATCTCCTTTCAAAAGTGTATTAATTAGTTAATTCAATTTTTGGTATTTTATTTGGTTCAACACTGCAAATTTTCTCTTCAAAATAAGCATTTAAGTCACTAATTAAAATTTCAATTTCCATTAGAAGCTTTGCCGTATTAACTCCATTGTAATTAGGAACATAAGCAATTAATTTTGAAGTTCCTTTACAGTATTGACTTAAAGCTCCTTTATAATTTTTTGATATTAAATGAAAAGAACCGACTGAAATTTGGACTAAAGCCTGATAAAATTTTCTATCTTTTCTCTCCGCCTCATTCCATAAATCTTCAAAATAATCATGTGCTTCAAAAAAATTAGAACTATTAAAAAGATAAATACCCTGCTGCATCTGTTTTAATTCAATTTAGATTATACTAAAAGAAGAAGTTACATTCAATAAGAAATAATTACAAATTACCATCCTCCGCTGGCACCTCCTCCACCAAAGCTGCCACCACCTCCTGTAAATCCGCCAAATCCACCGCTGCTGAATCCACCTGAACTTCTTCCTCCACCAAGTGTATTTCCTAAGATTACTGCACCCAATAGACCTCCTCTGTTTCCTTTTCCAAAAATGAAAAATATCAAAAGAAAAATAAGGTAAATCCAAAATGCACCACCTGATTCATCATCATCGCTTTGTCTATCTTCTCTTTTATATTCACCTTTGGTAGCGGATATAATTGAATTAATTCCGGCTTGAACACCGGCAGCATAATTATCTCTTTTGAAATAAGGAGCAACATCATTTCTAATAATTGAACTTGCCAAAGCATCCGGTAATGCACCTTCTAAACCATAGCCAACTTCAATTCTCATTTTTCTATCATTTTTTGCGACATAAAAAAGGACGCCGTTATTATTCTCTTTCGATCCGATTTTATTTTTTGAAGCTACTTCATAAGTGTACATTTCAATAGGATAACCGTCCATTGAACTGTTCATTAAAAAAACTATTTGATTTGATGTTGTGTCATCAAATCTCTTCAATTGATTTTCAAATGAATTTAAATTAGACGAAGAAATAGTGCCGGTAAAATCATTAGCATACTTCTGCAGAACCGGAAATTCCGGTTGTGCAGATAATATGCCGATTGATAATATTAATAAAATAAATCTCATTAAAACTCTACTTTTGGAGCTTGATCAGCCCCGGGTTGTGCTGAAAAATTAGGTTTAACTGTAAATCCGGCAACTCCGGCAATTATATTAGCAGGAAACTGTCTTATTCGAGTATTATATTCCTGAACTCTTTGAGTAAATTTCATTCTTTCAACAGAAATTCTATTTTCAGTTCCTTCCAATTGAGCTTGCAGCTGTAGGAAATTTTCATTTGCTTTTAACTGCGGATAATTTTCTACAACTACCATTAATCTTGAAAGAGCACTACTAAGTTCTCCTTGTGCAGCCTGAAACTGTTCAAACTTAGCCGGATCATTAAGAACCTCACCTGCGTTAATCTGACCGACTTTGGATCTTGCTTCAGTAACGGCAGTAAAAGTTTCTTTTTCAAACTCAGCTACACCTTTAACAGTGTTAACAAGGTTTGGGATTAAATCAAATCTTCTTTGGTATTGATTTTCAACTTGGCTCCAGCTTTGAGTAACAGATTCATCTATTCTAACCAAATCATTATAAATGCCTACACCCCACATTACAATTCCAATAATAATTACAACCAGCACTGCACCAACACCGCAGCCTATTAAAAGTCCTTTATTTTTCATTCGCCCTCCTAAACTAAATTAGTTTGTTAAACTTCTCATTGGAGCAGGAATTTTTCCTCCTCTGCCAACAAAGCCCATACTGTTTAATTCTCTAACATACATTATCGGAGCTTTCCCCAATAATCCACCGTAATCAACAGTATCGCCAATTTTTTTACCATAAGCAGGAATAATTCTTACTGCGGTAGTTTTATCGTTAATAACACCAATTGCAGATTCGTCGGCAATAATTCCGGCAATAGTTGATGCGGGAGTATCACCCGGAATCGCAATCATATCCAGCCCAACTGAGCATACTGCTGTCATTGCTTCTAATTTTTCCAAAGTTAAATTGCCTCTTTCAACTGCATCTATCATAGCTTGATCTTCACTTACAGGAATAAAAGCGCCGCTCATACCACCAACCGATGAACTTGCCATTAATCCAGCTTTTTTAACTGCATCATTCAACATAGCCAATGCAGCTGTTGTTCCTGGAGCTCCAACATCTTCAACTCCCATTGCTTTAAGAATATCTCCAATACTATCCCCTTCAGCAGGAGTAGGAGCTAATGAAATATCAACAATTCCAAATGGGATTCCATGCTTTTCCGCAACCGATCTTCCCATTAACTCGCCCGCTCTTGTAATCTTGAAAATAGTTTTCTTAATTACTTCAGAAAGATTTGATAAATCAACATTTCCCGCTTCTTTAATTGCATCAAGTACAACACCTGGACCGCTGATACCGACATTTAGAACAACTTCTGGTTCCGTAACACCATGAAATGCTCCCGCTACAAATGGATTATCTTCTACTGCATTTGCAAAAACAACTAATTTTGCACATCCAATTGAATCTTGATCTTTTGTTAATTCTGCAGTTTTTTTAATTGCATCAGCCATCATATTGATTGCATCCATGTTAATTCCGGCTTTAGTAGACGCAACATTTACACTTGAACAGACTCTTTTAGTGCTTGATAAGGCATACGGAATTGATTTAATTAATTCTCTTTCTCCATTTGTAAATCCTTTTGGTACTAAAGCAGAATATCCTGCTAAGTAATCAACTCCAATTTCTTCGGCAGCTTTATCCAAAACAATTGCAAGTTCAACAAACTCTTCAGCTTTTAACATATCAAAAGGAATTGAGAGAGGAGTTATGGAAACTCTTTTATTAGCAATTGAAATTCCGTAAGCAGCTTCTACGTCTTTTGCAAACTTCACATGATTTTTACCGTACTTCAAAATCTTTTCGTAAACTTTTTGTTTTGATATACTTAGGTTTCTATCAACACAATCTCTTAAACTAATTCCAAGTGTGACTGTGCGGATATCGAAATGTTCGATCTCCGTCATTTTTATGGTTTCTAAAATTTCTTCAAATTCGTATGGCATCTTCTTCTCTATAAAAGGTTATTAAATTCTGTGCATACTTCTAAAAATATCTTCATGCTGAAGGAATATTTTTATATTCATTTCACCGGCAATTTTACTCATATCTTCTTGTATTTCTCTAAAATCTTTTGGTGAATTAGATATATCAACAATCATAATCATTGTAAAAAATTCATCCATAATTTTTTGACTTAGGTCTCTAATATCACAATTAAACTGGCTAAGTGCTGAAGTAATAGAAGCAACTACACCCGATTTATTCAAACCAAATGCTGTTAAAATAATTCTTCCAGAGGTCATGTCACTTTGAGGTTTAATAAAATCTTGTGATTCCCCCATTTTATCAACAGTTTTACTAATCACTTTTTTTACAAGTTCGGGAGAAGCTTTTTCACCTAATTCATTAATAGCAATTAAAGTTAACTTTCTTAATTCTTCTTCATTCAGTCTCACGGTTTTAATCCTTGATAGTTTTGTTGAATGTATTTCAATTTATTATTAGCAATTTCAATGTTTTTGTTCTCTGCAAATCGTTCTGCATTTTGGTAGTTTCCTCTGTAAAATCTCATCCAGAGTAATGTACCAATTGCAAATCCGTCAAATACTCTTTCCTCAACAAATGAGTTTATGGTTAAATATCCAAATAAAATATTCCATGATAACGACATTGCACCAGATAAATATTCACCGGTATAAAACTGTCCGGCACCGGGCAAAATATATGCAAGTAATTTAGCAAAATTTACAGAATATTTTTCATCAATAACTTCTTTACAGTACTTTGATAATTCTGAAAATTCTGGATAAATATTCAAAATCTGGTATGCAATTTCCCATTTATTGGCAAACATGTACGTCCAAGCTTTCCAGTAATCAAGCTGTTTAACTTTTTCTTTATCTTTTTCTTCAGATAATAATTCATCAATTAAATCAATGCTTTGCTGAGTTGTTTCTCTTAAAATATTTACTTTTATTATTTCTAACTTAGATTCAAATTTTTCACTTTGATCTAAAGTTGAAAGTTCGGCTTTCTTAAAGTATTTAACGGCATCATCAAATTTGCCTCCTCCTTTATAAGATTGAGCAATTTTGTTATTTGCATAAAAACTATAAGTTCTATTCACATCAAAGAAGAGAAGTCTTTTATACTCTGTTATTGCATCATAAAATAATTTTTGATGATAAAGATTATCGGCAAACTCAACTTGTCTTTGTAGATCATCTTGCGGTTTTATATTAATAACCGAGATAATAAAAAAGAGCAATAAATATTTGAAGTTTAGTCGCATATAAATCTTGGTTTTGGAATAAAGTAATTATTCTTGTTAAAAAATATTTTCATATCGGAATCGAGACTCAATCTTAAATCAGCATTAAATTTATGAGCTGATGAAACGGAGCCATAAATATTTCCTGCATAAAAATAAGCTGCTAATCCGGTAAAGAGCCAGCCTCTATATTTATGATCGGCATTAAAATTATCTACAGCAAGATAAGTTAAAATACCGGTCAATAGAAAAGCTGTAATCCCGTCGCCATATTCTTCAGTGTACACTTTTCCAAGACCCGGAATAAGTGCAGAATAAATTCCAGCAAGCATTGGATCTTTTTGATTTGGGAAACTTAATCTTTTATAAAAATTAGTTAATGTATCCGCAATTGACCTTGGAAAAGCTTTTAACAGTTCATCTAAATTCAAGTTGTACTTTTTCATACTGAGTAAATCTGAGGTTAAAAGCATTCTTTTCAGATAAACCTCTTTCTCAGATGGAATAAAAGAATCGGTTTCATAAAAATATTTAAATTCATTAATTCTATTCGATAAAAAAAGATTTCTATAAAACTCAAATTTGGCTTCTTCCGAAAGTCTTAAACTGCCGAAAAGAGTTTTGTTGTAATCAATTGCCTCGGAGAATCTCCCCATTTGCGCTAATGAAATTGATATTTTAAAAATTACCGTATCATTATAACCAAATTTTAGATACTCACGATATTCATTAAAAGCACGCAAATAATCTTGTTCACAAAAAAGATTATCTGCAAAGCTTAATCTATTTTTAGAATTGAATAATACATTTTGAGCAGATAAACTATCAGCTAAAAGAAGGAGAAGAATTATTAAGAAAAACTTTTTAAGCAATATAAACCCGAATAGTTTTGCGATTTTTACTTTTTATTGTTTGTAAAAATAGCAGTTTCTGATAAAAGATAATTATAATAAGGATCAAATAATTTACTGCCTTCATGAATTTTATATTGATTGGGATTCTTCACAAAATTTAAATCTCGCGTAAATCTATCGGCAAAAATTAATGATCCTTGCAAAATATTAGTTTCTTTTATTGCTTCAACTGCAAATGCTGAACAAGATGGATGAAACGGACAATTTTCACCATCCAAATCAGAGATTAAAAAATAATAACCGTTCCTTATTGAAGACAAAACGGTAGAACCAAAACTTGATCTATCTATTGAATAATCTCTAACTTCAGCTTTACCAACTAAATATAAAACTTCCTTTGCCTGCCATCTTTCCCAATCAGTCTGCGCTTTTAAAGGAAGGAAAAACAAAAGAAATATAATTGATAAAATAATTTTCATTTTAATCAACCATCAGCTTTAATCTTTTTGCAAGATTGCGCAGTTCAATTTGTTTTCTGATTGCATTTTTACAGAGATGTTCTGTTTGGTAATCTTCCCAAAATAAATCACCGGATTTAGGATGAACTTTAACTTTGCTGAATTCTGAGTAATCATTTACAAAATTGTATTCATTGTTTTTCAAAAGATGATTTAGTTTTAGCTCTCCTTCAATTCCGTCATCAAATTTTAGATGTAATTGATAATCTTCTAAAACAGTTATTTCAATAATTTTACTCATTATATCCACTCTTGATTTTTAACTGTTAACTCATGTTCAACATTCCCGGTATGAGCGGTAGCTTTTGGTTCAAATAAAATAACATGACATTCATTCTCTGCATAAGGTGAATGACCAACACCCTTAGGTATAATAAAGAATTCACCTTGATCAATATTTACAATCTTATCTTTCAGCTTAATTTGTAATTGACCTTTATAAACGTAAAACAATTCATCTTCTTCTTTATGATTATGCCAAACAAACTCTCCTTTTAATTTGGCAAGCTTAACAAATTGACCGTTAAGTTCTCCAACAATTTTGGGAGTCCAATATTCTGAGAAACTATTAAATTTCTCTCCGATATTAATTCCATTAACTTCTATCATATTTTTAATTAATCAATATTCTTTCAATAATTGTCTTGCAATAATAATTCTTTGAATTTCAGAAGTTCCTTCATAAATCTCAGTAATTTTGGAATCTCTTAAAAATCTTTCTACTAAATATTCCCTAACATATCCGTAACCACCATGTATCTGAATTGCTTCAAGTGCATTTTTAACTGCTACTTCAGATGCATAAAGCTTAGCCATCGATGCTTCTTTAATATAAGGTTTACCGGCATCCTTTAGGGCTGCAGCTCTTAATGTAAGCAATTTAGCTGCATCAAGATTTGTAGCCATATCAGCTAACTTAAATTGAATAGCTTGATGATTTGCAATTTCAGTTCCAAATGTTTTTCTTTCTTTCGAATATTTAATTGCGGCTTCAAAAGAAGCTTCTGCCAAACCTACAGCCTGCGCTGCTATTCCGTATCTTCCGCCGTTTAACGTATTCATTGCAAAGTTGAATCCTTTGCCTACTTCCCAAATAACGTTTTCTTCCGGAACTCTGCAATTTGTAAAAGTTAATGAGCAAGTATCGGAACTTCTAATTCCAAGTTTATCTTCTTTAACTCCATGTTCAAATCCGGGAGTTCCTTTTTCGACAACAAAAGCAGTAATTCCTTTGTGCCCTTGATCTTTATCAGTTTGAGCAATAACGATGTAATAATCTGCACTTTGACCGTTTGTAATCCAATTTTTAATTCCATTTAAAACCCAATGTGAACCATCTTTTTCAGCATAAGTTTTTTGTTTAGTTGCATCACTTCCAGCTTCAGGTTCGGAAAGCGCAAAAGCTCCAAGTTTTTCTCCTCTAGCTAACGGCTTTAAGAAAGTTTCTTTAATATATTCCGATCCCCATTTTTCTAATCCAAACGTGACAAGAGAATTATTGACAGACATAATAACACCAACACTTGCATCCACTTTCGAAATTTCAATCATAGCAAGCACATAGCTTATTGTATCTAATCCGGCACCATCATAGTTAGGGGAAACCATCATTCCCATAAAACCAAGCTCTCCCATTTTCTTTACGATCTCTGCGGGGAATTCTCCTTTTTTATCTCTTTCAATTGATGAAGGGGCAATTTCATTTTGCGCAAAATCTCTCGCACTTTCTTGGATCATTAATTGATCTTCAGTTAAATCAAAATTCATTTTATCCTCTTAATTTATTGGGTTATGAGGTTATTCTTTGTGTACAGAAACTAAAGAATGAAGATTGAAATTTCAATAACAAACTTTTCTGTTGGTTTAGATTCATAAAATATTTTTTCTCGCAAATTTTGGATAATTGCCATTTAAATAGGCTTTTATGTATTAATTTCTGCGGATAACTTACTTATTCGTTTACTATATTTGTAAGCTATGAAATCAGTAATTAAAGATAGATTTATAAAAGGCAGAACTCTGGATGAGTTAAAAGATTTGATGCTCGAATTAGGAGAACAAAAATTTAGAGCAGAGCAAATTTTTAACTGGATGTACAATCATCTCGCATTTGATTATGATCAAATGGTTAACATTCCAAAAAGCTTAAGAAATAAGCTGAAGGAAAATTATGATATTGCTGCCTTAGAAAAAGTTACATCGGAATACTCTGCATCAACCGGAACTGAGAAATATCTTTTTAAGACTTTTGATAACAGAAATATTGAATCAGTTGTAATTCCTGACAAAGATAGAAAAACCCTATGTATTTCTACTCAAGTCGGCTGTCCCTTAGATTGTAAATTCTGTGCAACAGGATTAATGGGATACAAACGCAATCTAACTGCAGGAGAAATTGTTGATCAATACTTACTTGCTTCAAAAGACTACGGCGCAAAGGAAATAACAAATATTGTTTATATGGGAATGGGAGAACCTCTTCTCAACTTTGAAGAGACAATAAAATCATTACAAATTTTTACGAATGAATTAAGTACCGGATTAAGCAGAAATAGAATTACTGTTTCTACATCGGGAATTCCTCACAAAATTAAGGAATTAGCTGATTCCGGTCTTCGTGTTAAACTTGCTTTGTCGCTGCATTCTGCTTTTGAAGATATAAGAAGTAAAATTATGCCTATTAATGAAAAGTACTCATTAAAGCAAAATCTGGATGCAATTAAGTATTATGCTAAAACTACTAAAACCAGAATTACCTTTGAATATACAATGCTTGAAGGGATAAATGACAGAGAAGAAGATATAAAAGGTCTTATAAAAATATGCGCTTCTGTTCCATCTAAAATAAATATTATTCCATTTAACAGTATTAAACATATGAATCCTGATGGAATTTCAGCGGAATTAGAACCGACTCCATTTCATAAAATACAACTGTTTGCAGATAAATTAAGAGACAAAAATATTACTGTTATGTTACGCGATACCCAAGGAGATGATATTGCAGCTGCATGCGGACAGTTAGCGGTGAAATTCTAATGGCTTGGGTATATGTTTTAATTGCTGCAGTATTTGAAATTAGCTGGGCAATAGGTTTAAAGTACAGTGAAGGTTTTACGAACATTAAAGCTAGTATATTTACTATTATTACTATGATATTGAGCTATGTATTTCTTGCATTAGGAGTAAAAACTTTGCCAATCGGAACTTCATACGCAGTCTGGACCGGAATTGGTGTTGTTGGCACTACCATTTATGGAATTTTATTTTTTGATGAACCAAAAGATTTTTTAAGAATATTATTTATAATGATGATTATCATTGGAATAATCGGATTAAAATTATTATCAACTTCTACAAAATGAAAAAACTATCCCACGATGAAATTGCAGAAAACAGATTAACTGTTGATTCTATTCACAAAGCTGATAAGCTTCCGGTTTATGTTGTATTAAACAGTATTAGAAGTTCTTACAACGTAGGTTCAATTTTCAGAACTTCTGATGGTGCTATGATTACTAAGTTATATCTTTGCGGATTTACACCTCACCCGCCAAAAAAAGAAGTTTTGAAAACCGCATTAGGTTCACAAGATAGCGTAGATTGGGAATATTCAGAAAATCCAATTGAAGTTGTAAGGAAGTTAAAAGCTGAAGGAATTAAAATCTGTGCACTTGAGCAGACAGATAAAAGCATTCCTCATTATTCAGTTAAAGAAATTGATATGCCGCTCTGTTTAATTGTTGGGAATGAAATTACCGGAGTCTCACAGGAATTAATTGATTTATGTGATTTTTCAATTGAAATTCCTCAATATGGAATTAAACAGTCATTAAATGTAGCTGTTGCTTATGGCATTTCAATTTTTGAATTGAGAAAAATTTACGACGAAGCTAACCGCAATAAGTAAAATAATCTTCACCGTTGTCTTTGGTGTGTATCATTAACAAGTTGGCTCTAACTAAATTAATTAAAGTTCTTGACGCTCTTCTATTTGATATGTTCGCAATTTTACTAAGCTCTTTCACATTTATCGTTTCATTCTTTTCAAGATAATCAAAAGCAATTTTTTCATTTTTTCCAACTGTATAATTTTTTAATTCCTTTTTCTTAACTTGGTTTTGAAGAACCTTTATCATCTCTTTACTGGCAAGCACACTTTTCTCACCAACTCTTACATAAACATTAGCATCATTAATATCTATTGAAGGTTTATAATCCTGCAGTCTATGTGGTTTATTAGAAGATTCGGGAATTTCTACAACTACTAATTCCTTATGTTCTATTTCAAAATAACTTACTTGAATTTGTAAGGGAGGTTCACAATAATTCTTTGCGGTTTCTTCAACTAAAGCAGTCTCACTTTTTTCACTTTCAACACCGTAAATCGATTTATCATCATCAACACCAAAAATTATTACTCCGCCGCTGGTATTTGCAAAAGCAAGCATTTCTTTCGCAATTTTTTCATAAGAAGAAAATCTTTGTTTGAACTCAATATAAAGATTTTCACCTTCTTCAATTAATTGGAGAAGTTTTCTTCTAGTCATAATAAAAAGGAGTTATCTTCGTCCCCGCTTATAAACTCTTTGTGATCCGCCAATTGGAGTTGAGTTCAGATTTTCAAACTGTTGATTCTGCTGTTGATTTTCTTTTACTTCAGGCTGTTCAATATTCTGAGTTACTTTTGTTGAATCCTGCACTTGCATATTTGTATGAAGCGAATCTTGCAAAGCCAATTCAGAAGAAAGCAGCGGTTCAGTTTTTTCTTCTTCTTTAATAGTAATTTCTTGCTGACTCTTTAGCGAATCAGTTTTGGCTTTCTCTTCTTCGGCTTTGTAAAAAGTAACTTTCCCTTGAACTGCTTTTGCGTATTCTGTTTTATTAAATGAAGATATTAACGAATCATAATAGAAGAAAGCAGAATCCGGTTTAAATAATTCATTTTCGTAAATCCATCCAACGGTATAAAGTGATTTAGCAGCATATTGAGAGCTTGGATATAAATCATTAATCTTAAGAAGCGAAGAAATTGCTTTATTATAATTTTCACTCAACAATTGTTCTTCTGCAATTAAATATTCATCTGCAGCGGGATCGGATATAAAATCGATTTCTGGTAAATCCAGTTTGCGAGCTGCTTCATTTACAATTTTATCATTCTTAAAATTTTCATAAACAACTCTATAAAGACTATCAGCCTTTTCTTGATTTCCTCTCAAAGCATAATATCCACCCAATGCCACTAATGCTTTCGGAACAAACTTGGTACTGTCATAATCATTTATAATTGATTGATAATATTTAAAAGCTGAATCGGGGACATTCATTTCAGTAAAAAAGTGATCTCCCATTTTTATTTTGGAATCGGCAATTAATACTTTTAATGAGTCTTCCGAAATTTTTGGTCTCTTGGGTTCATAATTAAACGGAGGTTTCTCAATTTCCTCAACTACAATATTTTGCGGAACAGGATTAACCGGCAGCAAATCTTTATCAGGAGGACGTAATCCCCTCAAAACATAATTCAAACTATCTTTTTGATATCCGGTAAGTGTGGTATCAACAGCAATTGAATCTAATTTTATTTTTATCGAATCTGCTAAAAATTCATCATTAAACTTTGGTTTTTGATCTTGGAATAAATCAGCAAGATTGGTTGTGTCTCTGTTTTTCCAATTGTAATACCAGGTTGAATCTTCAATGAATCTATCTTCATCTTTAAGATAAACCATTTGAGCTAGTTGAAAATCCAAATCGTTTTTTATATCAAAATACTTTTTTAGACTAATAGATTTAAGTGAAGCAGAATTCTTTACTTCTTTTGGAGCTGCAGAAGTTGGAATTTTATCATAAAATTTTTGAGCACTGTCATAATCTGCAAAAACTAATTCCATAATTTCGCCGCGCATAAATTTAGCTTTTCCGCCGGCTTCTTTTTTAGAATATGTAGTATCAACAATGGTAAACAAATCCAACGCATCTTCAATATTTTCCTGCTGATAATAAATCAAAGCAATTTGATAATCAATTTCATCATAGAAATCGGCATATTTATCTTCGGATCTCAAATCTTCAAGTACTTCAAGACTTTGTTCTAAATTTCCCAAATCTTTTTGAATTTTTGCGAATTCTAAAAAGCTGTAAAATTCAATATCAAAGGTTGGAGAATATTCAGTAACCTTGCTAAAATATTTAGCTGCATTTTCATTGTCGTTTAAGAGAAGATAAATCTTTCCCATTTCATAAGTAATTTCTGCATTACGTTCATCGGAATCGGAAATATCAAGCAGTTCTGCACTTAAATTAACTGCGCTTTCATAATTTTCTCTATTAATTAAATATCTAATTTGAGAAATGTATGCTTCGATAAGAATTTCATCTTCTTCTGCTTCTCGTGCTTTGGTTTTAACCTCTTCTAGTATCTGATAACCGTTTTCAAAATTTCTTAATTGCAGCTCACTTTTTCCTATCCATAAATTTGCTTCCAATTGAAGATCAGTATCGGTTAATGAAATAAGCTCCTGGAATTTTCTAACTGCCTGAAGATACTCTGCTTGATAATAAAAAGATTTGCCAATTATTAATAATGATTCATCAAAGTAGGAACTTTCGGAATCGAACTGAAGAATTTTAGAACATTTTTCAATCACTTTAGTAAGTGAAGTTTTTGCCTTATTTGTTGGAGCCGGCTCCTTAAACTCAAAAAGTTCTCTTGGTTGAGCATTAATTTCTTCCATTGCTTCTTCAAAATTAAGTCTGGCATTATAATAGGTATTAAAGAAAGTAGTAAAATCCTGCCAAATACCGCAAGAGGCTAAGAAAAAACCAAATATAGTAATCGAAATTATATTTTTTATTTTCATATTATAAAGCTGACGGACCAGATTCGTCGGTACGTATTCTAATTGCATCCTCAATGTTAGAAACAAAAATTTTACCATCTCCAACTTGACCGGTTTTTGCTGTTCTTAATATGGCACTAATTACAACCTCAGCTAGAGATTCTTCAACAATAATTTCAAGTTTTATTTTAGGAACAAATTCAATTTGATATTCGCTTCCTCTAAAAGTTTCTTTATGCCCTTTTTGTCTTCCGTAACCTCTAACTTCGGAAATGGTCATTCCTTTAATTCCTTCTTCCAAAAGGGCTTCTTTAACTTCATCAAGTTTGAAAGGACGAATAATTGCTTCAATTTTTTTCATTGGCAATCCTAAGCGTTTTTACCATGGCAATGTTTGTATTTTTTTCCACTTCCGCAAGGACATGGTTCATTTCGTCCTGTCTTTTCTTCAACCTTTACCGGTTGAGGCTTTCCTCTATTTGCACCTTGATCTTGAGAGCTTCCTGAAAGACCAATATTTGTTGCGTTATCTTTTATAGTTGTCATTCTTTGTTCTCTTCTTGCTCTTTGTTGAATTTCTTCTTGAGCCTGAGGGAAAAACTTAAAGCAGAATGATACTATATCGTTTCTTAAAAATTCCAATAACTGTACAAAAAGTTTAAATGCTTCACCTTTATATTCAAGCAGAGGATCTTTTTGACCATAAGCTCTAAGCCCAATTCCTTCCTTAAGATCATCCATTTCACGAAGATGCTCTTTCCACTTTTCATCAATAACACTAAGAACAGCAAAACGCTCTAGGCGAGCCATTAATTCGGAACTGAGCATTTCTTCTTTTCTTTTATAGAAAGCTTTTGCAGCTTCAATAAGTTTTTCTTTTAATCCATCTTTACCTAATGATTGATAAGTTTTTGTATCTATCTTATAATCAACAAGTAAATTTTGAAGCATTGCATTCTGAATCTGCTCAATTTCTGCATTTTCATAATGCTGTTCTAAAATATCATTAATATATTCTTCAAGGTATTCAAATATTTCCCCCTTTAACCTTTCACCTTCCAATGCTTGTCGTCTTCTTGAATAAATAACTTCACGCTGCTGATTCATAACGTTGTCAAATTCAAGAAGTCTTTTACGAATTGCAAAGTTATTCTCTTCAACTTTCTTTTGAGCTCTTTCAACAGATTTTGTAACAAGCGGATGTTCTATTGATTGACCATCTTCCAAACCTAATCTCTGCATAACACTTGTAACTCTATCACTGCTGAAAAGTCGCATCAAATCATCTTCAAGGGAGATGAAGAATTTTGAAGTTCCGGGATCACCTTGACGACCGGCACGACCTCTTAACTGCCTATCAATACGTCTTGATTCATGCCGTTCTGTACCAAGAATATAAAGTCCCCCTTTTTCCAGAACTCCCGATCCAAGTTTTATATCCGTACCACGACCAGCCATGTTCGTTGCTATTGTTATTGCTCCGGGCTGACCGGCAAAAGCTACAATTTCAGCTTCACGTTTATGCTGCTTAGCATTTAAAACATTATGAGGAACTCCTTGTCTTTTCAACATTCTACTTAATGTTTCACTCACTTCCACACTGGTAGTACCCACTAAAACCGGACGTTTTTCTTCATATAATTCTTTAATCTTCTCAATTACCGCATTAAACTTTTCTCTTTTGGTTCTGTAAATAGCGTCATCTTGATCATCTCTTGCTATAGGTCTATTTGTTGGAATTACGACAACATCCAATTTATAGATTTCGAAAAACTCCCCTTCTTCCGTTTCTGCCGTACCGGTCATACCGGCTAATTTTTTGTATAATCTAAAATAATTTTGAAGAGTAATTGTTGCGAGTGTTTGAGTATCTTTTTCAACTTTTACATTTTCTTTTGCTTCAATAGCTTGATGAAGTCCGTCGGAATATCTTCTTCCAGGAAGTACACGACCTGTAAACTCATCAACAATTGCTATTTTACCATCTTCGGTAATTACATATTCATCATCTCTTTCAAATAAACTGTAGGCTTTCACAAGCTGGTTTATAGTATGGATTGTATCACTTCTCTCGCTGTATAAATGATAAAGTTCATCTTTCTTTTTTAATCTTTGTTCTTGAGCAAGAGATTCATCATTTTCAATTTTACTGATCTCGGTTCCTAAATCTGGAAGTACAAAAAATTCCTTTCCTTCCGGTGATCCGGAAGCCAACTCTTCTCTTCCTTTCTCAGTAAGATCGATAGAATTATTTTTTTCCTCAATTGCAAAATAAAGCTCTTCATCAATTTCCGGCATTCTCTTTGCATTTTCTCTTAAGAATTCCAGTTCTGTTGATTGAAGTAATTTTTTATACTCCGGTTCACTTAATACTTTTAGTAATTTTTTATTTTTGGGATAACCTCTGTGCGCTCTTAAAAGATTTATTCCGGCTTTTTCTAAATCTTTTTTATCTCCGGAATTTAAAAGATTTTCAGCTTCTTGAACAATTGAAGCAACAAGCTGAGCCTGTTTCTTAAACAATCTTTCAACTCTAGGCTTCATGTCATAAAATTTATGATTTGAAGTATCAACTGGACCGGAAATAATTAACGGTGTTCTTGCTTCGTCAATTAACACCGAGTCAACCTCATCCACTATAGCATAATTGTGTCCTCTCTGTACACAATATTCTTTGGAGATAGACATATTATCACGGAGATAATCAAAACCAAATTCGTTATTAGTTCCGTAGGCAATATCAAAATTATAGATTTCTCTTCTTTGTTCAGGATTCATTGTATTAAGAATGCATCCTACTGTCAATCCATGGAATTTATAAATTTCCCCCATCCACTCGCTGTCACGTTTAGCAAGGTAATCGTTTACAGTAACAAGGTGAACTCCACGTCCGGTTAAAGCATTTAGAAAAACCGGTAATGTAGCAACTAGAGTTTTTCCTTCACCGGTTGCCATTTCGGCAATTCTTCCTTGATGCAGTACAATTCCGCCAAGGAGCTGAACATCATAAGGAATCATATCCCAATTGATTTTATTACCGGCAGCATCCCAGCTTTTTCCAACCAATCTGCGGCATGTATCTTTTACAATTGCAAATGCTTGAGGTAATATTCCATCTAATAAATCTTCATATTTGGCATCAAGTTCTTCATTCAATTTATCAAGTTGATCATAAATTGAATCTCTGTCATTATCATCAGCTTCATCTTTAGTTAAGGTTTCTCTTAATTCAGCAATTTGATTTCTTAATTCGGCGGTTTCATTTTTTAGATATTCTTTTAATTCTTGGGATTTCCCTCTAAGTTCATCATCCGTAAGTGAATTTAATTTTTCATATTCTTGATTAATCTCTTCAACCAAAGGCCATAATTCTTTATAAGCTTTCGTATTTTTATCACCAAAAATCTTCTTTAGGAAGTTATTAAACATCAAATTTCTCCATTTTATTCAAGAAACTAAGTTAACCAAAGGGCTTTTGAAAAGCAATTAAGCACATTGTTTCACAGTTTTTATCAACAAAAGTTTCCTCTTTACAAACAATTATTTTAATTTTGATATCAAGTCAAAATTAGTGGATTTAGTGAACTCAAAATTCAAGATATCGGAAGATTTTATAAAGCTCATTTTTACTTCAACTACGGGTTATTTAAAGAATTCTGAAATTGATAAACTAATTAATCTTTTCAATATAGAAATCCAAAAATGCTATTTCACAAAATCCTCTGAAGCAAATTTGTTAAGAATATTAAATTCAGTTTTCGATAGATCAACATTCTTAAAAGATTGTCTTAAATATCCTCATCATATTGAGATTTTAATTTTAGTTTCTTCTTACAGTAATTTTTTAACTGATGTAATAGTTAGAAATCCTTCAATGCTCTATTATGTTTTTAATCCATCTAATTTAGAAAAAGATATAACCCTAAAATCAATTGACGATGAAATTAAAAACGGCATTACAAATTTTAAGTCCTTCAATTCCAAAACTAATTTTTTACGTAGTTTTAAAAGGCAGAAGTTATTTGTAATTGGATTGAATGACATTCTAAAAAATAATGATCTCGAAAAAACTACAAATCAAATTTCTTACTTAGCTAAAGGAATAACAAAGCATCTTTTCAATCTTTGTTATGATGAAATTCTGACAAGAAAAAATCTTGAGATTAAAGATGACAAATTCTGTATAGCCGCACTGGGCAAGCTTGGGGGCGATGAATTAAATTACAGCTCAGATATCGATCTTATTTTATTCTACGATGAAAATTCTATTCATGGAAAATCTCCTCAATTTACATATCAAGAATTATTAACTGAAGCAGCTCAACTTTTTATTAAAACAGCAACTGAAGTAACTTCCGAAGGTTTTATTTATAGAGTTGATTTTCGTTTAAGGCCTGATGGCAAGTATGCACCAATCTGTATGTCAATAAACGATTATTTCAGATATTACGAAAATCGCGGTGCCGAATGGGAAAGACAAATGTTGATTAAACTCTCGTTTGTTGCCGGGAATGAAATTTTATTCAGCAGCTTTGAGAATTATCTCTCAAATTTTGTTTATCCTAAATCATTTCTGAAAAGTCCTCTTGAACAAATTTCCAAGATGAAAATAGAGATTGAAAAAAGATTAACTGATGAACTTAATGTAAAATTATTTACCGGAGGAATTAGAGATATTGAATTTACAGTTCAAGCACTTCAGCTTATTAACGGAGGAAAATATAAAAACATAAGAACCGGCAGTTCATTAATTGCCATTAAAGCTCTAGTTAATAATAACATCTTAAGCAATTCTGAAGGAAAGACGTTTTATGAATCATACATTTTTTTGAGAAGAGTAGAACATTTTTTACAGTTAATGAATGATACTCAAACGCATGAAATTCCAAAGAATGGTGAGATTACTGAAAAACTTGCTGCTTATCTGAATTATAAATCAGTGAACTCTTTTATATCGGATTTAGAGAAAAGAAGAAACGGGGTAAGAAATATTTTCAAATCATTTACAATGCTTAATAATTCTATTCAGAAAGATGATTTTCCGAATATAAAATTTGCCGATCCTCAAAAAGCGAAAAGGAATTATGATTATCTACAGTTTGGCAAGAGTATATTTAATGCAGCTACTTTTGATAAAAAAACAATAGATGCCTTTAATAAAATAAAACTCAATTTTAATACTTATTTAGCAAAATCAAATTCACCAGATGAAGTACTCGAGAATTTCACCAAGTTGATTCAAGCATCAAATTTTCCTTACTTTTGGTTTAACGAACTTGCTAATAAAAAAGTACTTAATGATGTTTTGAAAGTCTGCGAAATTTCTAAAAAGTTTTGCGACCTACTTTTACAAAGACCAAATCTTGCCGATTTAATTTTCACAAGAAAAGTTTATACTAAAAATCTAAAATCGATCCAAAATAATTTTGAAAAGATACAGATAGAATTTATTCTAACCTTTCAATTTGCATTAAGACTTATTAATGCAGATGATCTTTCGATAAGATCAATAAATTACTATGATGAAAAAATTATTAATACCATTAGTAATAAAATAAAAGGTGAATATTTTATTGCCGGACTTGGAAGTTTTGGAAGCGGAGATATTTCACTTAGTTCGGATATAGATTTAATTGTTGTTACATCAGATAAAAAAAATAATAATGTAAATGAAAAAGGAATTCTGAAATTCTTATATGAAATAAGAGAAATATTACCTTTAACAGAAATTGATTTTAAGTTAAGACCTGAAGGGAAAAGCTCTAATATTGTGTGGGATATTGGTGCTTATAAAAATTACTTGAATAAAAGAGCAAGAGTTTGGGAATTTCAATCACTCCTTAAAATGAGATTTATATGCGGAGATAAAAGTCTATTTGAAGATTTTAAGTCTCTGCTTGTTGATTCAATAAAAAGTTCTAAATTCAATTTTAAAGACGAAATAATTACCATGCATCAAAAACTAATAAGTTATAATTCACAAAGAATTGGAAATAAAATAAATCTTAAAAATGATTTCGGCGGATTGACTACCATAAATTTTTATTTGGATTTTTTACTTCTCAAGAATATAGAAAAGACCAAATCTTTAATTGGAAACAATACAAAACATAAAATTGATAAAATCGTTTTATCAAAAACCAGCAAGAAAAAATTACTCAAAAATTTTACAATATTAAAAAATATAGTTGCTGCAAATGAGGTTATTTCAAATAATTCAAAAAAGGAAATGCCTGAAACACTTAATAACAGAAGACTATACGAAGGTCTGCTAAAAATAAAAACAGATTTAATTGAGCTGTTAAAATTAATTTTAGAAGAGAATAAGAAATTATTTGAGGATGAACTTAAGTGAAAAGATTTATTGAAAATTATTTTGCTCTAATTCCTTTCAGTATCTTGTTTATCATTTACAACTTCACAATTGCCCCTTCCGTTATACAAATAGACAGTGGAGAACTTGCTGCTGTTCAATATACGCTTGGGATTGCTCATCCAACCGGTTACCCTTTATTCACAATTTTAGGATATCTCTTTTTACAATTGCCGCTGTTTGCTTCTAAAATATTTCAAGCAAATTTTTTAGCTTTATTATTTACTTCAGTTTCTACAGTCTTCTTATCAAAATTTTTGAATGAAATTTTGCTTCAATATAAAGGAAAAGTTCTAGAGAATAATTTTATAAGAATAATTGCAATTATTACTTCAGTTTTAGTTTTAGGATTGAGCGCAACATTCTGGTTTCAAAGTACTTCGGTAGAAGTTTATTCATTACATTTATTGTTGATAAGCATTTCTCTTTTTGTACTCATAAAAGCGTTTTTAAGAAATGAGAATAAGTATTGGTATTTGTTCGCATATTTATTCGGACTATCTCTAACCAATCATATGACTTCTATTTTAATAATTCCTTCAGCGGTTTTTTTATACTTTAGAAAATTTGGATTTAAAAAAGAGGCGCTAATTTTTGGAATTAAACTATCTATAATTACAATCTTGTCGGCTGGAATTGTTTATTTGTTCTTACCTATTAGGGCTTTACAGTCACCAGAATTAAACTGGGGAAATCCAATTAAATTTGAAAATTTTTGGAGACATTTTACCGGTGCACAATATCAAGTTTGGATTTTCTCTTCGTTTGATTCATCTAAGAAGCAGCTGACTTATTTCATTAATAATATTCCAAACGAATTTTATTATCCTTCTATTCTGTTTATAATTACTGGGATTTTCTCTCTCTTCAAAAAAAATAAGATCATTTTTATTTTCACATTTTTATTGTTATTAGTTACAATATTCTACTCAATCAATTATGATATTGTTGATATAGATTCATATTTTCTTTTGGCTTATATAAGTCTTGTTGTTTTCTTTGCATTCGGATTATTAACTGCTGTAGAGTTTATAAAATCATTAAAGTATCAAAAGTCATTTTTAATTCTGGCTTTTATTATTATTCCTTTATCGCAAGCGTTAAATAATTTTAAGAATGTTAATCAATCTGATAACTATATTTTCGAAGATTATACAAAAGCTAACTTGAGTACCTTGCCAAATAACTCCATTATATTCAGCTATCAATGGGATTATCTAATTTCTCCTTCTTATTATTTTCAATTTGCAGAAAACTTTAGAAAAGATATTACAATAATTGATAAGGAACTGTTAAGACGTTCTTGGTATTATGAACAATTAAAAAGTCTTGATGATAATATTTTTGATGGACTTGAACATGAAGTCAAAAGTTTCTTAAATGCATTGGAACCTTTTGAACGAGGTGGCAATTTTAATCCTCAAATTTTAGAAAAATATTTTAGATTAATTTTAACCAAACTAATAAGTGAAAATAAAGATCGCAGTTTCTTTGTAGGTTCTGAATTTCTTTCGAATGAATTACAGAGTGGCGAGTTAACACTGCCTGAAGGATATTTTTTAGTTCCATACACATTAACATTTTTAGTTACAAACGATAAGAATTATATAGAAGCTCCTTTACCAGATTTCGAATTAAGAATTCCGGACAATCTAAATAAATATTCTGAGTTTATTATTAATAACGTATGCAATATGCTTCAATACAGAGGATTGTATGAACTGCAATTTGGTAAAACTGAAAGAGCTAAAATTTATTCGGAGAGAATTAAAGAAATCTCTCCGAATTTTTTAATAAATAAAAATTTGTTGGAAGCGATAAATTAATCGAGAAGATTAAGCAGGTCTTCTCTTTTTGACTGATCAATTTCATGTCCCGGTTTAAACGACTGAAGCAGAACATCCACTTGCTGAATTAAAGACTTTTTGTAGAACTTTGGTGCAAATACACTTCCATCAAGCATATATATTCTTTTCGAATTTTCATCGTAAAAAGTATAGTTCACAAAAGGTCCCCCCATACTTTTATCATTCATACGCCATAAACCTTGCGTAAAGAGTGCATATTTTCCGTTAAAATTAACTTCGGTTGAAGATAAATAATCATCCGCTATTTCAATATATGCTGAATTATCTGTAGTTCTAAAGTATCTTTTTGTTAATTTATTTCTTTCGGCATAAATAGAATCTGCATTCAAAAATGCAGGACTTGCATTTTCAATCCAATGAACAAAAATCCATCTTTCTAAATTGCTGCTGGGTGATCTTCTGAGCCAGACAAAATTATTTAATGAGTCATCTTTAGCAAGCATAAAATCTTTCTGCACATAAATAAGCCAGTCATATTTCTTTAAGAATTCAGCTTCTTGTTTTTCATTTTCAAAAGTAGGATTGTAAATACTTTTTAATAATCTTTTATCAGATATTTTTTGGAAGAAATAAACTAAGTCATCTTCTTCATTTAAGATATTGTATTTAAGTTTTTCTAGAGTTGGAGCAGTCAAAACCATTACCAATTGTTCTCTTGCCCAAAGATCATATTTATTAATTACAAAAAGACTGTCGTTCTCAATTTTGGTTTTTAATTCGGGACTAACAATATTTCCAATAAAATTCGAGGTTTCAGATTCAGTACCGAACGGAGCAACAATTACAATATTTTTTCTATGCTGATATTTACTTATCTCAGAAATATCTTTTCTATTTAATAAAAATAATTGTTCAGGAATGGGTGTATAAATTGTTTTTGAAAATATTTGGAGCAAAACCGGTTCCAATTCAAGATATTCAACAGAATCTGCAAATACAATTATTTCATCTTCATTTCCAATTGCCGGTTTTTTAGTTTCGCATCCAAAAAATATAAAAGAGATTAGTAAAATAATGGAGCTTGATTGTATAATTTTTTTCATGTTGGTATTCTTTTTTTCCTTATACAAAAGGGCTTTTTTATTGTTTCAAATAAAAATCAGTTTGGAACTCCGGATAAAACCATAGGCAGATTTGGAAGAAGTAAAGAATAAAGAATCCACATAACAGCTCCAACCGAAAGAGGAATAGTAAGATTATCATCAGCCCAGCCATAAGCAATATTTTCGGCTATTGCACCAACAGCCACGGCAGCAAATCCTATTATGTATTCAATAAAAAGATATTCTACTTTTGGGGTAAGTAAAACAAGAAATGATGAAAAGACAAAAAAAGCTAAAGTCCCTTCTAGGGATTTAGCTAAAAATTTATGCTTGCCAAATCTTCTTCCAATAAGAGCTGCTGCAATATCTCCAATAATTAAAACAGAAAAAGCCAATACAACAATTACTTTAGGAAAAATAAGGATAGTTATAACAGCAGAAATAAAGACGTATGTAGCGCCACTCAATGTTTTTTTTGAAGAATCCTTTTCATGCTCTCTTAAAAGAAAACCGAAGAGAAGATCAAAATATCTTCCCATCGGTTTAATATAATGCCTGGCAAATTCAAGAAATAAAGAAAAGACTAAAAGAGGAACTAAAATTGATAATGCCAATTCTTTTGTCATATAATAATATGCAATAGGAATTGACAATGAACATAAATGTATTCCTTTTCTCAGAATTTCAAATTTATAATCAATTGAACCGTTATCACTTGCTGTCATCATTTCCGGTATTTTCAGATTTCTCTTCAGCGTTATCTTCCGATTTTTCTTCAGAATTTTTCTTATTATTTCTTTCATCCATCAATTTCTTAACATGATCAGGTACTTCTTCTGCAGAATTAGATTGACTTTCCGAAATTGATGAACCATTTCTTTTTACCGGAGGAAGTTCTTCCCCTTTAATTATTTTGTCAATTTCATCTGAATCAAGAATCTCTCTCTCAAGCAATTCTAAAGATAATTTATGCAATACTTCAATATTATCTTCTAATATTTTGATAGCACGATTCATCCCAGCTTCAATTATAGCTTTGATTTCCTGGTCAATTAATTGAGCTGTTTCTTCACTGTAATCTTTATGCTTTGTAATTTCTCTGCCAAGAAATATTTCTTCTTCTTTGGTTCCGTATGAAAGAGGACCAAGTTTCTCACTCATTCCCCATTCACAAACCATTTTTCTAGCAATATTGGAAGCTTTTTCAATGTCATTTCCAGCACCGGTAGTATATTTCTTGAAGACCAATAATTCAGCAGCTCTTCCCCCAAGTGCGTAGGTAATCATAGCTTCTAAATAATCTTTTGAATACGTATGCTTTTCATCAACAGGAAGATAAGTTGTAACACCAAGTGCTCTTCCTCTTGGAATAATTGTTACCTTGTGAACAGGATCAGCTTCGGGAATCATTTTAGCAACTAAAACGTGTCCAATTTCATGATATGAAGTAAGCTTCTTTTCATCTTCGGAAATGATCATACTTTTTCTTTCCATTCCCATCATTACTTTATCTTTAGCTTCTTCAAAATCAACCATAGCAACTTTTTTCTTGTTCTTTCTAGCAGCTAAAAGTGCAGCTTCATTAACCATATTAGCTAATTCAGCACCGGCTAATCCGGGTGTACCTTTGGCTAAAGTTTTTAAATCAACATCCATATCCAAAGGAATTTTTCTTGTGTGAACTTTAAGAATTCCTTCTCTACCTTTAACATCAGGTCTATCAACAACAACTTGTCTGTCAAACCTGCCAGGTCTTAATAAAGCAGGATCAAGAACATCTGGTCTGTTAGTAGCGGCAATAATAATTACACCGCTGTTCTGTTCAAATCCGTCCATTTCAACTAAAAGCTGATTGAGAGTTTGTTCACGTTCATCATGCCCGCCCCCTAAACCAGCACCTCTGTGTCGACCAACAGCATCAATTTCATCAATAAAAATTATACAAGGAGCACTTTTCTTTCCTTGTTCAAAAAGATCTCTAACACGGCTTGCACCAACACCCACAAACATTTCCACAAAGTCGGCACCGCTTATAGAGAAAAACGGAACTCCGGCTTCACCTGCAACTGCTCTTGCCAATAAAGTTTTACCGGTTCCGGGAGGACCCAACAATAAAACACCTCTCGGAATTTTTCCGCCAAGTTTTTGAAATTTGGAAGGCTCTTTTAAGAATTCAATTATTTCTTCAAGTTCTTGTTTAGCTTCATCGGCTCCGGCTACATCTTTAAAAGTAATTTTAGTAGCCATCTCAGAAATTAACTTTGCTTTACTCTTTCCAAAGTTGAAAATTCCTCTAGAACCGCCGGCTCCCCCTTGCATTCTGCGCATAAGAAGAATCCAAATACCGATAATTAAAATCCAAGGAATAAAAGATAACAGAACCGTTAACCATTCATTAGACTCTTTAACAAAAGTATATTTAATGTTCTTTTCCTTCCATATATCTTCTTCTTGTTTTATTATCGGTTCAATAAGAGTTACGGAAAAGTTTTTTACATTAACATAAGTATTGTTAATTAAGATTTTCTCTTGAGTTTCTAAAGTACCTTCAAATTTATAATCGTTTATATCTGTTTTAATTACTTTTGCTTCGGTAATTTTATCTTCATTAAGAAGTCTTTTATAAACATCAAATGTAACTTCGGGAGCTGCAGAGTTACCTGAATTTGCCAATTGCATTACAATAACAGCAACAATAATAACAGCGCCCCAGCTAAAAACGGTTTTTATAACTTTAGACCAGTCAAATTCACCATCCGGTTTTTGAGATCCTCCTCCGTTTCCTTTTTTATTTTTTAGCGGATTCTTCTTTTCTGAGTTATCAGCAAAGAATAATTTACTAAATGAGTTATTCATCAACATCTCCATTATTCACTTAAAACATAAATTGATCTTAAATTCCTGTACTTTTGAGCGTAATCAAGTCCATAACCAATTACAAATTTATTAGGAATTTCAAACCCAATATAATCAATTTTAACTTGATATTTTAAGCTCTCAGGCTTAAGCAGTAACGAACAAACTTTTACGCTTGCAGGCGTATAAGGTTCCAATAATTTTTCTATATAACTTATCGAAAGTCCGGTATCAACAATATCTTCCACAATAATTATATGTCTGTCATTTATATCAGCATTCAATTCTTTAAGCATTTTTACTTTGCCTGAAGAAATCTTTTCTTCTCCATAGCTGGAAAGTTTCATAAAATCAATTTCACAATTTACGGTTACATTCTTAACTAAATCAGCCATAAAAAGGAATGATCCATTTAGAACTCCAATAAAAATCGGAAGTTTACCTTGATAATCATCAGATATTTGTTTGCCTAATTCTGCCAATCTTTTTTGAAGCTGCTCTTCACTAATCATTGGAACAAATACTTCGTTTCCAACGTGGATTTCATCTAATTTTTGTTTTTTTTCCGTAGACATATGCCAATTTTTCTTTTTGTGTTTTTTGTTAATTTATATCTTTCATCTATCCTTAAACCAAAAACATATACAATTTCGTTCCGATTTGTTAAGATTAGATGATTTTTCTTACTAGACGATTTAACTTTTTTATCAGTTAGGAAATCTGAGATTTTCTTAAAATTTTTCATTCCAAGCGGAATAAATTTATCCCCGATTTTCCATCTTCGCAATATAAAGATATCCTCAGTTTTATCCCCAGAAATTATTTCGGAAAAGTTTGAATTTTCATTAAATTCATTAACCTCTTCAATCGAAATTTCATAATTACCAATTTCCTGACTGCTGTTTAATCTGATTTCAATTTCATCAGTAAATAGTTTCTCTTCTGTGAAAAAAATTAAACTTTCGTCTTCCCTAATTACTTTAACAGAATTCTTTAATTTTATTGTTGTTCCTTTTTGCTGGGAAACAAGATTTTTAACTTTATCCGAATCTTTTGAAGTAAAGGAAATTTTTAGATGATCCTCAAAAAGTTTTTTAATTATTAAAGAAGAAATTAAGACGTTTTCTCTCTGAAATAGTTTTTGATTTACTATAAATTGATTTTCATTCTTCTTAACAAACTTCTTGAACACCTTTTCAGTTTCTTGTTGAATAAAAATATTAATTGAAGAAATGTTATTTGAGAATTTTCTTAAAGTAGAATTTAATGAGGGATTAATTTTTTCTATTTCGGGAATAACAATATTCCTTAATTTATTTCTTTCAAAATCATTTTCGTAATTAGATTTGTCAATTCTAAAATTTATTTTATTCAGTTCAAGAAACTCCACAATTTCTTTTTTTGATAAGGATAAAATTGGTCTTACAATCTTTCCTCTCTTAACCGGAATTCCACTTAAACCGCTTAAACCTGTGCCTTTAATAAGATTAAGCAGAATTGTTTCGGTGTTATCATCCGAATTATGAGCTGTTATTATATAATCAACTTTTTCTTGATTACTAATTTCTTCAAAAAAGTTATAACGCAAATTTCTTGCAGCTTCTTCAACTGATTGATTATTCTTCCTTGCAAATTTTTCTACTTCTACAGATTTGATAAAGATGGGAATTTTTAATTCACTACAAATTTTTTCACAGAAAATCTGATCTTGTTCTGAATCATTTCCTCTTAAATTATGATTAACATGGGCAGCAATAAGTTCAGCTTTATATTTATTCTTGAATTGATGAAAGAAATGAAGAGCAAAAACCGAATCCGGTCCGCCGCTTAAAGCAATTAACAGTTTAGAATTATTTTCAATTAGGTTATGCTTTTTTATGAAATTAATTACCGTTTCATAAATTTTAGCTTTCATTAATAACCCAAATCTTTAAGTCTTTCGATAGTAAAAGTTGATTTATTACTTCCATTTAAAATATTATCAACATATTTACCTAAAACATCAAATTCCAGATTTACTGAATCGCCGGATTTTTTAAAATGGAAAATCGTATTATCCCAAGTATGAGGTATAACGGCGACAGAAAAATCAGAATCTGAATTTTCTGCAACAGTTAAACTTACCCCGTCAACTGCTATTGAGCCGACATGAATAAGATATTTAGAATATTCTTTCGGATATTTTACGGTAAGATTCCAACTGGCAGTTAATTTTTCTATTTTACTTATTGTTCCGGTTGTATCGATGTGTCCCAAAACAAAATGCCCGCCAAGTTTTTTTGACATTGTTAAGGAAGATTCTAAGTTAACTTTATCATTTACTTTAAGAGAACCAAGATTAGTTTTCTTTAATGTTTCTTCGACGGCTGTAACTTTAAATGAATTTGAATCAAAGGTCTCAACCGTTTGGCAGACACCATTAACATTCACGCTGTCACCAAGTTGTAATTCTTTATTAATTACCTTGGATGAAATAATAATTTCTCTCCCCTTGCCGAGTGGTTTTATATTTTTTACAATTCCAATTTCTTCAATTAATCCGGTAAACATAATTAAACTCTATAATTTAGCATTGCATCGCCGCCAATCATTTGAACATCTTTTAAGTGAAGTTTATGCGGACGTTTGATTGACTTAATTCCAATATCACTAATTGAACAAATTCCTTCACCAATTAGTTTTGGTCCTACAAAAACAATTAATTCATCAAAAAGTTTTTCAGCAATAAAAGAACTAAAAACTTTTGAACCTCCTTCAACCATTACAGAAATAATATTTTCTTTTGCAATCTTCTTCAATGCACTTTTGAGTAATATTTTTCCATCATTGTTAGTTTTACAAAAAATAACTTTAACACCAAGTTGTGCAAATTTTTTCAGCTTTTTTACTTTATTTTTTGATTCCTTTGAAGTAAGCAAAATTACTTCACCAATATTTGTTGAATTAAATATTTGGTATTTGGTAGAAAGGGAAAGATTAGTATCTAAAATAATCCTTTTAGGATTTCTCCCTTCAACATGTCTAACTGTTAAACTCGGATTATCTTCTTTAACAGTATTACTGCCTATAAGTACAGCATCATACTCGGTTCTTAAATTGTGAACAAAAGTTCTTGATTCCGCTGAAGTAATCCATTTAGAATTATATTTTTTATCTGCAATTTTTGAGTCTATGGTCTGAGCAATTTTTAATGTTACGTAAGGAAGTCCTTTTGAAATAAACTTGAAAAAAAACTTATTCAGTTCAATGCATTCATTGTTAAGAACATTTTGTACAACTTCAATTCCGGCTTCCTTTAATTTTTTAATTCCGTTCCCGGCTACTAAAGGATTTGGATCAACAGAGCCAATAACAACTTTCTTAATTTTACTTTCGATTATTCTATCAGCACAAGGTGGAGTTTTTCCATGATGCGAGCAGGGTTCTAAATTTACAACTAACGTTGAATCTTCTATAGATTCTTTTGCATTAAGAATTGCATTAATTTCAGCATGATTTGAACCGAATTTTTCGTGATAACCGGCTCCAATAATTCTGTCATTCTTTATAATTACAGCACCAACAAGGGGATTAGGACTAACGCTGCCTATCCCCTTTTTTGCAAGTTCTAATGTAAGTTTTATATAAGATTCGTCATTCAAAATGATTTTTAATCAATTGAAAGAATTTCGTATTTCACGATGCCGGCTGGAACTTTTACCTGAGTTACATCACCAATAGTTTTATTCATAAGTGATTGACCAACAGGTGAAGTAAAAGAGATTTTCCCTTTCTCAGAATCTGCTTCTTCCGGTGAGACAAGCATATACTGATACTCTTTCTTGTTGTTCAAATTCTTCACTTTAACTTTTGCAAGAATATGAACTTTATCTTTAGAAAATTGAGAAGTATCTATAATTCTTGCTTTTGAAAGGAGTTCTTCTAATTTGCTTATACGAAGCTCAAGTAAACCTTGTTTATCTTTAGCAGCATCATATTCAGCATTTTCCGATAAATCCCCATGAGATCTGGCCTCGGCTATCATTTCAGCCATTTCTTTTCTGCCGTTTGTTTTTAAATCTTTAAGCTCGTTTTCTAACTCAATTAAACGCTCTTTGCTTAGGTAAACAAAATTATCCAATTCATGCTCCTACAAAAATTTTAACTCTTTTAAAAAAAATTACCACCGCGTCTGCAGTGGTAAGGCAAACCTAATAAATTTTATTTTTGAATTCAACAAAAACGGTACGAACTACTTAACTTCGGAAATACGACAAACCGCCTTAAAATCGCAGTAATTGCAGACTTTCTTCTCATAATCTTTTATGTTTGTCAAAGGAAATTTTCCTATTCCGATATTCGAAATATATTCATTTATTTTATCTAATGAATTTTGAATCTGATTCTCATTCAACTCTATTATCTCCTCATCGGTTAATTTCTTCCTTGAATTTTCACCGGTAAGATTAATTTTTTTCTTACCAAATGTTTCTTTGTCGATTTTTAATGAGAATATAATTGCTTTAAGAGGTTTAGGATTTTGGATTTTTTCACTTAATAATTCTTTTGCGGCATAAAGATAAACTGGAAGTTGAAGCGCCGTTCCATCAATCAAATCATTTGAACTTCCTCTATACTTGCTAAGTTTATAATCAACAATAGCAAATGAGTTTTCTTCTTCATTTATATCAATGCGATCAATTTTGCCTCTTAATGATGCATCTTTATATTTAACAGGTTTATCGGTACTTAATATTTTATCAGTTCCTGCTTTACTTAAGTATCCAAACTTTACTTCAAAATATTTTGGTTCTTCTTGGGATTCTAATCTCTCTTCCTGCAAAAACTTGTACAGGATTGATTCTTCTTTTTTCCCATCTATCCCAAATATCTTTTCGCGTTCATAAAAATTCTGTGGAATATCTTTAAGAAATTTACTGCATAGATTTTCTGCTATTTCAAATAGAATTTTTTCCGCTTTTTTAAAGTCGGAATCACTGCAGTTCTGTAATTTCAGTTTCTCGTCTCTAATTCGTGTATAAAATTGAAAGAAAATATCATGCAGAAGGCTGCCAAGCTCGGTTGATTCTATTTCCTCATCCGGCTCTTGAATTGTCTGGATTCTTAATAACTTTTCAATAAAATATTTAAATGGACATTTTGCATAAGTCTCTAGTTGAGAAATAGAAAATTCTTTAGAAACTATTTTAGAAAGTTTATCCTTAATTTCATTATGAAGATTTTCATTCTCATAGGTAATCAAGTAACCGTTATAAATTGATTCTTCCTCTTCAAATCTCCGTCTATCAACTAAAATGCTTGTGGATATATCGTTATAATTTTTCTTTGAAACATTTTCCAAAATTTCATCCGATAATTCGATTTTATCAGAATTAATTAAAAGTTCTTCTTTTGAATAAATCAAGTTATCAAAATTACTTTCATCTTTTGAATTGCATTTGAACAATTCGGTTAATTCCTTTAAAAAGCTTGATTCTTCAAGTTCTTTTTTGCTTTCAATTAAAGGATAAGTTAAAAATAATTTTTTCTTCCAAGTACAAAGTGCTTGATAAAAATGATAACGCTGCTCAATTATATGTCTTGCTTCTTTTGATGAGAACTTTAAAGAATTGAAAATCTCAGGCTGAAATCTTGTCGGGAATTCACCGTCATACATTCCGGATATAAATAAATAATCATAATTCAATCCGCGGATTTCATTTATACTTGTAACTAAAACTCCGTAATTAGGTCTTTCTTTAATATTGAATCTTGCCCAGCTGCATGCATTTCTTATTTCTTCGAGATAGAATTTCAATCTAAATTTTTTATCTCTTCCATACTCATCTTCCATTAGGGCAAACATTTCATTTATGGTTTCAATAAAAGTTGCCAGACTTTTAACATGCTCCTCTTCCTGCTCACTTCCATTTAATACTAATAAAGGAATTTCTAATTCCTTTATTAAATTAAACAGTTCCTCTTTAAATTCATTTGGTGATAATTCCTTCTTAAACTTCTTTAGTGCTTTTTCAATTGTTTCAACATCGGCTAATGATTTTTTTAGTTGAAGTTCCCTTTGCTTCTTGTCTTCAAAAAAGTAATCTTCATCATCAACTAAAATTTTTAATGACTCAAGTGCTTTATTAATTGATTCTTTCCAAACGTTTTTACCTACAACAATTTTTAACTCAGATGCGGTTATTAACAGATTAGAAAAATCAATAGTCTTCGAAATGTTTAGAAATCTGCTGCCTGCAGTTTTCAGTATATTTTTATAGTAGAAATCATTTTCCTGAATTTCAAGAAAGTTTATTAGTTCTATTATTGGCAGAGAATTCTGCAGCGGTATTCTATCGGTTAAATTAAACGGGATTCCATACGTATTAAAAATATCTCTTACATAACTGGAATAATTTTTAATAAGGTTGAAAGAAACACAAATCTTATGCGGTTCTGCATTCTCTTTGGTTATTAATTGTTTTATTTCTTTTGCAACCAGTTCAATTTCTTTTAATTTATTTTTTGCTTTTATTTTAGTTATTTCATTTTGATAATCACTTATTAATATCTCTTCTTGATTATTAAAAAGTTTTCTCTTCGTTGTAGTGATAAACTTCGATTCATCTTTTTCAGACAAATCCTCAATTTGCTTAAATCCTCTTTTAAGAATTTTATTAAAACTGTCATCAAGATGTGAAAAGATAGAATCGTTGCCGGAGTAATAATCAAAATTGATGAAAAGATTTTTCACTGTTTCCGAAATTTTATTTATCAGTTCTACTTCCGGATTTGTGAATTCATCAAATCCGTTAACTACAACAAAATTCACTTTGTTGTAGTAATGATTAAAAGATTTTTCAAAATCATTTTCATTCAGCTCTATTACTTCTTTGTAAATATCACCAACTTCAAGAGCGTTAAAATCTCTGCACTTTTTAACAAATTCTGAGTAAATGAGAGAAAGATCTTCAGCTTTATTTCTATCCGAAACGGATAAATCTTCCAAATCATTTAACAATCTTTCCGAATCAACTCCTTCACGTTTTAATTCAGAAATCAGATTTTTAATTCTCTCCAAAGTTCCATGAGGAATATCATCATGATAAAGACGAAAGTATTTTAATTTACTTTTTAAATCTCTTGCAGTTCTGTTTATAAGAACTGTTGAAACAGCCTCGCTTAGCGGAATAAAATTTTTTAAGTTCTTTAAAATGTTCTCGGAAAAAGTAGTAAGAGTATCAACATTAATTTTTCCAGTCGATTTTAATTTTGAGGCAGAAATAATTTCCTTCGTTAAACTTCTAGCCTTTCTGTTTGTAGGAACTATTATCAATAATTCGTCAAGACATTCGGAATTAATTTTGCCGGTAATTTCTATATCTAGATTAATTTGTTTTGTATCAGATTTGGTTAATATCATTTTTCTATTTCAAGATTAATAAAATCTCTTTTCCTTTTCTTGGATTGATTGAATTTATATTTCTTGAATAATATTCAAGATGAAAATACTTTTTTGCCTCTTCATAAAACATATTTTTATCAATAGAAAAAGGAGGACCTCCTTCCCTTTTATCAACCGGAAAAAGCTGAGTAATTAATCGTCCATTTTCATTTAAATATTCGTAACACTTTTTTATTAACTCATTTAATCTATCCGGATTCACCGCACAAAAAGTTACATATTCAAATATATAGTCAAAATGATTTTTATAATTTTCATCTAGTTCAAAGAAATCTTGGTGAATAAATTTTAACTTCAGATTTTCATTAACTGCTAAAAGATTTGCGTAACCCAAAGCTTCTTCAGAAAAATCTACTCCAACCACATCAAAGTTATTTTGTGCAGCAAAAAGTGCATCGTAACCTTTACCGCAGCCGAGAATCAAGATTCTCCCTTTTTCAATCAAATTTGTTTTTTCAATTAAATGAACAAAAACCGGTGATGGATTGTTTAAAGTCCAGTTGTCATTTTTAGAGATGTACAAATCATCCCAAAATTTTGACAAATTAATTTGTGGGTAAATTTTATCTATATTCTGGTTCATTATTTTTTTTATATATTAGCATTAATTAACATTAAAGATAAAAAATTGGATTTCTCTATGAAATTGAAAAGTTTAATTATTCTGATATTATTTTTTATCACATTAATTCCGGCTCAAAAAATAGGAAAGATTGCACCTGAACCGGAACCGATAAAGTTCCCTCCGAATGCTTGGGGAGTTGATTTGATGATAAGTGAAGCCGGATTTGGAATTGGTACTTTTTTAAGAAATTCTTTTTCTCAAAATCTTACCGGATTTATAGACTTTTCTTTTTCCGAAGCCAAAGATGATAGAGAAGTTGAATATGTTGATTATTATGGACAAACTTACTCAATCGGAAAAGTTAATAGAGTTTTCCTTTTACCGGTTTATATTGGATTACAACAAAGATTATTTTCTGATAATTTAACTGACAATCTTCGTCCATACATAAATGTAGCTGCCGGACCAACAACAATTATTACTACTCCATATCAAAAGGAATTTTTCTCTGCTTTTGGGGATGCAATTACAAAAATAGGTGTTGGTGGATATATTGGGTTTGGAGCAAATTTTGGAATAAGCCAAAGCAATCTTGTTGGATTGAATATAAGGTATTATTACGTACAATTAGTTGACGGAAACAGCATCGAAACATTAAGGGGAAAATTCAAAAATAATTTTAGTTCTGTGTATATAACTATTAATATAGGGATGATGTATTAATGAAAACATTTCCTCCTTTTTCAGGTTTTCCGAAAGATATTTTTAATTTTCTTAACGATTTGGAAAAGAATAACAATGTTGAGTGGTTTAATTTAAATAAAGACCGCTATCAAAACAATTTTGTAATTCCGGCTAAATCATTCATAACCGAAATTGCTCCCTTTTTTCAAAGATTGAATCCTGCTATTAGACATGAACCAAAATTTAATGAAACTATTATGCGTATCAACAAAGATATGCGTTTTGCTAAAGGGGCACCTTACAAGAATTATTTTTTAATTCACTTTGGACGATTTAAACTTGATAGTGAATTTTTTATATACTTCGATAAAAATGAAGTTCAAACCGGAATTTTTTTGAACAAAACAGAAGGTGAGAATTTATATTTCAAAGAAAATTTAATTAAATACAAAAAAGAACTAACTGAAGTATTTGAGAAATATAATCTAAATAAAAATTTCGCCCTTTATAACTTGAATAAGGAACCGGAAATTGTCAAAAAATCTTTTGATGTTAAAAAAGATTTTGAATTATTGGAAAAAATGAAATTTATTCTGTTTCAAAAAATTGATAAAAAGATTTCCAGAAGAGTTTCTAAACCGGAATTTCTAATCGATTCGATTAAATTATTTTCACTCCTTTACCCTCTTTATATTTTTGCAATCTCACCAAACCCAATCAAATTATTGGAAGAATTTGAAGAAAATTTTGGAATTCCCGAATCATCACTTTAACTATTTGAATAAAAGCTGCACATTAAATAGATTTATAAAAAAAATTATATTTTATTAACAGTTACAATAACAATTATTTATTAAATTCTATGAAAACTAAAACTATATTTTTATTTGTGATCATTAGCGTATTATTAATGACTGAATTATCGGCACAGAATTTTTTAACTGACTCTTATTATCAGAATTATCATAAGTATAAGGAAGAGGCAATAAAGAGTAAAAGATTTACAAATGCCGATATTTTACCGTTAATAGAAAAACTAAAATCAAACAATCTTTTTGAAGTAACTAAATTAGGTGAATCTTTATTAGGAAAAGATATTTACCAATTAAAGATTGGAAATGGAAAAACAAAAATATTAGCATGGTCGCAGATGCACGGAGATGAATCAACCGCAACTATGGCGTTGTTTGATCTCTTTAATTTTTTGAAAGCTGATGATGATTTTAATAAACTGAGAGAACTACTTTTTGAAAATCTCACAATATACTTTATACCAATGTTAAATCCGGATGGAGCCGAAATTTTTACAAGAAGAAATGCCGGTATGGTTGACTTAAATAGAGATGCTGCAAGACTTCAATTTCCCGAATCAAAAATATTAAAGAAAGTTAGAGATGAATTAGAACCAGAATTTGGATTTAATCTTCACGATCAATCATCTTATTACACTGCAGGAAATAATTTTAAAACCGCAACAATCTCATTTTTAGCTCCGGCTTATAATTATGAAAAAGAAATTAATGAAGTCAGATCAAATACAATGAAAGTAATTGTTGATTTGAATAATGAATTGTCAAAAATAATTCCCGGACATATTGGGAGATACAGCGATGATTTTGAACCAAGAGCTTTTGGGGATAATCTGGTTAAATGGGGTACAAGTTCTGTTTTAATAGAATCCGGTGGTTGGAAAGATGATGCTGAAAAACAATTCATCAGAAAATTAAATTTCATTTCATTGCTTGTTGCATTTGAATCAATTGCAAAAGGAAATTATAACAGCAACAACATTGATTATTATTTTGCAATTCCTCAAAATGAAAGACTTTTGTACGATGTTATCTTAAGAAATGCTTTAATTGAAATTCATGGAAAAGAGTTTTTGATGGATGTTGCTATAAATCGTAATGAAAGAATTAACAGAAACGGTGAAAAAACTTATTACAGTTCAATTTCCGAATTAGGTGATCTTTCAATTTTTTATGGTTACGAAGAATATGATTTATCAAATATGAAACTTGAACCGGGCAAAATTTATAAAGATGATTATTATCATGAGTTGGAAAAAGAAGATCTAACAGAATTATTAAATGATGGATTTACCGATTTTCTTTCTGACACTTTATACGTTAAGGAAATAGATTTAAGAAAAACCAAGGTTAACTTATTTACCGATAAAGAAAGAAAAAGTACAAACGAAATCAGATTGTTCAGAAATGCAAATTTTGTGGTAAAGAAAGATGATCAAGTAAAATATCTATTTATAAACGGCTTTTTAGTTAATCCAAAAGTTGATTTTACTACTGTAGAAAATGGACTTTTAATTGATTAATTTAATTGCTGAACAATTTGCATCTAATATAAAAGAAAACAATATATATGCTTAACAGAGAAAAAGAAACAGAGGATAAAGAAGCACTAGCAAAAAAGTATGCTGAATTTGAGCAGGAAGCTATGCCTCACATGGATGCATTATACAATTTTGCTCTTCGCATGACTGGCGACCCTGAAGATGCAGATGATCTTGTTCAAGAAACTTATCTTAAAGCATTCAAATTTTTTGACAAATTTGAAAAAGGAACTAACTGCAAAGCTTGGATGTTCCGAATATTAAAGAATTCCTTTATTAACGATTATAGAAAAACAAGTAAAGAACCGGATAAAGTTGATTACGACGATATTCAAAATTTTTATGAAACAATAAAATCATCTGATGTAAAAACTCAGCATGTACAGGAAGATGTTTTTAGTCAATTGCTTGATGATGATATTTCCAAAGCAATTACTAATTTACCGGAAGATTTTAGAACAGTAATTATTTTAAGTGATATCGAAGGATTTACTTACGAAGAAATTGCCGATTTTGTTGACTGCCCTGTGGGTACTGTTAGATCAAGATTACACAGAGCCAGGAAAATGTTATATGCAAGCTTGTATGATTATGCTAAGGATAAAGGCTATTTAGAGAACCTTAAAAATAGTAATGGTGCTAAGGATAAGAAATAATGAAGATCAATGAATTAAAAGAGAAGATTACTGCTTTAATAGATAATGAGATATTATCAACTGAAGAAAAAGATGATTTAGAACTGCAAATCAATAATAATGATTCTTTATACACAGAATATGTTATTCAAAAATCAGTTAAGAATTTGTTGCAGACTCGTTACGCTGATAAAAAAGCGCCGGCAAATCTTAGAGAAAATATAGCAAAGCAGACATTCAACCTTTACAATGCAGAATTAGAATCAGCTTCAAAAAGAAGATCTGAATCAAATAATAATCTTTATTCTTTTTTTAGAAAACCTCAATTTGCAATTCCATTGGTTATTTTGATGATTGCGCTATTTTTATCCTCTCCACTATTCAGCGAGAAAAGTCCTAACGACATAATTATTGAGCAGGCTGGAATGAATAATATGTATGTTCAAGCGGTTAATAATTTTAAAAGTATTATGAAAGGCGAACTTTCATTGGAGTGCGTTTCATCCAATCCCGAAGAAGTAAAAAAATACTTTAATGAAAATGGTGTTGCATATGAAACTAAAGTTCCAACATTCCAATTTTGGAATTTAGCTGGAGGAGTAATTTCGGATGAGAGCGGTAAAAAATTTGCTCACCAGGTTTATGCTGGAAGCAGCGGACAAATATTATATTTATATCAAGTTGATTTAGATTACCTTTCGAATAATGGTGAGCAACCATTGAATTTAAGTAAAGATCTTCTGAATTATATTCATGACGGAAAATGTTTAAAAATGCTTGATTCATCATATAAAACTTTTGTTTGGGAAAATGAACACAAAGTTTTTGCTCTTGTAACAAATGAAGATCCTGAGTTAATTGAGGATAATTTTTTGGCGTCATTCTAAATTCCTATGTTCAATATTAAAACATTATTGTTCCAACCGACTTAAGCAAAGTTTCTCTCTCGGCATTCAATTATGCAAAATCGATTGCTATACAATGGAATGCAAAAATTCATATACTTTCTGTAATTGATCCTCAACCGGCTATTTTAACTCTTCAATCAAATGAACAAAGCGAACAAGATTATTTGTCCGGATTAAAAACAAAAATTGAAGAAGAACTTAACGAAATAAAAACCGAATTGATTAATAGCGATGATTTGGATATAGAATCCGTTATAAAAATTGGGAAAGATTACGAAGAGATTGTTAAATATTCGAATGAGATATCAGCAGATTTAATAGTTATAGCTACTCACGGCAGAACCGGAGTTCTTCACACACTTTTGGGAAGCGTAGCAGAAAAAGTAATAAGATACGCTAAATGTCCGGTTTTGGTTACAACTCCAACCGAAGATGATTTATAATTTGACATTAATTCAACATTAGTATAATTTTAAAATCGTATTTTTTAAACCATACCATTAAGAAAGGTGGTGATAGTCTTGGTAGGTATTACAGTGTCTGATAATGAGTCAATTGACAGAGCGCTTAAAAGATTTAAGAAAAAGTATGAACGTTCAGGAATTTTGAAAGAATATAAGAAGAGAACGTTTTATGTTAAGCCATCTATTGAAAAGAGAATGAATCAGATTAAAGCGCGCAGACGTGCCTTGAAAGATGCTCAGAGAGACAATTAAGTCTTTACAAAAAGGCTGTCATTTTTTTGACAGCCTTTTTTGTTTTATCATTTCACATAATTTTTCTGCATGTGTTTTATAACCTTTTCGTAAGCTTCATCAACAGTATCACAAAAATCAAACAGTTTCAAATCAGATTTACTAATTACACCGTCTTCAATTAAAGCATCAAAATTGATAATTCTTTTCCAATAATTAGAATCATAAATAATGAGTTTCATTTTTTTCTTAAGCTTTCCGGTTTGAATTAATGTGAGTACTTCCATCAGTTCATCTAATGTTCCAAATCCTCCCGGGAAAATAATAAAAGCTTTTGCGAGGTAGACAAACCAAAACTTACGCATAAAGAAATAATGAAATTCAAATGCTAACTCAGGATCAACCCACTTATTAACAAACTGCTCAAAAGGAATACTTATATTAAGTCCGATAGAAGAACCCCCGCCAAGCTTAGCTCCTTTATTTGCTGCTTCCATAATACCTGGACCACCGCCGCTGCAAATTGTAAATCTTTTTGTTTCTACCGAAGTTTCCAAAGACCATTCGGTAATTCTTTTCGATAACTCTACCGCATCTTCGTAATACTTCGACATTTCAACCATTTTTTCGTGTTGCTTTAATTCTGCATTATAATTTTTCTTTTTTGGATCAGCAGTTTTCTTAAATTCTCTAAGTAATTTTTTTGATTCTTTTTCATCTTTAATTCTTGCTGAGCCAAAGAAAACTATTGTATCTGCAATCTTATTTTTTTTGAATCGTGATTTAGGTTCATAAAATTCAGATAAAATTCTTATAGTTCTAGCATCTGATGAATTTAAAAATTCCAGATTCTTATAAGCTTTTTCAGGTAGATTCATTTTTTTCGACATCAAAAACTCCAAACATATTAAGTAAAAAATAGAAGCATAAAATTACATTTATTATTTTTGAAACCAAAATTGATAATGGATGTGTTGATGATAAAAATAAGAGCCCTTTTTATTTACTTTTTGTTAATAGTAAAAATTATTTCACAAGATTTCGGCATCGGAGTCATTAATTCATATATAGATGAAATTCCTTCCTCAACTAATTTTGGGATTATGATTTATGATCCTCTTTCGGCAGACACATTGTTCGCAAAAAACAGTGAGGCTTCATTAATTCCGGCTTCCAATATAAAATTATTTACTACTGCTACTGCTATTGATCTGCTTGGGAAGGATTATAGATTGAAAACCGTAATTGGTTCCACTGATTCAAATTTTACCGACGGTTCAATTGATGGTGATTTAATTCTAAAAGGATTCGGAAACTCATTGTTTACCGAAGAAGATTTAGATTCTTTAGTAAATGTTCTCGTTAATCTTGGAATCAAACAAATAAACGGAAATGTTTTTGGTGACGATACATTTTTTGATAATATCTATTCAAGAGATGATTGGATTGTTGATGAAAAAGCAAACGTTTCTTTGCCTCCTGTTTCTGCATTAATTCTAGACCGTAATGGTTTTATTGTTTCTGTTGATGCAAATAAATCGCCGGGTTCAAAAGTTGGGTACTCACTAAAACCAGATATCGATTTTTATGAAGTAGATAACAGCGCTAAAGTCGTAAAGTTCAGAAGAACACCAAGAGTTTCTTCAAGATTCACGGAAAACAAAATTTCCGTTAGAGTAAGCGGTGGTGCGAGGCAGCGTAAATTTCCTTATAGTTATATTCTATATGCCGATAATCCAACTCTATACGCAGCTTATACTTTATATGACAAACTTGTTAAAAATGGAATTGCTATTTCTGGAACAGCTGGAACATTACAGGAAGAAGCAATTCTTTTTGATATTGCCGAATCAACCACATCACTAAGTGAAATAATTCCCTTAATAAATAAGAATAGCGATAACTTTTTAGCCGAATGTTTATTCAAAACTCTTGGAGCTTATTACAGCGGCAAGATTGGAAATTCTTTTTACGCAACTCAAGCCGTAATGAATTACTTAGAGGAAAATGAAATTCCGGAATTTTATGATCTTTCAATTGTTGATGGTTCAGGCATATCCAGGTTTAATGAAGTAACAGCCGCTTCAATTTCAAATCTCTTGGAAAAGATTTATTTGAATGTTGATAAATATGAGTTCTTTAAAAATTCTCTGTCAATTGCAGGAATAGATGGTACACTAGACAGAAGATTCAGAAGATCAAAATTAAGAAACAACTTTTTTGGGAAAACAGGTACATTAAATGGTGTAACATCACTATCGGGTTATCTTGAAACAAAATCTGGTAAAGAAATAATTGTAAGCTTCTTAATGCAATTCAAGGAAAAAGGGGCAGGATATCATAAAGATATTCAAGATAAAATTTTAGAATATCTATGGGAAAATTACTAATAAAAAAAGCCGGTTAAAACCGGCTTCAAACAAACTCTTATTAATCATTTTTTTATTCTGCAGGCAAAGCTGGAGTATTTTGCTGAGGAACAGTTGATTGAGCAGGAACTGATTGACCTGAACCTTGAATAATACTTTCTCTCCCTTGTCCGGTTCTTTCAACCGGTAAAAAGAATAAATTTATAACTATAGCAAGAACCAATAAGGAACCGCCTAACCACCAAGTTGCTTTGCTTAAAAAATCTGCTGTTCTTCTTGTACCAAAAGTAGTACCTAATTGCGCACCACCGCCGATGCTTCCTGCTAACCCAGCACCTTTACTAGACTGCAGCAAAACAGCAATAACTAATACTATAGAAATTATTATTGATAATGCAATTAATAATGTATACATCTTTATACCTCTAAAATTTGTAGCGGGGGAGGGACTCGAACCCCCGACACGTGGATTATGATTCCACTGCTCTAACCTGCTGAGCTACCCCGCCAACAATTAAAAATACAGATTCAAAATATATGCACCATTTTCTGAAACTTCAAGAAATAAAATTCCCTTTAATTTTATTTCATTTTACTTAGAATATTTGTTTTGTACTCTTCTCTAAAGATTCCTTCACCTGAAGCTTTATAATCTTTAACAGGATAACCCATATTGCTTATTCTTGTATTTGTTGTGCTGATTCTTTCAACAGGATCAGGATGTGTTGATAAAAATGTTTGAATTCCGCCGCTAGCCGAACTTACTTTTCCATCATCTTTAAGTTTTTCAAAAAAGAACTTTACAGCACCTGGATAATATCTTGTTTCGGCTAAATATTTGATCGAATATTCGTCACTTTCATCCTCATCAGATCTGCTGTTTGCCAGCAAAGCCAATCCAGAAAAAAGATTTGCAACCATTATCGAAACTTCTGAAGGATTATTTCCCAATGCTAAACTTGCAATCATTTGCAAACCATAAGCCGAAGTAATTCTTTGTGTGGCATGTCTTCTTTCAACATGGGCTATTTCATGTCCTAATACTCCGGCAAGAGCAGCTTCAGTTTCCAAATACTTCACCAAACCGGTATATAAATAAACATAACCTCCGGGTACGGCAAATGCATTTAGAACTGAATCATTATCTATCATTTCCAACTGATAATTATATACTGTTTTCTTTTTAATTTCGGGAGACTGAAGAAGATGCTGAAATATTCTTGTATCTATATAATTCTTTACAGCACTGTTTTTATAGATTGGATATTCTTTAGGATTATTTTTAATCTCTTGATCAAATTGTGATCCTAAATGAACCTCATCATTATCTGTAAAAAGATTTATTCCCGTTGAACATGAAACTACAATTAAAGCTGCTGCTAAAGCATATATTATTTTTTTCTTTATGATTATCATTTTCATGGATCTACTCCTAATTAATTAGATTAAATCTCTTTCTTAAAAGATAAATAAAAATTGGTGCTCCTATAATTGCAGTAACAGCACCAACAGGAATTTCAACCGGTGAAATTATATATCGCGCTAAAGTATCGGTTAAAATTAAATAAGAAGAACCAATAAAAAAACTTGCCGGAATAATGATTCTATTATCGATCCCGAAAATCAATCTGCACAAATGAGGTATTATTAATCCAACAAAACCAATAATTCCGGATACAGAAACAATAGCTCCAACTAAAATACTTGCAGAAACATAAGTAACGGTTTTTATCACTTTCGTATCTAAACCCAAATGAGCAGCCTGTTCATCTCCCAAAGAAAGAATATTATATTTCTGAGAATTAATACTCAGCACAAAACTAATGAAGATAGAAATGCCAAGGATGTAATATACATTTTCACCGGAAGCTAAAGATAAATTCCCCATTAACCAAAAAATTGCGGTTCGTAATGATTCATTAAGAAAATTAATCATTAACAAAATAATAGCTGAAAAAAAAGCTCCAACCATAACACCGCTTAACAGCATAACATTCGGTTCTAATTCTCCAAACCTCTTACCTATTAGAAAAACAATTCCAATTACAATTAAGGCTCCTATAAAAGCGAATGCTTGAACACCTAAAAAAGATAATCCCAATACCATAGCTAATACTGCACCAAATGTGCCGCCGCTGGAAATACCAAGAATATAAGGTTCGGCTAAGGGATTCATTAATATTGCTTGAAAAACTGCTCCAGCAACGGAAAGTCCTCCGCCAACAGCTAGAGCTAAAATTATTCTAGGTAATCTAATTTTAAATATTATATCTGAAGATAAACTCTCTGTATCAGAGCCAAAAAATGATTTGATTATATCAACAAAAGAAATTGTAACACTGCCGATACTTAACGCTGTTAAAATGGTAAGCAGCAGAATTAAACTAAGAAAAAAAATATATATAATTAATTTTGAAGAAGTTAATCGAACAGTCTTTTCCATAACTCATCTAATAAATCATTAATTCCTATTCCCGCAGCACTTGAGATTATAAACAATTTATCTTTATAACCGGGAAATTTTATTTTCTTCAGTTTCTTTAATTCTTCACTAGGTAATAAATCAACTTTGGTTAGGACAACAATTTTTTCTTTTTCAGCAAGTAAATCACTGTATTTCTCTAACTCATTTAAAATTATTTTATACTTCTCAATTGGATTTTCTTCTGAACATTCAATCATTATCAATAAAATTCCAGTTCGCTCAATATGTCTTAAAAATTTATGTCCTAATCCCTTCCCTTCATGTGCACCTTCAATAATACCTGGAATATCGGCAACGGTAAAACTTTGAAAATCTTTATACTGAACAATTCCTAAATTAGGTTGAAGTGTAGTGAAAGGATAATCGGCAATTTTAGGTTTTGCGGCAGAAATTGCAGAAATAAAAGTTGATTTACCGGCATTCGGAAATCCAACCAAACCAACATCTGCAAGAAGTTTTAATTCCAAAATAATATTTGCACTTTCACCAGGTTTTCCATCCTCTGCAAATCGTGGTGCTTGATTTGTAGGCGTAGCAAAATTTGAATTTCCCTTTCCCCCTTTGCCCCCTTTTGCAGCGATGAATTCTTTTTCATCTTCATCCAAATCAGCAATTATTAAATCTGATTCGGCATCTTTAACCACAGTTCCAACCGGAACTTTTATGATTAAGTTCTCAGCACTTTTACCATCCTTTAATGAATTTCCACCCTGCTGACCATTTTGTGCAGCATACTTCTTCTTGTATCGAAAATCTAAAAGAGTATGCAGATTTCTATCAGCTTTTATAATAATGCTTCCGCCGTTACCGCCGTTACCTCCTGAAGGTCCTCCTTTAGGAACATATTTTTCTCTTCTGAATGCAACAGCTCCGTTACCGCCGTTTCCAGCTATTAGTTCTATTTTTGCGTAATCAATAAACATAGGTTTTAGTGTTCGTCAAAATATTTTGAAATTATTTCTTTAAGTATTTCTGCTTCTTTTATTTGAGGATTTACTCTATTTGTCTCCAGCATTTTATTCAAGATAAGTAATGCTGCATCCTTATTACTGCATTCCGATATTTTTTCGATGGTATTTGCAAAATCTTCCATATCATAATCAAAAACAACTTCTATTATTTTTGTCATATTTTTATTTTCAAGAAGATCGGACATTTCAATCATACGCTTGCCGGAAGCTTGCTCTTCCGATGTTCTTGTGTTGTCGTATTCATATTCCTCTTCAATTATATTATCCGTTTTAATCTCATTGTCCAAATCAATTGTTTCTTTATCGGATAATTCTTCCTCAGAAAAAAGCAACGGATCCTCATCATTAAGTAATTCATCTGTTGATACTTCTGTGGAATCCTTCTCATTAAAATCTTCTTCGTCCGGAAATTCATCTAAAAGTTCTTCATCATCAATTTGGTTATCCAAGAAATCATCTTTATCACTTTCGGTCTGCTTTGGTTCAATAATCTCTTCTTCGTTTTCATCTACTGCGGTGGTAAAGATATCATCAAGCAAAGCCGAATCTTTGATTTCAAAAATTGAATCTTCTTCATCCTCGGTTTCATCAAGATTTTCAATTTTCATGAATTTTGTAGATTCTAATTTCTCTTCTTCATTATCGTTTGATTCATCTTCATCAATTACTTCTTCTTTTTCAGATTCTTCGGTTAATAAATGATAATGTTCTAAATCCTTAAAGTAATCTTCATCATCAATAATATCGGAAGGATCTTCGCTGTCAAATTCACTTTCATGAAAATCCTCATCAGTATAATTTTGATTTCCATTCTCTTTTATTTCATGATTTGTATCATCTTCAAAATGTTCATCCGGTAAAAGAGTAATTGGATTTTCATCATGAAATTTATGGTGAAGAAGCAGACCTTCATCTTCAAGTTCTTCTTCATCATCTGAATTATTAGCTATTTCGTCGTCTGTAAGTTCATCAATTTCTTCAACATTCTTAATCGGTTTTTCTTCAAAATTCTCCAAAAACGATTCCTCTTTTTCTGAAATTTCAAATTCAGTTTCTTCTTTTTCGGGAACATCTTCATTGGAGAATTCTTCTAAAATTTCCTCCTTAATAATTTCCTTTTCTTCAAATATTTCTTCAGATGAATCAATGTTTAATAGTAAAGAAGCAGCCTCTTTTACTTTTATTCTTTGTTTATCATCATTTCCAAAATGATTGATAAGCGTATTAACTTGTCTATTAAGTTCTTTTTCATTCAAGAAAACTTTTAATCCATTTAAGTGAATTGTATCTTTAGCCACAGAACCGATACTCATAAAATCAACTATAGAAATAAGAGCTGTATTTATTACTGTTGGAAGAGAGGATTCAATAGTTATTTTATCGATATTTTTTAGAAGTTCATTAAAATCAGATTGATTAATGGAAAGAAGTTTTTTCTTAGTTAAGTATGAAATTATAATCTTTTTTATATGAGGATAGAAGAAAAGATAATTCAGTATTTGGTTTATTTCCAAAACAGATTTACTTGGGGAATCTTCAAAGACAAATTTTTCCAAAGCCCAGCGTGGTCTTATCAAATAATTGACATTAAATGTAATTGCATGTAAAATCAATTTGTTGATATAATCAGCAGAAAGTTTTTTTGATTTTTTTATTTCATCATTTATCAGTGAAAAGTATTTATTAATTTTTTCACCTGAATAATCAAAAGCGGAATTTTTAAGTAGTGACTGCCGGTCTTCAAAAATCAAATAGTCAATATCAGCAGAAATAAATTTGAGAATAGCCGGATGCATCCCAATCTTGGAAAGTTCAGTAAATGTATTAAAATTTCCTAATGATTTGGTTTTGTTTGTGGTAAAATCAAAAATAAATTTAATTTCTTTTTCAAACATTTTTTATCCTTTAAGCAGAGATTAACTTTCTCTAATTTTTTGACTTAATCTATTCTTTTCTGCAATAATCTTAATTATGTATTGGTCTTTCCAAAATAACAATTCTTCAAGAACAGTAAACCTTGCATTTCTAAAAATCAAATTTTTATAACTGACTACCGATAATCTTTTTTCAAATTCAATTGCCGGAATATTAGTTAAACTAATTTTTTCTAAAGAAAGGGTCAATTCTTCAATTAATCTTTTTAATTCTTTGTTAGTTTCCTCAAGATATCTAATCTTTTGTTCAATTGAGCTTAACGCGGCAACATTTTCTTTTATTGTAGAAGTATCAAATTTTTTGATAGTTTCTAAAGCGTTATAATCCAGTAATTCTGTTTTGCTCATAGTTAAAGTTATACTTTGTAATAAGAAATTAAAAATAATATAATTTCTGATCAAAAAAGCGGTTAATTGAGGGGAAATAATTCATAAAAATTCGTCATTCTGAATTGCTGAATTAAGCGCATCAGAATGACGAATCAAAAATTACTATGCTTCTAATTCTATTTTTTCAGTTTTTACTTTTGCTTTAATATAATCTTTGTTCATTCTTGCAATATTCTTTACAGAAATTCCTTTCGGACATTCAGCTTCGCAAGCATAAGTATTTGTGCAGCTTCCAAAACCAAGTTCATCCATAACTTTCACCATTTTCTGAACTCTTGTATAACGTTCGGGCTGACCTTGAGGAAGCACCGCAAATTGAGAAACTTTTGCACTGACAAACAACATTGCAGAAGCATTTTTACAAGCCGCAACACATGCACCGCATCCAATACAAGCAGCTGCATCAAAAGCTTCGGCAGCAACATCTTTTGGAATTGCAATTGCATTAGCATCCGGAACACCGCCGGTATTAACAGAAACATAACCTCCGGCATGCATAATAGTATCAAATGCAGAACGATCAACTGCCAAATCTTTTAGAACTGGAAATGCTTTTGCTCTAAATGGTTCTATCCAAATTGTCTGTCCTTCTGTAAAATGTCGCATATGTAATTGGCAAGTAGCAATTTTAGGAATTGGTCCGTGCGGCTGTCCGTTAATTACAAGTCCGCAAGTACCGCAGATTCCTTCACGACAGTCGCTTTCAAAGACTACAGGATCTTTGCCGTTTCTTTCAAGAGAGTCATTAAGTTCATCAAGCATTTCAAGAAAAGATGAATCAGCTGAAACAGAAACATCGTGATCTTCAAATGCTCCAACGGCTTTTGGTCCGTTCTGCCTCCAAACTTTTAATTTTAGATTAATCATCTTTTCAGCCATTATTTATAACTCCTTGTACTTAATTCTACATTTTCAAAAGTAAGTTCTTCTTTATGGCGAGTCCATGCTCCGGCTTTGTCAAACTGCCAAGCAGCAACGTGAGTATAGTTTTCATCATCTCTTAATGCTTCGCCTTCGGGAGTTTGATATTCTTCTCTAAAATGACCACCGCAAGATTCGTTTCTTTCAAGAGCATCCAATGCCATAAGTTCACCTAATTCGAGGTAATCGGCTACTCTTCCTGCTCTTTCCAAATTTTGATTTAATTCTTCTGCTTTTCCAACAACTTTAACATCATTCCAGAATAATTCTTTTAATTCTTTAATCTCTTTTATTGCTGCTTTCAATCCTTCGGCATTTCTTGCCATACCAACTTGATTCCACATAACTCTGCCAAGCTTTTTGTGGATTTCATCGACAGTATGCTTGCCTTGAATTGACAATAAGTTAGCTGTGAAATCTTTTATTTGATTAGCTGCTTCTTTGAATGGAGCACTATTAGCAGCATGTTTTTCCGGTTTATCTGAAGCTAAATAATTTCCAATTGTATAAGGAATTACAAAGTAACCATCAGCCAAACCCTGCATTAGAGCACTAGCTCCAAGTCTGTTTGCACCATGATCTGAAAAGTTTGCTTCACCAAGAACAAATAATCCGGGAAGGTTACTCATTAAATTATAATCTACCCATAATCCTCCCATTGTGTAATGCGGAGCCGGATAAATTTTCATTGGAACTTGGTAAGGATTTTCACCGGTAATTGTTTCATACATTTCAAACAAATTACCATATTTTTCTTCAATAGCTTTTTTGCCTAAACGATTTATAGCATCTTCAAAATCCAAATAAACAGCTTCTTGACCTTTAACGCCTCTCTCATCATCAACCGCTTCTTTTGCACTTCTTGAAGAAATATCTCTTGGAGAAAGATTTCCGAATGACGGATATTTTCTTTCCAAATAATAATCTCTTTCATTTTCCGGAATATCTCCCGGATTCCTCATATCTCCTTTTAATTTTGAAACCCACACTCTTCCATCATTTCTTAAAGATTCAGACATAAGAGTTAGCTTGCTTTGATGTTCACCATGAACCGGTAAGCATGTGGGGTGAATTTGTGTATAACAAGGATTAGCAAAGAAAGCACCTTTTTTATGAGCACGCCATCCTGCTGTAACATTGCAATTCATCGCATTAGTAGATAGGAAGAAAACGTTTGCGTATCCGCCGGTTGCAAGAATAACAGCATGAGCAGAGTAAGTTTCAATTTCACCTGAAACTAAATCTCTGGTTACAATACCTGCAGCTTTGCCGTCAACCACAACCAAATCAACCATTTCTTTTCTATTGTACATTTTAACTTTGCCTTTGGCAATCTGTCTGTTTAGAGCAGAATATGCACCAAGTAAAAGCTGTTGTCCGGTTTGACCTCTAGCATAAAATGTTCTGGAAACTTGAGCACCGCCAAAAGAACGGTTATCGAGTAATCCGCCGTATTCTCTTGCAAAAGGAACACCTTGCGCTACACATTGATCAATAATATTATTTGATACTTCAGCTAAACGATAAACATTAGCTTCACGGGCTCTAAAATCTCCCCCTTTAATAGTATCATAAAATAATCTGTATACTGAATCACCGTCATTTTGATAATTCTTAGCGGCATTAATTCCACCTTGAGCTGCAATGCTGTGTGCTCTTCTTGGACTATCATGAAAGGTAAAAGCACTAACATTATAGCCAAGTTCACCTAAAGTTGCTGCAGCTGACGCTCCGGCTAATCCGGTACCTACAACAATAATATCGTATTTACGTTTATTTGCCGGGTTAACCAATTTGATATTAAACTTATGATTAGTCCATTTTTCTGCTAATGGTCCGCTTGGAATTTTTGAATCTAATTTTACCATTACATACCTCCTAATAAAAAGTAGATTGGAATAGAAGCGAATCCAACTGCCATTATAACTGCATAACCAGTACCAATCTTTTTAATAAGTGATGCATATTTATTATGATTCCATCCAAAAGTTTGAAATGCACTTTGGAAACCATGATTAAGATGAAATCCTAATATTATCATACAAATAACATAAAGAACTGCGTACCATTCAATTTGAAACCACTCCAATACAATATTATAATAAGAAGCATCCGCAGCATGGGTATCAAGATTAAATGCTTTCCAAAAAGTAGATAAATGAATAACAAGGAAAATAAAAATGATACTTCCGGTCTGAGCCATAGTTCTGGAAAAGAGAGTACTGTTTTTTCTTGAACCATTAACAGCATATTTTTCCGGTCTCGCTCCTCTATTCTCAAAATAGAGTTTAATACCGTTAACGATATGAAAAATAAAAATGGCTGCCAATACAACTTCAATTACTCTTATAAACGGTTTGATTTTGTCCAATGATTCAACATATAGGTTGAATGCTTCTTCACCAATAAACAATGTTAAATTGCCTGCCAAGTGAACAATCAAAAATAGTATAAGAGAAATTCCTGTAAGGGCCATTATAAATTTTTTGCCAATAGATGAATTAAGACTTTCTGAAAGCCAGCCCATTAATTCTCCTCCTGTTTAATAAAAATTGGATTATGTGATTGTTGTGTGATATGATTCATAACAATACTATAAACATTCCATAAATGTTAAGAAGTTCTATAAATAAATAATGAGGTTAATTTATCCCTAAAATAGTTTTTTATGATTTAATATCAAAAATTAATTTTGAGTCATCGTATTAATTATTCATTTCTTGAAAAATAGAAAATCAGCAAATTGATTCAACAGAAAATGTAATTTGGTTTATAGGCTAAACGATTATTTTAAACCAGTAAAAATAAATTATATATACAGTTTCATTCACTCAAATTAAATTAGTTTGATTTGAGGCTGCCTTTTATTCTGCACTATGTTAAAAGGATATACTATGCCTTATTAAAAAAATTATTCGTCTTCTCAAAAAAATAAATTTGATTTAGCAAATATTTCTAAACATATTGTTATGGGGTTTTCAGGGTGCTTTATAGAGTAAAATTTTCCACTTAAAATAACACAAATTTCCTATGCAGAAAAAAATATTAGTAATTGAAGACGACTTAAATGTTAGGAGCAATTTAAAAGATCTCCTGGAAGAAGCCGGATATCAAGTTACCCTGGCACATGACGGTAACGAGGGAATTGTAGCCGCAAAAACTAATACACCCGATTTAATACTTTGTGACATAATGATGCCCAAATCCAATGGCTACAAAGTTAAAAGCAACCTAAGTAAAAGTGATTCTACAGTAGATATTCCCTTTATTTTTCTTACTGCCAAATCAACAATTGAGGACATGAGAAAAGGAATGCTTACCGGTGCCGATGATTACATTGTTAAACCTTACAGAGCTAAAGAACTTCTTGAAACTATTAAAGTAAGACTTCGCAGAAAAGAAGAAATTAAAGGGAAACTTCAGATAGATAAAGAGACTGTGCAAAACAAATTTTCTTATGATGACAGAGTTTTAATCACAGTAAAAAATCAATCCTTTTTTATTAATATCTCCGAAATACTTTCTATTATTGCCCTTTCCGAATATACCCAAATAGAGTTAAATGATGGTTCTAAACATGTAGTAAGAAAACTTTTAAAGGATTGGGAACATTTACTCCCCGATCATGAGTTTATTAGAATTCATCGTTCAACAATCGTAAATATTAACGGAATTAAAAAAATTGAAAGCTGGTTTAAACGTTCTATGAAAATAACAATGAAATTTTCAGAGAAAGAATTTATTGTTAGTCAGCGTTTTACCGCTAAAATAAAATCTAATCTAGGACTTTAATCCTAGTTCAATTGATCCAAGAATTTGAGAAAAGAATAACCAAAAATCTTTTTCATTATCCATGAAAATATATTGAGTAATACAATCCCTATTTATTCACTTCAATAATTACTCGCTTACTGCAAAAAAATCTCATTTACAACATTCTAATAAAAAGCGCATTCACAAAAGCCGATTATCGAGTATTAAATAAAGCGAATCGGCAGCATTATGGAAAAAGTTTTAATAGTTGTAAAAGATGAAAATATTTTACATAGTTTAGAATCCCTATTGCTTCATAATAATTATGAGGCTGTTACCGCTTTTAATCCCAAAGATGCAATACGCCGCATTTATACTCACCTACCCGAATTAATAATTACCGATTTACATTCAAATAGTAAAATTGATCTGCTGAATTATGTAAGAAATAAACTTAATCTCAAATCAACTCCAATATTGTTATTATCAAACTGTACTAATGATGATCACAGTTTAACAGCACCGGATTATTACACTGACATAATAAAAAAACCTTATCAGTCGAGTGACATTCTCAAAAAAATAAATTCGCGTATAAGTGAAAGGAAGCAAGTAATACATTTAAGAAAAAACTCAACTTCTATTTCAATAGATGATTCGGTTTTAATTGAGGTTATTGATTCATCAAATCATGATATAGAATCGCTTAAAAATTCTAATTTAGATGAAGATGAACTTTTAGACGCACTTTCCAGAAAGACAATTGAAGAGCAAAAAGATAAAAAGAGAAAAGAAAAGTATACTAGTTATGCAAAATTATCCGAAATAATGAATGATTTACCCAATTCTAAAAAAGCTCATCTATTAGAAAAATATTCATTTATAAATATCAAAAATTTAGTTGAAGAAATTGCAAAAAAAGATTTAAGAGAAAATGATATTTCTCTAATCATAAGCGAATTAGAAATAAACACCAATACTTTTATATTTCAGACAATCTTAAAAGAAGCAGTCGAAAACGCCTTCCAACACAGTATGTCTCATACTCCAGTTGAACTGTTGGCTGTAGCAAAAGATGATCAATATGTAATATCAATTACAAATTATTCTATGCTGGATAAAGATTTTGAATTAGATAAACCTGACAAATTCGGTATGAAAATAATCGATTTAGGCTGCCGGATTTTAGATATGCAATTTCAAATTACTGCTGTTTCAAATAACTGTGTGAAATCAAGATTTACAATCAATACAATTAATAACTAAAGGAGAAGGGCCATGTTAAAAGATTTAAAAATTGGTACCAAATTATTTGCCGGGTTCGGCATTGCAGTATTATCTCTTATTGTCCTATTGATTTTTTCAATAGTAAACCTATCCAGTCTTAATGATGAAATAGATGATTTAGCACATGATAAGTTTGTAAAAGTTGTTTGGGCAAATAATATTATTGATGCTGTTAATAATGAAGCTAGAGCAATTAGAAATATTGCCTTAACAGATGATCTTACTGAAAAAGAAAACACTAAAAGAAGAATGCAGCAAGACTCTCAGACTGTAAATGAAAATTATGACAAACTGGAAGAAAAAATAACAACGCCTGAAGGTAAAAATTTATTAGCAAAATTTAAGGATATTAGATTCAATGAATATTCTCCTGCTCGTGAAAAGTACTTAAATCTTCTTAACTCCGGCGATAGAGAAGGAGCAGTAAGAGTTTTAATGAGCGAAGTAAGAGAAGCACAAACCAGCTATATTGAATCAATTGAAAATATCATTAATTATCAAACTAAACTTACAGAAGATGCAGCAACTGCCGCAGATGAGACATACAGTTCAGCCTCATTAATGATGATTATATTAGGTATTGCAGTAACCGCAATTGTTATCTTCTTGGCATTCAATTTAACAAACGGAATTGTTAAGCCAATTAACATGGTTAAAGATAGAATGACTCAGTTAGAATCCGTTTGTTTAACTAATCTTGGCAATGGACTTGTAGCAATGGCAAAAGGGGATTTATCTGTTAAAGTAGAAAAAGCTACAAAACATCTTCATTTAGATATGAAAGATGAAATAGGTCAAATGGCAAAAGTATTTGATTCTATGTTAACCAAAGCTCAAGGTGGAATTGATGAGTATGAAAAAGTAAGAACAAATATCGGCGATCTTTCAAAAGAAGCAACAAAACTAATAGCTGATGCACAGAACGGATTATTAGACAACCGCGGTAATGCATCCAAATTTGAAGGTGCTTATAAAGATATAGTAGGTGGAGTAAATGAATTATTAGATGCAGTAATTAAACCTGTACAAGACGGAACACAAGTATTAGAAGTAATGGCAACGGGAGATTTAACAGTAAGAGTACATGGTGAATATAAAGGTCAGCATGCAAAGATTAAGAACAGTATTAATAAATTAGGGGATTCATTAGAATCATTGATAAAAGAAGTAACAGAAGCAGTAGCAGCCACAGCCTCAGCATCAACACAAATTTCATCATCAGCAGAAGAAATGGCAGCCGGAGCACAAGAACAATCAGCTCAAGCTTCTGAAGTTGCCTCTGCAGTAGAACAAATGACTTCTACAATTCTTCAAACAAC
>PAAX01000022.1 GCA_002698995.1 Ignavibacteriota bacterium | reverse complement strand
TAGAATTAACAGTAACCGGAATAGAAGAAAACAAAGTAGTATTGGAAGACTATAAATTATATCAAAATTACCCAAACCCATTTAATCCGAGCACAATAATAAGTTACAGACTAAAAGAAGAAAGCCGAGTAAGACTAACAGTATATAACTTAAATGGAGAGCAGATAGCAGTTTTGGCAGATGGTAATAAAGAGAAAGGATATCATGAATTAGAGTTTAAGGGAGAAGGATTAGCAAGCGGCATATATTTTTATCGAATGGAAGTAAAAGATATGGAAAGAAGAATGCGATATACAGATATGAAGAAGATGATTTACCTCAAATAGATAAAACAAATGGAGCAGAAAATGCGAAATGAAAAAATATTGATAATGCTGTTTTTACTAATTGGAATGATAGTAATAAAAGGACAGGGAGAATATCCGGTGGGGGTTTATATAAGAACCACTGCGGCTGAAAGACCAAATACAAATTATGCAGAGATAGAAGAGTTAGGAACAGATTGGGTAATGGAACATGCTGATAATGCAACAAAGGGCGATTTGGAAAACTTTAATGTAATTGGAATGAATTTAGATACAGAAGCGGATGTGATAATGTATTATTCTGGAGGATATTACAGTAAATGGGAAGCAGAAAATGACACAATTACTGACCTAAGCATGCCTAGAATTAAGCATGGCAGTGGAGAAGCTGATGGAGAATATTGGCGTTCAACAAGCCAGACACAAGTTGGAGATACTTTAGTATATGGACCGCATTATGTACAGTCAAGAAAGTACAACCTTAATCCGGTTACTTCAGAGGATATAGATTACATAGTAAATTTTAAGATGAAGATGACGGGAGATAATACGACATTGGACCCTGTATGCAGATTAAGTGTTAAATACACTATACTAAAACAGATAAGCGGAAATTACATATCATTGGACACAACGTTGACCGATTTGGTATTATTAGCAAAGAATTTAAGCACTTCGGATTCAGTTATATCATTAGATTATAAGATACCAGCAGTGATAAACGGGATAAAAACCCGAATGACATATCCAGATATTGACTTGAATAAAATAACAACCGACTACCCATCTTATGGAGTAGAGTTTATAGTAGAAATACTTGATGATACAGATAGAGAAATTTATGTTGATTACATTGAAGTGTATGATCGTACTATTTGGGAAGCAAAATTTAGAGAGAACAAAAATACAACTATTCAGGAGATTATTTCTTACGCAAGCCGCAGTGAGTACAGTAACTGGGAGGGATTAAAATACTGGTATGCTGTAGATGAACCGTATTCAATAGACCAATATGAACCAATAAGAATAGTAGATTCAGTTCTTTCAGCAAATGGATTCCCAAGATTAATAACCGCTTTATACCCTGGTTGGAGCGGAAAAAAGAATTGGGAAATAACAACAAAAAGATTTCTTGAGATAACCAAACCTGAAAGGCTAATGTTGGATTATTACCCATTTTATCCTAATAAAACAGAAGCCGAAGGGCTTGAATCACAAAGATTAACACTGCAAAGGCAATATGATGAACTTGATTCGCAATATAAACCTTACATGAATAACTTTTATTTTGTAGCACAAGCACATGGTTTCTGGGATGATGATGGAAATCCCTTTAGAAGAATACCGACAGCAAAAGAATTAAGTGCAAATGTAATGCTAGCGCTGGCACATGGTGCAAAAGGAATGTTTTTCTGGAATTACTTTTCTTATAATAATGGCACATTACCAAGATGCAGCGGAATATTGGATCTAAATGGTGACACTACTGACTTGTACGATGAGATTAAAGATCATTTAACTCCAAGATTAAAAGGAGCGTTAGGAGATAAACTGCTAAAACTGAATTATACTGGAGAATATATAAGCTACAGAAAAATAGAACCGAATATCGATTTGAAGACAAATAATAATTATTTTGTGGATATCTTCAATGAACAATCATTAACAGAAAGTTATAATTATCATGTAGGGTTGTTTGAAAATGTGAATGATGCTGATGAGAAATGCTTCATGGTAGTCAATTTATTATGCGACCCACTAGAATATAGAAAAGCATACTTTAGCGTAGAAACCCCGAACTATCCAAATATAATAATCCGTAATATTGGGGGGAGTTATCAAAAGACATTTATAGGAGGAACAACAGCAAGCTTTAATAATACAATCCCCCCAGGAGAAGGATATTTATATCAAGTTGCACCGGTAATAAGATACGGCGGCGAGCTAATAACAGATGAAACAATAAGTACGGCAAATGATACATTAAAAGGAACACTCCGAATACCTACATCCATTGAATTAACTATAAATAAACCATATGTAATAGAAAAAGATATATTTATAGAAACAGAAGGAAAACTAACAGTAGGAGTAGGAGGAGAATTAATATTAGATGGAGGGAAAGTAAGAGGTGAAAGATGGGAAGATATATTTTATATAAATCAGAATCAGACACACCCAAAGTTAGTATGGAGTATAAATAGAGAATACTCAAATCCGATAAGATATAATATATGGAGAAAGAAGAATACGCAAAGTTATGAAAAGATAGCGGTAATAAATGATAAGAATATAACAGAATATACAGATACGGATACCGAGATAATATTAGGAGAAGAACAAGCAAATCAAACAACAGCAAGTTATTATATACAAATAGAAGAGATAACAGGACGAAGCTGGACACCAAGGAAGCAGACCATAACAGCAACAGTAAGTAAAGTAGAAGGGATTCCCCTAGAGAAGCAAGCAGAACAAATAAACTTGGAAGAAATAGAGTTTAATATATCACAGAATTACCCAAATCCCTTTAACCCAACAACCAGTATTGAGTACACAGTACCTAGTAGTGAGTATGTTACATTAAAAGTTTACGATATACTTGGAAATGAAGTAGCAACTTTAGTAAACGAAAGGAAAGAATCGGGAAATTACACAGTAAATTTTGATGGAGACAAACTTTCAAGCGGATTGTACATATACAAACTCCAAGCTGGTAAATCCTCCCAAGTCCGCAAGATGATGCTGCTTAAATAACCAATAATATAAAATTCTTAATATCTTAGAAAAGCTCTGCTTCGGCGGGGCTTTTTTCATTTTAAACCAACCAAGGAGGCAATAATGTACACCCCAAAACTAAGGGAAGACTTAGTCTGTGCCCTTTTCCGCTTAAAACAAGTAAGAAAACGCCCGATGACTAAACTTCTTAATGAAGCTGTAGAACTGTATGTATTATCAGAACCCGTAATTTCTGTAACTATTGTAACTAAGAAAGGAGGAGGAGATGAAGAACTTCTTAGACGAACTGCTTGAGGAGGTTGAGAGCAAGGAAAAGTCTGAACAGTTAGCCTATTATGATCTTGCCCTAAAAGAAATATCCGCCCTTCAAACTGAAATATCCTCCATCTTCAGCCAATCCGATAGAGAAGTGGAGATCATTAAATCTTGGGCATTAACTAAGGCATCTACGCTTCAAGAGAGAGTTGATTTTCTCACCCTTAAGCTTGAATCCTTTATTCGTTCTGAAGGGAAGAAAACAATTGAACTCCCGCGCGGAACCCTTAAATTAAGAAAGAGCCCTGATCGGGCGGAAATAACTAATCTTTCTCTTTTCCTTGAATCAGCAACATCAGAACTACTAACAGTAATACCAGAACAAGTTAAACCCGATCTAATCAAAATAAAAGCCTTCATTAAGCTATCCGGCAGAATCCCTCGAGGAGTAACCATTACTGAAGGTAAAGAAGAATTTACATACAAATTAACCAAGGAGGTGTCCGATGACACAGAGAACCAAATTAGAGCTTGAGATCAACAAGCCCACAGAATTAGAGCTGCTATATGATGAACCGGTAACGGGTAAATCACAATACGGCGATTACTTCCTATATGCCGTAAAAGTAAATGGAAGCGAATACTCATACTTCCCAAACGAAGAGATTCACGAGAAGCTAAAGACCCTGAGGCGCGGGGATAAAGCTGTCGTTACTAAACTTGCATCTCAGCGGGGAAACAAGCTGGTAACAGTCTATAATGTAGACGTTGGCGAAAGCTCAACCAGTGATTCCTTGCCCCAACAGACTAAAGACTCAGATGACAGATACTACAGCATAATGCTCCAATCATACAAGGATGCGCTCAAGATCAATAATGAGCTTAACGGAATGGTTGATCCCTCCAAAATAGCTGTTACATTGTTCATTGCTAGGACTAGAGAGTAGTTTAAGTTATTAATCTGCAATGGCTTCTAAGAATTAAAGGTAATTAGGAAAATAATACTCAATACAAGCGCTTGTCCCCCTCTAAATCCGGTATCTGCGTCATATTTCCCTTAAATCAGACTTTTTACTTCGAATTACTTCTGCAGGGCTTATTCTTTAACTCTCAGTTCCACATAAAGTGGTCATTTAATTAAAATTGCTCTTGATTTCGCTTCTTCTGTACTCAAATAGTTGACAGCTCTCATTTATAAAAATCGATTACAATTATAAAGCCCCGAAAAGAAGAAAAAATCCATTTGATCGGACAAATCAGTACTCGCTTATTAGTAGTAAACAAATTTGAGGTTCAAATGAAATACATAACAATTTCGGAAGCAGCTAAAATGCTAAACAAGTCCAGACAATGGGTTTGGTTCTTAATAAAAACAAATCAAATCAAAGCTCAAAAAACAGGGAGCATATTTCTAATCGATCGCAAAAGCTTTATTCAAAAAGCACAAGAACAAAAATGGGAGTTAAAATGAAAAATGAAGACAAACCAATTCTAGAAAAATTCTATAAAGAGATTTATTCAGGTATTGATAAAAATTTCTTTATGGAGATACGCACCTTTAATAAAAACTCAATTATCAAAAAAGAATTTCTGCAATTGTCGGATTTAAGCAAGGTCCCTTCTTTATTAGAAAAGTATGAAAATGATAATATTTATTTCGGTATTGCCAGCAGATATAACAAAGAGAACGGGAAGAAAGAATCTTGTAATTATCTGGGTGCTCTTTATATCGACATTGATGTTGGAAAGGATGGACATAAAAAAGAATCACTATATGAAAGTATAGAATCTGCTTTATCAACATTATATAGATTCCCAATTGAACCTTCTATTATTGTAAACTCTGGGAATGGACTGCATGTATATTGGTTGCTAGCTGAACCGTTAGATTTAAGCAAGATGTCAGTAGAAGCAGAATCAACTATGAAAAAGTTAGAAGAAATTCTTGCAGCCGATTCGACTCATAATATTGACAGAATATTTAGAATTCCATTTTCATTCAATAACAAAGACTCAAGAAAAGAATGTCGAATAATTCACTTTAATGAAAACCGATATGTATTTGAAAACTTTCGGAATGAAATTGAGAAATATCCAAGAATAAGAACAATTCAAAACCCTTTATACATCAGTGGAATTCTAGGGGTGAATGATTTTGGAATAGATGACAGAAGTTCAATTGATCAGAAAATAATAACATATCTGGTAAACAATAATTTTAATGAATCTGATATAAAATTCATTTTTAATATTTACCCAACTTCGGGAAAATATCTCGAAAGACTTTCAAACAATAAACCTGGAGCAGAAGCTTACCTTAACAAATCAATAGAAAATGCAAAAATTCACATTCAAGGGAACGAACACATGAATTACAAACCACTTAAAATCTTTAGAGCAACAGATTTTCCTTTAGACTCTTATCCTCCAAATAGATTTTCTTATGCTAACAATATTACACAAAAACCAATAAATGAAAATCAGATTGAAGAATTAGATAATAGATTTTTCAAATTAGAAAGGGGGGAAGAAATCGGCTACTATAAGAAAAGCAAAAACAATTCATCCCGACTGACAAATTTTTTAGTAACAATTACTGAGGAGGTTATGGATTCAGATACGACTGAAGCAAATAACATAACTTACTTAAATGGGAAAATTATATTCTCTGATGAATCGGAAATTAAATTCTCATCGCTCCCTATATCAACATTTACTTCACCAGTAAAACTAATGGATGTTATCCAGAATATTTCAGGATTAAAAGCCAAGTTTGATATTAAGAATATAACCGAAATTAGTAATGCAATTCTCTTCTTTAACAATAATTATGATAAAATACCGATGTATTCTTTCGGATACAATAAAGAATTGACCAAATATTATTCTAATAAAACTATCATTACCCAAGATGAATACATTCCATCAACTCACATCATTCGAGAACAAAAATCTTGGAATAATGTTGAGCCAAATTTTAGTTACGCTGAAGATAATAATCAATCGGTAAAAGCACTTTTTGAATTAGCAAAAATACTCCATGAATTTTATAACGGAGTCGGATTAATGGGTCTTGCTGCTAGCTTAATTCCTATAGTCTATCCATTCCTTCGCAAAGAAGTAACTTCAAAACCTTATGTTGCTTTTATTGGTCCTTCCGGATGTGGTAAAACTACAATAATAAGATTGCTTGCGAATATGTTTGGGAATTTTCAAAAACTACCAAATATATCTTCAACACATACTTCAATTTCGATAATAGGAAATTCTCTTAATGATATAATTTTTCCATTAGATGATCTGAAGGTTTCAAATCTGGGAGATGAAAAGGCAATCAGACATTTTATGACACTGCTGCAAAACTACTCTGATGAATCCTCCCGAAGCAGAGCTAATGTTGATTTATCTTTGAAAGATGATAAGGTGATAAAAGGGACTTTGTTTTTATCGGGCGAAGATATGATTCTTAATGAAACTAGTACAATAGCCAGAGGTATTGTTATTAGGATGATAACCAGTCCAATGAATCATTCGCTTGAAGTAATGATTAAATCCCTTAATGACAAAATAAAAATTATACCACCGTTTTTAATAAAACATGTTTTGGGAATAGGAAAAAGTAAAATGGTTGAGATGTTCAACAAGGAGAAAATGTTTTTATTTGAACAAATCAAAGGATTAGAAATATCAAATGATAATCTACCTCGGTTAATAAATAACTTTGCAATAATTATTCTCTGTTGGAGACTTATAAATGATTTATTTGTCGAGTACGGTTTTAATAGGCAGCCTGAATTTTACAATTTTCGAAATGATATCAATAAATATTTTTGTGAAGCCTTTAATGGGAACTATACTCTTATCAAAGGAAACAAAGCCGATGAAAAATTCAAAGAAACCTTATGGAATCTTATTGATCAAAAACTTTTGGAGTTGTGCGATCTGAATCTTGAAAAATATTCCGACCCTAATAAATTGATCGGTTATTATAAAAAACATAACGAGCAAATAAAATTAGTGATAAAGATAGATCGTGCCTATAAACTTATAAATGAATATCTAAAATCTGAGGGAGGACTCGGCATTAGTAAAGACGCACTAAAGACCAAGCTTATTCAAAATGGAGATATCCAAAATTTTAAAGATGGACCTGTTTCGTTTTATGGCGAACAACAACGTGGAATTTTGTGGACGGGCAAATTTCCAAAATATTTACTATCCAATAAAATTGAGAAAGAAGAAGAAAATATTCAATCTGAAGAAAAGAAGATTGAAGTATCTATAATGCCAGCACAGGAATTATTAGAATGGCCAAAATGTATTGACTTAGATGCCTAATCTTTCAACAAAGATTACATTATAATTACAATAATTACAAAAATTACGCCCTCCAACATACATTCACATAAAAAAGAAATCTGATACTTGTAATTCTGGTTTTAAGAAATCTTCAATTAACATAAACACTTCACAAAAACATAAAAATCGACGTTCGAAAGTATGAATCGTAAAATTGACTTCACAAATAAATATAAATCAAGTTACCATGATGAAGATAATAACAACAACTTATTTAACAGAATGGTGGCAAATATTAAAGATTTATATCCTGGCAAACTTACTTTCTCAATCGAAGAGAGTGCTAAAATATTAAGTATAAGTCCTCAATTCCTTTACAAAAAAATACAAACCGGAAATATCGAGGCACTCTCATTTGGTGATAGAAAATTAATTAACATAGAAATTTTAGCAAACCTTTTAACATACGGGGTAAATTAATGGGAACTATAAGAAAAACTAAATATAACTTTTATCAAGCTGATGTTTTGGATTTTGAAGGAAAAAGAATCCGAAAGAATTTTAAACTAAAGGCTGATGCACAAGCTTATATAAATATGATAGAGAAAATAAAATATGAATCAAAGCTTGTTGGACTAAATTTAATGAGGAAAAGAAAGGATATCTTTGAGGCAATTGAAGAAGCAATTCAATCCAAACTGCGGCTAAGAGAAAGAAGTATAAAAAAATATACTAATGTCTATAAACAGTTTGAGAATTTCGTGATCTCTCAAAAAATCCACTACATAGATGAATTCTTGCCTGAACATGCAACTCAATTTTACAATCTATTGCTAAGCACCAATGCTGCACCAAAAACTATCAATTTCTATTTGATGACAATAAAAGCGATGTTTACGGAGTTAGTTAATATGGATCTTTTAACTCGTAATCCATTCTCTCATATTAAACAACTCCCCAATAGACATAAAACCCTTAACGAGAGACAAGAAGATTATTTCACAGAAGATGAAATTAGAGCATTATTCAATATTAATATTCCAGAGATATATAAAAGACCACTTCTTGCTCTTTATTTAACTGGGATGCGTTTTGAAGAATTGAGCTCATTGGAATGGGATGACATTGATCTAACAAAAAATTTAATTACAATTCGTACTGATGGAGAATTCAAAGCTAAGACTATTACTTCTGAAAGGGATATTCCAATAAGTAAAGCTCTCAAAAATATTTTAGTGGGTTATGAGAAAAAATGCGATTTTGTTTTCCCCTCTGTTCAAAATAAAAAGTTAAGCGAAAGAACTTTACTGACAGCTATTAAACGTTATTCAAAAGAAGCTGGAATAAGAAAGAATGCTACACTTCATAAACTTCGCCATACTTTTAGCTCTCATCTAACAATGGGAGGCGTTAATTATGAAATCAAAAGATATTTACTAGGGCATAAACCAGAAACAATGACAGATCGTTACACTAAAATAGATCCATCAAAACTTCATTCTCAATTAGATTGCCTTGATAATATCCTAAAATTGAGTGACAATACAGTGACAAAAGAGTGACAATGATAGGTAGAATAGAGAGAATAAACATCGTTACATACAATACAGAGAAAATAAAAAATGCGGTTATTAGCTTAAAACCGCATTTTAATAGTACAATCAACATTATGAAAAATACCAGCGGAGAGTCAGGGACTTTTCGCATACCGCTAAAATAGCTCATTTTCGCAATATTTGTCGCCAAAAATGCCCAAAAAATGTCCACCAAAATTATTTTATTTTTTTAATAAAAAAATTTGCAGCAGAATAAAAAACGGCGTATAATTAATTATAAACTTAAACTAAATGGAGGTTCTAATATGCATTTGTACAAGCACAGAGATTTTTACTTGTGTGCTTTTCTAATGACAAAAGATTTCAAATTACTGGAATCTGAAAGGAAAAACGGATACACAGAATTTTATTTCAAAGATTCTGAAGCTTTAAGAAAAGCTGCAGATGATTATTATTCTGCTGATGCCAAGGTAAATCCAATGAACTATTCTTTGGCAATCCGCAATCTTAAATCCTTAATTCATAACAATAGAAATAAGGATTATCAACTATCAACTTCAACCGGAGTATTAAATAATGGATTCAATAACAAAATCGGAGACAAAAAGTAGTAAATTTAATGTAGTAGAATATGCAGTAGGAAACATCTTTAACCGACACATAATAAGTACAACAGACAAACCAATAATTCCCTCAGAAAAAGAAGAGCTTTATCGTTCACATTTCTTGCACACTGAAGAATTAACTCAATTAATACACCAAAATAGAAAACCTAACGGTAAATCATCAATTGCCGGATATAACGGTGAATTATCTGTCGATAAAATAGTAATTGATATAGACAGTGCAGATTTACAAACTGCTCATAAAGAAGCAAAAGTTCTGACAGACCATTTTGCAAAGGAATATGATCTTTATCCAACCGAATATGAAATTAATTTCAGCGGGTCAAAGGGATTTCATTTCAGAATACCGTCTGAAAACTTCGGTGGATTTAGTTCTGCTTCTGACTTGCACGATAAAATCAAATCAATTGTCTTAAGGTTGACAAATTCTATTAAAATAGATACGAGTGTTTACGATAAAACAAGATTAATAAGAGTTGTAAACAGCTTAAATAAAAAGAGCGGACTTTATGCAGTTCCATTAACATTTGATGAGTTTATGAATTTATCAATCGATAAGATCAAAGAACTTGCAAAAGCACCAAGAGAAATTGAAAATATAGAATATGATAAAATCCATCCGAATCAAAAGCTGATAAAATTAAAAGAAGAAGCTGAAATTAAACCGGAAGTATTCTTTGTTGATTCGGAACCGACAGAATCGGATGGAAATGTAAAAACAAAATCAAGAAAAAGTTATAAACTAAAAACAAAAGCTCAAACCGGAGAACGCCATGAGACAATCTTAAATCTAATCGGAAAAATAATTGATTCGGGGCTGAGTAATGAAGAAATAATAACAATAGCTCAGTTATGGAATCAACAAAATGATCCCCCCTTAGATAATTCAAGATTAGAAAAAGAAATAAATGGTGCATTTGACTTCTATAAATCAAGAAGTGGTGATTATTGGAGAGTTAAGAAATCAAAGAATGGATTAAGCGTTAAGATTAGCCAAGATGAGTTCATAAGAAATTTGAATAAGAAGGGATACGGTAAAACATTATTTGGAAAGATTTATGAGTTTGTTCAGATAAATCAGAATGTAGCTAAGGTTATTACTCCTCAAGATATCAAAGATTTTGTGTTGAATGAGCTGGAAAAAGAGAATACATTATTTTCAAAGAAGGTTAAGGAATATTTATTAGATAAAGTTTCTAAATATTTTTCAGAAAGATTTTTAGAAACAGTAACAACCAAAGAAATAATAAAAATGAGTGATCCCAAAGATTGTTCATACCTATTTTTTAAGAATACTGTTGTAAAGGTTAAAAAATCTGGTGGATATGAATTGATGGAATATAAGGATTTACCATCGACAATATGGTCAACCCAAATTATGGATAGAGAGTTTAAGAAAATAGATAAGAAAACTAGTCGTTCAGAATTTGAGCAGTTTCTATATAATACAGTCGGCAGAGACGATGATAAATTATTGGCAATAAGTTCGGCAATAGGATATTTACTTCATAGATATAAAGATAAATCGGTTACAAAAGCAATTGTACTTATGGATGAGGCAATAGATTCGGAACCGGAAGGCAGAACTGGTAAGAGTTTAATAGGGAAGGCTATAAGTTATTTTAGAGAATCGGTAAGAATAGATAGTAAGAATTTTGCTTTCGGGGATAAGTTTACTTTTCAGCAGATAAATCCCAGTTCAGATATAATTGAATTTAATGATGTGAAACCGAATTTTGATTTTGAGAGATTATTTTCAGTTATAACAGATGATATGACAGTAGAATATAAGAATAAGCATCCATTTGTTCTGAAGTTTGAAGAATCCCCGAAGTTTTTGATAAGTACGAACTATACAATTAAAGGAACCGGTTCAAGTTTCAGCGACAGATTATTTGAAATAGCATTAACCAACCATTACAACGAATCTCATAGACCAAAAGATGAGTTCGGGCATCAGTTTTTTGGTGATTGGGGTGAAGAAGAGTGGGGTAGGTTTGATCATTTTATGATTGAGTGCATTGAGTTGTACTTACAATATGGATTAGTAAAAAATCAATCTGAAATAATTACAATGAAGAAGCTTATTTCAGAGACTTCCGAGGATTTTATTGAATTTATTGAAAGCGGAAGTTTTGTGAAAAACAGCGAGTATCTGAATCATGATGTTTACTTTACTTATAAAGGTAAGATGAAAGTAAATCTTGACTCAATGCAAAACAATATAATCGATATAAGAAAATTTATGAAGTATGTAAGGAAATGGGCTGGATTGAGAGGTTATGAGTTTAGAGAAAGAAAAACAAATGGAAAGCAATATTTTGGAGTTTATTATGAAAAAGTGACGGAATAATTGATCTCGTCACTGCCTATCACTGCTCTGTCACTGCTTCATCACTGCAAATACTGGAAAAATGAAGTAAAAACAAACAAAGTGATGAAAGTGACGAAAATTTCCCTATTTGATGAAAAAAAAGAAAATAATAAAATGAATAATAGAAATAAGTATATGTATAGAATAATAAAATATATAAAAGAATATGCCTAAATCTCGTCACTTTCGTCACTTGCTTACAAAACAGTCCAAAATCAAATAAAATCAAGTGACAAGGAGTGATGAGAGGATCAATTTGAAAGTGATGAGCAGTGATGAGATTAGGGGCTTCTTTTGTTGTGCATAGCAAATAAACATAAAATTAAAAATTAGAGGTAACAAAAATGACTAAAACAGATATCGAAAAACTATATGAAGTTGAACCAGCATTAAATACAGAAGGAATATCAGAAAAGGATAATGGGGAAAAAATTACAGAAGAACACATCCCCGAAATTGAAAAATGCATTGAATGGTTTAGCAATAAGAAATTTTACAAGATAAAAAGAAAAGGGCCTAGTTTAGAACAAGCCACAAGATATCTCAACCGTGATTATGATATAAATGTAACCAAAGGGATTGTAATGGCAGCTTTAATTCATATGAAAAAACCCTATTTCTGTTATTATAATCATAAAAGCTATGTATTTTTAGTAATGCGCTTGAAACCAAACGATTTGATAAAACCCGGATTAATTATCAACTTGGTAAAAAGTTATAAATTTAGAGAAGATTTGAAGCCAAAGGTAATTGGATATAAATAAATATAGGACATAACAACTATGCCCTACCCTAAATAACCCTACTAACCCCCGCAGTACCGCAAAACAATAAATTCAGAATAATCCCCTCATATCATACGGGCGCATAACTGGATATCTGTAAATAATCTCAGAAAATAATCTAAAATCAAATAATTTTATTGAGATTTGTCCCACTTTTGATATGCCAAGATAAATAAAAAAAATTAAATATAAGGCAGCCTAAATGACTGCCCGATAAATAACTTAACATGCACCTATAACCGCTTTATTTTCAAGTATCTCATTAAGTCTCAATCTAATTTCAGAGACATTCAGTAGTTGGTTATAGATTTCAATTAATAGTTTTGATTTAAGGAGTGCGTAGTTTTTATACTCCCACTCAAAGCCATATTTGGCAAGAAGGTGTTTGTCTTCGAGAAATTCCAGTGACATTTTATTATAACTCAAAAATCTAATAATATTTTCTGCCCCACAAATCTCACGAAGTTTCATTGTTGTGCTGAGAAGAAGATTATTATAAACCACATTATTCAAAGTAATATGAAAATTATTTTCATTATACTCGGCAAATAGAAAAAAGTCGGGCTTTCCCTCATTGTCTAAGACATAAATAATTTCTTCATCAACTTTATAAGCAGCGCCAAATAGTTTGCAAAAATCAATAACAGATAATTCAATTAAATGCTCAATCTTTCTGTTCCGGGTTTCAGTGAAAGTCATAATTCCTCCTTTTGTTATGATATGGGTGTACTTTTCTTATACCCTAATATTAGAAGGAATTGGAATACCTTCGTAACTTCAAGGGATTAATAAAAATCTTACTATTATGTGATCAATGAATTTTATAGTATAAATTTATTTTATATAAAATATATGTTGCATATAAAAGCCATGAACATTATTTTGAACCTCAAATGTTAGCTATTAAGGTCTTTGCAATTTATAAATCCGAAAGACATATAAAACTCACAAACCTAAACCAAAAGCATTCCTTTTTGGATAATTATTTATTTGAGAAAAAAGAGAATTCGTTTATACGGATAATTGGTGAAGAATGTTATACTGCAGAAAATGCAAGATAATATTCCATAGATTTATAAATGATAATTTTACTAAAGATATATAATTAAATGATTTATGAGTTCTTAGGAAGTAATTCACTGGTTGTTAGCTTTGCAGAAATTGCCAATGTAACAACTTTCAAGCTGCGCTTTGCTATAGCTTAATATATAGAGTTAGACGTTTTATTAATTAGGAGTAAAATGGATAAGAAATTATATGCTTTCGTACTCATGCCATTCGATAAAAAATTTGATGACATTTATAAATTGGGCATCCAAGAAGCCGCGAAAGAAGTTGATATTCGAGCTGAAAGATTAGACGAGCAAATATTTGATGGAAATATGCTAGAAAAAATTTATAAAGAAATAGATTTAGCTGATTTAATTATTGCCGATATGACGGAAAGAAATCCAAATGTATTCTATGAAGTTGGATATTCCGACGCAAGGAATAAACTAATATTACTTTTAACAAATAATTCATCTGACATACCATTCGATTTACTACATAGACCACATATAATTTATAACAATTCAATATCGACTTTAAAAAATGAATTAATAGAAAGATTGGAATGGGCTAAGAATGAAGTTTTGAAAAGGAAAATTGAACCAATAGATACTAAGATAAAAATTCGATCACAATGGATTGATAGAAATGAATATTCGGATACAGCAATTGTAAATTTTAGAATCGAGCTTCATAATCTATCTGATAAACCTATAACTAATCTGCATTCATTATTTGTTTATACTGGAAATGATTGGACTATTTTTTTTGATGATAAAAAGTGTAAATCAACTGATTCTGACATACAACCATATAATTATAGACATATATTAAAACCAGATTTCAGCGTTCTACCAGCAAAAGACTGGTTGCCAATTGATATTACGATGAAAAAAATAGTTTATTCAAATTGGAAGAAAGAAGCCAAAAAAGATTCTTATGATATTGCTGGTATGTTAAGAGTTGATGTACATACTGATAAAAATTTCTTCAAAACAGAAGTTAAAATAAGTACTACTGTTAATTGGGAAGATGATTTACCATTCTAAACGTATAACCCGCAAATCAACCGGACGCCTTTATTCATGCGGGTTTGGTGCAGTTCTTAAGTTTTGTGAAAAGTAAAGTATTGTTGTTCGGTAGTAGTGCTAAAAACTAAATTGTAGCAAACAACGCTTGCAATGAAAGATAAGCATTGTTTGCATAAACTTTGGCGTAGTTTGTAAATGCGGCATTGCTGTTCTGGGGTGCCGGTTATTTGCAACACCGTTATGTGTTTTGAAAATGAAAGTCAAAAAAATAAATAATACAAGTGAAATTTATACATATAATGAATTGTCTAAAGGATTAGAAGGTATTGAGGCAATGATTTTTCCTAAGCTACCAATCGCTGATGTGATTGATCATGAAATAAGAAAAATACTTTCGAATAAAGCTAAAAACCTATTTGATAAATCTCACTTTGATTTTATTGTTACAAATAAAAATCATTTCCCTCTCTTTGCTGTTGAGTTCGATGGTCCATTTCACGAACTCTATGACAAAAAAAGAACTAATGATATTAGGAAGAATAGAATTTGCCAGTTGGCTGAATTACCATTAATTCGTGTGACAGATCTCCAATTGCAAAGCTTTGATTCTATCTCGGTACTGCAATTTATAGCCTATCGGTATGTTAAGTGGACTAATGATTATCCCAAAATCCATCAAGAATGGGAAAAAGAACTTTCCGAAATGACTGAAGATGAACTTGAAGCAATAACATCTGATGGATACCTTTCACCACCATATGATCCACATTTTAGATTTGATATAAAACATCCCTTTCCATTAAGAGACGAAGTAATTGAAAAATTAGTAACTCAGCATCACCTTTACAATTTTATAACAATGAATAATCGTGATTCTTTTTGGTATGCAGTCTTCCCTGGTGGCAATCGTTCAATGGATGGAATTTTTACATCATCATATCATTATGGCATTTATAAAGGGAATGAATCAAATTCAAATATATCTTGGAAAGAAGGGCGGCTTGAAACGAAAGGTGTTAATATTTTAAAAGAAGAAAAAATAGAATTCGGTATGAAGTGGGCATTAATAACTGCAGAAGATTTCAATAATGACACAGCTCCGTTTCTATATGAACAACAAAATGGTTTTTTACCTATTTATCATCCAGATTTGCCTGGCTCGTACATACCATCCATATGTAGATCGATTGCGGAGTATATAAGTTATAAACGGCTTCTTCAATTTGTTGAGGAAAACAATATTATGAACAACACATAACTCGCCGTTCAAGACCGACCGCCGAAGCGGTTTGAGTTAAGTGCAATTTATAAGTTTATGTTTTTTCGTTCGGCATTTTGTTCTATGTAGTTTGCAAATGTTAAGTAGGGTCGCCGCCAGTGCGGTTGAATTTACAGGCGGCTACAAATTATAAATATTCGTTGTTAGTTAAGCATTGTTGTTCTGGGCGGCGGCTTAGCGCAACGTTATACACACGAGAGAATATGGAAAAAAATAAAAATATCAAAAAGCGTAAACTACATCGTAATGTAGAATTTTCACTTTTTTCTACATCATATATCCCTCTTTTCTTTTTAATAATTCTTAGACAAACAACTCAGAATTGGCAATATTTTAATTGGGGTGGTTTTAATGTCGATGGTATTATTAATCTTATTCAAAATTATGGTTTATCAATTATACTCTTAATGATTTCTATGATGGGTATCATTGGAATATATTTCTCAATTAAAAATCTAACAACTGAAACATCTACAAATGGATTTCTTGTAACAATAAAAGATGTTAAGAATAGAAATGCAGAAGCAATAAGTTATATTGGCACTTATATAATACCTTTTCTTTTCCAAGATTATTCTGATTGGTATTCATTTATTTCTATTACTTTTTTACTATTCGTCGTTTACAAAATATATGTTGGTTCATCATTACTCCTCATAAACCCATTACTAAATATTCGATACTCTATTTACGAGTTTGAATACTATGATGATAATTCAGAACAAATTGAAAAACGAGGTATGTTGATAACAAAAGATAAATTTCTTGAAGACAATGAAAAACATATAATTCATTCAATTGGTCCTAAACTTTATTTTGGAGTACAATATGAAAAATGAAAAAGAAGAACTACTTGAGTTATTAAATCTTACTATTGACTATGGTGATTCTGGAACACGATTATTCTTAATTACTAGACACGTAAAAGAAGGTGTGAAAAAAAATGAAAAGATGCTAAATAAGCATGTTTTTAAATTATGGCAAATAAATATTGATCCAGATGTTCGAACTGAGTTGTTCAATTCTGTTAAGAAACAATTAGAATATCTCTTAATAAAAAAAGATTTGGAGATACATTCCTATGAAGTAATAGATGATGATATTGAAAAAATATATTCATATTCAATCTCCAATAGATCGTTAGCCTTTAATGACATAGCAGAAAATCAAATTAAACGTGGGACGAATATTCCCAAAGTAAATAATTTTTCAGAGTTAATTGAATCTATTTGGGCCTATTGCATCAAGGTTCAGTATAGTGCGGATAATTATTTTTTAGCTTTTAAAAAATTTGGGAAAAGCAAAGTGGCAATTGAAGAATCCTCCAACGCAAATTTTTGGGCTCGCTTTAGTACAACGGATAATAAACTTACGATATACAATGGGGAATCGATAAACATTGATAAAAGACTTGATTGCATATTTGCAAAGGAAAAGTATTACATATTCCATAAATCCAACTTTGAAACGGTTATGCAATTGGATGACGAATTTCTAGGAACCTCAGAAAACTTTGTCTCACATTTGAAGGAAGATGGTATTGTTGAAGGACTGAAGTATCTTGAAAATAGGATACATTATGACAAAAGGCTATTAAAAAAAATATCTAAAATTGTTTCTTATAACGGATATAGAAATATTAATGAGGAGCGGTTATCTAAAATGCAAGAAATCGCAAATGAGTTTAATGTTTTATTCAAAGTAAAAAATGATAAGATAATATTAGAAAATGATGAGGATGTTGATATAATGCTAAAAATGTTGGAAGACTATTATTTAATTAGTAAGCAGACTGGAAATAAATATGGGGCAAGTGCGAAGAAGAAATTCAACTCTTGAGCTTGTGTATAACAAACCAATGCCAATAACCGCTATTGAAAACAACTTAATTTACTAGCAGTTTCAAATAGAGAATCAAGTCGTAACTTTAGTCAATGAGAAAAAGAGGTTTTAAGATATAGAATTAATTTTTAGATACGTCTTAATCTAGCGGGTTTATTTAACTTGATTAATGTTAGCGAATTCCATCGAGTGAACGAGATGATATACTTGAAATCGGAAAGAAAGCTTTTGTTTACCCCCCCCCGGGGGTCAACATTCGGTTTCGCCATCACGGGAATGAGGCTCCCTACCCCACCCCGGGTTGATCCTACTTATTCACTCAGAATCCTAATTTGACAAGGTCTTAGTAGGCACCCCCCCTTTCGAAAGTTAGTCTCAAAAGAAAAGGATAGTACTATTTCCAACAGAATTCGGATTTCAAAAATTTTTTTTCTGAATTTTGAAAAGGTCTATTTAGGTTTTTCAAATAAATAAAAAGCCCCAATTAATCGAGGCTTTTAATCTGCTGATCTAACGCACAAACAGCTTCTAAGTATGTCATAAATATCTTATCAACTGACATATCTGGAAACTCTCCAACAAAGTCCGACAGAAAATATGTTATTCCGTCACTGTCATATTCAACAGATTTTACAACCTTTTCTTTTACTCTATCTTCATCAACAACAAATACTTTTCTGTGAACTAAAAGATCACGGAGAGTTTTATTAATTAATCTTAATCTAGCTGTATCCATTAGTTTTACTCCTCGCAATAAACAATGTAACCGCTATTGACTTAGCATCCATAAGCCCGCCAAGCTCTTGTTGTATCTTGATTGCATCTCTGCATGAGTTCAGCATAAGCTCATAATAATTGTCATTTAAAGCTTCTGGGAGCCTCTCTACGGGCTTTTGTTGGGTAGGGGTGACTTCATACCTAGTAATTATTTTAGACCCTTTCTGCTCAGCTATTTTAGTAATCGTAAATCTATCACCCTTATTCATCTTACTTAACTTCTCATGAACATCCTCAGTTGCAAAGAATGATAATTCATCCGGCCCGCCGTTTCTTACTGCATAGAGGTAATATTCTCCATACTGCGACTGGCCAACTTTAGGCTCATCATACAACAGCTCTAAGCTCATCGGTTTGTTCAGTTCTAATTCCAGCTTCTTTCTCTCCGGCATTTGTTTCCTCCGTTTTTATACTGTAACTAAATTCTTCTTTTCCTTCTATAACACGAACTCCATCGGGTACTTTGGTTGTCATCTTTATGAAGTTCTTTATGTTTTTTAGATTTGGTTTTATCTGTTCGGGAACAACAGTGATTAAATCACTTGTCGCTTTTTGTAAGAACAGATCCAAATCAACAACTTCAGCTTTATCCGGTGATTTTCTAACCTTAAGTACTCCATTCGGAAGATCGATTGTTTTCTTATTGCTTTCTCTTATAAACTGCTCTAACTGTTTCTCAATTAGATTTATTCTCTCTTGAAGAACTGTATTCTTACTTAATGCCCAATTCTTTATGATTTCTATTTCTTTGTCGGCATTTTCGAAGATATTTGTTATTTCATCTTGCAGATTCTTAATCTGTATCAGAAGAAGATCAACATAAACTTCCTTCTGCTGATCTTCCTTTAGTTCTACTTCTTCTAATAATTCATCTAGGAATGTTTTCATTTCTTCCCCTTTGATTTAATTACATAATCAGCCACTTCAATAACGAACCGGCCTACCATCACCAGAATTACTTTCACCACCTCTTTCATCTTTTCTTTTCTCCGTAAATTCTTTCTTCAACGTTTTAATTATGCAGTTGGATATCTTAATCACTGCCGATATTATTTTGTCTTTGTTGATCATCGTTTCTTCTCCTTTTTTCTAAATATTCCATAATTGCTTCGTTTACTAGTTTGGTCATTGGTTTGCCTACTTTTTGTTTTTCTAAATAAAGAGCTTTTACAAGCTCTTCGTTTATCTTAGGACTATACATAAATGTCCTCCTCGTTCAGAACTTGTCCGCAGTAAGAACATCTATTGAATAATTTACCTTCATCATATTCTGTTACAGAATAACAATAAGGACACTCAACAAAATCATAATCATCTAACGAATAATTATTTCTGTAATGCCATGATTCTCTTTTAGGGAAGTATTTCTTGTAGGTCTCAACTCCGTCTGTATTAATTATCAGTGCATGATTGTTCTCAAGCTCATAATGATGATAACTATTCTCACCCAAATTAAACCCTCTCTTCGAGGCTTTACTTATTCCGAGAGCTTCTTGCATTATTCTTCTTTCTGAACAGAAGTAAAGAATATCTTCAGATGAGTCATAATAAAGTTCAATCGGGTTATCTTTTCTGAAAAGGACTAATTCTGAAGGTTCAGAAATATTTATGCTGGCAACTGCAAATCCTCCTTCAAGTCTATCAAAGACATGTTTAATTTTGTCTTCGACTGATTCATTTGTTTTCTTCCCCTTAGCAGCTAATACGGCAAGTATTGCTTCAGAATCTACTTCTGCATCTCTTTTTTCTTTCTTGCCAAAGATTTCCTTATCGTTAAAAATCATTCCGTTATGAACAATACATAAACCATCTTTTGTAAATAATGGATGATTATTCATATTATTAGTTGGTTCACCTTGGGTTTTAGCTCTGGTGTGAAGGATCATTATTTTAGGTAAGCTCAATGATTTCCAATCGGCTTCTTTAACAAAATCGGATGATTTAACAGCAGCTTTACTTACCACTAATTTGTTCTGATTATTTATGTAAGCAAATCCAGAGGCATCTCTTCCTCTGGATTCAAGTAATACAAACATCTTTTCTATTTTATTCTTATTG
>PAAX01000021.1 GCA_002698995.1 Ignavibacteriota bacterium | reverse complement strand
TACTGTTTAATTGGGGTTGTTGGCTTCTCGATTCACCACCTTCGGTGGTTCACTCGATGTGACGATGGGTTTGGTTCTCGATACGCTCACAGGTTCGCTACTCGAACTGACACGAGTTGAATTGAGAATTGTGAAAGATTATTTTTCGAAGCGGAGGATGTGTGATGCTTTTCTTCCTTTTATACCATCAACCTTTGAGGGATCTTTGAAGAGATCAATCAGTGTGCTGGATTTATTCATTCCATCATATGTTTTTTGGTTATTTAGGTATTCAGTCAATTTCTGTTTACTGCTGTTAACTGTTTCATACTTATTCTGGTCTTCGTTATATTTAATATCATTCCCGGTATCAATGCCAAGAATATTTTTCAGATAGCTGATTCTTTCCTCTTTAGATTCTAGAGATTTTTTCTCGTCGGTAAGTTCAAGTTTTGTAATTCTTTCATGTTCTTCTTCAACTTCTTCAGCTATTTTGAACTTCATTCCATTATTAATCACAGATTTTTCTATTTGAGGATATTCTTCTTCATCGTCATCATAACCGGGGGCAAATGCGAATATTGCATCCGCATAAACTTTATCATTCTGATGTTCAGCTTCAACTGAATTAAGGTCGAATCCGTACACCTCTTCAAAACCAATCTGTTTAGGCAAACCTGGATAATTGGAAAGACCTATCTGCTGAATTTTGAATCTGAAGGAATCGGGATTAAAATCGAAGCGGAGATGTTTTAGATCATGAATAGCAAAGACTGGATCGAAATAGATCAACTCGAGATGCCCATTAATTCTGAGGAAGTAGCCGTATTTAGTAGAATAAGCATCGAGATCGTTGACGTTGGTTAAGAGTCGGTACACAATAATATTTTTAGGATTAGGGTCGCTGATAATTTCGCACACATCAAAATAAGAAATGCTGTGAGGTTTTTTGCTTGCTTCCCTTTTGAATACAATTTTGAAATTTCGATAAAAATCAAAAACGTTTTCTGAAAAGATTAGTATATCGTTTGTGCGAATGTCGGGAGTTTCTAAAAGCATATCAACCTTTTATCTTAAAGGAACAAAAATATCTATTGTTTGAGTAAGATTCAAATGGAATTAAAGTTAGGAGTAAGAGGTTGGAAGTAAGAGGTAAGATGTAAGAAGTTAGAAGTTGGGGGTGGAATGATTGACTGAGTGGTTGAGTGATTGTTTCATTGTTTTATTGTTGAATTGTCTAATTGTTGGAAGGCATGGAAATTCCTGCAATCTGGTTTTTGAATGAACTTTAGATTGTGGGAATTTTTATAGTTTTTTTATAGGCGTGTTTTTTAACCCCACCTAAATCCTCCCCTTGAAAATGGGAGGACTTTTTTTAAATCAGATATATAGAATCAAGACGGTTAGATATAAGACAGGTAGGAGCAAAATTGTTGGTTCTCGATACACTCACAGGTTCGCTACCAAAGTAATTTGGCAAGCTGGAACTGACGGGTTTTGAATAGTAATAGATGAGTTTAGATTTCTCGTCGCAGGCTCCTCGAAATGACATAAACCTAGAGATGAGGTTAAGATTTCTCGTCGTAAGGTACTCTAAATGACAAGAAATTAGTTTTGGAGGTTGGATTTCTTGTCTCAGGCTGCTTGAAATGACTAGAACTTAGGAATAAGATAGTAAAGTTATATAATATTTTTTCCTGACTCTAATATTTCATTTAGGAAAGGATCGGCTTCGTTTAATTCCGATAATAAAAAAGGATGTGGTTCAATTACGGCATCAAAATCTCTTGCACACTTCATTAATTTCAAGCGTGTTTCAAACTTATCGCCTAGATATTCTTTTAATACAACTGCTAAATCTATATCACTATCTATATTCTGTTTATTTTTTGCGTACGATCCAAACAGAATAATTTTTTCAATTGGATAACCTTCAGATTTCAAAAGCAGATAATATTTTTTTACTATATCCTCTACTTGTTTATATGTTCTAGCAGCCAATTTCTAATTCCTTTAATTTCATCAATATATTTTGATGTAAAACTTAAATCACATTTTTTATAGAATTCTTTTTTATAATCAGGATATCGAGCTTCAATATTAAATGAGGTTATAATATCAAAAAGATTCTTTTGATCATCATTTAATTGAAGAGAAACGAGTCTTGCAAGTTTATTAAGATCATGTAATTTAGGAATTGTTTTAATCTTATTCTTTGCAGCTAATGCTTTGATTAGCTTTTCTATAACCAAATGCCCCAAAAAGAGAGCCCAGACATAGTCTTTAGAATTAAACAAATTATTCATAGCAACAAAATCAACTTCTGATGCATCTATCCAATATTTTATTAATTCATCTGTTTTCATGTTTTAATATACAAAAATTGCAGAAACAGAGTGTGTGGAAAGATCAATATGTTGAGAGGTTGAGACGTTGAGACGTTGAGAGGTTTAGGGATGTGAATGGTGGAAGAACGAGTTTAGAATTTAGTAGCTAGTAGAAAGTAGTCAGTAGGAAGTTCTGGTTCTCGAATCGTTAAAATAATGTTGGAATATTGGAATGGTGGAAATGTTGAAGATCGAATCCGCCACAAAAACGGCGGACAGGTATCGAATGTAGAATTTAGTAGTTAGTAGATAGTAGGAAGTTGTTGATTGAGGAGCGGTCAGTTATCAGCTTTCAGCGTTCGGTGATCAGTAATCAGTGAGCAGTGAGCGCGTTGGAATATTGGAATCCGCCATAATTACGGCGGACAGGTGGTGGAATGGTGGAAAAGGATTGTTGAACTACAAGAATCAGTTTATTTGTTGATTCGCCAAAATAACGGCGGATAGGTTTGTTGATGCGTTGATTTGTTGATTGATTGGTCAGGTGGGATGTGAGATTCTGTCATTGGGCATTTTTGGGGTGGATTGATTGGTTGAGTGATTGAGGGATTGTTTCATTGCTATATTGTCTAATTGTTGGATTGATTTATTGTTGGATTGTTTTATTGTTGGAAGGCATGGAAATTCCCGCAATCTGGTTTTTGAATGAATTTTGAGATTGCGGGAATTTTCGTTTTGGCATCTCGATTCCTCACTGCAAGGCTTAAAGCAACGGGAGTTCGTCATCTCCAAGCGGAGACAAGCGCGATGTGACGATGGGTTTGGTTCTCGATACGCTCACAGGTTCGCTACCAAAGTAATTTGGCAAGCTCGAACTGACGGGACTTGCCACGCCGGTTTGCGTTAGTACTTTAAAGTAGAGACGTAGCATGCTACGTCTTTACTATCTGGGACCAACACTTGAAAGTGTTGGTTAATGGGAATTCCCGCAATCTGGGTTTTGAATGAACTTTGAGATTGCGGGAATTTTGGTTTTGGCATCTCGATTCGCTGCCCCCGCCTTGCTGAATAATGCGAGGTAGGACGTGAAACGAAAACTAATAACGTGACACATCTCGATTCATTCCGTCAAGCTGGAATTCACCTACTGCCGTAGGCGGGCCTACATCCGTAGGTAAACTCGATGTGACGACGTCTCTACGATGTCACCAATATTTTGGTTCTCGATACGCTCACAGGTTCGCTACCAAAATACTTTGGCAAGCCTACTGCGTAGGTAAACTCAAACTGACACTAGTTGAATTGAGAATTGTATTTGTAGGGGGCGCAAATTTGCGCCCCATCTCGTGAATGATGTATTGTATGAGATGCCTGTCTTGGAGACAAAGTCTTTGCATACAGGATTGTGTTTATTCTTAATAGTAGAGACGTAGCCAACCAATGGTTGGTAAACACACTACGTCTCTACGAAAAATGTATTTGAGTTCCAGTATTGCCGACAAGGCAGGCCGGTATCTCAAAAGGCGTGAACCGGCATGACATACTTTTCATAACAGCGTTTTTGGTTAACCCCACCTAAATCCTCCCCTTTTAAGGGGAGGACTTTTTTTATAGGTATTTAGAGGTTATCTGCAAAGTGGGTATGGGAATATTGGACATACTGTTGTTCGTTATTTGTTGTGATTACTGCTAACAGTATTTTTAACGATCCATATTTTGCAATTGATCTTTTCTTTTTATATCCAAGGTTAATAGAAAATTCGGTAGGATTTTGAAGATCAATCGGCAATTTTTCAGATACAAAGTTCTCATACATGAATAGTTCATTTGCGGATGTACTAACTGGTTCATCAGCGAATATAATTCCATGCACTTGAATGAATTGTTCTGTTTCCGGATTTATTTCCAAAATATTTTCTAGTGCTCCAACTGAAACTGAAATAGTGCCATCAGCATAACTTAGAGCTGTTACATTTGGATTAAATCCGTTATCCGGGGTAATTAAATTATCAATAGATGGAGAATTATTAATAAGAAAATTATAATTCAACTTTAATACATGGGTATATACAGAAGAATTAATATTTTCTTCGTTAATCCAGATTGATTTAAGTATTTCATCTTTCTGAATTGCTTTTGCTAGTTTTGCAGTCACTTTAAATTTTTCTCTTCTTGCAACTGCTTCGGGGGTCATAGAAGGATTAAATTCAGCCGGTAAAGAGACAAAGTAATTTTTTCCGTTTTTTACTCTGCCCGATATTTTACCGATCTTCCCTTTGAAAATACCCATTACGTTTCCTTTTAGCTCTGCCATTTTTTTCCTCTTAAATTAGTTTATCAAGTTTGTAAAGTTTATCAAGTTTATAAAGATAATGAAGTGGTTGTGGGGGTGCGCGGTTTGGGGTAATGGATTTATGAATATTTATTAAGTATGGATTCAGTATATCTTCACTATAGATTAAGTATAGATTCAGATTTACTTTATTATTATCCATAGGTTCATGTGATTGGCTAAGCAATTTGTTATAAGGACTGTTAAAAGCGATATTTAATCGTTGGGGAAACATTTTTCAATTAATAATTAAGAATTATGAATTAAGAATTTGGAATTAGAAATGTTGTATGTAAGAGGTAAGATGTTAGAAGTCAGATGTGAGACGTAAGATGTAAGAAATAAGATGTTAGAGAAGGATAGATAAGATATTAACTGATTTATTGATATATCAATAATACTGTTCTTAACTATTATAAACTCATTATTCAAATTATTTTTCATTTTCTCATCCATTTTGATTAATAGTGACATAATTATTTCTTCAGTTTAAACGAATTTTGGGGATATTTTTATTTTTTCAATTTATTTTAAAGTAAATAGCAAAATTGTGTATTTCTATCGTTTAAATAGTAATATTGAATAAGTATTGGAGATATTAATTGGAACAGGATGAACAAATTTTCTCGAAAGAAGAAAGAATAGAAGAATTTACAATAATCTATAATGATGAAAAGAGATTTAAAAAGATTGAAGGTATAGTAAGTTCATTCATGAAGAATAGGGATATTAAAACGATTGATGTAAAGGATGCAATTAGTAATGCAGCTAAATTAATATTAGGGATGCAAAGAAAAATTTCAAAGAATTATGATTTTGAGCAATCATTTATTTTTGTAATCAAAAACGAGATATTAGATGATTTAAAGAAGAAATGGAGGAAACATGAAGTACCGATAAACAATGTATTGAGAGAAGATGCTGATGATGAGGAAATAGAAAATTTTAGAGAAGATTTAGTTGTTGATCCAACTCAAATGATAAATTTAGAAAAGGAGGAAATGAAAAATTACATTTACGAAACAATGGATAAAGATACAACCGCTTTAATTGTTTTTGAAGAGAGATGCGAAGGATATAGTAACAAAGAAATAGCTGAAAAATGGAATATTGATGTAAAAGAGGTGGAAAAGGCATTAAACAGATTAAAAACAGCGGGTAAAAAATTTAGGAGCTACAATTAGATATGAAAAAAAAAACCATGATTTTAGATATCTGGGATATTTTAGGATTTAAATCTGAAGATTATGACGAAATAATACAAGAGAGTGGTCATAATTCTCAAGAAGTTAGAGCCAACTTAGGAAGATTATTAGAAAAGGAGAAAATCAAATTAGAAATTTCAAAAAAGAAGGAACTACATGAAAAGTTTTGGAGCTGGTTAAATGAAAATATATCAAAATTACATATTGACGGGGGTGAAATTGAAGAATCGTTGCAATTAGCTCACAACAGATTAGATACCAGTAAGGAGATTGATTTCAATGAATTGATTGCAGACCATAGGATTGGAAAGTTATTTGAAGTATTCAAGAATGAGACGGATAATGAAGAAAAGAGAAAAAAGTGATTTAGAAATAAGGGCAATTGTTCAAGCAAATCTATTATTAAATAAGTATATGATTGATTCCCCTACCGAATTGGATATAGCGGGAATTGCATTAATGGAAAAATGTATAATAAAAGAGACTGAATTAACCGGAGAAGCTGGCAGAATAATAAAGAGTGGTGATCATTTTATTATTTCCATAAAAGAAGGATTAGAAAAAGGGCAGCGTAATTTTGTAACTGTGCATGAATTGGGGCATAGAATATTTAAAGAGACTATTTCAACATATTCAGTCTGTAAAGAGAGCGATTTAAGAGAAAATAAAATTTTTAAGGAGGCGCTCCCTAATCAATTTGCAGCGGAATTAATGATGAAGCGGGAATGGTTTTTGGATTTTACTAATAACAGGGATTTAAGTTTTGAATTAATCAAAGATACAGCAGAAGTTTTTAATACTTCTATAATGTCTGCGTGCATAAGATATGCTCATATTGGGGATAAACCGGTGGGATTTATATACGTGCATAATGAAAAGATAAGGTGGAAAGCATTCAGTTCCGACTTCCCTTTTTGGAGTTTAAACAGCAAGCTGAATGAGTTGAGTTATAGTAAGGATTATTTCAGAAACAGAACACGTTATGAGGGTAAACGTGAGATTGATATTGATGCTTGGTTTAGGAATGATAGAAACAGACGCGATGGTGCTACAATTTATGAGGAGATTTTTTACATGCCTAGATACGGCGGGGTTTTGGTGATGTTAACAACATAGTACTGAATACCAACCATAGGTTGACAAGCTGAGTAATTAGTATTGAGTAGTTAGTATTTAGTAGACTGTTAGAGGTTAGACTGAAAAAGGAAGAAGTGAGAATGAGTGTTTGTCATTGGTCATTTGTCATTTTGGGAAATTCCCGCAATTTGAATGTGCTTGAGATACCGGTATTCCAGAAAACGGAAACCGGTATGACAAATTATGTTTGAGATTGCGGGAATTTTGCTTGTAGGGGGCGCAAATTTGCGCCCCTTTTTGTTGCGACCTAGAAACTAGACATCAGATTGCAAAAGGCAAAAGTGAAATTTGTCGTTGGGGCATTTGGCATTGGATTGATTTGGCAGCGGTCAGTTTCAGCGTTCCGCGGACAGTGGAGAATTGAAATTCCCGCAATCTGGGCTTGGTCAATGGATTTTAAGATTGCGGGAATTTTGTGAATTTTGGTTCTCGATACGCTCACAAGTTCGCTACTCGAACTGACGGGTTTTGGAAAATCAGTGGTCCCACCTCAGAAATTGAAGTTGTAGCACAGACTATTAGTCTGTGAAGGGATTAGCAGGATATTATGAATGTTGGAATTTTGGGAAAGTGGAAAATTAGATTGTCTGAATGAATACGTTGCAAATGGCAAAAGTGAAAAAGCAGAAAAAAGCTGGGTTTGTAGGGGGCGCAAATTTGCGCCCCTTTTCGTGAATGATATAATGTTTGAGATGCCTCTCTTGGCGACAAAGTCTTGGAATACCGGTTAGCGTTAGTAACTAAAAGTAGAGACGTAGCATGCTACGTCTCTACAATCTGTGTGCAACACTTGAAAGTGTTGGTTAATGGAAATTCCCGCAATTTGGGTTTGGTCAAAGGAATTTGAGATTGCGGGAATTTTTATAGTTTTTTTATAGGCGTGTTTTTTAACCCCACCTAAATCCTCCCCTTGGAAATGGGAGGACTTTTTTTTAAATCAGAATTAAGAATCAAGATGGTTAGATGTAAGACAGGTAGGAGCAAAATTACTGGTTCTCGATACGCTCACAAGTTCGCTACTCGAACTGACAAGATTTTGGTTTAAAATGACATGTTTGCAAAAGGGAAAAGTTAAAAGGCAAAAAAAAAGCTGGATTTGTAGGGGGCGCAAATTTGCGCCCATTTTACCTAGCATGGTATGCCGGAATGAAGACGTTTTTATGGATTCCCGATAACAGCTTTCGGGGATGACATGGGAGAATTTACGCTTGTAAGAAACTTAACAAACAATTAAAATTGCAAGAAGTAGAGACGTAGCCAACCATAGGTTGGTAAAAATGACAAGTAGTGTTGGTTTATGGAAATTCCCGCAATCTGGGCTTGGTCAAAGGAATTTGAGATTGCGGGAATTTTGGCTTGTTTGCATCTCAATTCATTCCGTCAAGCCGGAATTCACTCGATGTGACGATGTCAATTATATCTTTTGAATGAGAGTTTAACTTTATATGAGATGCCGGTATTGTTCTTTGAACAAACCGGCATGACACATTTCTATTAGAAGCCGTAGTTCAGGGAGAAGTAGAATTCGTTCATTTTTTTGTCTATGAATGTACCGTCGTTTTGTTCCGTTGAGGTTGTGTTGTTTTGGTAAATTAGTTTGAAGTATAAGTCGTTTAAGAACTGGTAACTTACTTCAAAGCCGAAATCGGTGTAATTGTTTCTTAAACCGAAGAGGAAAGGTTTTGAAGGTCTTGTGTATTGATCATCCACTACCCCGTCTCCCCCTTTTCTTATGTATCTTGCCCAGAGTTCTGTTTTTAATCCTCTGAAAATTCTGTATTCTAATGAGCCGTACAGTAAATCTGCGTTATGCCCCATCCAGTGACCGAGAGTGTAGTTGTCACTTTCGTATGTCTGCGTCGGGATATAATGTCTATATACAAAGGGATAAATTTTAGTGTATTCAAGAGTTAGATTGAGATTATCTATTGGAAGATCAACAACAGATGCCCCGAGAGTAAAGGCTGTCTGGTTTCTTTCTCTTTCCGGATTAAACATATCCGCAAGGGCTATTTCATCAATAAGTATTGAACCGTACAAATGTGTGTTAGAAATTTGGTTTCTTGAACTGATTCCAAAGAAGAATTGCGAATTAGCACCGGCATTATTATTATTTTTACTAAGGTAATGATCGGCTGCACGGAAAAACATTAGTGGGAAAAGATATGCCATTTCCAATTTATCGGAATAAACTACAGATTCACCGAGTGAAACAGATAATCCTTGAATTGGATAAAGAGTAATTGTATGTGATGCAAGGTATTTTTCTCTGAATGAGATTCGATTAACACCATTTCTTAGGGAAGCATAAACTTCGCTACTATCGACAACATTTGAGCTTAACCATGCGTGGGTATAATTAAAGCTAACCCAATCGGCAGGTTGCAGATCGAGTCTGATGAAAGGAAAAGAAGGGGCTTTAGAAGAGTTGACTATTAAACCGCTTTTACCGTATCCCCAATTTAGAAAATCTTTTGCAGCAGTAATACTTCCCCACTTCCAGTTATATGAAATAGAGGTTCTGATTTCAGAGTATTGAAAGCTGTTTGGTTTGCCAAGTGATCGTATAATTCCGGTTTCTGGAGTAAAGGTTTTTGTTCTATCTAGTTTGTCACCGCTTTCAGTGTTATCTCTAAAATCAAAGCTGAGTGCCAGGTTACTCCCTAAGTAGCCGTAGAATCTTGCTCCGCCGTAGTAATGTTTGTATGAGCTGCCGTCACGGCTTCCAATTTTAATTCCGAATATTGGATCGATGTTAATGCGGAATATATCGCTTGAGTAGGTGAAGAGGCGGAAGTAGTTGCGTGACCAGTTAAGAGTGAAGATTTCAGGTTGAGACGTAAGATGTGAGACGTAAGACGTTAGAAGTGAGTCTTTAGATTTCTCACCGGCTAAAGCCGGATTCGAAATGACATTTTCTTGCTCATTACTTAATACTGGGTACTCAGTACTGCTTTCTATATTGTAATCTTGTAGGTAGAATTTTAGTTCTTGTTTTTCTATTTCGGTTAAATTCAACTTTGGGTCAATTTTTAATTTTTCATTTGTCCCGCCACGGCGGACAAGAATTTTTTCATTTACTTCTAATAATTTATTATAGATATATTGACGAGATAGCGGGCGGATTTCGTCTTTTAGTTCTATTATTCCTTTTTGGGATAGTCGGCTTAGGAATTGGTAGATGTCTTTTTGCATGGGTTCGGGGATGCCTTGGGCAGATAAGTTAGAAGTTAGAAGTAAGATGTAAGAAGTTAGGAGTAGAAGGAATAATTGTAATTCCGTCCGAAAAAGGACGGACAGGTTTGGAATTTGGAATTTATTGTTGGATGAAATTTGTTTGGGATTTTTCATGAAATTAGCTTTCTTTTTTGTTTTAACTTTTAAGTAGAATATAAAGAAAATAGAAATAATAATTAATATTAATGATACAAAAAAGCCGAGTCAGACTCGGCTTAAGATATTTATAGTTTTTTAATTATTTTAGCGGGGACACCTGCAACAATAGAATTGGGTGGAACATCTTTGGTCACAACAGCTCCAGCACCAATGATTGAATTTTCACCAATAGTAATACCACATAAAATCGTAGAAGAGGAGCCTACGCTTACACCCTTTTTAATAAAGGTCTCTTCTAATTTCCAATCGGCTTCTGTCTGCATAGAACCATCAGGATTAGTAGCTCTAGGAAATTTATCATTGATGAAAGTAACATTATGACCAATAAAACAGTTATCGTCAATATGCACGCCTTCACAAATGAATGAATGAGAAGATATTTTACAATTCTTCCCTATGGTTGCACCCTTTTGAATTTCTACAAAAGTTCCAACTTTTGTTCCATCCCCTATTTCACAGCCATATAAATTAACAAAATCAAATATTTTTACATCTTTACCCATTTTGACATTATTTATATTCTTCTTTTCCATAAATTTTCCTATTTCAATTCTATTAATTGACCATGTTTTTTAATTGATAAATCACTTGCTTCAAGAATTCGAACAACATTGAGTCCATCATATCCAGAAGTTAAAGGATTTCTATTCTCATTTATTGCGGTTAAAAATTCAGAAACACCGAGTGAAAGAGCTTCAGTACTGTTTACTTTAGGGGAATACATATCTCCAATACGATATTGAACCAAAGCCTCATGAATTTTTTCTTTAGAATTCATTTCAACACCACTATCGTATATTTTTATTTTTTCAAAATTTTCCATATCATCAAAAACACACATTTTTTTATCACCACCAAGAAGCATTCTTCTAATCTTAACAGGTGATGTCCAATTTACATGAAAATGGGCAAAGCAATTTTCTTCAAAGTAAACTGATAAGTGGGCGACATTTTCATGCTGGTAATAATTTGCAATACCATTAGCTGCCACAGCTTTTGGAGTTAAGCCGGGCATAGTATAAAACATAATTGACAAATCATGAGGGGCAAGATCCCAAATAACATTTACGTCATGCTGAAAAAGACCCAAGTTAATTCTAACAGAATCAAAATATCTAATTTTTCCTAATTCTCCATGATCAATTAATTCTCTAATTTTTTGGACTGCACCGGTATAAATAAATGTATGATCCACAAATATTTTAAGATTTTTTACTTCTGCAATTTCGAGCAATTCTTTAGCCTGCTCTGATGTTGAAGTAAATGGTTTTTCTACCCAAATATGTCTTCCTGATTCAAGAGCTTCTTTTGCGAATTTAAAGTGAGTATCGACCGGAGTTGCTATAGCAATAATATCGACATCAGACTTTAATAAAGAGTCGTAATTGTTAAAAGTTTCAACACCCGGAAATTTCTGGCTGATTAAATCAGTTCTTTTTGAATTAGCATCGCAACCATAGACTTTAGTAATCTGCTTATTACTAAGAAAATTCCTAACTAAATTTGGACCCCAATAACCGAGTCCTAAAATACCAACTTTCATTTTCACCTCATTAGTTTTCTTTATTTTCCACCTTTAGCCAAGAGCATTACAGGTATTGTTTTAATAATTAACTGTAAGTCCAGCCATGGAGTCATATTACTAACATAATACAAATCAAGAACAACAGAATCTTTGAAAGATACTTGAGTCCGACCAAAAACCTGCCATACACCAGTGCAACCAGGTAAAACACTAAATCTTTTTTTCTGCCATTCGTCGTATAGTTCATATTCATATGGTAAACAAGGTCGAGGACCAACAAGGCTCATATCCCCTTTTATAACATTAAGAAGCTGTGGCAGCTCATCGATAGAAGTTTTTCGAATAAATTTTCCAATTTGAGTAACTCTCGCTTCATTAATTATTTTTGTACCATTTTCACTTTGTGTTTTACCCTCTTTAATAAATGCTGCCATTGCCTTTTTTCTATCGGAATCATCATCATTACTGATAGTCATAGATCTGAATTTATAGAACTCAAAAGGTTTGCCATTTAATCCAATACGAGTATGAGTATAAAAAATTGGACCTTTTGAAGTAAGCTTTATTAATACTGCTACTAGAGTAAGAAAAGGAGATAGCAAAATAATACCAATAATTGAAAGGATAATATCAACTATTCTCTTTAAAGTGCTATTAAATGCAGCATTAATTCTTGGACTGACTTCTACTAAAGGAGTTTCAGCATATTTTTCTATATCTATTTTTTTACTAACCACTTGAAACAATTCTGAAATAATTTTTGTATTTACGTTGGATTTATTACATTCTTCAAGAATTTGAATTAATCTGTTATATTCAATATTATCAATAGCGATAATTACTTCATCAATTTTATTAACTTCTACAATATTAACGAGTTCTTTAACAGAGCCTAATATACTCTTTTGAGCAATAAGTTCTGTACCTGTTTTAATATTATCATCAATAAATCCAATCAAATTATAATTTAGATCATCTTCAAAAAGTATTTTAGTTGCCATCAAAATTCCAGCACGCCCACCCCCTATTATAAGGATATTTTTTCTGTTGGTTGTAACTTTAAAATACTTTCTAATTATTTTTCTTGCTAGCATTATTCTAAAAATTAAAAACAACATTAATCCAACAAGAGTAAAAAACAGTATAAAAAGTCTTGAATCTATGATGAATCTTACTTTAAAGAAAAATGAGAGCAAAATTAAGATTATATCACCGTAAAAGAAGGAGCGAATTATAGCAGTTAATTGAGATGTTTTACCGTAAATTAGATGAATTTTGTATAAATTATTTGATTGGAAAATAAATGTAAAAGTAAGGCTGACTAAAGAGAATATAACAATTTCTTCAATAGAAAGCCGAGTAACAATTATTTTATTCTGATATAATTCAACAAAATAAACAGATAAATAAAGTGATATATTTACCAGGATCAAATCCAGCAAAGCAAAAATATACTTGTATTTGGGGAGTTTTATCATAAAATATTACTAATAACCAAAATCACTTCAAACGATTGATTTACTCAAAGCTTCTAAAGCTATAAATTTGCAAGATAACCTGTTCAAAAATTTGTAAGAAGATTATTTTTGGCACAAAAAATCTTAAGCACCTAGATTTGACTTAATAACTAAATGCCATATTCAAATTAATAACTTTATAAAAAATTATTTTCAATAAAAAAAATAAAATATTTGCATTAATCTTAGATTTAGAGGGAGAAATTTTATTAATTTCTTAGATTTCTCCCTTTGGTTGAAATGATATTAATTATTCTATTTCTACTTACTTTTTGAAGAATTCTTTTATTTTAGAAGCTACATATTCAATTTGTTCATCTGTCAATTCAGCAAACATTGGGAGAGAAAGTCCTTGTTCAGCAAGTTCTTCGGAAACAGGGAAATCCCCTTTATTATACCCTAAGTGTTCAAAGCATGGCTGTAAATGCAATGGAATAGGATAATGGAGACCAGTCGCAATACCATTATCACCAAGATATTTTTGCAGTTCATCCCTTTTACCGTTTTTAACTTGAATAACAAATAGATGGTAAACATGTTTTGCGTAATCCATTTCTTTCGGAAGTAAAATATCTTCAACATCATTTAACAGCTCATTATATTTGGCTGCAACTCGTCTTCTTCCCTCTGTCCATTCAGCTAAATGATTTAATTTAACACCAAGCACAGCTCCTTGAATACCTTCCATTCTGTAATTATGACCATAGATTTGATGATTATATTTCTGCTGAGCTCCATGGTCACGAATCATTTTAAATGTGGCTGCAAGATCTTCGTCGTTAGTCATTACTGCCCCACCTTCACCATAAGCACCTAGATTCTTGCCAGGATAAAAACTAAATGAAGAAGCTTTACTTAAAGAGCCTATTCTTTTACCTTTGTATTCTGCAAAATGAGCTTGCGCAGCATCTTCAACAAGATATATTTTTTGACCATTGAATTTATGTTCAAAACAACCATTGTCTAAATAATTCCATTTATCATTAGTCATTGCCTCAATGATTGCATCAATATCTGCCGGCTGACCGTATAAGTGAACTGCAACAATAGCTTTTGTTTTTTTAGTAATAGCAGAGACAATTTTAGAAGGATCGATATTATAACTATCAGGTTCACAATCCACAAAAACCGGAGTTGCACCGCAAAGAGTAGCACCCCAAGCAGTTGCTATAAAGGTATTTGCAGGTATAATAACTTCATCACCACGCTTCAAACCAAGAGCCCATAAAACCATGTGATTACCTGCTGTACCGGTACCTACACCAATACAATGGGCCGCATTGTGTTCTTTTGCGAAATTATCTTCAAATTGTTGAACAGGCTTGCCTAATACGTAAGCAGTATTTTCTAACACATCGTTAATAGCAGGAAGAACTTCATCTTTAATTGAATTGTACTGAGCTTTAAGATCTAGGAAAGGGATTTTCATAAATTTGTTCCTCTTTTATTAGAGATTTCTAAAAATAGATAAATTAATTCTTCAATTATTGTTTCTGTATTTATTAAGATTTTTTTTTCATGTATCCTGTTTGGTTCAATTTTATAAATATCTTCAACTGAATTAATAAACTTTAACCGACCTATTTGTTCTAAATATTCATCTAAATAGGGACGTCCACCAGTAAATATGCTGTAAGTTTTGGTACCTAAAAGGGCAGATTCACGATTCATTGTACCACCACCTGAAATTGATACATCAGCAGCATACAACAATTGTAAACCATCTACTGATTTTTCCAAGAATCTTACATTATTCTTGAATTTAACATGTGATTCAATGAACTTCCTTTCAGTTGAAGTTCTATTTACAATTAATATTTTATTCTTTTCATCCTCTTGCAAATATTTAATTGCATTTACTAAATAATTCTCACTTCTAGAATCGTGATAATTACCAACCATACTAGGTGGTCTAATGACAATTAATATTTCATCATCTGTAATGTCTATAGATTTTCTAAAGTTATTATCAGGTGCAAAATATTTGAGATAAATTTCTTCTTTAAAGCCACCATATCTAATTACTTTATTTAAATTAAACCCAGCATTACTTAGTCTTTCATCAGGAATAAATTTGGGGACTAAAATATGATCAGCCAGAGTATTAAAAATTCTACTTTCCGTGTACTCATAATCCATCATCAATATTGAAGGAATATTTCTTTTCTTGGTTGTTAAAAGTTGAGTTCTTGAACCATGCGAAACAGCCAAATTTATATGTTTCCCTTTAGTCACTTTTTCAAGTTGATGAGCTCTTAAAAATAAATTAACTATTTTTTTAATTTTGTTTTTACCGGCATGTTTGCCAATTAAAGTATTATCTATTTCAAAAAGTTGTAAAAGCTCTTTTGTCTGGGCAAAATCTCTAGCTGTGACAAAATAATCAATTCCTCTTAACTCAAATTCTTTGAAAATATAACGAAACAAAGGGACATGTGGAGTATTATCTAAATCAAACCAAATCATTTTCTAACCTTTATTAATCTTGCTGGATTACCACCAACTATGGAATACGGAGAAACATTTTTGGTAACAACTGAATTTGCACCTATAATGCTACCTTTGCAAATCCTGATACCCGGTAGAATTATTACATTCAACCCGATCCATACATCATCTTCAATAATTATTTTACCTTTATATTCTTCACCTTGTAAAATCATTGGAATTTTCGTATCCGAATAAATATGAGTTTTACCGCCGACTAGTTGTGCACCTGGTGCAATCATAACAAAATCACCAATTTCCACATCTATTAACCTTACTCTTTCATTGATTTGGCAAAAAGAACCAATTTTAATATTCTTGCCCTTTCCAATGTATACATTAGGTTGAATTTTATTATTTGAACCAATTTTAATAATACTTTTTAGCAAAAATGTTCTTAAATAATTGAAAAAATACCCCATTGGGAAAAATGATGAAGGCATTTTTGAACCAATCAAATAATAAATGAATAAATTAATTTTTTTAATCATCTTTGATACAATTTATTTTTTGTTTTTATTAGTGCCGATAATTAATTTATTTTCATCTAGATTAACTATTGTGCCAATAAAAGAAAATACAAGTATTCCATAGCTATTCATTAAAACTGGTGATATTAAACCAATTAAAATAGTAGATACTAACAGAAAATTAACAATATAACTAGCAATATTAATATTACCTTTATTTAAATAATATATTTTTAATAACATTATAATTAAAAATACAATACCAATTCCTACTTCAACAAAAAAAGAGATTAAAAATATGTCATAAATGAAAGATCTACCTTCCACATAACCTAGCATATATTTTCCAACATTATACTCATCATATATTTTCATGAACTTTTCTGACATTTGTGAACCAAAAGTACCTGGGCCAGTTCCTAATGGTAAATTATCCAATAAAATCTCTTCAGCAACCTTTATCATCGTCACTCTATTATAATCTTCAGAAAATGTATCTTTCATTAAATCGTCCATAGTATTATAAAGATAACCATATGATAGAATCACCACAATAGGAAGGGCATATAAAAATTTAATTTTGTTTGAAAAATTACTGTATGGGAAAAAAAATAAAAAGTAAAGCAATGCAACAAATTCTTTACGTGAATATGATAGAAATATCAACAAAAATGACAACATATAGTTAAAATTTAATTTAATATTTGTTTTGTTTATAATCGAAGCATAATAAAACTTAAATACAAAATAAAAGATTATGAATTGAGCAAAACTTGTTCTGTGACCAAAAAAAGAGGTCAAATAGAAATTAAATAAACCTCTATTTTCCTTATCGAAACCAAACAGAAATGGAAATATTTTTGGAAACATTATTTCAAATACAATGAAGATAACTACTAAATTAAATACTACATTTATAACTTTATTGAACTTATTTAATATAATTAGTTTGTCATCAAATTGTAGATTATAAAAATAAAGAAAAAATATCCAGAATTTTAGATATAAAAATATTTGAATTATGTGTGAAATTGGTAAAGTATTAATATAAATCGATACAAATAGATACAGCATGAATAAAATTAAATAAATGGATGTATCATGTTTTATTTTTCTTAAAGAAATGTATTTCCAAATAATATATAAATACAATAATTCATCAAGATATGATAATCCTAGATTATGTGTTTTATCAATCTTTTGAATAAATGGAAGTAGCAGATAATAAGTTAAAATAAATACTATAATATTAAGATTCTTCTTCATTCTTTTTTATTATTTCATTTATAAATTTTTTAACATTAAAGATATAATTTGAGATAAAATTGTTATTTTTGTAATTTGTAGGTTCTATTTTATCTAAAAGTACAAAATTATCTACGTTAAGAAACACCCCGTTTATTTTTATATCTTTGAAATATTTGGAACTCATATTGTTATAATTTAATAGCACATTAAACACACCTAGATAATCAGCCTCTAACACTGTTGTAGAATTAATACTAATATTGAAATCACAATATTTTAAAATCTGATAAATATTATACTGGGGCAATAATACGATATTTGAACAAGTATATTGTTCATAATCCATATAAATTTGCTTTGGTCTTATAATAAACAACCAGTTTCTCAAAACTCTTGCATTAAATTGTAGATATTCTAAAATTTCTTTTTCATAAAACCCTTGTAAAGTCAGACATACAATTTTTACGAATTTTGTTTTTCTTCCTTCTAAATTCGAATCTTTGTAATGTTTTTTTATATATTCTAAATATAAATTACCTATAGGAATAATTTTATTATGCTCTATAATAAAATTATTTGCTTTTTGCTTTAATTCATAATGACCAAATGCTAGTAAATAGTCAGGAAAATATAATTTAGAAAACTTGCCTTTAAGTTTATAAAAATCATGATTGTTTCCAATAAAACCATGCTGAGCTTCAATTACTAAAATCCTATTGACTCTAGCTGCGAGGACAATAGACATTTTGCAATAACTACATAAAACAAATACTGCTTTTGGTTTAATTATTTTAAATATATATCTATATATATAAAAACGTGCTAATTGCAATTTAATTACACTTATGTAATCAACTTTAATTTGATAATCCTTCTGAATTTCAATCAAAATATTTTCTTCACAAATTTTAATACGAATAAAAAAGGAAATTATACGAACGATTAACTCAAATGGTAAGATGGAAATTATATTCTTTGAATACACTTCTTTTTTACTTTTATGTTTTTGAAGTGCAAGTTCTATAAATAATGAATTATCTTGACCTACATTATCAGCAATTTGATCAAAAAATATATCAAAATCCTTTTTTCCAAAAACATTCATCCTTTTTTCAGCCTGACCAAAGAATATAAAATTAAAATTTCGAATCTTACTTAAATATTGAATTCCATAAAAAAAATTTTTAATTAGTTTGAATGGGTCACGAGTAACTTTTTTTTCATTATAATTATAATTTTTCTTATTATTAGCTAAATAGTACCTTTCTCTGATTAAAGGCCAGATCTTGATACCATTTGCTTTAACTGAGCTTGTGTTATATTTAGTTTCTATTTCATAAAACATGTTTAAAGATAATTCATCCTGAAATGTTTTATAAGATTATTCAGGACACTTAAATTGAAAACTATATAAAAGATTAAGCTAAATGCAGTTAAATAGTAATAAAATTCTATGAAATAAATTGCTGCTAGCAATATAATGATTGGAATAAACTCAGTTAGATTCTTTAGCATTGCATTTCGAAATGTTGTAGTTTTATCTTTTTCTATTATTTTATTTACTATGCCTACTAAACTATAATAATATAGAATATAACTAATCATAATTATTATAGCTAAAATATCAATTTTTGCTTTTAAATATTTAGTTACCATAATACCAAAGAATAAAACAAGTATAAACGACTTTGCACCAGCAAAAATAAGCTTGTTTTGTTTTTTCTTTGCTAAAATCAAAGAATTGTAGCCCAAACCTTTAATTACAAATACATTACCTAAAATAAGTATTAAAATTGTATTATTAGAATTGATGTATTCTGGATATAATTTCCAGAAAAGTGGCAACAATAAAAATACTAGATATACAAAACTAAAAATGAAAATAGAATTTACATTCTCAATTGTTTGAATGTACCGTAATATTTCATTTTTAAACTGCATTTTATAAAATTTATTAATTAGTCTAGGTGTTATAGCCCATTGTAATGCTTTAATACCTAATAAACTAGCCATAATCAAGCTAATAGAAAAGGAGAAGTAACCCATCTCTTTAATAGGATAAAAAATGCTCACATAGGTTTTACTTATCTGAATAATCAAATAAAAGAAAATATTCGATAACAGTAAAGGGACTCCGAATTTAATCAGTTCATTGATAAGCTTAGAGTCAAATGAAAGTTTAAAATTAATATTTAGTTTAAGTTGAAGTAATATAACTGCAAACCCAAAACCAATTATTGTAAAAATAATTAACGAATAAATTGAAACAAATTTTGAGCCAAATACTAGTAAGAGCAATGGCAACATTTCAACTATTGATTCACTTATGTTTATCAAAAATAATCTTTGTTGCACCCTATAAATAGTTTTTAAAAAGACAAAATATACTTGGACTAATCCCCAAAATAAGACGTAAAATAAGAAGTCATTTAATCTATAATTTAAAATTAAATTTATATTTAGGAGAGAGATTATAATAGCTAAAATTCCAAGAAAAAAAGATAAAATAATAACAAAAGATAAAGAAGCATTAATATATCTATTAAAATTATCCCTTTTCTCAATCAAGGATAATTCTACATTAAGTGAATATGGCGTTCCAAGATGAGTATATTGCAGATATTCTTGTATTAAAAATAGGATACCCCAAAGTCCCAATAATTCTGGTCCTAAATATTTAGCAATTAACAGCATTTTAATAACCTTAAGACCCATATTAATATATTTAAATACAGAGAATAGGAATAATCCATTAATTGAGTTAAATCTTTTGAGAATTCTTGTATGTAAATAGGTCATAAGTTATTGTTAAAGAACAATTATTGTTTATTTGAGAATTTTATCTATTGTGGTATTTTGCTTAATCTTTTCTATTAGGTATTTATCAGAAAAATATTTTATATCACAGTGACTATTTATTTTTGTTACTATTTCATTTTTATCTAAATAATTAAAAATATCAATTAAATTGTAATCAATGTTTTTGTTTTGAAAATTTTTTTCGATTTGATTAAACATATCAAGATCCTCTTGATAATCTAAAGTAAGCCTGTAATCACGAACTAAATTATCTGGTAAATTAACATAGTTTAATTTAAAATACGATGGATTGTTTGTGAAATAATATGTCATATATTCAGAGTAATCTGCATGTGGAAAAAATTCTTTGATTTTTTTAAGAGCAGACACATTCATGATTTCAAGACCTGTTCCAATTGCTGATTTTTGCGGGCGTGTATAATCTGCTCCATTCTTAAAGTGAGATTGAAGTAAAATTTGTAAAATATCATCTGATGGGTATGGACAATCACCGGTCAATCTTATAATAACATCAATTTTTAACTTATTAATGATATCCAAGTATCTTTGAATAACATCATCTGGATGACCTTTATGGAATATCACTGAAGAATCATAAGTATAATTTTCAAGTTCCGCATCCTCTTCAAGATTTGAAGTGGCGATCACTGTATGATCAACATTGTTGAATTTAAGACAATTTTTAACGCATAACTCAATCGAAGTTAGATCCCCTATTTTAAGAATTGCTTTTTTAGGAAGTCGAGAAGATTTTAACCTAACTGCAATAATTGCTGCAATATTTGCTTTTTTAAAGTCTTCAGAATAAAAAGGTTCATTTTCTTTCTTGGCTTTTCGAAGAATATGAAAAGATGAATTCAAATCCTCTATTTCTTCAATTGACAGGCCCTTTTTATTACTTCTCTTAAATACAATTTCATTCACTAATTCTAAAGAATTTCCTGGTATAAGTTTTTTTGATGTAATTGGGATTTGAATACTTTTATGCAAGTACTCTTTTTCTCTTTCGTTTATAAAATCATCTTCAAGCATGTTTGTGTATTGGCTTAACAAATCTAAATATTTTTTATAACTCGAAATTGTAACAGAGGAAAAATGATCATATTTTGTTTCTAGTTTACTATGCATTATATGTTTTTCAATATATGTTGCACCTTTAAGAACTGCCGCAATTGGTAAGCGCAAGGACTCTTCGTTATTGCCCTCCAAATGATCAGTAAATGATATTTTATAATCAAAATATTCTTTTAATGTACTAATTTTACCTATACCTGAATCACTTAATTTAGTTGGATAATCTTGAAAACCAACTTGTAAAATTATCTGTTCAGTATTGACAGAATATTTGATATTTTGTACCAACTGCTCAATTTTTGCAAAATCATAACCACTTATATTTAAAATTAGTTTTTTATCTGCAAGATCAATGTTACTCAAAACACGCAATAACTTTCTATTCTTTAAAACAGACGACTGAAGCTTAAACCCGTAAATATTATTAATATTCTGTGATAAAATTTCCACAGAATATTCATCAAATATATCAAGCCATATATCTTTAGTTTTTTTGGCTTCCGTTATAATTGAATTCCATTGTTCACTTTTAAAAAACAACTTTTTATAAGTTTCGTACCATTCAAAATCTTTTGTAGCAATGAGGTCATAATGAAAAGGTTGGAATTTAATTCCAAAATTTGTATAAAGATTTTCATATTCACTTAATAGTGAATATATATATTCAACATTACCGCCATGTGTGTTAGCTACTTCTAAAATATTATAAACTATCATATTATCCTTTTCCCTTTCTTTCATTCAAACTGCCCCCAATCAAGAGGCGTTCCTCTTTCAATATCTTTATTAAATATTTTTCCTAAAATTTCTTTATAGTGTTTAGGATGCAGTCCGTAACCAGGTCTAATTGATCTCACATTTTCTTTAGTCAGCTCTTCTCCTGCTTTTACATCTTTTACTATAAACAATGAGCGGGCAAAGACTCTGCTCTTTTCAACTTTGGGAGTAATTTCATAGTTTACTTTGCCTAATGCTTTTTCTACATCTCTGATTGCATCTAACATTTGCTTAAATTCAGACGGTTCCATTGAAAACGCAGAATCGGGACCTCCCATATTTCTATCGAGTATGAAATGTTTTTCAATAATTTTAGCACCAAGTGCAACTGCACCGACTGCAACTGAATGCCCCATTGTATGATCCGATAAACCAGGTATAACATTAAATGTATCTCTTAAATGGGGAATAGTCAGAAGATTTGTTTCTTCAATCGGAGCTGGATAAGAGGATGTACATTTCAATAATGCTATTTTATTATTACCAACCCGTCTACAAGTATTAACAGCTAGTTCAATATCTGCTAATGATGCAATGCCTGTTGAAATAATGATAGGTTTACCTTTTGAAGCGGTGTATTCAATTAATGGTATATCTGTAATTTCAAAAGATGCGATTTTATAAGCTGGCACATTCAATTTTTCTAAATAATCAACTGCTGATTTGTCAAATGGAGATGAAAAACAGATTAAGCCTAATTTTTCAGCATATTCTTTTAATTTTGGCTGCCATTCCCATGGTGTATAAGCCTGTTGATAAAGATTATAAAGAGTTGTTCCATCCCAAATAGTATCTTGCTTAACTTGAAAATATTCTTTATCACAGTCTAATGTTATCGTATCAGCAGTATAAGTCTGTAGTTTAATAGCATCTGCACCAGCATCTTTTGCTGCTTTTATTGTTTTTAACGCAATATCAAAATCTTGGTTATGGTTTGCAGAAAGTTCCGCGATAATAAATACTTTATTATAATTAAGTATATTCAATTCATTCACTATTTTTGCTCACTAAAAAATATTTGTTAAATTTTATTTTCTTTATCATGGTTTGTTCATGGAAATTAAATCCAACTTTGTTAAAACTCTTTATTGATGATTGATTTTCCGGTCTTATATATGCCACTATTTTTTCAACATTTTTAGCAATCTTCAAGAAACTTTCAATTCCTTTTAGAAGCATTGGAGCAGCAAGTTTTTTACCTCTGTATTCATTAACAATACTAATACTAATTATTGCTTCTTTATCTTCAATCTCAAATTTAACTTGTCCGATAAAATTTTTATCATAAAAAAACAAGTAAATATAATAATTACTTGAAATTATTTTTTCCTTGAGCCAATTTACATGATTTTCCCATTCTATTTTATCTGTATTAATAGAGTTTTCTCTAACTCTATCATCATTTGATAATTCAAATAATATTTTAGCATCATTTAAGGATGCTTCTCTAATGATTATATTTTCTAATGTTAATTCACTCATTTATAAACAAAAATTAATTAATCTTCTTGCACCCTGTCCATCAACTAAAGCTTTTCTCTTAGTATTTGTCATTTTTACAAAATTACGCTCAACTTTTTCAAATAGGTTATAATCTTCTGACCATATTTCTTCATATATAAAATCACTTGCTTTCCAGCCTTTCAAATTAAATTTTTGATTTTCAGCAACTCCAATTGCAATTGTCTGCAAACAAACCCTAGCAAGTTCATAGGTAGTTTGACCTGCAGCTGTAACAGCAATATCAGAATTCAGCATTAATTCAAGCATCCGATCAGCATTAACAGAGTCATGATAATGAACATTTACCTGGTTAATTAAATCTGAAGGTAGTTTACCCCCAACTACATAATATTCGTAATTTGTGAACTGCTTAAGTAAAAAAGTTAAAATTTTTGGTGTAAGTTTCAGAAAATCCTGCGCACCAAAAGTTATGAGAATATTTTCAATCTTACCATTTCTGTTTGGAACATCTACATCCCAAAACTCTTTACGAAGAGGCATATATTCTATACCTAGTAGGTATTCTTGCTCATCATCTTTTTTATATGGTAGGTTTTCTGCTCCAATAGTTCCGTTTACAATAATTCCAGGGGGATAATCGAGTCTAATGTAATCATCGATATATACAACCTTTCTTACGGTTTTATAAATTCTTTCATATAATTCTTTTGGAGCGAGGTAGCTGTCAATGACAGCAATATCAAAATCTATTAAAGTATTTATAAGTTCATCACTTTTATCAAGCCAATTCATCTGCAGCAAATTTACATCATGAATATATTTCTTTCCTACTTCATCGCAATTCGCAATGTAAAGGGGTGTTATACCTTTCTCTTCAAATGCTTGATAGATCGAAAGACAGCGGGTTAAGTGTCCGTAACCGGTTCCATGGTATCCTTCGGTTATTATTGCTACTTTCATGGTTGAAAAAGATAGATTCCGGCACTTCCAGTCTAGTCTTCGACTAGTCAAAGTGGGCGGCCGGAATGACATTTCCTTATTTTGTTAAATGTTTTATGGTTTTGACTATATATTCTAAGTCTTCGTTTTCCAATAATGGATATATTGGAATTGAGACTTCATTTTTATAGAATTCCTCAGCTAAAGGGAAATCTCCCTCATTGAATCCGAAGTTATTTTTATAATATGGCTGGGTGTGGATAGGAATATAGTGAACTTGTAAACCAATATTACTTTCACGCATTTTTTCAAAGAACTCTATTTTATTAATTTTAAGTTCATCAAATTTTATCTGCAATGGATATAAATGGTATGAGTGTCTCACATTTTCATTAACTTTTGGAATAATAAATCTTGCGTCATTTTTAAAGGCTTTATTATAATAATCAGCTATTTCATTTCTTCTTCCAACAAATCTATCTATTTTTTTTAATTGAGAAGATCCGAGCGCTGATTGAAAATCTGTAATTCTATAATTATAGCCGAGTTCATGCATTTCATAATACCACATTGGAGGTTTGGTGTAGGGTTCTGGGTTTTGGGTGTTAGGGATTGGGTGTAAATTTTGGAAATTTTCTTTTACCATTCCGTGTGTTCTAAGAATTTTAACTCTCGAATCAAGTTCTTTACTATTAGTTAAAATTGCGCCCCCCTCACCAGTAGTAATATGCTTTACCGGATGGAAAGACATATTAACAATATCAGCATATTTACATGCATAACCAATATCTCCGTCTATTTCAGCACCTAAAGCATGGCAATTATCATTAACTAATTGAAAACTATATTTATCAGCAAGATTTCGAAGTCCTTTCCAATCACAAGGCAATCCGGCAAAATCAACTGAAACAACCGCCTTAACATTTTGGTTTTTAGTTTGATACTCTAATATTTTTTGTTCAAGTTTATGAATATCAATAGTATAAGATGCTGGATCAATATCGACAAAATCAGGAGTTGCACCAGTATATAAAATACAGTTTGCACTCGCTAGAAAAGTTATTGGTGTTGTTAAGATAATATCATCCTTTGTCCAACCCAAAGCTAATCCGATTAAATGAAGTCCTGCAGTTCCATTTGCAACTGCTGAAACATTTTTTGCGTTGAACTTTGAAGCCAGGTCCTCTTCAAATTGCCTTACAAATGGACCTTGAGTGAGCCAATCCCCTTTTAGGACTTCAATAACTGCATCAATATCGTCTTGTTCAATTGTTTGCTTTCCGTAAGAGTAAAATCTGTTAACAGTAAGCTGTGAACCGTTAATATATTCTTGACTTTTTTCGGATTTATTATTTTCCATTTTCAATCTTAATTTTGTTATTCATCAATTTTTTTCTTAATCCATAAGTTAATGCTTTACATTTATCAATTTTATTTAAAAGTATGGAATAACTATCTTCATTAATATACTTTAAACGGAAACTCAATTCAACTTGTGTGTCTAGTTCACTTAAAGAGCCAATTGAAATTGATAAAAAATTTATAAATTTTGGAATTGTTCGTCTGCCAGCTCCTTCAGCAATATTTGAAGGAACAGATACTGCAGCTCGTCTCATTTGAGAAATTAAACCATATTTTTCTTCAGTAGGCATCGATTTACTTACTTTGTAAATATCTTCTACTAAATCCATTGATTTTTTCCAGGCTTCTAATTTTTTATGAGGGCTTTCAATCAATTTGCTTTCCGTTAACCGCTTTCAGTTTACTATAAAAGTACACCAATATTTCATTATTTCTATAACAAACCCCAAAACCTAATCCCTATAACCCAGAACCTAAATTTATTATTCAAAAGGTTTGAAATTAGGGTTTACGAATTTCTTGATTAATTCTCTCATTTCCTTAACTGAAACCCAATCGGTATTTTCACCTGAATTGTAGCTGAAACCTTCTTTTACTTTGGAGGCTTTGTAATAATCTAAATATTTATCAGTGTTGTCTCCGGAAGGGAGAATTGCGAAATATTTACCAATATCTATAGTATTATAGGAATCACTAATTGTAATCATTTCTTCGTGAAGTTTTTCACCTGGTCTGATACCAACAATATCCAACTTAGCATTTGGAGCAATAGCTTTTGCAACAGTTTCAATTTTATAAGAAGGAATTTTGGGAACAAACAACTCACTGCCGATAGCATTTTCAATTGCCCAAAGCACCATTTCAACACCTTCTTCAAGGGAAATATTAAAACGAGTCATTTCGGGATGCGTAATTGGTATAATACCGTCCTTGGCTTTGTTCATAAAGAAGGGTATAACAGAACCACGAGACCCCATGACATTACCATAACGGACAACTGAAAATCTTAGTTTTCGCCAACCTTTCATATTATTTGCCGCAATAAAAAGTTTATCCGAAACAAGTTTTGTTGCACCATAAAGGTTTATTGGAGCTGCGGCTTTATCAGTAGAAAGTGCTACAACAACTTTAACATCTGTTGCCATTGCAGCATCAATAACATTTTGTGCTCCACCAATGTTAGTTTTAATAAACTCATCAGGATTGTACTCTGCAGCCGGAACCTGTTTTAACGCTGCTGCATGAATAATTACATCTATTCCTTCGCAAGCTCTTTTAAATCTTGGATAATCTCGAACATCACCAAGAAAATATCTTATTTGAGGATATTTTTCATTTGAAAAAACCTGTGACATTTCAAATTGTTTTAATTCATCTCTAGAATATATGACGAGGCGTTCAACTTCCGGATACTTTGTTAAAATCATATCAGTAAATTTTTTACCAAACGACCCAGTTCCACCGGTTATTAAAATTGATTTGTTGTTAAGCATTTTTTCTCAAATATATTTATGAAATAAAAAAATTATTTATTTGTAAAGACATTTTTCAGACTTCTATTCTATTTTTTTTCTTAATCCAGCTTTAAACTTTATAGTTTAAACACGTTTTCATTCTTATCAGCAATCATATTTCTTAAATCCACTACCAACCTTGAATTCTGCTGAATGAAATCTATATCTAAGACTTTGTGGTTCGTTGTCAAAACCACTACATCAGAAGATTTTAGGAGTTCTTCTGTTAATTCTATTGAACTAAATTCTCTTCCTTCCCCGGTTCTTACACTTGGTATATACGGATCGTGGTAATTTACTTCCCCACCCTTATGAGCTGTGATATCCATAATTTCGAGTGCGGGGGATTCGCGTTCGTCGTTAATATCGGGTTTGTATGCTACACCGATGAAAAGAATTTTACTTCCATTAACAGATTTTTTCTGACTGTTAAGGGCAGTGGCAATCTTTATGTACATATAATGAGGCATACGCATGTTTATATGTCCGGCTGCATGAATCATGCTGAGATCAAACTGATATTTTTTAGCTATGTACTCGAGGTAGAATGGATCGAGGGGGATGCAATGCCCGCCGATACCGGGTCCGGGATAGAAAGCTTGGAATCCGAATGGTTTAGTTTTAGCGGCTTCAATCACTTCCCAAATATTGATATCCATTTTACCGCTTAAGAGTGCGAGTTCGTTAATAAGGCTTATGTTTACGAGTCGGTACGTATTTTCAAGAATCTTAACCATTTCAGCAATACGTGGTGAGCTCACTTTATGGATACTGTCGATTGCGATTAAGTAAAGAGCTTCACCGATTTCGAGTCCGTCTTGAGACGTAGCCCCAAGTACTTTGGGAGTATTGCGAGTATGGAAATTCTTATTGCCGGGATCGACGCGTTCAGGGGAATATGCGAGCCAAAAATCTTGCCCTTCTTCGAAGGGAGTGACTAGTGACGAGTGACTAGTGACAGAAGATTTGTTTTGGGGATTTTTTTTGGAATATTCTTTAATAAGGGGAAGCATGAAATCTTCTGTTGTTGTGGGGTAAGTGGTAGATTCAAGACTTATGAATGTACCGGGTTTCATGTTTTGCCCAATATCGATGCATGCAGATTCGATGTAGGACATATCGGGTTTGCGGAACTTATCTAATGGAGTCGGTACGGCAATGATAAGTGCATCGCATTCTTTCATTCTAGATACATCAGTTGTAGCTTCAAGTTTCAGCTTATCGACAGTTACTTCGCGAAGTACTGCATCTCTGATATCGCCAATATAGTTGCTTCCTTTATTGACTTTATCGACTTTGTCTTGGTTTTTTTCAAATCCGATTACTTTAACACCTGCTTCGGCGAAGTTAACGGCGAGCGGGAGACCGACGTAGCCGAGTCCGATGATGCCGACAACAACGTTGCGGGAGGTGATTTTTTGTAAAAGTTGGTCTTTATAGTTCATAGTGCTCTTAGATAGATAGTTAATAAATTGTAGGAATAAAAGCTGGAATATTGGAATAAATAAAGGAATCCGCCTACTGCGTAGGTAAACCCAACAAGATGGCGGACAGGTATTCGAATTTGGTTAGAATTCGGTCTCCCAATTCCCTTCCCTTTGTTTATTTTGTAATGATTTTATTAAAGCTATTAATTCATTTTCTGTTTTGTAATGTAATTCATCTAATTTTTCAAAATTTTCTTCAGAAATTATTTTAATTTCTTTGAATGCTATAATTCCAGATAATAATTCGCCGCATGATCCTAATGCAATATTTAAGAAGTTTAGGTATTCTTTTAAGTTTTTTCTGCAATAACCTTCTGCTTTACCCCGTCAAATAAGATTTGAGCCGATTATGCAGAAATAGTTTACCATAATATGTTTTAAGGTATTTCTCTCTATGCAGTGCATCCTTTTGACTCAAGCAAGCCTCAAAATAAATTAAAATCAAGGGTCTTCGATGTTTTGTTGACTCCACTAATCCTTTTTCGTGTTGCTCAAATCTTAGTTTTAGATTTTTTGTATAACCAGTATAAAATTTATTGTCTGCTAAACTTTTAAGAACATATGTGTAATAAAAATCTTCCAAAATCTAAAACTATTTGACTGGGTGAATATTCCTATTAATGCTGTGTGCTGCGTCTAAAATATTATTGCGTGATTTGCTCAATTCGTAAGGGAAATCTTTTGTAAGATCATAAGTAAGTTTATAAAGTTCTATTGTCTTTTCCCAAACCCTTAATTTTGTATACCCTCTGTTGATATTTTTTCTTTTTAGTTCCAAATCTTATTACATCAATGTGTTTCCAACATTCCATCATTCCAACATTTAAAGTCTCTCATTACTGATTACTCATTACTTGAAATTGTTCCAAATCTTATTACTTCAGTCTGTTCCAACATTCCAACTTTCCTATATTCCAACTTTCCAGATCTTTCATTATTTATTACTGATATCTCATTACTAATTACCTACTTCGTAGGCAGGCCTACTGCGTAGGTAAACTAATTACTGAATATGAAAGTTAAACTGCATTATTGAGTAAATCTGGTGAAAATTCATATGATAAGAAAGATTTAAGTGGTAGTTTTTTTTGAGCATCCAACAATTCAATACCAACAATTTCACCATCTGAAGTTATATCTAAATTAATTCCTTCTTTTACTTCAATAACACCTTCAGGCTTTTTAGTTGAAATTTCGATATAGACAGCATCAGCTTCTTTGTCATAGGTTACTTTCATTTTTCTATTCCTCTTTTTAGGGGATAACTAGTAAGAATAATATAATCATTACCAATTACTTTATAAACAACTTTTAGAGGGAGAATTTTATCATCAAAATGATAGATAGATTCATATTTATTTCCTTCAACCTCAACTTTTGTCCCAAATTTAATTATTAACTCAACTTCTGATTCGCTGATATTATAAAGTTTTAATCGTCTTTTTGAATGTCTTGTGTATTTTATCAAGGTTATACTTTTTATTTTATTTTAGCTAACTCTTTCCACTCAATTTATGGGTTTATTCGTTGATTTGTTTATCTGTTTATTTGTTTATGCGTTTATCCGCCAAAATAACGGCGGACAGGTTTGTTGATTTGTCCCGCTAAAGCGGGATTTCACAAACTGCGTTCAATTTATTCGTTTATTTGTTTACTGGACACTGAACGCTGTTAAGCTGACAGCTGTTGAAGACTTTTCTGCCAAACTATTAGGTCTTTGAATGTTTTGATTTTATTCATATTTATTAGCGTTCAGCGTTCAGCGTTCAGTTTTAAGTGATAAGTGAATTTATTAGTTTCATTATTAATTTCTAATTCTTAATTCCTAATTGATTTTTCAAGCTGTTTTCACATTCCAACTTTCCTATATTCCAACTTTCCAGATATCTCATTACTGCCTGCCTCACCGTTTTATGGTGGGATTACTCATTACTCATTACTAATTACTAATTACTTTCTTTTGGGAAATCTTTAATTTTTTGGATACCTTTTTGAACTTTGAAATCACTTAATCTTTCAATGAGTCTGAAGAATTCGTTTACTTTTTTAAGATAATCTGAATCAATTTTTTTATTCCAGATTGGAGTTGACGCATCTACAATATTTTTATATTTAGATATCATTTTCCAAGTTTCTCTTTTAGAAAAAGTATATCTAATTTATCTTTTTCATGATAGGTGTTTTTTTTCATTTCATAGAGGCTTTCAGCAGTGGCGGTAATAAATTCTATACCGTCTATAATTTTATTTTCTTTAGAAATATTATCATAATTAAATGATTCGCCAATTTTGGAAATCACATCAATGTAATAATTATCTGGAGTACCATATCGAATAACCGAGTAGTTAGAAAGTTCCGAAAAATTAATTTCATTTATATCATTATCATTATAAATGGTCAATAAAGCCTTTTGAAATTTAGAGACGTTTTCATTTGTCATTTTAAGGACTATATCAATATGCTCAGTCGCTCTAAGAAATCCATGAAGTATTATTGCATAGCCGCCAATAATAACATATTCAACTTTATGTTTGTTAAGTAGAGATATTATTTTGGGAATTTTATCTAGCATTTTATTTGGTTATTTGCACTTGTGATAGACGTGGTCGCTTAGGCGTTTAATCGTTGAGAAGTTGAAACGTTTATATGTTGATCCGCCAAAATAACTGCTTACAGGTTTGTCCCGCTAGAGCCCGCTTTGAATAAAAAACAGCGAGGCGAGGTAAACGGGATAAATCGCAAAAAAACGCTCAATTTATTTTTTGTAAATAATTAAATCAGCTTCTTTAACTTTATTAAATTCTATATCTGCACTAATAAGGGAAGTATCAATATATAGCGCTGTGGCAATAATTATTGCATCAGGAAGTTTAATTGAATACTTTCTTCTTAAATAAATTGCAGATTTTTTAATCTCGGGATTTATATCAAAAATTGTACATTCCATTAAAAAGCTTTTAATTATTTTTTCTTCATTTTCAGATAATTTTTTGAATGATAAAAGTTCCAACTCTGTTATAAAGGAAATAAATATTTTCTTGTTTTGCAAAAGAGGTATAATGGTTTTATCACCACCCAGCAAATAGAGAATAATATTGGTATCAACTAGTATATTACTTCCATTCATTACGCATCTGTTTTTGAGTAACTAATGGATCTTCAATAAGTTGAATAGTTCCACAATATTTCTTAAGATCGATTTTTCTTTTTTTAGAATTTTTATGTTTTTCCAATAAAGAATCAATCTCTTTTTTCTGCATTCCTTTTTTTACTTTAGTTATCATTTTTAAGTCAGATAATTTATTTATATGTTTATCCGCCAGACAGACGGCGGACAGGTCCGCCAGACAGACTGCGGACAGGTCCGCCAAAATAACGGCGGACAGGTTTGTCCCGCTAAAGCGGGATTTCACAAACTGCGTTCAATTTAGTTGTTGATCTGTTTAGTTGTTTAGTTGATTA
>PAAX01000020.1 GCA_002698995.1 Ignavibacteriota bacterium | reverse complement strand
TTTATTACTTTTTCTTCTGTACTCATCTGACTTCTCCTTCTGTTATTCTAATTTATCATCTTTTTTACAGAAGTGTCAGATTATATCATGACTATCTCATGTAACTACTAATTTCCATTTACACAAAATATTTTACAGTCTCAAGATTGTTGAATATCATGAGCATCAGTATCTCTCGCAGTGTTGTTATAAATTCTATTTGATGCAGTTATTGGATCAGTGATATGACAATTTGCAGTGTATAAACCCCCCTCAGTGGAACCAGAGTTATTTGTTATTACTGAATTTGACAAACGAACATATTCTTTACCAATATGTTTAGGATCACTTAGGATTGAATGATGAATGGTGATACCTCCACAAGATTCCTCTGAATAATTATTTACAATAGCAAGATTCATAAGATCAACAATACCCTTTTCAATAGCTATACCTCCAGCAGATGTTTTACTTTTATTGCTATCAATTAAAATATTATTTAAGTGCGAACTTTTATTGCCTACACTCGATGCCATATTAAGTTCAATACCTCCATTCCGAGTCGCTTCATTATTGCAAAAAATAGAATCAGTGAGTTTTATATTTCCTTTATAGCTAAATATTCCACCCCCACGCTTAGAATGACCACTCGATATGATTGATTGATTTAGATTCAAGTCAGCATCTATTACACAAATATTTCCTCCAAGTCCGTTTAAATTAATTGAAGTATATTTATTTGCACCAATAGGACAGGTATACCTACTTCTTCCACCATGAATAATAACGTATTCAAGGATATTATTTATTCCACTCAGTAAAGAATTTTGTAAAAAAATTAGATTGCTCCAATTGTTACCAGTTATAACGATCGGATCTTCGGCGATTCCTTGTGCCATTAATTTACCGTAGGCAATAATTCCACAATCCTTACTAAAATAAAGTTGAACTCCATGTTCTATGTTTAAGCATCCTCCTTCATGAATGTATATATCATTTTTGATCAAGTAACTACCTTTGGGAATTGTCCTTGTATTAAAGATGTTACTTAAATCTAAGTTTTTAGAATATGTGGAGATATAATGTTCTATTTCCGATACTATTGTTTCACTCGTACATTCGAGTGATAGCATTTGATTGTCTCTTATTTTTAATTTTAGAAGTATCCGAGTTATATCTGCACTCATTTTCTCAACTATACTTTTATTTACGGAATATTTAAATAAATTTAATAAAAAGATTTCATAATTTTTGTCACACAAATAAACCTTCCAATTTGTTGTCTAGTTTTGATGGCCTAAGTCGATTTTCCCTATTCTTTAATCAAAAATAGAAATTTATTATATCGAAATATTTATTAAGAATATTATCTAGTAAATACTAGGAATTAGATTTTTTAAGAGAAATGAGGTGATTAAAATCAATGGGACGACCATATAAATGTCCATACTGTAATGGAACATATACAACTTGGAAAGGCTACAGAAAAACACAACAAGGCACAAAAAGAATCAGAATATGTAGAGATTGTAAGAAAAGATTTACCACAAAAATTTCACTCTAGAACTTTCATCAAGCACAATTTGAAATTGAATTATTGTGCCAAATGAATAATTATTTTCAGATTATTTTGTGTACATACCTATTCAAAAATCTATGAAAATAGCATTTCAAAAAAGAACTTCTCTTTTCAAAATATTTTATGATTCGAATTAAAATTAGATTTTATTCAAAGCTTATTTTCGAGAATTTCCTACTAACCCTCTTTTCAAATGTACTATACTTTATCACAATATCTATTTTTATATATAGTCGTTTTAAATAGAACCATACAACCTATTGTATATTAATGATTTACAAAGATACCGACTATACGTTAAATGCATACTTTTGTTTATTATGCGAATAGTTTTGCCGCATTAAACGAAGAAAATATATCGGGAAATTAGGGATGGACGCTTGATGTTGTGATTCAACTAAACGATTAGGATTTTAATTATAGGAATAAACTTTCTTCATAATTTAGAGACGGTCCGATAATGGATTCTTTTGGTGTATGCAAATTGCCGCCACTAACCCAAATCTTTCCACCAAGACTTTTTTCAAATAATTCCAACTTAGTAGATATCCACACGAAGTTATTAGATCTATCCGAGCCAACCTGCTTGCAGATCATCTCTTCTCGTTCGAGTGAATTAGTTAAAAATAATAACCTAAATCCATTGAACAATGTATTCCATTTTTTCTGGTATCGTTTGTATTTTTCAGTTTGAAAATAGACACTATAGTTTTTGATCTTAGTAGCAATGTTATTTGTTTTTGAACTCCTGGTCGTCAAGGATTCTGTTCCCATATCTACTTCGAGCATGAAAAGCAAACTTTTATTTTGTGTTTTGTTTTTAATACAAAACACACCATCAGGCGTAAAATTTATTTTAAGCAATTTAGTTTCAAATTGTTCCGAGATTAATGGTAATCCATTTTTTTTTAATGGCAGGAATGGAGTTGTTGCTGATATGAAATCCACTGTCAGATCTGGTAATTTTATATGAAGGAAGTTGAGATGGATTCGAAACCAATTCAATAATAATTGATGCTTTGCGGTATAAATATTTTTAAATATAATTTTATCAGATGAAAAATAAAATTGCCCATCAAATTCATTTCGAATAATTGTTGCGCCGATTTCACTTATAGATGAAACATACTCGGTTCTACCTTTCCTACCTTCTTTCTTAATATTGTGAAAAGTTATTAAATCTTTTTTTCGAAGGTTCTCTAATTTTCTTTGTACTTCTCTTTTCCCTACTCCATTTATTAACATGATTTGGTTTGTTGATAATATTCCATACTCTAAAATTTGAAGTAACAGCTCTTTTTCCTTAGGCGTGATTTTTTTCATAATGATAACTTCCTGACTTTGGGTATACATACTTAGTGGTATAGTTGATGCTATTGTTGCAATTAGAAAGACCAATCAATGGATTTGATGTTAGCTGAAAATTTGATCGGCGATAGTTATATACTATTACTATACTCAGATGATAAAACTATTTCTTGTGCTTTCTGAAATTTTAATATAAGAAAAAATCTTTTCTCTAAATCCCAATCAGAAACTACCTTTGTATAATTATATATAACTATCAAGCTGAAAATAATAGCGAATAGGGAGCAGTTATTTTGTATATGTATTCCACACGGAGTAGTAATCAAACACTTCACGCTTGGATGATGATTCCAAAAGAAAATTATATAATTATTGAGGATGATTTGTCAATTTGTAAATGTGAAAAAAACAGTAATAATTTAAGCATAATAATTGTGAGAATATTGTGAGACGGTTCTGTAAGCTATTATTTTATATAGACTTTAGTGGAGGTGGCGGGAGTCGAACCCGCGTCCGAAGAAACAGTACAACAAACATCTACGTACATAGTTTATTTTTTAAGTCTCACCAACATAACTCCAATAAACAGGATTTATGTCAGCCAGCCCAATTAAGGTTTCGCCTTTTCTACTCAGACACTCGATTCGGCTATCGCATCTATCGACGTTCTTCTAAATCCCGATGCGAGAAGAAATAGAGAACGGCTGCGTTAGTTTACGCAGCTAAAGCGTAATTATTTTCGCCAGTTATTTTTGTTTCCGATGTTTTACGTGACTTCGGAGATCACGATACGCAGTTTATTGCCTTTGTAACCCCGTCGAAACCAATGTCACCCCCAATTTAATTTTTAAATTGAGAGACCGTTTTTCGTTTAAGGTTTCCAGCAAGTATCTTTTATATTACTGGTAAAATTCTCAAAACGTGAAAGAACAAATAACAAATCTGAAAGTCTATTTAAATATACAACAATTTCTTCAGATATTTTTTCTTGATTAAATAAATTTACTACTAATCTTTCTCCCCTTCTGCATACTGTTCTTGCAAGATGAAGAAGACTTGCTCCTTTTGACCCGCCGGGCAAAATAAAGTTCCTTAATTCCGGTAATTGACTATCAAAATAATCAATTTGCTTTTCTATTGTTTTACTGTGATCGTTCTGTATTCTTGGTACCGAAGGCTGATTTCCACTTTGCTTTTCAGGAGTTGCTAAATCAGATCCAAGTACAAAAAGATCATTCTGAATTTTACTTAGTGCATCAATAATTTCTTGATTTTTTATTTCGGTTAAACTTAATCCGATAACTGCATTCAATTCATCAACAGTTCCGTAACATTCAATACGTAAATTATTTTTCCAAACACGTTCACCGCCAAATAATGAAGTTTCACCTTTATCGCCGGTTTTTGTATATATTTTCATTTTATTCTAATCTTTAATTTTTATTTCAAATTTTTGATTATCGATCTTAACAAAAAGATTTTGTTCAAAATATTTTTTTCTAACTAAAGCTAAACCAATTTTCTTGTTTAATAATTCCGAATAAAAGAAAGAAGTTATTATTCCAGCTTCATTTTCATCTTCGCTTAAAATTTCTTTAGGAAGATTATCTTCACTTAAGTCAGCTTTATCATTAAAACAAACTTTCTTAAGAACTCTCTGAACTTTATCGTAAGTATCTAATCTTGCTATTACTTCTTGACCAATATAACATCCTTTTGTAAAGCTGATACAATCAACAAGATTGGTTTCATAAGGATTAAAATTATCATTTAATTCATTTGGATACTTCGGTAATACATTTTCAATTCTGAATAAATCAAATGCTTTTTCTCCAATAAAGCCAAATTCAAAAACTGATTTTATTTCAAAAAGATTATAAAATAGATCGGTAAAATCATTACTTGAAATCAAGAAAATGAATCTAGGAATTTTATCATTGTACTTTGATTTAAAGAACTTTACTTTTTTTTCCAATAATTCAGTTGTATAAAAAATATTTTCTACTGCATCGGAAATTGTATTTCCGCATAAAGAAATTAGAAATGATTCCGCCTGAGCACCAAAAAATTCTGCTGTTACAAATTCATTAGTTAAATCAGACACTTTAATATCTTCCATAATTATATATCTGTTTAACCAGCTTTCCAATAGTTTATTATTTTTTTCACTTCCAAGCAGATAAAATTTCTCTTTTTGGTGAACTACATATGTCTTATCTAAAATTCTTCCCTTTTCATTTGTAAAAATTGTTTCTTTAATTTGATTTTCGGTAAGAAGTTTAAGATCATTAGTAGAAATTCTATGTAAAAAATCTAAGGAATCATTTCCATCAAGCTGAATAAATGAGTTAGAAAAATTTAATTTAATTGCAGTAGAATGCTTAATCAAATCATATTCCTTTTGCTCATCCGAAAAAGTTATAAATCTATCATTCTCATAAACTGCATTCGGAAATTTGTCTGTTAATAAATCGTAAGGATTTAAGAGTGTATTTTCACGATTGTTCTGCATTATAATTCCTTTCTCAATATGGTCTAGTCCATCTTCTATTTTTATCGGTTATATAAAGATTTCTTTTTTCACTCCAGTAAAAAGGAATACTGTCGTATATTCTAATATAATCTGATGAATCAATAAATCTATACTCAAAATAATCTGGAAACTTGTCGTTATTAACATTTGCCAAATGTCTTTTATGAACTATACCTAGATAAGTTTCCATTAAATGAGGTTCATTTCTAATTCCGTCAATAAAGAAATAATTATAATTTCTATGTCCGGATATAATTCCGGCTTCAAAATTTAATTCCATATACATTGTATTTTTTGCCGGCCATCGTTTTAATGTCATTCTGTTAAAGCCGCCATGATTAGGAACTGATGATTCCCAAATTTTTGTAAAATCACCATTACCGTCACATTCAAATAGTGTTAAGTAAAAAAATGCAGTTCCAAGTTTAGTGCTATCAAGATTTATAAAACTTGATTCATATCCAACTAAGTTTTGCGGTTCAACATATCTTTCGGTTCTTTTTGATTTAGCAATTACAGCAAAAATGTATTGTGTATTTTTATCTTTGTAATAATAGACAGCAGGTTTTGGAATTGTATATGTTAGAGTTTTATCAAACATAACCAAGTAATCACCTGCTTCATAATTGTTTATGATATAATCCTGAAGCGAAAGTGTATCACACGGAGTTCTTTTTTTTGCTTGTTCTTCTCTCACTTTTAGATTGTATTCTCTCAACTGCTTATCGGTTTCTGCGGAAGTTTCAGCATCGCTTCCTCCGTCTACCTTATCATCCGAGCATGCAGCAATAAAAAATATTGCTATAAGAAGAATTCTTAACACTTTCATAATTGCCTCAAAAAATTATTTAATACTTTATATTTTTGACATTTCATCAAGAAAATAAGCTGAAGCTTTAATACCGGATTTAAAACTGCTTACATTAAAATGTTCATTTGGTGAATGAATATTATCCGTATCAAGTCCTAATCCCATTAAAATTACAGGAGCGTTTAATTGTTTATTAAATTCAACAACAATTGGAATCGAGCCCCCTTCTCTTGTAAATACTGTTTTCTTTTTGAAAGCTTTGCTGGCGGCATTGGCAGCAGCTACAACAGCTTTTTCTTCCAAAGGAGCAACGAATGGCAATCCACCATGCAATTCTTTTACATTAATTTTTACACTTTTTGGTGCAAGTGATTTGACATATTTTGTAAATTCTTTAGCTACTGTTTTAGGATCTTGATTAGGAACAAGTCTCATACTAATTTTAGCAGAAGCTTTTGATGGCAGAACTGTTTTTGCTCCTTTACCGGTAAAACCTCCAACTATTCCATTACAATCTAGTGTTGGTCTAATCCACAATCTTTCCAAGGTTCCAAAACCTTTTTCACCTTGTAATTCTTTAACATTCAATTCTTTTGCAAACTTTGCTTCAGAAAACTTAAGTGATTTTAAATTCTCTTTCTCTTTCTTTGTCATTTTTTGAACATCTTTATAGAAGTTAGGAATTGTTATTTTTCCATTTTTATCGTGAAGTTTGGAAATTAATTTAGCTAATTCATTAATTGGATTAGCAACTGCTCCGCCAAAAGAACCTGAATGTAAATCCTGTTTAGGACCTATCATTTCAATTTCCATGTAGCACAAACCTCTTAAGCCATAACTTACAGTTGGAGTATTTGGAGCAAACATTGATGTATCGGAAATCATTACTGCATCACACTTAAGCAGTTTTTGATTTGTTTTTAAAAATTTTCCAAGATTAGAACTTCCAATTTCTTCTTCCCCCTCTATTAAAAATTTAACATTGCAAGGTAAAGTTCCGTCTGTTTTGAAATATGATTCAACACTTTTTATATGAACAAAATTTTGTCCTTTATTATCATTAGCTCCTCTCGCATACATTTTACCGGCTTTAACAGTTAATTCAAAAGGAGGAGTTTTCCATTCATCAAGCGGATCGACTGGTTGAACATCATAATGTCCGTATATTAAAACAGTTGGTTTTCCGGGAGCTCCCATCCATTCGCCGTATACTAATGGATGACCATCTGTTTTAATTACTTTTGTTTTTTTCATTCCAGCTGATTTTAATTTATCGGCAACATAGTTAGCGCATGTAATCATATCTTTTTTATTTTCATCTAAAGTGCTTATACTTGGTATTGATATATACTCTTTAAGTTCTTCAAGGTAATTGTTGAAATTGTTCTCGATATGCTGAATTACTTTTTCCACTTTTGCCTCTTTCTTTATTTGTTAATTTGGTATTTTATAGTTCTAAAAATAAAAATAATTCGCATTAATATAACTATTAAACAAAGTAACCAATATATTGATAATATTTAGATATATATTAAAAAATCACGCTATTCCTTTTATTTTTGCCAATTTTATTTTAATGGCAGTATTTCTACTTCAGTTTTTAATGAAGTTTGCCGATAAACTAGTAGGAAAAGGTTTAAGTGCTTGGGTAATAACAAAGCTTATTGCTTATAATTTAGCATGGATGGTTGTGCTTGTAGTTCCAATGGCTTCTTTAATATCTACATTAATGGCTTTTGGAAATATGTCTCAGAATAATGAGATAGCTGTTTTAAAAGCTTCAGGAGTTAGTTTATATAAAATGTTAATTCCTCCGTTAGCGGCAAGCATAGTTGTTTCTTTTCTTTTGATACAATTTAATAATCATATTTATCCCGATGCAAATCATCAAGCTAGAATATTAATGCAGGATATCTCACGAAAGAAACCTACATTATCACTTGTACCGGGAGTGTTTTCTCAAGATGTTCAAAATTATTCGATTCTTGCAAGAAGTATCGATCCAGTTAACAACACATTAAAAGACATCACAATTTTTGATAACTCAAAACCAAATGTAACAACTACAGTTACAGCAGAAAGCGGAGTCATATATTTTTCCGATCAACTGAAAAAGTTGATAATGGAACTTCACAATGGTGAGATTCATGAGTCGAATTCGAGCAACAAAAATGTTTATAGAAAGCTCTTGTTTAAAGATCATAAAATTGCTATGAATGCCGAACAATTCTCATTTGAACAATCGGGACCGGGTGGACAAAAAGGAGATAGAGAACTTGGGGCCGAAGAGATGCTTTTAATTGTTGATTCGCTTAACACAATCGGTGAAAGATATAAAAAAGACTTCACTCAAAAATTAGATACTTATTATTTTGAAGACAGTTCTGCAGTTGTAAGTACAACAACTAGAAAAAGCATTTCCAGATCAGGATTGATTTTAAGAGCACAAGATAGAATCAGAGCTAACGAAAGCACGTTAAAAGCCGCAATGAGCCGGATTAAATTCAATAAACAAGAAGTAAACAGATATTGGGTTGAAATTCATAAAAAATATTCATTACCGGTAGCATGTGTTGTTTTTATTCTTTTGGGAGCTCCATTGGGAACAATGACCCGTAAAGGTGGATTTGGAATGGCGGCGGGTATAAGTCTCTTCTTTTTCTTGATTTACTGGGCTTTTTTAATCGGCGGAGAAAAACTTGCCGATAGAGGTTTACTGTCACCATTCTGGGGAATGTGGTCTGCAAATATTTTATTAGGATTATTAGGAATTTGGCTTACTGTTAAAAGTGCCAAAGAAAGAGTTACCATTAGTTTTGATTTTCTAACTAAAATTATTCCTTCAAAATATAGAAAGCTGCTATTTAATAATGAAAATTCTTGATCGATATTTAATAAAGCAATTCATTCAAATATTTTTGTTTGGTTTACTTGCATTCACTCTTCTGTTTGTTGTAATAGATATGATGGAAAATTTGGACGACTTTATTGATCAAGAAGTGAATATTAGAATTGTAGTGCATTATTATTTTGTTTTTATTCCCGAAATAATTCGTTTAATGATGCCCGTTGCAGTTCTTCTTTCAAGTTTATTTACTATAGGGAGATTAAGTACTCAGAATGAACTTGCAGCAATTAAAGCAAGCGGAGTAAGTATTTACAGATTAATGATTCCTTTTTTAGGCGTTGCTTTAGTTATAAGCATTTTTAGTGTGTATTTTGGCGGATTTGTTGCACCGCAAGCAAATAAGCAGAAAGTACAGTTTGAAAAAATCTATATGAAAAAAGGTGTTGTTCATGGTGAAGGAAATGTATCGTTTCAAGATACAAAAACCAGAATTGTTACAATGCTTTATTTCAATAATTTTAAACGTGAAGGAGTTAGGATAAGTATCCAAGAATTTAATCCAAATAATATTACTGATTTAATAGTAAGATATGATTCACAATTAATTAGGTATGATTCACTTACCGGCAACTGGTTTTTAATTGACGGAGTAAAAAGAACTTTTAACGGTGATAAAGAAACTGCAGAATTTTTTGAAAAAGATACTTTAACAAATCTAAAATTTAAGCCTGATGATGTAATTAAAAAACAGGCTAAGCTGGAAGAATTAACTTTAACAGAATTACAAGATTTTGCAGATGATCAATTAAAATCTGGTAATGATCCTACAAGAGTTTATATAGAGTATCATTCAAGATTTGCTTTTGCATTCGCAAGTTTAGTAGTTGTTCTTTTTGGAATGCCTATTTCCGCTAATAAAAGAAAAGGTGGAATGGCAGTTCAAGTCGGTAAGAATTTAGCAATTACATTTATTTATTTGGGATTTATGAAAATTAGCCAGGCTTTCGGCAAGAATGGAATTTTAGATCCTCTGCTTACAGCCTGGTTTGCTAATATTATATTTTTAATTTCTGCAATAATCGGAATTATAAGGATGCAGAAATAATTAGAATTTCCATCTTGATCCAAACGCAACTGAAAACTTGCTTGCATTATTTGCAGCCAGCAGATTTCCAAATCTAAATGCAGAGATATTCATTTCAAGAACTCCAAAATCAACTCCGGTACCTAAAGACCAAGCAGCTCCATCTCTTCCTCCAAATGAAAAACCGGTTCTAATTGGCCAGCTTGCAAAAGGTCTCCATTCTGCACCTAAAGAAAATCTTGGTGTGGTTGAATTTCTGATTTTGTTGTTGAATCCTTGATTGTAATCTAATGCGACTAAAAGCGTTCCGGGAAATTGACCGACTAATTTATCAATCCTAGCAGAAGCTCCCATTCTTAATGCAGTGGGTAGAGCAGAAGATACTTCATCTACTAAGCTTCCTTCTCCTTTTAAAACTTCTGACAATGAATCTCTCTCTTCTTGATTTGATATATCTTCAAGAATAAGAGCTTTATCGGATTTATACTCGGCAACTCTTTCAGTAAAATTAATACTTCCTATATCAGTAATTGCTAATCCAAAAGTCCAAATATCATCTAACTTAGCAGCAAAACCTAAATCCACTCCAAAACCGTTTCCGGCAGGAGTTGGAAATGGAGAAACATTACTCTCACCTACATCTGTTGAATCAAAATCATACTCAACTCCAAAGTCAGATGAAAATGCTGAATGAATTAAAACATCTCCTTTAGTTATTAATTGGCTGTTTGGACCAGTTTCAATTGAGGAATTCATTCTTTCTGTTTCTATGTAAGCAAAACCTTGTATAATTTTCATTGAGAGTCCGACAGAGAACATTTCAAAAGTTCCGTCAAATAAATCTGTAAACTCTCTTGCATAGGAAAGAGTATAATCTCTGTAATAAGAAGCTCTAACATGAGCACCGTCAAAACTATAAACGCTTCCAATTGGATTTCCTTCTAAGGCAAGATCAACTATACCAGCAGGGAAATCGAATGAAAACCCGAAATTATCAGAAATACTAAATCCGAATGCACCAATATCTTTATCAGCTTTATACATAAAACTGAAGTAATTTATTGAAGCGCCGATTGTTGTAATTCCACCTTCTTCAAATAAATTTTTAAGATTGGTTTTATCTTCGTCTGTTAAATATCTCCCTTGAACTTCACCGTTTACTTCTTCCCCTCCGAAGTAATAATTAAATTCTTCAAAGGTCATAAAATCAGCACCGGCATAAACCCCAAAATTTGGGAAAGGAAGAACAGTAGCAAACTCAAAATGGTTGTCTTCGCTAAACATTAGGTTTGCTGGATTTTTACCAATTGAATATACTCCAGTTGAATTAGTTATATAAGTATTACCCATAGAAGAAGATATAGCATCAGTAACTCCAACAGAACCTCCGCTCTGGGCAGATAATATCGATGTAAACAATAAAACCGCTAATATTAATTTTAATTTCTTCATCAGCCCCTCCATTAATTTTCGCTATCAGGATCAACTCTGTAATTAACTTGACCATAAAGACGGTAATCTATATAGTCCTTTGCCCTAACTCTTGCATAGGGGCCAAATGTATTTCCAGAACTACCGGTAGAATTGAAAGCAACACTAATTATTACATACTTACCCTGATCTAGTAATAAATTTATTTCTTCCTTAGTTAATTGAAGAGTTAAACCATCTGAAAGTCCGGGACTAATCGGTACTCCATCATCATTAACGTTTGCAGAAGGAATAACTAATGAGCTTTGTCCGGATGCATTCTTTAGCGCAAATAATTGGTTATAATTTTGATCAACGATTTGTGTAATAACTGTCATTCCTAAAGCAATCATATTTGTTATATCCAAGGATAATTTTGCAGAATTACCTTTATTTAATTCCTTCTTAGCATCGTCAGAAAAAATTCCATCTTCACCAAATGAATCAAACAAAGTAACCGTATCTGCATAAGTTGCATTTAACATTGAAACAATTAACGGTGCGAACAAGTTTGCTCTAAAATGAATACTATCGCTGTCTGAAATAGTTTGATTTTCTTCAGCCTCATCCCCCTTCTTAAGAATAAATCTATTTCCAACTCTAATTACATCTGGTAGTTTAAGAAAAAGGTCGTTGAGATTGGTATTATGTTGATTAAATACGTTATAATACCCTATACCTGCAGTCAATGAATCTTTAAAATAATTTTTACCGTCAAAAGTAATTGGAAGCAGTTGATTACCGGATTTATCAAATCCTACAACCGTGAGTGAATCCATTACAATTTTTAGATTTTTCATTTCCCCGCTAGTTCTGGCTCTAATTGCAAGACGAGTATCTCTGAATCTAATAGATTCTTCAAAGTTCTTTATATCATTTCCAAATCCGGTTTCATAATTTTCTTCGAAGTATTCCAGTTCAGTAGTTTTGATTCTTCCAACTAATTTTGATAAAGTAATATCGTCATTATTAATTTCGGAAATAAAGTCTACATTAACAGAACCGGAAGCTCTAACTTTTCCAACAAAGAAAAAGCCTTGTGTAGCTTGAACCGAATAATTAAAAAGATCATTAATACCTGCTACCGGTAATTCTTTATAGTTATAATCGGCTAAAGGAAAACTAATTCTTGAAGCAGTATTAGCAGCAATAGTTCCAACATCCTGCATCAATGCACCATCGGATTTTCTTTTAAATCCCGGGACTATAATTTCATATTCAACTTGGAATGCCGAACTGTTTACTAATCTAATATCAAATGAACCTGATCTAAATTGTGCTTCAATTAAGTGATACTCCGGATCGGGATTATAAATTATAGCGTTAGTGATTACACCTCCGCTGGAGGACCCAGACAAATCTAATGTATCAGGTGCAAGAGAAACAGGAATTCTTAAAGTATCCTGTATTGTACTATTTGCTTCCAAGTCTTGAACAAATAGAAAATAAAGACTATCTCCCGTTATTGACGTTCCATCCTGAAATTCTAATGAATCAAGAATTCCTATATTTGCGTTATTTGACGAATCAATAATTTCTGCCAAAGTAAATCTATCTTTTTTGACAGGGAGATTTATTTCAACATCCCATTTAGGAGCTACAACTTCTTTGGGAGTATCGATACATTGTGTTAGAAATATTAATCCTAACAACAAAATAAAAAATTGCAACATTTTGTTTTTCATTCTCTCCTCGATGTGATTATATACAGAAAGACCGCACACAGTGCGGTCTAATAATAGTAACTTTTATTCCTAATTTCAAAGCTTATTTTACTAATAACATTTTTCTTGTTAATGAATTATTGTTCATTCTTAACTCGTAAAAATATATTCCCGAAGGCATGTTATCTGCATTAAATTTGATTTCATAAGTACCGGCAGGTTTTAATCCTTTTACTAAAGTTTCAACTTCAACGCCCAATGTATTATACACTTTTAATGTTACTTCCCCTTCGGTGGGTAAAGTATATCTTATGTTTGTTGTTGGATTAAAAGGATTAGGATAATTTTGGTCCAGATTAAATTTGGAAGGAATCTGATTTATAACTTCTTCACTTTCAACTGAACTAACTAATGTTCCTTTTCCACCGCCAAATTTTGAAAAATGGCTTAACTGTAAAGAAAGAGTATTATTTTCAATAGTCCAAGACATTCCCGAACTTGTCCATCCGCTTCCGGCATAGTAATATGCACATGCAATATCAGCAATTGATATATCTAGTTCGGTTAATAAAGCTATTTTTTCAGGTGTAATCGGAATATCCAAAGTTGCAAAGCAGCCTGAATTAAACATGTAATCTTGATCAACAGGAGTAACTCCGGAATTCTGACCGATTACAGCTACTTCAACATAGAAGAATAATGGATCATCATAATCATAATCATTCTCAGTACCGCAATTTAATTTTGTTATATTAATTGCTAATTGAAGATTTTCACTTATTGCACATTCATCTAAAGACCAAACTGAGCCGTCAAAGAATTTTATTAAATCTTCCCATGGTAATAAGGAATTAGGAATTGACCAATTAGTAAGATCTGCAGTAAATGATTCACCAGCATTAAATTGACCGGTTAAAGCTGTATAATTTGAATTAGTGCAAGGATCAACTACATTTAACTGATAATTTACCGTATATGGTTGCGCGGACATAACAGAAGCCAACAACAAGGTTAAAATTAGTATATACTTTTTCATTTTTGTCTCCTTTAAGATATCTAAAAACTAAAACCCAATTTATTCAATAAAAGTATAATGTCAATATGTATATTATTGGATTGTAATCGATATCACACGAATGTAATGTTGTAAATCACGAAATCAAATATTATTCTTTCTTTCTTTAATAAAATACATATCAATTTTGCCTTTACCTTTTGCGTCAACTTTTCCTCGGTATTCGCAATCGTAATAATCTTTAACAAGCATATATGTATAAGCAGAAATATTAATTTGATTTGCTTCACCCGAACTTTCCATTCGGCTTGCGATATTAACGGTATCACCCCAAATATCGTAAGTAAACTTCTTAGTTCCAACAACTCCGGCAATAACATTTCCCGAATGAATGCCGGCACGCATATCCCACTTAATAGCGGAGTTTTTATTTCTTTCCTTAATTAACTCCTGCATTTCAATTGCAGCATTCACAACTTTTATTGCGTGGTCTTCGGCTTCTTGCGGAAGTCCACCCGCTGCCATATAACTATCCCCAATTGTTTTTAATTTTTCTAATCCATTTTGTTCAATAATATTATCAAATCCCAAAAAGATTTCATTCAATTCTTTTACTAATTCCTCAGCCGGGAGAACAGACGCTGTATAAGTAAATTCCTTGAAATCGGTAAAAAGAATAGTAACATTTTTAAATTCTCTTGGTTGAACAGATCCTTTTTCTTTTAATTCCCTAACCAGCGAAACCGGTAAAATATTTAAAAGCAGTTCATCGGATTTATTTTTTTCTGTTTCAAGTTCTCTCGTGCGTAATCGAACCATATTTGCTAATTCAATATTTCTTCTTTTTACTTGATTTGTTTTCAATAAATAAAAAGAATAAATAGAGGATAAAATTAATATTGAAACAACAGACAAAAACCACCAAGTCTGCCAAAAAGGAGGAGATATTATTATAATTAAATCAGCACTTTCACTCCATATACCGTCACTATTTCTGCACCTAACTTTAAATGTGTAACTTCCAGGAGAAAGTGATCTGTATGTTATCGAATGTTCAATTGTTTCAGTCCATTTTTGATCGGAGCCATCTAGAATGTAACTATAAATCATATTTTCGGGCGATGCAAATGATATGCCTATATAATCAAACCTAATACTATTCTGATCGTACTCTAAGTTTAGTTCTGAATTTACAGTTGTATCAATTTCACTTTTTCCATCAATAATTCTTATGTTATGAATATAAATTGGAGAAGGAATTAAATTTGGTTTTAGATAAGGACTAAATTTTACTACTCCCTTTTCAGTCCCAAACCACAAGTTTCTTTCTTTATCTCTAAAGTAAGAACCAGTATTCATTTCAGAAGAAATTAACCCATCTTTTTTAGAATATACTTTAAAGGCTGATTTCCCTTTTTCATCGAATGCCGAATATTCAAATCTGGCAATTCCCTTAGTAGTTCCAATGTATAAATAAGGACCTTCTTCAAATAAAAAGTAACAAGTATTACTCGGCAGACCATCTTCTATTGTAATTGTTTGGAAAGATTTTCCATCATACTTAACCAATCCGCCGCCGTCGGTTGCAATCCAATAATTATCATATCTATCTTGAGTAATTGAAAAAACATCATTTAGTGGAAGTCCGTTTTCCTTAGTTAATCTTCGGAAATTATTTCCCTCCAGTAAAACTAATCCGCTGTCATCTGTTGCAAACCATAATCTATTTTGATTATCTTCAAAAATATCCCAAACCCAATCTTTAGGAAAACCTTCAGCACTGCTGAAAGAAATTATTTTCTGTCCATCATATTTGGAAACACCTGCACGAGTACCAAACCACATATTCCCTTTATAATCTTCGTGAATGGAAAGAACCCAGCTATCTACCAAACCATTTTGAGTTGTAAAAGTTGTATAATTAGAATAATCATATTTAGTAACTCCTCCTTGGCTTCCAATCCATAAATTATCATTTTTAGATTTATAGATTGATGCAACATTATTATCAACTAAACCTTCTTTAGTAGTAATATTTTTAAACATGCCAGTATTGTAAATCGAAATTCCATCGCCAACATGACCGAACCACATGTTATTATATTTATCCTGACTAATTGAAAAAACTATATCGTTCGTAAGTCCGTTTTGTGATGAAAAAACTTCAAATTGTTCAACGGCTAATTTGCAAATGCCGCCGTATAATGTTCCAAACCATAAGTCTCCTCGAGCATCAATAAGTATAGAAGTAATATCATTACTAGATAATCCATTACTTGAATTATATTGTTTGATTTCCTTTTTAATTACTTTAAAGACGCCATTTTCAAAAGTACTTATCCATATATTATTGTTGATGTCTTCGGTTATTTCAAATATTTTTCCAAAGGGATAGGTTTTAATGATTTCATATTCATCATTGCTATAATTTACAACATCAACTCCCTTTTCAGTGCCAATCCACAAATTATTATTCGAATCAGTAAACAAAGTATAAATGGTATCACTTATTGTATTTAATTGAATTTGATCTAAACTTCCATTGCTATTTCTTTCAAATATACCTCTATCTGACGCAAAATAAGTAGTTCCTAAATAATTAACTATATCTCTATATTGAGCATTATTGTTAGTATCAACAATACCAGTGCATGCTTTATTTTTTGTATCAATAATGAATACGCCATTTGAAGTAGCAGCAAAAATATTAGAGTCAATAGTAGAATTAAAAGAATACACAATTGAAGAGCCTAATATTTCTGTAAATTTTGGTTCAAATTTATTGTTAGAATATTTAGCAACCCCTTTATTAGTACCAATCCAAATATTTTTCTGATGATCTTCAAAAACCACTCTAATATGATTATCTGGTAATCCGTTTAATTTAGTATAATTTGTAAATTTCAATCCGTCAAATTTGGAAAGTCCCCCTTCGGTACCAATCCAAATATAACCTTTGGAATCCTGAATCATAGAGTAAACTGAATTTTGTGCTAATCCATCATCACTTGAAAAATATTTAAACGATAGTGATTGCGCAGTAATAACAGCAGAAAAACCTAATAGAAACAATATTGAAAATAGTCTGCTCAAATAATTAATTTACTTTTTCATTTTTATTAACTGCAGGAAAACCGACAGCAGGATTAAACTGCTGATCAATTTTTATTTCTCCAAATCTCGATTCAAATTTTTTCACATTATCTTCTAAAGCTTTAAGAAGCATTTTTGCATGCTGAGGTGTAGTAATAATGCGTGCATGAACTTTTGCTTTTGGAACTCCCGGTACAACTCTTGTAAAATCAATTATAAATTCAGCCGGAGAGTGTGTAATAATAGCTAAATTAGAATAAATACCTTCAGCTTCTTTTTCACCTAACTCAATATTGATCTGTTTTGATTGGTTATCTTGGTTCTGATTCATCTTATCTCCTCTATTTAAAATAAAAAACCCACAATTTGCAGTAAATTTAACAAATTGTGGGCAATAACTTAAAATTATTTTGTTATTAATTAACGATTTTGATCAGCTTTTTGGAAAGCTTCTTCAGATTCTTCCATCATTCCAAGGTTTGCATAAACTTTACCTAAATATTCCCAAACTTTTGAATCCTCTGGATTTTTATCTAAATATTTCTGGAAATGAGGAAGAGCCATTTTATATTTTTCTTTATACTGAACTGCTTCACCACCTTCAGCAATTTCTTCTTCACTCATTGCAGTTCCCCACTTTAAGTAGGTAACACCTAAGTTATAATGAGCATTAGTATATTCAGGATCAATTTCAACAGCTTTTAAGAATTGCTCTTCCGCTGCAGCAAATTCGTTTCCACCCAACAACAATACACCGTAATTATATCTATAATATTGATTGCTAGGATCTTTTTCAACACCGGCTTTAAAAGCATCTTTTGCTTCATCAAGTTTATTAGTAGCTACGTATGCATTAGAAAGAAGCAATAAAATATCTTTATCATCAGGATATACTTTTTGTGCATCTTTTAGCAAGCTTAATGCTTTATTAAAGTATTCCATTGATTTTTCTTCATTCTCTTGATTTGCATATTTAACGCCTTGGTTATAATAAATCTCTCCAAGCATTGAGTATGAATCAGCTGATTTAGTTAAATCAACTAATTTTGTTAATGGTTCAATAGCTTTTTCTGTCTGACCCATATTAAAATATGAGAAAGTTAAATTTTTGTAAGCTGCAGATGAATCGGGTGCAATTTTAATTGCGGTTTTAAATGATTCAACTGATTTATCAAAGAATACACTTGCGCTATCTTTATCAGTAGATTTTGTTGCTTTATTAAAGAATCCTACACCTTTATTAAAGCTAGTTCCCCAGTAAAATTTCTTTGATCTTACAATATCTTCTTTAAATTTATTACTTACTTCTAATGATTTTTCATAATTGGCAAGCATTCCGTCAAAATCACCTAATTCACCATTCACAAAACCTAATAAATAAAATCCTTCATCACTTTTAGGATTTTTAGAAATTTCTTTTTCTAAAGATTCTTTAGCTTTTTCCCAGTTTTTTTGTTGTATATAAAGGCGTGCACTAGTAATTTCTGTTGAAGAACATTGAAATGCTACTAATCCAAACACCATAGCTAAAATTAATGAGAATGAAAGTACTTTTTTCATTAAAACACCTTGTTTATTTAATAATAAATATCACTTCAAATTACTATATATTCAAAGGATAGTCAAGTTCAATTAAACTATACAATTCCAACTTTTTGAAGAAAATTATTTGTAATCAAAATTTATAAACTGCTCTTATTAAATTGATTTTAGAGGCTAAATAAAATATTTTTGAGTCTGAATTAAACAATAAAAAGAAAAAATATGAAAACTGAAGAAATCATTAGAAAAGTCCCCAAAGTACAACTTCATGACCATTTGGATGGCGGTCTCAGAACTTCTACAATAATAGAAATTGCCAAAGAAATGAAATATAAAAAGCTCCCGACCGATGATGCAGGTGAATTGGCTGAATGGTTCCATAGAGGAGCAAATAAAGGAAATCTTGTTGAATATTTACAAGGTTTTGAACATACTTGTGCTGTAATGCAAACCAAGGAAGCATTGGAAAGAATTGCATTTGAGATGATTGAAGATATGTATCATGATGGTATTTGTTATGTTGAAACTCGTTTTGCCCCGGTTTTTCATACCGATAAAGGATTATATTTTGATGATGTTATAAATGCAGTATTAACAGGATTGGAAAAAGGGAAAGAAAAATATGGTGTAGGATTTGGATTGATATTATGCGGAATGAGAAATATGAAAAATACTCTGGAGATAGCTGAACTAGCAGTCAACTTTAGAAATCAAGGAGTTGTTGGATTTGATTTAGCGGGTGAAGAAGGTGGTTATCCTCCTAAGAAACATTTAGATGCATTCCAATTTATTATGAGGGAAAATTTTAATATTACAATTCATGCCGGAGAAGCTTTTGGAAAAGAATCAATTTGGCAGGCACTTCAGATCTGCGGAGCTCATAGAATTGGTCATGCAACCAGATTAGTTGAAGATATGGCAATTGATGATTCAGGAAAAGTAATACAACTTGGTAATTTAGCACAGTTCATTTTAGATAAAAGAATTCCGCTTGAAATTTGTCTTCTTAGTAATGTTCATACCGGAGCTGTTGATAAATTAGAGAATCATCCTTTCATTAAATTTTTTAGAGAAGGATTTAGAGTATTCTTAAATACCGACGACAGACTAATGAGCGATACAACTCTAACAAAAGAATATTTAATAGCTGCTGATTATTTTGGAATTACTCTTGACGAAATAGAAAAACTTAATATTAATGCTATGAAATCATCTTTCTTACCTCATAAAGAAAGGTTGGAATTTATTTACAAAGTAATAAAACCAGGCTATCAGGAAATGAGATCAAATTTACTTTCACTTAAAAATTAATCCAGAGAATTATGAAAAGAAATAAGTTATTCAAAAGCTACATTTATGATTTTGACAAAAATGAGAGAAAATTATTGACCACATTTTGTAATCAAGCTATAAAGCAGATGCAAACTGACTCAAGATTTTATGCAGATGTAAAGGCTTTTCAGTCAATAATTAGTAAGTTAGGCAACGGTCTAGAAGATGTTAAGCTTACAAAAGATGAAAGGACTAGGTTAGTCCTTCAATTAAAGGAAAATGTCAAATTCTTAAAACTAAAGATGGAGAAAAGCTGGTTCTTAAAGAAATGGCTTTACAAATCGATGTTTAATCAATACAACAATATTTTATCAAATTATTTTGAAGAGTAAAAATGGAATCAACCAGAACAATTAAAGCACCTAGAGGAACTATTCTTAATACAAAAGGATGGATTCAAGAAGCAGCATTAAGAATGTTAATGAACAATCTTGATCCTGAGGTTGCAGAAAAACCTGAGGATTTAATTGTTTATGGAGGAATTGGGAAAGCAGCTAGAAACTGGGAAGCTTTTGATGCAATAGTTGAATCATTAAAAAACCTAGAAGATGATGAAACTCTTTTGGTTCAGTCAGGTAAACCGGTTGGAATTTTTAGAACGCATAAAAATGCACCAAGAGTGTTAATTTCAAATTCGATGCTGGTACCGGATTGGGCAACATGGGATGAATTTAGAAGATTAGAAAAACTTGGTTTAACTATGTACGGCCAAATGACTGCCGGAAGCTGGATATACATTGGTTCGCAAGGAATTCTTCAAGGAACATATGAAACTTTTGCCGAATGTGCTAACCAGCATTTTAATGGTTCACTAAAAGGTAAAACTTTATTGACTGCGGGATTAGGAGGAATGGGAGGTGCTCAGCCCTTAGCTGCAACCATGAATGGAGCAGCGTGCTTGGCAATTGAAATCGATCCTTCTAGAATTAAGAAAAGATTAGAAACAGGTTACTTAGATAAAATGACTACATACATTGATGAAGCTCTTAATATGATTCTTTCTGCAAAAGAAAATGGTGAAGCTTTATCAGTTGGTTTACTGGGAAATGCCGGAGATATTTTACCAGAATTATTAAAACGAAATTTTATTCCCGATATACTGACAGATCAAACTTCAGCTCATGATATGCTATACGGATATGTTCCTATGGGAATGAACTATGAAGAAGCTGTCTTACTTCGTAATTCAAATTCAGATGAATATATTTCATTAGCAAGACAAACTGTTGTTGAGCATGTTAAATCAATGCTTGAGTTTCAAAAAAGAGGCTCTATTACTTTTGATTACGGCAACAACATACGCGGTGAAGCTAAAGATAATGGTGTTGAAAATGCTTTTGATATTCCAGGATTTGTTCCGGAATATATTCGTCCCCTTTTCTGCGATGGAAAAGGTCCTTTTAGATGGGCTGCTCTTTCAGGCGACCCCAAAGATATTTATGAAACCGATAAAGCAATAATTGAATCTTTCCCGGAAAATGATGCATTGATAAGATGGATTAAATTAGCACAAGAAAAAATTCATTTCCAAGGATTGCCTTCCAGAATATGCTGGCTTGGTTATGGCGAAAGAGCAAAGATGGGAAAAATATTTAATCAACTTGTAGCTGATAAAAAAGTCTCAGCACCAATCGTAATTGGAAGAGATCATTTGGATTGCGGTTCTGTCGCTTCCCCAAATAGAGAAACTGAAGGTATGAAAGACGGAAGTGACGCAATTGCCGATTGGCCCATATTAAATGCTCTGTTAAATGCTGTTGGTGGTGCAAGCTGGGTTTCTGTTCACCACGGAGGTGGTGTTGGAATGGGAAAATCAATTCATGCTGGAATGGTGGTTGTTGCAGACGGGACAAAAGAAGCCGAAGAAAGATTAGAAAGAGTTCTTACTTATGATCCCGGTATGGGAATCATTAGACATACGGATGCCGGTTATAAACGAGCTTATGATAATGCGAATAAATTTGGTGTAAAAATTCCTATGATGAAATAGTTTATTTCAATAGATAATACAATGGAGCTAATATGAAGATTAAAGTTTTAGTAGCAGACAAACTTCCACAAAAATATTTGGATATGTTAACTGAGCACGGACTGGAAGTTATTAATAACCCAAAACTTGGCGAAAATGATTTACCTGAAGCAGCTAAAGATGTTGATGTTATAGTAGTTCGTTCTACTAAAGTAAATGAAGAAACAATAATGAGAGCTGAAAAACTAAACTTAATTGTAAGAGCCGGAGCAGGTGTTAATAATATTAATATTTCTGCGGCTAATAAAAAAGGAGTTTATGTTGCTAATTGTCCTGGCAAGAATGCAATTGCCGTAGCAGAATTAGCAATGGGACTTATTATTGCTCTCGATAGAAGAATTCCACATAATGTTTCTGATTTTAAGAATGGTGTTTGGAATAAAGGAGAGTATTCAAAAGCTGAAGGTTTATTTGGAAAAACTATTGCTGTTGTTGGATTAGGAAATATCGGGAAGGAACTTGTGAAACGTGCTCATGCATTTGGTATGAATGTTTACGGTAAAGATATTTCAAGAGTTGAAGGATTACCATATAAAGATTTTTCCGAATTTGATAAAATTCTTCCGCTGGCTGATATTGTTTCATTGCACTTACCAGCTACTCCTCAAACAAAAGGATTATTTAACGAACAGATGTTTAGTTACATGAAGGATGGAGCAATATTAATAAATACTTCAAGAGCAGATGTTATTGATGAAGAAGCTTTGATGAAAGCAGTTAAGGAAAAAAATCTAAGAGTAGGTTTAGATGTATTTGCCGGTGAACCTGAACAAAAATCTGGCGGCGTAAGCTCTAAGCTGCAAGAATTAGAGAATGTTTATGTTACTCATCATATCGGAGCTTCAACAACTCAAGCTCAAGATGCTGTAGCAGAAGAAGCTGTTAATATCATTCTAAATTATATAAACAGCGGCGTTATTCAGCATTGGGTTAACAGAGCAAGAATTACTGATGCAAAATATCAATTAGTAGTTAAGCATTATGATAAACCTGGAGTTCTTTCATCAATACTTGATGTAATAAAAGAAGAAAATATAAACATAGAAGAAGTAGAAAATATAATTTTTGATGGAGCAGTTGTTGCATGCTGTACAATGAAACTTAAAACTCAGCTTAACGATAATATGCTGTCAATAATTAAAAATAATCCGAATGTAATTACTGTATCACACAGTCAAATTTAATTTATTGCCGTACAGATTTTTCTGTACGGCTAAATTTTCTATACTAATTTTAATTCATGTACATCCTCTATCATACCATGATAAAAAGGAAGTTTTACAATTTCGTTTATTGCTTCAATTTCATTTTCCGTTAACTGGAAATAAATGCTTCCCAAGTTCATTTTGATGAAATCAATTGAAGATTCAGAGATATTTTCTTTCGATATTATCTCATTAAATGAATCCTCAAAAGTAATATCAATTTTATCTGAACTTTGGTTTAATTCGCTTAATAAATTATCCTTTTTTGATGCAAGCACATAATTAACATAAGGAAGATTTATAAACTCTGCTGTCTGATCAGCAAAACTTATTCCCATTTCAAACTGAGACTTGTTAAAATTATCATCGCCGCAAATTAGATAATTTTCTATATCATCTGTTCTATCTTTAGTTTCAAGAACCAAATCAATATCAATATCATATCTTTCGGATATCAAAATTTTAGAAAGTATTAAATCATTTGATGATATATCACCATAAAGATGAATTTTTTTTTCATTACCAAAGCTATTACCAAGATAGAAATATGAAGTTGAAATAAGCCCGTCAAAAGCTAAACCCAGTTTAGACGAAATAAACAGTTCATGATGATTTAATAAATCACAAGTTGGAATTAAACCGACTGCTTCCTCATAGCTTTCCACCATTTTGCTAATCTGTGCCGAAGGGAGATAAATAACCTCAGAAATATTTTTTTTATCTAAAAGTTTTTCGAATAAACGGCTGAAAAGATTATTTGGAAGGAATAATTTCATAAATTACCTGCACTTTAAAAAATAAAAGCCGCTTAATAAAAGCGGCTGTATAAGAAAATTTTGTTAGTTAAGAATTACTTTTGATTTTTATCTTTAATTCTGGCAGCCTTACCACTTAATTCTCTTAAGTAGAATAATTTTGCTCTTCTAACTTTACCTTCTCTTACTAATTCAACTTTAGCAACTTTTGGTGAACTGAAAGGAAAAATTCTTTCAACACCAACACCGCTGGATATTTTTCTTACAGTGAAAGTTCTGTTAACACCACTTCCTTTAATGCTTATAACATCCCCTTCATAAGGCTGTATTCTTTCTTTATCACCTTCAATTACTCTCACATGAACACGAATTCTATCCCCAGCCTTAAAATTTGGGATATCTTCTCTCTTCTGTTCTCCAACAATTTCAGCTAATTTATTCATCTCTTACTCCGAACTATTAATGTTTTTCCACTTTTCTGTTAAAACTTTTGATTGTTCAGTTTTCCAATCATTTATTAATTTTTCGTTCCCAGAAAGTAAAACTTCCGGAACTTTTAAACCTTTATATTCTGATGGACGTGTATAATTAGGAGCTTCAATATAATTACCGTCCATAAAACTATCATTCAAAGCAGATTCACTATCATTTAATACACCAGGAATCAGTCTCACAATTGCATCAACAATTACAAGAGCCGGCAACTCACCACCACTTAAAACAAAATTACCAATTGACAATTCTAAAGTAGCAAATCTTTCTCTTACTCTATCATCAATTCCTTTATAATGTCCGGCAATAATTATTATATTATTTTTTAATGACAACTTATTGGCAATTTTCTGATTAAAAATTTTTCCACCCGGAGTTGAAAATATTATTTCATCATACTTTCTTTCCAAAATTAACTTTTCAATTAATTCAAAGAAAGGTTCCGGTTTAAGAAGCATTCCGGGACCACCGCCAAAAGGTTTATCATCAATCTGCTTATGCTTATTAAAAGCATAATCCCGCAAATCATGAATATAAATTTCAACTTTACTTTTGCTTTGAGCACGCTTTATAATACTTGTTTGAAGCGGACTCATTAATAAATCCGGAACAGCAGAAATTAAATCAATTCTCATCTTCTAAATAGTCAAAATCGGAGCTAATAATTAATATTTTATTTGCTGAATCAAAACTTTTAATAATCTTTTTTACAGCCGGTACAAGCACTTCTTTACCTTCTTTAGAATTTACAACATAAACATCATTAGCCGGTAATTGAAGTACTTCTATCAATTCTCCAAAGAACTCATTTTCCAGATAAACTTTACTACCAATTAAGTCATGAATATAAAATTCAAAAGAACTCAATTTTGGAAGACGTAAATTATCAACAAAAATTTTTTTACCTACTAAAATTTCAGTAGTTTCTAATGAATCAAAGTTCTTAAACTTAAAAACAAAAAAAGATTTTTTATATTCGATATTTTCAATAATAAATCGGCGCTTATCGCCAAAAATATCAACAAAAACTTCTTTAAGTTTTAAAACCTTATCCGGAAAATCAGAATAACTTTTTATTGAAACAAAACCATTACTATTAATAACAGATTTTATTTCGCCAATAAGAAAGTATTCGGACACCTATTAATCTAAAATTTTTAAGATAGCTCTTTTACCTTCTTTAGCAGCAATTGCTGTTAATAAAGTACGCATTGCTTGAGCTGTTTTTCCTTGTTTACCAATTACCTTACCAACATCATCAGCACCAACCTTTAGAGTTAGTTCAATGGTTTTTTCATCCGGAGTAGCTTCTTCAATACTCACGTTATCCGGATTATCAACAAGATGTTTTGAGATAAATTCGATAAAATCTTTCATAAGTGTACCTTTATAATAATTTGACAATAAAGGGTACTGAACAAGGATCTTATACTATGCCTCGTCTTTTGTTTCTTCAGTTGAAGCCGTACCCTCAGCTTCTTGAATACTTTCTTCTTTAACTTCTAATTTCGGTTCTTCTTTTTTTACTTTTTTATCAGATTTGGTTTTAGCAGCATTCTTAGCTTCAAGAGCTTTTGACCAATTTTCTACTTCTGTATTAATTTTATCTTCAGAAAGACCTTTATTTAAGAGTTCTCTTTTTAATAAAATACCTTTTTTACTCAATAAATTTTTAACAGTTGTAGTAGGCTGCGCACCAACTCCTAACCAATACAATGCTCTTTCTTCTTTAATATCAACCGTTGCAGGTTCAGTTTTAGGATTATACAAGCCAATCGCTTCAATAATTCTACCGTCTCTTGGGGAACGAGCATCTGCAGCAACAACCTTATAAACAGGTTGTCTTTTCTTTCCCATTCTACTTAATCTTAACTTAACAGCCAAGTTTCTTACTCCTCCAATTAATTTAATTTATTTCCAAAATCAGTTAAATCTAAAATTCTTTAAGAGGTTTTTCCCTCCTTTAGAACTCATCATTTTCATCATTTTGTGCATTTCATTAAACTGCTTTATAAGTCTGTTTACATCCTGTATTGAATTTCCACTTCCTAAAGCAATTCTTTTTCTTCTGCTTCCATTTAAAATTTTGGGATTACTTCTTTCTTTCGGAGTCATCGATTGAATTATTGATTCAACTCTTACGAGCTGCTTGTCATCAATATCAGCATTTTTAATCTGATTACTGACTCCGGGAATCATCCCAATTAAAGATTTTAAAGAACCCATTTTCTTAATCATTCTAATTTGCTTAAGAAAATCTTCAAAATCAAATTTATTTGATAAAAGTTTTTTCTCTAAATCTTCAGCTTCTTTTTCATCAAATTGAGTTTGTGCTTTTTCAACAAGAGAAATTATATCCCCTTTTCCTAAAATTCTTGAAGCCAATCTATCGGGATGAAAAATTTCAATTGAATCTAATTTTTCTCCTTGGCTCACAAATTTTATCGGTTCATTAACAACCGCTTTAATTGAAAGGGCACAACCCCCTCTTGAATCACCATCAAGTTTTGTAAGAACAATTCCATCAAAATCAACACGGTCATGAAAAGCTTTTGCAGAATTAACTGCATCTTGACCTGTCATAGAATCAACAACAAACAAAGTTTCTGTAGGTTTAATTTTCTCTTTTATGGCAGAAACTTCGTTCATCAAATCTTCGTCAACGTGTAAACGTCCGGCAGTATCAACAATTACGGTATTATAGCCATTCTGTTTAGCATAATCCAAAGATTCAACAGCAATTTTAACTGCATCCGTACTTTCGTCAATTGAAAATACAGGTACATTAATCTGCTTACCTAAAGTTTTTAACTGATCTTTAGCAGCAGGTCTGTACACATCCGCAGCCGTTAAAAGAACTTTTCTATTTTTTGAAGACAAATATTTTGCAAGTTTACCGCTGAAGGTAGTTTTACCTGAACCTTGCAAACCAACCATTAAAATTACTGTAATTCCGGATGCATTAATCTGCAGCTCGGAATTTCTGCCTCCCATTAATTCAGATAATTCATCATACATTATTTTAGTAATTAACTGACCAGGAGTTACAGAAGAAAGAACTTCTTTTCCTAAAGCCTTCTCTTTAACATCATCAATAAACTGTTTAGCAACTTTGTAGTTTACATCAGCATCTAAAAGAACTCTTCTAATTTCTCTTAAAGTATCGGAAATATTTGACTCGGTAATTCTACCTTGTCCTGTTACCTTTTTAAGAGCTTTATTTAACTTTAATGATAAATCTTCTAGCATTCTTAAATTAAGAAAATATATAAAATATAAAGATCAAATCAAAAACCAAATTTCATCTATTGTTCTTTAAGTGCATTAGCACCTGAAACAATCTCTAAAATTTCAGTAGTAATTGTAGCTTGTCTTTCTTTATTATACTGAATATTTAATGTTCTTATTAATTCCTTAGCATTTTCGGTTGCCATATCCATAGCGGTCATTCTTGCACCAAGTTCGGCAGCGTAAGAATCTAATAACAAAGTCCACATTTGACTATTTAAATACCTTGGAAGTAAAGAATTAATAATACTTAGTTTATCCGGTTCAAATATATAATCAGTTTCTTTTTCTTCTTGATGTTCGGTTTGGGGTAAAATAGGAAGAAGCTGCTTAACAATAATATTCTGCTGCATAACCGATTTGAACTCATTATAAACCACATAAACTTTATCTAAATCACCATTCAAAAACTTAGTCTTATATTCGTTTACTAACATAACAGCAGTTTCGTAATTTAAGCTGCTAAAAATGCCGGGGTAACCATTTCCAATTCTATAATTTTTTGTTTTGAAGAAATCAAATCCTTTTTTACCTACACAAAATAACTCAATTGCATCGTTCTTTTTGTAATCGGCAAAATCTTCATTAACCAAAGAAATGGTCTTGTTAATAATATTCATATTAAAACTTCCGCACAAACCTCTATCGGAAGTAACTAATACTAATCCAATTTTTTTTACTTCTCTTTCCTGCAATAAAGGATTACCGCTCTGTTTTTCGAGAGACATTAAATGGCTTAATACTTCAGTAATCTTTCTTGAATAAGGACGAGCATTAATAATATTTTCCTGAGCTCTTCTTAATCTTGCCGCAGCAACCATTTTCATTGCTTTGGTAATTTTCTGAGTATTTTTTACTCCAACTATTCTATTTTTTATGTCTCTTAAAGTTGCCATAATCTTTAATAAAAGTTAAACAGAAAAAACCACTACCGAAATCTTTCGATAGTGGAAGTAAATTTATTTTTTAGACATAATTAATTTTTCTTGAATCTGCTTAATAATTCTTCTGCAGCTTTCTTAATTAAATTAATTGTCTCTTCGTTTAATTCTTTCTTTGTTCTAATATTTTCAAAAATTTGAGGATAATTAACCTCAACATATTCCATCATTTCTTTTTCAAATCTTTTTATTTCAGAAACTGGAATACTTGACAAGAAATCATTTGTACCTAAGTATACACTAACAACTTGTCTTTCAACCGGTACCGGCTGGAATTGTCCTTGTTTTAATAATTCAACTAATCTAGCCCCTTTTTCAAGAGTCTTTAATGTAGCTTTATCAAGATCGGAACCAAATTTTGCAAATGCTTCTAATTCTCTATATTGAGCTAAATCTAACTTTAATGAACCGGCTACCTTTTTCATTGCTTTAATTTGAGCAGAACCACCAACACGCGATACCGAAATACCTACGTTAATAGCAGGACGAACACCAGCGTTGAATAAATTCGGTTCAAGATAAATTTGACCGTCAGTAATAGAAATAACGTTTGTAGGAATATAAGCAGATACGTCACCTTGCTGAGTTTCAATGATAGGAAGTGCAGTTAACGAACCACCTCCTAAATCATCACTTAATTTAGAAGCTCTTTCAAGTAATCTTGAGTGTAAATAGAAAACATCACCAGGGTAAGCTTCACGTCCGGGAGGTCTTCTCAACAACAATGATAATTCTCTATAAGCAGCAGCTTGTTTAGATAAATCATCATAAACTACAAGAGCATGCTTACCGTTATCTCTAAAGTATTCACCTAAAGTTGCACCAGAATAAGGAGAAATATACTGAAGCGGTGCAGGAACTGAAGCAGGAGCAGCTACAACAGTTGTATATTCCATAGCTCCATGTTCTTCTAATTTTGCAACTACCTGAGCAATTGTTGAGGCTTTTTGTCCGGTAGCAACATAAACGCAGTAAACCGGATTAATACCGTTTTTCTTAGCTTCTTCTGTATGAGTAAATTTTTGATTTATAATAGCATCAATAGCAACAGCAGTTTTACCTGTTTGTCTGTCACCAATAATTAATTCTCTCTGTCCGCGTCCAATTGGAATCATTGCATCAACAGCTGTAATACCTGTCTGTAAAGGTTCTTTAACCGGTTGTCTAGCAATAACACCAAGGGCTTTTCTTTCAATTGGTGAATATTTTTCAAACTTAACTGGACCTTTTCCGTCAACTGGTTCACCAAGAGGATTAACAACTCTACCGAGCATAGCATCGCCCACCGGCATCGAAGCCAATCTTTTTGTACGTTTAACAGTATCGCCTTCTTTAACTAAAGTACTTTCGCCAAATAATACACAACCAACGCTGTCTTCTTCAAGGTTAAGAACCATACCAATTACACCGTTTGGAAACTCAACCAACTCACTAGCCATTACTTCGCTTAAACCATAAACTCTGGCAATACCGTCGCCAACTTGAAGTACAGTACCAACATCGTAAACTTCAACATCGCTGTCGAATCCGGTTAATTGTTTTTTCAAAATCGCAGATACTTCGTCAGGTCTTACTTCTGCCATTTTATATCCCTTAAATTTTTCTCAACTAATTAAGATGTTCTTGTAAAAATGATTTACGTAAATTTTCTAACTGATGTTTAACTGAAGCATCAAAAACTTTATCCTTTACTCTTGCAGTAAAACCACCAATAAGATTTCTATCTATTTTGTACGAAAGTCTAACTTTTTTATGAGTTATACTTTCCAATTTATTTTTCAATAATTCTTTTTGATTATTATCCAATAAATCTATCGAAGCAACTTCAACTTCAACAAATCCTTGAATTTCATCAACCAATTCAACAAATCTTCTGGAAATATCAGAAAGAATTTCAATTCTATTTTTCTCTAAAACAAATTCAACAAACTGCATCGATTCAAGTGATACCTTAGAAGAAAAAATTTCTTTGAGAATATTTAATTTATCACTTTCCTTAATAATAGGACTTTTAAGAGCAATCTTTAATTCTTTGCTTTCTTTTAATGTATTTAAAATAAGCTTCATATCATTTGAAACCGCATCAAAAATATTTTTTTCCTTTGCAATTTCCAACAATGCTTTCGCATATCTATTTGATATATTAAGAAATCCCATTACTTAATTCTTCTGTAATTCATCAATCAATTTGTTTACTAACTGAGTATTCTTTTCTTTATCAAGATTTTCTTTAATAATTTTCTCAGCCGCATTTACAGCAATTTCCGCAACTTGATCTTTAATATTATTAAATGCTTCTTGATTTTTTCTTTCAATCTCAGCTTTAGCATTATCTATCATTTTCTTGGCTTCAGCTTTACTTTCCTCAAGCATCTGTGCTTTTAATTTTTCAGCGTAGTCTCTGCCCTGAGCAACAATTTTCTGAGCTTCCTCTTCTGCTTTAGTAATACTTTCTCTGTTGTCTTGAATAAGTTTCTCAGCTTCTTTCTGAGCAACTTCAGCTTTTTCTAAAGAATCCTTAATGAATTTTTCTCTTTCATCAAGCGAACTTAGAATTGGTTTCCAAGCAACTTTTTTAAGAACTAAAAGCAGAACAACAAATGTAACCACGGTCCAAATAATTAAACCGGGATTAACATCCAAAGGTCCGCCTGCTTCACCACCAGATAAAGCTAATAATCCGTAATTCAAAAATGTCATATCGTTCCCTTTTAATTAATAATAGGAGTGCTTAAAACACTCCATATATTACTTGAGTGCTAAAAGGATACAAATAACTAGTGCGAAAAGTGATATACCTTCAATAAGAGCAGCAGCAATAATCATTGAAGTTCTAATATCACCAGCAGCTTCTGGTTGGCGACCGCTTGCATCCATAGCTGAGCTAGCTAATTTTCCAATACCAAAAGCACCGCCTATAACAGTTAAACCTGCACCAAAACCGGCTGCTAAATATGCGAAATCCATTTAATATCCTCCTTAAGAATTTATTTTAATGATCCTGATGAACTGCCATTCCTATAAATAGGGATGACAACATTGTAAAAATATACGCTTGAATTAATGCTACTAATATTTCAAGCAGATAAATAAATAAAGCGAAAGCAACGGAAACCGGAATTACGACAACCGTTTTTAGTATAAAAATCAATCCTAATAATGCTAAAATCACAATGTGACCAGCAGTCATGTTTGCAAACAATCTTATTGCCAAAGCAAATGGCTTAGTAAACAATCCTAAAATTTCAACAACAAACATAATTGGAATCAGCCAAGCCGGAACTCCATGAGGAATCAATCCTTTGAAATAACCAAAAACTCCGTTCTTCATCATTCCACCGATTTGAATAACAATAAATGAAATGATAGCCAAAGTTGCCGTAACCGAAATGTTTGAGGTTGCAGTTGATCCGTATGGAACCAACCCTAAAAAATTACAAGTTAGAATAAAAAAGAAAACCGTCAGCAAATAAGGGAGAAACTTTTCATGTCCCTTACCTATTGTAGGTTTTGCAATTTCATCTTTTACAAATAAAATCAGCACTTCTACTAAATTTGAAATACCCTTGGGAACTAAAGAATTACGATATGACTTACCAACCTTTATAAATAATACAACTAAGATTACTAAAGCAAGCCACATAAAAATCACATGTCTTGTCAGTGATAAATCAACATCAATACCAAATAAATTAAAGTGTATTTGCGGTAAATAAATTTTACCGAATGGAGTAAAATCTAAATAATTACCATCTAATACGTGCTCTAATATCCAGCTGGTATCTTCCTTTTCTCCGGCACTGTGCAGAGTATCAACTGCTGTTTTTACGGTATCTAAATTCATTAGCCTTTATTTATAGATGACAGTCTGAAAAAGTTTATTTCTAAAATTAAGTACACAAAATAAAAAATAAAGAATACTAATATAAATCCATATCTATCAATATTCAAGAATTTTAAAGAAATAAATATGACAAGAAGTAGAATAATAAGTCGTAATCCCATCCCCCCTAAATTCTTTATTAGAAAGGTATTGTTGCTTTTACCCAGACTGCTTTTAAATAAATAAACGGCAGCTACAAAATTTATGATATTAAAAAGAATTGCATAAATTGCAGAGTTAAGAAACAACTGATCAATTATTTGAAAAAAATACAAAAGTGCAATTGTAATTATACCAGCTATTGTAAAAATGATTGCACTGTTAATTGTTTTTTTTAGATTTTTTTCTTTCATTTAAATCCAGTACAGTTTTAATAAAATTATATATGCCGCCAAATCCGCCAATAAAGGAAAAAGTAATTGTTAAAATGGGAGTCCAATCAAGTTTTTGATCCAGCCATCTGCCTAGAAAAAACATAACAACAATAGTAATGGCTAATTGAGTTCCAAGCCCAATATACGGAGCTATATCGGAGTATGATTTAATAAGATTTGATTTATTCTCATCATCATTAATCATCAAGAATCTTCTTTTGATTCATTTTGCTGTGATGAATTAACAGACATACTGCTTGTCCCGTCAAACAAAGCTCCTTCTTCAACAACAAGAATTTTTGCTTTCAATTCACCTTTTAATTTCGATCTATTCTCTAAAATTAATTTTTCTGCAGCAATCACCTTTCCCTCCATTATTCCGCTTAAGGTAATATTATTTGCTTTTACATCTCCAACAAATGTTGAACTTTCACCTAATGTCAAATTTCCGTTTACTGTTACTTCACCATTCACGGATCCGTCAATCCTTACATTTCCCTCGCTGTATAATTTTCCTTCTAGTTTTACACCGCTGCTTAAAATGCTAACGTCGCCGGTTATATTAGTTTCCTTTTTACTTGCCATTAAGTTCTCCTTCTACTATTAAATATTTGTATGGATCTAAAGCAAATCCATCTTTCCAAATTTCAAAATGAAGATGCGGACCGCTAGTATTGAAACCGGAGTTTCCGCTCATTGCAATTATTTCTCCTTGTCTTACAAATTCTCTTTCGCTTACTAATAATTTTGCACAATGTTTATACTTTGAGATGTAGTTGTTTTGATGTGCAATAATAATTGTGTAACCGTCGTTAATATCATAACCCGAAAATATAATGTGTCCGGATTCTGAAGCAAAAATCGGTGAATCATTTTTGAGTGCGTAATCAACTCCCAAATGCCCTTTGGTTTCATTAAAATTATTAATCACTTTTCCTTTAGAAGGCTGAATAAAAATTAAATCAGCATCTAAAGTATCATTATTGAAAAATTTATTTACAAATTGGATAAAAGCTTTTAATACAAAACCTTCTTTTGGGATTTTTTTCTTATTAGTGCTTGATTCTCTTAATGAATCATAAATTTTCTGTGTGTTTGAGTCTAATGAATCAACTTCACCCAGCATTATAGCATATTTTAGCTTTGCATTAGTAGATGAAATTGCATTCAACTGTTTAGTGAGAATTTGAATTCTTTCATCCATTTCTTTTATTTGTTCTGCCTTTTCAGTCAAATTTTCATTTTCAACAAAGAATAAAATTTCCTTTGCCGGAGTAAGTATTAAAATTAATGTTGTAAGAAGAGCAACAAACAATGAATATAAAATTACCAGTCCGGTTACCTTAAAAAAACTGAATTTATATCTCTTCGTTTGAAGCGAGGGAAAATTTGGTGTAAAATAAATGGATGATCTTTTTAATTCTTTTAAATTAAATAAACTCATTATCGTCTGTTATTTTATTCTTTAATTTAACTAAATAGATAGATTTAAGAAATCATTTTAACTGCGGTATCAATAATAGTTCCCGGCGTCAATTTGTAAGCGCATTCAAATGTATTTATTGGGCATGATTGTTTACCATGAATACCGCAAGGCTTACATTTTAATTCATCATAAGATAGATATCTGCTTTTTTCATTATATGGATAAAATCCAAAGCTAGGAACTGTTGAACAATAAACTGTCAATACGGAAATATCTGCTGCCATTCCCATATGTGTTGGAGCACTATCGTTACAAATCAATATTTTAGAATACTTCATAAATTCAATCGATTCAATTATACTTAGCTTACCGGAAAAATTAATAACTTTATCGTTAAAATCTTTTCCTAATAACCCGCAAATCTCAAATTCATTTTTCCCCCCGGTAAGGACAACCTTAAAGTCTTTTCCAATAAAATATTCAACCACTATTCTATATAATTCAATGGGATATGCTTTGGTATTCCATACTGAACCGGGAGCAATCATTATAAATTTATCAAGATTATTTTCTGTTATTAATCTTTTTATTTTTTCTTTAGTATTTTCTGGAATGGAAATATCTGGTTTGATTCTCCAATCACTGCCGCTAAAATCTGCTAATTTTAAATTTCTCAAAACTTCATGATCACTCCAATTATGAGTTATTTTTTTTGAATAAATAAAACTCATTGATGATTTATCAAAGCCGACTGCTTCTTTTACATTAAGAAACCAAACCAATAATGAAGTTCTAAACGATCTATGAGGAGAAATTATTTTTGTGTAACTATTTTTTTTCAGCTCTTTAGCAAAAGATAAAAATGATTTTAAGGATTTGTGTTTTCCTCTTTTTTCGAGAACAAATACCGAATTAACAGAACTTGATGCTTTGAATATTTCTTTGGTAGAAGGAATACAAACAACATCAATTATATTCTTTTTGTTTATGGTTTTTACATATTGAATTAAAGGTAAGGTTAATAAGGCATCGCCGAGAAAAGCTGTTTGAATGATAAGAATTCTATTATTCATCAATACTTCCAAATATTATGCATCCAAAACCATTGCTCCGGATGTTCTCTAACATATTCCTCTAAAATATTCATATACTTCTGATTTATTTTGATTATTCTCTCTTCATCTTTTCCATCAAGGTGATCATAGTTTAGCTCAATAAAATCTACTTTATAAGTATAATCAGGTTGACGTATAATCATTGCAAGCAAAATTGGCGAATGAAGTTTTAATGCAATGCTCGCAGTTCCGGAATAGACTGCAGTATCTATCCCAAAATATTTAACCCGCTGAGATTCGATAGAACCTCTTTGATCTCCAACAACTCCAACAATTCCACCATCCATCAAAACTTTGAAGATATCTCTTACAGATTGACCCAGCATTACAATTTTATTGCCATGAACTTTTCGCATATTTGTAATCCAATCGGTAATATATCCGTTTCTTTGATTTTTGGATAACAAGTGAATTTCAATTCCAAGTTTTCTTGCAAATGCTGCAGGAATCAGTTCCCAATTCCCCATATGAGCCGTTAACAGAATTAATCCTTTTCCCAAACCATGAAGCTGCTTAATTTTATGATCTGTTTCGGACGAGACCAATTTAATTATCTCCTCTTGAGAAGTATACGGAACGCACATCATTTCAATAAAAGTTAGTGAGATATGAAAATAATTTTCCTTTGCAATAGATAAAATTTCTTGATGCGGTTTGTTTGGAAAAGCTTTTGTAAGATTATCAATTACAACTTTCTTTCTTAATTTAAGAAGAGAATAAAAAATAAAAGCGAGAACCTTTGCAAAGATTCTCGCTTTTTTAATTCCAAAGATGTTTACTGTTTTTACAACAGAAATAAAAAGGAAATATTCAATTTTATTTTTCAACATAATTAATTAGCTAAAATACGTCTAACCCAATTATCATCTCTTAATTCACCGCGCTTAGTTGAATGAAGAAGTTCATAATCAGAGTATCCGGTTATATCACCAAATACGAAAATTACTCCACCTTCTATGCTGTTGTAATACCAAATTTCATAAGGTTTTTTATCATAGTCATTAGGATGTAATTCCATTTCATCAGGTTCTCCATACTGCAGATAAACTCTTCCTCTATCAGTTTTGGAGCCGGTTTTATTAAAAGTCTTAAACCTGTTTTCAACAAATTTAATTCTATCTTCAAACTCTCTTTTAAATTCATTTTCCGGAGTGTTTGGATTAGGATCTCTTCTCTGCCAAAAATTAAAAAGGAATTCTCTTTTACTCTCTAATTCGCTCAATTTTTCATATTGCGCAATTTCATTATTTGAAGCAATAAACTTAATTCTATTATAATGAAGATCACATTCATCTTCAGTCATAACTCCAAATTCACTTCCAATTACCCCAAGATTTCTTCCATCGGCAACTTGTTCTTCGACTATATCGGGGTTATAAATGAAAAACTTCTTTGTAGAAGAAACTGCTTTTTTATTTGCAGGATCAATTAAACTAAGAGCCAAAGTGTAAGAACCTGTTGGATATTTTGCTACATTAACCGCACCCGCTTCTACAATTGAATTTTTTGATTTTACAACTTCTTTAGATTTGTCATATACAATTCTACCTACACTATTAAAAATTTTTCTATCGAGTGTAAGTGTTTTTACTTCTGGATTTCCATTTGCTAAGTTATAGAGTTCGGAGTAGTAAAAAACTACCGGTAAGTTTTTGCCAAAAATATTCTGTGGATTAGGGACTATTTCCATTGTGTTTTTATAAAATACTGAATTTTGATTTACATTTTCGGTCACAATTTTACTAGCTAACTGTATGTCACTTAATGAAAATTTTTTTTCACCGTAAATTCCAATTGATAATTCATCGTTAAAAATTTTGAATAGTTCGCTATTGTTTGCATCAGTAGCTGTTACATTTAGTGCATAAATACCTTCATTAAGTAAAAATCCAACAACACCAACTAAACTGGGTAAAGTAGAATCAGAACTTTCAATAATATTATTTACCCTGTATTTTTTATCAACAACCAGTTGATCTGTAGCTTTATTTATAATTGTAACTGAAATATCTACTTCTATAAAATCTTGATTTTCTTTTTGAATTACCTGAAGATCATTTGGTTCAATAACATAATACATTTCCAGATAAGTACTGGTTGTATCATAATTAAACCGGGCATAATCAAATTCAAAATTTAGTTCTTTATCTTGCGCTTTAATTGATAAAGTAAGCAAAATAAGAAATAAGATTTTTTTCATTTTTCCCCCTGGAATTAAATAAAAAAGCGCCTATTGAAATATACAACAGGCGCTTTTTTAAGAAAAGGTAAAACTATTGTAATGCTAGTTTTAATGTGAAGATGTGGTTTGGATCAGGGAATTCTTTAACTTCTCTATATGCATAATCAAAAACGAATCCAAGATTATCACTTAGAGAATAATTAACACCAGCACCAAAAGTAAAGCCGAAGGTGTGGTCATCCATATTCTGCATTAATAAATCATAACCACCTCTTAAGAAGAAATTCTGCATAAATGCATATTCCATTCCAAAGATAACTTGATCTTCCATAGCATTGTTATTTCTGAAAGAAGTACCTAACAATAGATTGTTTTCAGCATTGAAATCAAATCTATAAGCCATACTTAATTCAAAATAACTAGGTATTTGAAATTCTTCGGTAACCGGTGTATAAGCACCAGGCTGTGAACCGGGACGAGAATTAGGTACATCTGTTTTTACCTGAAGATCTTGTCCGCTGTAAGACATATTAGTACCAATATTTTTAACAGCAACACCTAAGAAAAGGTTATTGCTGAAAGTATATTGAACACCAAAGTCAAGAGCAGCACCTTCAGCAGAAGTACTCATAATACCTTCGTGTATATATTTAAAGTTAACACCAAAAGCAACTCTATCGGTAATAACTTTAGAATAAGTTAAACCAACAGTATAAAAACCAGGTGAGTAAGTAGCACCGGTACCATCAGGAGCATCAACAGTAGTAACAGGAATGTCACCAAAGTCTAAGCTCTTGTATGTGAAACCGATTGCACCAAATTCACCTAAATTAGCTGCTGCGGCAAGATAAGTAACGTTTAAGTCAGCCAAGTAATCCATATAAGAAATCATTAATTCAGATTTTCCAGAAACTGCAAGACCAGCAGGGTTATAGTAAATTGCTTCAACACCAGTAGTATTGGCGATAAATGCACCTGCTGTAGCAATACTTCTAGCACCTACAGGAATCAGAAGTTGCTCAGCCCCAGTGGTCCCTTTTCTGGAAGTATCACCGGCTTGCAATAGCGTAATTGCCAGCAGAAAGCTCAAGATTGTTACAAACTTTTTCATTGTGATATCTCCCTTGTATTTAATTTTCAATGGGAGAGTGGAAAAAAATCCACTCTACCTATTAATATCTACGCAATTGTTTTTGTGGCATAATTACGGCAAATTTGAGAATTTTTTGACCATATTTTGGTGAATCCACAATTGCCAAATACATACCTGAAGCAACTCTTAAACCATCTTCATTTTGAAGATCCCATCTCAAGAAAGGAGAAGTTGGGCTTGCCTTATCAGCTGTTCCAAGAGTTCTAATTAAAGTACCGCTAACGGTAAATATTTTAACGGTAATTTCTTCAGGCAAATTAGAGAATGTAACAAACGGATCGTCTGCCGGAGCAGAAGGATTCACGCTTGTTTGAGGGTTAAACGCAAACAATGGATTCGGGAATACGTTAACTTTCTCAAATAATGCTTGAGCATCTTCTTCAGTAAATCCGCCACCAGCCGGGGTTGAAAATTCAAATCTATCTAATTCTGTATATGGATATTCGGTTAATTCGATATTCAATACATCGCCATTAGCAAAGAAACTATTCGCATCTAATCTTGGCAATTGTACCACATACATTGTATTTAAGAATGGAGATTTTGCAGTAGCAATTTCTTTAGCTGTAACGCCATCGGCACCAGCAGGAATTGTATAACCACGTTTAACATCAGCATAAACAGTTGTAGTAGTTCCATTAACTGTATAATCACCACCAGTGTACAATTTTTGAGCACCATTTGCATCATAAGGAGCATCAAAAATTAGGATGACTTCTTTTGAACCTACTAGAGAAACACCCGGATCCCAATTACCATCAGGATTTCCACCTGTTCCACCAGCTTTAGGAGCAGCTTCAATAAACCCGGTAGCTAACTGATATTCTTCACCGTATCTTTCATCCACAACCCATGCACTGAAAGGAACATCAACAAAGCCTTCACCAAGCTTTCCAACTTTACCAATACCTGCTGTATCGGCTGCAGTTAACTGTCCAGCCCATGCATAAGAATTGTTTCTAGTAATTGCATTACCAATATATCCGTTAAGATATCTATAAGCTTTACTATTTTCTCCAAATCTTAATTCTACTCTTCTTAATCTATCTGCAGTAATAGCAGTAGATCTTTCGTTAGCACCTGTAAATAATGTTGATTGAACTTCAGGATAAACATCTTTATCGATATCCAAGCCTACATAATATACGCCTGAATTGCTTGCGCGTATGAAATCAGGGAACCAAGCAGTTCCTTCATATTTACTTTGCTGTTCAGTAAGAGAATTAATTATTGGAGCAGCCGGAGATACTTTGACAATAAAGCCGTCGGTTACTTTACCAGCTATATCTTCATCATCAAAATTGTAATTTTTCATTGAATCTAACATAACGGTATTTGTAGTTACATTAGTCAATTTCCAGAATGTACTCCACAAAGTAGTTGAAGAATCTCTGAAAAATTCAACTGCATAAGTGTTTCCATTAAGATCTTCTTTTGAAAGAGGAATATATTTAACTTCTCCGCTAGCAGCACCGGCTTTTTGTGTACCGGAAGGGCTTTCGCCTATTGCAGGAGAGAATAATTCAGAACCATAAGTTACGGTAATCATTCCTGTTTCAAATTCTTCGTAAGCACCACCAACAGGATCATAATAATCATCAACTGTACCGTACGCTGCACCATCTGTCATAGGTACAATATTAGCAGTATTTACTGTATAAACACCAACTTTGAAGTAATATTCAGATCCTTTAACCAATGGATCACCACTGAACGGATCAGCAGAAATTCTCAATTTAACTCTACCTTTAGATGGATCACTGTATACTTGAGGATCTAAAGAGATAGGAGCAGCTTCTCTTGATAAATCTCTACCACCGTTTGAAGAAATTGTATAGAAGCTTTGGATAAAATTATCGAATCTATAGCTTTGAAGTTCTTCTTCGTTTACTTGACCACCGATAGTCGGATTCGATGAATTAAATCTGTAGGCAGTAATATAAAATCCTTGAACTATTCTATTAATACCAAGAACAGTATCAACAGCATTATAATTTGCCTGCTCATCAGTTTCAAACATAATATCAAAAAATCCTTCACCCTGCGCAACTGTTGGAACAACCGGAGGAGGAGGAGGAGGTGAAGGGAAGTTATTATCGAATACTTCCTGAGCTATTTCACTATAGTTTTTAGCTATGGTTACAGAGTTAGTAGGTGAATTACCTCTACCAACAATGTAAGCAACAACTATATCTTGTGGTTCACCTTTTCTAAGTGTAAAAGGACCGGTATTAGACATTTGTCTTTGATCAATAGGAACAATATTTAACCAGCCTCTGCCTGTAGCAGGTTCACCAGAATACATATATTTTGTATTAATTCTTGATGAATCGGCACCTAAGGTAGAACCATTACCAAATGACCAGTTAGTAATATAAAGAGAATCACCATCTTTACCTCTACCACCGATCATATAGTTTCTTAATTCAAAATGGGTATTAGGGTCACCATGTGTAGGGTGAGACTGCATGTACTGAGTCATACTTGCTAAGCCTAAAGTTCTAGCACCCGGAATTTCAGTAATACCAATTACTTTACCTTTAACTTTATATGCAGTATCTAAAGCAACTTCACCATCGTCAAAAACTCCGTTTCCGTTAGCATCTTGAAAAGTAACACCAGGAATATATTCATAAGGACCTTGGAAGAAGTCCATTAAGAAACAAGGAGCGTTTGGACCGTATTCGGCATCATTGCCGTCATTATAAACATAACCGGCACTTAATACAGTATCACTACCAACTAAGTCACTTTGATATTCTCCTAAATCAGGATCAGCTGCTGCAGAGAAATATACGTTATAAAATTCGTCTGCTACTTCACCTGTGTTAACTAAACGATATCTAACGAACATCATGTTACCAACAGCAGTTTTAGAGTTAAATCCAAATACTGTTTGTCTAACTTCAAGACCTTTAGGAGCAACTGTAAATCTTCTTAGAGCAGTAGGAACACCATCATTATAAACTGTCCAAGCAGTAACGTCACCAATTAAATCAGGTCTATCTTCTGTAGGATCCCAAGTTCCGTTTCCGTTTTTGTCAGTAGGATCATAAACGCCGTCACCATCGCCATCATAAAAATCTGCGCCAATATCAACAGCATCTTTCCATTCCTGCCAAGAAGTACCAAAAGCTTGATCTGTTGCATAAACAACATAAACTTGGTTTCTTGGATCGCCTTGCGATGAACCGTAAGGACCTGGCTGATAGTCTTCAATACGAGAAGCACTTAACACACCATTACCCCATAGCTCGCTTTCACTTAAATTACCATCATTGTTTACATCATGATAACCTGAGACATAAAATCCGGATGAGAAAAGAAATACGTGGTCATCATAAAAACCACCAGCACCTCTTGGATCTCCAGTAAGTACATCCGCAATAACACCTTTGTTATCCAAAGGAATTCTTAGATTGTTAATATTAAAATCAAAAAATTCCCCTGTTGCGGCAGTTTTGTTGAGTTTTCCGCCGTTACCTTTACCAGACTGCGAATAGGCGCCTAATAAAAGCCCTATTGAAAGCAGTGCCAGCAAGAGTGCACGACTAATAATTTTTGATTTATCCATTTTCATTTTACCGCCTTTTTTATTCATACTTTAGTTTAGAAGGTTATGTTTGAGAAATTCAATCTGAATCCAAGTCTAATTAATCTTGGAATACCAAAATTACTAGGATCTCTTTCCAAAGCTGTGTAATCTGAAACATAGTTCGGACCTGAATCTGCGGCAACTGCTTTACCTTCTTCGGTCAATAAGTAACCACTTGTATATGGATCGCCTGTTGATCTGTAAACATTAACTGCATTTTCAGTATCAAACAAGTTTTGAATCCATACATAAGGAGTTAATAATAAATTATCTCCAATACCAAATGATTTTTCAATTTTAAGGTCAACTCTGCTGGTTCCAGGACCATAAGCCGAGTTAACATAACCTTTAGTATCACCTAAGTTAGAACCACCACCAGGAGTAATATTTTGTGATTCAAGCGGTGTATAAGGTCTTCCGCTGTTAAATGTAAATAGAATGTTAGCAGAAGTCATTTCAAAAAATCCTAAATCTCCTTTTGGAACATAGAAGTTAACATTGATAACACCAGTATGGCGTTGATCGAAATCCAATGGAGCAATTACTTTAGGAGTTTCACCGTTGTCATTTCTAAAAGCAGCAGTTGTAGCTGAGCTAGTTGAAGATCCTGTACCTTCAGCTAAAGAGTATGTATAATCTAAGTTAACTGAGAAATAGCTCATTCTTGATAATTGTAAAGATAAAGCTACCCCTTTAACTGTTCCAAAGTCAGAGTTTGTAGGTCTATAATATCTATCAAACTGACCGCCAACAAATCTTTGGAAGAAAATAGTTTGTGTATTTATCAAACCTTTGGTGTTTTTATAAAATGCTGTAATGTTAAGAGCACCGGCATTATCACCTAAAACTTGGCGTAAACCGATTTCGTACTGAGTAGTTTCTTCACTATTAACATGACCTGTATTTACACCAAAGTTACCATCTTTAACTAATCCTTGTAAATCATCTTCAGATGTAACAACATCAATTAAAGTAGGCTGCTGAATGAATTTACCATATTGAGCGTGGAATACTGTTGATTCTGTTACAGGGAAACCAAGACCAATTCTAGGAGAAACAAAGAATTCAGGATCTTTTGTAACAAAGTCTTCAGCATCAAAAATATTAGGATCGCCAAAAGCGAATGGTAAAGCTTCAGATCTTAATATTCTTGCTTGAGAATCAAAATAATCGAATCTAACACCAAGATTTAATACTAAATCATCTAATTCAAATCTATCTTGAATATACGCATAAGTGATTATTGGGTTTCTTGGTTCGGTTTTAACGTTTCTGTTAATTCCGCCTACAACTTTAGATTCGTTAGCATCAGTTTTAGTTTGGCCAGTTACATCCCATCCAAAGAAGAAAGGATTTTGAAGAGCAACTCTATCTTCATAAGGAATGGCATTTTCGCCTCTAATATCAATAGCGATTCTTTCAACACCAACTAAACTGTAATATCTTAATGTATTATACTGCAAACCGGCACCAACTTCTAATAAGTGGTTATCAATTTGAGCAGTAAAGTCGAAGTCAGCATTTAATGTATTATTTGCAATTCTACTGTATCCAGAATTTACTCTACCAGCTTGGAAGAATAAACCAATATTATCTAACGATCTTCTAATACCTTGCGCAGTAATTTCAGGATTTACAAGAGTATCACCATAAGCATTCAAATCATTAAACCAAACACCGTCACCATTTTCACTTTCATAAATTTTATAACCAACGTTTAAGTTCCAGAAAGAACTTGAAGAAACGTTATGAGAAAAACGACCACTGAATGAGTAGTTACCGTCTTCTGTTATAGGATTATGATGTGAATTATGTTTTGCATAACTATGGATATAACCTCTTACTTGTCTTGTATTTATGTTAGCACCAAGTCTTAAAGTAAAAGGATCAAAACTATGTGATGTTCTACCGGTAAATCTCCAAATACCTGAAGCATTATTCGGCATTGTTGGAGAATCAATGTTTGCAGTAGGAATAGTAACACCAATTGCTTTTGGATTAGCATCTAAGAACCAGCCTCTTTCAGCAGAGAAGAAGAAAGTATGATTTCCATTTCCGGGAATGAAAGGACCGTCTAAAGATGCAGTGTACAAATTGTAGCCATAGTCATCTGTAAATTGAGATGAAACTACATCTGCAAATAAATTATATTTTGGATTACCAGATTTAGTGGTAACGTTAATAATACCAGATTGAGCTTGACCATATTTAGCTTCATAACCACCAATTTGGAATGAAATCTGGTCAATAGCAGCATTACTAACTTGTGAATTATTACCGCCGAATAAAGCATCGTTTTGAGGAACACCATCTACAATGTAAAGAACTTCACCGCCTCTACCACCTCTTACGTTGATAGTTGCGTTTCCGTCTTCACCACCGCTACCATCAGCAACAACAACACCGGCTTGCAAAGAAGCGATGTTTGCAACACCTTTTACAGGCAATTGTTGAATTTGGCTAGCATCAATAACTTTTACGGTATTTGTAGATTTTTCTTCAAAAAACTTTTTGTCTGTAACAACAATTTCATCCAGGTTTAAACCAGCTGTGAGGGTTACATTTAATTCATATGTTACACCGGGAACTATACGTACTTCTTGAAGTGTTTTAGATCCATATCCAACGTAACTAAATTGAACGTCATAAGTTCCGGGAGTAATATTAAGGATAAAATAGTTACCTTCAAGGTCGGCAGCTGCACCTAAGGTAGTATTTAATATAACTACGTTAGCGCCAATCAATGGTTCGCCTGTTTCAGCATCCGTAATCTTACCGGCAAGTTTACCGGTACCCACCTGAGCAGAAACCGTAAATAGCAGAGAGAAAAGTAAGATTAGCGCCGAAAAAGTAAACAACTTTTTCATAGCAACTCCATTTTTTATAAAAGATAAAAACATAATTAGAAATAAATTTTCAAAAAAGAGATTTACAGCTAAATAAATGACATAAGGTTCTTAAATTACAGAAGACTCCCCTAACAAAAAGCGTTGGGGGAGTCTTTATATTTAATTCAAAACAAGTAATAAAATTTCATCAAATTATTATGAAAAATTAATTACTTAACTAACATCATTTTCTTTGAGCTTACAAAATCTCCAGCTTGTAATTTATAAATATACATACCGGTAGCTAAGTTAGCTGCATTGAATGATACATTGTATTGACCAGCTGCTTTAACTTCATTAACTAAAGTAGCAACTTCTTTACCTAAAACGTCATATACTTTTAATGTAACCATTGTTTGATCAGCTACAGAATAAGAAATTTTTGTTGTTGGGTTGAATGGGTTTGGATAGTTTTGAGCTAATTCAAAATTACTTACAGTTGTTAATTCATCATCAACACTAACTGCTAAGAAATCCATTGAATCATAAACCCAGTAACTATCATTGGATGCACTATTTTCACCAAAAATAGAACCACCAGGAATTACATCAACAAAGTATACATAATGTAAACGATATTCGTTGTCACCAACTGGTTCTAAACCAGTAGCAGCAACATAAGGATAATAATCAGCTCTATCAGCTTCTCCAGCTAATTTAACTGGTTCACCAAATGTTTGTCCACCGTCAGTTGACATTGCATAATAAATGTCTGTATAAAAGCTTGCTAAAGATGCATCAGAACCATCACCAGGATAAATATTCAATGCACCATCAACTATTTCAGGAGACTGCCAAACTACAACCACAACACTGCCATCTTCGTTTGTTGCAACTGTAGGATAAGAATTACCAATACCATTACCAGGATAGTAATTTAAAACTTCAGGAACAGTTTCTTGTTCAACAGTTGTAATAGCAGTCCAAGCAGCTCTTTCAGAGTTCCAGTAATAAATTGGCCAAACTGCTGCAGTATCTACTGAATTTAAATCAACAGAATAACCATTTATAACAGCGTGCATTTTGCCACTGTTATCAACAGCACCATCTATTTGAGCAAAGTTAGCAAATAGCGGCATATAACCAGGTCTATTATCAATTGGAGAATATCCTTCATAACCTATTTTTTCAAAAGTGAAATTTTCACCACCATCTGTTGAATAATAAGCTGAAACGAAGTCAGCTGAATCTTGTTCTACACCATCTAATATAGAGCCACTAACACTGAAAGCAGCAGGGTGGAAAACGTATTGACCATTTGGTGATCTCTTAAGAATAAATTCCGCAGGAGCATCTGTTGCTTCTTGAGGAATAACATTTGTAACTAATGTACTGCTAGCTAATTGATCTGTAGATTTGAACAAATTACCAGCATCAGATACCCAGAATATTGTTCCGTCTGGTAAGTATACAAACTGTGGGAAGTTTGTTGAGTTTGCTGCATCAACATCAGCATGAGTAACATCTAATCCAAAAGTTGCTAGATCAACTAAAGAATATTTAGTTAAACCACCTTGGTGCATCATTACTAATGCTTTACCAGCCCAAGGACCTTCAGTTAATGACTGAACGCCGCCCCAACCTGTATAAAGAGCAGGATCACTAACTGGGAACCAAGTGAATTCACCTTCTAAAGCAGCAAAAAACTGCTGAGATCTTGTACCAGCATCAGCTCTTTGCATACCTGTACCAACTGGATCTAATGCACCATTTCCATCAATGTCATATGGCCATAACATAGTTGGTCTTGAGTTGTTACCAGCATAGTCATAATCTGTTGTAAAAAGATCAGCAGAAATTGTAGGAGATGTTTTTACAGGTGCGTTATTTAAAACTGATTCTTGAGATGGATCAACTTTTTGAACTTTATGCTTTGCATTTTCTAAAGCATTTTGTCCGAAAGTTAAACTTGCCATAACAAGAAAAACTACGAGTGAAAGAGTAAGTTTTTTAAGCATGAGTTACTCCATGTTTTGTGAGTGATTGTGTTATTTAAATTATTTGTGAAACTTTTTAAAACTACATGCGTCCTAAGCCGTAAAGATTACTAAATAATGAGATTAAAGCAAGAGAAAAATTATTTTTCTTTTTTAAAATTATCTTGTTCATTAAAAAAAATAAAAAGTTAAAAAACTTTTTTCCCCTCTATTTATAAGGCTTTTCAACCTTAGTTATAAAAAGTAATGTGAATTTAACACTTGCGTTTTTTTTTGTCAAGCACTTTAATTTAACATAAAATTAATTGCATTAAAGTCTTACAACCATTACATTTTCAACAAATTGAAGTTTTGCAACACTTTCAATAGTTTTATTATCTATCTCTTCATCACAGCTTATAACTGTAATTGCTTCTTTACCCAAACCGGTTCTGCCCAATGTTAATCCCGCAATATTAATATTGTTGGAAGATAAAACCGAACTTACTTTTGATAGAACTCCCGGTTTATCCAGATTATTATAGATAAGTAAATTACCTTCCGGTTTGAACTCTAAATTAAATCCATCTATTCTAACTATTCTTAACGATTCATCAAGTACAGTTCCCGTAACTACTTTTTTACTGTTATTTAATTCTATAGAAACGGTAATGCTGTTTGCATAATAGCTGTTTTCTGAACTTGTAATAACGTCAACTTTAATTCCCTTTTCATCGGCAATTACTTTTGAGTTTACAATGTTAACCGGCTCTTCACTTATATTTTCGAGCAGCCCTTTTAATACACCGGCAACAAATAAATCGGAATATTTAATTATTTTTTTACCGTTTACCTGCACTGTTATTTTATTAGAACTTTTTTCGATAAGCTGAGATTGAATCAACCCAATCTTTTCGGATAACTCAACAAATGGTTTAATAAAAGGATTATTAGCATATGTTAAGGATGATGAATTTACAATTCCCATAACTTCGGAACCTGAATAATAATCTGCAATTTGATTTACTACTTGAATTGCAACTCTAATTTGGGCTTCTTCCGTTGTTGCACCTAAGTGTGGTGTAGCAATAAAATTAGGATGTTTAATCAAATCATAATTTGTAGGGGGTTCTTCAGTAAACACATCAAAGGCTGCACTGCTTACTTTACCGGAATTTAATCCTTCTAATAAATCCGGCTCATTTACAATTCCTCCTCTAGCACAGTTAATTATTTTAACTCCATCTTTGCATTTAGCTAATTCATTTTTTGAAATCATGTTTTCGGTAGCGGGAGTGAGAGGTACATGAAGAGAAATAAAATCAGAGTTTTTGTAAATATCATCTAATGAAAATAACTCAACTCCAATTTCATCGGCATATTCTTTAGATAAAACAGGATCGTAACCGATAACGTTCATTCTTAAACCTTTAGCTAAAAGGGCAACTTCACGACCTATTTTTCCTAAACCAATTACACCTAAAGTTTTGCCGCTGAACTCTGTACCGCTGTATAATTTTCTGTCCCATCTTCCTTCAACTAAAGATCTATTTGCTTGCGGTATCATTCTACACATTGAAAGCATTAAAGCAACTGTATGCTCTGCCGCAGATGTAGTATTACCGCCGGGAGTATTCATTACAATTATACCTTTACGGTTTGCAGCTTTTATATCAACATTATCAACACCGGTTCCAGCACGACCAATAATTTCCAATTTAGATGCAGCATTAATTACTTCTTCGGTTACTTTGGTAGCACTTCTTACTAAAAGAATATTATAATTTTTTATGATTGATAAAAGATCATCTTTACTTAAACCGGCTTTATAATCAACTTCAAAACCTTTTTCTTTAAGAAGCGTTACACAAGATTCATCTAACTTATCTGATATTAATACCCTTTTCATAGCTCTCTTTATATTTTGGTGGGAAAATTTTGGATGCCTTACAAATCCATTATGGATAGTTAATTGTGATTATATATAAGACATCCTAATTAAATTAATTATGCAACTTTTGCATTAATTTTTTCAACAAATTGTGCTTTAGGAACAGCACCAATTATTTTATCAACAACTTCACCATTCTTTAAGAAAAGAACAGTAGGAATACTTCTAACACCATACGTCATAGCAGTATTAGGATTTGAATCAACATCAAGTTTACCAACTTTAACTTTGCCTTCATATTCATTGGCAAGTTCTTCAATAATTGGAGCAATCATTCTGCAAGGTCCACACCAAACTGCCCAAAAATCAACAACAACTAATTGATCAGATTCGATAGCTTCCGCTTTAAAGTTATCATCAGTAAATTCAAAAGGTTTCATTTTCTTCTCCTATAATTAATAAACTTTTCAAGCTGATTATAAACAATCAGCATGAAGAAAAACTATTTTATTGGTCTGCAGATTTTTTGATTAATATGATTAACAATATATTCTGCACCGTCAACACCAATTACATTTCCCGAAATCCAGCTTGCTTTTTCGTCGCAAAGAAGTACAATAGCATCTGCAACTTCTTCCGGAGTAGTTAATCTTCCGTGAGGATTTTTCATAGCTGCTGCTTCAATCATATCTTCATTACCCGGAATTTTTCTCAACGCTGCAGTATCGGTTACACCGGCCATTATTGCATTCGCAGTAACTTTCATAACTCCAAGCTCAACAGCTAAATATCTTATGTGAGATTCTAAAGTAGCTTTAGCGGCAGATACAGCACCGTAAGAAGGAATTACTGTTTGTCCCCCTGCACTTGTTAATCCAAAAATTCTTCCCCCGTCGGAAAGTAATTCTTTTTGCACAAGTGATTGTGTCCAATAAATTATTGTATGTGCCATAACATCTAATGTCATAGACATTTGAGCCGGTGAAATACAATCATTAGGATTTTTTGCAATGAATGGTTTAAGTGTTCCAAATGCTAATGAGTGGACTAAAACATTTATTTTATCACCGGCAAAATTTTTCTTGAATTCATCTAATATTTCTTTTCTCTTTGATGCATCAGCTGCGTTTACATTGTAGAATACTGCTTTTACTCCGGCAGATTCAACATCCGCTTTAACTTTTTCAGCATTCGGTATTGTTGCCTGTCTATCTAAATGAACTCCTAAAATATTATAACCGGCTTTTGCTAAACCAACAGATGCAGCACCACCAAAACCACTTGAGGCTCCTAAAACTAAAGCCCATTTATTTGTCATCTTATTTCCTTTATTTATTTTCAATTAAGATTTGTAAACTTAACAAAAGGTCTTTTGTAAATCAAATCACTATGTAGTCAGATATCTAATAGAATCTTCACCAAAAAGATTTTCCACCTTTTGAATAAACTCATCATTTAATTTTACTTTTTGATTCAAATGAAAAATCCTCTGTACACCGGAATCATTTACCATAAGTTTGATTGGAAGATTACCTTCATACGAATCTATTATTATTTTGAATTCTTTTATTTGTTCATCCGTATGCTTTTCAGAATCAAGCAAAACACCAAATCTTCTTGTCATTTTTGATTTAGCTTCATCCAAAGGAATTAGTTCTTCAACAACAATTTTAACCGAATCACCGCTGCTTTCAATTTTTCCATTTACCAATACCGTAGCTTCTTCCTTAACATACTCGCTGCAGTCTTTAAATACTTTAGAAAAAGCCATACATTCACATGAACCGCTTAAATCATCTATCTTAAAGAATGCCATTGTATTATTCTTTTTATCAATCTTAGTTCTAACTGAAGTAATAACTCCAATTGCAATAACATTTTCAGCAGAAATTTCTTCCGTTTCACCAAGATGAACTGTTGCAAAAGATTTATATTCTCTTTCATATTTATTTAATGGATGATCTGAAAGATAGAAACCGAGTACTTCCCTTTCTTTTTGAAGATTTTCCTTTGTCTCCCATTCTGCAACATTAGGAAGTTCAGGTTCATTTAGATCAATTAATTCTTCCTCTGCATCTCCAAATAAACTTTCACCGGTAGGAACTGCATTACTTACTTTGTTTCCGAATTGTAATGCTTCTTCTATTGCAGCAAAATTTTGTGCTCTAGTACCGGTTACAGAATCTAAAGCTCCCGCTAATACTAATCCTTCCAATGCTCTTTTGTTTACTATTCTTGTATCTATATTTGCAGTAAAATCGTAAATGCTTGTAAAATTTCGTCCAATTCTTTCATGAGTGCTTCTTATTTCTTCTACGGCATTAACACCAACATTCTTAATAGCAGACATACCAAAAATTATTTTGTTATCCTTAACATTAAATTTTACAGAAGGATTATTTATACTTGGCGGCATAACTTTTACATGCATCTTTCTTGCATCATCCAGTAGAATTGTAACTTTATCTGCATTGCTGAATTCGTTTGAAAGGTTGGCTGCTAAAAACTCTTCCAAGTAATGTGCTTTCAAATATGCCGTTTGATACGCAACAACACTATATGCAACTGCATGGCTCTTATTAAACCCGTAATTAGCAAACTTATCTATATTCTCAAAAATTTCTTCGGCTATTTTCTGAGGAATATTATTTCTCTTAGATCCCTCAACAAATTTCTTTTTCTGTTCAGCCATTGCAGCCAAATCTTTTTTACCCATTGCTCTTCTAAGCAAATCAGCTTCGGCTAAAGACATTCCGGCAACTTTGTTTGCAAGTTGAATTACTTGTTCTTGATAAACGATAATTCCGTATGTCTCATTAAGAATTGATTCAAGAATAGGATGCAGATAAGTAATTTCTTTTTTACCATGTTTGCGGGCAATAAAGTCGTCAATAAATTCCATTGGACCCGGACGATACAAAGCATTCATTGCGGCAAGATCTTTAATACTTGTCGGTTTTAATCTTTTTAAATATTCTTTCATCGGGGCAGATTCAAACTGAAATACTGCAGTGGTCTGTCCCTTTCCAAATAACTCATAAGTTTTTTTATCATCAACCGGAATTGAATCTATATCAACATCAATTCCTCTGTTCTGTTTAACTAAATCAATTGTATCTCTAATAATTGTTAAAGTTCTTAGACCAAGAAAATCCATTTTAAGAAGACCGGCATCATCAAGTTCCTTCATATTGAATTGTGTTACAATATCAGTATCGCTTCCGGCTCTAGCCAGTGGAACAAAATTACTTACATCACCGGGAGTAATAACAACACCGGCAGCATGTTTACCGATATTTCTATTCATCCCTTCAAGTATTTTTGCATACTTTATAAGACTCTGAATTTCCGGTTCATCCGATTCTTTAACCCACTTTAGTTCGGGTACTTCATCCAATGCCTGCTGAATTGTAAAAACTCTACCGAACTTTGAAGGAATATATTTTGTAATTGAATTAACTTTTGGAATCGGAATTCCAAGCACTCTCGCAACGTCTCTTATTACTGCCTTTGATGAAAGTCTGTTAAATGTTACAATCTGACAAACAGATGCTTCACCATATTTATTCTTAGTATATTCAATAACATCACTTCGTTGATCATCGGCAAAGTCAACGTCAATATCGGGCATTGATTTTCTTGCGGGATTTAAAAATCTTTCAAACAATAAATCATATTCTAAAGGATTTACATTTGTAATCCCAAGCGAATATGCTACTAAACTTCCGGCAGCAGAACCTCTTCCTGGTCCAACCGGAATTCCTTTTTGTTTTGCAGCATTTATAAAATCCTGAACAATTAAAAAGTAACCGGAATAACCCATCTCTTGAATTACTTTTACTTCGTAAGCAAATCTATCTTCAATATCTCTGTTTAACTTTTTAAATTTTCTCTCAAGTCCTTCTCTAGAAAGCTGTTCAAAATACTGCTCTAATGTTATTCCATCGGGTACTGGAAAATTAGGGTAATGAAAACCTTTGAAATCTAATTTTAGATTTATTTTTTCTTCTATCTCTAAGGTGTTTTCAATTGCACCTTTATAATTTTTGAAAAGTTTAGTCATTTCTTCAGTTGACTTGAAATAAATTTCATCTGTTCCGTATCTGAGTTGATTATAATCCCCGGTTCCGGTTTTATCTCCAAGCATCAATAAAATATTATGAGCTAAAGCATGATCTTTGTGAATGTAATGAATATCATTTGTAGCAATTAATTTTATACCAAGTTCTTGCGACAGTTTAGGCATTCCTTTAAGAATTGGTGTTTCTACTTCAAGATTATGATCCTGAATTTCGAGATAAAAATCATCTCCAAACATTTCATGAAATGTTAATGCTACTTCTCTAGCTTTCTTAAAATTATCATTTATTAGTTCTGTTGAAATTGGTCCGGCAGGACAAGCAGAAGTACAGACTAATCCTTCCGTATAATTTCTTAATGTGTCTAAGTCAACTCTCGGTTTATAATAAAAACCTTCTTTCTGACCAATAGTTGCAAGCTTAATTAAATTTTTATAACCGGTTTCATTCTTTGCAAGAAGAACAAGATGATTATAATCTCTTCTTCTGCCTTTACCGTTTTTTTCTTCAACTCCTTTTTCTTTGTGACTTCCATTCATCACAATGTAGGCTTCCATACCTATTATCGGTTTGATTCCGGCTTTGATAGCTTTTTTATAAAATTCAGATGCGCCATACATAACACCATGATCAGTTAGAGCAAGAGCACGCATGTTGTTATCAACAGCAGCATTTACTAAACCGTCAATTGTTGCCGCGGCATCCTGTAAACTATAATGTGAATGATTATGAAGATGAACAAAATCAGACATTTACTAAACTCCAAACTCTAATTAAGATTTTCCTGTATGACCAAATCCACCGCTTCCTCTTGAGCTTTGGTTAAGATTTTCGGTCTCCACTAAATCTGCTTTATAAACTTTTGAAATAATTAACTGGGCTATTCTATCTCCCCTTTTAACAGTAAAATTATTTTCTCCAAAATTGAAGAGAATAATTTTAATCTCACCTCTGTAATCAGAATCAATTGTTCCCGGAGAATTCAAAATTCCAATTCCATGTTTAACAGCCAAACCGCTTCTTGGTCTTACTTGAATTTCATATCCTTCCGGTATTTCTACAGAAAGATTTGTAGAGATAAAACCAATTTTTCCAGAATTAATAATAACATCATTTTCAACTGCCGCTCTAATATCTAATCCTGCACTTCCATCAGTTTCATATTTGGGAAGAGGAATATCATTAAAATTTTCATTTATTCTTTTAACTTTAATAGTAATTGGGGACATGAAAAATTTCCTTTTTGCTTTAAAATATTACAGGGAAAAAAATCTATAAACAACTTGCAATTTAAGAAAGATGTGAAAAAGATATTTTATCTCTTAAATAATAGTTTAAATGTTGATTTTACATCGGAGAAATTTACTACTCTGAGTGTAAACATTAAAACTGAAAATCCTATTAAGAAGATAAATTTAATCAGTAAATTAAAATCAAAATTAAAATAGAGGTAATAATACAATCCGCAAGAAACTAAAAGTAAGATTAAAATTCTGGTTACCTTAAAGTATTCATAATCAATTCGATAAAATTTTTGTGCGGTAATAAAGATTCCTAAAGCCATAACAATATAACTTGCTAAAGTTGCAATTGCAGCACCAAGTATTCCTAATGATGGAATCATAGTGAAATTAACTACAACATTTATTAATGCTCCAACTCCGGTAATTGCCGGCAAATATTTTGTTTTCTCTTCGATGTAAATTCCGGCTGTAAAATTAACGTACATTCCATGAAAAATATATCCCAGTAAAATTATTGGTACAATAATTAATCCATCCCAATATTTTTCGCCAATCAAACTTTTTCCATTTAAGAATTGAAATCTTGCTATGTCATCAATAAATAATGAAAGAACAATCCAAATTAATGAAGAAGCAACAAGAAAAATTGTTAGAACTCTTGCAAATAATTCTTTTGCATTTTTCTCTTTTGCATTAGTTAATAAAAAAGGATGCCAAGCTGATTGGAACATCGAAACAAATAGCATCATAAAAATACCGAGTTTATAGTTCGCCTGGTAAATTCCTAATACTTTTACATTTGTGAGATATTCAAGAATCGGTCTATCTATTACTTGAACAACAGTTGCAGCAAAGCTCGCCGGCAGGTAAGGTAATGCAAATTTCAGCATTCTAATTAAATTCACTCTATCAATTTTAATTTTCAATTCACGATAAATATCCGGAATCAAAACAATGATTGAAAATGCAGATGCAACTAAATTACTTATAAATATTGCTTCAATTCCCATATCAAAATAGAGAACAAGAATTATATTTAGAGCCAGATTGATAATTATATTTATCACTTTTATGGAGGCAAATTTGACAGCTTTATTTCTCATTCTTAAATGTGCAAAAGGAACCATTGCTATTGCATCAAGAAAAAGAATCGATGAAACAAAATAGATTAGCTGAGAATAATTTAAAGGAATTCCTAATGCAGAATTTATAGGATTTTGTAAAGCTAAAATTAATATCGATAAAAGAGTTGAAGTAATAAAAACAAAAATGAATGGTGTAGAAAAAGTGTCCTGCTTTTCTTTATGATTCTCAGCTAGAGAAAAATATTTCATGAATGCAGCATCCATTCCATATATGTAAACTATATTCATGAATGCCATATAAGCATAAATATATCCGAACAAACCATATTCTGTTGGATTGAAAACATTGGTATAAAACGGAACTAATATAAATCCAAGAAAACGCCCGACAATAGTGCTTACACCATAAATTGCAGTTTCTTTGGTTAATGCTTTTAATTTTTCTATCATTTATTTATTAAAGTAAGGAGCTAATTGATCAATATAAATTTTAGGAGGTTTAGTTGGTTTTTTAGTAACCGCATTAATAAACATATGAGTTGTAAATCCGTTTGTTAATAACTGCTTAGTTTCTTTATTATAAATCTCATATTCAATATGAACTTTTGCGGAAAACAATTCTTTAACAATTGCTTTTACGATTAAAATATCATCATAAGTTGCAGGTATTTTATATTTCAATCCTGTTTCAATTAAAGGTAATTGATATCCGGCTTTTTCAATATCGCTGTATGCTAAACCATAACTTCTTAATAGTTCGGTTCTTCCAACTTCAAAATATTCAAGATATTTTCCGTTATAAACAAATTGCATTTTATCTGTATCGGCATAACGGACACGGATTTCAGTTTCGTGAGAAATCATTTTTATTCTTCGTAAACTCCCATCTTACCAAATTTTTCTAATCTATTTTGAATTAGTTTTTCCGGTTTTACCTTTATAAGATTTGCTAACTCTTCCTTTAAAATTGCCTTCAATGTTTTAGCAATTTCATCATGATTTTTATGTGCTCCGCCAAGAGGTTCGGGTACAATTCTATCTATAATTTTTTGTTGAAGTAAATCTTCGGCAGTTAATTTAAGGGCTTCAGCAGCCTGCTCTTTATACTCCCAACTTCTCCATAAAATACTTGAACAAGATTCGGGTGCAATTACCGAATACCATGTATTCTGAAGCATCAAAATTCTATCACCAACGCCAATACCAAGAGCACCGCCGCTTGCTCCTTCACCAATAATCACAACAATTATCGGGACTTTTAACCGGCTCATTTCAAGTAAATTTTTTGCAATGGCTTCAGCCTGTCCTCTTTCTTCGGCTTCAAGTCCCGGGAAAGCTCCGGGTGTATCTAAAAATGTTATAACCGGTCGATTAAACTTTTCGGCGAGTTTCATCATTCTTAATGCTTTACGATAACCTTCAGGATTAGGCATTCCAAAATTTCTATATAGATTTGATTTTGTATCTCTTCCTTTTTGATGACCGATTATCATTACTTTATATTCATCAATCTCAGCAAATCCTGAAACAATTGCTTTATCATCTTTAAATAATCTATCACCGTGAAGTTCAACAAAATCTTTTGTCATCATATAAATATAATCTAATGTGTATGGACGTTCAGGATGACGTGCTAATTGAACTCTCTGCCATCTTGTTAAGTTTTCGTAAACATTCTTCTTCAACTGATCAACTTTCTGCTCTAGTTTACTTATCTCATCCTTAATATCAAGATTATCTTCATATGCTTTCATCTCTTCAATTTTCTTTTCAAGATCTATAATAGGTTTTTCGAAATCCAATGTATTCTTTGCCATCTGTTACTCTCCTTTAATAAAAAACTTTGATATTGTCTTTCCGAGTATTTCTAAATCTAACCAAGCATTCTGATTTTTAGCGTAATATATATTTAATTTTTCTTCTTCTTTCTTGTCACTCTTATCATAAAACTCAGTGAACCATAATCCGGTTAAGCCGGGTTTTCCTAAAAATAATCCTTCGTTATTTGACTGCTTTGGTCCTACAAAACTTTTCCTAAGAAAAAAAACTTTGGGAACACTCATAATAAATTTTCCAAATTCGGATTCTCTTTTTCTTTTTCCACCAAACAAATAAACAAACGGAAATATAAAAAATAATATCAGCAAACTTAAACTTACATCAAATATTAACTTTACAATTTTATTTGAAATGGATGATATATTGTACTGAACTTTAACAAGCGGAATATCATTCAACATTGCTATTGCCGATTTACCAACTAAGTAATCTGATTCACTTCCGGCAATCATAAAATCTACATTGCTGCTCTGCCCAATTGAAACTATTCTGAATATTTCCGCAAATGTAATTCTATCCGATGAAAAAATTACTTTGTCAATTTTTCTGTCATCAATAATTTTTTTGATGTTTTTGATAGTACCGATAATTTTCACACCGTTTACTTCTTTATCAATTTCATCATTTCTGAATCCTATTAAACCGATAATGTTATGTATATCATTTACATTCGATTTTAATTTTTTTATCAAATCATTAGCTCTATTTTCCGAGCCAACTATTAGTGTTCTAGCTTTAGATAAATGTCTTTCAATTCCGATATTGAAAAATAACTTAGAAATAATTCTCCATAAAGGAAGAGCAAAAAATAAAATTGCATAAGTAATTAAAAGAACAGCTCTGCTGAATGCATATTGTTTAAAGAAAAATGTTATTGAAGATATTAATACAACTCCGGCTAAAAGTGAAATAACAATTCGTAATACTGAAATACTTTTCTTTTTATAAGCAGTAAAAATTGTTGAAATAAATAATTGCAAAAATCCGGGAATAAAATAAATTGCCGGTTTTACCTCTTCAGGAAAACCCTGCCATCCATCTTCTTTTGCATAAAGCTTTTCCGAAATAAAAAGTGTGACTGTAAATAATATAAAATCCAATACAGCAGTAAAAATTGGGAGTTTATACACATTAGCAAATGCAATCGACTTTCTCACAAATATTGCAAATTGAAGAATGGTTTCAACTAAGAATGAAGATGAAAAATGTTTCTTAACAAAAAGATGCATAGCATCATAAAATACTTTTGTTTCATCTAAGCTGCTTCTTTTAGTGCTTTCTCCTTTGTAATGAATTATCTCTGTTGAATGAACATAGTATACTTTATAACCTGATTTCTGCACTCTATAACATAAATCTAAATCTTCACCGTACATAAAAAATTCAGGATCAAATCCGCCGATCTTTTCATAAACTTCTTTTCTTATAAACATGAATGAACCGGAAATTGCATCTACTTCGTAGGATTTATTTTCATCAAGATAAGTAAGGTTATATTTGGCAAACAATTTACTTTTAGGAAACAATGAACTTAATCCGGTAACTTTTGTGAAAGATGTCCAAGGACCAGGGAAACTTCTTCTACAAGCCAACTGCAGAGTACCATCGGGATTTAATACTTTACATCCCGCCATACCTGCTTCGGGATTCCTTTCAAAGAAATCAAACATCTTTTCAAAAGTATCTTCTTTTACAATTGTATCTGGATTAAGTAATAGAAAAAATTCCCCTTTTGCCTGGAGTAATGCTTGATTATTTGCTTTACCAAATCCAACATTTTTATTATTTACAATAAGATTAACTGAAGGATACTTTTCTTTTATTACTTCAATACTTCCGTCATCAGAAGCATTATCAACAATAATTACTTCATAAGAGAAATCTTTTGCAGCGCTGGTAATAGATTTAAGCAGATTAAGAATAAACTCCTTCACATTATAATTGACAATTATAATTGATAACTTGGGCATAATGTTATCTTAATATTCCTAGCATGCTTCTTATTCTTAATTTCCAAACCATAAAAATTGCTTCATGCACAATTTTTTTCGACATTTTAGAAGTACCCTGAACTCTATCAACAAAAATGATAGGAATTTCTTTCAGCTTAAATCCTTTTTTCCATGCTTTAAAATTCATCTCAATTTGGAAGGCATAACCATTTGATCTGATCTTATCAAGATTAATTGATTGAAGAACTTCTCTCCTAAAACATTTAAATCCACCGGTAGAATCACATAAAGGCATACCGGTTATAAATCTTGTGTATTTATTTGCGAACCAGCTAAGAAGTAATCTCATCATTGGCCAGTTAATTACATTTACTCCGTTGATATACCTTGAACCAATTACTAAATCATTTTCTTCGGCAGCTTCCAGAAAGTTTTTTATTTCTTTTGGATCATGAGAAAAATCTGCATCCATTTCAAAAGCTAAATCATAATTGTTTTCGAGCATATATTTGAATCCGGCAACATAAGCAGTTCCTAGTCCAAGTTTTCTAGCTCTTTTGAGTAGTTTAATTCTCTCATCATTCTGAGATAATTTGAAAACATATTCAGCAGTTCCATCCGGCGAATTATCATCAACAATTAGAATATGAATAAAAGGATACATCTCAAGCAAAAGAGGAATCAACTTTGTTACATTTTCAATTTCATTGTATGTTGGAATTATAATTAATGTTTTCTTCATAAGTTACTCGTAATGTCCTTTGCCAAATAGAACTACAAAAACCGTTCTAAAAAGAATTTTAAGATCCATTCTTATACTCATATTTTCAATATAAAAAAGATCGTACTTTAGCTTCTGTTTAACATCTTCAATTGTTTCATCATACTTATGTTTAACCTGCGCCCAGCCGGTCACACCCGGCCTAACTCGTAATCTTCTTTTATAAAGAGGAATTTCTTTAGACAACTGTTCAACAAAATATGGTCTTTCAGGACGCGGACCAACCAGACTCATTTCACCTTTTAATACATTCCAAATCTGGGGCAGTTCATCTATTCTAACTTTTCTTATAAATTTTCCTACTTTAGTAATTCTCGGATCTCCTTTTTGAGACCAAACCGGACCGGATTTACTCTCTGCATCATTTACCATTGATCTAAATTTGAGAACATTAAAAGGTTCTCCGTTTAATCCGCTTCTTTCCTGTTTATAAAAGATTGGTCCTTTACTGTCAATCTTAATTGCAATTGCAGTTGAAATGGTAATTGGTGAACTTATAACCAATAGAACAAACGAAACTAGAATATCAATAAATCTTTTTGCTTTCTTTTCCCATTCCGGCATAAGTTCAGGCATAATATCAATCAAAGGGAAACCATAAATTTGTGATGTTCTAGCCTGCCCGCTTACAATTTCATAAAGATCAGGAACAATTTTAATATTGATACCCATATTTTCAAGTTGATCAATTACATTAAAAAGTACATCATCTTCATGTTTTTCTAAAGCTATTATAACATGTTTAGCTTCATATTTTTCACAGATTTTCTTAATATTTTCAACCGTATCAACTGCTTTAATTCCTAAATGATCTTTCTCAACATTTTCATTTTTAACTGCAGCGTATGCCGCAACATCAATTCCTAGAGCTCTATATTTATTAATTGAATTATGAATAGAATGAGCTTTCGGATTGAATCCAACTATAACTGCATTTTTTCTTCCTATTCCTTTAACCAATAATCTTCGTTGCAGACTTCTAATAAACAATCTGCCAAAACTGACCGAACCAAGAAGTATTCCCCAATAAATAAAAATTAAAAATCTGTTTGATGAAGGCTCTTGATGAACAAAATCATCATAAAGAATTAAAAAGAAAAGAATGAAAATCCCAACAAAAGTAGATTTGAATAATGTAGATAATTCATCAAATCTTGAAGAAGCAAACCAAGTCCGATACATTCCAACAATAAAAAAAATTAAAAGCCAAAAAAGATATAAAATTGAAATGGGAAGGATAAATGCGGGTTCGGTAATTAACTGAAACCAACCGGTTTCAACTCTAAAATAAAAGAATAAAATTCCGGCAAAATTAATTGTAATTAAATCGGATAAAAGAACTAATATTTTTTCAACTTTTTTGTCCAATGGTAAAACAATTCTCCAAATTATAAAGCCTTAAAGTTAACTAAAATATTCCAATACTTCCGATGTAATATGCTCTCCAATTGCCAAACTTGAAGTTGCCGCCGGTGAAGGTGCATTACACACATGCACAATTCTTTTATTTTTTATAATTGAAAAATCATCTAAAAGTCCGCCGGTTTTATCACAGGCTTGAGCTCTGACTCCCGAACCGCCTGGAATTAAATCATCTTCTTGAATTTCCGGAATCAATCTTTGTAATGCTTTCACAAAAGCTTTTTTGCTGAATGATCTATAAAATTCACCAAATCCGGTTTTCCAATATTTTTTTGCAACTATTTGAAATCCGGGCCAGGTAAAGATTTCAACAATTTCTTTAAGATCAATATCAGATTTTTTATATCCTTCCCTTTTGAAAGCCAAAACCGCATTTGGTCCGGCTTCTACTCCGCCATCAATCATTCGGGTAAAGTGAACACCGAGAAATGGGAAAGCCGGATCAGGAACAGGATAAACTAAATTCTTTACCAAATATTTTCGTTCATCTTTTATTTTATAATATTCACCTCTAAAAGGAATGATTTTTAAATCTAGATTCGGATGAGATTTTTTTGCAACTTTATCAGAATGAAGTCCGGCACATGTTATTACAGCATCAGCAGTATAAACTGATTTATTTGTTATCACTTCAACTAATTTTTCTTTCTCATTAAAATTAATAACTTCTTCATTAAGATTTAGAATTCCACCGTTACTCAAAATCAATTCAACATATTTTTCCGATACTTCTTTGTAATCAATAATTCCGGTTTGCGGGACAAATATTCCGGCGATACCATTTACATGAGGCTCAATTTCATTAATTTCTTCTTTAGTAATTTTTCTCAGATTCATTAAACCGTTTGCTGTTCCTCTTTCTATAAGAACATCAAGATAATTAACTTCTGATTGATCAACAGCAACAATTACTTTTCCGCATAAATCATATTTAACATTATGTTGATCGCAAAAATCTAAAAGTAACTTATAACCATAAACGCAGTTCTTAGCTTTTAAACTTCCCGGTTTATAATAGATTCCAGAATGAATGACACCGCTGTTATTACCGGTTTGATGAGCAGCAACTTTTCTTTCCTTCTCGATGATCAATATTTTCTTTTTAGGATTTTTCTCTTGAATTTTAAGAGCTGTAGCCAATCCAACTATACCGGCACCAACAATAATGAAATCGAATTTCATGGGTTACCTCTTGGTTGATTCCCAAATAACTGAATTTTGACCTTTTATAAATTTTATAAAACCCATAACTAAAGCATAATTGGAAAGGTAAAAATAATAAGGAAGAGTAAATATCATAAATCTGATTTTAAATTTATATAGAATAAAGCCAATAAAAGAGAATGCATAAAAAATAACTTGAAGAATAAAAAACAGATTATAGAAACTGCCGAATGAAATCAATAAATAATTAGAAATAAAAATGAAGATCAGCAGTAATGGCAGGAACCATCTAATAACTTTATGTGACCAAAAAGCATAACTTAATAATAAATTTTTATGAAATAATAATTCCTTACAAGCAAGCAAAGTTTGAAAATTTGTGGCTGAAAATCTGATCTTTCTCTGCATCTCTTCATTTAAGGAATTTGCAGTATTCTCATAAGCACGCGCATCGCTTGCATAAGCAAATTTGTATCCTTTGGAAAGAACTTTTAAGGATAAAAACAAATCATCTGTAACAGCTTTTTCAGTAGGAATTTGAGTATAAAGTTCTTTTCGAATTGCAAAAATTCCGCCGTTGGCAGCAATACTTATTCCTAAATCCCCTTCAACTTGTTTAATCATTGTTTCATAAGACCAATAGCGGCTTTCCTCATTATCATCTGAATCTTCAGATTTTAAAATCAGTTTACCACATACTCCACCAATATCATTATTGTCAAAATATTTAACTAGATTCTTCAAAACATTTTTATCAAAAATTGTATTTGCATCAGTAAAAACAATAATTTCATTTTTTGCTTCATTAATAAGTTTATTAAGAACTCCGGCTTTCCCGCCTCTCTGCTTATAAGAAAAGAATTTAAGCCACATATATTTTTGTGATAGTTCAAGAAGAATTTCATCGGTTTTATCTGAAGAATTATCAGATCCGACAAATACTTCAACTTTTTCAAAATCATAATTCTGTTCAGCCAAATTTTCAATTCTATCTTTAATTACTTTTTCTTCGTTGTAGGCAGCAATTAATATTGAAAGAGATTTGTTTTGATTATCTTTGATTGAATGTATTGATGACTTGAGTCTGTTTAATAGAATTAATATAACCGGATAAAAGAAAAATGAATGAATTATCAATAAAAGAAAAATAATGAACAATATTAATGACTCATTAAAAATCATTATTTGATTGCCTCAATTATATTCATCAATTTTTGTGATTCCTTATTTCTGTCAAAGTTTTCAACGACAAATTTTCTACCGAAATCTTTAATTTCAGAATCAATATTCATTTCCAAAATCTCAATTAAAGCTTCTTTAAACTCTTCTAAATTATTTGGTTTTATAAATTTCCCTAATTTTACCTTGTTAAATATTTTATAAATGTCTGTTCCTTCAATACCGGAAAGAAGTACCGGAATACCGCATGACCAGCTTTCATAGCATTTAACCGGAATATTGCCCCCGGTATCATTCTCAATAAACTTACGAGGAATTAAGCTCCAATCTGATGAAGCTAATATTCTTGCTATTTCTTCTTTATTAAGATTATTAAAATAAGTGAACCCAATTTTATTCTTTATTCTTGAAATAAAATCGTTTCGACTATTACCATCACCAACTAACACCAAGTGAAATTTGTCAGAATACTCATGCAATTCTGATAAAGCTTGAGATAGAAGTTCGACATCATTCATTCCATAATTAAAAGATCCAAAATAAATCATGATTTTCTTATCGATCGGGATATTGTAATTCATTTTAATTTGCTTTTTTTCATTTTCTTCAAGAGGAACAAAAAGATTTGTATCAGCACCATTAAATAAAGTAATTATATTAGACTTATTATAGCCCTTCTTGATCAAATTATATTTATCTCCCTCAGCAGTAACAGTTATATAATTAGAATTCTTCAATAAGAATTTTTCAACTTTCCTAAAAATATTTATAATAAAATTGTTCTTTAAAATTCCTATTTCAATTCCAATATCAGGCCAAATATCACGGATATCCCAAATAAATTTACTTCTTTTAGTTTTGGCTATAATGCATGCAACAAGTGATGTAGTAATTGGAGGAGATGAATTAAGTATTACATCGTACTTAGGTAAAATTAGTAAGGAGTATATTGCCGAGGTTATCATGTAACTAAAATAGAAAAACATTCTGGTAATTAATGTGTCACTTTTAGGAAAATAGGCCGGCAAAAACTTTACATTTTCAATCCTTTCTATTTCTTTAATATTACAATTTTTGAATAAATTTCTATGAGGATAATTAGGATAAGGAGAAATTATTAGGAATTCATATCCTGCTTTTTTAATTGCTTCAACAAGATATTGAATCCTAACTGAAGCAGCTCCTGCTTCTGGCTTATAAAAATGAGAATATATTAAAATTTTCATTGGATAAATATAAGAAAAGTTAAGAGGTAAGTGTTTTATTTGTTTTTATTTTCTGAAACTAATTTTTCGAAAGTCTGCTCAAACTTTTCAGCAATTTTTTCCCAAAGATATTGTTCTTCAATTAATGTTCTTCCATTTCTAATCATTTGTTCCGAATCAAATTTACCATTAAAAAAATCAATAACTTTGTTAGCAAATTCTTCTTTTTGATCAGCAATTAAAAGATGCTTTTCATCTTCTACATTAATTCCTTCACAACCAATTGAAGTGGTTAAAATATTATGTCCGGCAGCTAAAAGTTCAACTATTTTAAGACGCATTCCGCTGCCAATTCTTAATGGAATAACTGCCAATTGCTTATCAACGATATCAGTCCAAAGATTATCAACATAACCCTTTTGAATAATATGATTTTTTACTTCCTCTGGGATATCAAAATTTTCAGGAAGTTTGCCACCGTATATGTAAAATTTTATTTTTGGCTGTTTCTTTACTAAGAAAGGTAAAACATCATTGATAAAAAACCGCAGAGCATCTATATTTGGAAACCAATCTAATTTTCCAATATGAAAAATTGAATAAGGCTCTTTTACTTTTTGTTGAATACTTAATAAACTTTTTTCAACTCCGGCTGGAATTACTGTAGTTTTTATTTTTGCATTTAGTTCTAATAAATCATCTTCGTCCTTCTTTGTTATCATTACAACTTTATCAAACTTTGAACAAAGATTTGGTTCGTATTTCAAAAATTTCTTGTACTGAAGTTTTGAATAAAATCGCAGCAAAGAACTTTTTTGCGATTCAAAAAATCGCTTCATTATTTTCATTTCAACATTATGCTGTCTTAGCAAAACAGGAATATGAAATTTGTTTTTTATATCATCAACTAAAAATCCCATGTGCAGATTTTCAATAAAAACAATGTCGTAATTATTTATTTGCAAAGCATTAATAACAGCACTTTTCATTTTATAAGAATGATACTTGGAAATGTTATATGGGACTGGCGAAAAAAGATTTTTTATAATTCCGAGAATTGAATTGCTCGTACTATATTCAACCGGGATAATTGAATTTGTATATTTCTGTAATTCATTTTTTGATGCATCAGACTTATTAGAATAATAAACAAAATCGATTATATGATCTCTTGCATTGAGATATTTCACATTACCAAGAATTGCAATTTTTCCTCCTTCGTTTGGAGGGATTGGATTTTTAGGAGCAATGTATAAAATCTTCATTTATTATTTCTAAAACCTTTTATAAGCAAAAATATTCCCCACATTAATCCTTCAAAAGGAATATTAAATTCTTTATGATTTTTTATCCATAAAAATATAACTCTAATAATACCCGGAATACTGTTTGGTGAAGATGATTTAAGGGCATTTCCAAAATCAGTTACTAATTTTTTCTTCAAATTCATTTTGAGATCATTAAATATTTCTTGTTGATCTTGATCAAAAATCAATTCATTTTCAATAAAACTTTTAAGTAGTTTATGATAATTATTAATCGCTCTCAATTTAGAAATTGGGTTTCCAACTTGAGAAATATTATAATTAGATTCTCTCCAACTGCACAAAACTTTTGAAGTTGCAGCAATTCCGCCATTATTTGCAAGTCTAAACCAAGTCAAATCATCAGAAGCCCAAGCATTTTCTATATCTGCAAATCCACCAATTTGTTTAAGTGCAGCTGTTCTCACCATAAAATCCGGTACAAAAAATTGACTATAATTCTTGATTCTATGCCAAATAAAATCAATGGCAGTTTCAAACGCTGGTGAACTTGGAACAAAATATTTTGCAGTATTGCTTTCGTCAATTACTTTAACTCTGCAATGAAATATATTCACGGTAGGGTAAATATTACTAAGCGAAATCATTTCTGAAATAAAATCTTTATTCATTATGTCATCGTCAGAAAACATAACAAAAAATTCACCCTTTGCTTTTTCAAGCAGACTATTCCAAACAGAAATTAAATTTTTGCCTCCTTGATTTTCAGAATTTTTCAAGTAAACAATTCTGTCATCATTAAATTCGGAAACAATTGAATTAATATTAGAAGCAGGATTATCATTGAGTATTATTAATTCGAAATTACTATACGTCTGTTGAAGTACGCTTTGAATGGCAATGGTAAGAAATTTTTCCTTGAAAGCAGGAATAACTATAGATACACGTTTTTCCATTACGAAACTTTAATTCCAATAATTTTCTTAATGAAATTAATTTCTGTTTTATTGAAAAATCCAATTAGAATTGTTATTGCCAAAATTACAATTGGAGCTAAAATAGTGTAAATGAATAGGCCCCAAAATGATATTCCATATAAAATCAATATTGAGATAAGACTCCAGAAAATGACGCGAATATTAATAAAATTAAATTCAATATTATTTTTTTTCATTATAAATGATAGAAATATGAATCCGGCAAAAGTTGTTATAAGTTTTGCTACTGCAGCTCCATTATGATTATACGCTGGAATGAAAAATATAGCTAGAGTAATGTTACTGATTACTAGGATTGTAGCGTACAAAAAATTGTTCCGCTGCTTATCATGCGCAGTAAGCAAATCCAAGGCAAAAAAATTAAAGAATAAAAATATTTGTGAAATAAGTAAAATATTAGATGACAAAAAACTTTCGAAATAACTATCACCAAAAGCTAAAACTATATATTCACTAGCCTTAAAATAAAATATTATAGAAATTGCAAAAGAAATAAAAAACAGTACTTTGAAGACAAACTTATTTATTTCGGAAATATCATTTCGATCACTCATTTTTTTTACAATTATTGGAAAAACTGTTATAACAATTGAAGTAGGAATAATATTTAACGGCATTGATAATCTAAGCGCAATGGAATATATACCCGCATCATAAGAACTGTTTAGATAATTTAGAATTATTAAGTCTACTTGTTGAAAAATTGCCATCAAAACAACAAATCCGCCAATTGGAATTGATTGCTCTATCAACCACTTCCAATCACTAAAAATCAATTTAAATTTATAACCAAATTTCTTATATAAGAAAAACAGTTGGAAAATAAAACCAGGCAAATTAGAAAGAGCATAAATTATTGTAAATGTCACGATGGTGATTTTGGATATAATTAATAGATAAATTCCAATCAAAAGAAATAAATTATCTATCCCAAGTAAAATCATTGGATAATGCATTTTAAGATGAACTTTAAAAGGAGTCGATAATAATTCTCTAAAGTTTGCCATCTTTGCAGAAACAACTATTGTAAGCATTAAAATGTTAGCTATAATAATTTCTATTCTGCTTTCCGCACTAAATACATAAAAAATGTTAAGACCAACCAGAGTTATAAGAAATAAAACTATTCTTATGGACAAAGCAGAATTTAATAAAGAAAAATCATTTTCATTTTTTGATAATTCTCTAAAGACAATAGGTGCAAATCCTATATCAGCAAACTTTGAAATTATTGCAATAATAGCTAATACATTGCTGAATAATCCAAATTGTTGAGGACCTAGTGATCTTGCTGCAATTGCAATAGCAATAAAATTCAGCAAAATTGATAAAATCTGTCCACTTGTTAAGGATATAATATTTTTAGTTATTTTTTTCGATGTTATTTCCAAAAATGAATCACCTATTACTTTTCAAAATTTAAATTATACTCATTTTTTATTTCTACACTTTTAGATAATTGTAAGAACTTCTAAAAATATGCAAGATAGAATAAATAGTATAATGACTAACATATATTTGATATATGATTGATAATTTACTTTGAAACACTTAACAAAGTACAGTTTCAAAAAAACAAAAAAAAATCATATCACCAATTCTAAAATTGTACTTCATATTTCTTCTTTGTCGATTAACCTTTTACAGAATTCAGGCACTAAGAAACTTTATAAATTCCTAATCAAATAAATCGAGTGAACAATATATTCATTTAAATATGGTAAAAACTTTTTTATCAATTTTCTAAAATTGATTCATAAAGAGCATACAATTTTTTTTCCTCTTTTAACCAATTCCATTTTGAATTAACCAATCTTTTACCATTTTCACTCATTATATACAATTTACTTCTGTTGTTTAATAATTCAGAAATAATATTTACTGATTTTTGTATATCATCAAAATCACTAACAACACCAGTATTTTCATCAATTGTATATTTCTGATAAATTAGGAAATCAGAAACAATATAAGGAACACCTTTAACCATATAATCAAATATTTTAGTAGATAGAGATTCTAAATAATTTCCAATTGGCTTTAACAATGCAAATCCAAAATGAGAATTTTCCAAAATATTAAAAACTTCGATTAGCGGTAGTTCGCCAGTCACTATTACTTTATCTGATAAATTATTTGCAACAATATACTTTTGTAAATCACTCTTCAATTTTATCGGAGCAAAATTACCAACAATTGTAAGTGTAATGTTTGAAAATTTTTTTGATAATTCATTAAATATGTTTATAAAAACAAAAGCTCCTCTTAATACGGTGACATTACCTACATATACAAAATTGATCTCATTTGAAAAATCTTTTTTGATTAAAGATTTTTCTTTGGGTAAAATAGGATAATTCAGAAGTTCAATTACTTTTGTTTTATAATTTTTGGGATATGACGGTTCAGCTAAAATGACGCCATCATAATTTTGTGTTAGTTTTTTTTCAATAAAAGAATAAATTTTTGGCATTGCAACTCTAACAAATTTTGGAATCCATTCCTTATCGATGAAGGAAAGCGGGATGTTTTCATGTACATCAAAAATAATTTTTGAGCCTAGCTTAAACTTTATTAACCACATTACTAGTACTAATTCAGGAACATGAAAATGTATTACGTCCGGTTTAAGTTTTATTATTTTTTTATAAACAATTAAAAAGTTACGAATAAATCTTTGCGTTTTAGTTGTAGCTAATGGAATTGGAACTATCTTAATCCCTTCTTCAAGAAAATTAGTTTTACTTTCATGAGGAATAATAAGATTTACATCATTATATTTTTTTCGTAAAGAAACGGAGCATTTATAAAAAACACGTGCATTTTTGTAAAAATGAATTGTACTCACAATACATATTTTAGGGTCTTTTTTATTTTCCATTTTTACTAAATAATATTTTTTTTAATATTAGCTTGCTTCTAATTGCTAACATTTTTTTATGCGTTGAGTTACTTAGAAAAAAACTTGTTGGCCAAAATAAAACTGAATTTAGTAACAATAAAATTTTAAAAACAAATACTTTAATCGGATGGAATATTTTTGAATTGTTTAAAAATAAACTATCTATCATCAGACCTAATTTATACTCTGAAGGATTGTTCCCAAGTGAATGAGCTCCAAAATGAATTACTTCAACTTCGGGAAAATATCCAATTTTTGTCATTTTATTTGCTCTTAAACATAAATTATGATCTTCTCCGTACATAAAAAAATCTTCATCAAATCCACCTAATTTTTCGTATATTTTTTTTCTTATTAAAATAAAAGCTCCTGATATAACTTCAGGGAACTGATTTTTATTGTAATCATCTGAAGAGTAAATATAATTTTTTGAAATATATTTAATTATCGGAATTTTGTTAATAAAGAAATATTCTATAAACAAATAGATTAGATTGTATTTTTTATAAATTGAGGTTCTTTGGATTTGATTTAGTTCGTTAATCAATTTACTTGTACATAATCCAATTTGAGAATCTTCATTCATTTTATTGATCAAATAAGAAAAGACATTCTCTTTTACTATAGTGTCTGGATTAAGAATTAATGTAAATTCACCTTTTGAGTTTTGCACTCCGATATTATTTGCTCGGCCAAATCCAAGATTTTCTTTATTCTGAATTACAATAATTTTATCAGAATAATATTTTAGTTGTTCAATTGGTATATCAGAACATTTATTAACAACAATAATTATTTCCACTCCATACTTATAATCACTTTTAAGCACGGAGTCTATTGAATTGAAAATTACATCAGAAGAATTATAATATATATAAATTACAGATATCATTTCTCAACCCAAAAACTAAATTTATTCATAAATTTTTCAATGTTAAGCATACTAAGAATTGTCATAATTTCGTCATATGTAAGTACGCGTAAGATCAAAATGGAAATTGAAACGAATATACACTCTATAAAAATTGCATAATAAAGGTTAAGATTCTGCAAAAAAGAGAAAACAATGAAATTTAAAAAGAACCAAATCATTAATTTAAAAATATGAATTCTGATTTTCACTATTCTATTTACACTTAAAAACAAATAGATACTCCCAACGAAAATAACAGACAGTTTAATAATACTAGCGCTTACATAAGAATATTCTGGCAAAAAAATAAAATAAAATGGCAAGGATAATAAATTAATTAATATTCCATAAATAAAATTATTCTTTTGTTTTTCAAACGCTGTCAACAAATCAACTAAGAAGAAATTAATAAAAAGGAAAATTATTGAAATCCCCAAAAACTGCAATGGCTCTGATGCTTCCATATAGTTTTCACCAAATACAATTCTAATAATGTCCTTTGAGTAAAAAAATATAAACAGCGAAATTGTAGAGGAAAAGAGTATTAGCAAAGAAACAACAGACCCAATAATTTTTGCTACATCCTTTTTCTCTTTAAGTTTATTAACAATTATTGGGAAAAAAGTGATTGTAATTGCTGAAGCAAAAATAATAAATGGATTAGATAATCTAACAGCAGTACTGTATAAAGCAACTGAATTATCTCCATTAAATATTCCAATAAGAATAGTGTCAATTTGTGTGTAAATAATCATTAATAAAACATAACCATAAATAGGGAAAGCCATTTTAAGTAAGCGAAAAAAAAAAATCCTTATTAAATAAAAATTTGATTTCATTTTTTTTTATCAACACAATAAATAAAATTACATTTGAAGGAATATTTGTACCCAAATATATCAATCCAAAATACAAAAGAGCATGCTCAGATTCTTTTAGGAATATTGAAATAATTAGTAGCAATATATTATCGATCAAAACCAATATCATTGGAAATTCCATTTTTAAGCAAATTTTGTATGGAATCACTAATAATTCTCTAATATTAGTATATTTATTAGAAAAAAATATATTAATAATTAACAAATTAAGTAAAATCTTTTCAGTCATAGTATTAATAACTAGGAAAGAGAATATATTAACAAACACCAACAATAATATTATCAATAGACTTTTTACATAAAAAACAGAACCTATATACTCACTAAATCTATTGTTCTTTGCTGATTCTCTTAAAACAATCGGATTGATTCCCAAATCAATAAATTTTGCAGTAAACCCAACTATAGCTAGTAAATAATTAAATTTACCATAGTCTTCTACTGAAAGAACTCTTGCTATAATACCAAATGTTATTATATTTAGAAAAAAAGAAGCAAATTGAGCAAATGTAACAGAAAATAAATTATTTCTCACAGACTTAATTGTAAAACTCATTTATCAACTTCTTTTCTATAACTATTAAATCTATCAATTATATTTAATGTTATTAAAATTAGTCCCAAACTAAGGAACCAATTTGCTAAACGAGTAATCATCATGAGGAATGAAAAAGCAACAATGATAAATAAGAAAATCAAAATTGCAAAATATATTAATTTAGAGTTATCAAAAAACTGAACCCAACATAAAGTAATACTTAGTCCTAATAAAAATACAAAAATTAATAGTCCATGAATTCCAAAATCAACCAGCAATTCTCTTATAAATGTGCCAGTATTAACCCATACAGGAATATAATATCCTTTCTGGTAACCTGATGGTTTTTGCACAATATTAAATTTACTTAATATGTTGTAGACAAATTGAAATGTGTTCTCACCAAACCTCATCTCCTCATTATTCATTTCGAGATATTTATTTAAAACCCCTATATGTGCGCTTAAATACAAATAAATAGACGGTGTTATGAATATTGAATCTTCCATTTTTTGAATACTTCGTGTTTGCCCAGTAAAAGTCTTATGTCCACCACGTAAATTTTTAATAAAAGTTATGGAACCAATAAATAAAACTAACGCAAGCAATGTTGTAACAATAAGTTTTGTTTTAGAATTTTTTGATTTGATTTTTCTCTCATTCAAATATAATATTACAAACAAGAAAACTAAACCGTACTCAATAAATCCAAATAAGATTCCTGCCCTTCCAACTATTGCGATTTCCTTAATTATTAGTGCTCCTAATGGGATAATAGAAATTAATGTGATCTTACCTTTTATTCCGCTATTGATTCCAGCAAAAAAGATTCCCGCATAAGAAAATATAGAAGTATAAGGCAACATCCCTTCTAGATCGCCTCTAACACGCATCTGGTATAAAGCTCCCAAATGCAAAAGAATTTCTGTAACCGTCCCATACAATTTTAGCAAAACGGTCCATGCTTGCAATGCACCAATTAAACCAATAATGCCAAAACATAATGTCAGATAAAATGATATTTGTGAATTTTCAAATAAAATTGAAAGCTTTTGGCTATTTTTTATGTTTTTTCGAGATTTTTTATCAGTATTAGTATTATTTGCTATGAAATATGTGGTTATTCCTAACAAATACGCAATATATGTGATAATTATTATGTACCAAGTTTCAAAACTTAAGTCATTATAATTAATTAATTTTAAATGATAAAATGATATTAAGAAATACCATATGATCACATACACAGAAAGAGGATTGATCCATTTTTTAAATAGGTATTTACTTAACCAAAGTGAAGGAATTGATATAATATTTAGTAATAAATAGACCAATCAACACTGACCTATTTTATTCCATAAACAGAAGTTATTTTTTCATAAAATTTCTTTTCTTTCTTTTCAAAATCATTTTTGGGTGTATTATTTTTAAGTTTATACCCTCTAAATATAATTGGCAATTGAAAAAACAACGCCAAGAAAAAGATTGATAAAATAATTAAGGCTTTTTTGGGTGAGTCTTTTAATTCCGGGGCAACTGCTTCATCAATTACAGTTATTGCTGGAATTGATTTTTGTTCTTCCATTACTGCTTGTTCATACATAGGTAAAGTAAACTCAAGAAGCTTTGTTTGAACTTCCAATTCACGCTTAATTTGTAAATAGTTTTTTTGAATTTCAGGAATATTTTTTAAATCAATAAAAATTAAAGAATTCTTTTCGTCACCTTCACCTTTTTTTAGTTTTTCTATTTTATCCTTCATTAAATTCACCTGAGTTTCAACTAATCTATAATTTGGATTATTTTTACCTTGAGTCTCAGATAATACGTCTCTTCTAAGTATATCAAGAGCAAGCTCTTTTTCTAACTCAGCGTATGCGCTAAAAGATGCTTCCAATTGTTCTGGAATAGCGTAAATTTTATATTTTTTTTGAAATTTTTCAAAATCAAATTCAGCTTGTTTCAGATCTTGCATATTCTGGAAATATCTTTTTTCAACAAACTCACGATATTTTGTCGCATAAGTTTTAGCGTATTCTTGATTCATATCAACTAATAAGCCCACAGCATAGTTTGCAATTTCTGCACTTTTTTGTGGATCCTTATGTACCATACTTACTTCAATAAAACCATTATCATTTAAATCGGATTTAAAATCATCTTTAAATGCTTTTAATGTATTTTCTCGTACATATTTATCAAATTCGTAATATTCTGTTAGCTTAAATTTATCAATAATATTTTCAGAAAATTGTGTACTATTAAGAAATCCAAATAATTTATTTTCTGTATTATCACCACCACCACCAAATGCTTTACTAAAAACACCGCCTAAATCACTTACCATTCCACTTAATAAACCACCTTCACCAGAGTCTTGAATCATTACTGTGGTCGTAGCTTTAAAGTATTCAGGTATAAGAAAAGTTATACCAGTTGTAATTGCACTTATTATAATTAAATTAATAATTATAAATTTTTTCCATTTAAATAAAACCGATAAATGATCAGTCAAGGTGACATCTCTATTTTTCATTTCGTCTTGCATTAAATTAATCCCTTGCTTAAAAATTAAAACAACTGTAAGGTATTTTTATTTTTGTTAATCTTATAATTTCTCAATATTACAACAAGAAGGTATAAATATATATAGTCATTTAAATTTTGAATCATAGTCCAATTTATTATTATATTTTATTTCCCTAACTGAACTATCAATACAATTACTGTTGCTATACTGCCAATTATTTGTGCAAAATTACCAACTCGTGTCAAATAATAATCGAAATTTCTGTATGGTTCTTTTGGAACCCAAATGAAATCTCCTTCTTCAACAACTTCTTGTGTATCCTCCACCAATTCTATCCAAGATCTTGTTTTTCCTTTAATTAAATAAATTTCACCACGGGCAAATTTACTAATTCCTCCGGCTTGATTTATATAATATTGATAACCTTCTCCTTCCTTAAATTCTATATATCCGGGAGTTAAAACTTGTCCAAAAACATATACTAACTTCTGTTGCTCGGGTACATAAATGACATCACCATCTTTTACAATAAAATTTGCATCAGGACTGTTTGGATCATCTATTTTTGTAAAATCAACTACCGAACTTCCTCTTGAAAGTCTTAGTCTATTATCGGTAAGAAATGTTAATGAGTCCTCAATATCAATATTAGCCATTCTTTGCATCAACATCATTTCAGTTTCTCTATTGGAGTTCGGTGAATTCAAAAATGTTATGGATCTAATTAGTTCTGCACGATTTAAATCGGCTGTGGGTTTAAATCCTCCAACTTTTTCAATTACTTCTGCTACTGTAGTATTATCTTTAGTTATATAAATTATACCCTCTTTATTAACTTCTCCTCTAACTTCAACGCTGTATGCTTTTTTATCGGTAGTCTTTGCCAGGATTCTAATTCTATCACCTGCTTCAAGATCATAATCGTCTGAAATTTTCACAAAAATTTTCTCTTCTGTTTTACCGTCATACGAAAGTCTTGATATTTCTGCAGAATCAACTCTTTCGTAGGCAGTATTAATTCCCTGTGCAAATAAAATGGCATCCGATAATTTATCTCCCTCAACAAATTGGAATGTGTAGGGGGATTCTACATTTATTGCTCCTGATATTTCAATAAAATTTGTTTCAATATCATTAGCAGGGAAAATAATCACATCATCATTCTCTAAATACGGATTATACTTAAAATTTCCTGTTAAGCGAAATTTTAATAAATCTATCTCAATAACTTCACCAGAGAATCTTTTTAATTTTATTCCTCGTAATGGATATTCTTCAAATTGCTCATTAATTTGATTAAATGTTCTTAAATCCCTTACTTGCGATAAATATGGAACTTTAGCGGAATTATAAATCCTAGTAACAAGATTATCAATTCTCTCCATTGGACTTGCCTGAAATGTACCAGTTACAATGAATGAGCCACCAATAGTAACACTTATTCCTGATGTCATAAATTGCTCTGTAGAAGCAGAATTTAATCTATCACTTTGAGCTTTAAAGTTTGTCGATAATAACAAAATAATAATAAAAGCAAATAATGAATTCTTTCCCATACTTTACCTGTTACCATATAAATTATTATAATACTTCTGATATTCACCACTCAAAATTCTCTCCCACCAATTTTTATTTTCTAAATACCATGTGATGGTTTTTTGAATGGCTTCTTCGAATTTGAATTTTGGCTTCCATCCTAATTCATTCTGAATTTTTGACGAATCAATCGCGTATCTTCTATCATGTCCCGGACGATCTTTAACATACTCAATCAAGTCTTCGGTTTTACCCAAAGCATTCAAAATTAGTTTTACAATTTCTATATTTGTCATTTCCTGACTTGCACCAATATTATAAACTTCTCCTTCTCTTCCATTTTCAAAAACCAGTTCAACAGCTTCATTATGATCAATTACATAAATCCAATCTCTAACATTTAATCCATCACCATAAACAGGAAGTTTTTTTCCGCTAAGTACATTTAATGTCATTAAAGGAATTAATTTTTCGGGGAATTGTAAAGGTCCGTAATTGTTTGAACATCTTGTTGTTACAACCGGCATTCCGTAAGTATGATAAAATGCATTTACCATCATATCCGCTGCAGCCTTGCTTGATGAATAAGGACTGTTAGGAGAAAGAGGTGTATCTTCTCTAAATAATCCGGTTGGACCTAAACTGCCGTAAACTTCGTCGGTTGATACCTGCAAAAACTTCTTTACATCAAATCTTCTTGATGCTTCCAATAAAACATTGGTTCCAATCACATTTGTATGATAAAAAATCTGTGATCCTAAAATACTTCTATCAACATGAGATTCTGCAGCAAAGTTAATCACATATTCAATTTTATACTTTTGAAACAGGTAATTAATTAATTCGCTGTTTGTAATATCGCCGTTAACAAAATGGTAATTCTTTTTATCCTCTGATGGTTTTAGATTTTCAAGATTTCCGGCATAAGTAAGTTTATCAAGATTTACAATTTCAACATCATCACGTTTATTAAGTATATTGTTGATAAAATTTGCACCAATAAATCCGGCACCGCCGGTAACTAATATTCTTTTCATTTACCCTCTCTAAAAAGCAAAAAAGCCGATGAAAACACCGGTCTGAATAAAAAATGAATTACTGCTTAAATCATTTGGTAAATTATTTACAACATTTCCGTTATCGCTTTCCCAGCTAGAACTAAATGGAATAGTATAACCAGCTCCAAGTCTTACTGCAATAAATCTATTAATCGGATAATCGATATTTATAGTTGGGCTAACAGTAAAAAAAGTATTCTTTATTTCTCTTCTCTGATTAGATGAAGGAGAATTAAAATCATTCCAAATGTTGTCCCAATTCTGGCTGCCGTTATTCTGATAAAGATTAATTGAAGTAGATCCGCCGCCAATTATACCACCAACAGAAATTGCTACATCTTTGGTAAAAGGAAGAGTATATTCAACTGTTAAGCCTCCCATTCCAGAATAATACTCAGCGCTTCTATTGCTAGAATTGGCCGAAGAAAGAGTTGTTGTTCCGCCAAAGCCAATTCCTCCAACTCTCAAGTTCTTAACAACTAAAATGTATATATAACCACTTCCACCAAAGCCAATAAATCCCGAACTGTTTATCTTCTCGGTTCCAAATGCTTGAAGATAATTATTCATAGTAGAAGCATTTGGGATTGTCCAAACAGGAGTAAATCCAACAGCAGCTCCAAACTTTGAAATTAATCCGACTTTTTCATAATCCTGGGCAGAAATAGAAAGAGTCAAAAGTATAATTAATGTGATTTTTTTTAGCATAGTTTGAATTTGATTTAAGCTACAAAAGTAGTAAATCTTCAATTAAGAAGGAAATAAATATTGAATGGAAAATTAGGTCAAAAATAAAAGGCTGCACCGATTTCAGTTAATTACTTGTTTACCACAACAAGGGGAAATCGGGCTGCAGCCTTGTAAAGAATTTTAATCCATCATCATTTTGAGGAATGATGAACTATCTTCCTCATCATCAGAATTATTCTCTTTTTTACTTTTTGGTTCTTCCAAATCACTAAAATTCTGATACTTAAATCCGGATGAGTAAGAAGGATTACTACTCATATTTTGAGTTGTTCCTTTAACTCTAAAAATTGTAGGAATATTATAGTCGGTATTCTCATTCTGAACTTCAGAATAAATTTTTTCTTTTTCCTCTTTACCGAAAACATATCCACCACGGATTGGAGCAGATTTTTGTTCTTCTTTCTGTTCTGTTTTTTGAATTTGACTTTGTGATTTTACAGAATCCTTACTATTAAATCCGGTTGCAATTACAGTATAAGAAACATATTCACCCATTTCTTCTTTATTTACCCAGCCGAATATAACATTCGCTTCTTCACCCGCTGCTTCATAAATAATTTCATTACCTTCATTAATTTCCTGCATTGTAAGGTTATTAGATCCGGTTACATTAAGCAGAATGTTTTTTGCTCCTTTAATATTAATTCCTTCAAGCAAAGGAGAAGAAATAGCTTTTTGAGCTGCTTCAATTGCACGATTTTCACCACTTGCAATTCCGCATCCCATTAAGGCTTCACCACTTGAATTCATTACTGATCTAACATCTGCGAAATCTACGTTAATAATTCCGGGAATAGTAATTATATCTGCAATACCTCTTGTTGCTTCATAAAGAACTTCATTTGGTTTATCAAATGCTGCAGTTGCTGTTGCAGAACCATCCAAAATATTTAGGATTCTTTCATTTGGAATAACAATTAAACTATCAACAAATTGTCTTAATTCTTCAATTCCTTGTTCGGCATTCTTTAATCTCTTTTTACCTTCCCATCTGAATGGTTTAGTTACAATTCCAATTACTAAAGCATCAAGACTCTTAGCAATTTCAGCCACAGTTGCGGCTCCGCCGGTACCGGTACCTCCTCCCATACCTGCGGTAATGAAAACCATATCAGTCCCTTCCAATATTTTCTTTATGTTTTCTTTATCCTCTTCTACTGCTTTTTTTCCTATTCTAGGATCAGCACCTGCACCTAAACCTCTGGTAACACTTTTTCCTATCTGAAGTTTGTGTGTGGCATCAATCTTATCTAAAACTTGAGCATCAGTATTAATGGTTACAAACTCAACTCCATCCAATCCTCTTTTAATCATACTTTGGATTGCATTACATCCTCCGCCACCTATTCCTACTACTTTAAGCACAGCAGACATTGGTCTGGACTTATCTAGAGTTACAAATGACATATGAACCTCCCTTGTTGTGGTAATAAATTATAATTCATCAAAAAACTTTTGTACTTGCTTTATTATACTTTTGAATTTGATATTCTTTTTTGGAGATTTAGTTTTTACTTTTACTTCTTCTTCGCTTTGCCCCATCCATGGAAATGCTTTTACCAAACCCATAACAGTTGCAAATTCCGGTCTTTCAATTTCTGAAGATAATCCAGCGCCTAAATCAATCGGCAGACCAATTCTAGCCGGAAGTCCAAAAACTTCTTCAGCTAATTCAGTTGATCCTTTAAGCAGTGAACCGCCGCCGGTCAATACAATACCAGCTTTAATCTTTTTCTTAAATCCAGTTTGTCTTAAATCATTGTCTATCAATGAGAATAATTCTCTCATTCGTGCACTAATTATTTGAGCAAGAAGTGAAGTTGGAAGTTTGAAATTTCCTCTTGCTCCAACTCCTTTCATATAAATATCTTCATCCTTAATAATTGATTCTATATGAGCATAACCGTATTCTTTTTTTAATTTTTCAGCTTCACCTGTTACAATTCCAAAATATTCTCTAATATCATTTGTTACTTGATTTCCGGCAACTCCAATAACTTTAGTATGTTTCAATCTTTTATCATGAAAAACCGCAACGTCGGTAGTACCGCCGCCAATATCAATTAAAGCAATACCTAAATCCTGTTCATTTTCATCAAGAACAGAAGAACTAGAAGCTATTGGCTGAAGCACATAATCCTTTACTTTATATCCGGCTCTTTCTACCGATTTATTAATATTTTGAATTGCATGTGTTGATGCTAAAACTACATGACTAATAGCTTCTAATTTTGATCCGCACATTCCAATTGGATTATCAATTCCACCTTGATTATCAACAGAATATTCTTCCGGAATAATATGAAGAATTTGCCTATCTGCCGGTATTCTCATTAATCTTACATCGGCATTTAATCTTTCAATATCTTTTTCTGTTATTTCTCTATCGGGATTATTTATTGTAACATAATTTGTATTTTCCATACTTATTATATGCTCACCGGCTACACCAACATTTAATTCAGATACTGTTAATCCCGCTCTATTAGAAGCTATTTCAACAGCCTCTTTAATTGCTTGTGAGGTTTTTTGAATATTGGCAACCAAACCTCTATTTAATCCTTCCGAAGGAGAAACACCAAATCCTAAAACATCTATTCCAGTTTCTGTTTGTTCAGCAATTACTGCACAAACTTTAGTTGTACCAAGATCTAATCCCGCAACTATCTTTTTCTTCATGATCTAATCTCTCCGCTATCTACATCATCTTGTTTGAATCCAATAAATACATTCTGATTAAATCTTAGATCGACATATTCTATATTATTCTGCATGGTATTCTTTTTCAATCTATTCCAAATTTCACTTAAATATGATAATTGTCTTACAAAATCTTTCTTAGTTAATCTTATTTCATAATCATAATTTGTAAGTCTTATGTTAATATTTTGATCTCCGGATAAATCTACATCTGAAATCAAATCATACAATTCCGGATTGATTAACTTTATTGCTGAAATAATTTTCACACCTGTTAATGATTCAGATTTATTCGTTAAATATTTTACTGATGCATAATCAATCTTATCATTCGGATTTATAATAACCGGATAGTTAACCATTTGAGTGTAAAGCTGTAACGGAACCAATTCCAGTTCATCACTAATTAAGTAATTTTTATTATCAGCCAATAAAACTGAATTAAAAAGTTTTTCGGTAATATGAACAGAAACTTTTCCATAACCTTCATACTCAACTTCAGCATTTTTAACGTAAGGATGCTTTTGAATTCTATCTCTTATAATAGGTAGAGATAATTCACCAAACTCTTCAGGGTTTCCAAAATTTGCAAATTTATAATATTCTTCTTTGCTTAAGTACACGTTTCCGTCAATTTCAATAAGACTAATAGTATATTCATTATCTTCACTACTTAAAGCAACAGAAAGATAAACCAATCCGGCAATTGCAGCCATCATGACTGCAAATCCAAACATGTTATTCTTTTTTGTACTATTTGCTTTTTTTGTAAACATCTATAAACTTTTCTCCAAACTTCCAAATATCTCCGGCACCCATAGTAACTACTATATCATCTTTCTTTACAATTGAATTGAGTAATTCCGGAACATTATTTTTATCAGCTTCATAAATCACATTTTTATGACCAAACTTTTTAGCAGCATTTGCAACAAGTTCACCTGTAATTCCTTCAATTGGAGTTTCTCTTGCCGGATAAATATCGGTACAAATAAATACATCGGAATTAAGAAATGATCTGCCAAATTCTTCATAAAAATCTCTAGTTCTGCTGTAAAGATGAGGTTGGAACACTACAACTAATCTTCTTTTCCAGCCGCTTCTAATTCCACTTAAAGTTGCATTAGTTTCCGTTGGATGATGCGCATAGTCATCAACAACAAGAATATCATTATTGTATTTGGTTTCAAATCTTCTGTAAACACCAGTAAAAGATTCCAAAGATTTTTTAATTACATCAAAGCTTATTCCCAATTCTGTAGCAATTGTAACAGCAACCAAAGAATTTTTTACATTATGTACACCGGGAATATTTAAGGTTATCTTTCCTAATTCTTCTCCTTTATAAATAACTGTATATGTGCTGGAATATTTATCATGAGAAATATCAATTGCTCTAACATCTGCTTGCGATGTTAATCCGTAAGTGAAAACTTTTTTATTGATTAAGGGAATTATATCCTGCAAAGCCGGTTCATCTAGACATAAAACAACAAAACCAAAAAACGGGACTTTATTTGCAAATTGAATAAATGCTGATTTAATATCATCAAGATCTTTATAAGTATCTAAATGTTCTTTTTCTAAAGTTGTAATTGCTGCAATACTTGGAGTAAGACTTAAAAATGTTCTGTCAAATTCATCAGCTTCAACAACAATATAATCACTGTTTCCAAGTCTTGCGTTAGTTCCACCTAATCCGCTTAATTTACCGCCGACAATAATAGTTGGATCAATGCCGCCTTCAGTCAATACTAATCCAACCATTGAAGTTGTTGTAGTTTTACCATGAGTTCCGGCAATTCCAATACCATATCTCATTCTCATACATTCAGCTAACATCTCTGATCTTTTGATTACCGGAATTTTCCTTTCAATTGCGGTTTGTACTTCAGGGTTATCAATTTTTACTGCAGAAGAATAAACAAGAACATCAGCATCTTTCACATTATCTGCAGAATGTCCTTCATAAATTGTAACCCCTTTTGCCTTAAGACTTTCGGTAATTTCTGTATTTGATAAATCAGAACCGGAGATTTGAAATCCTTGATTAAGCATAATCTCAGCAATTCCGCTCATTCCAATTCCACCAATACCAACAAAATGAATTTTCTTAATAACTTTTTGAATCATAAACTTTTCCTAAATAGTTTCGGCTAATGTTATTGCTCTTTTGGCAATTTCATTTGCCGCATCCGGTTTTGAAAATTTCTTAATATTTTCAGCTAATTCTGTTAATCTGTTATCATCATTAATTATTGATCTTATCTTAACATAAAATTCCTCTTTAAGATTATTGTCTTTAATTACTTCTGCAGCATTTTCATCAACCAATGATTTTGCATTTTTGTATTGATGATCTTCGGCAACATTTGGTGATGGAACAAATATAACCGGCAGACCCAAATAAGCTGTTTCTGCAATTGTTGTTGCACCCGCTCTCGCGACTATTAAATCTGCACAAGAATAAATCTTAGGCATATCATCAATAAAATCATAAATTTTTAATGACGAGTTTTCAATACTCTTTAATTCATTATAATATCTTTTACCACACTGCAAAACGACTTGAATATTTTCTTTCTGAAATTTTTCTATGTTGTTTATAACCGAATCATTAAGTGATTTTGCACCAAGACTTCCGCCGAGAACCACAAGAGTCTTTTTGTTTTCATCTAATCCTACTTTATTCTTTGCTGATTTTTTATCACTCAACTCAAAATCAATTCTAATTGGATTTCCTGTAACAAATAATTTCTCTTTCATTCTGAAATATTTTTTTGATTCTTCAAAAGAAAGATGAATTTCGTTTGCTTTCTTTTCTAAAAGTCTGTTAGTAATACCTGGAAAACTATTCTGTTCCATAAGCAATAATTTAGAACCTAAAACCGAAGCACTCCACAAAACCGGTCCGGCTACATAAGCTCCAGCTCCAACTGCAACTTTCGGTTTAAAACTAAAATTGATTATTAACGATTGTAAAGAACCATAAATCAACTTAAACGGGAAAAGCAGATTTGATAAATTTATCTTTCTGCTGAATCCTGAAATAACAATCGATTTAAACTTGTAACCTAAACTTGGTATTACTTTGGATTCAAGTTTATGTTTAGTACCAACAAATAAAATCTCAGCTTCCGGTTTCATCTTCTTAATAGAAGCTGCTACTGCAACTGCCGGATATAAATGACCTCCGGTTCCACCAGCTGCAAACACAAAACGATATATATTATTTGATCTGTTCAAACTTCTACCGGAATTAATTCTTGCTGTTGAACTTGACTATATCTACCAATACTAATTATCAATCCAATTGAAATACAAAAAACAATAATAGAAGTACCGCCAAAACTTATAAACGGCAAAGTGATACCGGTTGTTGGAACCATTCCGGTAACAACTGCTGCATTAATAAAAGCACTTAAAATTATATTAAAGGACAAACCATAAGCCAGTAATTGGCCAAAGGGATCTTTCGCTTTTTTGGCTATCAAAACACCAATAAAAAAGACTGAAAAATAAATAAATAAAACGAGTAAAGCCCCAAGAAATCCAAGTTCTTCACCTAAAACCGAAAAAATAAAGTCACCGTAAGATTCAGGTAAGAATAAATTACTTTGCTGACTATTACCCAAACCAACTCCGAAAAATCCACCGCTTCCTAATGCTATTTTTGCCTGTTTTACTTGTATGTTTATATCACCTGTACTACCGGCACCATTTATAAAGGACAAAACTCTTTCACGAGAGTGAGTAAAGAGCATCATAAACATTACACCAATTCCGCCAACAACTGTTGATGTAGCAAGTACATGTTTGAATTTTGCACCACCGACATAAAGAATAGTAAATGATAAAATAATAACAAGTAAAGTGGTACTGACGTTCGGCTGCATTAAAATTAATCCCGCAACAATAAAAACCCAAACCAGAGTAAAAACAAATCCATTTTTGAAATCTCTAATTAAGTCCCCTTTTTTCTCAATCATCACTGCCAAGTGCATTAGTAGAACAATTTTAGCAAGCTCAGAAGGCTGGAATTGGATTATCCACAAATCAATCCACCTTGCAGCTCCTTTAATTTTGGGTGCAAAAATTAAAGTCGCTGCAAGTAAGAGGATAGTACCAACCAAAATATGTTTACTATATTTTCTGTATAAATCATAAGGAATCATTGCAGTTATAACCAGTAATGCAATAGCAATTAGTATTTTAGAAATATGAGATTTGAAAAGGAAATATAGATTATCAAATTTTTCTGCGCTGTAAGTCCCGCTTGCAGAAAGTACCAGCAATGATCCTAAAATCATTAGAACGACAACCAGTAATATTTCTGCTCTAATTAAATTTTTCATTAAAGTGAACTCACAATTTTCTTAAATACTCCACCTCTATGTTCATAATTATTGAACATATCAAAACTTGCGCAAGCAGGTGAAAGAAGAACAATTTCTCCTTCCAAAGCTTTTCTTTGTGCAGATTTAACGGCACTTTCCAATGAATCAAACATTTCAGTTTCAGTTACTTCTTCAAAAAAATCTTTTACTTTTTCTTTTGATGAACCGATTGCATATATTCTTTTAACTCTTTGCTTTACTTCATCTTTAATTTGACTGTAATCATTTCCTTTATCTTTACCGCCAAGAATTAAATGAATCGGCTGATTGAAACTTCTTAATGCAAACCAAACCGAATCAACATTTGTAGCTTTTGAATCATTGATATATTCTACTCCGTCCAATGTTCTTACTGATTCAAGTCTATGCTCTACACCTTTAAAGTTCATCAAAGCAATTTTAATTCGTTCATCCTCAATACCAATCAATTTAGCGGCAATAACTACAGCCATAACATTCTGGTAGTTATGTTCTCCTTTTAGAATCAAATCTTTTACATCAACTATAGTTGAAGTTGTATTTCTATGAAATTTGATTTTACCATCGCATAAATAACTTCCGTTAAGTTCTTCATCTTGAAGCGAGAAATAAAACCATCTTGCTTTTGTGTTAATCTTTATCAGTTCTATATCTTTAGAATCTTTATTCACAATAAAGAAATCATCTTCAGTTTGATTTTCAGCTATTCTATATTTGGCTGCTTTATAAAAAGAATATTCATTTAAGTATCTATCTAAATGATCTGGAGTAATGTTAAGCAGCATTGCATAGTTAGGTTTAAATTCATTTATAAAATCCAATTGAAAGCTTGATACTTCAAGAGCAACAAACTCTGTCTCCAAAACCTTATCAGCAATTTCAGAAAAAGCAAAACCAATGTTTCCGGCTAAATATGTTTTAACTCCGCAGCTATTTAATACATGAGCCATTAAAGTAGTAGTTGTTGTTTTGCCGTTAGTTCCGGTAATAGCTATTATTTTTCCTTTGCAATACCATGATGCAAATTCAATTTCACTTATTATTAATATTTTTCTTTTTCTCGCTTCAAGTAGAATTTTTGAATCAGATGGAACACCAGGACTTGTAATAATAAAATCACAATCAAAAATTTTATCTGTATGATTTCCATACTCATACGGAATCTTTTGTTCTTCCAATTGAAATAAATAATCACTTATTTTTTCATAATCTGATTGATCGGAAACAAACGGGAACGCACCTAATCTTTTTGCAAGCTTAGCCGCAGCCACACCGCTTCTTACAGCACCAATAATCGATATTTTTTTATTTGCTATATCCATTAACGTATCTTGAATGAAGCAAGACTAATAATTGCCAATATTATTGTTATAATGTAAAATCTAATTACAATTCTTGGTTCGGGCCAATTCTTTAATTCAAAATGATGATGAATCGGAGCCATTTTAAATAATCTTTTCCCTTCACCATATTTCTTTTTTGTATATCTGAAATAAGATGTTTGAAGAATTACCGAAACTGTTTCCAAGAAGAATATTCCGCCCAGTATTGGAATAAGCAATTCTTTCTTTATAAGAATTGAGATTATTCCGAAAGCACCGCCAAGTGCTAATGAGCCGGTATCTCCCATAAAAACTTGAGCCGGATAAAAATTAAACCACAAAAATCCTAAACCAGCACCTATTAATGCAGCTATAAAAACCGTAAGTTCGCCGGCTCCTGGTAAATAGAGAATATTCAAGTAATCCGAATAAATTACGTTACCTGTTATATAACTAATAATTGCAAGTGTAAGCATAACAATTATTATGTTTCCAATTGCAAGTCCATCCAAACCATCTGTTAAATTTACCGCATTTGATGTAGCAGTAATTATAAAAATCACTACAGGTATATAGAGATAAGAAAAATCCCAATTCAAATTTTTAAAGAATGGTAAAGTTGTTTCTGTATTGTAAGGAGCAAATTCCGGTAAATAATAAACTGCCAAACCTACGGTCAATCCAACGGTCACTTGTCCAATCAGTTTATATCTTGCAATCAATCCTTTAGAATATTTCTTAACTACTTTTAAGTAATCATCTAAAAAGCCGACTAACGAAAGGAAAATTGTACCGAACAAAACCAGAATTATATAACTGCTTTTTATATCAGACCAAAGCAAAACCGGAATTACTACAGATAAAATTATTATTACTCCGCCCATAGTTGGAGTGCCAGCTTTACTGAAATGCGATTTTGGTCCGTCTTTTCTTACTTCTTCACCAATCTGTTTTTTCTGCAGATACTTAATAACTTTCGGTCCGATGTAAAAAGATAAAATTAGTGCAGTAATTGCAGCCAATGCAGATCTAAATGTTAAAAATCTGAATACACCGAATCCCGGTGGATTAAATAATTCGTTTATATAATCAAATAAGTAGTAAAACATTAGTTTGCTCTGCTTAAAATTTCTTCTACAAATTCTTCCATTTTCATTCCTCTGCTCCCCTTAACTAAAATTACTGCATCTTCTAAATTGAGATTGTGAAGAAAATTTCTCAGGTTTTCTCTTTCATCAAAATGCTGGATACTTACTCTTCTTGTTTTCAAAAAATTATGAAGATGAATCATATCCTTACCGATTGTGTAAACTTCATCAACTTTACATTTCATTATAATTCCGGCAAGATTTGCATGCATATCGGCACTGTTTTCCCCAAGTTCAAACATATCTCCTAGCACAGCAATCTTTCTTGATTTAGCTTTCATCTTATTCATCAGTTCAATAGCTGCAATCATTGAGTCCGGATTTGCATTATAAGTATCATCAATAAGCATAAATTCTTTTTTATTAATTACATTCACTCTCTGCTTAAACGGTTTTATTTTTTTTGATGCTTCAATAATTTCTGTTTTCTTTAATCCCATTAATAAAACCACTGCTGCAGCTGCCAAGTAATTCTTTGCATTTGATTCACCATACAAAGGTAAAGCTGTTTCAAAAGTTTTATTGTTATAGGTAACAGCAATTTCAGTTTTCCCCTCAGGTGTGTATCCTAAAATTTTTCCTTTAATATCCGGATTACCTTTAAAGCCAAAAGTAATTCTGTTAGGATATTTTTTTTGATTTCTATGAAGTATATGATCATCAGTATTTATAAGTACCTGTCCACCTTTATCTCTGCAGATATTTAACAGAGCAGATTTTTCATCGAACACACCGTTTCTGGTTTTTAAATATTCAAGATGAGAATCACCGATATTTGTAATGAAAGCGAAATCCGGTTCTGAGATTTTTGCTGTGTAAGGAATCTCTCCAAAATGATTTGTTCCCTGTTCAAGTATTAAAACATCAGTATTAGCATTAGCATTAAAAATTGTTAAAGGAACACCTATATGATTATTATTATTCGATTCGGTTTTTACTACTTTGTATTTCTTTTTCAATAATGAATAAAGAATTTCTTTTGTTGTAGTTTTACCATTACTTCCTGTAAGTGAAATTACTTTTGCTTTTAATTTATGTCGCCAGGCATTAGCTAATTTTCCATAAGCTTCTGTAGTGTCTTTTACGGTTATAATAGTTTTATCAATTGAATCAAATCTCTTCAATTCAGGTTCGCTTATCATAACAGCCGATGCACCGTTTCTGATGGCATCTTTCACAAAATTATGTCCGTCTAATCTTTCCCCTTTAATTGCTACGAATAGAGAACCCTTTTTAATTGATCTTGAATCAATAGAGACGTATCTGCAGTCTTTGTAAGCATCGGGATTAAAAATTTCAGCAGATTCCAGATCAAATAAATCTTGTAATGTGATCTTTAATGTTTTCATAACTCTAAATACCTCTCGGCTGTTTCTTTATCTGAGAAATGATTTCTAATTCCGTTGATTTCTTGATACTCTTCATGCCCTTTACCGGCAATAAGAATAATAGCATTCTCTTCCGAATTTAAGACTGCATCTTTAATTGCATCTTCTCTTGATTCAATTACCTTATAATTATTTTTTGATATTCCTTTTTTGATATCTTCAATAATATCAAAAGGATTTTCAGTTCTTGGATTGTCTGATGTAACAATTACTTTATCGCTTAAATCTGCCGCAATACTTCCCATAATGGGGCGTTTAGTTTTATCTCTATCACCACCGCATCCAAAAACAGTATAAATCGGCTGTTTATTTTTATTGAGATGAATGATTGATTCCAAAGCCTGCTTAAGTGAGTCTGCTGTGTGTGAATAATCAATAATCACATTTTTATTATTATGATTTATTACTTGAAATCTGCCAGGTATTTGTGGAATATTTTCTGAATCTGAAACAGCTTTTCTTAATTCAACGCCACTAACAAATGCAGAAGCTAAAGCTACAGTAACATTGTATGCTGTAAATTTTCCGATTAGCTTTGTTGAGACAGAATAACTCTTTCCTTTAAAAATTAAATCGAATCTTGTTCCATTAATATCATAGTTAAGGTTTTCAATTCTGAAATCTGCTTCAGAATTAAATCCATACGATAACTTTTTAGCTTTTGTATCTGCAGTTATTTTTTCACCGTTTGCATCATCAATATTAAAAATCACATAACCGGATTCTTTCATTGAATCGAATAAAATCTTTTTTGCTTCAAAGTAATTTTCAAATGTTTCATGAAAATCAAGATGATCCGATGTAATATTTGTAAAAACTGCTGTATCAAAATCAATTCCGTAAACTCTATCTAAATACAAAGAGTGTGATGAAACCTCCGAAACCGCAGAACTGCAGCCGGTTTTAACCATTTCATTAAGCAGATAATTTACTTCATCTGCCTCCGGTGTAGTTAGTTTTGAAGGAAGCTCTTTATCTCCAGTCAAATTTTTAATCGTTCCAATTAAGCCCGATTTTTGATTATTAGCTTCAAGCAGATATTTTGTGCAAAATGCAGTTGTCGTTTTTCCTTTGGTTCCGGTTATACCAATTAGATTTAATTTTTGTGAAGGATTATCAAAAAATCTACATGCAGCTTGGGCAAAAGCTTTTCTGCTGTTGGCAGTTTTAATCTTTACACAATTATTCTGTTTAAGTAATTCATCAATTTCAGTTGTTGTTTCTTCTAAAATTACTGCCGAGGCTCCTTTATTAACTGCATCAGAAATAAATTTATGCCCATCTGTTTTGAATCCTTTAATTGCCGCAAATAAAGAATTATTTTTTACATCTCTTGAATTAAGAGTAATTGAATTAATCTCTCTATTTTCGAGATTTCCGGTAACTTCAATTACATCAACGTTATGTAATAATTCTTTTATCTGCATTAATCAATTCACCATTTCACTTGAACAGACAAGTTCGCAAATCATTCCCTCTTTTAATTTAGTTCCGGGCATAATTGATTGATCAATTACTTTTCCCGAACCTTTTATTTTATACTTTATACCAAGAGCAGTCAATCTTGTTATTGATTCTTTAATTGATTTATTATAAAGACTCGGCATTGTTGTTCTACTGTAATTTTCAACTTCTTTTTCTTTACTGTTTTCAGAATAATTTGCAGTTATAAAAATCTCATTCTTTGGTACATAATTTTCAGTCTCCAAATTTTCTGCAATTAAGAAATCTTTATTAGTCTCATTTTTTCTTTTTATATCTTTTCTGTAAGGAGAAAAATTTATATCGGATTCAATAATTCTTTCAGCAATATTTTTGAATATAGGTGCTGCAACTCTTCCGCCGTATCTTCCAATCTTTGGTGAATCAATAACAACAAGACAAATAACCTGCGGGTTATCAGCCGGGAAAAATCCGATAAACGAAGAATTGTATTCGCTGCTTGAATAACTTCCATTAACAAGTTTTTGTGAAGTGCCGGTTTTTCCACCGATAAGCATATCATCCAATCTTGCTAAACTTGCCGTACCGTTTTCAACTACTCCAATTAAAAGATTTTTCATTTTCTCAGATGTTTTTTCAGAGATAACTTTTCTAATCTTTTTAGAATCAAACTGTACTACTTCATTATTTACATTAGAATTAACTTTTTTTACAACATGAGGCTGATATAAAATTCCGCCGTTAATTACTGCACTAAAAGCAGTAATAACCTGCAAAGGTGTTGCCGCAATTTCGTAACCATGTGAAACAAAAGCTTTTGTGTATTTTGAAAACTCATCTGGTTTTTTTAATCTTCCACCAGTTTCTCCAGGAATATCAATTGATGTTGTATTTCCAAATCCGAAGTCTCTTAAATATTTATAGAAAGCATTATCATCAATTCTTGTACTGAGTTTTACCATTCCAATATTACTTGACTGTTCAAGAACCTCTTGAACCGTAAGTTTCTCAAATGCATGAGTATCTTTTATTCTTGTTCTTAAAAATTTATAACTGCCGTTTTCAGTATTTATTACTTCATTTGGATTAACTTTTCCTTCATCCATTAACATAGCCATTACGATTCCCTTTATAGTTGATCCGGGTTCGTATGTATCTGTTAAAATTCTGTTTCTTCTTTCTTCATTTGAGAATTGAGAATAACTGGAGGGATTGTAATTCGGCAGACTTGCCATTGCAAGTATTTCACCGTTCTGCGGATTCATAATAATTCCAACACCGGAATTTGATTGATATTCATTCAATCCTTTTTCTAATTCTTCTTCTAAAATACTTTGATACTGCTGAGAAATAGTTAAGGTAACTTCTGCACCGGTTAAAGCCGGAACTGTTAACGCATCATTAACTGTAACTATTCTTCCCAAAGCATCACGTTCTACTAATAATCTTCCATCTTGACCGCTTAAATAATCATTAAACTGTTTCTCAATTCCGGTTGCACCATTTTCTGCTTGATCTACAAAACCGAGCACATGAGAAGCCAATTTTCCATAAGGATAAACTCTCGTATAATCTTCGGTTTTGAAAAATCCATCAACTACTAAATCCGATAACAATAAAGATTCAACTCTTGATACTTTTTTTTCTAAAAGTACATTTCCTTTTTTTGAATCGAATAATTTGTAATAATGATTTTTACTTTTACCGAAAACAGAAGATAAAGCTGAAGCAAGTGTATCTCTTCTAGATTTTGTTAACATTCTTGTATCAGCAAAAAGAGAAATATCATCTTTTGTATATGCCAATACTTTTCCTTCTCTATCCTTAATTATTCCTCTTTCGGCTTTTATTGGATAGATTCTGTTCTGCTGTCTTTCTGCATAATACTTAAACTTATCATGATCTCTAACTTGTATATTGAACAAGCGGACTGATATTGCTATAAAAGCAACAAAGAATATAAATATGGAAAGTAACGCTCTGGAATTATTCATATTTATCTTCTATTATCCTTTGTAATCTTTCAACTTGTTTACCATCAACATAAATTTCCTGTGGTTCTTCAAAATATCTTTCTAAAGGAATATTAAATCTTTTTACTCTTGTCAGAACTGAGTCTTGAGCAGATTCCTTTTGAAGATTTACATTTTCTTCTTCAATTTTACCTTTAAGAGCAGTTAATTTTGTTTCAAGATTGTTCTTCATTTTATTCATTGTGCTTATTTCTTTTTTCATATATAAATGAGCAAACAACGAACCTGCCGCAATAATGATAATCAGAAATAATTTCCCCAATGAATAATTTTGACTCATAATTTTTCTGCTGCCCTTAACTTTGCACTTCTTGATCTTCTGTTTCTCTGAATTTCTTCAGCACTTGGAGTTACCGGTTTTCTTGTAACTAATTTTAATGTTGATTCCTTATCACATGTGCAGATAGGACTTTCGGGTGGACAAATACAGTCAAGTGTTTCATACTTGAATTTATCCTTTACAATTCTATCTTCAAGCGAGTGATAAGTTAAAATTACTATTCTTCCTCCCGGTTTTAACAGCTTTACAGCTTTATCCAAAAAAATCTCCAAATCTTCCAGTTCGTTATTAACATAAATACGCAATGCCTGAAAGACCCGGCTTAATGTTTTCGATAACTTATGTGAAGGAACAAATTCCGCTATTACTTCTTTTAGATCATTACTTGTTTTAAATTCTTTTTCTTTTCTTTTTTCAACAATTCTTCTTGCAATTTTTCTTGAGCTTCTTTCTTCACCAAGATTGAAGATCAAATCTGCAATCTCTTTTTCTTCCAAAGTATTTAAATAGAAATAAGCAGGTTCTCCTTCATCCTTATTCATTCTTAAATCTAAAACCGAATCTTGTCTGAATGTAAAACCTGCATCCTTATCATCAAGTTGATAAGAAGAAACTCCTAAGTCAGCAAAAATTCCGTCAAACCCGTCAATAAATTCAATCTTAGAAAAAATATCTAAATACTTATAACTGCCGTGAAAAAGCTTAACTCTGAAATCATTTTCAAATTTTGTTCTGCAGTAATTGTAAGCTTCTTTATCTTTATCGGAACCAAGTAAAAGAGCATTTTCATTAAGTTGATCGAGAATTTTTTCCGAATGACCGCCAAAACCAATTGTACCGTCGAAATAGAAACCGGATTTATTTATAACTAAATATTCAATTGATTCTTTTAATAAAACCGGTTCATGTATCATCTTATTTGTCACATCTTCATTACTTCTTTGGCAATTTCTTCGTAAGATTTATCACTCTTTTTGATGTACTCTTGGTAAATATTCGGATTCCATAATTCAATTTTCTGCATAGCACCTAAAATGAAAACTTCTTTTTCTATTCCGGCGTATTCAATTAAAGATTTTGGAATAATAAGTCGAGATTGAACGTCAAGTTTGTCTTCCGATGCTTCCTGAAGAAACATTCTTATAAATATTGCTTCTTGAGGATCAAAAGGATTGAGTTTGCTGACCTTTGCCGCAACATATTCACGCCAAATATCAAGCGGGTAAACGTCAATACATTGAACGGTTCCACGGGTAATTACAAATGAATCATTCGCATCCGGTTTGACATATTTGCGCAATTTTGCCGGAATACTGACTCTTCCCTTTGCATCAATAGAATATGTGAAATTTCCTATAAACATTTGACACTTCTTGACATTTTTATAATAGTTTTACCCACATGAATGCAAATAAGCTATTTTTTTTGGGAAAGTCAAGATTTCTTTATAAAAATTTTACCGATTTTTAATATTCGATAGAAGTGAATTATTATCCGCTTTTTGTTTATGTGCAAGTTTGGCAGATAAGTTTAATTTATTGTTGTATTGATAAATTGTTAAATTGTTTTTTTGATGGAGGTTAGTAAAATAGTTTTGTTATTTTCAGTTTAATTAAAGTATTTCTAAAACAGGAAACTGGAATTTTTACAACCTATCTTTAAGAGCTAAGCTGTGAATTCAAAATACTTCATTATCAATACCTGATACCCAAAATATGATAATGTGGATTAGAGTCTAATTTAGAATGAATAGTAAATACTTTCACAGAACCAAAATTCATGATTTGGAATAAGCAAACCATAATTTTAATTAGCAGTCAAAACTTCTTTTTTCATATTCATATTAAAATCTATTCTTTCCCAAAGAGAATCGCGTTGTGCGATAAATTCTTGTCTGAACTCCTCTTTAATAGGATTTGACGGAGGGAATTCAATAGTTAAGTAATTTACAAGATCATTATTAACCCAGAATCTAAAATCTAAATGTGGACCAGTTGACAAACCGGTTGAACCAACGTAACCAATAATATCTCCTTGTCTAACATAAGCCCCTTTTTTAATCCCCTTACCATATTTTGAAAGGTGCATATAACCGGAAGTATAAGTTCCATTATGTTTTATTTTAACATAATTGCCTGCTCCACCTTGGTAGGAAGCTTGAATAACAGTGCCATCACCGACAGCTTGAACCGGAGTTCCGGATGCGGCTGCATAATCAATTCCCAAATGCGGTCTGTATCTTCTTAAGATAGGATGAAGTCTTCTTCTTGAAAAACTTGAAGAAATTCTGGAAAATTTAAGAGGTGCTTTTAAAAATGCTTTTCGCAAACTGTTTCCGTTCTCATCAAAGTAATCAATTTCATCCCCTTGATTAAAATAGAAACCAAAGAAATCTTTTCCTTTATGATTGAACTGTATTGCTTTGATTTTTCCAACACCTACAAAATCATCATCCACATATTTTTCATTATAAAGAACTCTGAAAAAATCCCCTTCTTGAATTGTATAAAAATCGATCTGCCATGCAAGAACTTCCGAGAGTTTCAAAGCGAGCATAGGTGAAAGATTCTGCTGTTGTAAAGTTTCATAAAGAGAACTTGTAATTACACCTTCGGCAAATTTCTCTTCAACCTTAACTTCTTTTTGTCCTTTATTAATCTTAATGGAATCTGAAAGATCATAAACTATGTAATTAATCTTATCGAATGAATAAACAAAATACTTCGGTGTTTCTGTAGAATCATTTTTTGTATAGACAAAATAATCTTTACCTGCATTAATCTTACGCAAATCAAAAACATCTTTAGATTCAGCAACCATACTGGTGATTGTGTTATAATCGACATTAAAAGGAAGAAGAATATCGGCTAAGGTTTGGTTCTTCTTAATTACATCGCTGTATTCATTAAGACTATCAACAACAATTCCAAACTCATTTATATTAACCGAAACGGTATCAATATTTTCAACTAAATCATTATTTTCATTTTCTAGTGAATCATCACAACTAATAATTATAAGTGATAATAAAACTATAAGTGCAATTTTTATCTTCAATAATATTTGATTCATATTTTTTCTGAAATTCTCTTTATTATTTCTACTGAATTAATTCCTTCTGCTTCTGCGTTAAAACTTGGTATAATTCTATGCCTTAAAACCGGAACCAATGAATATTTTACATCATCAATACTTGGTGTAAATCTTCCTTCTAAAACGGATTTTGTTTTTGCGGCAAGAATTAAATATTGAGATGCACGAGGACCAGCACCCCAGGAAATTACATCCTTAAATTCTGCTGATCTTGAATTCTGAACAACTTTAACAGCATATTCTATTACATTATCGGCAACCGGAACTCTTCTTATAAGAGATTGGAATTCAATAATCTCATCGGTTGAAATTACTTTATTAAGTTCAGGCTGGTATTCTGAAGTTGTTGATTTAATAATTTCTACTTCTTCAGTAAAGCTTGGATAATCAAGCCAAAGATTGAACATAAATCTATCAAGCTGAGCTTCAGGTAAAGGATAAGTTCCTTCCTGCTCAATTGGATTTTGTGTAGCAAGAACGAAAAAGGGTTTATCTAGATTGTAAGTCACTCCAGCTGCAGTTACTTTCTGCTCCTGCATTGCTTCTAACAAAGCAGATTGAGTTTTAGGTGGAGTTCTATTTATTTCATCGGCTAGAATAATATTTGCAAAAACCGGTCCTTTTATAAATCTGAAGTTTCTTCTTTTTGTAGCTTGGTCTTCTTCAATAATTTCAGTTCCGGTAATATCACCGGGCATTAAATCAGGTGTAAATTGAATTCTGCTGAATTTAAGATCAAGAACATCGGCAATTGTTTTTACCAAAAGAGTTTTTGCTAATCCAGGCACACCAACCAAAAGAGAATGTCCTTTTGAGAAGATTGAAATCAAAATGTTGGATATAATTTCGTCCTGACCAACAATTACTTTTGATATTTCATTTTTTATATCTGTGTATGAACTTTTTAGTTTCTCAACTAATTGAACATCATTCTTAGGTAAATTTAATTCGCTCAATATTATAACCTATATTCTGATTTCCCAATAAATATCATTTTTAATTTCGTCAATCCATTTTTCATAAAGCTTACTTCTTTTCTGCATAATTGTTAATCTCTTTATTTCCTCATAATCCATTTCAAGATTGGCTTTATGCTCAGGAATTCTTTTCTCTAATTTTACAATATGATATCCGTATGTAACCGGATCAAGTTCTAATCTTTTTGGGAAACCAACTTCGCCTTCATTCAATTTATACACTTGATCGAGGAGAGGTTTATCAAGCTGTCCTTTTTCAAACAATCCAAGTTCTCCACCAAAAGGAGCAGTTTCTTTATCATCGCTGTATTTTTTAGCAAAATAGCTGAAAGATTTTTCTCCTTTAATTATGCTGTCTCTAATTTCCGTTAAAAACTCAATTGCTTTTAAATCAGCTTCATCGTCAGGCTTTACTTTAATTAGAATATGTCTTGTATTTATTGATTCTCCTCTTCTATCCAAAAGTTGAATTACGTGAAATCCTACAGGTGACTCAACAACACCGGATAATTCTCCTTTTTTAAGAGAGAATGCAGCAGCTTCAAATTCCGGGAAAAATACACCGCGTTTTACATAACCTAAATTACCACCTTGAGCTGCACTGCCGGGATCATCAGAAAATTGTTTAGCTAGTTTTGAAAAATCAGCTCCCGCTTTTAGTGAATCTAAAAGTGATTGAGCTAAATTTCTGGCTTCATTTTTTAGTTTTTCTGTAGCTTTTGGATTTATAAAAATGTGAGATATTTTGAATTTCTCGGGCACCAATCCTAATGAATCTTGATAAGTATTAAAAAATTCTTCAACTTCTCTTCTGGTAGCATCAACATTACCAAACTTTTTATTCTGTACCATTTGAGCCATTAAATTTTTTCTAACACCGTCTCTTAATTCTCTTCTGATTTTATCAATGCTCATTCCGTAAACTTGTTCCAATCTTTCTCTGGAACCGAACTGCTGAATGAAAAATCCCAATTGATTTTCCAATTGTGCTTCTACTTCTTCATTTGATACGGTAATAGAATCCAATTCAGCTTGAGCATATAATAGTTTTTCTTCTATAAGTTGATTTAATATTTTTTTTTGTAATTCGGGATCATCAGCTTTTAAGCCGCCTCTGGCTGCCGCAACAGTTACTTGATAATCTAATTCACTTTTTAGAATTACTTCATTATCAACAACTGCAACAATTCTTTCCAAAACTTCTTGAGCATTTAAGCCGGTTATAAGCAAAATGATTAATGCTATTTTCTTCATTCTTGTTCCGTTTTTATTTCAACGTTATACTTTTCGTACAGATTATTTAAAAATTCTTGATACAATTCCTTTGTCCGTTTTACTTTGTAAATATCATTTACAATTTCTTCAATGTAAATAAAATCGGGAATAGAATACTTATCAAATTTTCTAACTAATTGAAAAATCTTAAAATCATTTGGTTCCGAACTAAGGATAATACTTACTTCCTCTTCTTCCATTTGATTTACAAGATTTAGAATTTCCTGATTATAAAAATCTTTTGTGTAAAAAAATTTATTCTGAATAGATGCTTTAACTTTTTCAGATTTACTTAACTGATCAAATACTTTATTCCATTCCTTGCGATTTAATTCGTTCCTAAATTCGGCAGCATCATCTTCACTAAAAAAACTTGATATATTAAGAACAAATCCTTCATCCTGAATTACAAAATTTTCTTTATTACCGAAATAAAAAGCTTGAAGCATTTCATTTGTCGGTTCTTCATAATTTTCTTTAAAATATTTTGAGAATAAGATTGACTCCGCAAACTTGATTTTTTGAGATTGCATTAACTCTTTGAACTCTTCTGAATCATATATACCGGTAAATTCAGCTTCCTTATCAATTACATTAGAGTTAGCCCAATTTCTAACTAACTCTCCTTTAACAAGTCTTTCATTCTTATCAGTTTTATTTAGATCAAGAATTTCATTAACCGTTAAAAGAGAGTCGTCAGTTTTAGCAATAAATTTCTTTTCCTTTTTTTCAGTTTCACACGAAACAATGAGTAAAAGTGAACCTAATAAAAAACTAATCTTCTTCAGGCTCAAAAGCCTTCTCAAGTTCATCATAGTATACAACCGGATTGTAAATAGCTTTCAATCTCTCTAAGTATTCTGCTTCTAATCTTTTACTTTCTTTTTCCTGATACAAACTAGAAACTTCAGCTTTGGCTTCTTCAAAGGTTTTTAATCTTGCTGCATCTTTTTCATTAAGCTTAACAATAACCCATGCATTTCCAACTTGAGTCGGTTTTGAGTAATCCCCTTTATTTTCAAGTTGATAAGCAATGTTTGCAACTTGATTATTTGTAAGCGGAACCATATCATATCTTCCGGCTTTAGATTTCATGCCGGGTCTTTCAGTAACTTTAGAAGCCAATACTTCAAAATCAGAACCGTTTTTCAAATCTTGGTAATACTGATTTATAAGTGAATCATTTACTGAATAGATTTCAGTGAAAGAAACTCTTGGAGGAAGTTGATAATTATCTTTTGTTTCTTCGTAAAGTTGATAAAGCTTAGTAGTATCTACAGAAATTTTATTCCAAACTTCATCTTCTTGAAGTCTGAAAATGAAAAGCCCATTTTGATAATCTTCCATCAATCCGGCAAATTTCTGATCTGTATTTTCTAAATCCAATGCTGCTTTTTCATAAATGATTCTATCTGAAAAAAGCTGCAAAGCATTCTTTAAAGATGCTTCACTAAGAACCACATTAACCATATTTTTTTGATTACCGGCATAAGTCATCATGCTGTCAACTGTATATGGTTTATTATCAACTTTGATTATCCATTCATCTTTCATTTCATTTCTTAAACTGCTTCCTTTATAATCTTCTCCAAACTTTGTTGTATCTTTTCTGGATACAATTTTGTTTACGGCTTCATCATTCTGCACATAATTATATTTCACTTTTAATGAATCCAAGTAAGCACTTAAATCTGAATCCATTGTAGTTCTTTCATAAATGTGTTTTAGTGCAGTAACAGAATTTTCATAAGAAGGATAAGGATTTTCATCAACTAATTTAATTATATGGTAACCATATTGAGTTTTAACTACATCTGAAACTTCATTCATTTTCATGTTGAAAACTGCTTCATCAAATTCCTTAACCATAGATCTTCTTTCAAAAAAACCTAAATCACCGCCGTTAACTCCGCTTCCTTTATCATCACTATGTCTTTTTGCCAATTCATCAAAACTGGCTCCGTTCATAATAGAATCTCTTATGGAATTTATTTTATTCAAAGCATAAACAGAATCGAATTGGCCATCCGGATTAGAAAAATTAACCAAAATATGCTTTGCTCTTAATTGATATCTTCTTTCTTGTCTTTCCGTAACTTTAAGAACATGATAACCAAATCTAGTTTGAATCGGTTCAGGATAAATTTCACCAACCGGAGTTGCATATGCAGCCATTTCAAAAGGAGCGATTACTTGTCCGGCTGTTATATAATAAATATCGCCGCCAATATCTTTAGAGAAATTATCACTTGAATATTTTTTTGCAAGTTCTTCAAAACTTTCGCCGTTTTTAATTCTTTCAATTAAACTTGCAGCTAATTCTTTAGCTTGATCCATTGACATGGTATCAGGTCTAATCATTATGTGGCTTACACGAATTTCTTCTCTTCTTCTTTCGTATAAATCTTTTAATCCTTTTTCAATAATTAATTTTTCGCGGATATATTCAAATCCAACTTTCTTTTTGTAATCTTCCATTTCATTAACTAATGAAGGATCGGTTTGTAAACCTCTAACTTCTGCATCTCTTAATTTCATTTTGAAATTAACATAAAGGTCTAAAAAGTTTTTGTAATCATTAATAGAATCTGCTTTAGCTTCTTCAATGCCGCCAACGTTTTTTGCATAAGCTTCTTCAAAATCATTAAGAGTTATATTATATTTTCCATAATCGGCTACAACTATTTCGGAATGTTTAGGTGAACAGGCAGATAACAATAACAACAATACTGAAGTAAATGCCAGCAGTAATCTAAATTTCATTATTAGATCTCCTCATGTATTTTATTTAAATTAAACTTTAATGTTAGTTATCCTAGCAACTAAATGCAAGGAAGATTAAGCGAACTTTTTAACATCCTTTTTAATCATTTTAAAGGAATTTCGTTCCCAAAATACTCCATCAAAATAACCTTGAATAGATTTTTCTTTTGATGCTTTTTCCAATCTCTTTTGAGATAAAAGAGAATAATCTTTGTCAAGCTCAATGCCGGAAAATTTTCTCCCTAATTTTTTTGCTGCCACCAATGTAGTTCCCGAACCAGAAAATGGATCAAATATAAAATCATTTTTATTTGAACTTGCTAAAATCAACTTTGCAATCAGCTTTTCAGGTTTTTGTGTCGGGTGATCAGTATTTTCCGGCATTGACCAGAATGGAATGGATATATCATTCCAAATATTTGAAGGATAAGTTAATCTGAAACTTCCCTCTTCAGATTTCTCCCAATCTTTAGGTGTTCCGTCTGTATTTTTATACGGAGCTATAACTTTTCTCTTTAATTTAACAGCGTCAAGATTAAATGTGTACTCGTCGGAAACAGTTGCAAACCAGATATCTTCGGAATTATTCTTCCAATTTTTATTTGCACCTCTTCCTTTTTCTCTTTCCCATGTAATTCTGTTTCTTACTTTAAAATATTTTTCCAATACCAAATGAATTGATGTTGATGATTTCCAATCAGAGCAAACATACAGCGAAGAATTACTTTTCAACTTGGGCAGCAATTCAACAATTACACTTTCAAACCAATTTGAATATTGGTTAATCGATCTCGATTTGAAATTAAACTGGTTGAATGATTTATTAAGATTGTAAGGAGGATCAATTATTAGTAAGTCTATAAATTTATCGGGCAGAAATTTTACTGCTTCAAAAAAATCTTGATTTATAATTTTATTCTCAATTTTTTTTATAACCGATTTACTTTTAAGAAAAGCAAGCTTTTTAGTGAGCTTACTCTTCTCTAATTCATTCAATGCTAAAGTTCTGTTCTTTGGTGCTTTTTGCTTATTCATAAATTATTTAATGCGTGTTCCTGTCTCAACTTTATCGCTTACTTCCATAAGTTCTAATTTACCATCTGAATTTTCTGCTGCCAATATCATTCCTTGCGATTCAACACCAAATAATTTTGCCGGTTTCAAATTGAAAACTATTGTAACTTTTTTACCAATCAATTCTTCCGGATTGTAACTCTTTGCAATACCTGCAACAATTTGTCTCTGTTCTTTTCCAATTTTAAGCTGGAGTTTAAGAAGCTTATCACTTTTTGGTATTCTTTCAGCTTCTATAACTTCCGCAACTTTTAATTGAACTTTCATGAAATCATCAAAAGTGATCATCTCAAATTTTTCTTTTTTCTCTTCAACTTCTTCTTTGGGAAGTTTATTTATCTGCTCTTCAATTTGGCTGTCTTCAATTTTTGTAAAAAGAATTTCAGCTTTGTTTAATTGATGTCCGCTTGCCAATTCAATAACTCCTAAATCATCCCAGTTTATTTTTGGGGAGTTGAGCATTTTAAATAATTTTTCCGAACTTCCCGGAATAACCGGTTCGAAAACTTCAGCAAGAACATTTATCGTCTGAAGACAAATATTAAGCGTGGTGCCGCATCTTTCTTTATCCTGCTTAATTGTAATCCAAGGTTCAACATCATTAAAATATTTATTGCCGCTTCTGGCAAGATTCATCATCTCAAAAACTGCTTCTTTTATCTTATATTTTGATAATAATTCGCCAATCTTTTTTGGATATTCCTTTAAACCGCTCAGCATTTCTTCATCTATTTTTTGAAGATCTTTTCTTTCCGGAACAGTACCTTCAAAATGTTTATGAACAAAAGTGAAAGTTCTATTAACAAAGTTTCCGAATATATCTGCGAGTTCACTATTGTTTCTAGTTTGAAATTCCTTCCAGTAAAAATCTGTATCTTTATTTTCAGGCAGATTTGCAGCTAAAGTATATCTTAAAGGATCAGCCGGAAATAGTTTTAAGAAATCGATTACATCAATTCCCCAGCCTCTTGATTTAGAGAATTTTTTTCCTTCAAAATTTAGAAATTCATTTGCCGGCACATTTTGAGGAAGAATATATTGATCTTCATTTCCGTCATTCCAACCCATTAACATTGCGGGAAAAATTATTGTATGAAAAACCACATTATCTTTACCAATGAAAGCAACATATTTTGTTTCTTTGTCCTGCCAGTATTCTCTCCAGAGTTCTGGTTTTCCAAGTTTATCTGATAATTCTTTTGTGGCTGAAATGTATCCTAAAACTGCATCAAACCAAACATAAAGAACTTTTCCTTCCGCATTATCAAGTGGAACTTTAACTCCCCAATCCAAATCTCTAGTATAAGCTCTATCTTTCAAACCATCTTTAAACCAGCCTCTGCAGTATTGAAGTACATTTTCCTTCCAGCCATATTTTTTATTCATTTCTTCAATGTACTTTTCCAATCTTTCTTGAAATCTGCCGAGAGGAAAATACCAATGTGAAGTTTCCTTAAGCACCGGAGTTTCACCGGTAATTTTACTTTTTGGATTTCTTAATTCATTCGGTTCATAAAGTGAACCGCATCTTTCACATTCATCACTTCTGGCTTCATCATATCCACAGTTCGGACAAGTTCCTTCAACGTATCTATCCGGTAAAAACATTTTAGCTTTTTCATCATAAAACTGCATTGATTTTTTTTCTACTAAAATTCCTTGATCATAATAAGATTTGAAGAAAGTCTGAGCAGTTTGATGATGAGTTTCAATGCTGGTTCTTGAATATATGTCAAATGACATTCCGAATTTATCAAAAGCAGCTTTGTTTATTTCGTGGTATCTATCAATAACTTCTTTAGGAGTAATTCCTTCTTTATCTGCTGTAATTGTAATCGGCACTCCGTGTTCATCGGAACCGCATATATAAAGAATATCATTCCCTTTTAATCTGTTAAATCGAACATAAATATCTGCCGGTAAATACGCACCGCTTAAATGTCCTAAGTGAATTGGTCCATTTGCATAAGGAAGCGCTGAAGTTACTAGAATTTTTTCTTTAGCCAATTTTATCAAACCGATTATTTTTTAAATAAGTTATAAATATAAGAAAAATTCAGCTTCTAATTTAATAATGAATTTTGATATATAGGGTAAGTGAAATATTGTATGAATATAATTTAGATCTGAAATCTCTTATTTAAATAAATGATTAAAATATTTATAAATTCAAAAACTTACTTTTCTCGTCAAAAAATTAGAGGCAAATTATGAAGTTCAAATTTATTCTTTTATTCTTTTTTTTCATTTTAGTTTTAACACATACCGCACAAGAACAAGAAATAAAGAAAGGAAATGTAATTTTTATTCATCCGGATGGAACTTCACTGGCTACTTTTAATGCGGCAAGACTGCTTTATTATGGTCCCGACGGCTTTTTAAATTGGGATAAATTACCAAGAATTGGTTTATACAGAGGTCATGTTAAAAATGCTTTGGCTGCTTCTTCACACAGCGGAGCAACAATTCATGCTTACGGAACAAAAGTAATTAAAGATTCATACGGGAAAGATGGTAAAAAAACGGTTACTTCAAGAGCCGGTAATAACATGAGTATTATGCATGAAGCAATAAAATCCGGATTAAGAACTGGAATTGTAAACAGCGGAACAATTGTAGAACCCGGTACCGGAGCTTTCGTTGCTCAATCAGATTCAAGAGATAATTATGAAGATATTACAGAACAGATTATTAAATCGGGACTTGATGTTATTTTCTGCGGCGGTGAAGAATGGCTTATTCCGAATAATGAAATAGGATTTTATGGTAAAGTGGGAAAAAGAAAAGATGGACAAAATCTTTTAAAGTGGGCTGAAGAAAATGGTTATAAGGTAATTTACACTAAAGATGAATTGAATAATCTCCCAAAAGATACAGAAAAAGTGATTGGCATTTTTGCTTTTGCGGATACTTACAATGCAAAATCAGAAGAAGAATTAAAAGAGGCAGGATTACCAAATTATAATCCAAATGCTCCTACAGTTGCAGAGATGACTGAAAAAGCAATTGAGATACTTAGTAATTCAGATAAGAATTTCTTTTTGGTAACCGAGGAGGAAGGAACTGATAATTTCGGTAATAATACTAATGCTAACGGAATGCTTGAGGCATTAAAAAGAGCAGATGATGCCATAAAAGCTGCATTGGATTTTTATCATGAAAATCCTAATACATTAATTATTACTGCGGCAGATAGTGAAGCCGGAGGAATGGAAGTTTTAGGAGAGCCGGAATCAGTTTTTCCGCCAAATAAAATCTTACCGGCTAAAGATAGACACGGCTATTCTCTTGACGGATCTACAGGAAGTGAAACATTGCCTTTTATTTCGCAGCCTGATAAAAACGGGAACAGATTTCCATTTGCAATCTGCTGGTCAACTACTTACGACGCAGTGGGAGCAAATTTAATTAGAGGGATTGGATTAAATTCATTTTTAATAAACGGAAATATGGATAATACTGATGTTTATAAAGTTATGTATGCTGCTTTATTCGGGAAGGTATTAGATTAGTAGAAAATTTCGGCTGTCTCAAATATACATCTTAGGAAATGAATATTTTATTGAGACAGCCGATTAAATTTATTCGGTCATTCCTTTGTACATATCTTCAATTAAATCACCGTATCTCTCTTCAATAACTTTTCTCTTAAGTTTTAAAGATGGTGTCATTTCACCAGTTTCTATTGAGAAAGGTTGATCCAAGATTTTGAACTTCCTAACTCGCTCATAATTTGCAAGTCGTTTTTGGAACTGTCCCAATTCTTTTTCAAGCATTTCATAAATCTGTTTTGATTCCAACAAATCTTGCACAGAATTGTATTGAATTCTATGAGCATCGGCATATTCTTTAACAGCATCAAAATCGGGAACAATTAATGCTGAAAGGAACATTCTTCTATCACCAATTAATACAAACTGATCAATATATTTGCTAGCTAAGAAAAGATTTTCAATTGGAGTTGGAGCAATATACTTTCCACCTGTTGTTTTGAATAAATGTTTTTTTCTATCTGTAATAATTAAAAATCCTTCAGCATCAAAAACACCAATATCACCGGTATGTAGCCAGCCGTCTTTAATTGTTGCTTCGGTTTCTTTTTTGTTCTTGTAATATCCTTGCATAATATTTGGACCGTGAGCAAGAATTTCTCCATCAGAAGCAATCTTAATTTCAACTCCAGGGAATGGTTTACCAACCGTACCAAACTTAAAATCATCCAATCTATTGCATGATAATACCGGAGATGATTCTGTTAATCCATATCCCTCAATAATTTTAATTCCAGCAGAAACGAAAAATTCTCCCAAATCTCTACTTAAAGCTGCACCGCCGGAAATAAAGAATCTTAATCTTCCTCCGGTTCTTTCTCTTAATTTTTTAAATACTAATTTATCTGCAAGTTTATGTTTGATTGTTAATCCTATTGGAATGCTTCTACCATCTTTGCCTGCTTCAAAATAAAGTTTCCCAACTTCTAACGCCCATTGGAAAATTTTTTGTTTCTTTTCAGGCTGAGACTCAACATTTTTAATAATTTTAGAATGCATTCTCTCGAATAATCTTGGTACGGCAGTCATTACAGTTGGTTTTATTTCTGTCATATTCTGAGCAATTTTTTCAATGCTTTCTGCATAGCAAATCATCGCTCCGCAAGAAACAGCGGTGTAATATCCTGCCATTCTTTCAAAAATATGGCAGAGAGGTAAGAATGATAAGAATATATCATTTTCATCGATAGGAAAAGATTTATGTGCAGATTGAACATTCGACATAATATTCCAATGTGTAAGAACAACTCCTTTTGGTTCACCGGTTGTACCCGAAGTATAAATTATTGTTGCTGTATCATCGGGTGCTGCAATATTTAGGCTGTCCTTAAATAATGAAGGGTTATCATTTTTCAATCCTTTACCCAATTCCATAACTTGGTTGAATGTATAAACCTTGTCATATTGACTGACATCCATATCATTCATAACTATTATAAATTTGAGAGTCTTACACTTATCTCTTACCTTTAGTACTTTGTTAAGATGAAAATTATTAGAAACTATAATTCCAATTGATTCAGAATTATTCAGAATAAATTCTATTGTATCAGAAGTTGAGATAGGATATAAAGGAACGTCAACACCGCCAAGTCCTAAAACAGCCATATCGGCATAAACCCATTCCGGACGATTTTCAGCAATAATAGAAACCTTTTCCCCTCTTTTAACTCCAAGCTGTGCTAATCCAAATGCTAATTCTTCAGTCTGTTTTTGAAACTCAGAATAAGTAATACCAACATAATTGTTATCTACTTTATGCTGTAAAAATGGTCTTTCCTTACCTTTACCAAATTGCTCGGTAAGATGTTTATATATAGCCGGAATCGTTTTAAATTCAGCTAAAATTGGCATGTTCCTCTCCCTTTCCTAATTGATAGTTCTAAAAATGTGACGGAATATAAAAATATAATCTAAAATAAACTCTAATAATCGTATCAGACTTTTATGAAAATTTTCTTTGCGTAAAGTATCCACATTAAGCCAAGCCAGATAAAAATATATGTAACTGCCCATAATAAAGAGGCGTTTATCGGCTCAAGCCAAGAAAGGAAAAATGAATCAAATAAAAATGTCTTTAAACTAATTTCAACTCCATCAGCGCCGGTTAACTTTATTAATGTAAGTAATCTGCCAATTATTCCGGAAAGGAAAAAAACTGTAATTGCATTTAAACCATAAACTTGAAACGGTAATGACCATTTTTTATAACCCAAAACATCAATTAACCAATAACAAAAACCTAAGAATAAAAGTGCTAACCCACCGGTATAAATCACGTAAGAGCTTGTCCAAATATTTTTATTAATCGGGAAGAATCCATCCCAAACGTAACCTAAAGTCATTAAAACCACTCCGCTGAAAAACATCCATGAAGTTTTTTCTTCTTTAGTTTTTTTTGTTTGAAGAAGTTCTCCGGTAAAAACACCAAGCATTGCAGAAACTATTGCCGGAATTGTACTTAAAATTCCTTCAGGATCCCAGACTTTAGTAGCCGACCATAAATGTCCTCCTAGCAAAAGATTATCAATATATGCCGCTAAATTTGTGGTCGGTTCTAAGTTTGCATAACCCACTCCGGGTACCGGAATTAGGGTCATTGCCAGCCAATATAGTACTAGAAATGCGGAAGAGATGTAAATCTGGGTTCTTAAATTTGTTTTTAGAAATAGAATCGATGCAAATAAATAAACAACTGCAATCCTTTGAAGAACACCCGGGATTCTTATTGTTTCTAAATCGAAATAAGGAAAACCACTTAAAATAAGTCCAAGTAAAAATAGAATTCCGCTCCTTCTCAAAATCTGTAAAATTAATTTTTTCTGATCATCTCCCCTTTCTTTTCTTTTTGAAAGAGAAAGAGTAATTGCAACTCCAACAATAAAGAGAAAGAACGGGAATATTAAATCGGTAGGAGTGCAGCCATGCCAAGCAGCATGTTTTAATGGCGGGTAAATAGCAGACCATGTTCCGGGATTGTTTACCAATATCATTCCCGCAATTGTAATTCCCCTAAAAACATCTAAAGAAAGTAATCGTTCGGTTTTCATATAGTTATCAGTTTGTTAAAAAATGATTTCCTAAACTTATAGATATTGGGAGTTCTACCAAAATGTTTTTTCTACCATTCAAAAATTTATTATTATTACCACTTAAAATTTGAGGCTTATGAAATCAATTAGAAGACTTTACGATTGGATGCTCCATTGGGCAGAAACTCCATATGGACCATTAGTTCTTTTTGCATTAGCATTTTTTGAATCCTTTATTTTCCCAATTCCCCCAGATGCTCTTTTAATTGCCTTAGTTTTGGGAGCCAGAACACAAGCCTTCAAACTTGCACTTAACAGTTCAATTGGTTCTGTATTGGGGGCTTTAGTTGGTTACGGTATTGGACATATTTTATGGTGGAATTCTCCTAATGAATTTTCTTCACTTGCTATGTTCTTCTTTAATAATGTACCCGGATTTACAACCGAACTTTTTAGTAATGTTAAAGTTCTTTATGAAGAATGGGATTTCTGGATAATATTTACAGCCGGATTTACTCCAATTCCTTATAAAGTTTTTACCGTTTCCAGCGGTGCTTTTGATATAAACATCGTTATGTTTATTATTGCTTCATTAATCAGCCGTTCAGCCAGATTTTTCTTAGTTGCATTTTTAATTTGGAAATTTGGTGAACAAATAAAATCCTTTATTGATAAATATTTCAACTGGCTTGCTATAGCTTTTACGGTTTTGTTAGTCGGCGGATTTGCAGTCATTAAATATTTAATTTAACTGGTAGAGAAGTTGCACCCTACTTCTCTTTTTAAAAATTTAGCGGTTCATTATATATTCTTCATGATTTAATTTAACAGTAGAGACACGCCGCGGCGTTTCTCTACAGAATTTGTAATCAAATCTTAAAATGCAGACCTCCGAGGTTTTCAAACATTAGCCCACATTGAAGAGTTCTCGATTCCCATCCTGCCTCGCTTTCGTCTTGGCAAAACGGATGATTACTTGAACTGACATGATTCACTTCGAGTAAGGAACGAAGCGACGCATCGAGAAGTCATAATCTGAGGTGTTCCTAAAATGCAAACCTCCGAGGTTTTATCCAAATGACTCCCTTCGGGAATAAACCTCGGAGGTTTTTAAATGTTATAAATTACATTTCTACTTCTCAACTTCTTAACATCTCTACGTTTTTACGTCTTTACGTTTCAACGAAACTACTTAACCAACATCATCTTACGGACTTGATTAAAATTACCCGCTTGAATTCTATAGATATACATTCCTGTTGAAAGACTAGAAGCATTAAATTTCACTTCATGTCTACCAGCTGATTTTTGTCCGTTTACTAGTGTTGCTACTTCATTCCCTAAAACATCATATACCTTCAAACTCACATACTCACTACTAGGAACTGAGTACTCAATACTGGTTGTTGGATTGAATGGATTCGGATAATTCTGTTCTAATGAAAATTGAGCAGGTAATTGAATATCATCTTCAACAGAAGTTATAACAAAATTAAAATCGTAGAACTCATCAGCCTCAATATTACCATTGCTATTTCCGCTCGGTAATTGTCCGGTCAAAGAGCTGCCGTCATCGGTTCCATACTTTGCAACGGCTAAATAAATATTGTTTGGAATAGTTCCAAACTCCTCTTCAAGATTAATAGCTGCTTCAAGATAATTACCAGCAGCAGAATATGCAGTTCCCGACTGATCAAACCATGAGTTATAATTATTTGTGCTTTCGTTTCCTACAAACGCTGAGTATGAAGCAACTGATCCGCTCTTACCCCAAGGAGCCTGCATTGAGGAGGATACATCATTTGAAATAAGCAGAAAAATATCTCCCCCTTGCTGTTGTGCCGATTTTGTTGCTAAATATAAATAGGGCGACTGCCAATCAACATAAAGTTCAGCAGTGGAATTACTAATTAACAGTGTTGCTGATTCATCAAGACTGCCGTTAATATTAAACGGATTTTGATTGCTTCCTCCTCCAAAAGTTATATGATAATCCTGCCCGTTATTATTATCCCAAGTATTATCATTGTAATGAATTACAAAATCTACTGATGTCACTGTCTGTTCAGGTTTATTAAACGGTCCAATCTGAATTGTTAATGTATCATTTCCAGTGAATGGAGATTCTACTGCAGGTCCGCTTCCGTCAAATAATTCTGAACCATTAGGCCAGTAAACTTGATTTGGAGTCACCCAATTGCTTCCTTGCGCATTTACTCCCCAATGAAGTTTAGCACCTTGCGAAGCATTAACAATTTTTATAGTTATTAGATCTTCATTAGTCGGATCATCCGGAGAAATTGTTAAGTTGGAATTTCCTCCACCCCCGCCGCTTGAATAATTACCTACCCAAACATGCTTAATCATTGATTTGGTAATATTTCCATTTTGATCAACTGCTTCCACATAATAATCCAATAGTACATTATCTAAATCTTTAACCTCTGCTTCATAATATTTTGAACGAAACATTGGAGAAATATTTGTCTGTGTTGGATAAGTTGATTCAGTCATTGTAATTTCAACCCAGTCTCCTACGTCAGAACCACCTGAATAGGTTTCGTTATCAGATGTAAGGAGTGAATTGACTCCATCGGAATCAATTCTATATTTTAGTTTTACTGATTGAAGTCCGCTCACATCATAAACAAAAGTCCAAACCGTAAAATCACTTGACATTGATTGATTCCACTCTGTTCCACCCGGATTATATGGCTCTCTTTGAGGATGAAAAATTGTTGGTCCGGTATTATCTGTTTGCCCGTTTATAACCTGCTGGGCATATGGTATTGCCAAATTAGCAGCTCTGGTTGGATGTGCATCCCAAATACCGTCAATTGAAAAATCCCAATACCAGTAATCGCTTGCTTGTGAATTAAGAAAATATTTCCATGCATTTTGAGTTGCCGAACTGCCGGGATTAATATCATCTGCAGTTTCAACATAATTTTTTGCAGCGGTAACAACTGACCAACTGTGATAATCGGGAGAATACCCTTCATCATTTGGATCCCCAAGCCATTTCTTAAATTCAGGGTCACCGTTATCAGCTCCGCTCCAGCTTCCGTTTTCAACATGAATAACGTAATTTTCATCCGGTGGAAACATTTCAAGATAATCTTCAATTGTTGTGCAGACAAATCTAGATGGATTAGCCAAAAGCCAATTCACAAAATTTTGGAAATTACTTCCATAATAGCTGTCTGTACCACCGCCGTAATTATCTCCATCATGATGAAGAACAACAAGAATCGGATGATCGGGATCGGTGTTGTATGGTTCAAGCTGACTCATAACCGATTCATAATTTAATGCGCCAAATCCACCTCTTCCATCTTCATTACCCAAATATCTGCTAGCCGGAACTGCAATTACTCTTGATTTCTGTCCTGTTGCCGGATCAGTATATTCAACAAAGTGAGGCTGATGTCCCCATTGTGCAGATACTTTTGTCGGTGCCCAAAGATTATTCAACTGAACCCAATCACCAGGATCTTCATTTATAATATCAGCTTTGTTTGGTTCATAAATATTTCCACCGGTATTGAAAGGATAATTTTGTGCTGCCCTATCAAAATGAATATTATCAACTAAAACCCATTCAATTCCTTCATCAGCTAGTGCCGGAATCATATGAGGTGCAAACGCATTCTCAGGTGGGAATATTCCTTTTGAATAACTTCCGCTGAAATTTTGAGATAATATTTGTTTATGAGCCTGAATCTGTTTTCTTATATCATTATACTCTATCAATCCCATTAAAGGATGATGATAACCAAATCCAACCATATCAATTCTTGGATTACCTAAAGATGTGTTCTGAGTTTTAATATAATTCCAATGACTTTTCCAATTCTGAAAATTTCCGTTTCCTATTGATTCTAGATTATTTAGATTTTCTATTAATGAACCGGAAAAACTAACCTGAGCACCAAAGTTCGGCAAATTTGCGTTTATCCCTTTCATAACTGCATCTTTTGGCCAGTTTGTATAAGGTCCTAACCTGGAATTGTGAATGTCATAAACAGAATAAGGATAGTGATTTCCCTGCTGAGTTTGAACTATTGTTTCTCCGGGCCAGTATATCGGTTGATGCATGTGCCATAAGAATGCAATATAAATTGGAGGATTATTTTTCGAGTTCCCTTCCTCTCCTTTAACAATTAAGGAAAGGCTTAGCAGCAAGAGGATGATAATTCTTCTCATTATTTATTTCTTTCATTGTTTTGAATAAAATTGTGTCAATATATTATTTCGGTAACTGATACGCAATTGCAAAGAATTCCTATTAAAAAAAGAAATTTTACTGTTTGATTCATTCATTATAAGCTGTATAATAAAATTTACTTTTACTAAGCTGAAATAAGTTATTTGCATCTATGAATTATTTTTATCTTTTTAGTGAAGTCTATTAATTAATTTTTCGGCATTGTTTCTATTCCGAATCTTCTATAAAAAAATTGTAGTGAAAATGAATATTGATTTAAAAGAAGTTACATCCAAAAATGATTTAAAGAAATTTATTGATTTCCAATATGAGCTATATAAAGAAAATAAGTACTGGGTTCCACCTCTAAAAAAAGAAGAACTCTTTTTATTAAGCAGAGATAAAAATCCAGCGTTTGATTTTTATGAAACCAAATATTGGCTTGCTTATAATGAAGATAAAATTGTTGGAAGAATTGCCGGATTAATTAATCATAAATACAATAAGAAGTTTAATACAAAGATAGTCCGTTTTGGATGGTTCGATTTTATTAATAACAATGAAGTTTCTTCTGCTCTTTTGAAAGCGGTTGAGGATTGGGGAAAAGAAAAGGGAATGAATCTTGTTAATGGTCCTCTCGGTTTTACTGATATGGACGGCGAAGGGACATTGATTGAAGGTTTTGATGAACTGAGCACTATAGGTTCAATTTATAATTATGAGTATTATCCAGAATTAATTGAAAAAAATGGTTACGAGAAAGACATTGACTGGGTTGAGTTTCAAGTGAATATTACTTCCGATGAAATTCCCGACAAGATAAGTAGAATAGCCGAAATATCTTTAAAGAGAAATAATCTTCATCTGTTAAAAGTTAACAAAGCAAAAGAATTTCTTCCTTATGCACACGAGATGTTCCACTTAATAAATATGACATATCAAGAACTGCATGGTTTTGTAGAACTTTCTGAAAAGCAGATTGATATGTATGTAAAGCAGTATTTTGGATTTATAAAACCGGAATATCTTCCCGTAGTAATGAATGATAAAAATGAAATGGTAGCGTTTGGAATTACAATGCCTTCACTTTCAACTGCATTTCAAAAAGCCAACGGAAGTCTGCTTCCATTTGGATTTATTCACATTCTAAAAGCTATGAAAAACAATAAAGGATTGGATTTATACTTAACTGCAGTTAGACCCGATATGCAGGACAAAGGTGTTAACGCGATTCTTATGTGTGAAATAAATAAGCTTATCATAAAAAATAAAATAAAAACCGTAGAAACCAACCGCGAACTTGAGACAAACTCCAAAGTGCAGGCACAGTGGAGATTTTTTGAACATAAACTTCATAAAAGAAGAAGGTGCTACAAAAAGAATATTTAGAACTAGTCTCTAACTATTTCAATAATCTTGTTCATTAACTCTTTTACATGATCTTTTTCAATACCGATTATGTTGGCGTTTGATAAAACAGCAATTGCAATTTGTCTATCTTTTAGATAAGATAATTCACCATGATAACCATGAACAGTTCCATTATGCCATAACTTTGAGTTAATGGATTCATAAAGCAATCCCGATGTATAATGAACACCTTCATCAATCTTAAATCCATTGTATATATAATTTCCAGTTTCTCCAAAAATAATTTGACTGGAAGCGACTGCAGAAATCCATCTGCATAAATCGGATGCATTTGAAATTAGTGATCCAGCACTCCATACATAGGAAAGATCAACATCGGTATAATTTGTTATTTTATCATTTTCGAAATTTATGTAATAACCTTCTGCTAAATTTTGTGGATAAGAATTATTCTCTGGAACGAATGTAGAATTCAAATTCAATCTATCTGTAATTTTTATCTTTATAAAATCGCTGTAGCTGTATCCGCTTACTTTTTCTATAATCATTCCAAGCATAATATAATTTGTATTATTGTAATGGAATAAATCACTACTGAGAATTCCATTTTCTTTGGAAATATTTAATCCAAGTTCCATTAATTCTTCCGGTGAAAAATATCTTGAATGATTTCCTTCAATTTGATTATCAACATATTCATTATTGTCATCATTAAAGTAGCATGAAAGTCCGCTGTTCATATTCATTAATTCTTTTATTGTAATATTCTTGAATTGATCTTCAATCGAATTAAAATATAAACCAATTGAGTCGTTTAGATTTAGTTTTCCTTCATCAGCAAGAATTAATATTGAAAGAGCAGTAAAACTTTTAGTTATACTTCCGATTTTTAGAATGGCGTTGTTTGTCATTTTAATTTGATTTTCAAAATCTGAAAATCCAGACGAGTAAAAAATTTCTTCACCGGTTTTATTATCTATAACCGAGATTTGAATTCCAGGTATCTTCGAATCATTTAGAATTTCATCTACTGCTTTTTTTATTTCTTCATGCTTTAAGGTTTGAGTGCTATGCGGTTCAACTCCGCATGAAAGGCTAAGAAAAATGATTATTACTGATAAAAATAAATTCTTCATTTATGCCGATTTTGATTATGAAAAATGAATAAACGATATAATTATATATAATCGAAAGGAAATCAAATTTATTTAGAAAGAGTTTGTGATATTATTCTTGGAATATTAATATAGCGCCGATTACTATAAAAATTACAGCTACAGTTTTCTTAAGCAGATTAGTATCCTCAAATATTTTTCCACCTATTATTGTAGCCCATAAAACTGAAGTTCTTTTTACTGCTAAAGTAAGAGCAACAGAACCCATACTTATAGCGGCAACCTGTGTAAATCTATACCCAATAGTCATTAAAGAAATCAACATAATCCAGCCGAAATCACTTTTATTCTTAAATAAAGGAGCAAAATCCAAAACTGATTTATATTTATTTTCACTATTTGATTTTCTAAAAATTCTGACCGCCAAAAAAATAATCAGAAAGATAAAAGCAAAATACAAATGCTGAAAAGCCGTAAGTGAAATTGGGGTAAAACTCAGTTTAACTAAAAGAAGTTTATCAAGTATTGATGAAGCTGTAAAAAGAAGTAATGCTGCCAGAATATATCTGTGATATTTTGATCTCAGAAATAATGCAAAAGGATAAATAAATTCTTTCAAGTTTTTGCTTTCAAGAATATATGTGCCGACTGTCAACAGTACAAGTCCAGTTACTTCAAATAAAGATAAAGCTTCACCTAAAAAAACATAAGCAAACAGTGCTACAAATCCTGGAGTTAATGCAAGCAAAGGTAGAGCGCTGCTTATCTGCAGATTTTTAAGTGCAGTCATTACAGATAAAAATGCAAAAACTCCTATCAAAGATTTTATAAGAAGAACAAAAAGACTGAAAGAATTAATAACTGAGAAATCGATAAAAAAGAAAAACGGAATTGAAAAAACTAGATTAAAGAGAGCTAAAATAAAAGAGAACTCAAGCGGTTCTCTTTTAAATAAAACTTTCTTCTGCACAATAGCTGAAGATGCAGATAAAAAGGATGATAATAAAGCGGTTATAAACCAAAGCAATTTATATTACCAGTTTAAGTTCATTTTCAAAAATAAATTTCTTCCCGGTTCTGATTTTATAAATCCTCTGTTTGTTGATAAATGATTTCTATATTCTTTATTGAACATGTTTTCAATTCCTCCGGAAAATTCAATTCCCATACCAGATAATCTTATTAATTCCGTTGTAAGATAAAAATTAAAATATGCAAAACCTGGAGTATTTATTTCTCCTTGTGCAGTTTTATTTTGATCGGCAGTAAATATAGAATTAAAATCAACTTTAAGAAAATCAATTAGATCAAATCTAAATCCAATCATTCCGTTAAACGGCGGTATTTCTGGAAGATTATCATCATTTGTTATATCATAACCATTAACAAAAGCAACTGATGCATAAACCAAATAATCATCATAAAAGTTATACTCAGTATCAATTTCAAAACCGTACAATCTAGCTTTTCCGATATTTGTTTTTATAAATGCGTTTCTCCCTTCAAATGTTCCGGGAACTTCCGCTACAAGATTATCAAAATAATTATAAAAAACACTTGATATAATTTTCACATCAGATTGATAATATCTTACTCCAAAATCTAAGGATTTCCCTTGTTCAGATTTAAGATCAGGACTTCCAATTCTAACAAAACTTCCTTGATCAATATATTGGAATCTTTCTTCCATTGATGGAGAACGGAATGAAAGTCCGGCACTTAAAGTTAAATCGAGATTTGATAATAATGAATATCTCAATCCAGCATTAGCGCTGTATGACAAATCATTTTCTTGAATTTCATTCCATATTACTTTTTGATTTGGAGGAGCATAATCAATATTTCCATTTGTTATTTCATAAATCGGATTTAACGTTTTTTCTCCGGTAACTTTTATAAAATCAACTCTTCCTCCTAAAGAAAGATTTAATTTATTTTCTACTAACTGATTATCATTCTGTGCATAAACGCCAATGCTGCTGTACTTTGAATTAGGTAAAGGTTTTTCTCCAAACACTTTATTGATTGTATTAACAACTTCATTCTGTGCATTCAATACTTCAATTTTCTGAAATCTTTCTCTATTTCCCGAATATGTTCTATCCCAGTAATCAATCCCGGTAATTAAATTATTATGTTTGGATAACATAAAGTTTGTCTGCAAATGAATATTATTACTTTTATGTTCGGCATTAGGAGCAATCTTTAATACGCTTACTCGTCTAGCCGGATTGCCTTGACTAGCCGATACATTTTGAATTATGTTCGGAATGTTCTCTACATTTCTGCCAATAAACTGATTTGAATATTTTAGACTGACTTTATAAATAACTTTTGAAAGATTTTGAATTTCATATCCAATTGAAAACAATTCTCTTTTTTCATCTGGATAACGAACATCAGCAGTAACCGGAAATACAGAAGCGCCGGGAATTCCAACATCAATCGCTTTAAATGATTGATAATTTACTTTGATGAAATTCTCATCAAACGGAGAATAATTTAATGAAGCAGAATAACTGTAATCTTCAAATTGACTATTTTTTAATTCACCGGAAGGAGTTTGTGTATTTTCTGCTTTTCTGTATGAGCCGCTTAATTTTGCCGACCAGCTTTCATCACCAAGAAAAATATTTCCCGAAGTTGAAAGAAGATTATTTACAGAATTAATTCCACTTGAAACATTTCCTCTAATTCTAAATGATGAGAACATTTCCGGTTCTTTCGATACAATGTTAATCACTCCGCCTGTCGCACCCGAGCCGTATATTGAAGAAGAAGCTCCTTTAATAACTTCAACTCTATCAATATCATTCATATCTATCATTGAAAGTCTTGCAGAAACATCAGTTGAAGTTGAGACGCGGTTTCCATCAATTAACGCAACTATATTTTCTTTGCTTAATCCTCTAATATTAATCTCTGTGCCCCAAATGCCGTCTCGCATTAAGCTTATTCCGGTTTCCTTGCTTAAAGCATCTGAAACTGTATTAAATGATTTTTCCTCAATCAATTCATTACTAATTACATTTACAGAATAAACTGAATTCTTTACAAAGTGTTCATTTCTATCAGATGAAACAATTATATCATTTAATCTTATCAGCGATGGTTCAAGACTAATAATTAATTCTTTCGTTTTTTCCGAAATTGAAATTTTCCTCTCAACTGATTTATATCCGATTCGCGATACTTTAAGATCATATTCACCAAAGGGAATATTCTTAATTGAGAATTCACCGTCGCCGTTTGTATTATTCATAAAATTATAGGAAATAAATACAATTGCATCTGCCAGCACTTCATTTGTTTTTGAATCCGAAATTTTTCCCTTAAGAATTGAAGTCTGTATCTGAGCATTATTTAAAACCGGGATTAATATTACTGCCAAAAGTAAGTTTGCTATTTTTCTCATCTCATTTCTCTAATAACTAAAAATTTCTCTATTAAATTTACAAAAGATAACCAAGTCTAAAAATGTAAATCGAATATTATTCTTTCTGATAGTTTTATTAAATTCATTAATCTTATAATCAAATAAAAACAAGGTTCTTTATGAAAAAATTCATTGTTTTGTTAAGAGGAATAAACGTAAGCGGTCATAAAAAGATTAATATGAAAGAACTGAAAAGTTATTTTGAAGGACTTGGTTTTTATAAAGTTGCCACTTATATCCAAAGCGGAAATGTTATCTTCATGAGTAAAATCAGTGATAAGCTTAAACTCCAAAAGATTATCGAAAAAATGATTTTCGACAAATATAATTTCGATGTAAAAACTATAATTATAACCAGCAAGGAATTAGTAAAGATTTTAGAACAAAATCCTTTTAAGGATAAATATGAACAAGAAGAGAATAAATTATATTTCACATTTTTATTTGACAAAGTTACAGATGAAAATTTAGCAAAGCTTAATTCAATGAATTTTGATTCTGAGTATTTTTCTTTTAAGGAAAATATTATCTATTTATACGTTCCAAATGGGTATGGAAGAGCAAAACTGAATAATAATTTTATAGAAAAAAAATTAAAAGTTGATGCAACAACTAGAAATCTGAAGACAGTTAGAAAATTAATTGAGTTGTCTGAGTGAAAAAGAAACCCTTCCGGTTTCAAGAGATTTTGGAAGAGTCCCTTTTATAATTTTATTCTCTGTGAAAGAAATAAGCATTCCCTTGATTTACCGGCATCATAATTACTTGGGCTAGATTAACATTTGCCGATCTTGTTGCCATATATAAAATTGTTTCAGCAATATCATCCGCATACAAGGGAGTAATTCCTTGATAGACTTTTTTTGCTCTCTCTTCATCACCATAAAATCTAACTCTACTGAAATCGGTTTCAACCATTCCGGGATCAACAGAACTTACTTTAATATTTTTGCCTAAGAGATCCAATCTTAATGATTTTGTAATAGCATTAATTGCATGTTTAGTTGCACAGTATACTCCTCCGCCTGAATATGCTTCATGTCCGGCTGTTGAACCGAGATTTATTATATGCCCCTTTTCTCTTTTCACCATTAAGGGAACGACTTCTCGAATAATATTCAAAGCCCCTTTAACATTTGTGTCAATCATTTCATCAATACCTTCATAATCTTCTTCATGGAGTTTGTTAACTCCTCTGCTCAAGCCGGCGTTATTTACTAAAATATCAATTTCCTTCCATTCTTCCGGTAAAGATGCAACAACTGATTTTACTTCATCCTTATTTCTAACATCAAGTTTTACAGCATACACTTTCACATTAAAATTCTTTTGCAGCTCATCAGCAAACTCATTTATTTTTTCAATTCTTCTAGCACTGATAATTAAGTCTGCTCCTTCTTCTGCAAATTTAACTGCAGTTGCTTTTCCAATTCCGGCAGAAGCTCCGGTAATAAATGCAATTTTTCCTTTTAATAATTCCATTAAATCCTCAAGTTTTTATGTATTTGATAATTCGTCTTGTAATCAGATTTAGATATAAAAACATAGTAAGAATAAATCCAAGTGAATAAATAATTTTTTCTTGAAATGAAGCATGAACAACATTAAAGAATTGTATCCAATCGTTGTTAGAACTATGAAGCAAAGCAGAGATGAATCCGTAAAACACATTTAGGATTATCATTCCCAAACTGAGAACTATAAATAAAATTATAGTAAATCTTAAATAACCCAATGGAAGTCTCTTCAGAAAAAAATATGCCGTTTCTACTGTAATCATAATGAAAATTATATCTGCAAATAGAGATATTGAGTTAATTAAATTACTGGTGTTAAATGCTTCAAATCTATTACTCAGAAAAATAAAATTGAAGTTCAATTTTACATCAGTAAAATTAATTGAAACAACGTATTGAAATAATTCGCTTAAATAAAAAGCCGAAATAAAAAATAAAGCTGTCCCGGTTAGAACAGCTTTTTTATTTTTTACTTTTTTTGAATCTATCTTTCTATCCAACTTGTTCTCTTTGCATCAAAATTAGGTTGAATAAGTTCATATCTGTAATTTTGTTTTACAGCATTTGTGTATTCCATTTGAGAATCGAAAGGTTTAGCTTTCCAAGATTCATCAGAGTAAATCATCTCACCATTAATTCTTCCAACTAGATTGAATCCGGCTTTCCCGTCATCTGCAAATATTTCAGAAATAATTTTAATCTCATTTTCTCCAGTAGTTAAAAATTCCTTAACATCAAGAGTTTTAATTCTGTCATATTCTGTATAAAGTGAAAGTGATCTTCTAACATAAACTTCATCTACAAATTTTCCGTTGATATATAATTTCGAGTAGGTATCTCCAATAAGCTGAATTACTGCTTCATCAACTTTATCAAGATTAACTTTCTTAACAAACTCAGCTTTCCCAGCAAATGTTGAATCATTTACTTTGCAGTAAATCCATTCACTTTTTGCTAAAGGGATCTCAAGATTATCATTTTTAACTGCAGCTTTTGTTTCTTCAAAATATTGAACCAATCTGTCAATCTTATCTTTTATCATCCAGAGATTTGCTTCTTTGTAATATTTCAGCCAAATATTTTCAAAGTTCTTTTTGAGATTTGCAAAGTTCTCAATATTCTTATCTATCATAGAAATTAATTCATCTGAGTTAACAGAAACACCTTTTAGTTTATCGTGAAGAAGAAATTGAGTCTCAACTTTATACTTATAAGCTCTGTTCAACTCTAAAATGAGTTCTATAATTTCTAGATGATCTTCATTCTTTTTTAATTTTCTCTTAAGCTGTTCAATTGTGTTATCAACTTTAGGGAGAGAATATTCCATCCATGAAACTTGTGCTGCTTTGTTAACTTTCGGTTCCCACCAAACCGGCTGTCTGAAAGGAAGAAGCGGATGTCTCCATACTTCGTGCCACATCATCTGATTAAAAGGATGAGCCAATGTTTCATAAACTTCCGAGAAGTTCGAATTTGGAATTCCGAAAAAGTCAGTAAAAAATGAATCTGAAAATTCCGATGCATCAGTTTCATCATAACTCCATGCAACAGCAGCAGAATAAGCATAACCAAATAAGATCAATTCTTTAATTGTTTCTGCTCCGTAATCTCCCCAATTAGAGTTTATCATTCCGCCGGCATTATACTGCAATCCGGATTTAATAATATACTTTATATTTGGAATTGCATTAATGATAGCAGGAAATGTAGTTAAGAAATTCCAAACTGAAGGAGAAACAAAATAATTATGTCCAGCTTCGCTGAATGTTTTTGTAGATTCATAAAAATCATTGATGCTGTAATGCCAGTCAACTATAATTATATCTTTAGGAAGGTAATCTAAAATTTCTGGGTGATTAAGAATAATGTCACCGTACATCAAAACTTCTTTACCGTATTTCTTGCAAATGTCATAAACTTTTTGGTAATGATCTGCATGTACTTTAGCGATATTTGATTTTTCAACAAGATGTTTACTTTTGCCTAGACCAACATCCCAGCTTTCATCTGCCCCCATATGAAAATATTTTGAAGGAAACATTTCAAAAACTTCTTTCAGCATTGTTTCTAAAAACTCATAAGTTTCATCGCATGAAACACACAATGAAGCTGCTCCGGGAAATTCAGCATATTTCAAAAATTCTTCTTTTGCCAGAATATTCTCATAATGACCTAATGTCTGAAAGATTGGAATTACTTCAACATGATATTCATCAGCATAAGCAACCAATTCTTTAACTTCTGCCTTTGTTAATTTGCCTCTGTTCTCTCCAATTGAAGGAAACGAATCAAACTGAAGCATGTCTTCTAAGTAAGGCATGTAAGTATTCATTTTATATCGCGCAATAAATCTGATTATTCTCTTAGAGTTTTCTAAAGTTGAGACTTGTCCTCTGCTTATATCATCAGAAATTCCTCTAACTTTCAGATCGGGATAATCAACAATTTCTGCTGTTTTAATCATACCATTTTCAGATTTTTCAATTAATTGACATAAACTCATTGCTCCCCAAAATGCTGCTTGAGGATTTTGAGCTTCAATTAATATTTTATTCTCTCGAATAATAAGTTTGTAAGATTGTTCTTTTTGAAAATCCAAAAGTCCCTTTTCAGAAATTACCTCATCAACTTTAGAAAAAATAATTTCGCTTTGTTTACTTTCCTTTGTAATATTAATTAGATCTAATGACTGATTAATTTCGTTTACTGCCGATTTTAATTCTGGCTCACTAAATCCACTAAATGTAAATTTCAGATCTTTAGAAATTGTTAAAAATGAGTCATTTTCAAACAATATTTTTTTAGGATTTGGAATTATTTGATTTGAATTCATTGTCTGCCCGATACTTAAATTAAAAATTCCGGTTAATATTAAAATTAAAAAGAACTTTTTGGTCATTATTTCTCCAAATATTTTTATAAATAGATTTTCGATTTCCCTTTTAAAAATTATATTTTAGGAATAATACTTCTCAACATAATCAAAAATTAACACTAAATTAATTTTACGCTCTAATAAATTTACTATAATATTGGTATTTGCATAATTAAAACTTGGGAGAGAGAGGCGCTTTAAGCGTCAAACTAAACTATATGGAAATTTATTTAATTATTGTAGTTGTTCTTTTTGTCTTGGCTATCTCCGATCTTGTAGTTGGAGTCAGCAATGATGCGGTAAACTTTCTTAATTCAGCTGTCGGTTCCAAGGTTGCACCACGCCACATAATATTAATTGTTGCAAGTGCCGGCGTTTTTATTGGTGCAGCATTTTCCGGCGGATTAATGGAAGTTGCGCGTAAAGGGATTTTTAATCCCGAACAGTTTTACTTACCGGAAATTATGACAATATTTCTAGCCGTAATGCTTACAGATGTTATTCTACTCGATCTCTACAATACTTTCGCTTTACCTACTTCCACAACTGTATCAATTGTGTTTGAACTTTTAGGTGCTTCGGTTATGGTTTCAATCCTTAAGATTGTTGAAGCTTCTGAAGGTATTAACGAATTAATTAGATATATCAACACGAGTAAAGCTTTAGCAATTATTTCCGGTATTTTGATTTCCGTTGCTGTAGCTTTCACAGTGGGAGCCTTGATACAATTTATTGTGAGATTAGTTTTCACTTTTGATTTTGAAAAGAGAATCAAAAGGTACGGCGCAATTTGGGGTGGAATTTCACTTTCCTTTATCACATTCTTTATCTTAGTTAAAGGAGCAAAGGGTTCTACATTTATTGATCCCCAAACAGCAGATTGGATTAAATCAAATTCAGAAATAATTTTGCTTTATAACTTTTTATTCTGGACAGTTATTTTCCAACTCCTTACATGGTTTACAAAAGTAAACATACTTAAACCTGTAGTTTTAGTTGGTACATTTGCTCTAGCTTTAGCTTTTGCTGCCAATGATTTGGTTAATTTCATCGGTGTGCCATTAGCCGGATTCAGTACTTATTTAATTGGATTAAACAGTGCAAATCCTTTAACTGAATTAATGGATGAATTAAGAGATCCTGTTCATACTGCCGGATACTTTTTGGTAATAGCCGGTATTGTAATGGTAATTACATTATGGAAATCTAAAAAAGCACAGTCCGTTACTAAAACCGAAGTTAATTTAGGCAGACAATTTGAAGGTTTTGAGAGATTTGAATCTTCCATGCTTTCAAGAATTTTAGTAAGAATGAATATTTCTCTTTTAGAAACTATTAAAAAGATTATTCCTCTCTCAATTCAAAATTTTATTGCAAAACGATTTGACAATACAAAGATTACGGCTCAAAAATCTAAAGACCAGCCTTCATTTGATTTAATTAGGGCATCGGTTAATTTAATGGTTTCAAGTATTCTTATTTCCTTTGCCACATCATTAAAACTTCCCTTATCAACAACTTATGTAACTTTTATGGTTGCAATGGGAACATCACTATCTGATAAAGCCTGGGGAAGAGAAAGTGCTGTTTACAGAGTAAACGGAGTTTTAACAGTTATCGGCGGTTGGTTTTTCACTGCTTTTATGGCTTTCACTGTTTCAGCTGTTTTTGCTCTTGTAATTTATTATGGCGAGCTTCCTGCTATATTTGTATTGATTGCAGTTGCCATTTTCTTTGTTTACAAGACTCACATTGTTCATAAAGATAGATCAGCTTCTGAAGAAGAATCAGAAAAGGAAATTGAAGTTCTTACAGATGTAAAAATAAAAAGTGTTAAAGAAAGTGTTAAACATGCAGCTAATTCACTTCTTTCTGTTTCAACTGTATTCGAAGATTCATTAGAGGGTTTATTTGAAACCGATAGAAAGAAATTGAAGAAAGCGAAAAAGGCATCTAAAAAGATTGAAAAAAATATTAATACTATTACTTCAAGTATACTCTCAATTGTTAAAACTACAGATGATGAAATACGTGAAGGACACCGCTATGGTAAAATTGTCACTTCAATGAATGAGATTTCAAATCGACTACAAAGCATAACAAAGAAAAATTTTGATCATGTTGATAATAATCATAAACCTCTAAATTCAGATCAAATTGATGAATTAAAGCAGCTTAGTAATGTTCTTTCAGAAGAAGTAAAATCTGTTTCTAAAATGATTGAGAAACTCGATTTTGAAAGCAAAGATTTTCAAGAAGCAAATCTTAAGTTTGAAAAAATCCATAGTAAGCTTGATAAAAATCAAGTAAGCAGAATAAAGAAGGGACATATAAGTACAAGAAACAGCATTCTTTACTTAGGTATTTTATCAGATACAAACTCCTTATCAATTAATGTTAAGGAATTAGTTCACGCATTAAAGGAAACAATTCATAAATAAAACATTAAAAAGGCTGATTACAAAATTTTATAATCAGCCTTTTATTATTCTTTTTTGAAATCCGTTTCAATCTCGTAAATCCTTGATTCTTCTCCCCAAGGATGATAACCATTTGCAATATAATTCCATTGGGATTTCTCGTAATAACCAATGTGGTCGGTTGCAAGGTATAATTTCTTAAATCCAAGTAAAGCAGCTTGCTTTCGTCCATGTTCAAGAAGCATTTTGCCTAACCCTTTATTTCTTTCAGTTTCTTCAATATAAAGAGCACAGAGCCATGGATATAAATCCTGCCTGCTTATAAAATCATTTGTAATTAAACCATAACTTCCAATAATTTCATTTTCTTTTAATAACAAATACCAGCGCGGCAGTGGATTATCAGTCGTAATACTATTGGAAATAGCATCCGCATAAATCCTTCTATCAATTTTCCATTTTGTACTGAAGTAATCAATTCCAGTTTCCAGATATTCCGGATTCTCCCGGATGCCGATAATTTTTATATTCATCTTTACTTGAAATTATTTTTTACTAACGAGCCCCAACCAAAGATATTGATGAGATAGTATCTCCCATACCAACAAGCGTTATTGGTTTATCAATTAAAATTGTAGGTACAGCAATAATTTCTATTTCATCATTAATATAAATTCCATCTTCTATTAAATTATTTTCACCGAATTTTTCTGTTACGGTTTCTGATAATTTTCTCAATTCATTTAATCCAATATCTGAAACTTCCCTATCCTTAGCCCACAACAATGCATCATTTGAATTAATGGAACCGGTTCCAGCTTTAGTTGCGGCAATAACTGCTGCAAGCTGCATTCCATTTCGATTTTGAATCGGGGTAATTCGGAAATCTTTTTTCTGTAATGTTATATATAAACCAAACATATGAAGCTGAATTCTAGGACACTTCATGTAATCAAATACTTTCAACATTCCTTTAAATAAATTGCTGCTGTTAGTTTCTTTGTTGCATTTTTCGCCTATTTCATCTTCACCAATCACTTCTAAAATATCAATCAATTCCCTTTCGTTAAACCCGATACTATCCATATCAACAGCTAATTTATCAACTAAATATTTACGAATAGTTTTATCCTGTGTAGAAGCTATTTCAAAGTGAATAATATTATCGGGATTATTAGCACACCACTTTTTAATTATTTTTATTGATTGATTAATTCTCTCAATTCCGGATTCTCCTTCAGGAAGTTCACTCTGCAGCATTTGATAACCGGAAAGAATTATATATTCAAATCTTGTTGAAGTATCCGACATTCTCTTTTCGAAAGCTTCATCAATTGCCAGCTTAAAATTCAGCGGATCATAAGTTGCAATAAAGCGATTTGATTTTGGGCAAGTAAAAATTTCCCCATTTACTGTAAGAGAATCATTTATATCGAATTCAATAATCCAGTGAATTAATGGAATATCTTCCGAACGATCGATTGAGTTTGCTTTTTCAAGTTCTCCGTTACGATTAACATTTTTAAGATTAGGAAGATCAAGAAATAACTGCGACTGTTCTTTGGGAGATGATGCAGTATGCACAAAAACATCCTGAACTCCGCATGCTGCCATTACATTTGCAACAATTCCCCCTTGTCCCCCCATTTGTAATTTATCATAACCGATATTCTCATTCAGCCAGTCAAAAACTTCTTTTTTCTGAATAATCCATTCTTCTGCAATTCCGCTTTTAAAGCAGCTTATCAATCCTCTAATTGCATCTTCGTTAGACTTTATACTTTTATCTCCCGCCGTTAAAAGAGCTTTTTGATCCATATTTAATCTGTTTATAATTTCTTCAATCTTTTTACCGGAAACTTTAATTACAGCATCAATATTTGCATTGAATGCACTAATTAATCCTTTTACCTCTGACATTTTTTCTAATTGCTTAGGTGCGGTTTTAAAATGCTCAAACCATTTCTTTTTTAGATCATTATTTGTCATAATATTTGTTTTCTACCATTGTTATAAAAATTCATTCGGTAAATATAAGCTTGCTAGGATTTAATAAAAAGAAATACCGGTTTAGAATTGAATTGGTTTACTCTTTTTTTATATGATGTAGTTTGTACATTAACTCCAATTTATTCACTGCAATGTAGTTTGTACATTCATATTCTAATTTCTGATTCAATGTACTTTGTACATTCGTCCACTTTTCGATTGGACAGCGAATGTAGTTTATACATTCGTCCACCTTTTATTTGGACAGCGAATGTAATTTGTACATTCGTCCACCTTTTGTTTGGGCAGTGAATGTAGTTTGTACATTTGCTCACCTTTTGTTTGGGCAAGGAATGTAGTTTGTACATTCATTCACCTTTTGTTTGGGCAGTGAATGTAGTTTGTACATTTGCTCACTTTTCGTTTGGACGACATTCGGCATATGTACGAATGCCCACCAAACACTTTTTCTTCAATCGTCATCTGTACGAATGCCCACCAAACACTTTTTCTTCAATCGTCATCTGTACGAATGCCC
>PAAX01000019.1 GCA_002698995.1 Ignavibacteriota bacterium | reverse complement strand
CAACTATAATCGATTTACTAATACCAGTGATTCCTGTTATTTACTCATATTATTATGAAAATCTTATAATATTTGAGTATTTAGGATTTTTTGAATTACTAGGCTTAATATATTTGATATTTAACCTTATAGCTTATATTGGGACAAAAGCAAATACAGTTGGCGGTAATCTAAATAAATTATTTTTAATCGACATAAAAACAAATAATAAAAATCATTTGAAAAATATTTTAAGAATTGTGATTATTTCTGGATTTGTTTTTTACATGGGATCAATTGATAATTTTGACTTTTCGATTTTTATAGCGTTTTTGTTTTTCATACTTCCACTGAAGTTTAGAGTGAAAGATGATTATTGTTATTCAATATTGAATAGATTTTTAATGCTTAAGTATTCTATTAATAAGTAATAATTCCAAGGCTATCACGGCAGCAGAGAGGCTGTCTCAAAACATGAGATGATTTCAATGCGGTCACGAAACTTCATAACAGAATTAAAGATTATTTAGGAAGCATAAGAATAATAGTAGATCAAAATAACGAAATAACCAACGGACAAGATTACTTACCGTTAGGTTCAATATTTAGAGAATACAACATAGCCAGCTCAAATGAAAAATATGATTTTACGGAAAAAGAAAGAGACACAGAAACCGGTTTGAATTACTTTGGAGCCCGCTATTATGACAGTGATTTAGGAAGGTGGACTAGTGTTGATCCTATTTCCCAATTATACCCTAGCTGGTCACCATATAATTACGCAATGTGTGATCCAGTTAATAAGTATGATCCTGATGGCAATTCGGTTTGGGGTGCAGTAATTGGTCCTGTTGTTGAAATTGCAAGTCAAGTAGTTACCGATATGGTAGTAAATGACAAAGGATTTACAGATGCAGTTTCTAATATTGATTGGGCTGATGTAGGTTTAGCAACTGGTGTAGGTTTAGCAACTGGTGGTGCTGGTTCAATAAAAAATATAGGTACAATAGCAAAAGTTGCAATTCAAGCATTGGGTAGCATTGCTGAAGGTGCCGCAAAATCACAACTTGGTAATAAAACTTATGATTATAGTATAGGAGATGCTGCCACTGATTTAACTCTAGGTGGTGCGAGCAGTGTTTTAGGTGAAGCTGGTAAAAAAATGGCTCAAGGAACAGAAACTGCCAAGGGACTTAACAAAACAGCAAAAAGATTATCTAACATAGCTGAAAATGGTCGTGCTAGGCCTGCTCAAGCACTAAGAGCTGCAAAAGCTTCTAAAGCTGCGGCTTCGTATGGTTCAGGCCCGGCAGCAACAACAATTAACGAAACTTCTACCTCAACAACCAAAGAATTGATAAGAGAAAATGAGGAAAACCGATGAATATTCTGAAGTTATATAAAGATACTGATAACAAGGATGTTCGAGAGATGTTTTTACTTATGTGTCTTGCAATCTTAGGGTTAATGACAATGATTACATTAACATATATCTTTGAAGAAGGTTCGTCAAGTTATTATCGTGCCCAAAACGGTTTATTTATTTTAGATATAATGTGTTTTTTGCTTCTTATCGGGTACACTGCAAAAACGAAAGAAGCATTTATAAGATTGAAGAAGTTTTTTATAAAAGATGAGAGTATAGATCTTCTAGATTGTAATCATATATTGTTGTTAGTAGTGTATCTAATTGCAATAACCTCATTTATATTTATCCTAGATTTATCATTTATGTCAAACTATGGGATAAAGATAGGAGCAGTTGTTGCAGTGACAATAGTTAAAATGCTCAAAGATATAGCTACATCAAAATAATAATCAATAACATTTCAAGGCTATCACGGCAGCAGAGAATGTCTCAAAACATGAGATAATTTCAATGCTGTCACGAAACTTCGTAACAGAAGTAAAGATCATTTAGGAAGCATAAGAATAACAGTAGACCAAAATAACGAAATAACCAACGGACAAGATTACTTACCGTTAGGTTCAATATTTAGAGAATACAACATAGCCAGCACAAATGAAAAATATGATTTTACGGAAAAAGAAAGAGACACGGAAACTGGATTGAATTACTTTGGAGCAAGGTACTATGATTCGGATTTAGGAAGATGGACTAGTGTAGATCCGCTTGCGGATAAATATCCGGGGTGGAGTCCGTTTAATTACACGTTAAATAATCCACTTAAATATATTGATCCGGATGGTTTTGATGTAAAAGATGTTCAAAAGTTAGTTAAGGCAATACATAATGATTTAAATAAAGCTTGGAAAAATAGTTTTAATAATGATGGGACGGTGCAAGAAGTCAGCGGTGCAATAGTTAGTAAAAATGGTAATATTTATGCAAAAAATATAATTAAGGGCAGTTCTGATGCAGCTACTGGATATGATTTTTCAGCTGGAAAAGGTGAAACACTTGAAGGAAATTTCCATACCCATCCATATTCTCAAACTGAAGGTGGTTACACCGGTATAGCTGCTTCTGGAGGTGATATCATCCATCAAGCCTATGGACAAAGCGGAGCAATTATGATAATTGAATCTGGCACTCAGCGTTTTGCATTAGAAATAACAGATATCAAATCTGCTCAAAGCTTTATGAAAAATAATGATATTCAGAAAATGTGGGATACAGCTTTTAAAAATGCAAAAGGAACATTTCAAGAAAGAGTTATTAGTGCAACATCAAGTGTAGTAAACAAAAAAGGGAGTGGATTTACTTTTTACCAATCAACTGATAAAGATAAGAAAAAGTTTGAGGAGGTAAGGTAAAAATGAAATATCTAAATTTATATATAATAGGAGCAATGATAATGATTATAATACAATACGGTTGTCAAAATGATAAGGTATCGATAAACAGTCCTGATTTAAATAATTTATTTAAAGGTAAAACAGTAGAATATTTTATTTCAAATACTTCAGAACAATTTGAATATTTTAATTTTATTGATGAACCTCCATTTAAATTAAATGCTATTGAATTTATATACGGTAACCAAGCGCGTGTGCATTTATTATTTGATTCACTTAAATATGTTCAAGCTTTTGATACGCTACGAAACTGGGATTTTGAAAATGTAAAGAAAGAAAAAATAGCCTTTCTTAAGGTATTAAGATAAGGGCTGACCTCTTTAATAAGCAGAAAGTCAAGAGGATATAATAATCCTCGACAAAATAAATTGTAAAAAAAATGTTCTTTGAGTTACTGTACAATAAAAATATTATAACAACATTGCCAAAATATCTGTTGGGTTACCCAAAGGCAACCAAACCTCTTTTCGGATTTACTATTCACGGCTGTAACGAATCACTTCATACCAGAAGAAAAGATCATTTAGGATGTATAAGAATAACAGCAGACCAAAATAACGAAATAACCTACGACAAGATTACTAACAGTTCCAAGGCTGTCACGGTCGCACCGTGACAGAGCATGAATGGTGTTTGTTTCATGGAACGTCCATGACACCCGAGGAAAGTGTTCTGTTGGTTTTTGGTTTTAATCCCAATGACTGAAGCCATTGGTTAATGAAGAGTCGTATTTTATTATCCAACACTTTTAAGTGTTGTGATATTAACTGAATAAGAACTACATCGTTTATTAATAAAAAATATTTTTTCTTGCGTAAATTTGCTAATTCGCATATATTTGTAGTCTTGAAATTTGTGCCGGGGTGGCGGAATTGGTAGACGCACAGGACTTAAAATCCTGTGGGTGGTTTCACCCGTGCCGGTTCGAGCCCGGCCCTCGGTACCAGTAAAATGTAGAGTTCTGCTCTACATTTTTTTTATTAACGCAATTGTTCTTTACATATTTTTGTGGGTTCTTTCAAAAGACAATTCCAAATTATAAATTTTACATTATACATTTTACATTCTTAATTGCTTTTGAAGGGTTCTTAGCTCAGATGCCTGCCCGCCAATCTTTAAGGCGGGGTTAGAGTGTTTGCTGCTTCAATTGGAATTGTAACCTTGAATTGTTTGAAGTTTTTTCCGAACAACATGTTAATTATTAATGATACATTCTTAATTGCTTTTGAAGGGTTCTTAGCTCAGATGCCTGCCCGCCAATCTTTAAGGCGGGGTTAGAGCGTTTACTGCTTCAATTGGAATTGTAACCTTGAATTGTTTGAAGTTTTTTCCGAACAACAATTGTTAATTATTAATTATGCATTCTTAATTACTTTTGAAGGGTTCTTAGCTCAGTTGGTTAGAGCGTTTGCTTGACGTGCAAAAGGTCATAGGTTCGAATCCTATAGAACCCACTACATGATTGATCGATTGAAAAGTTTATAACATACTTTACAACAATGGACAAAATACTAGTTAAATTACCTGATGGGTCACAAAGAGAGTACGAAAAAGGGACTACACCTTATCAGGTCGCAGAATCAATCTCACCAAGGCTTGCCTCCGATGCACTTGTTGCAAAGGTTGATGGTGTAATCAAAGACCTGAATACCCCTCTTTTTAGTGACGTAGAATTAAGTATCCTTACATTTAAAGATGATGAAGGAAAACAGACTTATTGGCATTCGTCTTCGCATTTAATGGCGCATGCAATCCAAGAGTTATATCCCGAAGCCAAGTTTGGCGTCGGTCCTTCTATAGATAACGGTTTCTATTATGATATAGATATCAATACTCATCTTACTGAGGAAGATCTCCCTAAAATTGAAGAAAAGATGTCTGAAATTGCTAAGAATGGCAATCCATTTCAGCGTCAAGAGCTTTCCAGAGAGGAAGCTGTTAATTACTTCAAGAAAAAAGGGGATAATTATAAGATTGAAATCCTTTCCGATTTTATTGAAGAAGGGGAAACCATCTCAATTTATCATGAAGGGGAATTTACCGATCTTTGCACCGGTCCTCATATTCCTAATGTTAATGAAATTAAATATGTAAAACTTCTTTCAGTTTCCGGTTCTTATTGGAGGGGGGATGAAAAGAATAAACAGCTTCAAAGAATTTACGGCATTTCTTTCCCTAAGAAAAAAATGCTTGAAGATTATTTAACTTTTCTTGAAGAAGCTAAAAAAAGAGATCACAGAAAGCTTGGTAAAGAACTCGAATTATTTATGCTCTCTCCTAAAGTTGGACAAGGGCTTCCGGTATGGCTTCCTAAGGGTACTACTTTAAGAGAATCACTTGTTGAGTTTTTAAGAGAAGAACAAATTAAGAGAGATTACCAGCCTGTAGTTACTCCTCATATCGGTAATATTGAACTTTATAAAACAAGCGGACATTATCCTTATTATAAAGAATCTCAGTTTCCTCCTTTGAAGTTTGAAAACAGTAATGAGGAATATCTTCTTAAACCGATGAACTGTCCTCATCATTTTCAGATTTATTCTTCTAAACCGAGAAGTTATAGAGATCTTCCAATTAGATTGGCAGAATATGGAACTGTTTATAGATATGAACAATCGGGTGAGCTTAACGGCTTAACCAGAGTTAGAGGATTTACTCAAGATGATTCTCATCTCTTTGTTCGTCAAGACCAGCTTAAAGATGAAGTAAAAAAAGTTATAGAGCTTATTCAAGTTGTTTTTAGAACATTCGGATTTGAAGATTTCACTACTCAGCTATCTTTTAGAGATGATAATTCTGAAAAATTCGGCGGTGATATTCATCTTTGGGAAAGAGCTCAGAAAGAAATTCAAGAAGCTGCGGATGAAATGAATCTTAAATATAAAGTTGAGTTGGGCGAAGCAGCTTTCTATGGTCCCAAAATAGATTTTATGGTTAAAGATGTTCTCGGAAGAAAATGGCAGTTAGGTACTGTTCAAATAGATTATGTAATGCCCGAAAGATTTGATTTGGAATATATTGGAAGTGACGGTCAAAAACATAGACCGGTAGTAATTCATCGTGCTCCGTTTGGTTCTTTAGAAAGATTTATCGGAATTCTGATAGAACATTTCGGCGGTGATTTCCCTACATGGCTTGCTCCAATTCAGACTGTTGTAATTCCTATTTCAGAAAAATATGCCGAATATGCAGAATCTGTTTACAAGGAATTGAAGGCCAATAAAATTAAAGTTGAATTAGACGGAAGAAGTGAAAAAGTCGGTTATAAAATTCGTGAATGGGAAACTCAAAAAGTTCCTTATATGTTAATAGTTGGTGAAAAAGAACAGTCAACAAATTCTGTTTCCATAAGAAAACATAAAAAAGGGGATTTGGGATCATTGTCTCTAACCGAATTTATGACTAATATTAAAGAAGAAATTGAAAAAAAATCTATAAACAATTAGTGAGGTAATTTATCGCTCAACAAAAGATACGCGTCAACGAAGAAATCAAAGCTAACGAAGTTAGAGTTATTGATGTTGACGGTGCACAACTTGGTGTAATGTCTGTTAGAGAAGCATTAAAGCATTCTACAGAAAGAGAATTAGATTTGGTGGAGATTGCTCCTCAGGCTAAACCTCCGGTATGTAAAATTATTGATTTCGGTAAGTTTCAATACGAACAGCAGAAAAGAGAAAAGCTTCAAAAGAAAAAACAGCATGTTACGGTTCTTAAGGAAATCAGATTTCATCCTAATACTGATACTCATGACTTTGACTTCAAAACTCGTCATGCAATTGGATTTATTGAAGACGGAAACAAAGTTAAAGCATCTGTAATCTTTAAAGGAAGAGAACTTGCATACAAGGAACTTGGTGAAAAATTATTAGAAAAATTTATTGAGAGATTAGAAGAAATTTCAAAAGTAGAGCAGCCAATTAAATTCGAAGGACGCGCAATGAGCGTTATTGTTGCTCCCGATAAAAAGAATAAGAAGAAATAAACTATAAGGTGATCAATTATGCCAAAGATGAAAAGTAACAGAGGAGCTAGTAAAACTTTCAAAAAAACCGGCTCCGGTAAATTCAAAAGAAGTAAAGCTTATAAATCACATATTTTAACAAAAAAATCGACCAAAACTAAAAGAAACTTACGCAAGGCTACCTTAGTTTCTAAAGCTGATTCTAAGCGTGTAAGTATGATGGTTCAATAAAAGAAGAGGAATAAGAAAATGCCACGTTCAGTAAATCATGTTGCTTCTAAAGCAAGAAGAAAAAAAATCCTTAAAAGAGCCAAAGGCTACTGGGGTAATAAAAAGAATGTTTTAACCATTGCTAAAAATGCCGTCGAAAAAGGGTTATCGCATGCTTATAACGATCGTAAACTTAAGAAAAGAGAATACAGATCTTTGTGGATTATCAGAATTAATGCTGCTGCCAGATTAAATGGTACTACTTACAGCAGATTAATTCACGCAATGAAAGCTAAAGGTGTTGATATTAACAGAAAAGTACTTGCTAGTATGGCTGTTGAAAATCCACAAGCTTTTGCTGAAGTTGTAAAATTTGTAATGAATTAATTTTTTTGGCTGAAGATAAGTTTATTAGTTTTCCCTATTTTTAATAACTGAATTTTTACTTAAGGGCAAACGTAACTTTCTCAGCCTTTTTTGTTTTAAAGCATTATTTAGTTTACAGTATTTAGTAGTTAGTACATAGTATTGAGTAAATTATAACATTGTCATTTCAACCTCGCCTTCAGGAGAAGGGAGAAATCTAAAAACAGATTTTACTCACTGCTAAAAAGTAATGAGTGCACAGTATTGAGTATTGAGTAAAAGTATTAAGTTTGCGCTGGTACTGTCATTTCGACCGAAGGGAGAAATCTTATATTAAAAATACTCACTACTAAATACTCAGTACTCAGTACTAAAAAAAGATATCCATTAATCAACAAGTATAGAGTTATGCAACAGAAAATTGATGAAATAAAGAATAACTTTTTTGAAGAAATCAAGAATATCAAAGAACTTGCTTCATTAGAAGAATTTAGAATCAAATACTTAAGTAAAAACGGACTAGTAACAAAACTTTTTGATGAATTTAGAGAACTCTCTAAAGAAGAGAAACCTAAGTTTGGACAGGTTATCAATAAAGTCAAAAATGAAGTTCAAGATGCTTTTAATGAATTGAAAACTATTCTTGAAGCCGATAACAAAAGTTTTGAAAACTATATTGATCTAACTTTACCCGGAAGAGAAAAGGTCGTTGGAACTAAACATATTCTTACACAGACTTTAGATGAAATGAAATCGATTTTTATTCAGCTCGGTTTTTCAGTTCATGAAGGTCCGGAATTGGAAAGTGATTATAATAATTTTGAAGCACTTAACTTTCCCGATGATCACCCGGCTAGAGATATGCAGGATACATTTTTTGTGAATGATAAATTTCTGCTTCGTACTCATACTTCTCCTGTGCAGGTTAGATTAATGAACGAACAGAAACCTCCGATTAGAGCAATTATGCCCGGAAAAGTTTATAGAAATGAAGCTGTTAGTATGAAGAGTTATTGTTTATTCCATCAAGTAGAAGGGCTTTATGTTGACGAAGGAGTTACTTTTGCCGAACTGAAAGGGACAATTGTTGCTTTCTTAAAACAGTTCTTTGGTAATGATATAAAATATAGATTCAGACCCAGCTTCTTCCCGTTTACAGAACCAAGTGCAGAAGTTGATATTTGGTGGGTTCCCGAAGGTAAAGAGGGGAGATGGATGGAAATAATGGGTTGCGGTATGGTTGATCCTAATGTTTTGGAAAATTGCGGAATCGATTCCGAAAAATATACCGGTTATGCTTTTGGTATGGGAGTTGAAAGAACTGCGATGCGTAAATATGGTATTGATGACATTAGACATTTCTTTGATAATGATAAAAGATTCCTTACACAGTTTTAATTTGGAGATGAGAAATTGTTAATATCAATAAATTGGTTAAAAAATTATATAGAGATTGATGACTTATCAACCGATCAAATAGTTGAGTATATTACTAATGCCGGGCTTGAAGTTGAAGAGGTTACAGATTACGGTAAAAGATTTGAAAATATGGTTGTCGGGTTTGTTAAGGAACGAAAGAAACATCCAAATGCAGATAAGCTTTCTGTCTGTTTGGTAAATGACGGTGAAAAAGATTATAATGTTGTCTGCGGTGCCCCTAATGTGGATGCCGGACAAAAAGTTCCTTTTGCTAAGGTAGGTGCTATAATTCCAAATGGTAATTTTGAAATTAAGAAAGCTAAAATTCGTGGGGAAGTTTCTGAAGGGATGATCTGCGCTGAGGATGAACTCGGTTTAGGGGAAGATCATTCAGGAATTATGGTTTTAGATCCCGGTTTACAAGAAGGTACAAAGCTTTCTAAAGCATTGGGATTGGATGATGTTGTAATGGAAATTTCTATCACTCCAAATAGAAGTGAAGCACTTTCTCATTATGGTATCGCTAGAGATTTAGCTGCAATTCTTGATAGAGAATCAAAACTCCCTAAAATTGAATTGAATGAAGAAGGGGATGATATAAATAAACTGGGTTCGATTGAGATTGAAAATTCAGTTGACTGTCCTAGATACTCTGCAAAAGTGGTTACCGGAATTAAAATTCAAGAATCCCCCGATTGGCTTAAGCAGAAATTGATTGCTGTTGGCTCCAGACCAATTAATAATGTAGTTGATGTTACAAATTATATTCTAAATGAATTGGGTCAGCCTCTGCATGCTTTTGATCTTAAGAAATTAGCTGGAAATAAAATTGTCGTTAAAAGTGCTGGTAATGAAATAAAGAAATTTACTACCCTCGACAGCAAAGAAAGAAATCTTAATAATGATGATCTTCTAATTTGGGATGGTGAAAAACCGGTTGCAATTGCCGGTGTTATGGGGGGAGAAAATTCAGAAGTTACTGAAACTACTCTTGATGTGCTTATTGAAAGTGCTTATTTCAGACCTTCTGCCGTTAGAAAAACATCAAAACAATTGGGCTTATCTACTGATGCTTCATATAGATTTGAAAGAGGTACAAATCCGGACTTAACCCTTTTTGCTGCTGAACGAGCTGCTCAATTAATTGCAGAAGTTGCCGGTGGTAAAATAGCAAAAGGATTTATTGATGCTTACCCTAATAAGATTTTATCAACGAAAATTGAATTAAGACATAAAAGAATTTCACTTGTACTTGGTTTTGATATTGATAAATCAAGAGTGGAATCTATAATGACAAATTTAGGATTTACTATTCTTGAAAAATCAGATGAAAAATTACTGGTTGAAGTTCCGCCGTTTAGGCATGATATCGAAAGAGAAATAGATTTAATAGAAGAAGTTATTCGCGTTTATGGTTATGATAATATTCCTTTATTCAACAAAGTATCCGTAACTCTTGATGCAAAAGTAAATGAATACGAATTTGCTGATAATTCCAGAAATATTCTTGTTGGATTGGGATTGAATGAAATTATTACCAACTCATTATTGAATCAAGAACTTGCTGATGAACACGGAAAATCGATTCCGGTTTTAAGTCCGCAAAGTTATGAAATGTCAAACTTGAGAACTTCATTATTGACCGGAATGCTTCAGTCAATTTCAAAAAACATAAAAGTAAAAGAGAATGATCTGGCTTTATTTGAAATTGGAAGGATTTTTACTAAGATAAATGAAGAGCTTAATTCGTTCGAAGATTTTACAGAAGAAGAACATCTATTGATTGCAATTACCGGTAATTGTCAGGATAAAGAATGGTACGGCGATGCAAGGAAGTATGATTTCTACGATTTGAAGGGAATAGTTAATGCTTACATAAAAGAAATTTCTCTTGACAATCAAATTATCGATTCCTATTATCAGGAAGAAAATTTATACTTTGAGTATAATTTTGCTAAAATGTTCTTTGAAGAGATTGTTGGTAAAGGTGGAAAACTTAAAAACAGTTACTTAAAGAACTTTGATATTAAGCAGGATGTTTTTGTTTTTGACTTTAATATCACTAAACTGAAAAAAATTAATAAATCGGAGAAATCTTTTAATCAATTGCTGAAATATCCTAAAGTTAAAAGAGATTTTGCAGTAGTTGTTGATAAAGATAATGATTCTGAAACAATAATTAATGTAATTGAAAAGAACAATTCTAAGTTATTGAAAAATGTAAAGTTATTCGATATTTTTGAAAGTGATAGTTTAGGTAAAGGCAAAAAAAGCTTGGCTTTTGAACTTGAATATTTTGATGAACAAAGAACCTTAACCGAAGAAGAAGTTGAAAAAGAATTTTGGAATGCTATTGAAGCAGTGAAAAAAGAATTTAATGCATCATTAAGAGGGTAATGTTTGGCTGATAATTCGAAATATAATTTTTTTATGGATGAATTAAATTCATTAGAAAAACAAATTTATGTTCTTGTTCAAAAGGCTGATGATTCATCTGCTCAGACAAAAGAATTATTAAAAAACTTAAAAAAGCTGGAAGACGAAAATTCGATTCTTAAAATGAAAATAGAGGAATTAGAATCGAAATTAAAAAGCAAATCTTCTTATAGTGACGGATTATTTTCCGAAGATTCTATAAGTGAGGAGGAGAAGGAGAACTTAAAAGAAAAAATTAGCGATTTGATTTCAAAACTGGATAATCATCTTCGCTCTTAATTTATTGTTTGTATGATGGCTAAAGATAAATGACTGAAAAAAAGAAGCTGAAATTAAAAATATTTGATAAAGAATATTCATTGCTTGTTGAAGATGAAGAAGTAGCTACAGAATTAGCGAAGTATGTTAATGATGTTATGAGTGAAACAAGAAATGAATTACCGGATCAACCTAAAGATACAGTTGCAATTATTGCTGCATTAAATATTGCATACGACCTATTTGTTGAAAAAAATAAATACAGAGAATTTAGTATTCAGGCTACAGATAAAATTAAAAAAATTAAGCTTCTTTTGAACGAGTCTAACATATCTGCAACACCATCATAAGTTTTGCCTAAGCTGTCAGTCTAATTAAATGAAGAACTATAAGTTAAACCATTAGGGTTATTGACTTGCAGCGTGTATTACAGGCCTTGGTTACCTTTCGGGGGAATCGCTACGGCGGTCGATGGAAGTAAAAAGCGTTGGGCAGTTTCCCACATTATCGGTTAAAAGAGAAGGTTCTTCTATGTTTTAGCACTGGCAGCCGGCACTTTTATTTATTGTTTTTATGGAGGATTATAGAAAATGCAATTGGACTTGTTAATTATTGTTGGTGCCGCTCTATTAATTGCAGCGTTAATGTTTTATTTAGGTTGGGCTCTTAATTCCAAAATTACTAAAAATACAATTGACAGTGCAAAAGAGAATGCTAATAGAATTATTGAAGATGCTGAAAAAGAATCAAAAAACATCAAAAGAGAAAAACTTTTAGAAGTTAAAGACGAATGGCTTAAAAAGAAGCAAGAATTTGATAATGAAGTAAATAATAAACGTCAAAAACTTCAAAATTATGAAAAACAACTCTCTCAAAGAGAGGAAAATATTGAAAAGAAAGTTGAACTTGTTAACCAAAAAGAAAAGGATTTCAAAGTTCTTGAAAAACAGATTGAAGTAAAATCTGAAGAACTAAAGAAAAAACAAGTTGAACTTGATAAGCTTATTGTTGAACAGAATGTAAGATTAGAGAAAACAGCCGGACTTACATCTGAAGAAGCTAAAAAAATGTTAATGGAAAATATGATTAACAAAGCTAAAACAGATGCAGCTCAGCATGTTAAGGAAGTCCGCGATCAAGCTAAAGCTGAAGCTAAAAAAGAAGCTCAAAAAGTTATCGTTCAGGCAATTCAAAGAACGGCTGTTGATCATTCTGTAGAGACAACTGTTTCTGTTGTTCAAATTCAGAATGATGAAATGAAAGGAAGAATTATTGGTAGAGAAGGTAGAAATATCCGTGCCTTTGAAGCTGCTACCGGTGTTGATGTTATTGTTGATGATACTCCCGAAGCTGTTATCCTTTCAGCTTTTGATCAATTTAGAAGAGAAGTTGCTAGAATTTCTTTGGAAAGATTGATCTCCGACGGAAGAATTCACCCTGCTAGAATTGAAGAGGTAGTTCAAAAAGTAGAATCTGAACTTGAAGAAGAAATTCAAAAAGAGGGTGAAAATACCTTAATCCATCTTGGTATTCATGGCGTTCATGCAGAATTAACTAAGTATATCGGTAGAATGAAATATCGTTCAAGTTACGGACAAAATCTGCTTCAACACAGTATTGAAGTTGCTCATATGTGCGGAATTATGGCTTCCGAACTTGGCTTTGATGTTATGATGGCTAAACGTGCCGGATTAATGCATGATATCGGTAAAACTCTTGATAAGAGTTTTGAAGGTCCCCACGCACTTCTTGGTTATGATTTAACTAAGAAATACAAAGAGCATCCGATTGTTGTTAATGCTGTTGGTTCTCACCACGAAGATATTGAAATGGAACATCCGATTGCTGCAATGGTTCAGGCTGCAGATGCTATTAGTGGTGCAAGACCCGGCGCAAGAAGAGAACCTCTCGAAAGTTATGTTAAGAGATTAGAAAATTTAGAAAATCTTGCTAAAACTTTTGAAGGAGTTGCTAAAACTTATGCAATTCAAGCCGGTAGAGAAGTTAGAGTTATTGTAGAACCTGATAAAGTTGATGATATAATTTCAGATCAGCTTGCTTATGATATAGCACAGAAAATTCAAGAAGAAATGGAATATCCGGGACAAATAAAAGTCACAGTTATTCGCGAAGTTAGAAAAATTTCTTACGCTAAATAAGCATTCTTTTTGTTTTATTTATTTTTTAGATAAAGTCAGTTTGATTAAATTCAGACTGACTTTTTTTATTTCCCTAGAAAGATAAAATGAATATTTCTTTTAATGATTTAGAAAAAAATAAGTTTATTAAAATTGATGAATTGCGGCATGATCAGATTCCAGCATTTATTCGTCCTTATTTAAAAAAGTTTAATTTTTACACTATTTCTTATAATCTGCTGGTAATAATTCCTTTTTTATTTTTTATAATCAGAATTATTATTGATTATATTAACCATTCATTCGATTCTGCAATTATCTCTTTTTTTGCTTTTGGAATTACCGGGGCATTTCTATTAATTCCAATTCATGAATTAATTCATGCTCTAGCATATAAATTAGTCGGTGCCAAAACTATTTCATTTGGTTCTGATATTAAGAATTTTGTTTTTTTTGCTGCTGCTGATAAATTTGTAGCAGATTATAAAGACTTTCAAATTATTGCTCTTGCTCCGGTTGTTACAATAACATTTATTTCAATAATCATCTTATTTTTTATCAGTGGAACCTTGGTTTGGTCTTTTATTGGATTGATAACCGTGCATTCAATGTTCAGCGGCGGGGATTTCGGTTTATTAAGCTATTTTCATGAAAATAGAGATAAAGAAATGGTTACGTATGATGATGTACAAAATAAAATTTCATACTTTTACTCAAAGGAAAATTTTTAAGAATGTCAAAAAAGATTAAAATTGCTGTTACCGGCGGAATTGGTTCAGGTAAATCATTATTTGCTGATTTCTTTATTCAGAAAGGTTTTACTGTTCTTAAAGCGGATGATATTTCAAAGTCAATTCTTGAAAAAGATGTATCTGTAAAGGAATTAATTGAAAAATATTTCGGTAAAGAATCATATCACAATGACGGAACTCCGAATAAAAAATATATTGCACAAAAAATATTCAACTCCGATGAAAACTTGTCTATTATAAACTCAATTCTTCATCCCCCTACAATTGATAGAATAAACAAATTAATGAATAAAGAACTTCAGAAAAAAGATCTGGTTTTTTGTGAAGCAGCTCTTATTTATGAAGCCGATATGGCTCAGTTCTTTGATTATGTTGTTCTTGTAACTGCTGATAAATCAATAAGAATTAAAAGAATTATGGAAAGAGATAAAACTTCTGAATCTGAAGTTTCTGCTAGAATGGAAAAGCAGCTTTCAGAAGAAAAGAAAAAAGAATTAGCCGATTTTGTAATTGAAAATAACGACACTCAAGATGAATTAATTAAGAAATGTAATTTTTTTCTGATTCTTTTCAATTCATTGACAAAGTAAAAATAATTTATATTTTTTTCTAAATTAATACTTTTCATTTAATATAAGGACTATTAATAACTTTTAACGTCCTTTAGTATGATATACACCTCCCATTTTTACTCAATCAAAATATTATAAATCAATATAGATTAATAAATATATATTGATAATTTAATGCATTTTGTATATTTATAAATTGTTTCTATAAAAATAAAAGGTGGGTAAAAATGAAAATAATTCTCTCATTTATATTACTTATTGGTACACTTTTTAGTCAAATTGAAAAAGTTAATTTAGTTTCACATAACGAAACCGATGCATTATTAATAGACAAAGGAAGGCTGAAAGTTGCAATAGGAAATAATGGTTCTATTGGTGATGTAAAACTTCCGAATGCAGATGAGTATGCATATGGTTACTATGATGATATTACTTTTCTATTTGCCGGAGGTAGTTATTTAAGCGGTTATTCAAATGATACTCTTTGGGCAAATGGTTTCCTAACTGCTTCACGAATATTCGATTATCTACCTGGTAAAGTTGGAGAAGACCCTGCAGATGCAAAGCTCAAGATTTATAAACTGAAGAAAAGCGATAAAGATTTTGGAGAAAGCTGGATAGAGTGGAAAACAGCAGTTGAACTCGGTGCAAAATTTTATGATGGTGATAATGACGGAGTTTATAATCCTGTTGATAAAAATAACAATGGTAAGTGGGATATTGATGAAGATAAGCCCGATTTAATAGGGAATGAAACCTTCTGGTTTGTAATTAATGACGGAGTTCCAAAAGAAGAGAGAAGATTTAAAGTTGACCCACAAGGAATAGAAATAAGAGTAACTTGTTTTACATCAAGCAACGGATCAAGTGATGCTTTTAACAATACGATTTTTATTAGATATGAAATAGAAAACACAGGACTTATAGATGATAAATTGGAGGATGTCTATTTTTCATTTACTCAGGATACAGATTTAGGAAATTATAATGATGATTTAGTTGGGTCATTCATAAAGGGTAGAAGCGGATTTATATACAATAAAGAGGAAGATGACGAATATGGAGCAGATGCACCTGAATCATTTGTAACAATACTTGAAGGACCACCGATATACTGGAAAGGAAATAGCTACAATGATATTAACGGAAATGGTAATTATGATGAAGGAATAGATTTACCGTTAGATACTGCTTATGTAAAACATGGAGAATTATTAGGAGAAGATTTTTATCCGGGAGCATTGAATTTAATTACTAATTCTATTATGCAATATATGAAATCAACACCTAGCATAGGTGATCCAGATGATCCTACTGAATTAAGGTATTATCAATTTGGAGGAAAAAGTCATAAGGGGGATTCTCTTCATATTTCATCTTGGGGATTTGGTAATGGTTCAGAGTTAGGGGCTGATTCAAATTTATTCCCATTTAAATATATGTATTGGGGTGATCCTGAAAGCCAAACCGGCTGGATAAATACTGTTGGATTCGACCAACGAATGATGGTAACAACAGGTAAATTTGATTTAGAGGTAGGAAAACCAAAAATAGTTTTAGGAGCAATGGTTTTAGCCAGAGGAACAACATCAAATAATTCAGTAACTATTGGCAAAGAATATGTTAATGAAATAATATCGAGCTACAACAAAAACTTTGCTGATATTCCTGTAAGTGTTAAAAGGGATGAAGATAATTTACCATTACAGTTTAATTTGTCTCAGAATTACCCAAACCCGTTTAATCCCACAACCACAATAGAATACACTATACCTAAAGTAGAGACGTTGCATGCAACGTCTCAAATGCAGAATGTAACATTACAAGTTTACGATGTTCTCGGAAGAGAAGTGGCAACATTGGTTAATGAACAGAAAACTGCTGGAAGATATGAAGTTGAATTTAATGCAATTAATTTAGCAAGTGGCGTCTATTTCTATAGACTTCAAACATCAACCGGGTTTGTATCAACAAAGAAATTGTTATTAATTAAGTAGACTTAAGACTGCTAGACTCAAGACATAAGCTTTACAATAAAAAACCCGTATGAATGTGTTAATTATTTCAAAATCATAATTCTTAATGAGAAAAAAAATAATAATATACCGGAATTCAGCAAAACTGAAACCAGTATGACACAAGCAAATTTTCCCACGTCATTCCGGTTCTTGCAGGTCTACCTGTCTTGCCGATAAGGCAGGCCGGAATATTAAAAGATAGAATATCACTGAACTTCACTTTAAAACCTCCAAGATTTCGTCCAAAGGACTCGCTTCGGGGAAAACCTCGGAGGTTTGCATTGATGCAATGTAGGAGATAAAATCCGCCGCGATGGATCGTCCCCTGCAAATGAAAATGTTTAATAACTATCAATTCCAATGTAGGGACAACTCATGAGTTGTCCCTACAATAATAACAGTAATATTTCAGGTTTGTCACGTTCGCACATTATCAAGGTTTTCCCTAAACATTTCGTTTAAGATAATAGCTGCTACAAAAACTTCTCTATTTTTTGTTGAGTTATCATAAAATTATGTAAGTTTGAGATTGAAATTTTTCTTGAGGTGATATTTGAATCCTATTAACAAATTTATTGTGCAATTCGTAAAAATCCTTCCGCAGCAAGTAGTTTATATTTTTGCTAAAAAATATGTAGCCGGTCCAAAATTAGAAGATGCGATAAGAGTTGTTCAAGAGTTGAATTCAAAAGGCATTATGGCAACTATGGATGTTTTAGGGGAATCTATTACTAAAAAATCGGAAGCTGAAGAGACTAAAAAACACTGCTTTGATATGCTTGATGTTATCAAAAAGTATAATCTTGATGCTAATGTTTCTATCAAACCAACTTCATTGGGATTAAACCTTGATAAGGAATTCTGCTATAATCAAATTGAAGAGATTGTTAAAAAAGCAAAGGAATATAACAACTTTATTCGTATTGATATGGAAGATACTCCTTATACCGACAGCACTTTTAATATTCTAAAAAGAATTAGAGAAAAGTATGATAATGTTGGTGTCGTTGTTCAGGCATATTTAAGAAGAACTTATGATGATATTGTGAAATTGAATAAAGAAGGTGTTAATTACAGATTGTGTAAAGGTATTTATGTTGAGCCAGAACATTTGGCTTATAAAGGAAGACAGGAAGTAAGAGAAAATTTTGTTAAAATTTTAGATCAAATGCTTAGTGACGGTAATTATGTCGGCATTGCTACTCATGACGATTATCTTATTAAAGAATCCTACAGATTAATTGAAGAGAAAAAACTTCCTAAGGATAAATATGAATTCCAAATGCTTTATGGCGTTACCGAACATTTAAGAGATAAGATTAATGCAGATGGACATAGAATTAGAATTTACGTTCCTTGGGGAGAACATTGGTATGCATATTCAATTAGAAGACTGCAGGAAAATCCTCAGGTTGCCTGGTATATTACAAAAAGTATCTTTTCATTAAAATGATTGTTTTAGGAATTGAAAGCTCTTGCGATGAAACTTCGGTTGCAGTAATTAAAAATGAGAAGCTGTTAAGTAATTTAATAGCTTCTCAAGATTTTCATAAAAAGTACGGCGGTGTTGTTCCCGAACTCTCCAGCAGAGCTCATCTCCAAATGGTTCAGCCTCTTGTAAAACAAGCTTTGGAAGAATCAAAAATTTCTATTAATGATGTAGATTTAATTGCGGCTACTGCCGGTCCAGGTTTAATTGGAGCTTTACTTGTTGGACTTACTTACGCAAAAGGATTAGCTTATTCACTTAAAAAAGAATTTGTTCCGGTTAATCACATTGAAGGACATATTTTTTCTCCTTTCTTGATGGATGAAAAACCTGAGTTTCCAATGTTATGTCTTGTTGTTTCCGGGGGACATACACTATTGTTACTGGTTAAAAGCTACACTCAAATAGTTAAACTCGGTTCAACTGTTGATGATGCAGCCGGGGAAGCATTTGATAAAGTATCAAAAATGATTGGTTTAGGTTATCCCGGTGGTCCTATGATACAAAAATTTGCAGAATCGGGTGATCCAAATTCAATTGAATTTCCTATTGCTCAGTTAAAAGGAAAGTTTGATTTTTCATTCAGTGGATTAAAGACAGCGGTGTTAAGACATTTAGAAAGCAATTACGATGATTTCCAAATTCCTGAACATGATTTACCAAATTTAGCAGCTTCATTTCAGAATGCTGTGGTGAAAGCATTATCTCAAAAAGTAGTTAAAGCAATAAAAACTTTTGATATTAAATCCCTTTCTTTGGTTGGCGGAGTTGCTGCAAATAGAGCTATAAGAAATTCTTTTGTTGAAATCTCAAACAAGTACAAGAAAAAATTAGTAATTCCGGATTTAGAATATTGCGGGGATAATGCTGCAATGATAGCTTTGCGCGGACTTCAAGTTTACAATTCGGGTAAAAGATTTTCATTTAGTGAAAATGCATTTCCAGCATTACCTGAAGATTTATTTGAATCATACCAATAAAAATGAACAATCAAAAAAGTAATTAATCCTTATATTTGTCACTTATCAAAAACAAAATTTATATATGATCGGCGAAATAAAGAAGATTTTAACAACAAGGGAAATTTATATCATAAGCACATTTTTCGGTTTTGTGCTTGGTATTATGCTCTTTACTTTTTACACACCAAATTATTATAAAAATAGTACTCCAATCAATTTTGAAGTTAAAGATGGGGATACATTTAGTATTGTTGTTGATTCTCTTTATTCAAAAGGAATTATCAATTCAAAAGCCAATCTTAAAATTGCCGCATTTATTTATGGAGCAGATAAAAAAATTAAAGCGGGCAGATACAAAATTGATAACGGATTGACTTATTTAGATCTTCTAGAACTGTTGATTGAAGGAAGTCCCGGAAAGCAGAAATTAATAACTATTCCCGAAGGTATTTGGCAGCATAAACTAGCCGGTCTGTTAAAAAGAGAACTCGGAATTGATTCAACAAGATTTATGGAATTGAGTTACGACAAAAATTTCTTAAAGAAACTTGATATTGATAATTTTACTGCTGAAGGTTATTTACTTCCGGAAACATATTATTTCTATACAAATTCTTCTGAAGAAGAAATTATTTCAAAATTAGTTAGAGAGATGAATAAAGTTTTTACAGATGAAGTAAAAGAAAGAATGAATCAGTTGGGAATGAATAAAAAGGAAGTGCTTACTTTAGCCTCAATTATTGACGGTGAAGCAAATATCGTAAGTGAATTTAGAACAATTTCCGGTGTATATCATAATAGATTAAATAAAGGATGGATGCTTCAAGCCGATCCTACTGTGCAGTATTTAATAAGAAACAGAAAAAAATATAACAGAATTTTATTTAAGGATTTGGAAATTCAATCCCCTTATAATACTTATAAAAATAAAGGCTTACCGCCGTCTCCGATTAATAATCCCGGTAAAGATGCAGTTCTTGCGGCATTATATCCTGAAAATCATAACTATTTTTATTTTGTTGCAGATGGAACTGGGGGACATAAGTTCTCAAATTCATACTCAGGTCATCTTCAAAATGTAAATGATTATAGAAACTGGCGGTCATCAAACAGATGAAAAAATTCACAAAGTTTATTTTAGTAGTTGTAGTTTTATTTTTGGTTTATAAATGTGCCAATCAACAGCCGCCTACCGGAGGCGATGTTGATAGAATTCCTCCCGAAGTATTTGAAACTTCCCCTTTAAATGGTCAGACAAATTTCAATGAAGATTATATACAAATCAGTTTTTCAGAGTATGTTGATAAAAGAAGTGTAAAGGAAGCAATATTTATTTCTCCCACAATTGAAGGAGAGCTTGATTACGACTGGAGCGGAACTGATCTTACAATTTATTTTGAAAAGGATTCTCTAAAACCTAACACAACTTATATTGTAACTGTTGGAACCGATGTTAAAGATTTAAACAACGGTAATAATCTAGAAAACACAATAACAATTGCTTTTTCAACCGGAAGCAAAATTGATAATGGATTGATTACAGGAAAAGTTTTTGCAGATGATTTATTAGGGACTTCAATATATGCTTATAAACTTATCGATTCAATTGAGTTCAATCCATTAAAGACAAAACCGGATTATATTTCTCAAGTTAGTAAAGATGGTACTTTCCAGTTGCTTGGTTTGGTGAATGCTAAGTACAGACTCTTAGCTATTAAAGATAACTTCAAAGACCGGCTTTATAATAGAGAAGATGATTACTTCGGCACAACAACTAAAGATATTGAGATAACTGAAACTGATTCGGTTTTTGCAAATCTAAAATTCAAATTGACAATTGAAGATACCACAAAACCTTCAGTACAAAATATAACGATGACGGATCAGCATCATCTCTTTTTAGAATTAAGTGAACCGGTTGATACTTCTAAATTATTTATTGAGAATTTTACTATTGTTGATTCATCAACTGGAATCTCTCAAACACCAAATTTTATTTATAAAGGAAAAAGTAAAACCGGACAATTATTAATTGCATTTTTAGATACATTAAATGAGGATGGAAATTATTTTCTTCATTCTTCAAACCTTATTGATTATGCTGAGAATGAATCTGCTGAAGAAATAACTTCCTTTGTTTATAATGAATTGAAGGATACCAACTTTGTAAAAATTCTAGATGTAAAAAAGCAATTCAAAGATGATCAAATTGATTTCGTAAATCCAAGATTGACACTGTTATTGGATGACGGAGTAAGTTTAGAAAATATTAAAAGAAGTGTTTCTTTTTATGATTCAAGAAAAAATAAGCTGGAAGTAATTGTCTCAAAGATTAACGATGCGGAATTTAATATTGATATAAAAAGTAAACTGGAACCCAAAAAAGAATATTCTCTAGAAGTAAACTCAAACTACCTTATTGATATTGCTGGAAATAAATTAGATTCTGTTTTTACTTACAAAGTGAAAACAATAAATGATCTTGATTTCTCCGGTGTATCAGGTAAAGTAAATTATTCAGGTGAACATAATACTTATGTAGTTCTTATTACTGCAGAAAAGAAAGCTGTAAAAAATGTTTATCAGCAAAAAGCAGAAGAGGGAAGTTTTAATATTGAGAGAGTGATTCCCGGTAAATACTTGGCTTGGGCGTTTGAAGATTCGGATAGTAATTCAGTTTACAGTTTTGGAAATGCAGAGCCTTTTAAGTTTGCTGAACGTTTTATTTATTATCCCGATACATTAAACCTAAGACCACGCTGGCCCGTTGGAGATATGGTTTTAGATTTGAATGATTAATGAATTCATTTATCTATCATAATGAAACCTACAACCATATATTAATAAATCATTTTCTCTAATTGAATAAACTAATCTATGTTCTCTATCAATTCTACGAGACCATAGACCTTTTAAATCAAATTTTAGCGCTTCAGGCTTACCGCTTCCGTCAAATGGTGTTCTTTGGATTTCTTTTATCAAAGAATTTATTTTTCTTAAAATATTTTTATCCTGTTTCTGCCAATAAAGATAATCTTCCCAAGAAGTGTTTGAAAAAATAATTCTCATTTCTCAATTAATTCTTGTTCAGAAGAATTCCCATTTTCCATTTCACGTATAGAATTATATAATTTATCTGCATTAGCTTTAGTACTTAGCAAATGCATAGTTTCCATCATTGAATTATATTCTTTTAAGGAAATCATCACGGCACCTCCGCCGGAATTTCTTTTAATAAGTAATGTTTCGTTATTCAATTCAACTTCATTTAAGAACTTTTTTAATCCATTCCTGAATTCTGTATAGTTTGCTGCAATCATAACACCTCCATTATTAAGTACCAAAATACGTACTTAATAAAAAACTTCCAAATTAATTATCTCTTTTTAACTTTCTGATTCATTCATCCGATGACTTAAAGTCATCGGATGAATTATGACAATCAAATTTCACTCTTTTTAAATAAACCTAATAAAAGTAATCCAAAACCCAAAAATATTACAATCCATCCATAACCGAATGAAAAAGTTAAATCTTCAAATCCATCAACTTTTGTACTGGTCATTAAAACGGAAACGAGAATAAAGAAAACCAATACAAATAAAATTCCGGTTAATGGCTTTATAACATTAGATTTTTCCTTTACTGCAAAAACTAATATCAAAATAAGCATAACCGGATAAGTAACAGCAAACGCTGAAATATCACGCCATTCCCAGAGTCCATTCCAAATTGTAAAATTATCATAAACCGGGAATATTGTAATTACTGAATCACCCAGCTTAGCAAGAGGAACAAATGCTGAGGCAAATAATACTACAACAGCTGTAAAAACAATATTTTTTTTCATTTTTTATTTAGCTCATTTATATAGAAAACTCAGTTTGCTTTTGCAGTTTTCTTAATCACAAATTTATCGTAAAAATAGACTAATACGGCAGTTCCTAAACCGATTAGAGCAAAAATCATCCACATTAAATCGGGACGCTGCATATCTCTTGCAAACAATCCGTAAAGCTGTCCGGACAAAATTCCACCGAATAAGTTGCCAAGAGCAACACACCAGTAGAAGTATCCCATATATAAAGCAACTTTATCCGGAGGTGCAATTTTACCGGTATATTCTTTGGATTTTGGACTTGCCATCATTTCACCGAATGAGAAAACCAAAATTCCCGCTACAACAATATATCCTGTATCGCCAAAAACCAAGATTGAAAAGCTGACTACAGTAATTAAAACTCCGTAAAAAATTGTTGTAAATGGTTTTAATCTTGTAACTAAATAAGAAACTAATACTTGAAAGAAAATAATACCGCCGGCATTAATATTAATAAGATATTCTGGATTAACTTGCCCGGCATTAACCATTCCGTCACTTAATGAATTAGCCCAAGTGGTAAGGCCTACACCATTTAAAATTGATGTGAATAAATTCATTATGTCTGAAGTATCAGTGAAATCTCTAATATGAAGAGGAAGTGTATAAAATATTTGATTGAATGAAGTCCAGAAACCACTCATTAGAAGTAGGAATAAACCAAATCTCCAGTCACCAATTTTCATCGGCTGTAAGTACCACGGTGAATTTTTATCAGCAGATTTTTTAATTAAGAAATCATAACCAACATTTACAAAAGACCAAATAGCAGTAAAAATAATAATATCATTCCAGGTTAATGTCCCATCAGAAGTGAATTTCGATCCCATAACTAATACAAATAACAGACCGAAGATGAAAAGGAAAAATCTGCCGTTTCCTAAAACTTCAACCATGTCATTCATTACTTTTTTAAGAGAACGGGGATTAGCAGATTTACTTTCCGAAGTAGGTTCTTTATAAAATATAGTTACAAAAATAAAGTTAACTGCAATCCAACCGGCTGAAGCAATAAAAACATATTCCCAAGAAATTGCGCGAACAATACCTGCTATTACCGGACCAATAAATCCGCCGATATTAACCATCATATAAAAAATTCCAAATCCGAGTGAAGAAGTTTTATCATTAGTTACTTTTGCAATAGTACCGATAATTACCGGTTTGAACATTGCTGCTCCAAGTGCTACAAGCATAAAAGCAAAAAAGAAAGTTGGGAATGTTTTTAATTGCCCCATTAAATAATAAGCGGGAACTAAAACAACAAAAGCAGAGAAAAGCATTTTCTTAAAACCGTACCTATCAGCAAGAGCACCGGTTACAACGGGAAATAAATAAAGGAAAAAAGTTACAACACCTTGAAGCACACCTCTGTCTTCATCACTAAATCCTAATCCGCCATCTTCTACAGCTCCGGTAATATAAAGAGAAGAAACAGCAAAGAATCCATACCATGCCATTCTTTCAAAAATTTCCATTGTGTTTGCAATCCAAAAGGTAAGGGGGAATTCTTTAAGTCGTATTTTCGAATCTGACATAAATCCTCATTAATTATAGTTCAAAAGAAGGTTAAATATAAACTTAGGCTATTCTTTTATCAAGCAAGATCGAATCATAAGTTGAATAATGAGTAACACTAAAGTATATTGCTGTATCAAATTTAAAAGGGAATAAAAATGGAAAACGTAGTTCTTCAAACTAATTTTGAGGGATTAAAGTTATTCAAGCGCGGCAAAGTTAGGGATATTTACGATTTAGGTGAATACTATTTAATGATTTCCTCAGACAGACTTTCTGCATTTGATGTAATTATGAATCAAGGTATTCCCCATAAAGGAGAAATCTTAACTCAAATCTCTAAATTCTGGTTTGATTTTACTACAGACATAATTGATAATCATGTTATTACAATGAATGTTGATGAATATCCTGAAGAATGCAATCCTTATATGGATATTCTCAAAAACAGATCGATGCTGGTTAAAAAAGCTGAACTTATTCCTGTTGAATGTATTGTAAGAGGTTACTTAAGTGGTACCGGCTGGAATGATTATCAAAAATATCAATCAATTTGCGGGATAAAATTTCCTTCAGGATTGGTTGAATCTGAAAGACTTCCGGAACCTATTTTTACTCCTTCTACAAAGGCTGAAATTGGTGAACATGATTTAAATATTACAATAGATAAAGCCAAAGATTTGGTTGGAAGTAAAATCTATAATATTCTTGAAGAAACTGCATTAGCTATTTATAATAAAGCTTATAATTATGCGATAGAAAAAGGAATTATAATTGCAGATACCAAAATGGAATTTGGTATTTTGGGTAATAAAGTAATTCTTATTGATGAATTATTAACGCCGGATTCTTCCAGATTCTGGCCGAAGGAAAATTACCAAAAGGGAAGAGCGCAGGACAGTTACGATAAACAGTATGTAAGAGATTATTTATTGTCAATCAATTTTAATAAACAGCCTCCGGCTCCAGATCTGCCTGAAGATGTTATTGCAAACACCAGCAGTAAATACAAAGATGCTTTAAAACAATTAACCGGAATTGAGATTTAGATGAGTCCTGTTAAAATCAAAATTAATGATAAAGAAAAATTATACATTAAATGGGATGATGATTTTGAAGGAACAATCCAGTTAATGAAATTGCGGAGAAATTGTCCTTGTGCCGTTTGCCAAGCTGAAAAAGATGAACAAAGTTCTACTTACATTCCCATTTTTACATTGGATCAATTAACGGTTACAAGTATGAATATTGTCGGACATTATGCCTTAGCAGTAGCATGGAAAGACGGTCATAATACGGGCATTTATGAATTCAAACAATTAAGAAATCTATCTGAAGAGTTAGTTAAATAAATGGTACTTCCCAATCAACTTACTGTATTAAGAATAATATTAACTCCAATATTTTTATATTTTTTCCTATCAGACGATCCGGTTATGATCCAAATATCTAGTGTAATTTTTGTTATTGCTGCAATTACTGATTGGTATGACGGATGGCTTGCCCGCAAATTTAATTATATAACCGATTGGGGAAAATTTCTTGATCCTCTAGCAGATAAAATTCTTACTCTTACTGCTTTCTATGGTTTCGTAGTTATTGATGTTATTCCTTTTTGGATGGTGATTATTATAATTATTAGAGATATGGGAATTACCTTATTAAGAATATATGCTGAAATAAAAAAGAAATCTTTTGCCACTAGCCGATCAGCACAATGGAAAACTTTCATTCAAATGTTTTTTCTTTATTACTTGTTGATCATTTATACTTTAAGAACGATTGAATCGGTCTATAATTGGAATCCTTGGTTATTTGATTTATTGTTTAATCAAGAAATCATCTATTATATTATGCTGGTGATAACAATTTTTACTCTTTACACTGGAATTCAATATTTAGTTAAAAATAGAAAAATGATAAGGAAATTATTCTTAGGTGAAGCTTAATTTATTTGACAAAATATTAGGTACATTTTTCTATACCGGATATTTACCGAAAATGCCCGGTACATATACAAGTTTTCTCGCAATGCTGTTATTTATGATTCCGGGATTTGAAAATCCTTTTCTTTTAATGATTTTAATTTCGTTATTTATTGCAGTAGGAGTTTTACTAGGAAGCAAATTCGAAAAAGTACATGGCAAAGATCCTTCAATATTTACATTAGATGAAGTTGTAGGAACTTGGATTTCATTACTATTTATAAAAAAAACAATTTATTTTGTACTGATTGCATTTATAATTTGGAGAATTCTTGATATTCTCAAACCTTATCCGGCTAATTTAGTTGAAAAAATAGAAGGGGGATGGGGAATTATGTTAGATGATATTATTTCGGGAATTTATACTCTCATAATAATGACTGCAATAATCAATATTATTAATTGATACATGAAGGATGTATGAAAGCATATTTAATTACAATAGGAGATGAGATATTAATTGGACAAACAGTTAATACTAATGTCTCTTTTATAGGTGAAAAACTTACTGAAATTGATGTTCAAGTTATCAAGTCGACGGTTATAGCTGATGATCATAATATAATTATTGATGAATTCAAGGAAGCTTTCAGCAAAGCTGATGTAATTATTGTTACAGGCGGATTAGGTCCAACACACGATGATGTAACCAAAAAATGTATCTCTGAATTTTTCAATTCCGAACTTGTGATGAATGAATCGATTCTAAGCGATGTAAAAGAATTATTCATTAAACGAGGAAGAGAAATCACAAAAATAAATGAAGAGCAGGCACTCATTCCTAAAATTGCAAAAGCTATTAGAAATCCAAATGGTACCGCACCCGGAATTTATATTGAAAAAGAAGGAAAAGTTTTTGTAGCAATGCCGGGAGTTCCTTTTGAAATGCACTATATGCTTGAGGAAAATGTAATACCTGCTTTAAGTGAATTGAATTCTGTAAAAGTTGAGACCTCCAAAACATTAAATCTTCTCACAACCGGAATTCCGGAATCTTTTTTATATCAAAGACTTGGTGATATAGACGAATTACTTAACGGCTCTAGACTTGCATTTCTGCCAAACCAGTTTGGAGTTAAAATGAGAATAACTTCAAAAGGAAAAACTGAAGAGGAAGCTTCAAATAAACTTTTAGAAATTGAGCAGAAAATTAGAAGTTTAGTCGGCAGATATGTGTACGGAAAAAATAACGATTCACTTGAAGAAGTAATTGCAAAATTACTTGTTGATAGAGGATTGAAGCTTTCTGTAGCTGAATCATGTACAGGGGGATTAATTTCAAATAGATTAACTAATATTCCCGGCAGTTCGGCATTTTTTGAAAGAGGTTTAATTACATACAGCAACGGTGCAAAAGTAGAACACTTAAATGTAAGTGAAGATGCTATTGCTGAATTTGGTGCTGTTAGTCTGCAAGTTGCACAACAAATGGCAGAAGGAATAAGGGCTGTAAGCGGAACGGATTTAGGTCTTGCTGTAACCGGAATTATGGGTCCGGGCGGAGGTTCTGCAGATAAACCAATCGGTTTGGTTTATATTGGAGTTTGTGATAATTCTGTTGTAACAGCAAAAGAATTTAAATTTGGTGATAATAGATTACTAAACAAAGATAGAACTTCACAAGCAGCACTTGAAATGTTAAGAAGATTTTTACTTGGAATACCAAATGACTAAAAGACTCTTTATTGCATTAGAATTTCCTTCTGAAATTTTAGATGCAATTATTGAGAAAAGAAATAGAATTGTAAATACAAATATTTACAGATGGGAACCAAAGGAAAAGCTTCATCTAACATTAAAGTTTTTAGGAGATGTTGAATCTGATAAAATAAATGAAATAGAATCTGTAATTGAACAGGTAATAAAAGACAATAAGCTTTCTAAAATTGAACTTACAAAATTCGGTTTCTTCTTCAGAAATAACTTACCTGCAATCCTTTGGATTGGAATTAAGGAGAATAATTCATTAAGCAGTTTTGTTAGTATCTTAGAAGATAAATTAAATAAAATTGGTTTTGAAAAAGAGAAGAGAAAATTTAACCCTCATTTAACTTTATTGAGAATAAAGAACAATTTTCCTCAAGAATTAATTGATCAATTCAAAAAAGGAGATTTAAATGAGCTTGTTTTTATTCCATTTCAAATTAAATTGTACGAAAGTTTTTTGAAAAAAAGTGGTTCGGTTTATGCCGAATTAAAAAGTTTTAATATATAAAAGGAGGAAAGATGGCTGCTGATAAAGAACAACGCCTTAAAATTTTAGAAGATACAATTCACAACATTGAAAAATCCTATGGTAAAGGCTCCATTATGAAATTAGGAGATGGGGTAATTGCTAAAGTAGATGCAATTTCAACCGGAAGTGTTTCTTTGGATTATGCAATTGGCATCGGTGGTGTACCGAGAGGAAGAATAATTGAAATCTTCGGTCCTGAATCAAGTGGTAAAACTACAGTTTGTCTTCACATTTTAGCTGAAGCACAAAAAGCCGGTGGAATTGTAGCCTTTATTGATGCGGAACATGCACTCGATACTCAGTACGCAAAAAGACTTGGTGTTGATGTGCAGAATCTTCTTTTGTCTCAACCTGATTATGGCGAGCAGGCTTTGGAAATTGTTGATACATTAGTAAGAAGTAACGCATTAGATGTTATTGTAATTGACTCAGTTGCAGCTTTAGTTCCTCGTTCTGAAATTGAAGGGGATATGGGTGATCCGCAAATGGGTGTTCAGGCAAGATTAATGTCACAAGCATTAAGAAAAATTACCGGCGCTGTAAGCAGATCAAAAACTTGTGTTATTTTTACCAACCAGTTGAGAAGCAAAATTGGTGTTATGTTTGGAAATCCGGAAACCACAACCGGAGGTAATGCTCTTAAGTTTTATTCATCAGTTCGTTTAGACATTAGAAGAGTCTCTGCAATAAAAGTTGGCGAAGACGTTCTTGGTGCCAGAACAAAAGTTAAGGTAGTTAAAAACAAAGTTGCCCCGCCGTTTAAGCAGGTTGAATTTGATATTATGTACAATGAAGGTATCAGCAAAATTGGTGATTTAATCGATCTTGGTGTTGATAAGAATATCATCAAAAAAGGTGGAGCTTGGTTTACTTTTGGTGAAGATAGATTCCAAGGCAGAGAACAATTCAGAAATAGTTTAAGTGAAAATCCTGAAATGTTGAAAGATCTAGAAATTCAGGTTAAAAAGGCTCTTGGTATGATTGAGGAAGAAGCTGCTAAAACTGAAGAAGTTCCAGCAGTGGAAACTGAAATAAAATCTAAAAAGAAATAAATGAATGAAGATAAGTTCTATAAGAGTTAAAAAAATCTACTGTGATATTTATTTTGATAATAATGAATTTATCAATATTCATAAAGATGTAATTATTAACCTAAATTTATTTGTAGATAAACCGATTGATTCTGTAGAACTTGAAAAGATTAAAAAAGAAGATGAATATTTAAGAATAAAAAACTCAGCTTTCAGAATCCTTACACGAAGGGCAAATTCTGAAGCTGAGTTGGTTAAAAAACTGAAAAGAAAAGAGTATTCATTACCAGCTATAAATAGAGTTGTTTCTGAATTAAGAAATAAAGGGTATATAAACGATTTCGATTTTGCCGTCAGATATTCCGAAATGAGATTAAAAAAATATGGCTGGAATCGAATAAAAAATGAGTTGTTCAGAAAAGGAATATCAAAAGAAATACTCCCCAAAATAGAATTCGCAATAAATATTAAAACTGAAGAAGATTATCTTATTGAAATCACTTCAAAAAAACTAAACTCTATTATTAAAAAAGAAGATGACATCTACAAAGTAAAACAAAAGTTGTTCGGTTTTCTTGTAAGAAAAGGATTTGATTTTGAAGACTCAAAAAATGTAATAGATAGAATCACAAAAGAATATCAGGATAAATTATAGTATTCAAAAAGATTCTGGAAACTAAGTTTTATTGTTATTGGTTATTAAATCAAATTTGTAGTTAAATCTCACTTCTAAGTAGTATTAATAAAAGAAAATCAGTAATTTTATTAGCTAAAAATTGAAGGGATTTTTAGATGAGTAGTTTCAAAGGAATAGATTATTTTGATATAGAATCACTCTTAACTGAAGAAGAAAAAATGGTTCGAGATTCAGTAAGAGAATTTGTTGACGAGAAAGTCCTGCCGGTAATAGAACAGCATTATTTAGATGGCACATTTCCAATGGATTTAATTCCACAGTTGGGTGAACTAGGAGTTTTTGGTTTAACTTTACCTCAGGAATATGGATGTGCAGGTTTAAACAATGTTGCATATGGACTAGTTATGCAGGAACTGGAACGCGGAGACAGCGGTGTTAGAAGTTTTGCTTCTGTTCAATCCGGATTAGTAATGTATCCTATTTTTGCTTTTGGTAGTGAAGAACAAAAACAAAATTGGCTTCCTAAACTGGCTTTAGGCGAAAAAATAGGCTGCTTTGGATTGACTGAACCAGACTTTGGCTCAAATCCGGGCGGAATGATTACAACTGCTAAAAAGGTTGACGGCGGTTATGTAATTAATGGTGCCAAAATGTGGATTACAAACGGTACTTTAGCCGATGTTGCTGTTGTATGGGCAAAACTTGAAGGCAAAGTTAAAGGATTTTTAGTTGAAAAGGGAATGCAAGGTTTTTCTGCTCCCGAAATGAAAGGAAAACATTCACTAAGAGCATCTGTAACATCTGAGCTTATTTTTCAAGATGTATTTGTTCCCGAATCAAATTTATTACCTGGAAGTGATGGATTGAAATCACCACTGATGTGTTTAAATCAAGCTAGATATGGAATTGCTTGGGGTGTAATTGGTGCTGCAATGGCTTGTTATGATTCTGCACTTAATTATGCAAAATCTAGAGTACAATTCAGCAGACCAATTGCAGGGTATCAATTAACTCAGCAAAAATTAGTTCAAATGGCAAACGAAATTACTAAAGCTCAGTTGATGAATCACAGACTTGCAATTTTAAAAGACCAAGGAAAAGTAAAACATACGCAAATTTCTATGGCAAAAAGAAATAACTGCGAAGTATCTTTGGATATTGCAAGAATGTCTAGAGAAATACATGGAGCAAATGGAATTTTAGCAGAATATCCTATTATGCGTCATGCTGCTAATCTTGAATCGGTTAAGACTTATGAAGGTACGCACGAAATGCATACTTTAATTATAGGTGAGGATATTACCGGAATTCCGGCTTTTGAATAAATAAATTGAGACCACTTTTGTGGTCTTTTTAATTTTAAGAGGTTCTTAATGAAAATTGATGAAAAGATTTTATACGAAGGAATTACTTTTGATGATGTTCTTTTACTTCCGGCACAATCATCTGTTTTACCAAGAGAAACAGATATAAGTGCAAGATTAACAAATGAAATTATGCTTAATATTCCTTTCCTTTCTGCAGCAATGGATACTGTTACAGAATCCGCTATGGCTATTGCTATGGCTGCGCAAGGAGGAATTGGCATCATTCACAAGAACCTTACTGTTGAACAACAAGCAGAAGAAGTTGATAAAGTAAAGAGATCTGAAAGCGGAATGATTCACAATCCAATAACATTAGGTCCGGAAGCTACAATTTCAGAAGCAGAACAATTAATGGGAAAGTATAGAATAAGCGGTATTCCTATAGTTGATAATAATAATAAGCTGATTGGAATATTAACAAATCGTGATCTTAGATTTGAGTATAATCTTAATCAACCTGTTAAAGATTTAATGACAAAAGAAAATTTAAGAACTGCTCCAGTTGGTACTACATTGGAAAAGGCAGAAATATTATTGCAAAAATACAGAATAGAAAAACTTCCTGTTGTAGATAAGAATGGTGTTTTACAAGGATTAATAACATTCAAAGATATTTCGAAAAAGAAAAAATTTCCGAATGCTTGCAAAGATAATTTAGGAAGATTGAGAGTAGGGGCTGCAGTTGGAGTTTCTTCCGATACTTTTGATAGAGTTGAAGCTTTGGTAAAATCGAATGCGGATGTTATTATTGTTGATACTGCACACGGTCATTCAGAAGGAGTTCTAAAAACTATAAAAGCGATTCGAAAGAAATATAAAGATATACAACTGATTGCCGGAAATATTGTAACTAAAGAGGCAGCATTAGATTTGGTAAAATGCGGAGTTGATGCTGTAAAAGTTGGTATTGGCGCCGGTTCTATTTGTACAACTAGAGTCGTAGCCGGAGTTGGAGTTCCGCAAGTTAGTGCTGTTATTGAAGTTTATAAAGCTCTTAAAGCTAAAGGAATTCCGATTATTGCTGATGGTGGAATAAAACAGACCGGTGATGTTCCTAAAGCATTAGCTGCTGGAGCTGATACTGTTATGATTGGCGGTATGTTTGCCGGTGTTGATGAAACTCCAGGTGAAAAAGTTCTTTATGAAGGAAGAAGCTTTAAAGTATACAGAGGAATGGGTTCTTTGGGTGCTATGAAAAAAGGTAGTAAAGATAGATATTTTCAAGATGCTGAAGATGATATTAAAAAGTTAGTTCCAGAAGGTGTTGAAGGAAGAGTTCCTTATAAAGGACCTTTATCTGATACGGTTTATCAGTTTATTGGTGGATTAAGGGCAGCAATGGGTTATTGCGGTGTTAAAACAATTGAAGAACTTAAGACTAAAACTAGATTTGTAAAAATAACGGGTGCTGGTTTAAGAGAAAGTCATCCGCATGATGTTTTAATTACTGAAGAATCACCTAATTATCATTCAAAGTATAGTAAATAATTCTTTTTCGGATAAATTATGTTTAACGTTATTGTTGTTAGTTATTATTTCCCGCCGATGGGATTAAGCGGTGTGCAGCGTACTTTGAAATTTGTAAAGTATATGCCCGATTATAATTGGAGACCAACTGTAGTCACTACAGGAAAAACCGGGTATTTTGCACACGATAATACTCTTCTAATAGAGCTTGAAGGGAAAGAAATTGAAATTGTTAGAACGGAAGGTTTCGATCCGAATTCTTTATTAAAAAAATTTGGAACAATCAAATATCCTAGAGAATCGGTAAGAAAACTTTTTAACAGATTATCGCAGACATTCTTCATACCGGATAATAAAATTTCTTGGGCAAAAAAAGCTTTAATTAAAGTTGAAGAATTAGTTTCGACTAGAAAATATGATGCTATTTTTATCACAGCACCTCCATTTTCTGCATTTAGTGAAATAACTAAAATCAAAAAGAAATACGATATACCGATAATTTTTGACTATAGAGATCTTTGGTATGGTAGTTATTTCTCTGTGTATCCTACTCCTTATCATAAATATAAACACAAGAATCTTGAATATTTTTCTTTGAAGGCTGCCGATAAAATTTTAGTTACTAATAGAAAGATTAAAGAAAAACTTCTGCAGAATTATCCCTTTTTATCTTTTGATGATGTAGTTATAATGCGTCATGGATTCGATCAAGAAGATTTTGACAGAAATATTGCCACACCAAAAGAAAAGAAAGAAAAGCTGGTAATTACCCATTCAGGAAATTTTATTGAATATTCCACTCCGAAATTTTTCTTGGAAGCATTCAAAAAATTAACAATTGAGCGTCCTGATATTGCAGCAAATTTTGAGCTTCATTTTGTGGGAATTATTGGAAGACATAACGAAAAACTTATAAAAAGACTTAAATTGGAGCCATTTGTAAAACTCCACGGATATATCGATCATAATGAAACAATTAAGAAAATTAAATCAAGTGATGTTTTATGGCTTCAAGTTGGAAGAAAAAGAAATATTGATGCAATTCTCCCCGGAAAATTATTTGAATATGTGGGAGCACGAAAACCAATTTTAGGATGTGTTCCTGAAGGAGCAGCAAAATTAGCTTTAGAAGAATACAAAGCTTCATATATTACAGAACCTGAAAATATTGATCAGATAAAAAATGAATTGATAAAAATTCATACCGATTTCAGAAAAAACATGCTCCCAATTCCCGAGGAGGATTTTGTTATTCAACATGATAGGAAATATTTAACCGAACAAGTAACCAAGATTTTACAATTTTATTTGAGGACGGATTGATGAATGTTTTATTAATCGGCTCCGGCGGAAGAGAACATGCTCTGGCATTAGCATTGAGTAAAAGTAAAACATTAAATAAATTATTTTGTGCTCCCGGAAATACCGGAACTAAAAATTTAGCAGAAAACATCCAATTAAATATTTATTCTAATGATTTGATTGATTTTTGTAGAATTAATGATATTTCACTTGTAATTATTGGACCGGAGCAGCCTTTAGTTGATGGTATTTCAGATAGATTAAAAGCAAATGGAATTAAAGTATTTGGACCAAATCAAAATGCAGCTGAAATAGAAGGCAACAAAGCTTTTGCAAAAAAATTAATGAGAAATTACAGCATTCCAACTGCTCAATTTCAAGTATTCACAAAAAGGTCTCATCAAATAGCACTAAATTATTTGAAATCAATAAGTTATCCAACAGTAATTAAAGCATCTGGTTTAGCAGCAGGAAAAGGTGTTGTAATTTGTAATGATTACAAATCAGCAGAAAAAACATTAAAAGAATATTTTGAAGATGAAATATTTGGTGATTCTGGAAAAACTGTTGTCATTGAAGAATTTCTTGAAGGAGAAGAAGCCTCAATCTTTGCAATAACCGACGGAGAGAGATTTATAATTTTACCAGCATCACAAGATCATAAAAGAGCTCTTGATGGTGATAAAGGAAAAAATACAGGTGGCATGGGGGCATATGCTCCGGCTAATATTATAGATTCTAAATTACTTGAGGAAATTAAAACTAAAATCATAAAACCTACTTTAAGAGCTCTTAGTGAAGAGAATAGAAAATATATTGGTTGTTTGTATGCCGGAATAATTTTAACAAAAAATGGACCTAAGGTAATAGAATTTAATTGCAGATTTGGTGATCCTGAAACACAAGTTGTGCTCCCATTAATTGATGGAGATATTTTAAAGTTGTTTTATTCTGCTGCATCTGAAAAATTGGATATCAATTCAGTAAAGTATAACGGCGGTACATCAGTTTGCGTTGTTGCGGTAAGTGAAGGTTATCCGGATAATTACAAAAAAGGTTTTGAAATAAAAGGAATTAATAGATTTAGTGATTCCAAGAATATCATTGTTTATCATGCCAGCACAAAAGAAGAAAATGATAAAATAGTTACTAACGGTGGAAGAGTTCTAGGAATAACTTCGGTAATAAATTCGGATAATTTAAAGCTTGCAAAAAAAGAGGCTTATAAAGCACTTTCTAAAATTAAATTTAATGGTATAACTTTTCGTAAAGATATTGCAGATAAGGGAATAAAATAGTTTTTTCTTTTAATGTAATTCTACAAAATTAATACTTATTAATTCTATCTGATTTTATTCTCTCAATAATTTATTCTACCTATCTTTTTTACTTTTGGTGCGTCAAAATAATGATGTACACTATAATAATATTTAATAAAAAGGAGCGACATGAAAAAAAAATCAATGATTTCATATTTCTTACTTTTTGCGCTTGTTTTTAGCGTTACAAGAGCACAAAATGTAAGTGAAATTGACATTCCTTACACAAAATTTACTCTGGATAATGGTTTAACACTTATTGTTCATGAAGATCATAAAGCACCGATTGTTGCTGTAAACGTTTGGTATCATGTAGGTTCAAAAAATGAAAAAATTGGAAAGACAGGTTTTGCTCATCTATTTGAACACTTAATGTTCAACGGCAGCGAAAATTTTGATGATGATTATTTTCAAGCTTTGGAAAGAGTTGGTGCAACCGATCTAAACGGGACTACAAGTAATGACAGAACGAACTATTTCCAAAATGTACCCATTTCTGCAGTAGATTTAGCTTTGTGGATGGAATCCGATAGAATGGGACATCTTTTGGGAGCTGTTACTCAAGCTAAATTAGACGAACAACGCGGTGTTGTTCAAAATGAAAAAAGACAAGGTGAAAATGAACCTTATGCTGTTGCTTACGAATTAATTACAAAAGGAACTTATCCAGTAGGACATCCTTATTCTTGGACTGTAATTGGTTCAATGGAAGATTTGGATGCTGCAAGTTTGGAAGATGTTCATGAATGGTTTAAAACTTATTATGGTGCTGCAAATGCTGTTTTAGTAGTTGCTGGTGATATTACTCCGGAGATTGCGAAAGAAAAAGTTGAAAAGTATTTTGGTGATATTCCTGCAGGTCCTCCAATCGCAAAATTTGATACTTGGATAGCTAAAATGGAAGGTTCAAAAAGACAAATTGCACAAGATCGTGTACCTCAAGCAAGAATTTATAAAGTTTGGAATGTTCCTGAATGGGGAAATAAAGAATTAGCATATTTAGATTTAGCAAGTGATGTATTAGCTTCCGGTAAATCATCAAGATTATACAAAAGATTAGTTTATGAAGATCAAATTGCAACTGATGTTTCTGCTTATTATTCACCGGGAGAAATTGGAAGCCAGTTTAATATTCAAGCAACTGCTAAACCAGGAGGAAATCTTGCCGAGGTTGAAAAAGCAATTGATGAAGTATTAGCTCAATTTTTAGCTGAAGGTCCAACTAAAGAAGAACTTGAAAGAGTAAAGACTAAGCATGTTGCAAATTTTGTAAGAGGAATAGAAAGAATTGGTGGTTTTGGAGGAAAATCAGATATTTTAGCACAATCACAAGTTTTTGGTGGAAATCCAGAACATTATAAAAAATATTTGAATTACATCGGTTTATCTACTATTGAGGATATAAAGAAAGCATCCCAAAAATGGTTAAGTGATGGCGTTTACATTCTAGAAGTTCATCCCTATCCAAATTATAAAGAAGCTTTGGTTGGAGCCGATAGATCTAAATTACCTGAAACAGAAACCGCACCGGATGTTGCATTTCCTAAAGTAGAAAAAGCAGCTTTATCAAATGGAATGAAAATTCTTTTGGCTGAAAGAAAATCTGTTCCTGTTGTTAATTTTAACTTACAAGTAAACGCAGGTTTTGCATCAGATCAGTTTAGTTTGCCTGGAACTGCAGGTTTAGCAATGGCAATGCTTGATGAAGGAACAAAAACAATGCAGTCTCTTGAAATAAGTGAAAAGTTAGATAATTTGGGAGCTACACTTGGCAGTGGTTCTAATTTGGATATGTCAACCGTTGTTATGTCTGCATTAAAAGATAGACTTGATGAATCCTTAAAATTATATTCTGATGTTATACTAAATCCTTCATTTCCTGAAGGTGAAATAGAAAGACTTAAAAAAGAGAGAACTGCTCAAATTCAGCAGGAAAAATCTAGTCCAATTCAAATGGGATTAAGAACATTTCCGGCATTAATTTACGGAAAAGATCATGCATATGGATTGCCTTTTTCCGGAAGCGGATTTGAGAATACAATCCTAAAAATTACAAGAGATGATCTTGTGAAGTTTCATGAAACATGGTTCAAACCAAATAATGCAACTTTAGTTGTAACCGGCGATATTACAATGGATGAACTCCTTCCTAAATTAGAAGAAATTTTTGGTGATTGGAAAGAGGGTGAAGTTCCTGCTAAAAATATAAGTGAAGTTAAGAATACGGAAAAACCGGTTATTTATTTGATGGATAAACCTGGTGCGCAGCAGTCAGTTATTTTTTCAGCAAAATTATTCCCGGGAAGAAATGTTGAGAATAACTTAGAAATTGAAACCATGAATGATATTCTTGGTGGCACTTTTACATCAAGAATTAATATGAATCTAAGAGAAGATAAACATTGGTCATATGGTTCGCAAAGTGTTGTTATTGGTGCAAGGGGACAAAGACCATTCGTTGTTTTTGCTTTGGTTCAATCAGATAAAACTAAAGAAGCATTAGGAGAAGTGTTAAAAGAAATTGATCAATATATTTCTACAAATCCCGCGACTGCTGATGAACTTAACAAAATCAAATTGAATAATACTTTAGCTTTACCGGGAAGCTGGGAAACTAATAATGCCGTAGCAGCTTCAATGGCAGAAATGGTAAGATATAACTTGCCGGATGATTATTTTGATACTTACAGCAGCAGATTGAAGAATCTAAGCTTAGAACAAGTTCAAGAAGCTGCAAAACAAACACTTTCTTCGGAAAAATTAATTTGGTTAGTAGTAGGTGATAAAGCTCAGTATGAAGAAAAGCTTAAAGAATTTGGTTATGAAATTAAAGAGATTAATGTTGACGGAAAAATTATAGATAAGGAAATTAAAACTCCTACTAAAGAAGAAATTGGAAATTAATCAATAGAAAGGGGGGCACGAAGGTGTCCCCCGTTTTTATCAGCCCGGAGGCCAGTTCATTTTTCTTCCGCCTAATAAATGTAAATGAAGATGATAAACTTCTTGACCAGCATTATTTCCGCAATTAAATACAGTCCTAAATCCGGTTTCTGCAATTCCTTCAGCTTCGGCAATTACATTGGCTGCATCAAACATTTTACCAAGAAGTTCTGAATGTTCCGATCCTTTTAGATCAGTTACTTTTGGAATTTCGATTTTGGGAATTATTAGAATATGAACCGGAGCTTGAGGATTAATATCTCTAAAAGCCAAAACATCTTCGGTTTCATAAACTATATCAGCCGGAATTTCTTTATTAATTATTTTAGTGAAAATGGTGGGCATTTTACCTCCAATTTATCCTTTTTCAATATTGTATTTTTTCATTTTTCCATATAAATGACTTCTCTGAATTCCCAATACTTCTGCAGTTTTGCTGATATTCCATTCATTAAGTTCAAGTTGTTTTTGAATAAACATTTTTTCAGCTTTTTCCTTAAACTCTTGAAATGAATTTGAGATATCAAAAATTTCAGAATCGCTTCCGTTTGAAGTTGGAATTAGTTTTACAATACCAGATTTATCAATCTGTTCATCGGGAAGCATAATTAAAATTCGTTCGATTATATTTTTTAATTCGCGTACATTACCTGACCATTTTTGATCCTTCAACAATTCAACTGCTTCTTTAGAAAATTTCTTTTCTGTAAAATTATATTTTCTGCTGATTCTTTTATTGAAATGATTAATGAGTAATTCAATATCATTCTTTCTTTCTCTAAGAGGGGGAATATTTAACGGAATAACATTTAATCTGTGAAATAAATCTTCTCTAAAATTTCCTTCCAAAATTTCTTTTTGCAAATCTTTATTTGTAGCAGAGATTAACCTTACATCAACATCAATTGTTTCTGTACCGCCAACTCGTTCAATTTTTCCTTCTTCAATTGCTTTTAGAACTTTCGCCTGAGCATTTAGGCTCATATCACCAATTTCATCTAAAAATAATGTTCCACCGTGAGCTAATTCAAATTTTCCAATCCTCTTATTTGCTGCGCCGGTAAAAGCTCCTTTTTCATGTCCAAAAAGCTCCGATTCAATTAATTCATTTGGAATTGCGGCACAGTTTACTTCTATAAAAGGTTTATCTTTTCTTTTGCTGAATTTATGAATTTCTTTTGCAATCAATTCTTTGCCGGTTCCGTTTTCACCGGTTATTAAAATTCTTGATTCTGTTACAGCAACTCTTTTGGCAGTTTCTAAAACTCTTTTTAAGGATTCACTTTCGCCGATAATTATATTTTCATCTTCTATAGAATTTTTTAATTCTTTGTTCTCTTTTTTCAACTCATTTTGATTTACAGCATTTCTGACTGTAATTAATAATTTATCTCTGTCAATTGGTTTTTCAATGAAATCAAAAGCCCCCAGCTTAGTTGCCTTTACTGCGTTTTCCACGGAACTATGAGCGCTAATCATAATAACATTAATATCAATGTCATCATTTGTTACTTTTTGAAGAACTTCAAATCCGTTTAACTCCGGCATATTAATATCTAATAGAATTACTTCATATTTTGAAGAACGAATTTTATCAAGTCCTTCACTAGGATTTGTTGCAAACTCAACATGATAATCTTCATATTCAAGAATCATTTTGATACTTTCACAAATTTCAATCTCATCGTCAATAATTAGAATGGATTTCATATTTACCTTGAAATAATAATGTAATTTAGTGCACTTAAAGATAATATTCTTGATGGTAAAATTTTCGGATTTTCCTTTAATGCTATTCCAAATAATTCCCCAAATTTATTGATATAAAGATCTCTATGATCTACTGCTCCGTCAATTTTAAATGCTCCTTCAAAAATTTCAACAAACGCTCCCATAAAAGAAGCAAAGTTAAAAAAAGCAAAATTGTATTTGATAAATGCATTACCAAAAAAGTGAGAGATTTTATCTTTGTCACCAAATTTACTTTTCGGAGAATCAATTAAAAAATGTGATGGAAGCTTATCAACTTTTTTTTGAAATAAATCAGGTTGAATAGTCGGCAGCTGCAAATCAATTGGAATATTAAATATCGGAAATCTCAATGGCATTTTACTGAAAGGGAGACAAGCAAATGTTAAAGCCAGAAGTGCTTCCGAGTGATCATTATTAAAATAAGATAGTGCAAAACTATAAATTGTATCAATAACTATTAGATCATTCATCTCTACAAAATCATTCTTAATTATAAAAAGTGAGATATCTGTAAATCCATTTGCTAGTTTATCATTATCCACTTGAGCAAATGAATTACCACAGAAAAAAATGAAAAATATAAAAATGAGTTTATAATGTTTGTTTTGCATAATTAAAAATACTAATTTTTATAAAGTATATAGCAAATCATTATTACCTTTTCATTAAAGGGGGCATAAATGGATTTTAATTTTTCTGAAGAACATAATTTAATCAGACAAACAGTAAGAGAATTTGCAGAAAATGAAATTAGACCAATTGCAAAAGACTTAGACGAGAATGAAAGTTTTTCTTATAATCTTACAGAAAGAATGGGTGAATTAGGGTTATTTGGAATGACTCTGCCGGAAAAGTTCGGTGGTCAAAACCTTGATACTTTATCATATATAATTGCTGTTGAAGAAATTGCAAGAATTGACGGATCACATGCTGCTACTCTTGCAGCACATAATTCTTTAGGAATTGGACCGATTTATTATTACGGCAATGAAGAGCAGAAAGAAAAATTTTTACCGAAACTGTGCACCGGAAAAGCTTTGTGGTCTTTCGGTTTAACGGAACCGGATGCCGGTTCTGATTCAAGAGGAACAAAAACTAAAGCTAAATTAGAGCATGGTAAATGGATTATAAACGGATCAAAAATATTTATTACTAATGGTTCTACACAAATTTCTATTGGTTCTACCGTTCAAGCTATTACAGATGAAAATAGTGATGGATCAAAAGAATACTCTACTATTATTGTTGAGAACGGAACAGAAGGATTTACTGCCAAACCGATGCATGGAAAAATGATGTGGCGGGCATCCAATACTTCAGAGGTATATTTTGATAATTGTATTGTTCCTGAAACTAACATACTTGGTGAAAGGGGACAAGGTTCTAAAATTATGCTGAGCACTTTAGATAATGGAAGACTTTCAATTGCGGCAATGGGATTGGGTTGTGCTCAAGGTGCTTATGAACTTGCTTTGAATTATTCTAAAGAAAGAAAGCAGTTCGGCAGACCAATATCTAAATTTCAAGCTGTAAGCTTTAAGTTAGCTGATATGGCTACTAAAATTGAGTTAGCAAGAAACTTACTTTATAAAGCCTGCTGGGAAAAAGATAACGGAAAACCTTTTGCTATGCATGCAGCTATGGCAAAACTGTACTGCAGTGAAATTGCTAAGGAAGTTGCAGATGAAGCAGTTCAAATTCACGGCGGTTACGGTCTGATGAAAGAATATGAAATTGAAAGATTTTACAGAGACCAAAGGTTACTACAAATTGGTGAAGGAACTTCGGAAATTCAACGATTAGTAATTTCAAGATATATTGGATGTTAATTTTCCTTTTAGAATTATTTAAGTATTCTAAAAATTTTAATTCATCTCACTGTTGTAGATAACTTTACCATTTTTAACTGTTATTGTATTTAGATTATTACCAACATTATAAACAATATCTGAATATTCTTGAGTATCAAAAATTGATAAGTCTGCTTTTTTATTTATTTCAATACTCCCAACATTTGTGCTGACATTTAGAGCTTTTGCAGAATTTATTGTATAAGCGGAAATTATCTCTTCGATTGACATCTTCATTTTAATTGCTGCAAGATTCATAATTAAACTGATATTTGAAATATGAGATGATCCGGGATTGTAATCTGTTGCCAAAGCTACAATTCCTTCGGCATCAATCAACTTTCTAGCAGGTGCAAAATCATAATTTAGGAAATATGAAACTCCCGGTAACAGTACCAAAACAGTTTCGCTTTCGGCAGCAAGATTAATATCATTATCAGAAATTACTTCAAGATGATCAACGCTTACTGCATTCATTTCTATTGCTGTTTTTAATCCGCCTATATTATTAAACTGCTCGGTATGTAATTTCAATTGTAAACCAAGTTCAGTTGCTTTTGAAAAGATAGTCTTAATTTGATCTGCAGAAAAAGCGGTTGATTCACAAAATCCATCACAGAATTTTGCTAATTTATTTTTCGCAATATAGGGGAGAAGTTCTTTACAAATAATTTTAATATACTGTTCATTATCATTTTTATATTCGGGAGGAAATGTATGAGCTCCGAGAAAAGTAGGAATTATATCAATTTCATAAATGGAATTTAAATGCTTAATTACTTGCAGAATTTTTATTTCATCATAAAAACTTAGTCCGTAACCGCTTTTAATTTCTAAAGTTGTCACTCCTTGTTTTATGAAGTTTTGTATTCTCGGTTTTACAATATTTACTAACTCATCAAAAGTAGAATTTCTAACAGCTTGAACGGTAGAATTAATTCCGCCCCCTTGTTTTGCAATTTCTTCATATGAAACACCGGCAATTTTCTGTCTAAATTCATTTGCTCTTGAACCGGCAAAAACAGTGTGCGTATGACATTCAACCAATCCAGGTAACACAGTTTTGTTAGACGCATCAATAATATTGCCGAATTTTCGTTTATCAATTTTGGAAGTAGGAATGATATCTTTTATTAAATCATTTTCAAGAACTATTGAATGATCAGTCAAAAGTCCAATATCGGAAAGTTCTTTACCGCGTTTAAAATTTTTGCCTTCTGAGTTAACAGTTAATATTTGAGTCGGATTATAAATGAGTGTTTTCATTAGCAGCTTTTATGAATGTAGAAAGACCAAAAATTCAATAATCATAAATTTTTGTCAATATGTCAATATTTTTGTATTTTTGTTAGCTAAAAAAAAGGATTTTAACTATGCCGCCTACCAAAAAACTCAAAATTTTATTTGTTACGTCAGAAGTTGTTCCTTTTGTAAAAACTGGTGGATTAGCAGATGTATCTTCTGCGCTTCCTCAAAAATTGCAAGAGTTAGGTCATCAAGTTAGAATTGTTGTGCCAAAGTATGGTGCCATAGATGAAAGGAAATATAAAATTCATGAGGTAGTTAGATTAAAAGATTTAACTACAAAAATTGGGAATAAAGAGGTTACTTTTTCTCTCCGCTCAAGTTTTTTAGTAGGTTCTAAAGTAAGAGTCCAAATTTATTTCTTAGATAATGAAGAATATTTTGGAACCAGACCTAGTCTTTACGAAGATCCTTTATCTGGTAAAGATTATCCAGATAATGATGAAAGATTTATTCTATTGGCAAAATCAGTTTTCGAATTAATTCAGAAATTGGGTTGGGTGCCGGATATTATACACTGTAATGATTGGCAGACCGGATTAGTTCCAGCATACTTAAAAACTATGTTTAATGATGATCCTCAATTTGCTGACATCAAAACTTTATTTACTATTCATAATTTATCTTTTCAGGGTGTATTTGGTAAACAGACTTTCGATAAAACCGGACTTCCGAAAGAATTCAATAAAGAAAAGGGAATTCTTCATGAAGGAAAAGTAAATTACATGAAAAGTGCTTTATTATTTTCCGATATGATTAATACTGTTAGCGAAACATACGCAAAAGAGATTTGCAAAATTCCCGAAGTGAGTTTCGGCTTAAATAAAGTGCTGAGCAAAAGACAGGAAGATTTATACGGCATTGTTAATGGAATTGATGTTTCAATTTGGAATCCTGAGAAGGATAAACTTATTGCAAAAAAATATTCAATTAAAAAACTTGAAGACAAAGAAGAAAATAAAAAGGAATTGCTGGATAAATTTGGATTGGATTATAAAGAAGGCGTTCCTGTTATCGGTATAATTTCAAGATTATATGATACGAAAGGAATGGATCTTATTCAAAAATCTTTTAAAGAATTAATGAAGATGGATGTCCAGATTGTACTTTTAGGTACAGGCGATAAAAAGTATCACAAGTTTTTTGAAGGTGTTTTAATGAAACATCAAGATAAATATTCGCACTTGCTCGGTTTTGATGATGAACTTGCTCACTTAATTGAAGCCGGTGCAGATATGCTGCTTATGCCTTCAAAATTTGAACCATGCGGTTTAAATCAAATGTATAGTCTAGTTTATGGAACTGTTCCTATTGTAAGATTAACCGGCGGACTTGCTGATACTGTTGAGAATTTTAATCCTAAAGACGAAACCGGAAACGGTTTTGTTTTTGAAAAATATGATGCTGATGAAATGATGAAAACAATAAAAGCTGCAATTTCAATTTATAACAATGATCAAAAAACCTGGAATAAAATTCAGAAAGCCGGTATGAGATGTAATTTCTCTTGGCTTAATTCATCAAAAAATTATGTGGAACTATATAAAAAATTGGCAAATTAATTGATGCCTTCCTTTGCTGTTTTTCTTGATAGAGATAATACTTTAATTTTTGATCCCCCTCCCGGTTACTTAGCTGATCCTGATAAGGTTCAGCTTTTGCCTGGAGTTGTTGAAGGATTGAAATTACTTCTTAATCATCAATTCAAATTAATAATTATATCTAATCAATCTGGTATTGCCAGAGGGATATTAACTCACGAGCAAGTAATTGCAGTTAATAATAAATTATTAAGTCTGTTGAAAAAGGAAAATATTAGCTTAACAGATATCATGTATTGTCCGCATCATCCCGAATTCAGTTCGGCTTCGGAAGTTGAATGCAGAAAACCTTCTCCTAAAATGATATTTGAAGCTGCCGAAAAGCATTCTATCGATCTTAGAAATTCTTATATAATCGGAGATTCTTTTTCGGATATAAAATGTGGAAACAATGCCGGTATTAAAAGTGTATTAGTCAAAATAACATTATCAGATGAGGAAATAAATAACTTGAAAAAAGAAGTAAAAAGCCTCAATTTTGTTGCTGGTAATTTTTTAGAAGCATGCAAATTTATTGCTGCTGATTTTACGGAGGAAAATTCTTGAAATATATTTCTTTAATAGCATTATTCACTTTAGTTTTTATTTCCGCTTGTCAAGAGGATCCAACTTCGGTCGGAAAAAATTTAATACCGGATGAAGATAAAATTCAAGTTACGGAAATTAATAGTTTAGATGATTCTTTAGCACAAAGTTCTTTTTATTATTATGATAGATCGGTTTCTTACGGTGCGTCTATTAGAACTCTGCTTGGCAGATATGAAAATATGGAAGCCTCTGTATTGATGAGCTTTTTAGTAAATTTGCCGGACAGCGTTATTTCAGCTTTTCAGAATGACAGCCTGATAATTAAAGAATCTACTGTTTTGTTAACTCCTACTTATTACTTAGGTGATAAAAATCTTCCTTTAGATTTTACTGTACATAAAATTAACAGCACTTGGGGTCCAACCGGATTTAATAAAGACAGCCTTTCCTTTTTAGATTACTCTAATCAAAATCTCGGTTCAAATATTCAGATCGATGATTCTACATTATCTTTTAATCTAGATCAATCAATTGTTTTAGAATGGATTGCGAAAAGAGCAAATGATAATGAGCCGACAAATAACGGAATTTACTTAAAACCAACTTTGGCTTCTCAAAGAGTTGTAGGACTTTTAGCATTCACAAATTTTGTAAATGAAGATGAACTTCCTAAAATTAGAGTAGTTGTTGAGAAACCAAATGAATTTGTTGATACTTTATTTTTCTCTGACTTTACTGATGTTCATGTTGTTGACGGGCAATTGCCTAATCTTTTTGGAAATGATGATTTAGTACTTCAAGCTGGTATTGCAACAAGAGCAATTACCTGGTTCGATTTTTCAAAAATACCTGTAAACTCTATAATTAACAGTGTTGAATTAGAACTTACAGTCGATTCTACAAACTCACTTTTTGGAAATCTGGTTTCAGATTCACTACTTGTAAGATTAGTTGCCGATTCCACCGCAAAAACATTATCCGACAGCACTCTTCAAACAATTTTGGGAAGAGAAGGAAATAAATTCAAAGGTGAAATTAGACAACTTGCTCAAAGAATTAATGATGGTTACGCTTATCAAGGATTTAGATTAAATCTTTTTGATGAAGATAGAACTTTAACACGATTTGTAATTAAAGGAAGCAATACTCCTATTGAGGCAAATAGACCTAAGATTACAATTTATTATTCAAACAGATGAGACTTTTAATGAGAAAATTCCTCTATATATTTTTGACATTTTTATTCGTTTTAGAATTATCGGCTTCTAATGGTGGTTCGCTTTATACTAGATACGGAACAGGTGATTTACAATATTCTTTTTCTGCCAGAAGATTATCTCTTGGAGAATTAGGAGCTGCTTATTTTGATAGGAATTATTTGAGTTATTATAATCCCGCTTCTTGGGCTGGATTAACTTTAACAAGATTTGAAGCCGGAGTTAATTTTAAGGGTTTAGATATTAAAGATAATTCAAATTCAGCATTCTATTCAGACGCTCAATTCAGCGGATTTTTAGTCGGTTTCCCGATTTCTAAAGCTTATGGTGTTACTTTAACACTTGGTTTAATGCCATATTCTCATACAAAATATTCTGTAACTGCAGAAGAAACTAATCCAGGCTTAGGAACTTATACATCAAAATTTCAAGGTAACGGCGGACTTTATAAGTATGTTATCGGAACTACTTATTCAACTCCGTTTTATTTTACTCTTGGTGCATCATTTGAATATTTTACCGGTAAATCAGAATTTAACTCCAACTTAGATTTTCCTACTAATTCTAATCTGGGGGATTCCTTTTATCAAAAAAGATATTCTTATAAAGGTTTAGGTACTACAATAGGTTTAATTTCCGATGATTTCTCTAACATTTTAGGAGAATCACAAATCTCTAATTTGAGAGTTGGGGCATTATTCAGTTATTCTCCCGAACTTCAAACAGATACCACAATTTTTGCTCAAACCACTGTAGGTACCGATACACTCAGCTTTGGAAATGTTAAAACAAATCTTCCTATTAAAATTGGAGTTGGTTTAGCTTTTACAATAAATAAAAAACATAATCTATCATTGGATTATTTATTACAGCCTTGGAGCAATTACAAATTCAATGGCAAAAAATCTCCATTGCTAAATGATTTGTATAAAATAAGTTTAGGTTATGAGTTTAATAATCTGGCTTCTCAGTTCTCGTCGTTCTGGGAACAGATAATATTAAGAGCAGGTTTAAGTTATGAACAGACACAATACAAAATTTATGGGGAAAGTATAAATCAGTTTTCTGTTCATGGTGGATTTTCTTTACCACTTTCAATTGCAAATACACTCGATTTTGGTTTTATGTATGGCATCAGAGGCACAAACGCCAATGGTTTGATGAAAGAAAATATCTATAGAATGTCGGTTTCTTTCAGTTTTGGGGATCTCTGGTTTATTCGTGAAGAAAGATAAAAAATAAAATTAAGGAGTTTATACCTTGAAATCGCTAAAAGTAGTTTTTCTATTTGTTTTTGCTTTTTCGTTTTATGTAAAAGCACAAGAAGTAAATCTAACCGAGCAGTTTAGTCTTTTTTATGAATATCATAAAAATAAAGATTATAAAAGTGCTCTTCCTTACGGTTGGACTGTAGTTAATAATAATCCGACTGATTTTATTAGATTCAAAGTATTTAGAAAAATGGAAGAAATACTTTGGTATATGCATGATTCAGTTGCTACTTCTGACGATGAAAAACTAGCAATTACTGATACAACTCTTTACTTATATGATAAAGCAATTGAATTTGAAGCTGATAAAAAAGGTTATTACCTTGTTAGAAAAGCTTTTGTTTTGGAAATGTGGAAGGGAGCTCCTGCCGATGAGGTAATTTCAGTTTATGAAGAAGCATTTGCTTCCGATCCTGATATTATTTCTTTCTATAAAGATAGACTTGGAATTTTATATTCTCAAAATGCAAGTGATGGAAATGATTACAAACTAAAAGCATTAGAATTATATTCTAAACTTTCTGAACAAGAACCGGATAATGCTACATGGATTGCCAGAATTGAAGCTCTTGCAGAAGATATGGATGAATTGGTTGATATTACTAAAAAGGCTTGGGATTTAGATCCGCAGAATCCTGAAAAAGCTTGGAAATATGCTCAAACTGCAATGCGCGCCGATAGATATGATTTAGTTGATGTTCCTTTATTATTCTTGATTGAGAAAAATCCTAGTGTAATTAATTATCACAGAGAATTAGCTAAAGCATATGATAAAACAGAACAATTGGATAAAGCAATTGATTCGTATAAAAAATTGATTGAACTACAGCCTGATAATAGAGATAATTATGTTAACATTGCGATTATCTATCAAAAATTAGATCAACTTTCTGTTGCAAGATCTTATTTAGTGAAAGCTCAAAATGTAGATCCTTCTTGGGATTATCCGATTTATATTGAAGCTCAATTATATGAACAATCTGCAAGAAACTGCATCAGAGGTCAATTTGAATTTATAGACAAATGTGTTTATAAATTAGCTGTTGATACTTATGCAAAAGCAAGAGCTAAAGGGGGATTATTTGCAGATAGAGCAGGTTCAAGAATCTCTCAACTTTCTAATTCAATCCCAAGTAAAGAAGATTATTTCTTCCAGCAGCTTTCTAACGGTGATGAAATTAAAATTCAAGGAAAATGCTACGACTGGATTGGTAAATCAATTACTGTTCAACTATAAAATATTTGAGAGATGAGATGATTAATTATCTTAAAAACGATCAAGAAATATATGATGTGGTCAAAAAAGAAATTGGCAGAGAAGAATATAATTTAGAATTAATTGCTTCCGAAAACTTTGTTAGTCTTGCAGTTATGCAGGCTGCCGGATCAGTATTAACTAATAAATATGCCGAAGGTTATCCGGGTAAAAGATATTACGGCGGCTGTGAGTTTGTTGATGAAGCTGAAAATATAGCAAGAGAAAGATTAAAACAGTTATATGGTGCCGAATATGTAAACGTTCAGCCGCATAGCGGTTCACAAGCAAATATGGCTGTTTATATGTCTGTTCTTAATCCTGGTGATACTATTTTAGGATTAAGTTTAGATCATGGCGGACATTTGACACATGGTTCACCAGTTAATTTTTCCGGGCAGCTTTATAAATCAGTCGGTTATACTTTAGATAAAGAAACAGGTTTAATTGATTATAATCTTGTAGAAGATTTAGCAGTCAAAGAAAAACCAAAATTAATTATAACCGGTGCCAGTGCATATTCAAGAGATTGGGATTATGCAAAGTTCAGAGAAATTGCTGATAAAGTTGGTGCTCTATTATTATGTGATATGTCTCATCCTTCAGGCTTAATTGCAAAAGGATTGTTAAATAATCCTGTTCCTTATTGCGATATTGTAACTTCAACTACTCATAAAACATTAAGAGGTCCTAGAGGTGGTGTAATCCTAGTTGGAAAAGATAGAGAAAATCCGATGGGAATTAAAACCGTTAAAGGGGATAGACTTAAATTAATGTCTGAAGTTTTAGATAGTATGGTAATGCCCGGAATTCAAGGCGGTCCTTTAATGCACGTTATTATGGCAAAAGCTGTTGCATTTGGTGAAGCTTTACAAGATTCATTCAAAACATATGCAGAGCAGGTTATTAAGAATTCTAAAACTTTAGCTGAAGAATTGGTTTCTTACGGATTCGATATTATTTCCGGTGGAACTGATAATCACTTGATGCTTGTCGATTTGACAAATAAAAATGTAAGTGGTAAGAAAGCTGAAAGAGTTTTAGAAGAATCCGGAATGACAGTTAATAAAAATATGATTCCATTCGATACTAAAAGTCCTTTTGTTACAAGCGGAATAAGAATTGGTACTCCGGCTGTTACTACAAGAGGAATGAAAGAAGAAGAAATGAAAAAAATTGCTGTATTTATTAATAGAGCAATTGAGAATTCAGAAAACGAATCTGAATTAATTACTATAAAAAATGAAATTAAAGAATTTTGTTTTGCATTTCCTTTGTATCCCGAACTTTCAAAGTAAGAAGTTGTGAGTACAAGAGATCAAGCTTTTGAAGAAGAGGAAGAAGAATTAGGAGCCGAAATGTCATTCCTCGAACATTTAGAGGAATTGAGATGGAGGCTCGTATATATTTTTGGTGGAATATTTGTCGGTGCTATAATTGCGTGGATTTTTAAAGATTTTATTGTTGAAGATCTTTTACTCGCCCCAGCTTCTGTAGCTAAAATTACACTTCAAAACTTAAAACCATTCGGACAATTATTTCTTTATGTGCAAGTTGCATTAATAATTGGTTTTATAATAAGCATCCCAAATTTCTTTTATCATTTATGGCGATTTATTTCTCCTGCTTTAAAAGAGAATGAAAAAAAATATATTGTTTGGATTGTTTTTATTAGTTCATTCTGTTTTTTAGTTGGAGTAATGTTTGCATATAAAATTATGCTTCCACTTACATTGGAATTTGCCGGTCAATTTGGAACCGAGCAGATAGAAAATAATTTTGCAATTGATGAATACTTTTCAATAATTATAAGTGTTATGCTTGCAGCGGGAGTAGTTTTTGAATTACCGGTGTTATCATTTTTCTTATCGAAAATAGGAATATTATCACCAAAATTTATGAGAAAATACCAAAGACATGCAATTGTTATTATTATGATTTTATCAGCATTATTAACACCCGGTACCGATCCGGTTGCACAAATGCTTTTGGCAATCCCTTTGGTAATATTATATGAAATAAGTATATTAGTCTCAAAAATCGCACGAAAAAAATCTTGAGCAAAACATCACTTTCTGAAATAAGCAGACCAATAAAAGACGAATTAGATCGTTTCAATCAACTTTATAAAGAATCATTAAAATCAAAAGTTGCATTAGTTGATTTAGTTACAAAATATATTTTAAAGCAAAAGGGGAAGAAGATTCGTCCTTTGCTTGTTTTACTTTCCGCAAAAGTAGCCGGAAATGTAAATGATAGAAGCTACAGAGGTGCAATTCTTGTTGAACTTCTTCATTCTGCAACTCTGGTTCATGATGATGTAGTTGATAATGCGGAGAAGAGAAGAGGTTTTCCTTCAATTAATGCTATTTGGAAAAATAAAGTTGCTGTTTTAATGGGGGATTATCTACTTGCAAGAGGTTTAATGATTTCCGTTAACAATGATGATTATGATTTTCTGAAAGTTATTACAAATACTGTTAAAAGAATGTCGGAAGGGGAGTTACTTCAAACAAGTAAAACAAGAAAACTTGATATAGATGAGGAAACATATTTCAAAATAATTTCAGATAAAACCGCTTCGTTGCTTTCAACATGCTGTGAAATTGGAGCTTTAAGTGCCGGAGTTTCAAAGGAAAAATCAGATGCTATGAAATTATTCGGCGAAAATCTTGGAATGGCATTTCAAATTATTGATGATGTATTGGATTATGTTGGATCAACATCTTTAATTGGTAAACCTCTCGGCGGTGATATAAAAGAACGAAAAATTACACTTCCACTACTTTATTCTTTGAATCTTTCTTCGAAAGAAGAAACTGCAAAAATTAAAAAACTTCTTAAAAATGCTGATAAAAAAGGGGAAATTAAGGAAGTAATTGATTTTGTTAAGCAAAAAGGAGGAATTGAATATTCTCTGGAAGTTGCTTCACAATTTTCTCAAAAGGCTAAAAAGACACTGGAAATTTTCGATGATTCACAAAGCAAAATAGCTTTAGAAGCATTAATAGATTTTGTAATCAAAAGAAAAAACTAAATCTTGCCCGGCAAGTAAATGATAATATATTCAATCAGCAAAAGAATTAAGAATTTTCTGAAAGTTAAGATTTTAAATTCAACTCCGAATTTAAATGAGCAGCCTTCCGTAGTTTATAGGGTAAATATTGGTGAATCTCCCAAAAAAATTAAAGAGGGAAAAGTAGTTTACTATTACGAAAACGGAAAAATAAAAGCTGAATGTAATTATAAAAACTACAAGCTTGACGGAATATCTAATTATTATTTTCAAAATGGAAAAATAAAAGCGAAAGAGTTCTATAGAGAAGGTGCATTGGAAGGTTTATCAAAACGATATCATGACAATGGCGCGGTAAGCTGTGAGGAATATTATAAAAAAGGTATACTGTTATTTAAAAGAGTTTTTAATTTAGACGGCTCTGTAACAACCGAAACTCAATATTAAATATTGAAAAAAAACTACAAAAAGTATTTTATTAGTTTGGATTTTTCTTCTTAATTCTTATTTTTCGTTTTTGGGTTTAGCAATTTATTTATACCTTTTATCTAAATTATTTTTTTTGCTAATAAAATTAGGTATTGCTAACATTGAAGCTTTTCAAAAAAATTAAAATATCACTTACCAATAAAAAATCAAGTTGATGTATTTTCTTTAAAGGGAAAAATGAAAAAGTCTCTACTAGATTACACGCTTAAAATACGTCTTCCACTAATGCTCTTTGTAATAGCTGCATCATTTGTTATAACATTTTATGTTTCGCGGGCAGAGAGAGATGGAGTTGGTTATGCACCCGAGCAGCCAATTAAATTCTCTCATAAACTTCATGCCGGACAAATGGCTATTGATTGTCAATATTGCCATGTTGGTGTTGAAAAAGGAAGACATGCAATTGTGCCTTCTGTAAATACTTGTATGAATTGTCATGCAGTTGCTAGAAAAAACAAACCTGAAATTATTAAACTAACTCAGTATTATGAAGAAGGTAAACCTTTACCTTGGAAACGAGTTCACAAGGTACCGGATTATGCTTACTTTAACCATTCGGTTCATGTTAATGCGGGAATAACATGTGAAAGTTGTCATGGTAATGTTCAAGAAATGGATGTTATTGAGCAGGTAAAACCGTTTACAATGACTGCATGCTTGGATTGCCATAGAAATCCGGAAGAACAACTTCCTTATTTAGAAAATGTTAAAAAAGGTCCTGATAACTGCGCTGCTTGTCATCGTTAAAAGGGATAATGAAAATGAAAATTCAAAATAGAAGAAGATTTTTTAAGAATATAACATTAGGTGCTATTGGTATTTCAGTTTTAAATTCTTTTCCAGTAAAGCTGATTGCCGGTAATAGAAAAGGTAATGTTAATTCAGTAAGTAAAGTAAAAATTCATAACCAAGCTGTTAAAAGAAGTAGATAGGTAAATATGTCTAAGACAAAAAATGATAAAAATTTCTGGAAGAGCTTAAAGGAATATTATAACGATCCCGATGTTTTAAAGTCAAAGTCAAATGAATTTGCTGATGGTGTAACCGAAGATTTTAATCCTTCTGAATTATCTCCGATTTCAAGAAGAAATTTCTTAGCTCTATTAACCGCTTCCGCTGCATTTACTGCAACAGCATGTTCAGATTACCAGGATAAAGGGGAAATTATTGCCTACAATAAGAGACCTGAAGGAATTATACCTGGTAAACCAAATTTTTATGCATCAACTTGTACAGGGTGTTCAAACAATTGCGGTGTTTTAGTTAAAACACGTGAAGGAAGACCGATCAAATTAGATGGTAATCCTGACAATCCAATTAACAAAGGTAAAATTTGTGCAACCGGTGAGGCAAGCATTCTAAATCTTTATGATCCTGATAGACTTTCCGGAGCTCACAAAAACAGAAGAAAAGTTGATTGGAAATCAATCGATTCTGAAATTATAGATATTTTGAATAAAGCGGTTTCAGATGGAAAAGAAATTGCTCTGATTACGAAAACGGTTACTTCACCGACTTATAAAAATCTTTTAACTGAACTTAAAACAAAGTATAAGACATTGAAGATTTACTCTTACGAAATGTTTGATGATTTGAATAAGAGAAATGCTTGGGAAAAATCATACGGATCAAGAAATTATCCGTCTCTAAAGTTGGATGAAGCAAATATTATTCTATCTTTAGAATCTGATTTCTTAGGTAAAGAAGGAAATTATATTGAAGCAGCCAGAAAGTATGCTGGAAAAAGAGATGTAATGCAATCAATAGAGTTTAACAGACTTTATGTTGTTGAAGGAATGATGAGTTTAACCGGAATGAATGCTGATTATAGGTTCAGACTTCGTCCTGATTATCAAAAAGATTTTGTACTTTCTTTAATTACAGAAATCACAAATAAGAATGGAAAATCTTTATATTCTAAATCATACTCAGGTAAAGATTTCTGTACAAAATATGGATTTGATCAAGAAAAATATTCTACATTAGTTCAAGATTTATTAAATAACCAAGGTAAATCAATTGTTTTAGCCGGTAATTCATTATCTGAAGAAACTCATATTCTTGTGAATTACTTGAATGATGTTTTAGAAAATTCAGCACTTTATGATAACAATTCGATTAATAATGAACTAATAAAAAATTCCTCAAAAGCTGATTGGAAAGAGTTAGAATCTAAAATTAAAAACAAAACTGTTTCTGTTGTAATTAATGCTGAAGCCAATCCGGTTTTTGATTTATCGGCTTCATTTATAAATGAAGTAGAAACAAAAATTTCTTTAGTTGATTCGGAAAATGAAACATCATCAGTTTCTAATTATGTACTTCCAATAAATCATGCACTTGAAAGCTGGGGAGATTACAATAGCAGAAGTAATTTGATCTCATTGCAGCAGCCGGTTATTAATCCGATTTTTGATACAAGACAAAAAGAAAATATTATTCTTACTTGGGTAAATGGTCATTCAGAAGCGTATTCTGATGATGCTTATCATCAATATCTAAAAAATAGTTTTAAGGAAAATGTTTATTCAAGGTTAAATACTCCTGCTGCATTCGATAGATTTTGGTTTGCATCACTTCATGATGGAGCAGTTCAATTAAACAATGAAACCTCAGCAAATCAGTTTAACTATTCTGCAGTATCAGACATAAAAGTTGAAAATAAAAATAATTCTGAATATTTAGTTCACCTTCAGAAGAGCTATTACATTGGTGATGGTAAATTTGCCGGTAATGGCTGGCTTCAGGAAATGCCTCATCCGGTTACTAAAGTAGCATGGGATAATTTTGCGGCAGTTTCACCTCTTACTGCAAAATCATTAGATGTAGAAATGAATGATTTAGTAGAAGTTACTACTGATGGTAAAAATGTAAAACTTCCTGTTATTGTTCAGCCTGGAATGGCAGATAATTTAATTGCAGTTGAACTTGGCTACGGTAGAGAAGTAATAAGTGATTCCGGAAAAAATACGGGTACAAATGCAAATATTCTGTTAAATGGAAAAGGATATTTCTTTGACGTAAATGTTTCAAAAGCAGATGGAACTTACAAATTAGCATCAACACAAGAACATCATTCATTAGATGATACTTTTGTAAAAGATTTTCATAGAAAAAGAAAAATCATACAAGAAGGAACAGTAAAAGAATATCAAAAAGACAATAGATTTTTAGATAAGTATAAATACGAAAACTTTGATATTACCAAAGGGCCGGAATATACTGGACTTAAATGGGGAATGGCTATTGATCTAAATAAATGTTTAAGCTGTGGTACTTGTGTTACAGCTTGTAATGTTGAAAATAACGTTCCTGTAGTCGGTAAGGATCAAGTTCTTACCGGAAGAGAAATGCAGTGGATTAGATTAGATCGATATTACAGCGGTACTCCTGAAGAGCCGATTGTAAGCAATCAACCGATGTTATGTCAGCACTGCGATAATGCACCATGCGAGAATGTTTGTCCGGTAAATGCTACCAACCATAGTACAGATGGTTTAAACCAAATGGCTTACAATAGATGTGTTGGAACAAGATACTGCGCAAATAACTGTCCTTATAAAGTGAGAAGATTTAACTTCTATAATTTCCGTGATCATTTTGCAAATGCATATTATCAAAACGATGTTTCCGCTTTAGCACATAATCCTGAAGTAACGGTTCGTTCTAGAGGAGTAATGGAAAAATGTACATTCTGTGTGCAAAGAATTATGGAAGCAAGAGAAGATGCTATAAGAGAGAATAAACCACTTACTGGTGATATGGTTACGACAGCTTGTCAGCAAGCTTGTCCAACAGATGCAATTGTTTTTGGCGATTCAAATGATAAAAATTCTAAACTCTACAAATATAGAAATCACGAATTAGGTTATCATGTTTTAGAAGTTCTAAATGTTAGACCAAATGTAACTTATTTAGCAAAACTTAGAAATACACATTCGGAGGAAGTTTAGTGTCAAGCACTATCGATTATTCACAAGAATTATCGGTTGTTGAAGGAAAACCGCCGTTAAGATCTATTGACGATGCCATAATTAAACCATTAGACAGCAAACCTGATAAAAAATATTATATGGCACTGGCAGTTACAATTTCAATGCTGGGCATTGGTGTAATTGGATTAGCCTTATCATTCTATTACGGAACCGGTTTGTGGGGAAATAATAATCCAGTTGGATGGGGATTTCCTATTGTTAACTTTGTTTTTTGGGTGGGTATTGGTCATGCCGGAACCTTAATTTCTGCTATTTTATTCTTATTTAGACAAAAATGGAGAACCGGTATTGCAAGATTTGCAGAAGGTATGACAATATTTGCTGTTATGACAGCAATGATTTTTCCTGCAATTCACGTTGGTCGTCCTTGGTTAGCAGGCTATTTAATGCCTTATCCTAATCAGCATTCTTTATGGGTTAACTTTACTTCTCCCTTGTTATGGGACGTTTTTGCGGTTTCAACATATTTTACAGTTTCATTAATTTTCTGGTATGTTGGATTGATTCCCGATTTTGCAACTTTACGAGATAGAACTTCAAATAAAATTAAAAAGATTATCTATTCTGTATTCAGTTTAGGATGGAGACATTCTAACCGTCATTGGCAGCATTATGAAATGGTCTATTTAATTCTTGCTGGATTTGCTACTCCGCTTGTTCTTTCAGTTCATACTATTGTTAGTTTTGACTTTGCAGTATCAATTATCCCTGGCTGGCATACTACAATTTTCCCACCTTACTTTGTTGCCGGTGCAGTATTCTCCGGTTTTGCGATGGTTCAAAATGTATTGATATTTATTAGAAAAATTTTCAATTATGAGCATATTATTACTCTTGATACTTTAGAAAAGATGAACAAAATTATTCTGCTGACCGGAATGCTTGTTGGTTATGCATACGGAATGGAATTTTTCATTGCTTGGTACAGTGGAGTTCAACCTGAACAATTTGCGTTTGTAAACAGAGCATTTGGACCTTATGCTTGGGCATACTGGATAATGGTTTCGTGTAATGTAATTTCACCTCAATTATTCTGGTTCAAAAAAATTAGAAGATCAATTCCTGTTATGTTTGTAGTTGCAGTTTTTGTTAATGTGGGTATGTGGTTTGAAAGATTTGTTATTACAGTTACTTCTTTATCAAGAGATTTTTTACCTTCAAGCTGGGCTTATTATACTCCAACATTAACCGACTTTGCAATTTTGATTGGTAGTTTTGGTTTATTCTTTACATTATTGTTATTATTTACAAAGACTTTACCTGTGGTATCAATAGCAGAAGTAAAAGCTGTTGTTGATGGTGCACAGCCTAGTCACAAGGATCATTAATCATGAGTGAAAAGATTTTACATTCATATTCAGGCATTTTTGATACACCGGATGAAATTATTCATGCAGCAGAAAAAACTGTTGAAGCCGGATATACTAAATTTGATGTAAATACACCTTATCCAATTCATGGTATGCCCAAAGCAATGAATTTAGAACCATCTAAATTGGGCTATGCAGCATTGGTATTCGGTCTTTCCGGAACTTTAACTGCTTTGTTTGTAATGTATTGGATGGCGGCAATTGATTACCCGATTACGGTTGGAGGTAAGCCGTTTTTTGCTTTTCCTAAATATATCCCTATAATGTTTGAAGTTACTGTTTTGGCTGCCGCAATTGGTACAGTTTCAACAATGCTCTTTTTCTTCTTTAAATTTCCGAACAATGCTCATCCGCTGCATGATACTAGTTACATGAAAAAAGTATCTTCGGATAAATATGGACTTATTATTCAGGCAGATGATCCTAAATTTAATGAAGATGAAGTTAAAGTATTTTTTGCATCATTGCATGCAAAGGATGTTGAACCGGTTTATTATGATATGGAAGATATAAATGCTTCACCAAAAATTTATGATAAAAAATTCATTGGTGGATTAGCTTTAACCTTTATTTTAGTGTCCGGTATAACATACTTCACACTAAACAAATTGATGTTTATGGTTCCTTTTAATTGGATGATGTACCAGGATAAATTGACAGTCCAAGAAAAATCTTCAGTTTTTCCGGATGAATTTGGTGTAAGAGCACCTGTTGCCGGAACGGTAGCAAGAGGATTTATGCCTTATGAATTTCCAAATGAACCGGAATTAGCCGGTGAAGTTTTATTAAATCCGCTCGTTCCAACTGAAAAAAATCTTGCTTTAGGTAAGAAAAAATATGATACTTATTGTTCACCTTGTCATGGTGATTTTGGTGACGGTGACAGCAGACTTAGAGGACAGTTTCCAAATCCTCCTAGTCTCCACAGTGAAAAAGTAAGAAATTGGTCTGATGGAAGAATTTTTCATGTTATTACAATGGGACAAAATATTATGCCTTCGTATTCTTCTCAGCTTACAAGGGAAGAAAAATGGGCAACAGTACTTTATGTAAGGGCTTTAGAAAGATCTAAAAACGCTAAGGAGTCTGATTTAAAATGAGTTCATCTCAATCAAATGTAGATTATCAACATAAACCGTTACCAAGTAGTTTTACTAAAATTGGTACAGCGCTCTTAGCAATAGGTTTAATTATTGTTATTATTGGATATTTTATTGATCCAACAAGGGCAGCATTTAATAATTTAATTCTCTTGATGTTTTTGGTAAGTATCGGACTCGGTTCGTTATTTTTAGTTGGAATTGAGTATTTGGGCGGTGCCGTTTGGAGTACTCCTTTTAGAAGAATTACCGAATTCTTGGCATCTGTTTTAATTGTTATACCAATTATTGCAATTCCTGTTTATATGCATATGCATGATTTATATCATTGGACTCACAATGAAGCAGTGCAAGCTGATAAGTTATTAAAAGGAAAAGAACCATACTTGAATCTGGAGTTTTTTACAATTAGAATAGTTGTATTTCTCTTAATTTGGCTTGCTTTCTATTTCTTGTTAACTAAAAATTCTAAAAAGCAGGATACCAGCAAAGATCAAGGATTGACTAAAAAAAATATTAAAATCTCCGCTATTTTTATGCCTTTCTTTGCATTAACAATTACTTTTTCTGCAATTGATTGGATGATGAGTCTGGAACCTCATTGGTTTTCAACAATTTATGGTGTTTATTATTTCTCCGGAACTATGCTTGCTGCATTGGCTGCTACTACTTATTTATTGATTTATCTTAATGAGAGAAAATTATTGTTTAAAGGTTTGAATCAGGATCATTATTACAGTTTTGGAGCATTATTATTTGCATTTACAAACTTCTGGGCTTATATAGCTTTTAGTCAGTTTTTATTGATTTATTATGCTAATATGCCGGAAGAAACATTTTGGTATTTAGCAAGATGGGAAGGAAGCTGGATTGTATTTTCAATAGGATTAATAATTGTTCATTTTGTAGTACCGTATTTTGGATTACTATCACAGCCGTCCAAAATGAATCCGAAGAGGTTAAAGTTTATGTCCCTTTGGATTTTATTTGCCCATTTTTATGATTTGTATTGGTTAATTATGCCGACATACAATAAAGAAGGAATTGTTTTCGGCTGGATGGAATTAGGATTTCCATTGTTAGCTGTTGGAATTGTTGCACTAATGTTTGGATTGAAAGCAAACAAACAAAACTTAATTCCGGTCGGTGATCCTAAATTAATAAGAGGAATAAATTTTAGATTATAATTCTGAGTTCTATCTATGATCAAAAGAAAATTAGAAGACGAAATTAACTTTAAAGATTTAATAAAAAATCCACTAAGATTGTTTGGTTGGATTTACCCATTGTTTTTTCTTCTGCTTATTGTACTGGGTGTAATGTATGTTAAAAATTTGAGACAGATTTCATACAATCAACAGCCTGTTTTATTGCAAGATTCAATTAGAGTTTGGCAGGATATTGAAGAGAAAAAAGGGGGAATTTTGCCCGCAGTTGATTTAACAACTTTATCAAATCCGTCTCAAGATTTGATTGCTGCCGGCAAAGAATTGTATGATGCGAATTGCCAATCATGCCATGGAGCCGATGGTAAAGGGGATGGAGCCGCCGGTGTTGCATTAAATCCTAAACCAAGAAATTTTCATGAAACTGAAGGTTGGACAAACGGAAGAACTTTTACAGATTTATATAAAACTCTTCAAGTGGGAATTATTCAGAACGGAATGGCGGCTTACGAATATATTGCTCCTCAAAATAGAGTAGCAATAATTCAGTACGTTAGAACTTTTGCTGATTATCCTGCTGTTACAGAGGAAGAAATAGCTCAATTAGATGCTGAATATAAATTAAGTGAAGGTACTGAAACTCCAAATCAAATTCCCGTTATGAAAGCGATTTCATTAATTTCAAGTGAAACAAATCAGCAAATTATTAATGATCTTAATGTTATTAACTATATTGATGAAAGTGGCTACAAGTTATTTAGAGAATATGCAGTTGATAAAATTAAAATTGCAAATGCTTTTAAGTTTGATGAAGTAAACAGCTTTGATAATTTTGTGAAAATATTACAAAGTGATCCTGTAACTCTTGGATTTAAAGCAGAAGTACTTACTTTAAACAATGGACAGATGAAAGAATTATTTGATTTTATATATAAAATAACAAGCTAATTGAAGTGATGAAAAATTATTTTTACATACTATTTATCATTTTTGCTTTCAGTCAGTTGTTCGGAAGTCAACAGATTGAAGTAGGAATTGATGAAAAATTAGGGAATAATATCCCAATGGATTTGCAATTTGTAAATTCAAAAGGGGATACTGTTCAATTAAAAGATGTAATTACAAAGCCTACGTTATTTACTTTGGTTTATTATGAATGTCCTGGTATCTGCAGCCCGATGCTTACAGAAGTATCATGGGTTGTTGATAGAGTTGATCTTAAACCGAAAGAAGATTTTCAAGTTGTATCTTTAAGTTTTGATCCGAATGAAACACCTGAGATTGCAGCAAGATGGAAAAAGAATTATTTGAGTTCTATCAAGAGATATTTTCCCGAAGACGCTTGGACGTTTTTAACCGGAGATTCTGCCTCAATCAAAAAATTAACTGATGCAGTTGGGTTTTATTATATTCCTGAAGGAAAAGATTTTACGCATTCTTTTGCATTAATTACTATTTCTCCTCAAGGAAAAATATCAAGATATATATACGGACAAGATTACAATCAATTCGATGTTAAGATGGCTTTAATTGATGCTGAAAGCGGAAAGACTTCTCCAACTGTTGCAAAGGTTCTCCAGTTCTGTTTCAGTTATGATCCTGAAGGAAGAAGATATACATTAAATATTACAAGAATAATCGGCACTTTAATGCTTATTGGCGTATTTACGCTTGTTGGTGTTTTAACATTTAAAAAGAAAAGAATGAATAAGAACAAGGAGCTAATTTAGATGGCTAACGGCACAGTCGCTGTTTCTGAAAAGACATTTTATGAAGAGAGTACAAATAAATATTCCGGTATTCTATCTTGGCTTTTAACTACTGATCATAAAAGGATTGGATTACTTTATTTATATACAATTGGCGGATTTTTTCTAGTTGGTGTTGTTCTTGGTCTATTAATGAGATTGGAATTAATAGCCCCGGGTGAAACGATAGTCGATGCCCAGACTTATAATTCCTTATTTACACTTCATGGTGTGATAATGATTTTCTTGTTTATTGTTCCTGGACTCCCGGCTATTTTCGGAAACTTTTTCCTTCCAATTCAATTAGGTACAAATGATGTTGCTTTTCCTAGATTGAATTTGCTTTCGTGGTATGTATATATTATTGGTGCGGTTTTAGTACTAATTTCACTTGTGTTGCCGGGCGGACCAATTGATACCGGTTGGACATTCTACATCCCTTACTCAGTTAGAACTTCTACAAATGTTTCTTTGGCAATTTTTGCTGCATTTGTTTTGGGATTTTCATCAATATTAACCGGGTTAAATTTTATTACTACTGTACACAGAATGCGTGCACCTGGAATGGGATTCTTTAGAATGCCTTTATTTATTTGGAGCTTATATGCTACTGCATGGATTCAAGTAATTGCAACTCCGGTAATTGGTATCACAATTCTTTTAGTAATATTAGAAAGAACATTTGGTGTTGGAATTTTTGATCCTGCTCTTGGTGGTGATCCGATTTTATATCAACATATGTTCTGGATTTATTCTCATCCAGCTGTATATATTATGATTCTTCCTGCAATGGGAGTTGTATCCGAAATTTTACCAACATTTGCCAGAAGAACAATTTTTGGTTATAAAGCTATTGCATATTCAAGTCTGGCAATTGCTTTTGTTGGATATTTAGTTTGGGCACATCATATGTTTACAAGCGGAATTAGTGATACTGCCAGATGGATATTTTCATTATTAACTTTTATTGTAGCTTTACCTTCCGGTGTAAAAGTATTTAACTGGGTAGCAACTTTATATAAAGGTTCAATTGATCCAAAACCTCCATTGTTATGGGTTTTATCTTTTATATTCCTTTTTTCAATCGGCGGTTTAACCGGATTAGTTGTTGGTTCATTAGCGACTGATATCCACTTACATGATACATATTTTGTTGTAGCACATTTTCACTATGTAATGTTTGGCGGAACAGGTACAATATTTATTGCCGGATTATATTATTGGTTCCCTAAAATGTTTGGAAGAATGTATAATATTAAATGGGCTAATATTGCTGCTGCATTATATTTTATTGCTTTCAATATGCTTTATTTCCCAAAATTTATTTTAGGTTATATGGGAATGCCAAGAAGATATTTTGATTATCTTCCTGAGTTTACAACTCTTCAAGAAATTTCTACTGTTGGTTCTTGGCTGATGGCAATAACAATCATCATTATAGTAACTAATTTAATTCATGCCGGATTAAAAGGTAAAAAAGCTTCTGCAAATCCTTGGGGAGGAGTAACATTAGAATGGCAGACAACTTCACCGCCTCCTTTGCATAATTTTAACAGACATGTAGAAGTTAATCACGAACCTTACGATTTTAGTCAACTTAAGGAGCTTGAATATGACTCAAAATGAGCATACAGTAAGTTCTGAACATTCACACGCTCATGTTCATAGAGATGATATTGGTGCAAAAATGGGAATGTGGTTATTCCTGTTTACCGAATTATTGTTATTTGGCGGTATGTTTTTAATGTATGCCGTTTACCGGTTTCAATACCAAATGGATTTTAAAATTGCTGCTATGGAGTTAAGTGTAAGTATGGGAACACTTAACACAATCATTCTATTAACAAGTAGTTTAACGGTTGCATTAGCAATTACTGCTATTCAAAAAGGGAATAAGTTTTTAGCAGTGTTGAATCTTAACATCACCATCATTTTTGCATTAATGTTTATGGTTAATAAATATTATGAATGGAGCGCAAAATTTGAACATGGATTATATCCCGGTTCAGATGAAATGTTAAGTTTACCAAACGGGCAAATAATGTTTTATGGTTTATATTACATTATGACCGGATTGCACGGACTTCATGTGATAATTGGAGTTATTATTCTGGCAATTATGCTTGTACTTGTTATTAAGGATAAAATTACTTCCGATAATTATGTAAAGCTGGAAAACGGAGGTTTATATTGGCACTTAGTGGACTTAATTTGGATTTTCCTTTTCCCATTATTCTATTTAATACATTGAGGAATTTAGATGGATCAGAATAAACATTCAGAACATCATCATGTTACCGGTTATGGAGTTTATATTTTAGTTTGGCTTGGATTAATAGCTTTAACTTCTATAACTGTTACTGTTGCCGGTATTGATTTTGGAATGGTAGCTTTAGCTGTTGCAATGACTATTGCAGCAATAAAATCTGCTCTTGTAATAAATATTTTTATGCATATAAAATTCGACCAGCCAATCTTTAAAGTTTTTCTGTTGGTCAGCGGTTTTACATTAATTGTCATTTTTGTTTTAACATTTTTTGATTTTACTTATCGTTAGAGGTTGATAATGTTTTCTGGACCATCAAGTCATACTCAAACGGTCGATATGGTAATGCTCTATATCGTTGGGATTTCCGTAATCCTTCTTTTAGGCATTACTGCTACGATGATATATTTTGTTTTTAAATATCACAGAAATAAAGGGCACAAACCGGTTGATATACATGGAAATGTTTTATTAGAAATTATTTGGATTGCAATTCCTACATTTTTGGTATTAACTATGTTTTATTTTGGTTATATGGGATTTGCAGAAATAAGAAATATACCTGATGATGCATTAGTTGTTAAAACTACTGCAAGAATGTGGGCTTGGCAGTTTGATTACGCAAACGGTAAGCAGAGCGACACGCTTTTTGTTCCAGTTAATAAGCATATAAAACTGGAAATGGAATCGGCCGATGTTAATCATTCACTTTATATTCCTGCTTTCAGAATTAAAGAGGATGTTATTGCCGGTAAAGTAAATTATCTTGGTTTCAAAGCTGAAGAAGCCGGGATTTACGACATTGCTTGTGCAGAATTTTGCGGATTAAAACATTCTATGATGTATACTGCAGTTGTTGCTTTGTCTCAAGATGAATTTGATACTTGGTTGAACGCTGCTCCTAAAGATACAAATACAGCTGTAACTACTGATTCAACAAAAGTAGAATAAAATTGAACTTATTGTTTTTTGAAACGATGTTTATTTAGTAAGAAGATAAGATCTATTAGTGAAGAAAAATATAAATAAATATTTAAATGCTTTTTTAGATTTAGCAAAAATTAGAATTACGTTCTTTGTTTCTGTGTCGACTTCAATCGGGTATATTTTATATTCGGGAAGTGTAAGCCTTAAAATGGTTGTTGCTGCAATTGGTGTTTTACTTTTAGCATCAGGTTCATCTGCTATTAATCATTACCAAGAAAGAAATTATGATGCTTTAATGGAAAGAACTAAATCAAGACCAATTCCTGCTGGCATAATATCTCCAAAAGTTGCTTTGGTGTATGCTGTTACTTTATCACTTATTGGAATTTCAATTTTAGGTTTTCTGATAAATGCAGCCGCTTTGGTATTGGGAATTATTGCTTTGATTTGGTACAACTTATTCTATACTCCGTTAAAAAGAAAATATGTAATGGCAGTTGTTCCAGGTTCGGTAATTGGCGCAATTCCACCGGTAATTGGATGGGTTGCAGCCGGAGGGAATTTATTTGATTCACAAGCTTTGGCTTTAGCATTGTTCTTTTTCATTTGGCAGATACCTCATTTCTGGTTACTCCTTATGATTTACGGTAATGATTACGAAAGAGCCGGTTATCCAACTTTAACGAGAATTTTCTCAGATAATCAATTAAGTAGAATTACTTTTATATGGATAATTGCTTTGGCGACAAGTGTTTTATTAATTCCGTTATTCAGTATTTCTTCAAGTTTAATAACGGTTTTTGTTCTAATTAGTTTAGGACTTTGGCTTACTCTTAATTCAAAAAATATTTTGAATGAATATATAAATAAGATTCAGTACAGAAAAGCTTTTATAAATGTTAACTTTTATGTTTTAATAGTAGTGGTTTTTCTCTCAATTGACAGATTATTTCTGTAAGAATATTAGAGGATCAAGATAGAAATGGAATTTTTAGACAATATTGTACTTCCGCAATCATCGCACCATATAACTTTGCTTAAGTATTTGCTTGGTTTAACATTACTTTTGCTTGCCCCTTATTTGGCGGCATTATATGGAACTTTAATCTATTCAATATATTTCAGATTTAAGGCGAGAAAGGGGGATCATAAATATTCGCAATTAGCAAAAGATATTATTGATGTTATTACTTTTAATAAAAGCGTTACTTTTGCTCTTGGTGTTGTCCCGATGTTAAGTGCTATTTTTGCTTACACTCAGTTATTGCATATGACAAATGCAATTGTTCCAACTTTTATGGTGCTTTCATTAATCTCTTTTTTAATAAGCATTATCTTTATTTATACCTACAAACATACACTGCACTTAAAGGATTTATTTTCTGCTGTTCAATCTGATGATGAAAAAATTAAAGATGATGTACAAACTTATAAATCAAAAGCTGTTTCATTATTCAGTAGAACAGGTAACTGGGGATTAGTTTTCTTATCAGCATCTGTATACTTTTTTATTGCCGGAAGTCAATTAGCACTTGATCCGGAAAGATGGGAATCTATAACCTCCGGCTGGTTAGTTTTATTTACTTTAGATTCGATTACTTATTTTCTTCATTTTCTTTCTGCTTCATTAGCAGTTTCTTCTGCTGGAATTCTTTATTACTATTTCCGCCCCTCTTCAGAAGTAATATTAAATGAAGATCAGAAAAACTATACTAAGAAATTTGCTTTAACAACAGGATTAATATTCACCATAATTCAGCCTGTATTTTATGCCTTAAATATGCTTACAAAGCCGAAACTTGCTCTTTCTGCCGGTGTTTTTGGAGTTTCAATTTTAGTGATTTTTACTTTGCTGGTTATCAGTAATCTTTTCTACATTATGTTAAAAGAATCAAATACAAAATTTTCTTCTTCCCTTATTTATTTATTTGTTGTTTTGTTTGGATTTTATGTTGTAAAAGAAAACCTAGCTTTCAGCACTGCTTCTGCTAAACAATCAATAATTTTAGCAGATAATTTCAATAAGTATGAAGCTAAATTGAAAGAAGAATTTGGTTTGTCAAATGTAGTTATTAGCGGAGAAGATATTTACAACGGAAAATGTATTGCATGTCATCAGTTTGATAGAGTGTTAGTTGGTCCGGCTTATAAAGATGTTCTTCCAAAATATGAAGGTAAAAAAGAAGACTTGGTTAAATTTATTTTGAATCCGGTTAGAGTTAATGCGGATAAGTTTCCTGCAATGCCTAATCAAGGATTAAAACCTCAAGAAGCTGAAGCCGTTGCTGATTATATCATTCAAAAATATCAACAATAAATATTTATTTTTTCTTAAAAGGGATGAACAAAAAATTCATCCCTTTTTTATTTTAAAGAACTATGACAAAAATTTATACTGTACTTGAAATATTAGAACTATCTACTGACTATTTGCAGAAGAAAGGAATTGAATCCCCCAGAGTTAATGCGGAACTGCTTCTGGGCGATATTCTTAACTGTAAAAGATTGGATTTATATTTGAAATTTGATCAACCTCTAAACGAGGAAGAACTATCAAAGTATAGAAACTATTTAAGCAGAAGAGGGAATTTTGAACCTTACCAATACATAATTGGCAAATCTGAGTTTTATGGTAGGATATTCAATGTTAATAAATCTGTTTTAATTCCAAGACCCGAAACAGAATTATTAGTTGAAGAAGTGATCAATTATTCAAAAGAAAAAACAAATTTAGAGATTTTAGATATTGGAACAGGTTCCGGAAATATTCCTATAACCTTAGCTTTAGAAATAGAAAATTCAAAAATTACATCAATAGATATTTCAGAGGAAGCACTTAAAACCGCAGTTACAAATTCTCAGTTGTTTAATCTAAACGGTAGTATTAATTTCAATAGAATTGATGTTTTGAGTAATGAAATATATTTATTACAGCAGAAATTCGATGTGATTGTTAGTAATCCTCCTTATGTAAGTATTGGTGATTACAAAATTGTTCAGAAAGAAATTTTGGAATTTGAACCGAAAATTGCTGTAACTGATAATTCAGATGGATTTAAGTTTTATAAAAGAATAGCCCAGTGTGGTAAAGAGCTTCTAAAGGAAAATGGTAAAATATTTTGTGAAATTGCTAAAGATCAATCTGAAGAACTATTAAAAATTTTTAAGGAAAGTAACTATATAAATATTGAATTTGTTAAAGATTATCAAAATATTGATAGAATTTTAATTGCGGAGAAAAGTTAGGTTATGAGAGCATTAGTGCAAAGAGTCTCTAAAGGAGGCGTTAAAGTTGAATCGCATAATTATAATGAAAGAATTGAAAAGGGATTGGTTGTATTACTGGGTGTTACAAATGATGACACAATAAAAGAAGCTGATTTTGTAGCGGATAAATGTTGTAATCTTAGGATATTTTCTGATGAAGAAGATAAGATGAATCTTTCTGTAAAAGATGTAAATGGAGAAATGTTAATCATTTCTCAATTCACTTTATATGGTGATGCTAAAAAAGGGAACAGGCCTAACTTTACAAATGCTGCAAAACCTGATAAAGCTGAAGAATTATATGAGTACTTCATAAGTAGAGTAGAGCAAAATTTAGGTGCAGAAAAGGTAAAGAAAGGTATTTTTGGTGGAATGATGGAAGTAGAAATAATTAATGATGGTCCGGTAACTATTTTAGTCGAATCAAAATAAATGCGCACAAAGAATAAAATAATAATGCTTTTTGTTGATGGTGTGGGAATTGGCGAAAACGATTCTTCGAAAAATATTTTTTTTCAGAATAACCTAACTTTTTTAAAAGGTAATTTCGAATCTATACCGCATTTAAGTAATCAATTTGTTGCAGGTAAAAGCAAATATATATTTCCTGTTGATGCTTGTCTTGGTGTTGAAGGACTTCCCCAAAGCGGAACCGGACAGACATCAATATTTACCGGAATTAATGCTCCTAAATTTATCGGTAAACATTTTGGTCCTTATCCATATTCAACTTTACTTCCGGAAATCGAAGAGAAAAATATTTTCAAATCATTGATTAAGAAAAAGAAGAAAGTAGCTTTTGCAAATGCTTATCCAAAAATTTTTTTTGATTATATAAATTCGGGTAAAAAAAGACTTTCTGTTACTTCAAAAAGCTGTATTTATTCTGATGTTAAATTAAAAAATGCCACAGATTTAAGAAGAGGTAAGGCATTAAGTGCAGAGATTGATAATTTTAGATGGGTTGAAAAATTGAATTATAATCTGCCTGTTATAAAACCTTTAACTGCTGCTAAAAGATTACTTAGGCTATCACAAGAAAATGATTTTACATTATTTGAATATTTTTATACAGATCATTTTGGACATGGAAGATATCCCGAAATTAAAGAACATACTCTAAAAGTATTCGATTCCTTTATGAATATTATGTTGAATAACATACCTCAAAATACGACTTTATATTTTTGTTCCGATCATGGAAATATTGAAGATCTTTCAGTTAAATCACATACAAGAAATCCTTCTTTGTCAATATCAGTTGGAAAAGGAGCCAAGTTTCTTAAAGAATCTATTAAGGATTTGACTCACATAAAACCGGCAATTATGGAGCTTTTGATGTGAACAGATATCCATTAATAAAATTTGCCTTATTTTTTATTATTGGAATTATCTTCTCTAAATATTTTAATTCTTCAATACCAGTCTTATTTATTTCATCTGCAGTTACAATTTCGCTTTCTATTTTACTTGCTTGGTTAAAGAAATTTAATCTATCTGTAATTCTAGTTTATTTTATAATTTTTGTCGCGGGATTGACATACTCCGAAGTTAGAAATCTTAGATCGGTTTCATATCCTTTTGAAGATCCTAAAATCAATAATGCTCTTTTATTTGGTGAGATAACTGATATAGATTTAATTCAGAATGATAGAATTAGTTTTAAAGTAAGAACGGATTCTTTATTTGCTAACAAGGAATATTACAGTTCGGAATTGATATTACTAACAAGAGTTTTTGATAAAAATTTATCAAGAACTTTTGAGAAGTTGAAAATTGGCACAAAAGTAATTCTTAAAGGAACATTGCAGAAAGGAAGAGAAACTAGAAATCCGGGAGAGTTTAATTATCAGAAATATCTCGAATCGGAAGGTATCAATGGTTTATTCAATATTTATAGAAAATCAGATTTAAAGATTGTTGATGATCAATCAAATTTTTTTCCTCAATTTATTTTTGAATTAAGAAAAGGAATTGATGAGAAATTAAGTCGTTTTCATAATAAAGAAACTTATGGATTATTGCGTGGACTTCTTTTAGCTGATAGAAAATTAATCGATTATGAAACGAGAGAAGAATTTATAAACAGCGGTGTTGTACATGCACTTGCTGTATCCGGTCTTCATGTCGGGTACATCATGTTAATATTTTTGATACTCTTTAATAGAACCAATATAATTTTGAGAATTTCTCTTACTATAATTGGACTGCTTTTCTTTCTTTTACTTACAAATAGTCCTGCTTCTGTTTTTAGAGCAAGTGTAATGTCAATTACCGGACTATCAGTATTTTTATTAAATCGTGAATACAACGGGATTAATGCATTATCAATTGCGGCTTTTATCATTCTTCTTATTAATCCTAATGATTTATTTACACCCGGATTCCAACTCTCGTTTTCAGCTGTTGCAGCAATTTTAATTTTAATGCCAAGATTTTCTAAAAGAATAGAAAAACTGAAACTCAAAAAGTTTTATAAACAAATTTTGTTATTTGCCTCAGTTTCAATTGCAGCACAAATAGGAACACTTCCTTTTACTTTATTTTATTTTGGAAAGCTTTCTGTAATTGCAATCTTTGCCAACATTATCGTAATTCCATTAGTAGGATTAATTCTTCCTCTTGGAATTGTTAGTCTAATACTGGGTTCTTTTACTCCTTGGTTTGGATTTATTTATGGTGCTGCAAATAACATGTTAGTAACTCTGTTATTTAATTTTGTCGGATTATTTTCAAATATTCCTTTAGCATTTTTAGATGTAATTAATTTTTCGATCTATGACGGGATTTTATTTTACATTGTTATTGGATTCATTCTTTCCAAAACCTTTTATGGATTTAGACTATCAATAAAATTTATTGTGATTCTGTTACTTATAATCAATTATTTCCTTTACTCTAAATTTGATGATAAATCTATAATCAAAGAAAACCTTCTAACTTTGATTTATATTGATGTTGATCAAGGAGATGCATTTTTAATTAATTTCCCAAATGGTAAAACCGCATTAATTGATGCCGGAAATGCAACAAAGTATTTTGATACTGGCAAGCATATAATTCATCCATTACTAAAACAATTGAAAATTGATAAGATTGATTATGCCTTCATTTCACATTTAGATGCTGATCATTATTTGGGTATTCATTATTTGATTGAGAATGGAATTATAGATACTGTTTATAAACCAGTGACAGATTTAAGTGTTCGTAAAGAAAAAGAATTTTTGAATTTTCTCACTGAACAAAGAACTGTATATAGATATTATCATCAAAATATTTTAAGTATCGGAAACACATCACTTTATTTTCTAAGTGATACTACAGATTTTGTATCTAAAAGATTTGATTCGAATAACAAAAGTGGTGTAATAAAACTGATTCATGGTGATAATTCATTCTTGTTTACCGGAGATGCTGAGATTCCTTCCGAAAGATATCTAGTAAATAAGTTTGGAAAGTTTTTGGACAGCGATGTTCTTAAACTGGGTCATCATGGAAGTAAAACCAGCAGTTCTGAAAGATTCTTGGATTTTGTTGCACCGGAAGTTGGAATTATTAGTGCCGGAATAGAAAATCGTTTTAATCATCCTTCAGATATTATTCTGCAAAGACTAGAACAAATGGATATAAATTATAAACGAACAGATAAAAGTGGCGCAATTATAATTCAATCGGATGGTGAAAATTATAAATTCATAGATTGGCGAAATTTTGATACATTTACACTTTCTAATTAAGATAAATATCTATGATTATTGAAGAAAATGAATCACTGAAAAATTTAAATACATTCGGAATTGATGTATCTTCAAAATACTTTGCTGAAATATCCTCAGTAAATGATTTATTACAATTATTAAGTGAAGAGAAATACAAAAGCGAACAAAAATTAATTCTTGGCGGCGGCAGCAATATTTTATTTACTAAAAATTATAACGGATTAATAATTGCAAATAATATAAAAGGCATTACCGTTGAAGATGTAAATGAGAATGAAGTGATTATTTCTGCTTCCGGCGGGGAAGTGTGGGATGATTTAGTAGATTTTGCAGTTAATAATAATTATGGCGGGATTGAAAATTTAAAATTAATTCCGGGTAAAGTTGGAGCTTCTCCTATTCAGAATATCGGTGCTTATGGAGTTGAACTAAAAGATACTTTTCTTGAATTAACAGCTATTAATATTCATACTTTGGAAGAAGTTAGATTTAAAAACCAAGAATGCAGATTTAATTACAGATACAGCATATTTAAGGATGAATACAAAGATCAATTTATTATTACCGATGTTAAATTTAAATTGAGTAAAAATCCGAAAATCAATATTGAGTATGATTCATTAAAGAAAGAAATCGAAATTATAAATCCTTCTGAATTGACAATTAAAGTTGTTTCCGAAGCAGTAAAAAGAGTAAGAGAATCAAAGCTTCCTGATCCATTAAAGATTGGTAATGCCGGAAGTTTCTTTAAGAATCCGACTATAGATAAAAGCAAATTATTATTTCTTCAAAAGGGATATGAACAGATTCCCAATTATATAATTAATGAAAATGAATTTAAAATTCCGGCTGGATGGCTGATTGAAAAATCGGGTTTAAAGGGAATTCAAATGGGGAATGCAGGTACTTATAAAAATCAAGCTTTAGTTTTAATTAATAATGGAAATGCATCAGGTAAAGAAATTTTAGATTTAGCACTATATATACAGAACGAAGTAAAGAAAAATTTCGGAATAGAATTAATACCGGAAGTAAATATCATATAATAAAAAAGGTTAATCTATGAGTGATTTATTAGTTGTATTTATTGGATTAGCAGTTATTGCCTATATCTTTTTTTCATTGGGTACATTAAGACTTGCAATAACAAAAGGCTACAACGGTTTAAGTTGGCTTCCATTTGCTTTGTTATTTCCAATGGTAGCTTTCTTTGTTATACTTTTTATGAAGGATAAAAAAGTTAATGGAAAATCTAAAGATTCATTTTTTACAAATATAGTAATGGATTTAACTCAGCCGTTTGTAGATTTATCTAAAACATCACAAGCCTTATTCGGATTGAATTTTTCATATGTTTTAGAAGGATTGACATATTTTGGTGTTGTAGGACTTTTAGCAATTTTCTTTAATCAATTTGTTGGTTTAGATGATATAGATGCCGGCAGAATGGTTGGATTTTTAACCGCCGGAATTACTATTGCAATGCTTTTTCTAGGTGCAACTGTTGATTGGATTGGTTTAAGAAAATCTTTGCTTATAGCACTCTCTTTAATGCTGGTTGGTAGAATAATGCTTACGTTATCGCCGGATATGGGAGCTTCCGGATTATGGAATTCGTCTCATTGGATTTCGATGTTAGGAATTATGGGAATTATTCTTGGCTACGGTATTTATCAGCCGGCAGCATATGCAGGAGTTAAGCAGTTAACAACTCCTAAAACTGCCGCAATGGGTTATGCAATGCTTTATGCGCTTATGAATCTTGGCGGTTTTTTACCTGGAATTATTTCTCCTCCAATCAGAAAGGCATTTGATATAACCGGCGTATTTTGGGTTTATGTTGCACTTACATTTGTTGGAATTATGGTTGTTTTCTTCTTTATAACAAATAAGGCAATGGCAAAAGCAGTTGATGAAATCAGAAAAGAAAATGGTGACACAGATGTAAAAGAAGAAAAATCAGAAATGGATGAGCTTTCTGCAAAAGAAAGAATCCAATATTATATAAAGAATTTCCCTATAAGAGATTTAAGATTTTTGTTCTTTATTTTTGCTTTAATTCCGGTACAGACATTGTTTGCACATAATTGGCTTACACTGCCGCAATATACAAGCCGTGCTTTTGACGGATTTGTTTCAGAGAATTTTGAATTCTTCGTTAATCTAAATCCAATTTTGATTTTTATTTTAACTCCAATGGTCACCGCATTAACAGCAAAAAAGAATACTTACAATATGATGATAATAGGAACATTTGTAATGGCGGCTCCAACTTTCATTTTAGTATTAGGTCCAAATTTTTATACGTTAATGGCATATTTGATTTTAATGACTATTGGTGAAGCAATGTGGCAGCCCAGATTTTTACAATGGGTAGCTGAAATTGCTCCAAAAAATATGACCGGAATTTACATGGGAATAGGTCAATTCCCTTGGTTCTTAACAAAAGTTATTACTTCATTATATTCTGGCTGGTTCTTGATGAATTACTGTCCAGAAGGTGTTTCACCATCAGAAATGAACACTGAAATGATGTGGCTTATTTATGGTTTTATTGCAATCGTTTCACCGGTAGCATTAATATTTGCTAAAACATGGATGGTAAAAGGATTCAAAACTAAACACGAATAATTTATAAAATTATTAAATGAGACGAGGCGAACTAAGCAAATAAATAACTGCCTCGTCTCTATTTATTAATCTTCAATTACAACTGCAGTTCCGCTTGCTGTAACCATTAACATACTTCCACCTTGACCAATAGTTTCATAATCAAGATCAACAGCAATAACAGCATTTCCACCTAGAATGCTGGCTTGTTCCTGCATTTCTCTAAGTGCAATTTCTTTAGCTTGTCTTAATTCTTTTTCATAAGCTGAAGAACGACCTCCAACAATATCTCTAATACCGGCAAAAAAATCTTTGAATAGATTTGCTCCCATTATAGCTTCACCGGTTACTAAACCTAAATATTTTACTATTCTTTTTCCCTCAAGTGAGTTTGTAGTTGTAACTAACATTAATCCTCCAAAATGAATAATATAAGAAGCTAAAGAATAATGAAATTTTGACTTCTATTCATCTTAAAAATAAATTGAAATAATAATCTAGTATTTGTAATCATCATCATTAAAATAATCTTGATCATTTTCATCTTCTACTTGGTTTGAAAACATACTGCTGAGCATATCTTTAAACTTTGTGCCAAATTCAATATGATGCTTGCTTAATAAACTATATTCTGCTAATCCATGAAGCAGAAATTCCATAAACAAATAAAGTTCATGAGTATCCAAATCGGGGACATATTTATCAACTACTTTTTGAAGTCCCGGTACTAAATCTAAAATCGATTTGTAATCATTATCTGAAATTGTAGTTAAGAGGTCGACTGAATTTCCTTTATTAAACCAAGTTATAATTTCTTGATAAGGATTTTCTAATTTCTTCTTTTTGATTAAATCTGGAGATGGAAAGTAATGTTCAAATTGAGTACGAATCGCTTTGCTGATTAGAATATTTGCAACTTTAAATGGTCCTTCCTGTTCTCCTTCATAAACTAATTCAACTTTGCCTGTAATTGATGGAATTACACCAATAAAATCAGAAATACGGGGAGTTGTTTTCTTTTCATTATTAATCAGCATTCTTCTTTCTGCAGTTGAAATCAAATTTTCATAGGCTGAAATTGTTAATCGTGCAGATACACCACTTTTTGAATCTACATATTCACTCTCTCTAGCTTCAAATGAAATCTGTTCTACTAAATCTTTGACCAGTTCATTAGGAATAACAGATTTATTTTGATCTTCAGTTAATTTGGCTTCGGTCTGTGTTATCTGTTTTGAAATCTTTAATGATTTTGGATAGTGAGTTAGAATTTGAGAATCAATTCTATCTTTAAGAGGAGTTACAATTGATCCTCGGTTTGTATAATCCTCTGGATTTGCCGTAAAGATAAATTGTACATCAAGATGAAGTCTTACTTTAAATCCTCTAATCTGCACATCTTTTTCCTGAAGAATATTAAATAGTGCAACTTGAATTCTAGCCTGCAGATCGGGGAGTTCATTTATTACAAATATACCTCTGTGAGATCTTGGAATTAATCCAAAATGGATCACTCTTTCATCTGAATAGGGAAGTTTTAGTGATGCGGCTTTTATAGGATCAACATCACCAATCAAATCTGCTATTGTTACATCGGGAGTTGCAAGTTTTTCTGTATATCTTTCATCTCTGCTAATCCACTCAATCGGAGTATTATCGCCAAACTCAGCAAGTTTATCTTTTCCATAACGAGAAATAGGATTTAACGGATCGTCATTTAACTCTGAGCCTTCAATTATCGGCATATACTCATCAAGAAGATTTACCATCAATCTCGCTATTTTTGTTTTTGCTTGTCCACGCAAACCAAGCAGAATTAAATTATGTCTTGATAATATTGATGATTGAATATCCGGAATTACCGTTTCATCATATCCAATTATTCCGCTGAATGGATTTTTGTTTCCTCTTAAAGAAGCAATTAGATTTTCTCTCATTTCTTCCTTAATTGATCTTGATACATAACCGGATTTTTTAAGATCGCTAAGAGTTTTTATTTTTTCAAAATTCTTTATCATTTAATTTATGCTCCTTTACCTTAAATTTTTTCTTCTGTTTCTAACAAAATCTTCAAACAGATATTCTCCTAAACCGTTGAGACTGCTGTAGTATGCTCGTCCTTGATTTATTTTTGTAAAATCCCTTACAAACTGCTGCAGATAAGGATCCCTCGCAAACATAAATGTTGTTATCGGAATTCCAAGTTTTCTGCATCTGGCAGCCTGATCCAAAGTTTTATTAATAATCTTTCTATCAAGACCAAAACTGTTTTTATAATATTTTATTCCGATTTTTAAGCAAGTTGGTTTTCCATCAGTAATCATAAAGATTTGTTTATTGTTTGTTTTTCTTCTTCTTAAAATATCAACTGCAAGTTCCAATCCGGCAAAAGTATTGGTGTGATAAGGACCAACTTGAAGGTAAGGAAGATCTTTGATTTCAATTGGCCAAGCATCATTCCCAAATACAATTATATCCAATGTGTCTTTTGGATATTGAGTTGTAATTAATTCAGATAAAGCCATTGCAACTTTTTTTGCCGGTGTAATTCTATCTTCGCCGTATAAAATCATTGAATGAGAAATATCAATCATTAATACGGTTGCTGTGTTAGTTTTATATTCTCTTTCATCAACTTCAAGATCATCTTCAGTTAAGAAAAAATTATCCAGACCATGATTGATTTGAGAATTTTTAATTGAAGAAGTCATATCAATTTGATCTAAAGTATCTCCAAATTGGAAACTTCTTTTTTCAGAAATATTCTCATCTCCCAGTCCGCTGTAAGGAGTTTTATGGTTTCCCGTATTACCTTTTTTCAGTTTATTAAAAATTTCTTCCAGAGATTTCTTTCTTATTGATTGTTCGGATTTTGAGGTCATTTTAAACTGCTGAGGATTATTTTCATCATCCTTAATATATCCTCTGTCTTTAAGCTCTTGAATGAAATCTCCAACACCATATTGATCATCTGTTAAGTTGTATCTTCTATCAAGCTCATTTAGGTATGTTAAAGCCTCTGAAACATCACCTGAAAAGATATTGAGAAGCTGAAGGAAAACATCTAAAAGCTGTTCAAATTTATTTTTTCCGGCTTGCGGAATATATTCAGTAAATTTATATCCGATCATTTTTTCCCTTTCTAAACCAATTATATCAGACAAAAGTTCTTATTTGAATATACATTATTCCTTGCATACTTTCATAAGCAGTAATTAATATGGTAAATGGATTCAATATGAGAGAAAATAAACGAATTATTAGATTTGAATGTGAATAAATCATTAAATTTGTTAAACAAAAAATTGAAGATATTTAATGAGACCGACTTACGCTTTAATTAATCTTTCCAATCTAAAATACAATTATTTACAAATTAAGAAGAAAGTTAAAAACTCTAAAATGATGGCTGTTGTAAAAGCTGATGCTTATGGACATGGAATGATTAAATGTGTTGAGGCTTTACAATCATTAAAAAATAATAGACCGGATTATTATGCTGTCGCTTTGTTTGAAGAAGGAAAGGAATTAAGAAAATCTAAGATCGTTGATCAGCCAATCTTAACTTTTTCTCCTTTCACTTCAGATGAGTTAAAAGAATATTATAGATTTGATTTAATGCCTACAATTACTAATGCTGATCAGATAAAACAACTTTCATCCTTGAAACTTTCCAAAAAATTAAAAGTACATGTGAATATTGAAACCGGAATGGGAAGACTGGGAATTTCTTACAAAGAAGCAGTTGAACAAATTATTAGATTGTCAAAAATTAAAAATGTAGTTGTTGATGGAATTTATACTCACTTTGCAACTTCGGATGAAAAAGATAAAACTTATGCCAATCAGCAGTTAAACCGGTTTAAAAAAGTAATAGAAGAATTAAAATTCCAAAAAATTGAAATAGGAAAAATTCATTGCGCAAATTCGGGGGCAATAATTGATATGCCCGAAAGTTATTTCGACATGGTTCGTCCCGGAATTTCATTATATGGATATTATCCCTCATTGGAAACTTCAGAATCTATAAAACTAAAGCCTGTGATGTCAATAATTTCTGAAGTTGAAAATGTAAGAAAAATTAAAAAAGGGGAATCGGTTAGTTACGGAAGAAGATATATTGCCAAAAATGAAACAAACATTTTCACAGTTCCAATTGGTTATGCTGACGGTATTCCTAGAAATCTTACCAATAAAATTGAATGCATTATCTCCGATAAAAAGTTTAAACAGATTGGAACAATTACAATGGACAGACTAATGTTCGAATCGGGGAGTAAATTATTAAAAACCGGAACCAATATTCAGCTTCTTGGTAAGAGTAAAAGTTATGAGATTAATGCTTGGGATTGGAGCAAATTAATCAATGCAATTCCTTATGAAATTACATGTGGAATTAGTAAAAGAGTCCCAAGAAAGTATAAATAGAAATGGATATTCCTAAACAATATATTGTTCAGTGCATTGTAATTGCTGCAAATAATCTACGTTTAAGCAGCGAGAAGATTGAAGTTGTAGCTCTTATAAGAGAATTTCTAAATGAAAGTGTAAATATGGAAGAAGATATTTCTTCTATGAAGAAAAACACTTTTCTCTCAAAACTAGCAATTAAGCTTGGTGAATCTTATCAATATATTGCCAAAAGCAAAGTAGATTTTTTACGATTGAGTGATAAGTTCAAAGAACACAGTCATAATATGGTAAGAGAACTAAGCAATCTTTTGGATGGAATTACTGCAAATGAGCTTCGAGCAATTTTTAATGAAATGAGAAACAAAGATGTAAAAATTGATTTATCTAAAATGAAAAGTAAATCGGAAATATTGGATAATCAGATTGAACAAAAAATTCAAATCAAAAAAACAGAAGCTGCCGAAGAGAAAAATGAAATTCCGGAAGAAGTAGTAACTCAAAAATTAAAAGAAGAATTTATACTTGATGTAGAAGAAGATGAAATTGATTTTGAAGATTTTATAAAAATAATTTTAAAGCCAATCAAAGAAATTGATTCATTGCTAAAAAGTATCGAGTCAAATAAATATTCGATTGATGAAATAATTGGTACAATGCAGATTGTTGAAAAAAATGGAGAGCTTTCCACTAAAATAGGATTCGATATAATTTCGGAAATGCATTATACTTTTGCAAAAGGTTTAAAATTATTAGCTGAAGAAAAAGTTAATCCTAATAATGATTTTATTGAATCAATGAGAGCATGTTTAATTGTAATTGTTGCTGTTGTAAAAGATAAAGATGTTGACATAACAAATTATTTAAAGAAAGCGCAAGTCTTCGCAAAGAATATTTAAGGATTTTAAGATGAATAATGACTTATTTGCAGTTATAATGGCAGGTGGAATAGGCAGCAGATTCTGGCCCAGAAGCAAAGAGGCAAAACCAAAACACTTAATTAGAATATTCGGAAATAATTCTATGATTCAAGATACAGTTGATAGAATATCTCCGATAATACCAAAAGAAAATACTTTCATTATTACAAACAGAATTCAAAAACCTAGAGTTAAAGCTCAATTAAAAGATATTCCCGAAGAGAATATTATTGATGAACCATTCAGGAAAAATACTGCTGCTTGTATAGCATTGGCAAGTATGTTAATCAAACAGAAAAATGAAAATGCTATAATAGTAAATTTACCTTCAGATCATCTAATTAATGATGTTACTTCATTTCAGAAAACAATTTTAAAAGCAGTTGAATTTGCTAAAAAGTCTGATGGACTTGTAACGATAGGTATAAAACCATCTAGACCTGAGACTGGTTACGGTTATATTCAAATAGATGAGAGATACGTTGATAATTCAGTATTTCCTGTTCTTACTTATGCAGAAAAACCTAACTTAGAAACAGCCCGAAGATTTATCATTGCTGGGGATTTTCTATGGAATTCCGGTATGTTTATTTGGAGAGCAGATATAATATTCAAAGAATTAAAAAAACATATGCCTGATCTTTATGATGAAATACTAAAGCTAGAATCAAAAATTGGTGCAGTAGATTTTGATAGAGAATTGGTTGGTGCTTACGGTCAGTTAAAATCTATTTCTATAGATTATGGTTTGATGGAAAAATCTGATAATGTGTACTGCATTAAAGGTTATTTTGACTGGAGTGATGTGGGAAGTTGGGAAGAGGTTTATTATCTTTCAGATAAAGATAATGACGCAAATGTAAAAATAGGCGATATTTACACCGAAAAAACTTTTGGCTCATATATCTTTTCTCCAAAAAAATTTACTGCTTTAATTGGTGTTGAACAATTAATAGTTATAAATACTAATGAAGCTTTACTAATTTGCAATAGAGAAAATTCTCAAGAAGTTAAGCAGGTTGTTGACCATTTAAGAATGCATAACAGGGCTGATCTTTTATAAATGAAAAAGTTAATTACAGAACAAGAAGTAATTCGTCTAGCAAAAGCAAACATCAGAATTATTCCAATTGATAAAGGAGATCTGGTTACTGCTCTGGCAAAAGATAAAATTAAAGAACTCGGATTAAAAGTTGTAAGTACAGATGAATTAAAGAAAATTAACGATGAACATATTGATATAAATCAAAGTAAAAAGTTAAATAAAGTTTGCTTGGCTTCTGATCATACCGGATTTAAGATGAAGCAGATAATAGCAAAATATCTTTCATCAATAAATTATGATATTATTGATGTAGGTACTTATAACGAAGATTCATGTGATTATCCCGATTATGCTGCCGAGTGTGCTCAAAAAGTTTTAAAAAGGGAAGTTGATTTTGGTTTAATTTTAGATGCAACCGGAATTCCTTCTGCTATTACTGCAAATAAATTTAATGGAATTAGAGCAGCTACTTGTTATAATGAATTCTCGGCTAAAAGTGCAAGAGAACATAATAATGCAAATGTACTTGTTCTGGGTGCTAAGTCGCTTGGAGAAGAAACAATTCTAAGTATTCTTAAAACTTGGATGAATACTGATTTTGCCGGTGGAAGACATCAAAGAAGATTAGATAAAATTACAGCAATTGAGAAATCTGAAAAGCTATCCAAAATAATCTGAATAAAAATTTGTTAATAAACAATTTCAAAGGTATTTAGTGCAAATCTCTAAAATTCCCGTTGTAGCATTAGAACAACTTCAAAACAATGTTTTTCTACTTAAAGCTAGATCAAAAGAGTTGGCAGAAAAATCTAGTCCTGGACAGTTTTTTAATATAAAGGTATCGGATAGTTATTTCCCTTTACTGCGCAGACCTTTTAGTATTTCAAATGTGGAAAATGATATACTTACATTCATGTTTGATATTCATGGAGAAGGAACAAAACTTCTTTCCTTAAAGAAAGAAGGGGATAATATTGATTTAATTGGTCCTCTGGGCAACGGCTTTAATCTTGATGATGATTTTGATACTGCAGTTATTGTTGCTGGTGGTTTAGGTTCAGCTCCGTTTCCGTTATTACTTAATAAATTGTCAAAAGAAAAAAAAGTTAAATCATTCGTGGGTGGAAGATCAAAACCAAATGTAATTACTTGGAAGTTGGCAAATGTTAATATAGCAACTGATGATGGAAGTATTGGTTTTCATGGAAATGTTTTTCAGCTTATAAAAAAGCATGAAAATATTTTTACTGAGAATAAATGCAAAGTATTTGCTTGCGGACCAAATCCGATGTTAAAAGCTCTTCAGGAATACTGCTTAGCTAATAATATTAATTGTGAATTATCAACTGAATGTGCAATGGCTTGCGGATTTGGTATTTGTCAAGGCTGCCCAATTGAATCTTCGGATAAAAAATCTCCTTATAAACTTGTTTGTAAAGATGGTCCTGTATTTAATGCTAAGGATATTTTGATATGAGTGAAAGAATAGATTTATCAGTAAATATAGGTGGATTGAAATTAAAAAATCCTGTTATGCTTGCATCCGGTACGGTTGGATATGGGAATGAGATTTCTAATTTTACCGATTTAAGTAAAATTGGTGCAATAGTAACAAAGTCAGTTTCACTTAATCCAAGAAAAGGAAATCCTCCTCAAAGAATTGTGGAAACTCCTTCCGGAATGCTAAACGCAATTGGTCTTGCAAATGTAGGATTGGAAAGTTTTATTAATGATAAAATTCCGTTTCTGAAAGAAGTTAATTCTACTTTAGTCTGCAATATTGCTGCAAGTTCTATAGAAGAATATGTTGAATGTACCAAAACCTTAGATGGCGAAGATACTATAAAGGGATTTGAAATAAATGTTTCCTGCCCAAATGTAAAAGAAGGTGGATTAATTTTTGGAAATGATATTTCCTCAGTAGGCAGGATAACTGAAAAAGTTAGAGCAGTTACAAACAAACCGATTATAATTAAATTATCACCAAACACTTCAAATATTTCTGAATTTGCAAAAGTTGTAAAAGATGAAGGGGGAGATGCAGTTTCTGCAATTAATACTTTAGTTGGTGCTTCATTTAATATTTGGAATAAGAAACCAAAAATTAATAATGTAACCGGTGGATTATCAGGTCCGGCTATAAAACCTGTAGCAATTGCAAAAGTTCTTGAAATAAGCAGAAAAGTTGATATCCCAATAATTGGGATCGGTGGAATTATGGACTGGAAAGATGCAGTAGAATTTATGATTGCAGGTGCGTCTGCTTTTCAAATTGGGACTGTCAATTTTATTAATCCGAATGCTGGTATTGAAATAATTGAAGGATTGGAATCATATTGCAGTCAAATGAAAATTAAAAGTATTTCAGAACTTACCGCATCATATAATTTAGAGTAATGGATATCAATCAAGCACTTCAAAAACTTTATTCAATGCGACAATTCAATATCAAACTTGGATTGGATAATGTAATGGGATTATTGGAATTTATCGGTAATCCTCACAAAAAATTAAAATGTTTTCACATTGCCGGTTCAAACGGTAAGGGGAGTACAGCTTCTTTTCTATCTAGTATTTTAATCGAACATGGATATAAAACCGGATTATATACTTCGCCGCATCTTGTAAGATTTAACGAAAGAATTAGAATCAACGGTGTTGAAATAGATGATGATTACATCGGAAAATTTATTCAAGAAATTGATGAATATATAATTCAGCATGAACCGACATTTTTTGAAATCACAACTGCATTGGCTTTTAAGTATTTTTATGAAAACGATGTTGATTATGCTGTTATTGAAGTCGGATTGGGAGGCAGATTAGACGCAACAAATTTGATTGAAAATCCTATTGCATGCTTAATTACATCTATAAGTTTGGAGCATACTAATATATTAGGGAATGATCTTTCAAAGATTGCTTGGGAAAAAGCCGGAATAATAAAACCTAACTCTAAAGTATTTATTGGTAATCTTGTTTCAGAAGCTGAACTATCTATAGAAAAAGTCGTTGAAGAAAAAAATGCAGTTTTAATTCCGTTGATGAAAAATTTAGAATTATTTAATGATCATGTTGAACTTTTAGTAAAAGGAAAGACATTTAAAATTTATGAGCTTCCTTTGTTAGGGAAACATCAATATTTAAATGCTGCCTTAGCTGTTTTGTCGTTTACTAAAACATTTGAAATATTTAATGAATTGAAGATTTCAAAAGGATTGAGAAATGTGATTGCAAATAGCGGGCATAGTTGCAGATTAGAAAAGGTTAATGATTCACCTGAAATAATTTTTGACGCAGCCCATAATTTAGAGGGATTAGAAACATTATTAAATTTTATTAGAAGTAGGAAGCAAAACTATTCTGAACTAAATGTTTTGTTTGGAGTAAGCAATGATAAAAATTATGAAGAAATGATAATAAAATTATCAAAAATCTTTAATAATATTTATATTTCATCATTCAATTATCCTAAAGCTCTTCCAACTTCTGAATTAAAAGCGGCAGCAGTTAAAAATCATATATCAGTAATAGAAGTTTTGGATAAAATTGCATTTATTGAAAAATATAAAACCACAGAAAAATTTGATTCACTTTTAGTAGTAATGGGAAGTATTTACATGCTGGGGGAAATACTTTCTGAAAAAAACGTAAAAATATCTTGACATTTTTATGGAACAGGGATAAATTTCGTTTACCGCTTGTTCCATTCAACAAGTTCATAAGCAAATACTCAAAAAGGTAACCCCAATTAAAAAATGTTTTTAATTAATAAGTAATAGGAATTTTTTCATGCCAATGGATATTTCAGATCTCCAATCAAAAAAAATTGTTGACCTCTACAAAATCGCAAAAGATCTAAAACTTAACGGTTATTCAGATCTGCGTAAACAAGAACTGATTTTTAGAATTTTAGAAGCTCAAACTGCCAAAGACGGCTTAACTTTCTCTAAAGGTGTTTTGGAAGTTCTTTCTGATGGTTACGGCTTCTTAAGATCAGCAGATTATAATTATTTACCTTCACCAGATGATATTTATGTCTCTCCTTCACAGATTAAACGTTTCAGCTTAAGAACCGGTGATTTTGTTTCCGGTCAAGTTCGTCCTCCTAAAGAAGGGGAAAGATTTTTTGCTCTTTTAAGAGTTGAAGCTGTAAATGGAAAAGATCCTGAGGCAATAAGAGAAAGAACTTTATTTGATAACTTAACCCCGCTTTATCCAACAAGAAGAATCAGATTGGAATCTGCACCTGGTGAATATTCTATGAGAATTATGGATATGCTGGCACCAATTGGTAAAGGACAGAGAGGATTAATTGTATCACCACCCAAAAGTGGTAAAACTGTATTACTCCAAAAAATAGCAAACTCTATAACAAGAAATCACCCCGAAGTAAAATTAATAATGCTTTTAATTGATGAACGTCCGGAAGAAGTAACTGATATGCAGCGTTCGGTTCAGGCAGAAGTTATAAGTTCTACATTTGATGAACCGGCTGATAGACACGTTCAAGTTGCAAATATGGTTAGTGAAAAAGCTAAAAGAATGGTTGAAGCTGGTGACGATGTTGTAATTCTTCTTGATTCTATTACAAGGTTAGCCCGCGCTCATAATACTGTAATTCCTCATAGCGGTAGAATTCTTTCCGGTGGTGTGGATGCTAATGCTTTACATAAACCAAAAAGATTTTTTGGATCAGCTAGAAATACGGAAGACGGCGGAAGTTTAACTATAATTGCTACAGCACTTATTGAAACCGGAAGCAGAATGGATGAAGTTATTTTTGAAGAATTCAAAGGTACCGGTAATATGGAGCTTGTTCTTGATAGAGATCTTGCAGATAGAAGAATATTCCCGGCAATTGATGTTAATAAATCTGGTACAAGAAAAGAAGAATTATTAATGACCGAAGAAGAATTAAATAAAGTTTGGATTCTTAGAAAAATTCTAAGTGACTTTGATTCAGTTGAAGCAATGGAGTTTTTAACTGATAAAATAAAAGGAACTAAGAACAATAAAGAATTCATGATGATGATGAACAGTTAAAAGATTTTCTATAAATGAAATTATTCTTTTTTAGACTTCTTTTTATTTTTTCTGCATTTACAATTATTTATCCGCAGAATTTTTCAAAACCAATTTACTTAGAGTGGAATCTATTAAAAAAAGATTCTACCTTAAATCTTTACATCTCATTTAGAGTATCTTATGATAATCTCTTTTTTGTTAAAGATAATAGTCATTATAAATCTGGTATCACTATCAGCTATGATGTAATGGATGAGAACATGAATTTGGTTAAGAGAGTCTCTGATGAATTCAATGTTAGTGTGGATGATTATAATCAAACAAATTCCGATTTATCATTTATTGAAGGGGTTACAGCTATTTCATTAAATCAAGGAAATTACTCAGTTGTCCCTTTAGTTAATCTGCTTTATGCCGATAAAGATGTTATTCTAAAAAAGTTTGATATAGAAGTTCCGAATCCGAATGATTTTATATTTGGAAAACCTATTGTCATTGAATCTAAATTGACTAACTGTGATAATTCTAATGATCTTTTCAGACTTGCAAACTTTGAAGGAGTTCTTCCATTTTCATCGGAAAATTATTCTATACTGATTCCGCTAAATACTACAGAAGTATATGATTTATCAGTTGATATTATCCAATATGGAAAATCTCTTAAACAGAACGATTATTCTCTGATCAAAAATGAAGAACTTAATTTTCTTAATTGTTCTAATAAAATCATAGTTTCGAAAAATAAATCGGATAATCACCATTTTATCATTTTAAAAGATATAAACAAAATGATAGATGAAGATGAATTTATTATTCATATAAAAAGTGATAAGGAAGAAAAGAAATTTGACTTAAGATCAGTCTGGATAAACAAACCAAGAAGTTTAAGAAATGTTAAAGAAGCAATTTTAATTTTATTTGATTACTTTGATGAAAAAGTAGTTGATGAAATTTATAGAGCAGATTCCGATTCACTTTATTATTCCTTGAAAAAATTCTGGAAGAAAATGGACAAAACTCCGGAAACAACTTTTAATGAAATAATGAGTGAATTTTATTCGAGAATTGATTTTGCAATTGATAACTTCTCTTCAATTAATAAATCTGATGGTGCCAAAACCGATAGGGGAAAAGTTTTTATTAAATACGGCGAACCGTCAAGTAATGAAAGAGTTTTTTCTAATAATAAAGTTTTGGAAATTTGGCAATATGAACAATTAGAAAAGAAGTTTATTTTTACCGATAACACAGGAACCGGTAATTTTATTTTAGAGAAATAAAATGCAAAACTTTGTTTTAACTTGCGGCGATTTTAATGGAATTGGCCCCGAAATTTGTATAAAAGCAATAAATCAAATTGATCCTGCCAAGTACAATAAAATATATTTTCTAATACCACATAATGTTTTTAATGAAATAGCAGAAATTATAAAGCCTGAATTTCATTTTGATTTGATAAAAGAAATTTCTAAAAGCGGTTATAATAAGATTCAAGTAATTGATTTAGGCAGTTATAAAATTAAAATCGGAGAGCCGACAAAAGCCTCTGGCAGAGCCGCATATAAGGCAATTACAAGATCATACAAAATAATTAAAAAAGGTTATGCCGAGTCTGTAATAACTGCTCCAATATCTAAAACAGCTTTTAATCTTGCCGGAATTGATTTTCCCGGTCATACGGAATTATATGCAGAACTAAGCGGTACAAAAAAGTATGGTATGATGTTTTTATCGGATTGTTTTCATGCCATGTTATTTACAATTCATGAACCTATAAAAAAAATCTCTTCTCTTATACAAAAGAAATCATTAAAGGAAAAAATTGAATTAACAATCAATACCCTTCGAAAAGATTTGGGAATTGAAAATCCTAAAATAGCTGTACTTGGACTTAATCCTCATGCCGGTGAAAAAGGAAGGATTGGGAGAGAAGAATTTATTATTGAAGAGGTAGTTAATAAATTCCAAAATATTGCAGTCGGTCCTTTTGTACCGGATGCTTTTTTTGCAAACCGGCTTTATGAAAACTATGACTGTACAGTCGGAATGTATCATGATCAAGTATTAATTCCATTTAAGATGTTGAATTTTGATAAAGGTGTTAATTACACATGCGGACTTCCGTTTGTCAGAACATCGCCGGATCATGGAACCGCATATGATATTGCATGGCAGAACAAAGCCAATCCAAATAGTATTATTGAATCATTTAAATGGGCTTCAATAATATCAGATGGCAGAAGAAAGTAAAATGCCTAAGCAATCCAAAGATTACACTATAATTGCTGAAATTTATGATTACTTAATGCGTAAGATCGATTATAAAGATTGGGCTAAATATATCTATGATGTGATAAGAGAATATATTGAAGGAGAATTGATTGTATTAGAATTAGCCAGCGGTACCGGTAAGCTTGGAACGGCATTTTCAATATTTAGCAGTAAATTTATCTTTACAGATTTGTCAAATGACATGCTTAAAGCAGTAGAGGATGATTTTACAAAAATTTGCTGCGATATGACATTGCTTCCGTTCAAGCAGAAATTTAATACAGTAATTTCAACTTTCGACAGTATCAATTATCTAATTGATGATAAAGACATACTCAAATGTATAAATGAAATAGAGAAAATATTGACTGATGATGGTATTTTTACTTTTGATGTAAGTCTTGAATTGAACAGTCAAAAATATTTGAAGCATCTTAATAGGAAAGGGAAGTACAATGATTTTTATTATATTCAGCAAAGCAATTATGATAAAATGAATAAAATTCATTACAATATTTTTTCGATTAAAAAAGATGATATTGAGTTTAAAGAAGAACATAAGCAGAGAATTTATTCAATAGAAGAAATGATTGAAATCATATCTCAAAGTAATTTGCAGCTTCTTGATGTTTTTGAAGCATTTACTTTTGAGGATTTGCATGAGAAATCATTAAGAGCACAATTTGTATTAGGCAAAAATAATGTTAACATTTAATCGTGTAGAGTTTTCATATACAAATCAGCAAGTCTTTAAAGATCTCCATTTTACTATTGATCAAGGAGATTTTACTTTTTTAATAGGAAAAAGCGGAGCGGGAAAATCTACGCTTCTGCAATTGATATATATGAATATACTCCCTACAGCCGGATATGTGCAGTTTGGTGAATTCAGTTCGGATTCAATTACACCTAAACAATTACCTTTTTTAAGAAGAAAGATCGGAATAGTTTTTCAGGACTTTAAACTTTTAAGTGATAGAAATATTTTTGACAATCTTGCATTTGTTCTTCATGTTACCGGTACTCCTAGTAAATTAATAAAAAGAAAAGTATTATTTGCTTTATCTGATGTTGGATTAACTCATAAACAAACAAATATGCCTAATCAGCTTTCTGGAGGAGAAAAACAGAGGGTTGCTATAGCTAGAGCAATGATTAACGATCCGATGTTAATTTTAGCCGATGAACCGACCGGAAACTTGGATCCCGAAACCTCATTAGAAATTTTAAATATTCTAAAAAAAATTAATAACAGAGGAACCTCAGTTTTATTTGCAACTCACAATTACGATTTGGTAAAAAGAACCGAAGCTAAAATTATTAAAGTATCGGATGGAAAAGCAGTAAGAGTAACGCTTAAAAAAAGCGCTACTTCTTAGCTTCAATTGAGTTTATTATTCTGCGGGTAACTTCGTCAACAGGAAGAGTTCCGTCAACAACAAATAAATCGGATTTATTTTCATAGTATTTCAAAACCGGTTCTGTGGTTTGATGAAATACTTTCAATCTATTTTTTATTATATCTACTTCATCATCTTTTCTTTTAATAAAAGAATCAACGGAACCGCAAGCAGGACACTTTTTAGAATCTTTCAGATAATTAAGATTAACAATATTACCGCATGCGTTACAGGCTCTTCTTGCTGAAAGTCTTTTAATTATTAATTCATCTTCGGCAGTAATTAATATTAATTGTGCTTTTGTAATTCCTAGTTCTTTAAAGATTTTATCTAATATATCGGCTTGTTCAATAGTTCTTGGAAACCCATCTAAAATAAATCCGTTTTTTGATTTTGGATCGTTTAATGCATCTTTAATTATTCCCCCCATAATATCATCTGGAACCAGGTTGCCCAAATCCATTATAGCTTTAGCCTTTAGACCTAATTCAGTCTTTTTTGATATTGCAGTTCTAAGAATATCACCAGTTGAAATATGAGGAATATGCAGTTTTGATGATAGTATTTTAGCTTGAGTTCCTTTACCAACACCGGGTGCACCAAAAAGTATGATTTCCATAAATCCCTTTTTTTGTTAATTATAGTTTGTTCTTTTTTTCTTAAAGAATTCTTGTAATAGATTTTTTGATTCAGATTCCAATAAACCTGAATAAACTTTTAAATTTTCATTTAGATGCGCAGCATTCAATATAGAACCAAGAGCACCCGATTTAGGTTCAAAAGCAGCAAAGTAAATATTTGATATCCTGGAATTTAATATTGCTCCGGTACACATCAAACATGGCTCCAAAGTAATATAAATTGAGCACTGTTCAAGAAATGGTGCATTAAGGTAATTTGCAGCTGAGGTAATTGCTATCATTTCTGCGTGAGCTGTAGGGTCATTTAATTTTTTGTTTTGATTAAAACCGCGGGCAATTATTTTGTTTTCTTTAACAATTACGGCTCCAACCGGAACTTCATCTTCATCAAAAGCATATTGAGCCTGCTGAAGCGCACTGTACATAAACATATAATCTTTTTCAGAGAAGAGCAAAATTACCCCGGATGAGTGGTCATCAAAAGTATAACTTTTGTACACCCGGAAGGATTCGAACCCTCAACCTTCTGATCCGTAGTCAGACGCTCTATCCAATTGAGCTACGGGTGCATGTTACAATTTTTCAATTCCAAAGTTATTAAATAGATCAAATAAATGCGAACTAATTTTATTTACATTTGAACTCAAGTGCTCCTATTTCGATAATATTTTTAAAGTAATTTATATTTGCACTTGAAAATTATTTAAATGCGGATTTATTATCCGAAAATAATAAGTAATCATCAAAATCCTCAAATTATTTTACTAAAAATGATTATTTTAAAAACTTTGTTGCATGAGGGCTATGAGAAAGTATTTATTTTTTAATGCTGAAATAATTATTTACGTCGTACACAATTTTCTTAGATTCTTAAAATCCTTTTTATTTTTAAGAGGTTCTGAAAAGGTTGGTATAATTGTATTTAAAAAATTAGGAGATACGGTTTTTGTAATTCCTGCTATAAAGCATTTGATTGAAATTTATAAAAAAGAAAATATTGTTGTATTCTGTTATGATTTATCTTTACCCATTCTTAAGGAAACATTAGATATAAATTTGGTACCGATTAACGAAGATGAATTTTGGTTGAAAGGAAGAATTGCCTCTTTTAAGGTAAGAAAAAAGATTGCAGGATTTAGATTCAAAAAAATTTATGATCTAACTTGTCAGGTAAGATCAGCTTCTGCAATCCTTGGAATGAAATCAGAAACTTATGGACACAATGATTACTATTGCAGTGGAGTTTATGATAATTTTGTAAATCCGCTTCATTTAAGATCTTTGATTGATAGGTTTTTATATATTGCCGATCCTTTTAATAACAAAATTCCATTTGACTGGGAAAAAGAATTTCCTGTTTTACTGCAGAATGATAAACCAATTTTAATTCATCCATTTGCCGGCTGGAAAGCTAAAGAATGGAACTTGAAAAAATTTATTACTCTTTATGAGTTGCTTTCTAAAGATCATTCGGTCTCCATAATTTTTCATCCTGATGATATGCCGCATGAGATAAGAAATTATTTGATTTCCGAAAAAATAAATTTTGTAGAGACAAACACAATAGACGATCTTGTAAATGAAATAAAAAATTGCTCTATTTTAATTGGTAATGATTCTGGTCCCATTTATATTGCCCGTATACTTGGAAAACCAACATTTACAATATACGGACCAACAAATCCCGATTTTACTATGGTTCAAAGTATTTTTCATTCTAAAATTATTAAAAATATTTCTTGCTCACCGTTGTATGACAGCCAATATTGCTTTACTTTTGCAGGAAGAAAAGGATGTCCTTCTTTTGAATGTATGCATCAGCTTACTGTTGATGAAGTTTATTATGAAATAATAAGATTTTTAGAACTAATTCAATTTTATATAAATAAAAAGACAGCTGTAATTTGATAAAATTATTATTATTAGCCGATGTCAATTCGCCACATACTATTAAGTGGGCTACCAATCTTGTTAAACATAATTATAAAATTACCATTTTTACTTTATCAGAAATTGAGACAAAGTTATTTGATAATTTCACCGATATAAAAGTAATTTCTCATCATTTTAATAGTTCAACATTTCTTTCAAACAGTGGTAGTTTTAAGAAAATAAAATATCTTACCGTTTTAAGTAAACTTAAAAATGTAATTAATGATTTTAAACCGGATATTGTTCATGCTCATTTTGCCTCCAGTTATGGTTTGCTAGGTGCTTTAACCGGATTTAAGAATTTTGTAATTTCGTTGTGGGGACAAGATATAATGCTTTTTCCTACACATTCTCCAATTCATAAAGCAATTTTCAAATTCAATCTTTCAAGAGCAAAAGTAATCACTGCTACAAGCAAATCAATGGCTGAAAAGCTTAAAGATTATTCCACGAAAAAAGCTTTTATTATTCCCTTTGGAATTGATATTGATTTCTTCAATATTCTTTCAACAGAAAGACCTTACAACGGATCTTTGGTTATTGGTACCGTTAAAAATTTAGAAGAAAAATATGGTATCGATCTTTTAATTAAAGCGTTCAAAGAAGTTAAATCTATTAATAATGGAAAAGACCTAAAACTGTTAATTGTTGGAAAAGGAAGTAAAGAAGAAGAACTTAAGAAGTTATCTTTTGAACTAGGAATTGCCGATGATATTTCATTTAACGGTTATGTGAATCCGGATGAAATAAATAAATTTCATAACTATATGGATATAGAAGTTTATTTGTCAAGAGCCGAAAGCTTTGGCGTATCTATTATTGAAGCTAGTTCTTGCAGAAAACCGGTAATAGTAAGTAATGTAGGTGGACTTCCGGAAGTAGTTGTAAATAATGAAACCGGTTTTATTGTTGAATCTGAAGATTATAAATCTGCTGCCGAAAAAATAAACAGTCTTATAGTGAATGCTGAATTAAGAAAAGAAATGGGGAACAGTGGCAGAGAATTTGTAATCAATAATTACAACTTTGAATCTAACTTAAAAGAAATGATAAATCTTTATAAATCAATTCTCCAGTAAATGTCAAAACAAACCAAAGAATCAATTGTAAAAGCCTCTTTTTTTCTCACCATCATTTTAATAATTACTAAGGTTATTGGAATTGGAAGAGAAATATTTTTTGCTAATGAATTTGGTACTACTAAAAACTTTGATTTATACTTAATCGGTGTTGCAATTCCTTTGATGCTTAATTCGGTTATCTATTATTTATCACAGAATTATTTCATCCCAAATTATTATAAGTATAAAAAAGAACATAATAATGATTCTGAATTTTTCAATGAATCTTTATGGCTATTTGTTGGATTCGGTTTATTAATTAGTTTGATACTTTTTGCTGCAAATAATGTAATAATAGAATTTTATACAGAGAATTTATCATCCGAGGAATGCGGTTTAGTTAAAACTATTTTTACAATAATAATTTTTACAATACCAATAAATACTGCATTTTCTATCTGTGCTTCATATTTTGTTGCTAATAATAAAGTTAATATCCCTTATATAATTCAACTAGCAAATAATACAATTCTACTTTTGTTAATTATCTTACTTTCAAGTTCTTTTGATATTTATTCAATCCCAATTTCGTATCTGACTGCAAATACTTTTCAAATACTTTTTATAATTTTTGTTTTAAGAAAATATATCAAACTTAGTTTTCCCAGAGTAAAAAGTTTTAGTTCATTTTCAAAGGTTAAACTCTCTTCGTTTTCCATAACAATTTTGATCGAGTTTTTTAGTTTATCTTATATAATAATTGATAGGTATTTTTATCCTTATGTAGATCAAGGGGGTATTTCTGCTTATAATTATGCATTAACTATTTTCAATCTCCCAATGTCAATTTTCGGGGCGACTGTTGCCGCAATTCTTCTTCCAAAATTTTCTCAAACATTTCATAATGACGAAGAAAAAAAGAGTTTTGAAAGGGGGATAAGCGACAGCTTAAATGCGGTTGTTATACTGCTGCTTCCTGTTGTAATTCTTTTTATTTTTCATGGTGTATCAATAATTAGAATTATTTATCAGCGCGGTGTATTTAATTTTAATGATACTTTAATGACTTCATCTCTTCTTAATATATTAGCACTTGGATTAGTATTTTACGCTTCCTATTCGGTTATAAACAAAATATTGTACAGTGCACAGCTATTAAGATCATTTTTGATTTTAGTTATTATATCTGTTGCAGCAAAATATTTTATCAATCTTTATTTTGTTGATGCATTAAAGCAAAATGCACTTGCTTTATCTACGGTTTTAAGTTACTCAATTCTACTTATCGGCGGTATTGGAATTTTAGTTTATAAGTTGAAATTATTTTTTTATAAGGAATACTTAAAGAATTTATTTTACTTATCAATTCTTGCTATGTTGATATTCCTTATTTCCAAACTTATTCTGAAAATTTTTCTTACTGAATCACTATTTTTTGAAATATTGGAAATGCTGTTATTTGTAGTAATTTATTTCAGTACAATTTATTTTGCGGATAATTCAAATAACTCCATAACAAAAAAGGTTATGCTTTCGTTTGGAAAATCTTTTAGAAAATAGAAAAGTACAAATTGGTTTAGCATTTATTCTTCCGTTAATTACTGTTTTGCTGATTCATAATTTAGTAATCGGATTAGCTCTAATAAGCGCTGCTGTTTTATTCTATACTCTTTCTGATGAAGTTTTAATTCCACTTACTCTATTTGCATTTTTAATTTTTACAAGTGATGTAAGTGAAATAATCAGACCAATATTAACATTAGTTATTTTAGCTTGGCTTACCTTTAAGTATGTGAATAAGTTTGGTTTAACTATTGATTTTAATCTGTTCCCCAAAAGTTTATACTTTTTATTTGGATATTTAATTACTGTGCTGTTGATTTCTGGATTTATAAATTCCGCATACATAAATGGAATTACATTTGCAGTTAAATCATTGGTCTTTCTTTCAATGATTTTCATTTATACTGCACTTTCACAAGAATCAAAAAACGGTAAAAGGAATTTTTTATTAGTTTTAATTATTGCTGCTCTGGTATTATCAATTTCTGTTTTAATTGAGTTTTATAAAGCCGGCATAGGGTTTATAATTTCAAATGTAGTAATTAGATACGGGGGAATTTACAGCAATATTAATGCAGCCGGAGTTTTATTATCAACCGCAGTTCCGGTTATAGTTTTTTTCTTATCTAAAGAGAAACATCAAGCCAGCAGAATATTTTACTTTGTACTTCTTGCTATAATTTCTGTTTCACTCATAATTACAAACTCTCGTGCATCAATATTGGCAGCGGCTGTTGGAACTCTCATTTATTTATTTTTGATTAATAGAAAACTTCTCAAAAGACTTTTATTATTTTCCTCTTTATTTGTTGTGATTCTGATTTTATTTACACCGATCTATGATTTAATTTCTACCGTGTTAAGATTTGAAAGAATTGTAAATACAAGAAGTTACATTTGGGATATTGCATACGATATTATTTCAAACAATATTATTTTTGGCGTTGGTCCCGGAATGTTTCCTAATTTTATTTATAAATATTTACCGGTGATGTTAGGTACTTGGGATGAACAATCTATTAATTTTGTTTATTCAGAAGCCGGACTTGGACATGCACACAATTTCTTTCTATTTTACTTTTCAGAACTTGGCTTGTTAGGATTACTTTTTACTGTGGCATTTGCGGTACTATTTTATAATCTTGCATTTCGATATTTCAATAAGTTTAAGGGAAGTAATTATACTGATTTCAGAATAACTGCCTTAGCAATTTCACTTTTTACCGGAGCTCTTGCAAGAGGTATCTTTGAATCAATTGGAATATTTTCTTACGGATGGATTGAAAGAGATTTACCTTTATGGATTGTTTTAGCTGTATTCTTTTCTACAATAAATAAAAATAGAGTTTATGCTAAATAGATTAATCGCTTTGCTTTTTATTGGACTAACTTTATCAGCACAAAACATAAAAATTATTGAATCTACGGAATCTAAATTTATTGCCGAAATATCTTTTTCCGGCACTTATAAAATTAAAGATACAGTTGTAAACAATAATTCATTTCAAAAAATTATAACCAGCTGGAGTGCATCTACAAGAGAAGAAGGGGAACCTTGGCTTCCGGCTTATTCATTTAATATTGCAGTTCCTCAAAATTCTAATCCCGAAATATCTTATCAAATAATTACTTCTAAATTATCGTCAAATAAACTGATAATTCCTTTTAATGAATTGCAGAATTTAGATTCGAAACACAGTGAATTATATTTTGATAAATTGACATACTCTTTGAACAGTTATTTCCCGGAAACTAATGTTAAACTTCATGAAAAATTTCAATTCAGATTTGCAAAAGTTCAGCCGGTTTCTGTTTCACCTTTTCAATATAATCCTTCTAATAGAGAACTTTTAATATCAGATAAAATCCGATTGGAAATTCGTTTTAATCAAATTAAAGGGAAGAACAATTACAGTTTTGCAAATGATTTTCTAACTACTGATTTTTTACTGAAGAGTGTACTGAATAAAAACGTAGCAGCTAATTTTTCAGCAAGTCTAGTTTCATCAAACCAATTACAGTCTGCAGACTATGATTGGTATGATCCCAATATAAATTACTTTAAAATCTTTGTATCAAAGACTGATGTGTACAGAATCAGTTATGATGATTTAAAAACACAATTTGACATAATTGATAAAATTCCGATAAATTCAATAAAAATTTATAATGAAGGAAATCAAATTCCGATTGATATAAAAAATTCTGAAGAAGGATTTTTCCAATCGGGAGATTATTTCCAATTCGTTGGTTATAAACCAACTCCAACACTTTTTCATCAACAGAATATTTATACAAGAAGTAATGTTTATTGGTTAACATTTGAAGATAGCAGAGAAGAAACCCTTTTCTATCAATCATCAAACGGATTTCCGAATAATTATTCTTCAACATATAAACAAGTATTGGAAACTGTCCATTATGAAGTTGATTCCCTTTATGAAAGAATGGGACTTGCAAACGACGATAACAGAGATCATTGGTATTGGGGAAAAGTAAGTGGAAATGCCGGAACACAGCAGCAAAGATTTGAAACTAGATTTAGTCCTTTTTCTAATCCGAGTCCCTTAAATAAAGAAGTAACTTTAAGAGTTGCATTGCATGGAATAAACAGACAGAATTGCAATCCTGATCATAAAGCAGAAATATTATTAACCAATCAATTTATTGGTGAAATGACTTGGGATGCACAAAGTGAAGCTCTGTTTGAGAAAAAATTTATTGTTGATGAAGGAGCAATAAATATTTATCCGAGCGGTAACTTAGTTCAAGTTAATGCCTATGGAAATGCATGCAGTAACGGTTATGATGAGTTTAGAGTTAACTGGTTCCAATTCGATTATTGGAGATATAATAGAGCTGAAAACGGAAATAAATATTTTTTCAAAAGTCCACCTAATGTTATAGGTATTACAAGATTTCAAGTTTGGCAATGGACAAGCACAAACGCTAAAGTTTATGTCCCTTCAAAAAATAAAATAATTGCCAATATTAATTTTTTGAATGATCCCGATAATACTACTTATTGGATGGACACAGTTACCGCAAGAACTGATTATTTTATGGTTTCAAATAATTATTATAAATCTGTTGATTCAATTAAAAGTGATAATCGATCAAATTTAAGAAATACCGGCAACCAAGCTGATTATCTTATAATTACTCATCCAAAATTTATTGAGCAGGCTGAAAGACTTGCTGAATTTAGAAGAAACAATCTTAACGGATTTGAGAATCCAAAAGTTTTTATTGCTGATATACAATCGATCTATGATGAATTTTCATTTGGGATGTTAGATCCGTACGCTTTACAAAAATTTGTAAAATATACATTTGAAAACTGGAATGGAAATCCTCCTTCATTTGTGGTGTTATTCGGTGATATGAGTTATGATTACAGAAAACTTCTGAAATCAAGTAGAGAAAATTATATTCCTTCAATTCCTTATAAAGCAATTACGTACGGACAAATATCAAGTGATAACGCAATAGCAGCAGTGGCCGGAGATGATTTGATTCCGGATGCAGCAATAGGAAGAATATCTTGCGAAACAATTGAGGAAGCAGAAATATTAGTCGATAAAATTATCAATTACCCAATTGATGATTCAAAAGATTGGAAAGAGAAAGTTCTGTTAATTGGTGCCGGACAAGATGCAGAGGATGAACAGGATTTCGGATTTAATAACGGAAATATTGATCTTGAGAATAGATTTTTAAAACCTAATGGATTTCCTACAGAAAAAGTATTCAGATTTCCTGACCCGGCATTTCCTGAACAAGCTCCTTTTCAAGGTGAAGGTCCGCAGATAAGAGAGAAAATTAATAACGGTGTTTCGGTTGTTAATTTTTATGGACACGGCGGCGGTTATCAATGGGATTTGGTTTTTCTGAATGACGATATTTATCTTCTCGAAAATCAAGGTAAACTACCTTTAGTTTTGAGCGTTACTTGCTATACCGGGCATTTTGAAAATCAAGATGTTTTCGGTGAAGTATTTAACAAAGTAAAAGATAAAGGAAGTATTGTTTTTATTGGTAATGCTGGATTAACATTCTATGTGCAGGGTGTAAATTATAATAATTTCTTGTTTACTGAATTATTTGATAATCATAATACAATTGCCGGTAATGCTTTTATGAATGCAAAAATAAAACAAGCTGCCGGTGGTTTGTTTGGAACTAAAAGAGATCATATTTCTTTGCTTACATATTTTGGTGATCCTGCAGTTGAAATTGCAATCCCGAAAGAACCTGATTTTTACATTGAACCGAATCAAATAACAATTACTCCTTCTAATCCTGTTATTGGTGATACTGTTGAAGTAAAAGCAGTATTCATAAATAAAGGGAGTGCATTTAAAGATACTACTGTTACAGTCCGTTTCTTTATTGAAAACCAAGATACTACTTATGAAATTTTTAATGTTAATATGGAATCATTCGGACAGACTGATTCTGTGAAATTTAAATATACTTCAGCAGTTGAAGGAATAAATACAGTTCGTGCAGAAATAAATACAATTAATACAATTCCCGAACCTGATCTTACTGATAATACTGCTTCAAACACTTTTAATGCGTTTGATTTATCATCACCAAAAATACTTAAGCCGGTAAACGGTTTCTATACAAGTAAAGATCAAGTTGAATTTGTAATTACTGATTTTGGTTATTACCTCGATCAAGAATTTCATTATTTTATTGAGATTGACAGTACGGTCAATTTTACAAATCCAATAATTAAAACTGATGAATTAATTCCACAAAGAGCTTTGGTAAATTGGCAATCTCCTAAATTAGCAGATGGAAATTATTTTTGGCGAACCAGACTTTATGACGGTGAAAAATTTAGTGATTGGACAGATAAACAATCATTTACAATTAATTCACAAAGTTCGGAAGAAGATTACTATTTCTTCGCTAATAAAAATCAGTTAAAACTTTTCAACACTTCCAATGTGTTTTATGATACTGTCACAAGTTCGTTAACATTAAACACAAAAATTAATCTCCCTAAACCAATGCAGATTAGAAAAATCGACAGCAGTAATATTCAACTGCCGGTTTCAAATTTTGGTTTAACTACAATTACAACTGACGGCACTTATATTTATGCTGCAAACATTGCTTATTTCAATAATTTTCAACCATCTGAAATTTATAAAATTGGTACCGGATTTAACGGTACTACAAGAGGAAATGTATACGGAACTGTTGGTAAATTTGAATCACTGATAAGAAGTCAAATGTTTTATCATGATGGTTTTATTTATGTACCAAACGGAGATCCTTACTATTTAATTAAAGTTGATGCTGCAACCGGTGATACTACACATCATTATATTCCCGATGGAATGATTAGAGACAGTGATTCAAGAGTTGCCCCGGGATTTTTCTTTATTACTTCCGATGGTAATTATGTTTATAATTTATCCAGAGCAGATTCATTAGGAACTGATAATTATGTAGTTAGAATTTTTGATCCTAATAACGGATGGCAGAAAGTACAAGATGATATTTTAACTTCCAGCAGTACCTATCAAGGGTTTAAATACTTTTTTGCTGCTGATGGTTATATTTATCCTTATGAAAATTTCCTCAGCAATTTTATGAGAAGAATGAGAGGAAACGACGGATTTTTTGAAGAAGAGTGGCTTACCGGAAATCCGAATTATTACGCATGGACATACGACGAAGTGAATGATGTTGTTTATGCTTCCATTTTCAGAAGCGGTATTCGTCCCGAGATTCATACTTTTACTGGCAAATATAAAGAGACTAAAGGTGAAATCGTATCCTCTGAAATTGGTCCGGCTTTAGAATGGAACAGAGCGGAAGTTAATTTTACTGAAGATAATTATAAAGGAAGCAGGAAAGTTTCTGTTGAAGGTTATAATTCTTTATCAAGAGTGTGGGATAAACTTACAGAGTTTTCTTCATCCAGAAATTCCGTCCCTCTAAATGATGTTAATCCAGATATATACAATAAACTGAGATTGAGATTTTCGTTTACTGACAGCACTGCCGGTGTTTCTGAACCAATAAGATTGAATTCAATGACACTAAGATATTCATCACTTCCCGAAATAATTTTATTGGATGAAGATTTGAAATTCATGCCCGATTCTGTTATGCAGGGTTTACCAACCGAAATGAATTTTACTTTAAAGAATATTGGTTATTCAAAAGTTGATTCGGTTGAAGTTCAATTTTACTTAAATGATAGTGATTCATCATTTTATTCCAGTAATATTAGTCTCGCACCCGATTCACTAAAGTTATTAAGTTATGATATTGATTCAACTCCGCTATTGTTTGAAAATAATATATCCGTCTCAGCAAAAATAAAAGGGAAGGAGTTTTTCGACTTTAACAATTTTGCAGAAAATAAGTTCTTTATTTCAAGAGATTCGGTAAGACCTAAATTTGAAATAACATTTGACGGAACTGAAATTCTCAACGGAGATTTAATTTCTTCCGAACCAGAAATATTTATATCGTTAAGTGATAATAGTCCGCTTCCATTAGATACAAATTCATTTTTCATATATCATAATTTTGAGAAAGTATCAATTTCACAAACGGATACTATGAATTATGCTTATACACAGTATCCCGATTCAAAATTTATTATTAACTGGAAACCAAAATTTACCGATGGAACTCATTTAATTGAAGTATTGGCAAAGGATGCATCCAATAATTATTTTGATACAACAGGCTACAAAATCAATTTTATGGTTGATACTGATAATGACATTAAAGATGTTTACAATTATCCCAATCCTTTTAGTAATGAAACTCACTTCACATTTAATTTAACCGGAGCGATAAAACCGCATGAAGTAAACATTAAAATTTATACGGTTGCCGGAAGATTGATTAAAGAAATTGATGTAGATGTATCAACTTTACAGTTTGGATTTAATAAAATTTTCTGGGATGGCAAAGATCAAGATGGAAATGATATTGCAAATGGCGTATATTTTTATAAAATTTCGTTTGTAAATAATGAAGAACAAAAGACCCAAATTAAAAAACTTGCAAGAGTAAGATGATTTTGAAAATACAACCAAATAATTTTTACTTTCAAAAACTCAATCCTTTGTTATTAAGACACTGTCCTGATCTATAACATTTCCTTATATTCATTTCTAAATTTTTATTATTAATTAAAACTAGGGGTGCCAATTATGTGTGGAATAGTTGGGTATATCGGAAATCAAAATTCCGTTCCTATATTGATAGAAGGACTAAAAAGACTAGAATACAGAGGTTACGACTCTGCCGGAGTAGCTTCAATAAATTTGGGTAAATCCGATTTAATAAAAGTGAAAGGTAAAGTAAGTGCTCTTGAAGAAAAAGTAAAACACGAACAACTTCAAGGAAATATTGGTATTGGACATACAAGATGGGCAACTCACGGCGCTCCAAATGAAACTAATGCACATCCTCATTTTAATTCCGATAAAACCCTTTACTTAATTCATAACGGAATTATTGAAAATTATTCAGTTTTAAAAACCGCACTCATTTCTAAAGGATACAATTTTAATTCAGAAACCGATTCGGAAGTATTGGTTCATCTAATCGATTCATTTATTAAAAAAGGAAATGATCTTTTTAATTCAGTAAGATATTCCTTAAATGAAGTTGAAGGAGCTTATGGAATTTGTGTTATTTATTCCGATGAACCGGATAAAATTATTGTTGCCAAAAAAGGTTCTCCACTTGTAATCGGTATTGGCGACGGAGAAAATTATATTGCTTCAGATGTAAATGCACTTATCGCTTATACAAGTCAAATTGTTTACTTGGAAGATGATGAAATAGCAGTTGTTTATAAAGATAAATTTCAAGCAAGATCAATTTCCGATGAAGAAATTGTAAAAGAAGTACATGAAGTAAAAATTGCATTAGAGGAAATAAGCAAAGGGGGGTACCAGCATTATATGCTCAAAGAAATTATGGAACAGCCTGAATCTGTTCGTAATTCAATGAGAGGAAGACTCCTTTATGAAGATGGCATTTCCAAACTTGGCGGATTAGAAGGATTTGATAATCGTATTGCCTATTCAAGAAGAATTGTAATTTCTGCTTGCGGTACTTCTTGGCATGCCGGTTTAGTTGGGGAGTACATGCTTGAGCAGTATGCCGGAATACCGGTTGAAGTTGATTATGCTTCCGAATTCCGTTACAGAAATCCTGTAATTCAGCCTGATGATACAATGATCTTTATCTCACAATCGGGTGAAACAGCAGATACTCTTGCAGCAATGAAAGAAGCTAAAAGAAAAGGAGCTTTGGTTCTTGGTGTCTGTAATGTTGTCGGAAGTTCGATTGCAAGAGAAAGTACAGCCGGAGTTTATATTCATGCCGGACCGGAAATTGGAGTTGCATCAACTAAAGCATTTACTTCTCAATTAGTTGTTCTTTCGTTAATTACTCTGCTTGCAGCTAGAAAAAGAAATCTGTCGTTAATAGACGGAAAAAAAATTATAGAAGAGATTGATTCACTGCCTGATAAAATAGCTCGTATATTAAAAATAAATGATCAGATAGAACATATTGCAGAGAAATTTGTCGATGCAAAAAACTTCCTTTATTTAGGAAGAGGTTACAACTTTCCAGTAGCACTTGAAGGTGCATTAAAGCTGAAAGAAATATCATACATTCATGCCGAAGGATATCCTGCTGCCGAAATGAAACATGGTCCTATTGCATTAATTGATGAAAATATGCCAACGGTTGTAATTGCTCCTAAAGATTCAGTTTATGATAAAGTATTAAGCAATATTGAAGAAGTTAAAGCCAGAAAAGGAAAAGTAATTGCTATAGCTAATGAAGATGATGATCAAATAGATAAATTGGTTGATCATGTAATTAAAGTCCCGCAAACAATAAGAATGTTAATGCCGATACTAACAGTAATTCCTCTGCAGTTATTGGCTTATCATATTGCTGTTAAGAAAGGACTTAATGTTGATCAACCGCGTAACTTAGCAAAAAGTGTAACTGTTGAATAATAACCTGGAGGTTAAAAAAACTATGGCTCGTAAAAATGTATTAATCATGGGCGCGGCTGGACGCGATTTCCATAACTTTAATGTTTATTTCAGAGATAACGAAGATTATAATGTTGTTGCTTTTACTGCAACTCAAATTCCTAATATTGATGGTAGAGTTTATCCTGCTGAATTAGCCGGTAAATTATATCCTAATGGAATTAAAATCTATGAAGAATCTGAATTAGAAAAATTAATCAAAGAATTAGATGTTCATGAAGTTGTTTTCTCTTATTCCGATGTTCCTTTTAATTATGTAATGACAAAAGCTTCTATAGTTAATGCTGCCGGAGTATCTTTCAGATTACTCGGCGGTGAAGAAACAATGATTAAATCTACTAAACCGGTTGTTGCAGTTTTGGCAGTTAGAACAGGCTGCGGTAAATCTCAAACTTCTCGTAAAATTGTTAGATTATTAAGAGAAGCTGGTAAAAAAGTTGTTGCTATCCGTCACCCAATGCCTTACGGTGATTTAGTAAAACAAAAAGTACAAAGATTTGCTACTCTTGAAGATTTAAAGACTCACGAATGTACTATAGAAGAAATTGAAGAATATGAACCACATATTGCTCTTGGCGGAGTTATTTATGCCGGTGTTGATTATGAAGCAATTTTAAGAGAAGCAGAAAAAGAAGCTGATGTAATTTTATGGGACGGCGGTAATAATGATATGTCATTCTATAAAGCTGATGTTACTTTTACTGTTGTTGATCCGCACAGACCAGGACACGAAATGATGTACTATCCTGGCAATACTACATTAAGAATGGCAGATGCAGTTGTAGTTAATAAAATTGATTCTGCTGATGCAGACAAAATTCTCGAAGTAATTAACAATTCTAAATCTGTTAATCCAACTGCAACAATAATTGAAGGTGCTTCTCCTTTAACTGTTGATAATCCTTCTGTTATAAAAGGAAAAAGAGTGTTGGTTGTTGAAGATGGTCCGACTTTAACTCACGGCGAAATGAAATATGGTGCCGGTACTGTTGCTGCTCAAAAATTAGGCGCTTCTGAAATAGTTGATCCAAGACCTTATACTGTAAAATCAATAACCGAGACTTACGAAAAATATCCAAACATCGGTGTATTGCTTCCTGCAATGGGTTATGGCGAACAGCAGATGAAAGATCTTGAAGAAACAATTAACAAAGTTGACTGTGATTCTGTAGTAATTGGTACTCCAATTGACTTAGGAAGAATTCTGAACATCAACAAACCTAATACTAGAGTTAAATATGAACTTCAAGAAATTGGTGATATAACTGTTGAATCAGTATTGAAAGACAAAGGGATTTTATGAAAAAGTTGGCTGTAGCAGCTTTTGGCGGAAATGCTCTTTTAAGAGGAGATGAAATTGGTACCATAGAGCAGCAGGAAAAAAATGCTTATGATACCTGCCAAAAGATTATAAAACTTATTGAGAAAGATTACAACCTTATTATAACTCATGGCAACGGACCTCAAGTTGGAAATATTCTTCTCAGAAATGAAGCTGGGTATAACCAATTTAAGATTCCTAAAATGCCTTTAGATATTTGTGTAGCCGATTCCCAAGGGGGAATCGGTTATATGATTGAAAGAATGCTTCGTAATGTTCTTACCGAAAGAAAGATCAAGAAAAATGTTCTTACAATAATTACCGAAACTCTTGTGGATATTAATGATCCCGCATTCAAAAATCCTACTAAACCGGTGGGACAATATTATCTCAAAGAAGAAGCTGAATTATTGGCTAAAGCTAATAATTGGGTATTCAAAGAAGATCCAAGAAAAAGAGGATGGAGAAGAGTAGTCCCTTCACCTAAACCAATTGATGTAATAAACAAAAAACTAATTCGCGATCTTGCTAAAAAAGGAAATATTGTAATTGCAGTCGGGGGCGGTGGAGTTCCTATTTATCTTGATGAAAACAACAGATTTGATGCGCAGGAAGCTGTAATTGATAAAGATTTAGCTTCATCATTGCTTGCAAGTGATATTAAAGCTGATGAATTCTTTATCATTACAGATGTACCTAAAGTATATATCAACTATGGTAAACCGGATCAGAAACAACTTGATAAAATTACTCTTGATGAAGCAAAAAAATATCTTGCTGAAGGACATTTTGCTTCCGGCAGTATGGGACCAAAAGTTGAAGCATGTGTAAAGTACATTGAAAACGGCGGTAAAGAAACTATAATAACAGAAGCTTCCGAACTTGATAAAGAAAATTGCGGAACTAGAATTGTAGCCAGTTTATAGAGTTTATCAAGTTCTTAAAGTTCATAAAGTTCTTAAAGTTTGTAAAGTTTTTCAAGTTTATAAAGTTTATCAAGTAGACTAGTACTACTTGAATCTGAATTTGAAAGAACTATATATCATGGTTTATGCAGACTTGTTTTCAAATTGTTCATTGTTATAATCAGAAAAATATTTAGGTCATTCCGGTTTCCGCTTTTTGGAATACCGGAATCTCAAAAACGAAAATGTAATAAAATATAAGATGAGGATGTGATGGCATTTAACTTAAGAAATAGAAATTTTCTAAAACTTCTAGATTTTACTCCTGAAGAAATAAAATTTCTTTTGGATTTATCCAAAGATTTAAAAGCGGCAAAATATGCCGGGACAGAAAGACAAAGACTAAAAGGGAAAAATGTTGTTCTCTTATTTGCTAAAGATTCAACCAGAACCAGATGTGCATTTGAAGTCGCTGCATTAGATCAAGGTGCCGGAGTAACTTACCTCGGTCCTTCAGGCTCGCAGATGGGAAAGAAAGAATCAATGAAAGATACTGCAAGAGTTTTAGGCAGAATGTACGATGGTATTGAATACCGTGGATACGGTCAAGAAATTGTTGAAGAACTTGGTGCTTATGCCGGAGTTCCGGTATGGAACGGATTAACAAATGAATTTCATCCGACTCAAATATTAGCAGACTTCCTAACAATTATGGAACACTCAAACAAACCATTAAATGAAGTTACACTCTGCTATCTTGGAGATGCAAGAAACAACATGGGTAATTCATTAATGGTAGGCTGTGCTAAAATGGGAATGAAATTTAGAGCAGTTGCACCTAAATCTTTGTGGCCTAATGAAGAATTAGTTGCTCAATGTAAAGAAATTGCAAAAGAAACCGGCGCAGCAATTACTTTAACAGAAGATCCGGTTAAAGGTGTTGAAGGAGCAGATTTCCTCTACACAGATGTCTGGGTTTCTATGGGTGAACCTGATGAAGTGTGGAACGAAAGAATTAACATGATGAAACCTTACCAAGTTAATATGGAAATGATTAAAAATACCGGAAATCCTGATGTTAAATTTATGCACTGTTTACCTGCTTTCCATAATAGAGAAACAACAGTAGGGGAAGAGATTTATCAAAAATTCGGTTTGGAATCAATGGAAGTTACCGAAGATGTTTTTGAATCCAAACATTCAATAGTTTTTGATGAAGCAGAAAACAGACTGCACACCATTAAAGCTGTTATGGTAGCAACTTTAGGTGATTAATTAATATTTTTATTTGTAAATAATACGATAATCTTTATATTTGTGTCTGTGTTTTTTGAGGATGGGCAGATAGCTCAGTCGGTAGAGCAAAGGACTGAAAATCCTTGTGTCGGCGGTTCGATTCCGTCTCTGCCCACAAAAAACTTTAACCCCGCAAACCGAAGCGGGGTTTTTTATTTTAAACAGTTTTGATTTTTTTTATCATGTTTAAAAACCTCGGAGGTTTGCTTTATAAGTTTGTGATTCAGTTTATTTCTAAACCTTTCCCGATGCCAAGTTATTCTAGAATTCTAAAAGTGATGAATCGTAATTCCCTCAAACAAAAATTTATTTTGTATTACCGAAACATTTTTTTCAACCATTTTGAAAATTCTTGTGTTGGCGGTTTGATGGAGTTTATCCCGCAAAATGCGGGATCTCTGCCCACAAAAAACTTTAACCCCGCAAACCGAAGCGGGGTTTTTTATTTTAAACCCATTTGAATTTTATCCTATCATTTAAAAACCTCCGAGGTTTAGTCCCAAGGACTCCCTTCAGGAAAAAACCTCGGAGGTTTGCTTTTATAGTTGGCAGCCAGAAATTTAATCTACTTCTGAATTATTCCATTAAAATCGAAATTTAATTTACACTACGGAAATTACTACAATCATTTATTCCAGCAAATCTCTTAATGTACTTTCTATTCTTGGGGCATGACTAGATCCCATTGTTACAAATACTCTCTCGCCTTTTTTTACTAATTCATTAATTATTTGAACAAGGTGATAATCTCTGTATAAGTTTGATTCATTTGCAATGCTGCTCAAATATCCTTCCGGCCAGCCGTATTCATCAGAATAATCTCTCCAATTAATATTCGGATAATCTTTATTCCATAAACTATCCAGTTCATACCAAGATTTAATAACACCTCTTAAATGTTTTGTATCAGTTCTGCTTTCTAAGTATGATTGCAATTGTTCTTCCGGATTTGCAGGCTTACCGAATCTCATATTACTGAAATATGGTCTGAATGAATAAAACATTGCAAGTTGTTCTGCTGAATATTTCTTTATTAAACTTTTTATTTCATCATCCCGGGTTGGCTCCCATGTATATAATTTAATCCCTTTTTCTTTTGCTAATTCTGCCGTCAAGCCGCTTTCACCATACTCAGTAATGGGATTTTGAAACCAAGTAAATAAAAATCCAATTCTCCCTTCAACCAATGCAGTTGTTGGATCTGCTTCATTCCAGATACGATTTATTGTATCGAATTGTGAATTCTCTGCATCTTTTGTATGCTCAATTCCCAAAACATAAACTTTGCCGCCGCTTTTAGATTCTATTGAATAGCAGTATGGTCTTCTATGGACTGCAATAATTTCTTCATATTCTACCATATCCATTATCGGTTTATTTAGTTTTGTTTCAGTTTCCACTTTGTAAAAACTTGGAGATTTCCACAGTACATCAAATAGAAATAAGAATGTTATAATTGCAATTAATACAATTGCTGAGATTGATACTATCTTTATTACTTTTTTGAATCTATCCATAAGAAGAATTCCTTTATTGTAAGAGTAAAATTGAAGATGAATTGTTTTGTATAGGATTTCGATATAAGTCTGCACACTAACTAGAATTAAATCATAAATCATAAATAATTAGAAGATTTGACGTATTATTCTAATTGTTGTTTCGTAAGATTAAAGAGAATTACATGTGATAAAAATCTTTATAAAGGTCATTATTCTTTAATATTTAAGTTGCGTTATAAGGTTTAATCCTTTAATTTGAATTCCATCTGTTAGCTTTTAAGGTCTTTACAATTAATAAACTAAAAAGACATATAAAACTTTCATTACCAAATCAAAATCATTCCTTTTTGGATAATTTTATTTTAGAAGAAAAAGATAAATCAAAGCTCGAAATTTAATTTTTGGGGGAAGGGTTTGTGTTAATTGTTTTATTATTAATTGTAGGTAGATAGGTTTTTAATTAAAAAGATTTTTAGTCTCGTTTTGAGAATATAAAAATGATTGTTTAGAACAAAGAAATCCTCTAGTTCATGGATTTTTAGGGATATTTTTGATAGGCTTAATTAAGAGTTATTTGTGCAAATTATATTAGGTATCAACTATGAGTTTTATAAAAAAATTAAAATTGCATAATTACAAAAGATTCAAAGAACTAGAACTTGAGCTTGATAAAGAATTAAATGTACTTATTGGTGATAATGAATCGGGTAAAACCACTATTCTTGAAGCTATTAATTTAACAATTAGCGGAAAAAAGAAAAAAATAGACTCATTATATCTGGAAAGTATTTTTAATTATGAAGTAATCAATCAATTCTTGCAATCCGATCGCAAATATGATAATCTTCCCAAATTATTTGTTGAATTATACTTTAATGAGCAAAATGAACCAAATTTATTTGGACAAAATAATTCTGAAAAAAGAGATTTTGATGGATTGCGATTTGAATGTGTACCAAATGATGACTTGAGTAAAGAAGTTAATGATATAATATCAGTTGACGAATGCATTTTCCCTTTTGAATATTACTCAATAAATTATTTTACCTTTGCCGGGGAATCTTATACTGGTTATAGACCTTTTCTAAAGCATATTTCAATCGATCATTCACAAATTGGAACAGAATATTCTTTACGAGAATATATACGTGGAATGTATAATAACACAATATCTGAGAATGAGAAGCCAAAACATTACAATGATTACCGTAAAGCAAAAAAAGATTATTCTGATAGTAGCTTAAGCAACATAAATTCAAGACTACAAAATTATAAATTTGCAATCAGAAATAATTCTAAGTCCAATTTAGAAACTGATCTAACATTGTTCGATGATGATATTGATATTGAGAACAAAGGAAAAGGTCGCCAGTGTTTTATTAAAACCGATTTTGCTCTGAGCAAAAGTGAAGATAACCTTGATTTAATTTTAGTTGAAGAACCTGAAAATCATTTAAGCCATATAAATGTAAACAAACTAATTAAAAAAATAGCTAATACTAAAAATACTCAACTGCTAATTTCCACTCATAGTAATATGATTACTTCTAGGCTCGACTTAAGGAATGCAATCTTGCTTAATAGTAGTAGTGAAAAATACACTCTCCTAAATTCTTTGGAAGAAAGCACCGCAAAATTTTTTATTAAAGCACCTAACAACAACTTACTTGATTTTGTTCTGTCCAAAAAAGTCTTACTTGTAGAAGGAGATGCTGAATATATTCTCCTTGAACAGTTTTTTAAGAATACTTTTAACGAAGAAATTTCACAAAATGATATACACATTATTTCTGTTGGGGGTGTTAGTTTTAAGCGATATTTAGAGATTGCCCAAATATTAGGTCTCAAAACAGCTGTAATTAGAGATAACGATGGAAACTATCAATCAAACTGTATTGATAATTATGAGGATTTTATATCAGACAGTATTAAGGTATTTGCCCCAACAAATAACGACGATAGTACTTTTGAAATATGTTTGTTCAATGATAATACAGATATTTGCAACGAACTATTTTCGGCTGGGCGGCGAACTTTACCTGTTTTGGATTATATGTTGAAAAACAAAGCTGAAATTGCTTTTGAACTTTTACAGAAAAAGGGTGATTACTTAAATGTACCATCATACATTAGAGAAGCTCTGGAATGGATAAAAGAGTAATTTTTGCTGTTGCCGGTTCTGGTAAGACAACAAATATTATAACAGATTTAGATGAGTCTAAAAGAGCATTAATAATTACTTATACCGTGAATAATTACAACAACTTAAAAGCGAAAATTATAGATAAGTTTGGATTTATTCCTAATAGTATTCGTCTTTATACTTATTTCAATTTTATATATGCTTTTTGTTTCAAACCGTTTTGTTTTCTTCAATACGATACGAAGGGTATAAATTTTAAACCAAATCCGAATAAATATGCAAGAGATACAGATAGATATATAGATAAATATAAAAGATTATATTCAAATCGAATTTCTCGTTTTCTAGTTTTTAATAATATTATAGATGCAGTTTTGAAAAGAATAGAAAAGTATTTTGATTTTATTTTTATCGATGAGGTACAAGACTTTGCTGGACACGATTTTAATTTCTTAAAGTACCTAGCAAAAGCAAACACTAATATTTTATTTGTGGGAGATTTCTACCAACACACTTATGATACTAGCCGCGATGGGAGTGTTAATTCTAATCTGCACAACGATTACGAAACTTATAAATCGTATTTTGAAGGGCTAGGACTTGAGATCGATACTAAAAGTTTGTTGAGAAGTTATCGATGTAGTCCAACTGTTTGCGACTTTATAAATAATAACCTTGGTATAGAAATTCACTCACACAATGAAAATGAAACACAAGTAAATATGCTATCAGAACCTTGCGATATTAGAAATATTATTAGCGATAATGAAGTAGTAAAATTGTTTTATAATAAGCATTACGTATATAACTTAAATTCGAGTAATTGGGGTGAGTCTAAAGGAATTGATCACTATAATAATGTATGTGTAGTCCTTAATAAGGGGACAAGTGATAGTTTTAAAAATAACTCATTGTTAGACTTAAAACCTATTGTAAAAAATAAACTTTACGTTGCTTGTACAAGAGCTAGAAATAATCTTTACTTTGTTGATGAGAGAGATTTTAAAGAGCAGTATTGTGAAATTCACACATAACATCTTAAATTAGTAAAAAGTCAAGAGGATAATACATTACCACTGCAAAATATTTGCAGACATGTTCTTTGAATTTTATGAATCTTTTTTCAATAAATCTAAAGACTAATCCCAAAGCGGTCACTATACCCAATACAAATATAAACTATAAATTATCAGCTAATATAATCCAAAGGCTGTAAATGACATTAAAAAATATTTCTCAGTTATGTTATTTTTCGTAAAAATCTCATTGATTCTAATTGCAAGTAGATCATGGTCGCACCATGACCGGAAATAAACGTCTCTAAAGTATTTTAAATAAAATAAGCCGATAAATCGGACGGCAATTTAAATACTTTTTTCACTTTAGAATTTACCTCCGAAGGAACTTGATGAACTAATTAATGTAATTTGTACATTCGTTCAATTTTCGTTTTTTCATAAATCGTCATGATGACGATGCTTCCCCAAATGTTTTTTCTTCAATCGGTATGGTGACGATGCTTTCCCAAATGTTTTTTCTTCAATCGTCATGGTGACGAATCTTCCCCAAACATTTTTTCATCAATCGTCATGGTGACGAATCTTCCCCAAACATTTTTTCATCAATCGTCATGGTGACGAATCTTCCCCAAACGTTTTTTCTTTAATCGGCATTATGACGATGCTTCCCTAAAGGTATTTCCAAGGAGGTATTGGTTGTATCATGATTCTCTTGAAAAGATTCACTCATACATCGTAACATTAACCAAGATTTTTAAGTCGAGAGTAAAAATGCAGACAATTTTTGTAAAGACGTTAAATTGTAGAGACGTAGCGTGCTACGTCTCTACTAAAGACCGAGGAGTTTGCATTCTATTTTCCGTCCGATAAATCGGACGGCAATTTAAATACTTTTTTCACTTTAGAATCTACCTCCGAAGGAACTTGATGAACTAATTAATGTAATTTGTACATTTGTCCACCCAGCGTTTGGTCACTGAATGTAATTTGTACATTCCTTCACCCACCGTTTGGACAAGGAATGTAATTTGTACATTTGTCCACCCAGCACATGGTCAGCGAATGTAATTTGTACATTCATCCACCCAGCGTTTGGACACCGAATTTAATTTGTACATTCCCTCAACGTTGACTTAAGTAACATTAACCACGACTTTCAAGTCGGGGGAAAAATACCATCGATTATCTGCAAAGTAGAGACGTAGCACCCGTCAAGACTCTGTCTTGACGAGGCTGACGCTACGTCTCTACAATTGGCTGAATAATTTTCCAATGATCTGAATCATGTTGTCCTTATAAAACCATTGCAAGGAGGTCATGGTCGCACCATGACCTGAGTCATTAAATTAATAAACATACTGCATCATGATGCGATTATGACACTCTTGAAAGAACTCACTTATACATCGTATGATGTGCTTATAAAACAATTGTAATTTTGGAAAAAATAATTTGATGCAGTAAAAGAAAAAATTAATAAATTACGGTTGGGGCAGTCATACTGCATGAAAAATTATAAAATCAATTTAAGAGGGGACTAAATGAATAAAATAAAAATCGAAGTTAAATGGGCTTTTATTTTTATCGGCTCACTTTTATTATGGATGGTTTTAGAACGATTAGCCGGGCTGCATGATGAGCATATAGATAAACACCAATATTTAACAATGCTTTATGCAATTGTTGCAATTGCACTTTACGTTTTCGCATTGCTGGATAAAAGAAAGAATTACTATAACGGAGTAATGACATATAAACAAGGATTTATCGCCGGATTAATAATTACGGTAATTGTTACAATATTCAGTCCTTTAACACAATGGATAATTTCAACTATTATAACTCCGGATTATTTTAAGAATGTTATTGAGTATTCTGTTAAAGTTGGATATCATAAAAGCATTACTGATGCAGAAGCTCAATTCAATTTATCAAATTATATCATTCAAAGTACCGTTTGGGCTTTATTAATGGGAATAATAACAACCGCAATTGTTGCAGCTTTCACAAAAAAGAAAAGTACGAATTGAGTAATAGTGTAAATGCCAATAGAAGTAAAAACTTGAGTAGTAGAGACGTAGCGCGCTACGTCTCTACACTTATGTGTGATTTTTAATAAATTATGCTAAATCAAATCTGTCAAGATTCATTACTTTATTCCAAACAGCAACAAAATCTTTAACAAACTTTTCTTTAGAATCTGAACTTCCGTAAACTTCTGCAATAGCTCTTAATTCTGAATTAGAACCGAAGATAAGATCAACACGAGTTCCGGTCCATTTAAGATCACCGGTTTTGCGGTCATGTCCTTCAAATAAATCTTGGTCATCAGAAGTAGCCTTCCATGTAGTTCCTAAATCCAATAGATTTACAAAGAAATCATTAGTTAAATGCTCAGGATTATTAGTAAAAACACCATGTTTTGATTTATCAAAATTGGCATTTAATACACGTAATCCTCCTAAAAGAACAGTCATTTCGGGAGCAGTTAAAGTTAATAACTGAGCTTTATCAACTAACATTTCTTCAGAAGAAACAGAATACTTTTTCTTCAAGTAATTTCTAAAACCATCTGCTACAGGTTCAAGAACTGCAAATGATTCAACATCTGTCTGTTCTTGAGTGGCATCATTACGTCCGGGAGCAAAAGGAACTTCAACATTAAACCCGGCATTCTTAGCAGCTTGCTCAACAGCAGCGCATCCGCCTAAAACGATTAAATCGGCTAAGGATATTTTTTTCTTACCGGATTGAGCATCATTAAATTCTTTTTGAATCTTTTCTAAAGTTGAAATAACTTTAGAAAGCTGCTCCGGATTATTAACTTTCCAATCTTTTTGAGGTGCTAAACGAATGCGTGCTCCGTTTGCTCCGCCTCTTTTATCTGAACCGCGGAATGTAGAAGCAGAAGCCCAAGCTGTAGATACTAATTCTGAAATTGATAAACCGGAAGATAAAATATTGTTTTTCAATGATTTAACATCATTGTTATCAACTAATTCATAATCTACTGCGGGAATAGGATCCTGCCAGATTAAATCTTCTTTTGGAACTTCTTTACCGAGATAACGAGATTTTGGACCCATATCTCTATGAGTTAATTTATACCATGCTTTTGCAAATGCATCTGCAAATTCATCAGGATTTTCTAAAAATCTTCTAGAAATTTTTTCATATTCGGGATCAAATCTTAAAGAAAGATCGGTAGTGAGCATAATTGGAGCATGTTTTACAGATGGATCATGAGCATCTGGAACAGTTCCGGCACCCATGTTATGTTTGGGTTTCCATTGATGTGCTCCCGCTGGACTCTTAGTTAATTCCCATTCATAACCAAAAAGATTCCATAAGAAATTATTGCTCCATTTAGTTGGAGTTGTAGTCCATGCACCTTCAAGTCCGCTGGTAATAGTATGTTCAGCATTTCCTTTACCCATAGTATTTTTCCAGCCGAGACCTTGTTCTTCGATTCCAGCTGCTGCAGGTTCTCTTCCAACATATTTATTAGGATCACCGGCACCGTGTGTTTTACCGAATGTATGTCCGCCTGCAATAAGAGCAACAGTTTCATAATCATTCATCGCCATTCTGCCGAAAGTCTCACGAATATCTTTAGCTGCCAAGAGGGGATCAGGATTTCCGTTTGGACCTTCAGGATTAACGTAAATTAATCCCATTTGCACTGCAGCTAGAGGATTTTCTAATTCGCGGTCACCTTCATAACGTTTGTCACCAAGCCATTCACTTTCATTACCCCAGTATATATCCTGCTCTGGTTCCCAAACATCTTCGCGTCCGCCTGCAAAACCAAAAGTTTTGAATCCCATAGATTCTAACGCACAGTTACCGGCAAGAATCATAAGATCAGCCCATGAGATTTTTTTGCCATATTTTTGTTTGATAGGCCATAATAAAAGGCGAGCTTTATCAAGATTTGCATTATCGGGCCAACTATTTAAAGGAGCAAAACGCTGTGTACCTGAACCCGCACCGCCGCGTCCATCTGCAATACGATATGTACCTGCACTATGCCAAGCCATTCTGATGAATAATGGTCCGTAATGACCATAATCAGCGGGCCACCAATCTTGCGAGTCGGTCATTAATTCGAAAATATCTTTTTTAACTGCATCTAAGTCAAGTGACTTGAATTCTTCAGCGTAATTAAATTCTTCTCCCATCGGATCGGTAAGAGAAGAATTTTGTCTAAGGATGTTGAGATTCAAAAGATTTGGCCACCAATCGCGGTTTGAAGTTCCACCGCCGGCTACCTTTTTAAGTATCCCGCTTGAAAATGGGCATTTGCTCTCATTATTTACATCGTAGACGTTGTCGTTATTTTTGTTATCCATATCTCTCTACTTTTTTGTTTATAAAATATTGAATTTGATTTTATACTTATCTAGATAAACTTATATTTTTTACAGTAAGTTCAATAGTATTAGATAATATTTATTCTCTATCCAATATATAAAAAAAAAAAAAAATCTTGTCTAATTAATGAGCAAGTTTATTGGAAAAACTTGGATAATGTATCCCAAAAATGAGGTGATGTAGTAAATATTTTCTCATTACTTCAATAATGCTACTATTTATGGATTTATTCATCCACTAACTTATTATATTTTCCTACTCTGTTTTTTACAATTATTAAAGAAAAAAACTTTTATGACTAAAATGAAATTTATATTTCTGTTTTTATTTTCAGCAATTGTTATTTATTCATCTAACTTTCAAGATTTTCTTGATAGAGTAAACAGCATTTCATCACTTACAGATAAACAGACTGTAGTTGACAGCTTTATTAATTACGCACAGGGGATTGGAATTCCATATATCGAAAACTACACTGCAAATTTTTTATACCGAGGGAATACACCATCTGCTGCAGTTGCGGGAGATCATAACGGCTGGAACGGAAGTGCGATGACGAAATTAACAGGTACTAATCTTTGGTATCAATCGCTTGAATTTGAAAATGATGCAAGAATAGATTACAAATTAGTAATTAATGGTAATTGGATTTTGGATCCGCTCAATCCAAATACAATTCCGGGTGGATTTGGACCTAACTCAGAATTGGCAATGCCGGGTTATGTGCAACCGGTTGAAATCAATTTCAATCCTTCTGTTCCTAAAGGAAAACTTACGAGTCATTCAATTTATTCTGCTATAACTACAAAAAATTATTCGGTTTCGGTTTATACTCCTTTTAATTATGATACTTCAAAAACTACAACTTATCCAACAGTTTATTTTCAAGATGGGGGAGATTATTTAAATCTTGGTTCTTCTAAAAATGTTATTGATAATCTAATAGCAGAAAATAGAATTGAAGAAGTAATTGCTGTGTTTGTTAGACCAACAAACAGAAATGATGAATATGCTTTTGCTAACAGATTTAAGTATTCCATTTTTTTTGCTGAGGAATTAGTTCCTATTATAGATTCAATTTATTCAACCAAAAAAGATCCGATTCAGAGATTGATAATGGGGGATTCATTCGGCGGAAATATAAGTGCTCTTATAAGTTATCAATATCCAGATGTTTTTGGTTTGTGCGGACTTCATTCAGCCGCATTCTGGCCAAACAATTATGAAGTTTACAACATGATAATTTCTGGGGATAAAAAGAATATTAAATATTACTCGGTTTGGGGAAAATATGAATCTCTATATTCCAACATGAGAAACTTCCTTTTTCAGATGACTTCACTTGGATATGAAATTGATGGAAAGGAATTTAATGAAGGGCACAGCTGGGGATTATGGAGAGCTACTACAGATTTGATATTAGAATATTTTTTCCCCTCAAATTCTGTATCTGTAGAGGAATTAAAAATTGTTGATTCTTTTGAACTGCTTCAGAATTATCCGAATCCTTTTAATCCTATAACAAGTATTGAGTATTCAATTTCTGCTGTAGAGAAGGGGCATGCCCCGTCTTTACAATCCAATGTTATATTAAAAGTATATGACATTCTAGGAAATGAAACTGCTGAATTGGTAAATGAAAGAAAAGAAGCGGGGAAATACAAAGTTAATTTTGACGGAAGTCAATTAACAAGCGGAGTTTATTTTTACAAGCTTCAAGTCGGTAAAAATAGTCAAGTTCGAAAAATGATTCTACTGAAATAAACCGTGTAACTTTGATAATAGTTTTCTCATATATAAAATTAGTTCGACTTACAAAGTCTATCAAATATCATTTCATTAATGAAAATTAATTCGATAAATGTGCTCGTTAATTTTTATTTTATTATGGAAAATAAACGAGGTGAAAATGGAAGAAAGATCATTAACGGATTACATAAAAGAGATTCCGAAAGCGGAACTTCATCTTCATATTGAAGGGACATTTGAACCGGAATTGATGTTTCAAATTGCCGATAGAAATAAAATTAAAATAGATTATAATTCTGTTGATGATCTTAAATCAGCCTACAATTTTAATAACCTTCAAGAGTTTCTTGATATTTATTATACCGGTGCAAAAGTACTTCAGACCGAAGAAGATTTTTATGATTTAACTTGGGCTTATTTTAAGAAGGCAAAAGAAGATAATATTATTCATACTGAAATAATGTTTGATCCTCAAACACATACGCATAGAGGAATTCCGTTTGAAACAGTTCTAAACGGAATTACTAAAGCACAGGAAGATGCAGAAAAAGATTTTGGAATATCATCACTTTTAATTATGTCATTTCTGCGTCATCTAGATCAAAACTCTGCCTTTGAAATTTATAATTATTTCAAAAATCACAAAGAAAAGATTCATGCAATTGGATTAGATTCATCGGAACTTGGAAATCCTCCTTCATTATTTACCGAAGTATTTAAGAAAGCAAAAGAAGACGGATTAAAAATAACAGCACATGCCGGCGAAGAAGGTCCGCCGCAGTATGTTTGGGAAGCATTGGATATTTTAACTGTGCACAGAATTGATCATGGCAACAGATCACTTGAAGATGAAAATTTAATTAAAAGAATTGCCGAGCAGCAGATTGCGTTAACGGTTTGTCCTCTCTCAAATCTTAAGCTGAAAGTTGTTGATGATTTGAAGAATCATCCGTTAAAAAGAATGCTTGATTACGGAATTAAAGCTACTGTAAACTCTGACGATCCCGCATATTTCGGGGGATATATTAATGAGAATTTTATTCAAACTGCAGAAGCAGTAAATTTGTCGAAAAAGGATATTTATCAGCTAGTTAAAAATTCATTTGAAGCCAGTTTTGTATCTGATAAAAGAAGAGATGAAATGATTGATCAGCTTAAAAAGTTTTCTATGTAATTAATATAATCATTCAAAAGTAATGGGATGAAAATGAAAAACAGCAATCAATATAAAATGGGACAAAAATTAGTTCGTCTTGGACTTATCTTATTTCTTCTCGGTTTAATAACAGGTTTATTAATACCTGTTTTAGAAAATCCAAGGATGGGTTTATCAAGTCATTTGGAAGGAACATTAAACGGAATGTTATTGATTCTTTTTGGATTGATTTGGGATAGATTAAGTCTATCGGAAAAATTATTGAAATGGACTTTCTGGCTTGCTTTAATCGGCACATTTACAAACTGGTTTACAACATTACTTGCAGCCGCATGGGGAGCGGGTGCCGAAATGATGCCTATCGCGGGTGGAGATTATTCGGGATCAGAAATTCAAGAGATAATTATTAAAACAGGTTTAGTGGTTTTAACTTTAGCAATATTATCAGTTTCTGTAATTCTTATTTTTGGTATGAAAGAAAAAAATAATTAATAGACTTCTAATTAATCATTAAAAAATCTTATGAAAAAATCTTATGAAAAAATTACTGGTTGTTATTTTTATTACAGCTTTATCAATACTTTCAGCACAGACTAATTCAAATAACCTATTAAATATACCCGAGCGTGGGGAAAATGCAGTTGAAGGTTCTGATTTTATGGAATCAATTAAGAACCTAAGTTTTGCAGATAGGGAAAATGCAATTAAAAATGAGCTTTTATCAGGCAATGTACCACAGCATCAAAGAAACTTGGTTGAAATAAATGCCCAGTTTTATGATTTGAATAATAATCTGCATCAAATTAAATATTGGGTAATACCCGATTATCTCTCGATAGGAAGCGATTCCGATTTTTGCAGAGTTCCGATGGGACCAATAACAGCGCAGACTGTTGCCGACTGGTTTGGTGCAACTATGCCCACAAGAAAATTGGTCGATAATATTTATCAAAATGCAGCTGTAAAATTGGCTCCCGTTCCTTATGCTCCGGTTGGAAATGAAAATGAAAAGGTATATAAATTCATTCAGCACAATAGTGATATTCAAGCCCAGTTTAATAATGCAAACGGTGAACTTGGTGAACTGATTGGAGGAACTAAGAAAGATGTAGTAATAAGCAATAAAATTGTTGATCCGAACAGACCGAACCATGTTACTATTTATGGATGGCATCAATTAAATGGACAGCCGATTCAGCCTTTAACAAACATTCATTACAATTATTACGTTGATTATAGTCATGGAATTAGATTTTTGTATTCCAAAGTATTGGTTGACGGAGATACGATGAATGTCCGAGATATACTAAAGGATAATATTCTTTATAAAATATTAAGTGATGAATCGGGAGTTATGTATCAGCCTACATATTTAATTGATGAAAATTTACCAAATAAACCAGGAGCATTCGGATTAAAATCTGAATTGGAAAATGAGATTAAAATTCTTCTTGATACAGAACCGAATGTGGATAAATATCATGTTTATGTAAGTAATGACGGTGTTAATTTCGATTCTCTTTATTCATTTTATAATGAGGAATTTACTTTTGACACAGAGAATTCAGATTCAATAATTTATATGAAATTAATTGCAGAAAACAGTACTGGAAAATCGCAAGCATCTGAAGTGCTTGCTGTTATTCCAAAACCATCAGATAAAAAAATGTTAATTGTAAATGGATTCGATAGATCGTCTGATGGAAACAGTTATGATTTTGTAATTGAACATGGAAAAGCTGCACATTACAACAATGTAGTTTTTGAATCAGCTTCCAATGAAGCGATTACGAATCGGCTTTTTGAGTTAACAGATTATGATTATGTAGATTTTATTTTAGGTGATGAATCAACAGCAGATGAATCTCTTTCTTATCCGGAACAGATTTTAGTTGCAAACTATCTAGAAAAGGGGGGAAGATTATTTATTTCCGGTTCGGAAATAGCTTGGGATTTAGATTACAAAGGGAACAGCAGCGATAAGTATTTTATAGAGAATTATCTAAAAGCAAAATATTCCGCAGATGCACCTGGAGGTATATCCGGCACTTATTATTCAGCAGAAGGAATAACAGGAGAAATCTTTGAAAATTTTACGACAATAAATTTTGATAACGGAACTCATGGAACTATTAATGTAAACTATGCCGATGCTCTTATTCCGGCTCAAAATGCAGAAGCTGTTTTGAATTATAAAAATGTAACAAATCATAAAACAGCCGGAATTAAATATGAGGGATTAATTGGAAATGGTAATACTCCGGCTAAAATAGTCTATTTCGGATTTCCCTTTGAAACAGTTTATTCGGAAGAAACAAGAAATCAGTTAATGACTGAAATTATTGACTTCTTCAACAAACCAATAACTTCAATTGAGAATAATATAGCTGCTGTACCTGATCAATTTATGTTGTATCAAAATTATCCGAATCCTTTTAACCCAAGTACCAGAATTGAGTATGTAGTACCTAGTAACGAGTTTGTTACATTAAGTGTATTCGATATTCTTGGTAATAAAATAGCTGATTTAGTTGATGAAGAACAGTCGGCTGGAAAATATTCAGTTACTTTTGATGCTGTTAATATACCAATTAACAAAACAGCATTATCAAGTGGAATTTATATTTATAGACTTCAAGCAGGTTCGTTTAGCCAATCTAGGACAATGATTTTACTCAAATAAAATCATAAATGACATAATCTCATTTCACAATTGGTTATATTTAATTCAACTACAAAAAACTTTATTACGGTTATGAAAAACTATTTACTATTATTGCTATTGCTCAGCACTTCGATATTTTCGCAATACCAATTAAAATCACCTTATTTAATTAAACCGGAAAAGAATATTGGATTGATTGATAGCTGTGCATCTTTCTGGATGAATACATGGGATAATAATTCAGGGGGATTTTATACTAATATCAGCAAAACCGGCTCTGTTATTTCTAATTGGGGACTGAATAAAAATATGCTTACACAATCCAGAAATGCATACGGTTTAACAAGAGCGTATCAAGTAACAGGAAAAAAAGAATATCTTGATAAAGCAAAAGAAGCACTTGAGTTTATGTTTACTAATGCATGGGATAATACATACGGCGGCTGGTTTAATGAAATTGATCAGAATGGAAATCCGGTTAATATCAATCAAAATAAGACAGCTTTTTATCAGCATTATGCATTGCTTGGAATTAGTGCTTATTATGAAGTAACCGGGGACACATCAATATTCAATTGGCTGATGAAAGGATACAACAGCAATGAAGAAAATTTATGGGATAATGATCCAGTAAATTTTGGTTATTATGATTATGCCTCAAGAAACTGGAGCAGCAAGAATGACAAGAGTTTTAATGCTACTGTTGATGCAATCACAACTCATCTTTTATATCTTTATTTAATGACTCAAGATCCTGTATACTTAAATAAGATGGAAAAAATTGCGGACAATATGCTTAATCATTTGGTAGCAAGTATGGACGATCAAGCTATTGGATTTGCAGAAGAATACAATTCATCTTGGCAGCCAAAATCGAATGAAACATTAACCATTATGGGGCATGTGCTTAAAACAGCCTGGTGTTTTGCCAGAATTTATCATTACGCTCCTAATAGTCAATATCTGGATGCAGCAAAAAAACTCATTAATGATGTATTAGAAAAAGGGTATGATCATGAATTCGGCGGACCATATAAAGATTACAACAGAGTAACGGGCGAAATGCAGATGTGGGGAAATCCCGATACGGCAAAAGCTTGGTGGCAGATGGAGCAGGCTGTAGTTGCAGGTTTGCAGATGTATGAATTAACTAATGATGAAAAGTATCTCCAAATGGCAGATGAAACAAATCATTTTTTTATGAATTATTTTGTTGATCATGTATATGGCGAGGTTTATGAAAATAGAACTAGATACGGAGATGAGACTTGGGGCGAGCACAAGGGGAGCGGCGGAAAAGCCGGTTACCACTCAATTGAATTAGGTTATTATAACTATTTATACGGTACGTTTTTCTTAACGAATAATCAGTTAACGCTTCATTATTATTTTGAACCTTATAATCAAGAAAGAACAGTAAATCTCAATCCTTTAGCAATAAGTTCTGATCTTATTATTACCGGTGTTAATCACAATGATAATGTATATACAAATTATGATCCTCAAAAAAGAATATTAATTTTGTCTCCTGAAGTTGGAGGTGAATTTACTGTAACTTTTGAAGTTACTAATCCGGTAAATGTACCGAAAGAAAATAAATTATTAGCAGATGATTTTAAGCTTTATCAGAATTATCCTAATCCGTTTAATCCTACTACCAGTATTGAGTATTCAGTACCGAGTAATGAGTATGTATCTTTAAAGGTTTATGACATACTCGGCAATGAGATTGCGTCTCTTGTAAACGAACAAAAATCAGCAGGAAATTACTCTGTTAATTTTAATGCCGGCAGTTTAACAAGCGGAATGTATCTCTATAAATTACAAGCTGGAAATTTTACTTCTGTTAAAAAGATGCTGTTTGTTAAGTAAAAATGTTGAGACGTATAGACGCAGAAACGTATAGACGTAGAGTAGTTGAGATGTTGGATTGAAAAGTTTATTTAAAACCTCCGAGGTTTTTAAAACCTCGGAGGTTTAAGTGAAAAATTGTAATTGCATAAAAAAATAATATTAGAAAGCAGAAACAAATCCTACACCAAATTGCCCGTATTTAAATTCTGCATCATAAGTAAATTCGCCGTACAAACGAAGATTAGTTCTCAAGACCCATCCTAAATGTCCGGTAACTCTTGAAATATCATAAGCTGCTAAATCAGATTTCTGCCAGTTATATAAAGCAGCAGCGTACCATTTGCTTTTATCACCGTTTGGAGTTAAAATAAATTCACCCATCATTCCTTTTGTTTCAACTGCATCTTTAATAAGTGTTGGATTCAAAGGCTGTTTATCATTTCTCAATAAATATTGAAAATTAATTTCTACAATGTCATTAAAGGCAAGAGTTAAATCGGGACCAACCATGTAAACTTCATTTGTAAATAGATTTACTCCATCATCTAGATCTTCTTTTCCCCAATAGCCGAAAGCACCAATTCTAATGTAATCACCTATATCTTGGGATAATCGACCGGCAAAGTTTTTATGTTTATCAAAATCAAAATTTCTCTGACCGTCGGCATCACCTATACCAGTTCCGTTCAAAACTTCAACAATAATATCTGTTCCTGTATCAAAACCGTAGGTAAGCATTATACCTCTATCATAAGTTAGATCGATTCTAGAATTACCGATTTTATTTTTGTAGATATGGTAATCATCAAACGTCAATCTTAATTCACGTTTAAACAATGGATCGGAAACCTGAAACTGTCCTACATACAAATCAAGTTCAGTTCCAAAAAGATTATTGAACATTATAAATGCATCTTCAACACCGGCAACTTCACCTCTTTCACTTAAAAAGAAGTAGAAATAGTATGAAATATTCGGCGCAAATTCACCACCTGAAAGAAGTTTTAGATTATAAGGAGCATTAAAATCACTCTTTTCGGAATTGTTGTTGTTATAAGTTACAAGTCCTTCAAGCCTTACAGCTATAGGGAAATCTCTTATTAATGATAAATTCTCATCCCCGGTTTCAACATAATAACGTGGATTCTCTTTATCGGAAAGTACAAAACCGTTTCATGCAAACTCATCACCGTAATCTTTCAATCTTGGAAAAGGGGAATGGCATGTTGTACAACTCATATTATATTTTCTTCCGAATGCCGGAATTGCTGAAACTGTTTCAGCAATTAATAAAAATATAAAAAGCGGTAATAATAATTTGATTAAACTATTTTTCATCTTTATCTCCTAATAAAATACTGTAAATTCAGTTTTGTGTTCACCGACTTTTATAGTTTCCATTTCATCTTTAGGTACTTCCAAAAATTCACCGACCGAAGTAATTAATTTTTGATAATAAACTGCGGCGGTTACTTCAACCTTCCCTTCAGCAATATCAAATGGGAGATTAAATGTAAATGTTTCCAACTTTGTTTCTTTCGGACCAATTCTATAATCGACACCAAATGATTTTGTATTCCACTGTTGAATGGTCATTCTTCCTTGAGGATCGAAATATGGCTTTCTAAAAATTCTATCACCAACAGGCACAGCATCCCTCTGAACTCCCTTGAAATTAGGATCATCTAAAGCAATTCCCATATCTTGATAAGCCAGAACATCTGCTGCAATTGTATATTCTTCACCGTCAAAGCCTTTTTTATCTACAGGAAGATGATAGATTTTGCCATTAGAATCTTTAGCTTCAACATGAAGCCAAACAATTCTATCTTCAACAGAACCGGTTGGAAATTTATGCCCGGTTTTTTGATTAAATAATGCAGCAGTCAGTTTTACAACTTCTCCCGGTTCAACTTCTCTTATATCGGGGTGAATTCTAACTTCGATAGTTCCTTTAACTTTCCAATCATCATGAGCTCCGTGGAATAAATGAAGTTTTGTATCTTTATAAGTCGCTCCCATTGATGCACTCTTCATTTCACCTTTTGTCATATGACAATCCTGGCATTGAACACCTTGCTCGTAATAAGGTCCTTCTTTCCATTCTAAGTGAGTTGATTTAACCCAAGCTCCGTAAGGACTTTTCTCATTATGACAAATACCGCAGAAATCTCCCGTACCTAAAAATTCATTCTTAACTATCTCATGAGCTGGTGATTGGATTTCACCTTTCCTCGTACTGTTTTTTACTTTACCCGGTTTCATGATATAATTGAAATTGTATGGAGTATCTCCGGCAAATCCGGTAATAGTATGACAAACGTCGCACGAAACCGATTCATTTGCTCTTGAGTTTGCACTTGGCAATGGGGGAGGAACATCTCCGGCTAAATACGCAATAGGTGAATGGCAACCGTTGCATCCTGCTTTAACCTCTTCAACATTTTTGTCTTTTTCTGCATGAGGAACAGCCAGTTTAAAATATTCGATTTCATCCCAATGATGTGTGTATGCTTGTGACATCATTGCTTGCTTCCACTGTTGGTAAAAATCGGTATGACAAGATGTGCCGCAATACTGCGGAGTTTCGAAATCTTCATACTTAAAATCACCTAATTGCGAAGCAGTTTGAGAATAACAGACAATTGTAAACAACAATAAAACGATTAACTTATTCATATGGGCCCCTTTAATTAGTTAAAATGAACTTATCAAATAATATTAAGATAATCAACTCCAGAATTCGATCATTTAAATTATTTATCAATATTTACTGAAAACCAATTAAAGATATCTGCGTCTAAATTATTTTTCATAATAAAGGGAAAAGATTATGGATCATGTAGTTTATCTGGATACTAAAGCAAATGAACTGGAAAAATTATTAAACGGAACGAAAAAGATGATTATAAGAGGGGCGACCGGCAGGAAATTACCTTATGGAAAAGTATTTGAAGGTGATCATCTTTTTTTTATTAACAATAATGGTGAAGGGGAAATAAAAGCATTCGGAAAAGTTAGTAAGGTTTTTAATTCAGATAAAATGACAGAAGAAGAATCAAAGAATTTAATTATGAAATATGAAAAAGAGTTGGAATTATCCGAAGCACAGATAAAAAGATGGGGAGGAAAGAGATATTTAGTTTTAATTTCAGTTGTAGATGTAAAACCAATAATGCCATTCGAAATAGATAAATCTAATTACGGAAATATGGATGACTGGCTGCCTGTTGAAGATATCAATAAAGTGAAGATGTAATTTAATCCACTTAACTATTTAGTAAAATATATTTTATTAAGCTTGGATCTTATGTCGAAATAAATTTCTGTAACTATTCTATAATATTCTTATCTTCAAAAAAATCACTGTTACAGGCATATTGTGAAATTTATTTCAAATTCTTTTCTGCTTATTCTTTTAATCAGTGCAGCAACCTTTTCACAAGATAAAATTGATTTTGAGAGATATTCGTTAGAGGACGGATTATCTCAAAGTGTTGTTCTTGATATTGTGCAGGATTCAAAAGGGTTCATTTGGGTTGCTACTCAAGATGGGCTAAATAGATTTGATGGTTACGAATTTAAGATTTATAAGAATAATCCCAACGATTCTAATACAATATCTGAAAATTGGATTAATGTTTTACATCTTGACAAAAACGAAAATCTTTGGCTCGGAACCGAATACGGTGGATTAAACAAAATTGATCTTAATACCGGCGTCGTCGCGCGGTTCATTTCTGATTCGACAAATCTAAATTCACTTTCACACAATACAATTCGTGATATAAAAGAAGATAAAGATGGAAATTTATGGATCGGTACTTGGGGCGGCGGCATTTCAATTTATGATAGAACTAATAATGAATTTACATTCTATAAAAATGATCCAAAGAATAGCACATCATTAAGCAACAACTTTATCAGGGCAATTTGTATTACACAAGATGGGACAATTTGGATTGGTACAGGTGACGGACTAAATAAATTTAATAAATCTAATAGCAGCTTTGAAAGATTTTATCATGATGAAAATAATAATAACAGCTTAACTGAAAACTTTATTGTTTCGATTTATGAGGATAAAAATCAAAAACTTTGGATCGGTACACGCAAAGGGATGAATTATCTCGATCCGAAAGTCGGTAAGATTATTCGACTTGTGAAAGACCCGTATAATCCAAATTCATTTCCTGCGAATATTGTATTGGATACTTATCAAGATAGTGATTCTACATTCTGGATTGCCACTTACTTAAACGGTATTGTAAGATTCAAATTCATAGAGGATATACAAAATATAGAATATAAGATTTTCCGCAATGAAGACACTAATCCCAAAAGTATAAGCGGCAATTATGTTAGAAAGATTTTTCAAGATAGAGGCGGAATAATGTGGGCGGGGACTTGGGGTGCAGGACTAAATAAGTTCAACCCGAAGCCGCCTAAATTTCAACACATCAGAGCGGATAAAAAACAAAAAATAAGTTTGTCATATCCTTACGTTAGATCATTTATGGTTGATAAAGATTCGAATCTTTGGATAGGTACACACGGTAAAGGAATTGACATCTTTAACAAAACTTTTACTTCAAAAGAAAATCAAAATCTAGCGAAGATTGACCTAAGCGGTTTGAGTGAGAATACTGTTTTCTCGATGTATGAAGACGGAAGTATTGTTTGGATTACAACCGATGACGGGCTTTATAAATACAACATTTCAGAAAAACAAACTTCAAAAATATTTTTTGATGACAGAATATATTCTGCTGTTAACCGCAAGATGAGAATTAAACAAATTGAGCCTTTCAAAAATCATCTACTGCTCGCTACACAAAGCGGTGTTGCTTTTTATCATCCCGCTGAAAATACTTTTCAATACTTTAATGATATTTGGAAAACTCAAACTAACATATTAAGTAAATCCGTAAATTATATGATGATTGATGTCCATGATAATCTATGGGTTGCAACAGCATATGACGGTTTATATCTAGTTAATTTCGAAAAAACTAATGATGAAATTATTCCTATCGATATCAAAATCTATAAAAGTGGAAAAGGAACTAATAATATTAGTGACAATAAAATCAATCACATTTGTATCACAACCAGCAGAGTTATATGGATAGGAACAAACCAAGGCTTAAACAGACTCGATCCTGAAAGCGGTGAAATTACTTTTTATCTTGAAGAAGACGGACTTGCAAACAATTTAATTTATGGTATCGTTGAAGACGATCAAGGTAATTTATGGATTAGTACTAATAACGGTTTGTCAAAATCTTATATAGAAAACGATAAACGTGTTTTTAGGAATTATACTCAACGTGATGGTTTGCAGAGCAACGAATTTAATCAAGCTTCTTGTTATAAATCATCCGACGGAACAATTTACTTCGGCGGTATAAACGGATTTAATTATTTCAAACCGGAGGAAATAAAAGACAATTCAAACCTTCCACATGTAGAGATAACAAGAATCAAAGTGGTTGATAAAGTAATTGAACCAAAAAAATTGAAGAACAATACATTGGAAGTTTCATATTTCCAAAATATTCTCTCTTTTACATTTGCAGCACTTGAGTTTACTGATCCCGAAAGAAATAATTATAAATATTTGCTGGAAGGATTTCATGACACTTGGATTGACCTTGAAAATTTTCGTTATGCTACTTTTACGAATTTAGATCCCGGTAATTATAAGTTAAAAGTAATAGCATCTAACAATGACGGAATCTGGAATGACCAACCGACAGTTCTAAGTATAATAGTTACTCCACCGTTTTACAGAACTTATTGGTTCTATACACTGGTTCTCTCAATAATTCTTTTTGTCGCTTATCGATTTTACTATATAAAAATTCAGCGTAAACTTGAAATGGATAAACTCAGGTTGAAAATTGCAAGCGATCTGCACGATGAGGTAGGTTCATCATTATCGCAGATTGCTATTAATGCGAGCATGATTAACTATGAAACTGATATTGACAAAATCAAAAAGAAAGGTGAAATCATTCAGACGAAAAGCGGTGCAATGATTAATGTGATGAACGATGTAATCTGGTCAATAGATTCGAGAAACGATAAACTGGAAAGCCTAACTGACAGAATAAAAAGTACCGCGATTGATTTAGCATCGAGTAAAGAAATTAAGATTGATTTCCATATTAGAATATCAAATCCACAAATAAATTTAAAAGTTACTCTAAGACAAAATATTTTTCTGATCCTAAAAGAAGCAATTAATAATGCGGTGAAATATTCCGGAGCGGATTTAATAACAATAAAAATTTCTGAAAATAGTGACAAACTAATTATGTCTGTTGTTGATAACGGTTTCGGTTTGCCTGATGAGATAGCAAGTAAAGGGAGCGGATTAAAGAATATGAAACATAGAGCAGAATTGATTGACGGAAAAATTAATTTTATCAATGATAACGGTTTAACAGTACAATTGATCGTCGAACTAAAATGATCCCACGTTTGTGGTATTTGTAAATCAATATTATTTAATTAGATAGGCAACATGATTTCAGTAGCAATAGTAGAAGATTTGGAAGATATACGTAATCCTTTATTTGAGTTTATCTCAACAAGAGAAGAATTTATTTGTAATATTGCTGTTGAATCGGTTGAGGATTTTCTTAAAGCAGCAGATAAAAATGATTTTCCGGTTGATGTAATTTTACTTGATATAGGTCTGCCTGGAATATCCGGATTGAACGCAATCAAATTAATAAAAGAAAAATTGCCAGATGTGAATATCATCATGCTTACCGTGTTTGATGATTCGGATAAAATATTCGGAGCTATACAAGCCGGCGCGGTTGGTTATTTGATGAAGAATACTCCGCTTGAAAAAATTAAGCAGGCAATTATAGATACTTACAATGGCGGTACCACTCTTTCACCCGAAGTCGCAAGAAAGTTACTTAACTTTTTTGAAAAACCAAAAAGCAAAATTGAAAGTCAGCTTACAGAAAAAGAAAAACAAATTGTTGCCTGCATGGTGGACGGACAAAGTTTTAAAATGATAGCCGCGAACTTAGGCAATACACTCGAAACAATAAAATCCCACGCAAAGAACATCTATAGAAAATTACATGTAAACTCGAAAGCCGAAGTAATAGCAAAGTCCTTCCGCGGAGAAATATAACAAACTTAAACTTTACTCTTACCACATTTCCACATTGTACATAAAATCACAATAGTATCAAGAATTAACCTAATCCCCCAAAGGTGGGATTGTGAAATGGGATGTCGAGTGTGATATTGATCCCAGTGAAATACAATTTAGCAGGAGGGAAAAATGGAAAGACTTTTTATTGTTTTATTAGTATTTACTTTTTTTATAGATATAAAAGCACAAACATGGAGCGGGCAAACTAGCGGCACGACGAATTCGCTGGATGATGTTAAATTCTTTGATAATAACATCGGGGTAATAGTTGGAAGCGGGGGAATTATTCTGCATACATCCGATGGTGGTACCAACTGGCTGCAACAAACTAGTAATACAGCTACCAGTTTATCAGGAACTTCATTTATTAACAATGACATAATATATGTTGCCGGAAGTGATGGAACTATTTTGAATACTACCAATGGTGGAAATTCATGGACTGCTCAAACAAGTAATACAACACGCCACTTATACGACATCGATTTTGGGAATGCTGATAATGGAATTGCTGTTGGTTTCAATGGACGAATAGTAAATACAACTAATGGTGGTACTACATGGACAATTCAAAACAGTACTACTATAAATCACTTAAATGGTATTTCATTTTTAGATGAAAATACTGCTGTTGCAGTTGGAGATGGTGGAGTAATTCTAAAAACAACAGACAAAGGAGCATCCTGGGTTTCTAAGTCAAGTGGAATTACAGATGAATTGGAAGATGTATCATTTATTGATCTAAATATTGGAACTGCGGTCGGCTGGAATAATGCAATAATCAGAACTACTGACGGAGGGGAAACCTGGACTTCACAAGATAGCGAAAGTACTAACTCAACTTTCTGGAGTGTTTCAATGATTAATGCTAATCATGCTGCAGTATGTGGTTTTGGAGGTACTATTATTTCTACTTCAAACGGCGGTGCAACATGGGACTTGCATGCTAGCGGAACTTCAAATACATTATTCGGCATATATTTTTCTGATGGCAATAACGGCACAACAGTAGGCTTGAATGGAACTATAAGAAGAACAACAAATGGTGCACTTCCAATTGAACTTATTTCATTCACAGCAAATATAAATGATAATCAAATTATAATAGATTGGAAGACTGCTACAGAAATAAACAACTACGGTTTTGAAATTCAGCGTTCTTTTGTAGGGACAACTCATGAATTGTCCCTACAATGGGAAAAAGTAGGATTTGTTGAAGGAAGTGGAAACAGCAACAGTCCAAAAGAATATACCTTTATAGATGATAAAACCTCAGAGGTTTTAGGAAACCTCGGAGGTTTAGATGGTAAGCTGCAATACAGATTAAAGCAGATCGATTTTGACGGTAAATTCGAATACTCAGAAACAATTACTGTAGAGTCGTTGCGTGCAACGAATTTACCAACTGAATTTGCTTTGCAACAGAATTATCCTAATCCGTTTAATCCTACTACAAGTATTGAGTACTCAGTACCAAGTAGTGAGTATGTAATTTTAAAAGTTTATGATGTACTTGGAAATGAAGTTGTAACATTAGTAAACGAACAAAAATCAGCAGGGCATTATAAAGTAAGTTTTAATGCAATTAATCTTGCAAGCGGACTTTACATATACAGAATTCAAGTTGGAGAATTTAATTCAGTTCGTAAAATGATGTTTATAAAATAAATGTATTCTTACAAATACTGCACATTTCAAAAGCTAAAAAGATCAAATTGTAATGTGCAGTCTTTAATATTATAACAATCTTTAAAAATGTTTTTATCTAAATTTCTGTTTTATGTTATCGGTTCTTTATTCCTCACTAGGATGATTCACATAGAATGGAAAATTAGCATGTGCGCCGGCTCCTTTTTGATCATATACATAAACGAAAAGGCGATAAGCCCCAGTATTAATAGGTGCCTTAAAGGTAATAGAAGAATTATCCGACTTAACAATTAATCCATCAACTGCAGGAGGTTTTAGCTCTTCATCACCACCTGTACGTTTGTCTTTTGTCTCTTCAAGAATTTCCCAAACTATTTTTAAATCATCGTTATCAGGATCTGTTGTATACACAATTGCTTTATGAATGCTGCCAGGTTCTAATGTGATACTACTATTTGCACTTTTGAAATCAATTTGCAATGAATCTAATTTTGGCGATCTATTTTTAGGAAATTCGCCTTTCCATAGTTTATGAATTACATCAACGGCTTCTGTTTTTTCACCATCAGGTAAAAACATACTGTACCATGTTGATGTTCTCTCCTGTTTTGTTCCCCACAAAAACACATAACTTCCAATACAATTCGGATCTGTTAATATATTTTCTTTATATGTTTTATCATATAGTTCAGCTTTTTCCGTACTTGTAAATTCTATAGGTTCATTCCATTTTGTTTTTGGAACTTCCCAATGACCGAAGGTTCCCCATTCTCCTAATATATAAGGACCATCCCAACCAAAATCTTTTAAAAAGCTTCTGATAACCGGCAATCCTGCATAAGCATTAATTGAGAGAAGATCAATATTCGGACATTTTGCTTTAATCAACTCTACTTCTTCTTTTTCTATAAATGCTGTAGTTGTAGTAACCGGATGATTACCATCAACTTCATGAATAAATTTTGCTATTTGTTCAACCGCATCCCATACAGCCGGATTTGTATAATTAAGATCAAGTTCATTTCCTACTCCCCACATTAAAAGTGAAGGATGATCTTTATACTTAAGAATAGAATCTTTCACACTTTCAAATTGTTTTCTAACAGCAGCAGAGTCGCTATAATCAAAACCTTGTCTTTCTTGATCAAGCCACAATCCGGCAAAAACAGTTAATCCGTATTTCTCAGCTTCATAAAAAGTCTCATGCCATTGGTCTACTCCCCAAGTTCGTATAGAATTACCGCCGTATTCAGCTAAAGTTTTTGAATCACCTTTTCCACCTGCTCCTTTTATGTAGAATGGTTCTCCATTTCTGAGAAGCTGAAAACCATTATCGCTTTTTACAATTTCAACCTTGTTTACTTCCTTATCAAAACTTAGAATTGATGTAAACATTATTAGTAAAGCAACAATAATTATCTTCATTTTCTTCTCCTTATCTCAATTCTTTTGATTGTTAAAAGTCTTATAATATTAATATTCTTGATTATAGCATAACTACAATTTACTAAATAGTGATTAATTATTATTGTGCAGCTATTTTTTTAGAAGTAAGCATTTGTGAATCTAATTTTGCAGAAGAATATTTATTTATTTTTGACCTATTGTTGAAAAATCAATTTATACCTCATCGGAATATCTGACTTTTACTTTAAATAGAGCATCTTCTTTGTAGCTGTATAATTTCCTGATTGTAATTGATAATAATATACACCTGAACTTAAATTGTTAGGATAAAACTCAATTTCATTTTCTCCTGGACGCAATTCTTCATCAATGAGAACTTGTACAAGTTTACCAAGGCTGTCATAAATTTTTATTGTAGTATATAATAATCCGTTTGATGATTTACCATCAATTGGAGTCAATTCAGGTATAGTAAATCTTATTTTTGTAGAAGGATTAAATGGGTTAGGAAAATTTTGACTAAGTGAAAAGTTATTTACAATATTTTCATAATCAATTGAAGAAACAACTTTACCAGAGTATTTATAAATTGATTGTCCTGCTGCAAATCCAATTACTTCATTTAAAAATCTGAACCTGTTAATTCTTGAACCGAAATCAGCCGGAAACCAAGTATCGCCGCCATTTGTAGTTTGATAAGTAGTTTGAGTGCTGTTTCCACCAATCCAGCCAATCGTATCATTTGCAAATCCGATACCCTGCACAAAATATGGATCAGATGAAAATTGTTTCTCAAACCAAGTTTTTCCACCATCTGTTGTTTTTACAAAGTTAACCGGAGATCCAACATTTCTTTGAAGGGAAATATATCCAACATTTCTGGAAGGAAAAGAAATTTTCCAAAACCACTCACCAATTCTACTTGATTGATAAACTTCACTCCAGCTTTCACCACCGTCATTTGTCTGTAATATTATTCCTTTTGATAAGGAGTGATTACTATTAGTTAAACCTACAATTATTCCGGTATCGGGATTAAAAAAGTGAACATCTATTAAACCGTCAGCAAGTGATCCTAAATCTTTGGAAATCCAGTTTTCACCGGCATCTGTTGATTTCATAAAAAAACTTGGACCTCTAACTCTACCTACTGCATAAACATATTTATCACCTAAAGTCTGCATTCCGCAAATTCCTTTTCCGGTTTCACCTGAAATATTCTTAATCGGGTTCCAAGAAAAACCACCATCCGTAGTTCTGTAGATTAGGTTTTTATCGGTAATTGAAGGACCGCCATATTCATCCGGCCCAAGATTACCAATGAATCCAATACTATTATTTAAAAATGCAACACTTCTAAAAAAAGTAGAATCTGATTTATGCATTATAATCCAAGTGTTACCGCCATCACTTGAAAAATGAGCTTCTCCAAGTCCACTTACAATCCAAATAGTATTTTTATCTATTAGATGAATATCATTTTTTCTTGTGTTTGATGGTGAATTATTCAGTGTTTCCCATGTTGTTTCAATTTGTGCTGATGTTAATGTTATTGTAAATAATAAAAGGAAAACTATTTTCATTAATACTCCTATTTGGTTTTTCAATTAATCAAATTATTGTAATGCAAAAAATATTTTACGAATTATTGCTTAAATCAAATGGAATTTATTTTAATAAAATCTCGTTGTAGATCAAATTCTAGTCAAGTGATAGCATAGCATCAAAATGTTATTGCCTCGCAATTTATAAAAAGATATACTGTCAACAAATAATACAAATTTTTATTTAGATAAAGTGCAATGAAATTATTTTTGAAAATAACAGTAATATTACTCCTTATAGGGCAAAAATACTATTATCAAAATCTACCAGAACAATTGCAGAATAAATTGGAATTACTTCAGCAGAGTTATTTTTTTGATCTTGATGTGAATCCCTCTGAATTAGCAAACGGAATATATTTTTATGTATTAATAACTATTACCGGATTTTCTGAAACTAATAAGCTTACATTAATTAAATAAATTAGAAAAGATCATAAGATGAAAAGTAAAATAAATTTGATCATTTACTTCTTTGTTTTTACGGCAATAATCTCTAGTCAAACTTTGCAAAACACATTTGAAGTTTTTAGAAGTGCTAATATTACTGAAGCACAATTAAAGAAAGTCGATTTTGAAATAAGAAAAATGGTTTATTCAAATATTAAAAGTGACTTCCGTTATTTGAAAGAAACTGCTCCCAAAGATGGAAATGCAGTAATAAGAAAGATGAATAATGAGCTTTTCTTATCAACCTTTATTAAATCCGATAATATTGAGAGAACTAAAAGCGAGATTGAACTAATTGGTGGAAAAGTTACCAATATTATTGGCAACATACTTCTTGCGGATCTACCGATTATTGATTTAGCTGAAATAGTTTTTGATAATGAAATAATTTATGTTGAAGCCGGCCGTTATTCATCAACTTTACTTGATACCAGTCTTACTTTTATTAATGTTGATAAAGTACATCAAGGCGTTGATCTTCCGAAAGCTTATAAAGGTAAAGATGTTATAGTTGGAGTTGTTGATAGCGGAATTGATTGGGAACATCCAGCATTTAATAATGAAAATGGGAATAGAATTTTGTACTTATGGGATATGTCCGATGATACTGCTCCTCCGGTGGAATTTGATTACGGAACTGAATATACAAAAGTGGATTTAGATCAGCAGAATTCGAATCAAATTGATGATAATGGACATGGTACACATGTGGCAAGTACTGCAGCAGGCAATGCCGGTGGAGAAGAATATCCTTTAGTTGGAGTAGCTCCCGAAACAGATATAGTATTTGTCAAAGGATTTAGAGCTGGTTCAAGTGGATTTTCTACTAATGATATAGTTAATGGATGTGATTATATCTTTAAAAGAGCCGAACAATTAGGTAAACCTGCAGTAATTAATTTAAGTCTTGGTTCAGTTAGAGGTGAACAAGGAAAATCACTTTATGAAGAAGCCCTTACAAATTTAGTTAAACCGGGGAGATTAATTGTTGCATCTGCGGGTAATTCAGGTTCTTCAAATGTTCACTTGCAATATCAAATGTCGGGAAATTCATATAATGATAAAAGTAATACGTTATTTGGAGTAAGAGACAGTTCAGCAGGTGGTGCTATAATTATGGGATATCCGGAGAATGATAATTACAATATTGGACTTCAAGTTTTTGATAAGGATTTTAATATTCTATACACTTCTCCGGCTGTCTCTTATAATGAAGAGGGAAACGGTTTTATTGTAATTGATAGTGATACTCTTGCACAATTAACTTTATCTGGAAAGCCTAACAGTATTGAACCATTCTACTTTAGTGTTCTATTAAACTTTAAAGAAGATTCCGGTATTAAAAATTACTACTTCAATTTATATACTTATGGATCGGCATTCTTTAACTCTTGGATATTAAACGGGTTCTTTTACACAGATACTGATCCAAGTGAAAATTTAATCGGCGGTGATAATTTAATGACGGTCGGTTCTCCTTCTTCTGCATTTAATGTTTTCTCAATAGGTGCATTTTCTACTACTTTATCATGGACAAATATAAATGGTGACTTTGTTTCTGCTAATGGGACAATCAAAGCGAGGGCACCTTTTTCAAGTATTGGTCCATTAAGAGACGGAAGAATTAAACCCGATTTTATGGCACCAGGGCACTATATTGCAGCAGGTTATTCTAAAGATGCTAATTATAATAATAAATTGATAGTAAATGACTTCATAGTTTATTTGCAAGGTACTAGTATGTCAGCTCCTCATTTTACCGGAGTTATTGCTCTACTGTTAGAACAAAATCCCGAATTGAGTTATCAAGAGGCTTATGAATTATTAAAGAATACATCTGTTGTTGATGAAATAACAGGAACTGTTCCTAATAATGAATATGGATGGGGAAGAATAGATGCATACGCTGCATTAAAGCAATTAATTACTTCTGTTGAAGGTGAAGAAAACATCCCAACTGAATTTGGATTATCTCAGAATTACCCGAATCCTTTTAATCCAACAACCAGTATTGAGTATTCTGTACCAAGCAGTGAGTATGTCAGTTTGAAAGTTTATGATATTCTAGGAAACGAAATAGCTGAATTAGTAAACGAGCAAAAATCAGCAGGCACATATAGAGTTAATTTCGATGCATCAAGTATGTCGTCCGGTGTTTATTTTTACAGAATTAAAACTGGCAGCTTTAACCAAGTTCGTAAAATGATGTTATTGAAATAGTATGTCAATTAGGAGAAAAAATGTTTAGACTATTATTTATGTTAGTAATTCTAATAAGCGGCTGCGGTACTATGAATAATGATTATCAATATAAGATTGATCCTATTTTAAGAGCTGAAATTAATAATTCAGATGAAATTTCCGATTCTGTAGAATATAATTTCTTAGCTAAAGTTAAGGAGCAAATAACGGATTTAGAGAGAAAGAAAATTGAAGAGACCGGAATAAAAATCGAATCTGTTATTAAGAACATTTTTACCGGAAAGGGAAGACTTAAGTCAATTAATGAATTAGCAAAATTAGATTTTATAATTGCAATTGAAAAATCGAACGAAAATGAATTATTTGAATAAATCATTTGATAATCAGTAATTTGGGGATGCATATTTTTGCATCCCTAATTTTGATTTATTATAATTTGCTGATGTTAATCTGCTGCGGGAATTGTAAAAATAAATTTACTTCCGTTATTAAGCTCAGATTCGATTGAAAGAGTACCACCCATTGTTTCAATAAAATCTCTGCATAAAGTCAATCCTAGTCCGGAACTTCTTTCATTTTCAGTTCCTTTATTAGATTCAATTTGCTGATTGGTTTTGAATAATCTTTCAATATTTTCTTGTGAAATTCCGGTACCGTAATCTTTTATATAAATCATAACAAAACTATTATCGATTCTGCATGAACCGATTTCGATTTTACTTTTTCTATAAGAAAATTTAATTGCATTTGAGAGCAGGTTTCTAAAAATCAAATCGAGATGATTCTCATCAACTAATACTTCATAATCATTAAAATCGGTAGCAACAATTTCGATTTCTTTTCTTCTTAAATTTTCTGTAAATATTAAAATTGTCCGATTAAGCGAATTTATGATTTTAATTTTCTGCGGATTATTTCTAATAGTTTTCCTTTGTATAGAAGCCCAGTTAAGTAAATTTTCCAATAAATGATGGAGTGAATATGTAGTTGAATGAAGTTGATCTATAAATTCTTTCTTTTCGTTTTCCTCTATTGAATCATATTCCTTTACTAAAATATCAAGATAACCAAGAATTCCTGTAAAGGGCCTTCTTAAATCATGTGCAATAATAGAAAAGAATTTATTTCTTTCATCGTACAACTGCTTAAGTTCATTATTTATTTTATCGAGTTCATTTTTTTGTACTTCTAATAAATCTTTCTGCCGTTCAATTTCGATATTCTTTTTCGTTAGTTTTTTGTTCTGTTTGATTTTATAAAAGTAAAAGATTGTTAATATTAGAAGAAGAATTGAAATAAGAATTCCGATTATTGTTAGTGCTTCTAATTCTTTTTTATTTAATTCCAATTCATGAGTAAATTTTTCAAAATCATCTTCGGCTAAAATTTGTAAATAATTTGCTGCTCTATTAACTTGATTTATAGAATCTTTTAAGGTGACTACTCTTAATAAATAATCACCGGCAATTTTATAATCTTTTTCTTTATAGGCAATCTCAGCAAAAAGCTTATATATATTTAATTTATCTTTTGAAGCAATTTCTTTTTCAAGAGCAAGTGAATCTGCTTTATTGTTATGAAATTTTGCTTTGTTAATATCATTATTTCTAAAATAATAACTTGCAATTAGATTGTTAATTGCAGCTCTTTCACCAGACTCAATAAAATTATTTGCTGAATAATTAGAAAGAGATTTTATTAGATCAGCCGCTTTTTTATAATCATTTTTTCTTATCGATATATCTAATAGTTTTCTTAAAATATAGGCATGAGAATTTTGAGAATTAATATCACCTAATCTAGCTTCTCTAAATTGCCTGCTCTTATTAAAATATTCTTCTGCTTTATTGTAATCTCCTTTAGCAATTTCTATTAATCCGAGATTATTTTGAATAACAAGTTCGCGCCATAATTCCCAGTCAGCAGTTTTACTTTTTAGCTGTAAAGCCTTATTGTAGTAGTACTCTGATTTATATAATAATTCTGCAGTGTAGTACAAATCTCCTAATGTGTGGTAAACACCAACAAGCGAAAACTTATTTCCTAATTGCTCATAAATCTTTCTTGCCTTAATTATATATACCATTGAAGAATCATACAATTCATTCTCTCTAAAACCGTAGCTTTTTGAAACATATAGATCAGCTAATTTCTCAGGCTCATTTCTCTTTTTGAGGATAGTGATTGCAGAATCCAACAATCTTTGTCTATTTCTATTTGTATACCAAAAATGAATTATTGATTGATAATATGCTTCTTCACTTTTAGATTTAGCAATAGTTATAATTGCATCGGATATATCAGGTGAATGATAAATGTTGTAGTTGTTAAAATAAGTCCAAAGACTTTGCACAGAATCTACAAATTCTTTTTCATTAAGTTCTTTTAATGCATTTATTCTATTTATAGCAATACTGTCAAGTCCTTCGTATCCCTTGACGGAATTAACTATAATGAGGATGAATATTAATAAAAATCTAATCATAACAATGTGAATAAAAAATTAAAGTGTTAAATAATTTCAAGAATAATTATAATAATAATCGGAAAAACTTTACCAAATATTAGTACTTATTAAAGCTTTTGCTTCGATTCCACATTATAATTAACGATTTATTTTTATTGTCAACTTTATAAAAAATATTATATTCACTTTTATTCATTACAGAATTTTAAAGATATTCTAATTGTTTTTGCAAATAATAAAGATAACTGATTTCGAAATATTGATTTGAGGGTGTATGAAAGGAATCATTTTATTTGTTTTATTTCTCAATTTAGTTTTACCGCAGCAATTTCCATTGAGATACGATGTATTTTCTTCCAATGAAGGTTTATCGCAAGTAACAATATTTCACATTCTTCAAGATCATGAAGGATTTTTATGGATTTCTACTGCATATGGACTAAACAAATTTGATGGTTATTCTTTCGAGCAATATTTCAATGATAAAGATGATTCTACTTCTATAGCTTACAGCTCAATAGGAAAGTTATTTGAAGATTCAGATAACAGATTATGGATTATAACTAAAGGAATACTGAACCTATACAATAGAGAACAGAATAATTTTATAAGAATCAATAAAACTGATGATTTAGATATTTACGGAATTATTGAAGACAGTAAAAGAAATTTATGGTGCTTTTCTTCAAAAGGGCTTTTTGAATTTAATTATGAAGAAAAGGCATTTACAGATTTCTCAAATTCTTCTGAATACAAGGAGCTGATAAAGAATCATCTTTATGAAGACTTTACTATTTATAATGATATAATATACTCAGCTTCTAGAAAAGGGGAAATTCATCTTTATAATTTACAGAATAGAGTGATAGAAATTCTTCATGATAGTGATAAAAAATTTGCCGACTTTATAACGTCAATTAAATCAGATAATAATGGTGATATTTGGATTACTACACTAGAAAAAGGAATAATAAAGTATAACATTTCTTCGAAAAAATTCTCATACTATAATCTGCAGAATAAAAGCACATCTGAAAATAATTTTTTCAAAATGAATACTAAGAAGAAAGAAGAATTATTAGCAGCCGGCAAAACCGGGCTTCATAAATATAATTTACAAGAAGATCGATTTGAAAAAATAAGATTACAAGAAATATCCAGCGGAGAGGAAAAGAACCTAACTATTACTGATATTAATATTGATAACCATAACAATATATGGTTCGGGGCAGATGCAGTTGGTTTACTGAAAATATCAAATACAAAAAATCAATTTAAAGTTTTATCAGAAAGTAAAAACAATCCTAATTCATTACCTTCAAAGAATGTAATATCATTAGTAGAAGATTCTGAAAATAATATTTATATTGGTACTTTCAATAAAGGTGTTGCAATATATGATAAGAATTTTAATCTATTACAGCATTTAGAGAATAATCCGAATAACAATAATTCAATTGCATCAAATAATATTGCGGGATTATTAATAACAAATGAAAATAAATTATGGATAAATCATTTTTATAAAGGAAGCTCAATTATTGAGAATAATAAAGTTAAAAGACTTCCTAAATTTGGTGATAAAAAGGCAACTTTAGCTATTTCATCACTTCAAATTGACGATGACAATATTCTATTCGGTTCTTTTCTGCAAGGTTTAGTGATTTATAATAAAGAGAACAACACTGCAGTTGAACCAATTTATGATAGTTCACTTTCTCTTCCTTCAGAATTTGGAGTTATTTCAATTTTTAGGGATTCTAAAAATAATATCTGGTTAGGAACAAACGGATATGGAGTTTTAAAATATGATTTTAATAAAAATCTTATAACCAAACCTAAAAATGAAAAGTTGTTCGATTTATCAAAAACGTACTGCATTTATGAAGATACAGATAATAATCTTTGGTTTACTACAGACAAAATGGGTGTGGTAAAGTTTAATTCAACTAATGATTCTATTGTAACTTATTTATCAAATGATAAATACTCACAGTTAAGCTACTATGGAATAATTGAAGATAATAATAAGAATAAATTTGTAAGTAGTAATAACGGACTGTTTTTGATAGATGCCGATGAAAGAATTACTTCATATTATTTAGAAGATGGGCTTCCCAATAATGAATTTTGGCAGAATTCGTTTATTAAACTGCAATCTAATTTAATAATATTCGGAGGAAACGAAGGACTTACGATTTTTAATCCTGATTCTTTGTTGGAGCTTTCTACCGAACATAATCTTATGCTAAGAAAATTTAAGTTGATGAATAAAGAAGTATCGCCCGGATCAAATCCAATACTTCCAAAAAATTTGGAAGTTTTAGATAAGATGGTATTGAGTTACAAAGATAATTTTATAGAATTCGAATTTGCATCTGTAAATCCGGCTAATCCAAAAAAAGTTACTTATGCTTATAAACTTGAAGGTTTTGATGATAACTGGTTTTTTACTGATTATAAAAGGAGATTTGCTACCTACACAAATCTATCTCCAGGTGAATACAGGTTTATTGTAACTACTGCTGAAAATAATCAACCAAACATAAACAACAGCAGAGTTTTGGATTTAATTATTAATCCACCGTTTTGGCAGACTTGGTGGTTTTATACTTTGATGGTTTTACTTATTTCTTCAATTATTTATTCATTTTACAGAATAAAGATTAACAAAATTATTGAGATGGAAAAATTACGGTTAAAAATTGCCAGTGATCTTCATGATGAAGTTGGGTCAACATTAACTAAAGTTTCAATGCGGGCTCAAATGCTCGAAATGCAGATAAACGGAGAAAAAGAATCTAATAATTTGAAAAGAATATCCGAACAGGCGATTGATGCTGTTTCTACTATGCAGGATATTGTCTGGGCAATAGATTCCAGAAACGATAATGCAGAAAACCTAATCAATAAAATTAAAGATACTGTTTTCTCTATGTTGGTTGAAAAAAATATAAAAGTTGATTTTGAAATAACCGGTCTTATTAGTGATTTAAAAGTTCCCTTGGAAGTACGACAGAATATTTATCTAATAATTAAAGAAGCTGTTCACAATATTACCAAACATTCAAATGCTGATTCAGCAAAAATCTATTTATGTAATTCAACAGAAAAACTTGAATTAATAATAAGTGATAACGGCAATAATTATTATCAAAAAGAATTTAGCACCGGGCAAGGTTTAAAAAATATTGAAATGCGTGCAGAAAAAATAAAGGGTAAGGTGGAATATGTTAAAGAAAACGGATTTAAAATTGTTCTTTCTGCTCCACCTATTAAATAATGGGAGATAACATCGCATTAAAATGCTATTGAAAGTATTATAATGTATTAGAATTTTATACCATGAAAAATTTAGCCATAATTGAAGATGATGAAGAATTAAGAGGAATGCTCTATAAATTTTTAAATCATCAAGATGAATTTAGATGTACAATGAGTGTTAATTCCATAGAAGCTTTTCTTAAAGAATTAAATGAAGAAAATGCACCGGATATAATTCTTTCTGATATTGGTTTACCAGGCAGACAAGGTGATGAATCGATAAGAATGATTAAAGATAAACTTCCTAATAGTGATGTTGTTATGTTAACTGTTCATGATGATGCAGAAAGAATTTTCAAATGTCTGCAGGGGGGAGCATCAGGATATTTATTAAAGAATTCTCCTTTAGAAGAAATTAAACATTATCTAAGTATTTTATCAATCGGCGGTTCACCAATGTCGCCGAGAATTGCAAGAAAAGTAATTGAGTATTTCCAACCGAAGAAAAAACTTGAAAAGCCTCTATCAGAAAGGGAGTATGATATTGTATTGGCATTAGTTGAAGGATTAAGTTATAAAATGATTGCCGATAAATATGATATTTCTCTCGATACAGTAAGACAGCATATCAGAAATGTTTACAGAAAACTAAATGTAAACTCCAAAGGTGAAGTAATTACAAAGAAACTTCGCGGCGAAATTTAACTCCTAATTCAAAAGATCATACATCGCATTACGATGCTATTGAAGAATTTTGAATAATGAGATATCATGTCGTTGTAAATTTCAAAAAAAGAGGGTGACATGAAAGCTGCTAAACACATATTACTATTAGTTATTATTAGTTTATTTACAAGTTCGACCGTTTATGCTCAATGGGAAAAATTGATTGTTAATGGTGATTCGAGAGTTTTTAATATTTTTACTGTAAATAACAATCTATTTGTCTTTGCAGGTCCAACGGGTGGTAGTTATCCTCCAACGCAAATATTATTGTCTACTGATGATGGTAATTCATTTACTAATTTAAGTCAAAGTTTACCTGATTCTGTTACTGGACTGTACACAATTGAATGGCATAATGGAATTACTTTCTTAGGTACAGATAACGGAATTTATGCTTCTTCAGATCTGGGTTCTTCCTGGATAAAAAAGAATAAAGGCATAAATAGTAAATATAATTATTCTTTAACCTCGGATGGGGACTATTTATATGCCGGTTTTACCGGTTCAATCTATAGATCTAATGATAACGGTGATAATTGGGAAATGCTTGAACTCCCATTGAACTTGCAATTGGAACTTTCAATTATAAGACAGATTGAGCGAAGCGATTCAACACTTTATGTTTTGAGCGGAAATACTCCAATGAACATATAAAAGTTAAAAAGAACATTTGATGAATTTTCAATGAGTAAACTATTCACTGGAAATTCCATTCGAGATTTTTCAGTAAACAAATCAGGTTCGAATATTACAATTGCAAAATTCTACAGTTCAGGTGAAAGCGGTATATTTCATTCTAATGATTATGGTAATAGCTTTGAACTCGATCCTAATTTTATAAATGTGAATGCATATAGTATTCATCAAGTTGGTGAAACAGAATTTGTCAGCTTTTTCGGTTCACAAGGAAGAGCAATTTCTTATCGCAATCAATCAACTAATAATGTATGGACAAATACAAACGAAGATATTTATTCCACTAGAATAGATGATATAACTTCTAATGATACTTATTTATTTGTATCACATGCGGATTCAGTAATTAGCAGAATTAAATTATCTCATTTTGGAATAACTACTGATGTAGAATCTTTAAATGAAATACCACAAAACTTTTTACTTTCTCAAAACTATCCAAATCCCTTTAATCCAAGTACAACAATAAATTTCTCAATTCCAAAGCAGACGAATGTTTCATTAAAAGTTTATGACGTACTTGGAAAAGAAGTTGCTGAATTAGTTAATACAGAAATGTCAAACGGTTCATATAAAATAAACTTTAACGCAGAAAACCTTTCAAGCGGCATTTACTTTTATACTCTAAAAACAAATGAATTTATTAGTACTAGAAAAATGTTGTTAGTCAAGTGATATAGTTGAACTAGTTATAAAAATCATAAAATGTGTCCCAATTAATGCAAAGTATTATTTGTAAAACAAATTAGGAGAGTAAATCATGAAAATATATTTGGTAATTTTTGCTTTGTTTCTTTTTGTTCTAACTTCCTGCAGTGATGAAGATAATCCAGCATCTTCATCCAACACTAATACATTAACATGGAATGTTTCTGAATGGGGAACTACAAATGGTATTACCGACAGCATTAAAGTAAATGTAACATTTAACGAAAAAGACGGTGCATTGAACGGCTCAGGTACTTTTGCTTATGGTTCTTCAACTTTTACTTATACTGAGTTTAATTTTAATTTTACCGGAAATAAAACTGAAGAGAAACTTACTTTAAGTGCACAAGAAAATGGGACAAATAATTCTCTTCAATATACCGGACTTAAAACTGAAAGCTGGATGGGTGGAAATTTGGTTTATTTGGGTGATGCTGTTTTAAGAGTCAATGGAAATGCATATTCAATAAAAGAACTTGAATTTCCATATTAGTAAATGAAGCTAGAAAATATTTAGCTGTTTATTTAATTATTTATTCTCTTCAAAAAAGATAGAGACGTGATAATAAGCGTCTCTATTCTTATTCATCATTTTCATACCTAAGTTATTAAATATTTATTTATAATTAATGACACATCCCATCTAACATTTAATGGTAAAAAAATCATGAACAATTGTCGTGAAATGGCTAATTTAATTATTAAAAAAATTGTGTGGATAAAATGATAAGAGTAAAAAGAATCTATGATGAATATTCAAATGAAGATGGATTTAGAATTTTAGTTGATAGGCTCTGGCCTAGAGGAATATCAAAAGAAAAAGGGAAGATTGATTTATGGTATAAGGAAATATCACCGAGCAATGAATTAAGAAAATGGTATAATCATGATGGTAATAAGTGGAATGAGTTCATAGCAAAGTACGAAAAAGAAATATTGAGTAATGAAGAAAATCTAATTGAATTTATTTCCCTAATAAAAAAACATAATGATGTTACATTTCTTTTTTCATCTAAAAATTTAGAGATAAATAATGCTGAAGCTCTAAAATTGATTATTGCAAAATATATTGATGGATGATTTCTTTAATAGATTGATTTACTCAATTAGATATTTCAAAATTATAGAGGGCTTTCAAACTTCATTAAATAGTGTTAAATTTTGCTGAGAGAAAAATTTACTTTAGAATATTTTATTTAATCAACAACTTGCAGTCTAATTATTTAGATACGTGGGAAAAACTATGGCAATAATAAAAAGAATTAACGGAATTCAGATACATCGAATAACTACTAACCGCTTTTGGAAAGGGAAGGAATTAGTTGTTGAATCTAAGTACCAGTGTAAGTTAATAAGTGACGATAATGTTTTGTTTGAAACCGAATCCTTAGATGATGCAGTAGAGTTTTGTAAAACAAAACCGAGAATGCTTAGAAACTTCAATATAAAATAAAATCTAGTTTCTGTTCTCATTTCTTAATTTGCCTTAATATTTACAATTACCAAATTGTAGGTATTGTGTAATAAGGTCAAATGTCTTATTCTAACACTTCAAAATTTTTTATATCTTATAACAAAGTTCGCTTATAAGTTTTATTGAAAAATTCTGAATTGTGATTCTCATTAAATCTTATAATAAATTAATGAAAAAATTATTCAAGCTTTCTAAGTGGATTCATAAATATATCGGATTGTTATTAGTACTTTTTTTGATGTGGGAAAGTGCATCCGGAATTTTAATGAATCATCCTGAACTTATTTCTAATATTTCAGTCCCAGGCTGGTTAATACCTAGTCATTATCATATTGAAAACTGGAATAGAAGTTCGCTTACCAGGATTGTTTATTCCAATACGAATAAAGAAAGATTATTTGGTTCCGGTAAACTTGGTGTTTGGGAAAGTAATGACGGTGGTAAAACATTTTACCCATTTATGAAAGGCTATACGGAATCTTACTATTATTTGAAAACGAATGATTTATTTCTTCATGAAAATGATTCCTTGCAAATTCTCTTTGCAGCAGCTGACGACGGACTGTATTATAATAGCTTCATTGATAATGTTTGGAAACAAATTAATCTATCCGAAGAAAAAGAGAGTGTTAAAAGAATATTACCGGTTGAAGAGCAATTAGTTGTCTTTACTGAATCAAATGTGTACAGATCGAATATTCACAATGATTTATTAAGTTTTCGGAAAGTTGAATTAAAGCGAAAAGAAAATAATAGAATAGTTACGCTTGTTGATCTTTTCTTTCACCTACATGATGGAAGAGTTTGGGGTTTACCGGGAAGATTGTTGTTTGATTTTGTCGGCTTAATTATATTTTTCTTAAGTCTATCAGCATTTTATGTCTGGTATTTTCCTAAAAGATTGAAAAGAAAAAGAGAAAGGAAAATTCCATTAAACAATTCTGAAAAATTATTTTACAGATTATTTTTTAAGTATCATTTAAAACTTGGTATTTGGACTGCAGCAATAACATTAATTATAGCCGGAACAGCGTTTTTTATGCGTCCCCCATTATTGGCTGTAATTGCTAACGGTTCTGTTGATGCAGCATTTTATCCCGGCATTCTACCGGAAAATATATGGCATGAAAAAATTCAGAATGCATTGTACAATCCTAATAAAGAAAAAATATTAATTGCAACAAAGGAAGGAATTTTCAGCGGAAAATATGACTTTTCCGAAAATTTTGAATTGGATAAAATTAATGCTCCAATTTTTGTAATGGGAGCAACAGTTTTTGAAATGTTTGAAAATGAGAACTATTTAGTTGGTTCGTTTGGTGGATTATTTGAGGTGAAAAGTAATACAGAAAAACCATTCGATTTAATTAATAAAAAAGAGTTAAACGATTTCTCTAATGTGATGCCCGCAGATATTATGGTAACCGGTTACTTTAAATTACCCGATGGTAAAGAGTTTATTTCCGCACATGAACAAGGAATTATTCCTCTTGGCAGTTCAAAAATAGATGACAGATTTATTATGCCGGATAAAATTACTAATGATTTTAGAATGTCTTTATGGAATTATCTATTTGAGATTCATAATGGAAGATTCTTTCAAGGAATTGTTGGAAGCTTCTATATTTTAATTGTTCCACTTGGTTCTTTATTTTTCCTCGCTATTATTTTTTCTGGTTTTTATGATTGGGTTTATATAAAAATTCTAAAAAGAAAAAAGAAACTTATTTAAAACTATAAGACTGTTATAACATTAGCAGCAAACAAATACTTTTCTTTAAAACACATATATTTGTGTTTTCATAAAGGATTATAATAATGTATATCATTCAAGCAGCCGGAATTATTGATTTAAGCGAAGCTCAAATGTTAATGGATTTGGGAGTTCATTATTTAGGATTTCCATTGAGACTTCCTGTAAATAAAGAGGACTTAACCGAAGAGGAAGCAACTGAAGTTATTAAAAATATTCATGCTCCCTACAAAGCAGTTTTAATAACTTATCTTGATGATGCAGAAGAAATAATAAAATTTTGCGATAAGTTGAATGTTACAGTGGTTCAACTGCATGGTAAAATTGAAACAGTACAGCTACAAAAATTAAAATCGAATCGCCCCGATATAGAAGTAATAAAAAGCCTCGTTATTACCGGAAGTAACCTAAATGAGTTAGAAAATGTAATTGCAGAAAATTCAAATTGGATTGACTTATATATTACCGATACATTTGATCCTGAAACCGGAGCTTCAGGTGCAACCGGAAAAACTCATGATTGGAATATTAGTAAACGATTAATTGAATTATCACCAAAACCTGTTATACTTGCTGGCGGATTGAATCATGAAAATGTTAGAGAAGCAATTTTAACCGTTAAACCTTTTGGTGTTGATGTTCATACAGGGATAGAAGCAGCTGATGGAAGAAAGGATTACAATAAAACTAAAAAGTTTATTGAAGAAACTAGAAGGGCATACAAAATTTTAGAGAATCCTTAGTAAATCTTTTTCTTCGTAAAATCCTTATATATATATCATTCTAAGATTTATCAGAAAATATTTCATAATTAGTTTTATTAATAAAAATAGAATTATTATATGCTCAAAGATAAGAAAATAGGACTGGCTCTTGGTGGAGGTGCTGTTTTAGGCACAGCTCATATTGGAGTATTAAAAGCTTTAGATGAAGTTAATATTAAGATAAGTTTTATCTCAGGTACAAGTATCGGTTCATTAATTGCCGCTTTTACAGCATTTGGCTTTAACTGGAAATCAATTAAAGAAATTGCTTTGTCTTTGGACTGGATGGATATTTCAACAATATCATTATCGCAATATGGACTTCTCTCAAATAAAAATATCGGTGCATTGATTTCTGATAAAATAAAAAATCCCAATTTTGAAAGTTCTTCAATTCCTTTAGCAGTAATTACAACCGATATTTCAAACGGGAAAAAAGTAATACTGACCAAATGTAAAGTTGATAAAGCAGTTATGGCATCTACTTCAATACCAGGTTTATTTGCCCCGGTTGAAATTAATAATGATCTTTTAGTTGACGGCGGTATTGTTGAGAATGTTCCTATTTCTCCATTAAAGAAGTTTGGAGCCGATTATATTATTGCTGTGGATCTTAATGCCGGAAGAAATCAAAAAAGACCGGAAAATATTATAGAAGTTTTGCTTAATACTTTTGATTTTACTATTATGACTGCAACAAAACTTCAAACTGAAGAAGCAGATATGCTTATTAAACCTGATCTTTCCAAGTATAATATGGTTGAAACAAATCAAATTGATAATCTTATTGATGAAGGTTATAATGAAGCAAAAAAGATGTTCGAGAAATATCTCAATATTTAGTTCATCAAATTATTTTATTACAAAAGAATACTTTTTATGTCTCATGAAATTTTATTAAGTCTTTCACTAATTGTTTTATTAGGGTTTGCCGCACAATGGTTATCATGGAAAATTAAGATTCCTTCAATATTATTTTTATTATCATTTGGAATTTTAGTTGGACCAATTTGGGGCTACTTAAATCCTGATAAAATTTTCGGTGAATTATTAATTCCGTTTGTTTCTCTTTCAGTAGCAATAATTTTATTTGAAGGGGGATTAACATTAAAGATTAATGAATTCAGAGAAATTGGAAAAGTTGTTGCTTCCTTAATTTCCGTTGGTGTTTTAATTACATGGATTATTACAACTTTTTCTGCGCATCTTTTATTTGAATTGAACATGCAGGTATCAATTTTATTAGGAGCAGTATTAACTGTAACCGGTCCAACTGTAATTGGGCCAATGCTTAGAAATATCAGACCAAAACAAACTATATCTAACACGTTAAAATGGGAAGGAATTTTAATTGATCCTATTGGCGCTCTTTTAGCAATTTTAGTTTTTGAAGCTATTTTAATCGGAGAAGTTCAGCAGGCAGCAACAGCAATTTTGTTCAGTTTATTAAAAACAATTTTACTCGGTTCATTAATTGGAGGTGGTTTTGCTCTATTGTTAGTCTATCTTCTAAAAAAATTCTGGATACCCGATTATCTTCATGAAATAGCTACGCTTGCATTTGTTGTTATAGTATTTAATTTGTCAAATTTTTTTCAAGAAGAATCCGGTCTTCTTGCTGCAACTTTAATGGGAATTGTTCTGGCAAATCAAAATTATACTCCTATTAAAAAGATAAAGGATTTTAAAGAAAATCTTACCGTAATAATGATTCCCATTTTATTTATACTCTTATCTGCAAGATTAACAATGAGTGATTTAGAAATCATTAGTATTTCTTCATTAATATTTTTAGGAATAATAATTTTAATTGCACGTCCGATTTCGGTTTTTACTGCAACATTAAAATCTGATTTTAAACTAAAAGATAAAATATTTATTTCTCTGCTGGCTCCTCGTGGAATTGTGGCAGCAGCTGTATCATCGGTATTTGCTATCAAATTAACAAATATAAACATCGATCAAATTGAATATCTTGTTCCAATTACATTTTTGGTTATTATTGGAACAGTTTTGTTTTATGGATTAATCTCTCCGATAGCTGCTAAGATTTTAAAAATATCTCAAACAAATCCGCAAGGAATTATAATTGCTGGGGGACAGGATTGGGTTGTGGATATTGCTAAAGTTATAAATCAGAACGGTTTTGATGTATTGCTGTTCGATACAAATAGATCTAACGTAAAAAATGCTAAGTTAAATGGAATTAAAGCTGTAAATGAAAGTATTATATCTGAACATATTGCAGACGAAATTAATCTAGACGGAATGGGAAAGTTTGTAGCTTTAACTTCCAATGATGAAGTAAATTCATTGGGAGTGTTAAATTTTTCAGAAATATTTGAAGTTGAAAATCTATTCCAACTAATACCAAAAAATGAAACAGAAGAGAATAATTTTTCACCTCAGCATTTAAGAGGAAGATATCTATTTGGCAGCGGAATGAATTATAGTATGATTAACCAAAAATTTTTGCGGGGTGCTGTAATAAAATCAACTAAACTTTCAGAAGAATTTACATTTGATAAATTTATGGAGAAAAATAGAGATTCTGTAATTCCGCTTTTCTTAATTGATAATAATAGAAAACTAATTCCATTTACAGTTGAAGATGAATTATTGCCTGTAAAAGGAAATATTATTATTGCAATTTATAATGATAATTAGTTGTTTTTAAGTAAGTTATTTTAATAATGATAAGATTTTAGATTAAGCGGCACAAATAATTTATAATAAATGAATAATTTAAGTTGCAATAAAGTCGAAATCATCTTAAAGATAAATTCTTGATTAAAATGCAAACTAATCGTATATTTTGCGTTTGAAATTTCGGGGGATGCCCTGATGATTATTAAAATAAATAATTATGAAGACGGAATTCATGAATTTGAATTATCCGAAAAAGTTGAAGAATTAGGACTCGAAGAAAAGTTCTTTGATAAAGTTAAATGCCGTATTAAAATGGATAAATCATTTTCGCAAGTAGTTCTATTTTGCGAAACCTCAGCTTTTGCTCACTTAACATGTGATAGATGTACGGAAGATTTTGATGCAGAAGTCTTTAATGATTTTGTTTTGACATACCTTGTATCGGGAGATGATTCAAAAGTAAGTGAAGATGAAGGAGTTTATTTCTTAAAGCCTGAACAAGATAGAATAAATATTTCTAAAGATGTTAAAGAGTATGTTAATCTTTCAATTCCAATGAAAGTTCTTTGTGATGATAATTGCAAAGGATTATGTTTGAGATGCGGTACTAACTTAAATAATGAAACTTGCAGCTGCAGTCAAGGGGAAATTAATCCACAATGGCTGCCGTTAATGAAATTAAAAGATAAATTAAAATAATAACTAAGGTAGAAAAATGGCACATCCAAAGCGAAAAATATCAAAGAGTAGAAGAGATAAAAGAAGAACTCACTACAAAGCAAGTGCACCTTCTATAGCTAAATGCTCAAATTGCGGAGAAATTAAATTGAGCCACCGTGCATGCCCTAATTGCGGTTACTATGCCGGCAGATCAATGTTTGTTCCCGAATCATAATCCAATCCTAGATGATTTCCAATAATAATAAAAAGTGTGTTATTGCGGTCGATGCAATGGGGAGTGACAATTCTCCCCATAACGACGTTATTGGTGCTTATAATGCATGGACTAAATTCAAGTCGTTTGAATTATTACTTGTCGGCGATAAAAATGAAATTCTAAAAGTTGCCAGTCAAAATAATTTGAATATTCCGGAAGATTGGATTGTTCATGCTCCTGAAAAAATTTTAATGTCTGATACTCCAACAACTGCAATAAAAACTAAAAAGAACTCATCAATTGTTATTGGTGCTTCATTAGTTAAAGAAAAAAAAGCAGATGCATTTGTTAGTGCCGGTAATACTGGAGCTATGCTAACTGCTTCAACTTTAATTATGGGAAGAATACCGGGAGTAGGGAGACCAACAATTGGAGCCTCTTTCCCAAATCAATTAGGTTCATTCACTTTAGTTTTTGATGCCGGTGCTAGTGTTGATTCTAAACCTCAGCATTTATTGGAATACTCTGCAATGGGAACAATATTTTGTAAAGAAATTTATGGTGTTGCTAATCCTTCTGTAGGTTTATTAAGCGTTGGTGAGGAAGAATCAAAAGGAAATGAGTTAACATTTGCCACAAACAAACTGCTTAAGGAAAGTAAGCTTAACTATATCGGAAATGTAGAAGGCAGAGATATACTGAATGGCGCAGTTAATGTTGTTGTATGTGATGGTTTTGTTGGAAATATAATATTGAAGTTTGGTGAAAGTGTAATCGGTTTTCTTAAAGCTAAAATGAGAACTGTTGCTGAAGGAAGTCTTTTAGATAAAATCAAAGTATTGATTGCAAAAGGTGCTTTAAGAAAAGCATTGAGTGATTTGGATTACCAGAAGCATGGTGGTGTTCCACTGTTAGGAGTTAATGGAATTAGTATTATCGGTCATGGTTCAAGTACTCCTTTGGCAATAGAAAATATGATTTTAAGAGCAAAAGAAATGTATGACAAAAATGTAATTTCAAAATTTGAGGAAGCAATTAAAGATTATGCAGTCAAATAAATTAAATGCCGCTGTTACTGCTGTCGGCATGTATGTTCCGGAAAAAGTTCTAGACAATAAATACTTTGAATCAATAATTGAAACAAATGATGAATGGATTAGAACAAGAACCGGAATAAGTGAAAGAAGAATTTTAGAAAATGGAGCTACAAGTGATTTAGCTGCCGGTGCTATTAAGGATTTACTTTCTTCAAAGAATTTATCACCCGAAGAAATTGATGTTATTATAGTTGCTACTGTTACACCTGATATGTTTTTCCCATCAACCGCTGCATTGGTTCAAGAAAAAATAGGAGCTTCGAATGCATGGGGTTTTGATCTTTCTGCTGCATGCTCTGGATTTTTATTTGCTTTGCAAACCGGTGCAAGTTTAATTGAAAGTGGAAAATTTAAAAAGGTTATTGTTGTTGGTGCAGATAAAATGAGTGCAATTGTTGATTATACAGATAGAAACACCTGCATTCTTTTTGGTGACGCTGCTTCAGCCGTCCTTTTAGAGCCAACAGAAGATAAAAATTATGGACTTATTGATTCTATCCTAAGAGTTGATGGTAATGGAAAAGAATCTTTATATATGAAAGGGGGAGGAAGTTTAAATCCTGCCAGCGAAGAAACTATTAAAAATAAAATGCATTATATTTATCAAGACGGCAAAGCAGTATTTAAGGTTGCTGTAAAAGGAATGGCAGATGTTTCTGTTGAAATGATGGATAAACATGGATTGAAAGGGGAAGATGTTGCATATTTAGTTCCTCATCAAGCTAATTTAAGAATTATTGATGCTACTGCTTCAAGAATGGGTGTTACAAAAGATAAAGTAATGATAAATATTAATAAATACGGCAATACCACGGCTGCTACAATTCCTCTTTGTTTAACAGAATATTACAGAGAAGGAAAAGTTAAAAAAGGGGATAAGTTGATTTTAGCCGCTTTTGGTGCCGGATATACTTGGGGTTCTTGTTATTTAGTTTGGAGCATGGATTAAATTATGAGTAAAAAAGCCTTTATATTCCCTGGACAAGGCTCACAGCATGTTGGAATGGCAAAAGATTTATTTGATAAATCCGTTGAAGCCAAAGAAATGATTAAAACTGCTGAAGAGGCAACGGGAGTTGCATTATCTCATATAATGTTTAATGGTCCTGAAGATTCATTAAAACAAACTGACATTACCCAACCAGCTATTTTTGTTCATTCAGTTGTACTTTCAAGTATTATTAGATTACTTGAGCCTGATATGGTTGCTGGTCATTCTCTTGGTGAATATTCAGCTCTTGTAGCTGCAAACGTAATTCAGTATTATGATGCTGTTAAATTAGTCCACACAAGAGGAAGCGCAATGCTGCAAGCTGGAATTGAACGACCAGGTACTATGGCAGCAGTTGTTGGTATGGAATCTACTTTAATTGATAAAATTTGTGAAGAAGTCTCTGCTGAAGTAGATATTGTTCAATGTGCTAATTACAATTCACCCGGACAAATAGTAATATCCGGATCGGTTGAAGGTGTAAAAGCTGCGATGGTAAAAGCAAAAGAATCCGGAGCAAAATTAGTTAAGGAATTAGTTGTAAGCGGTGCTTTTCATTCTCCTTTAATGGAAAGTGCTAAAGAAAAATTACAGCAGAAACTAAATCAAACAAGTTTTTATGATGCAAAATATCCGGTTTATGTTAATGTTACAGCAGAACCTTTAACCAATAAAGATGAATTTCCTGATATGTTATTTAAGCAGTTAAGTTCTCCTGTGAGATGGGAAGAAACAGTTAAAAATATGATTAGAGATGGTGCTGAAGAATTCTATGAAATTGGTCCGGGCAAAGTTTTACAAGGATTAGTAAAAAGAATAGACCCTAATGTAAAAGTATTTGGTATTTCAACTTTTGAAGATGTTGAAAGGTATTTATAGTGTCAGAAGAAATTAATAAGCAAATAAAAGATTATTATATCGATCCGGTGATTTTCACTCATAAATTTGTAAAATCTTGTGATGTTTGTATTTGCAGTGGTGAATGCTGTTATTACGGTGTTTACACTGATTTAAAAGAGCATGACAAGATTATGGAAATGAAAGATAGAATAATTAAATCAATGGATGATTCTCAAACTACAGATACATCAAAATGGTTTGAAGCTCCTGAAAAAGATGAAGATTTTGAATCCGGTATTGCTGTTGGAACTGAACTTCATAATGGAAAGTGTGTTTTTCTTGATAGACAGGGATTCTGCACTCTTCAAAAAATTGCTTATGAAGATGGAGAATTCAAGTGGAAATATAAGCCTCTATATTGTATATTATTTCCCATTGTTATTTATCAAGACACAATTACTGTTGATGATGAACATTTAGAACGAATGCACTATTGCAATAAATCAGAAAATCAAACATCAACAATTTATGATGCATGTAAAGATGAGCTCAAATATTTGTTAGGTGAAGATGGATTTAAAGAATTAGAGTTATATAGAGAAGAATATTTATCTCAAAACGGATTAAAGGAAAGAAAATTTGCAGAAAAATAAGGTTGCTTTAGTTACCGGTGGAACAAGGGGAATAGGAAGATCAATTGTACTTTCGCTGGCAGAAAATTTATGCAGTCATTTAGCATTTGTTTATAACAGCAGTGATGAGTTAGCAGAAACTCTTAAACAGGAAATTGAAAAGTTAAATTGTGAAGCTTTCCCGATAAAATCTGATGTAAGTAATTTTAACAGCAGTCTAGATGTTGTAGATCAAGTAGTTGCAAAGTTTGGAAAGCTTGAAATTCTGGTAAATAATGCAGGTGTTACTAAAGATAATCTTTTATTAAGAATGACTGAAGATGATTATGATAAAGTTCTAAATGTAAATTTAAAAAGTGTATTCAATTATACAAAAGCAGTATCAAGACAAATGATGAAGCAGAGATATGGCAAAATAATTAATATAACTTCTGTTGTAGGTTTAATTGGAAATGCCGGACAGTCAAATTACGCTGCTTCAAAAGCTGGAATTATCGGATTTACAAAATCAACTGCAAAAGAATTTGCATCAAGAAATATTAATATAAATGCAGTTGCACCTGGATTTATAGAAACTGATATGACTGATGCCTTAAATGATGAACAAAGAAAAGCTTTATTATCGAATATACCTATGAGTAAAATGGGTAAACCGGAAGATGTTTCTAACTTAGTTAAATTTTTGGCTGGTGATGAATCTTCTTATATTACCGGTCAAGTTATAACCGTCGATGGCGGAATGGTGATGTAATTTTTTTTCATAAATTAATTAACTAAAAAAAATAAGTAGAGGAGAATTATGGACATTGAAGCAAAAGTAAAAGAAATCATTGTGGATAAACTAGGTGTTGAAGAGTCACAAATTACACCGGAAGCATCTTTCACAAATGATTTAGGTGCAGATTCTTTGGACATAGTTGAATTAGTAATGGGATTTGAATCAGCTTTTAATTTATCTATTCCTGATGAAGATGCTGAAAAAATCTCTACTGTTGGTGATGCTGTATCATATATTAAAGAGAAAGCTCAACAATAAATATTTTCTAATTATGAATGTTGAGGCTGTCTGTTTTCTCAAGTTGTAATTATACTTAAGTTTATTGCAGCTGATTTTATTGAAAATAAGACAGCCTCTTTTATTATAATCCAAAACTTAAAAGGATTATCCAAATGACACAAAGAAGAGTAGTTGTTACCGGTATTGGCGTATTAACACCAATTGGTAATAATGTTAATGAATTTTGGCAGGCAATGATGGAAGGTAAAAGCGGCGCCGGTCCAATTACAAAGTTTGATACTACAGATTTTACTACAAAGTTTGGTTGTGAAATTAAAAATTATGATCCTTCTAATTATATTGATAAAAAGTCAATTAGAAGAATGGATCCTTATACTCAATATGCTTTAATAACATCTATTATGGCTGTTGAAGATTCTGCAATGAATCTGGAAGAAGTTGATAAAGAAAGAATTGGTGTGGTTTTCGGAAGCGGTATAGGTGGAATGGATACTTTTGAAAAACAACATAGGGAATTTATTGAAGGAGGAGCAAAACGTATTTCTCCATTCTTTGTTCCGATGATGATTTCAGATATAGCCGCAGGACAAATATCAATTCATTATGGTTTCAAAGGTCCTAACTATGCAACTACTTCGGCATGTGCAACTTCCACTAATGCTATTGCTGATGCATTCTTTTTGGTTCAAAGAGGATCAGCAGACGCTATAGTTTGCGGCGGTTCAGAAGCTGCTATTACTCCAATGTCAATCGGTGGATTTAATGCTGCCAGAGCACTTTCTACATGGAATGATAGACCTTTGGAAGCTTCAAGACCATTTGATAAAGATAGAAATGGTTTTGTGATGGGAGAAGGTTCTGGTACAATTATACTTGAAGAATATGAACATGCAAAAAAACGGGGTGCTAAAATTTATGCTGAAATAATCGGTGCAGGTTTAACCGGTGACGCATTCCATTTAACTGCTCCGGCTCCTGAAGGTGAAGGTGCTTATAGATCGATGAGAGATGCAGTTAGAGACGGCGGAATATCAATTGAAGAAATTGACTATATTAATGCCCATGGAACTTCAACAGAACTTAATGATATTAATGAAACAAAAGCTATCAAAAAATTATTTGGTAAACATGCTTATAAATTGAGTGTAAGTTCTATAAAATCTATGACTGGTCACTTACTTGGTGCTGCCGGTGCTGTTGAAGCAGTCGCTACGGTTTTAGCTCTTAAGAACGGAATTATACCACCTACTATTAATCTTGATGAACCTGATCCCGAGTGTGATTTGGACTATACCCCTAAAAAACCGAAAGAAAGAAATATTAAATATGCTTTAAGCAATACTTTTGGCTTTGGAGGACATAATTCAACGATCTTATTAAAAAAGTATGAGGAATAATTTTCTTGGGTTTTTTATTCAATCTAGTCTCTAGATTTAAGAAAATCGAAAATAATCTTTCGATAAAAGAAAAGAAAATTATTAAGGAAATTGAAATGCTTCTGGGTTATAAAATTCAGAAGCATTCTTTTTATTTAAAAGCTTTAACCCACAGATCATATCTTGAGATACTTCCCGAAGGGAGTAAATCTAATGAAAGATTGGAATTTCTTGGTGATGCAGTTCTTGATTTAATTGTTGCAGAATATCTATTCCAAAATTTGCCTGAGAAAGATGAAGGGGAATTAACTAAAATTAGAAGCAGATTAGTTGATAGAATTTCTCTTTCAAACGTTGCAGAAAGTCTTAATTTAGACAGATTTTTACTAATCGAAGAGAATTTTCATAATAATTTAGAAGATGGGAAAAAAACAGTTAGAGCCGATGCTTTAGAGGCTTTAATTGGCGCAATTTATTTGGATACCGGACTTGAAAACACTAAAAAATTTGTAATAAAAAATATTGTAAAACCGAGTTTTAATAAAGGTTATCATCAAATTGATAAAAATTATAAGGGACAACTTCTGGAACTTACTCATAGTAAAAAAATTGGGACTCCTGTTTATAAGATAATCCAAGAAGAAGGTCCGGAGCATAATAAGCTATTTGTAGTTTCGGTATTTATTAATAATGAAGAATTTGGAAAAGGTGAAGGAAAAAATAAAAAGACCGCTGAACAAAATGCTGCTAAATCTGCTTTAGAAACTATTGAAAGTAATGATAAATCTCTTTAAAAAATCTCAAATAAATCTGCCTTATAAAATATCTCACACTATAAAATTGAATTACTTTAATTATATTTCTAAGATAAATTTTTCCATTGTGGAACAATTAATTGTCTGATTTTAGTTTCCTAATAAAAAGGTAATACAACATGTTAAATTATACTTACAAAGATGAATTTGTTAATAGACACATTGGACCGAATGATGAAGAAATCACAAAGATGCTTAATGAAATTGGTGAAGAGAATTTAGATAGTCTAATATCAAAAACAATACCTAAAGATATTCGTCTCAGCAAAGAAATGAATTTAGGTGATCCTCTTTCAGAGTTTGAATTCAGTTGGCATCTAAAGCATTTGGCTGATAAAAATAAAGTGTTTTATTCTTTTATAGGAATGGGTTATTATCCAACTATTACTCCTGCTGTAATTCAAAGAAATATTTTGGAAAATCCGGGTTGGTATACACAATATACACCGTATCAAGCGGAAATTGCTCAAGGCAGATTAGAAGCATTATTAAATTTTCAAACCATGGTGGTTGACTTTACCGGACTTCCATTAGCAAATGCTTCTCTTTTAGATGAAGGAACAGCTGCCGCTGAAGCAATGACTATGTTCCATTCAATGAGAAAAGGAAAAATTAAAAATGCTAATAAGTTCTTAGTGGATGAAGATGTTTTACCTCAAACAATAGATATTTTATATACAAGAGCCGAGCCCCTAGGAATTGAAGTAGTAGTTCAAAATTATAATGACTTTAAGTTGAATGAAAATATTTTTGGAATTTTAGTTCAATATCCTTCATGCAGTGGAAAGGTAATTGACTATTCTACACTTTTCAAATCTGCTGAGGAAAATGAGATATTTAAATGTGTAGCAGCTGATTTGATGAGCCTTGCATTATTAAAATCACCGGGAGAATTTGGTGCCGATGCTGCTGTAGGATCAACACAAAGATTTGGTGTTCCTATGGGATGCGGCGGTCCTCATGCAGCTTTCTTTGCAACTAAAGATGAGTATAAAAGACAAATTCCGGGTAGAATAATTGGTGTTTCTATCGATAGACATGGCAAGAGAGCATTAAGAATGGCTCTTCAAACAAGAGAACAGCATATAAAAAGAGAAAGAGCTACTAGTAATATTTGTACTGCTCAAGTGCTGTTAGCAATAATTTCTTCAATGTATGCTGTGTATCATGGACCAAAAGGCATTCAAGGAATAGCAGAACGAATTCATAATCTTACAATTTTATTAAGTGATTTATTAAAAGAATTTGGATTGAAACTGGAGAATAATTCATTCTTTGATACAATAAAAATTGTCGTTGATGATAAAACAGTAATCGCAAAAATTAGGGAATCTGCTGAAGCAAATGAAATGAATTTCAGATATTATGAAAATTCAATTGGTATTTCCTTAAGTGAAACAACTAGATTAAAAGAAGTAAAGCAAATAGCAAAAATATTTGCAGAAGTTATAGATAAAAAATTTGATGATGAGATTTTTGAAAAAATAAAATCAACTGCGAATGAAGTAATACCGGATGAATTGAAAAGAAAGTCAGATTATTTAACACATGAAGTATTTAACTCATATCATTCTGAAACAGAAATGCTTCGCTATATTAAAATGCTTGAGAAAAAGGATCTTTCTCTAACACACTCAATGATTCCGTTGGGTTCATGCACAATGAAGCTAAATGCAACATCGGAAATGATTGGAATAACAATGCCACAATTCGGAAAGATTCATCCTTTCGCCCCATTAAATCAAGTTGAAGGTTATACTCAGTTATTTAATGAATTAGAAAATCAGTTAAAAGAAATAACTGGATTTGCAGGAGTATCGCTTCAGCCAAATTCTGGTGCGCAAGGTGAATATGCAGGTTTAATGGTTATTAGAGAATACCATAAAGATCATGGTGAACTTCATAGAAATGTAGTTTTAATTCCATCTTCAGCCCACGGTACAAATCCGGCTAGTGCAGTTATGGCTGGAAATAAAGTTGTTGTAGTGAAGTGTGATGAAAAAGGGAATATTGATGTAGATGACTTAAAAGTAAAAGCTGAACAATATAAAGATAATCTTAATGCTTTGATGGTTACATATCCTTCAACTCATGGAGTATTTGAAGAAAATATAAGAGAGATATGCCAAATTATTCACGATAACGGCGGATTAGTATACATGGATGGTGCAAATATGAATGCTCAAGTTGGATTAACAAGTCCGGCTGAAATAGGAGCTGATGTTTGTCATTTAAATCTTCATAAAACATTTACAATACCTCATGGCGGCGGTGGTCCGGGTATGGGACCAATCTGCTGTAATGAAAAACTTCTTCCTTATCTTCCTTCTCATCCAATAATTAAAGTTGGTGGTGATAAAGGGATAAAAGCAATTTCAGCTGCTCCGTGGGGAAGTGCTTCTATTCTGCTGATTTCTTATGCTTATATAAAAATGATGGGGGCAAACGGCTTAACTAAAGCGACTCAAATAGCAATTCTAAATGCAAATTATATTATGAAGAAATTAGAAAAAGAATTCAAAGTTCTTTATACTGGTACAAAAGGATTAGTTGGTCATGAGTTAATTTTTGATTTGCGTGATTTTAAACATCATAACAACATTGAAGTTGAAGATGTGGCAAAGAGATTAATGGATTACGGTTATCATGCCCCAACAGTTTCATTTCCGGTACCTGGAACAATAATGGTGGAACCAACAGAAAGTGAATCGCTGGTTGAACTTGATAGGTTCTGTGAAGCAATGTTTTCTATAAAAAAAGAAATAAATGATATAGCAGAAGGTAAACTTGATCAAATAGATAATCCTCTTAAAAATGCACCCCATACTGCTGAAGAAGTTACAGCGGATTCATGGAGTCACAACTACTCAAGACAAAGTGCGGCATTTCCTACGGAATGGACAAAAGAAAACAAATTCTGGCCTTCGGTAGGAAGAGTTGATAATGCTTACGGTGATAGAAATTTAGTATGTTCATGCCTGCCAATAAGTGAATATGAAGAGGTTAATTGATTATGAATGATTTAAAGAAGATTTGTAAAATACTTGAAGAAGCAAAAACCATTGCAGTTGTTGGTATTTCCAGAAATCCCAACAGAACCAGCAGAAATATTGCCGAATTTCTAGTTGATAAAGGTTATAATGTTATTGGTGTAAATCCGAGTGCAAATGGTGAAAGCTTTGATGGTATTCCAGTTTATTCTTCTTTAATTGAAATACAAGAACCAATTGATATTGTGGATGTCTTCAGAAAATCTGAGGACATCCCACAAATAATTCCTAACGTAATTGAAGTTAAGCCTAAAGTTTTATGGCTGCAGCAAGGAATTTATAATGATGAAGCAGTAAAACCCGCAATGGAAAAGGGAATAGAAGTTATTCAAGATTCATGCATAGCTGTTATGCACAGTTTGTGTAAATCAAAAAGTAATTAATTTTTTTTCAGGCATCCTTTTGAAGAAAATTATTTTACTACAATTATTTCTACTTCTAAGCATATGTATAAATGCATCTCAAAGTGATTCACTTTTAATTTCTAAATCTACATCTATCGTTGTAGATTCTATCAAAATTAAAGGAAATAATACAACTGAAGAATTTGTAATTCTGAGAGAGTTAACGTTTGATATTGGAAATAAAGTGGATGGGGAAACTCTAAATTATAATAGAGAAAGAGTTTATAGTCTAGGAATTTTTAACATAGTAGAATTCTATTTCCTACAAGAGCAAAACAAAAATATTTTAGTAATCGATGTTCAAGAAAGCTGGTATATCTACCCGATTCCATTTGTACAATTGAGAGAAGATGGTTTAAAAGATGCATCTTATGGAATGAATTTTATATACAAAAATTTTAGAGGAAGAAACGAAACTCTTCAATTACTTTTTTCTTTAGGTTATGATCCAACATTTGCCGTTACATATTATAATCCTTTAATTAATGTTAAACATGATCTCAATATTTTAATTTCGGCATCATACCAAAAATTATCTAATAAGAGTGAAATTGCAGAATTGCTTCACGGAAATGAATTCGATTACAATTATTACGGGGGAATGCTTTCGATTGGAAAAAGATTGAATCAATTTAATGATATTTTTTTGATAGCGGGATTCGATCATTATAAAGCTCCGAATGCAAACATCAAAGGTATAACAGCCAGCGGAAATATTGAGGATAATACCATTGAATTGGGTGCTCAGTATATTTATGATTCAAGAGATTTAGCTCAGTTTGCAAAAGAAGGATTGTTCTTATCGGCGCAGTATTTACATAAAGGTTTTGGAATAGAAAATGTAGATTATAATATTATTGAAATTGATTTTAGAGAATACAGAAATCTAATCGGCAAAATAAACGGTAAATGGAGAATTGCAAACAGATTTACTTTTGGAAGAGTTGTTCCATTTTATTCTTTATCTTACTTAGGTTATAATGAATATGTAAGAGGACATAGAAGAGATAACCGCGAAGGAAATAACTACTTTTTAATGTCGGTAGAAATATATCATCCAATTTTAGAAGAATGGAATTTAAGTCTAGATTTACCCCTTATACCCAAAAGTTTAACTAAGACAAGAATTGGAATTCAATTAAATTTATTTGCAGATACCGGAATTGCCTACAACAATGGTGAACGATGGAAAACAAGCAATTTTCTTTCAGGATATGGTTTTGGAATAACTTTCTTATTTTTACCTTACAATTCAATTAGATTTGAATATGCATTAGATGAAAATAGAAATGGAGAATTTTTAATTGGAACAGGTTTTTCTTTCTGATATTGATCTTTTTTATTCTTCTAAAATTAGTGAAGAACAATCTAAAGTATTTTTAGATGATGAAGAATTTAATCATGCTGTAAAAGTTTTAAGAAAAAATGTTTACGATGAAATATTTATAACAGATGGAATTGGAAAAATTTATCAGTGTGAAATCAGATTTATAGAAAAGAAAAATCTGACTGCAGAAATAAGTAAAAAGTATAGTTATAATAATCGATTTAGTAACCTCACATTTTGCCTCCCTTTATTAAAGAACAAAGAACGACAAGAATTTGCATTAGAGAAAAGCATTGAATTAGGTATAACAAATTTTATCTATTACTCTAGTGATAAATCTTTTAAATCAAAGCCAAATTTAGAAAGAATAAATAAAATAGCTTTGGCGGCAATGAAACAATCTCTTCAAGCTTTTAAGCCAAATATAAGTTTTGTAAAATCAATCAATGATCTTAAAAATGATAACTCTGAAATAATTTACTTTGATCAAAAAGGGGAAGATTATCTGGAAAGTTATTTGAATACTTATTCTAATGATAAAAATTATGTTCTGATTATCGGCTCTGAAAGCGGGTTTTCAGATAGTGAAATGAATTATTTGAGAGATAAAACTTCATTAAAATTAAGCAACAACAGACTACGTTCTGAAACTGCTGTAATTTATGCGGCAGTTATTATTAATTCAACAATCAAATAATATTCTTAATAATCTGTTTAACAAGTTCTGTAAATTTTTCATTAACTAAATTGGCTGTTTCTACAACTTCTTGATGAGATAGAGGAGTGTTTGAAATTCCGGCTGCCCAATTGCTTATTAGCGATATTCCAGAGACTTCTAAGCCTAATTTCATAGCAAAAACTGCTTCATGTACAGTTGACATACCGACAGAATCTGCACCGAGTCTTTCTGCCATTTTTATTTCTGAAGGGGTTTCATAAGTTGGACCTTTTGAGAACCAATAAGTACCATGCTTTAATGGAAATTTAATTTCAATTGCAGATTGTTCAATAATCTTATTAAATGATTTGGAAGGGAAATTCAGCATTCTATTTTTTGTTTCAATCGTAGCTAAACCAAGTAATTCAGTTAATTCTTTTTTTATTGAAATACCATTTACAGATTCAATAAGCATTAAACTACCGGGAGATAAATTTGGATGAATTCCTCCGGCTGCATTTGTAAGTAAAATGTATTTACAGCCGACTTCTTTTGAAATGAAAACCGGAAGGATAGAATCGCTGATTGAATATCCTTCATATAAATGTATTCTTCCCTGAAATAAAATTAGATTAACATTATTATATTCTGCAAAATGAATAAATCCTTTATGACCTTCTACAGTCGACTTTGGATAATCTTCAATCTCGGCAGTGGGAATAGATTTAATTACATTTACTTTATCAGCAAAATTTCCTAAACCGCTTCCTAAAACAATACTTAAAACCGGTTTAAACGGTTTTTCTAAATTTATTTTTTCAAGAACTTTTTTGTATTTGAAATTAAAATCGATCAATATAAGATTCCCGCTAAAGTTGCCGTCATTAATGTGGAAAGAGTTCCTCCTAAAACTGCTTTCAAACCAAGTTGAGCAAAATCTGATTTTCTTTCAGGAGCAAGCGGACTTAAACCTCCAATCTGTATGGCAATTGAAGAAAAGTTTGCAAATCCGCATAAAGCATAGGTTGCCATAACAATTGCTTTATCATTAATTAACTCTTTTGCTGCAATAAGATTGCTCATTTCAAAGTAAGCAACAAATTCATTTAACACAATTTTGGAGCCTATTAAACTGCCGAATTGAACTGCACTTTCCCAAGGAACACCAATTCCAACTGCAACAAATTGAAGTACCAATCCTAGCACTAATTGAAGATTAAGTGGTTTACCATATTGAGATACTAGTATTTCATTTAAACCTACTAAACTTCCAAGTCCTTCTAACATATAGTTTACTAATGCAATTAAAGCAATAAACGCGACAAGCATAGCTCCAACATTTAATGCTAAACTTAATCCATCTGAAGCACCGGAAGCTGCTGCTTCTAAAACGTTAGAGGAATTTTTTTCAACCTTTACCTTAACATTTCCTTTAGTTTCCGGAATTTTTGTTTCGGGAAAAATAATTTTTGAAAGAAGTAAAGCGGCAGGAGCTGCCATAACACTTGCACCAAGAAGGTGAGTTGCAAACATTAATCTTGCTTCATTTATTTCCATTCCCATACTATCAGCAAATGACTGGCTAAGTATTTGAATGTATGCGGCCATTACACCGCCGGCAATAGTTGCCATTCCACCGGTCATTATTGTAAGAACTTCCGATTTAGTCATTCCTTTGAGGAAAGGTTTAATCATTAATGGAGCTTCTGTTTGTCCGACAAAAATATTTGCAGTACAAGAAAGAGATTCGGCACCACTAGTTCCCATTAATTTTGCCATTACCCAAGCCATACCTTGAACTATACGCTGCATAATTCCTAAATAATATAAAACTGACATTAGGCTAGCAAAAAAGATTATTGTTGGAAGAACTTGAAAAGCAAAAAAGAAACCTAAACTATTTTCTGATCCCGGAGCTTTGGCTAAATCGCCAAATACAAATAATGCTCCCTCAGTTGTAAAATTTAGAACTAGAACGAAAAGACTGCTTATCCATCTGAAGAATTCTTTAGGCCAGCCCAATGGAGAAAAGAAACTTCCGAGTACATCTCCTTTAATTAGAAGAATTGCAAGTATTGCTTGAATTCCTAATCCGCTTAAAACTAATCTCCAATTAATATTCTTTTTATTATTAGAGAATAGAAAAGCAATTCCGATTAAAAATAATATTCCAATTAAGCCTCTAAAAATTGAGTAAAGTAGTTCCATTATTCCTCAGGTATATAATGACATTTTCTACAGCGTGCTTCGTAACTATCCGATGCACCAACTAATACTCTTTCACCGGATTTTATTTTTCTCTGTGTTTTATCGGCTGGATTTCCGCAGTTAACACAAATTGCCAAAGTCTTCGTTATATATTCTGCAACTGCTAAAAGCTGTGGAATCGGTTCAAAAGGAATTCCTCTATAATCTTGATCTAAACCGGCAACAATTACTCTTTTTCCATTATCTGCAAGCTGATTGCAGACATCAATTAAATCATTATCAAAGAATTGAGCTTCATCAATACCAATTACCTGCGCATTTTCAGACTGCTCAAGAATTGCTTTCGAATTCTCCACTATAATTGATGGTAATGATTGTTCACTGTGTGATACAATTTCATTTTCAGAATATCTATTATCAATTTTCGGTTTAAATATTTTCACTTCCAGTTTAGCAATTTTTGCTCTTCTTAGTCTTCTAATTAATTCTTCAGTTTTACCACTGAACATACATCCGGCAATAACTTCAATCCAGCCTGTATCTCTAGGAGCGGAATGTGGAGAGAATTCAACCATTATTTTAGATATTCCTCATTAAATGAAAAGGGGAGAAGTTCTTTTAGTGTTAATACTTTTGTTTCACTTTTGTTTGATAAAATTACTTCCATTTCAGGAGAACAATAATCGCTGAGTAATTGTCTGCATGCACCGCATGGTGGACAAAAATCATCCGAATCACTAACTACTGCAATAGCTTTAAATTCTCTATTACCATCAAGTAATGCTTGAAATAATGCTGTTCTTTCTGCGCATATTGTTAATCCATACGAGGATGATTCAATATTAGCACCATGATAAATTTTATCATCGCTTGTTAGCAGTGCAGCACCTACGTGGAAATTGCTGTATTTAGGAATCGCTTTTTCCTTAGCGATATGGGCTTGTTTGATTAGTTCATTTTTCATAATGCCAAAAATAGGAAAAGATTATCTTTTTATAAAACTATTTCCAATTATATCTCTTTAATGATCCATTAATGTAATTTACTATTAAAAGTATTTCGTAAATAATCTGAAATTTTATTACTTCTAGAAAGGTGAACTTGTATTCAAATATTTTTTCTTTTGATTTAATAATCATTATATCAAAAATGATTTTTAAGATGAAAGGAATAGCAAAAATACTATCCATAATCATAAATATGGGAGAGAATAATGAAAAGATATTTATCAAATGCCATACACTTAGTAGTATTTGATGTTTAAGTAAATAATAATTTGATGTAGCTGTATGTCTCGCTTTTTGATTAAGAAATTCTTTGAAAGTATTAACTGTATTTGATTTTACTAATAAATCCTTAGAAAGAATTGAACCTACTTTTAAATTGTTTTTAATTCCTTCTCTAATTAGAAGATCATCATCACCGCTTATCACTTCGGAAAAATTTTCATAACCACCTAATTTTAAGAAGCTCTCTTTTTTATAAGATAAATTACTTCCCATTGCCGAGTATGGAATTCTGCATTTAGAAGCTGAGAAAATTAAAATCTGATTTCTGAGATTATAAAATTGAGAAAGCCTACCGGCAAAACTGTTATTGCATATGAGATGAGTTGGACCGAAAAGTATATCATAATCTTGATGAAATTTATTTGAATAAATCTTTAAAATACTTTGGGGCAATATTGCATCTGCGTCCGTAGTAATAATAAAATTATTTTTAGAATTCTTTAAACCGAAATCCAGAGCACCTTTTTTTGCGGGCAATTTTTTATTTATTGGAGTGAGAAGTCTAAAATTAACTTTTGATTCTAAATTATTTTCTATAATTTGTAAGAAATTATCAGTTGAATTATCATTTATTAAAAGAATTTCATACGCTTTTTGAGGGTAATCTAGTTTGTTAATTGACTTTAATAATTGTTTTAAATTTTTTTCTTCATTTTTAAATGGAATTAACAAAGAAAAATCTAACCATGAATTCCTATTATTCCCAAGTGAATCATCATCTTCCTTTAACTTAACTAAAATTAAAAGATTGGATAATATCAATAGTGTCGAAAAAAGGATAACTAAAATTATCATAAGTATTAATTAATTATTTCAATTCACTAAAATAAAGAGTTCTTAATGAAAAAAAACATCTACTCTAATTTAATTATATTCTTTTTATTGCTTGGGGGAGCATACACATTAAAAGCACAAATATCTGAAGGTGGAATTCCTTATAGTATTAAACAAAATATAAAAGGAAGCATTGAGACAATCACAATGCCTTCAGTTGATGTAGAAAGATTGTTAGAAGAAGATGAAAATGATTCTAAACTTGGAATTCCGCTGAGATTTGGTAAAGATCATTCTGTAAATCTTGATATGAATAATTCCGGTACTTGGACTGAATTAAGTGATGGTTCTAAATTATGGAGATTGAGAATTGTTTGTCCGGATGCATTTACTACCAATTTACTTTATGATTGGTTCTGGATGCCTGAAGGAGCTAAATTCTTTTTATATAATGATGACAAATCAGAAATAATTGGTGCATTTACTGAAAAGAATAATAAAGAACATGGAGAATTTGCGACAAGTTTAATTAGCGGAGAAGCAGTAACATTAGAATATTATCAACCTGCTTTGGTTGATAAACCTGGAATTATAAGTATATCAACAGTTGTACACGGTTATAGAGATATTTTAAGTAAATACTTCGTTAGGGATTTTGGTTCATCAGGAAGCTGCAATAATAACGTAGCATGTGAAGTTGGTGATGATTGGCACGATGAAATAAGATCGGTTGCAATGATTATTGTAGGTGGTTCAAGAATGTGTTCAGGGTCATTGGTAAATAATACAAGTGGTGATCTTGAGCAATTATTCTTAACAGCAAATCATTGCTTAATAGGAAATGTAAGCTCTTGGGTATTTATGTTTAATTATGATAGTCCGCAATGTTCTCCAAATCAAGATGGTCCAACATCTATGACAGTTCAAGGATCAACGTTATTGGCGAGCAATTCTGCATCGGATTTTGCTTTGGTAAAAATAACCGAAGCAATACCTCAAGATTATAATGTGCATTGGGCTGGATGGTCTGCAATTAATGAACCTTCTGAATATTCTGTTGGTATTCATCATCCCGCTGGTGATGTTAAGAAAATAAGTTTTGATTATGATCCTTCTGTTACAAGTGACTATGATCCTTCACCATATTTAGCTAATTCACACTGGGAAGTAACAGCATGGGACGATGGTACAACCGAACCCGGATCTTCCGGTTCTCCTTTATTTAATCAGGATAAAAAAATAATTGGACAGCTTCATGGCGGATGGGCTTCCTGCTCAAGTATTACAGAAGATTATTATGGAAAATTTTCAATGTCTTGGGATAGAGGCACTACACCTTCAACCAGATTGAAAGATTGGCTGGATCCTGAAAATACAGGTATATTAGAAATTGATGGATTTGATCCGAGTCTTGGTAATCCAGATTTAATTCCACCTTCTGCAATCACTGATTTAGAAGTTGAAGATATTACTTCAATGGGATTGACACTTACTTGGTCTGCTCCGTTTGATACTTCTTACGGTGGGGTTAGACAATATGATATTAGATATTCACAAAATCCGATTGCCGACACCAATGATTTTAAAAATGCTGATGAACTAAATTTTGCCGGTGCACCGGCTGATTCGGGAGAATCGGAATCACTAATACTAAACGGACTCGAATTTAATACTACTTATTATTTTGCTATCCGTTCTAACGACAGATGGAATAATGTTTCGGAATTATCAAACGTTGTTAGTGCAGCAACATTTGAAGCTCCGCAAATTTTAGTTACTCCAAATCAAATTTCGCATTCGGTTAATGTTGGTGATGTTTTAAGTGATACATTAAAAATATCAAACATAACTTCAGTTAACAGCACTTTGCAATATGCTGTAACTTTAGAGAACAACACATTTCCTGAAAAAGCTGCTAAAGTAAAATTTACTGCAGATAATAAATTTAGAAGAAATATAAATAATCTTGATAAAAGAAATCCTAAAGAAGAATATGGATTGAGTTTTAGAGGTTTTGGCGGACCAGATTTATTTGGTTATGAATGGATGGATAGTGATGAATTATCCGGTCTGGTTTATCAATGGATAGATATCTCACCAGACGGAACTGAAGCCGTTAATTGGATTCCTACCGGTTCATACGATCCCAAAGATGAGGGTTATGCCGGTCCATTTAATATTGGCTTTAATTTTAGTTTTTATGATGTTGATTATAATTCTGTTTATATCTCATCAAACGGATTTGTTTCATTTACTCAGTTGAATTCTAATAGCTTTTCAAACGGATCAATTCCTTTGGATGATGATCCGAATGGTATAATTGCTCCATTCTGGGATGATTTGGATGGTTCTTCACTAGGTAAAGTTTTTTATAAATCTTATCCAGATAAATTCGTAATCCAATTTGATGGATGGAAAAAATATGCAGCATCATCTTCCAGTTTTACGTTTCAAATTGTAATTAGAAAGAATGGCAAGATTAATTTCTATTACAATAACATGAGCGGAACTTTAACAAGTGCAACAGTTGGAATTGAAAATCAAGATGGTACAGACGGGTTACAAGTTGTTAAAGATGCTGCATATATTAAAAATAATTTTGCTTTAGAATTTGCCGCTGAACCTGAATGGATGGCAATGGATAATTATGAAGGAATGATTTATAATGGAAATAGTGCAAACATGGTTATAGAGTTTTTAACTGATGATTTAACTCCCGGATTATATTCTATGGATGTAGTAATTGAAAGCAATGATCCAAATAATTCATCTATTACAGTTCCTGTTTCTTTAAATCTTTCTGGTGGTGAAATTCCTGTTGAATTAACTTCATTTAATGCAGAAAAGAATGAGAAAGTAATTCAAATATCATGGTCAACTGCTACAGAAACAAACAATCTTGGTTTTGAAATTGAAAGGAAGTCAAAAGATAATTGGGAAAATATTTCTTTTGTTTCAGGTAAAGGAACAACGACCGAACTTTCTAAATACTATTTTGAAGATGAAATTTCTTCAATCAAATCAAATAAAGTATCTTACAGATTAAAGCAAATTGACTTTGATGGTAAATTTAATTTCAGTGATGTAATAGAAATTGATTTAACTCCATCAGCTTATGAACTCAGTCAAAATTATCCTAATCCATTCAATCCGGTTACAAAAATTAATTTTGCACTTCCATTTAAGAGTGATTTACAACTAACTGTTTATAATACGCTTGGACAAAAATTAGCTGTTATTGAAAATGGAATTAAAGATGCAGGTTATTATGAAGTAATTTGGAATGCATCAGATTTAGCTTCGGGTTTATATTTGTATGTTATTTCAGCTAAATCATTGGAAAATAATGATGAATTCAGAAATGTTAAAAAAATGTTGTTAATTAAATAAGAGAAATAAAATGCTTCAAAAAATTCTATTAATGTTCTTTTTCGTTTCTGCAATTTTTGCTCAAAAACTTGATGAAAATTATTTTAAGCAGAATGGCGAAATATATTTCTCATTTGAATTGAGTGATAAATCATTGCTAAGCAGTATTACAAAATCAATTTCTATTGATAAAGTAGAAGGAAACACTGTATTTGCTTATTCTAATTATCATGAATATCAAGCTTTACAGAAATATGGTATTCAAATAAAACTGTTAAGAAAACCAGGGGATGTTGATTATGTTGAAATGTCTTCTAATTCAAAAGATCTAAAAAATAATTGGAATACTTATCCAACCTACACCGCTTATGTTGATATGATGTATCAGTTTCAAAATGATTATCCCGAAATTTGTGAAATAGTTGATGCAGGCAGTACAGTTCAAGGAAGGAAGATTTTATTCGCTAAAATTTCCGATAATATAAATCAAAGAGAAGCAGAACCTCAATTTATGTATACATCAACAATGCATGGCGATGAAACAACAGGTTATGTTTTAATGCTCAGATTAATTGATTCTCTTCTTTCAACCTATGGAAGTGACAGCAGAATAACAAATTTAGTTAATAATATTGAGATTTGGATTAATCCGAATGCGAATCCTGATGGTACATATAAAAGCGGCAACAATACCGTTTATGGAGCAACTCGTTACAATGCAAATTTTTATGACATAAACAGAAATTTTCCAGATCCGGCACAAGGACCTAATCCAAATGGTCCTTGGCAGCCTGAAACTATTGCAATGATGAATCTAGCCGAGAATAATAATTTTGTTTTGTCTGCTAATTTTCATGGAGGTGCCGAAGTTGTAAACTATCCATGGGATGCATTTTCAAGACTTCATAAAGATGATAATTGGTATAAGTATATTTCACATCAGTTTGCAGATACTGCTCAGCTTTATAGTCCGTCATCTTACATGAATGGATTTAATGATGGAATTACAAACGGTTGGGATTGGTATCCGGTTTATGGCGGAAGACAGGATTTTTATACTTATTTTAATCACGGAAGAGAAGTGACTATTGAAATTTCGGATGTAAAATTATTATCTGCTTCTTTGCTTCCGGCACATTGGAATTATTTAAGAAGATCCTTATTTAATTTTATGGAACAATCTCTTTATGGTATAAGAGGAATTATTACTGATAATTCCGGAAATCCTATACAAGCTAAAGTAACCGTTCTAAATCATGATGCTGATAGTACACATATTTATTCTGATCCGATTAATGGAAATTATCATAGATATATTTATTCCGGAACTTACGATCTTCAATTTGATTCACCCGGTTATCAATCTAAAATTGTAAATGATGTTTCCGTACTTAATAATCAAACAGTAAATCTTGATGTTCAGCTTTTACCTGACGGAGTAATTCCGGTTGAATTAATTTCATTTAGTGCTGAAAGAATTAATGAAAATATTGTTTTGAATTGGGAAACTGCAACTGAAACTAATAATCTTGGTTTTGAAATTGAAAGAAAAACTGCAAATTCTTCCGATAGTAAAAATTGGGAAAGAATTGGATTTGTTGAAGGGAAAGGAAATTCTACAGAAAAAGTTAATTATTCTTTTGTAGATGAAAATATAAATACATCTAAAATAAATTATAGATTAAAGCAGATTGATTATGATGGTTCAGTCTCATTTTCTCATGAAGTTGAAGTTAATGCAGAATATTTAAATGGTTTTGAATTGATGCAGAATTATCCAAATCCATTTAATCCGGTTACTACTATTAATTTTTCACTTCCGGAAAAAACATTTGTTGATTTATCGGTTTATGATATACTCGGTAATAAAATTCAAACTCTGTTAAGTGAAGAAATTGATGTTGGAAAGCATTCGGTAAATTTTAATGCTGAAAGTTTATCTAGTGGAGTTTATATTTACAAACTGAATGGAAATGATTTTAGCTTTTCAAGAAAAATGCAGTTAATTAAATAGAGTTATACAACTTGTAAAATGTTAATCTAAAGTTTATATTTGTTGAAATTTCAATAAAAAGAGGTTTATAATGGCGTTTTCACTTAATAAAGTTCAATTGATCGGGAATTTGGGTCAGGATGCAGAAACTAGGTTTACTCAGAACAATATTCCTGTTACTTCGTTTTCAATTGCAACAACAAGAAGTTATAAAGGGAAAGATGATAACTGGGTAAATGAAACAACATGGCATAATATTGTTGCTTGGAATCTTTCTGAATTCTATCAAAAAGCTTTAAAGAAAGGGAAAAAGTTTTATATCGAAGGAAGACTTCAAACAAGAAGTTATGAAGATAAAGAAGGAATTAAAAGATATGTAACTGAAATTGTTGCAGATAATTACAGCGGAATAATTCCTCTTGATTCTAGAGAAGGGGGGAGTAGCAATGATTATTCTACCTCTCAAGATTCCGGAAATTATAATCCTTCATCTTCAAGTTTCGATAGCGGTGAAGCTTCTAATGATGAAGATTTACCATTTTAATTGTTTTGTATAACAAGATAGGATTTATTATTTATTGGATACCGACTGGCAGTTTAAGCTGATTTTATTATTTGTATTATTAATTGTGTCTGCTCTTTTTTCCGGTTCTGAAGTTTCACTTTTTTCAATTGATAAGAAAAAGTTAAAAGAGCAGACAAAATCTAAAAGTATAATTTATGCCTATATTGAAAATCTTTTAGAATTCCCCCGCAGACTTTTAGTTACAATTCTACTTGGCAATACAATTGTTAATGTTGCTGCTTCTATTTTAGCAGTTACAATTGCTTTGGATATTTCCGCTGTTTATAATATTTCAACAGAACTTGCATTGATTGTTCAAATTATTCTTTTAACAATACTAATTTTGCTTTTTGGTGAAATAACTCCAAAAGTATGGGCTTCAAAGCATCCTTACACTTTTGCCAAAATTGTAAGTATTCCACTTTATTGGATAAGTGTTTTATTCTATCCTATTTCCAAAACTCTTACAGATATAATAAAATCGTTTGCGTCTAAAATTAAATATGATAAATCATCAACAGCAATAAGAACTTCAGAGTTAACTGAACTTGCCGATTTGGGTGTTGAAAAGGGAACTATTGAAGAAAATGAACATGGACTTATTTACGGTTTGGTTTCATTCAAAAATATTACTGTTAGAGAAGTAATGACTCCGAGAGTTGATATTACTGCGGTTTCCGTAGATTCTTCTTTTGAAGAATTAATGGAAATTATTACTGAAAGCGGTCACAGCAGAATTCCTCTTTATGAAAATAGTTTAGACAATATAGTTGGAATTATTTATGCTAAAGATTTACTTCCGTTTTTGAGATCAGAAGCAAAAAAAGAAAATTTTTTAGTTAGAAAAATTGCAAGAAAAGCAATCTTTATTCCTGAATCAAAATTAATCAGAGATTTACTTGAAGAATTTCAAGCAACTAATACTCACATGGGAATTGTTGTAGATGAATATGGCGGAACTGCAGGATTAATATCTATGGAAGATATTCTTGAGGAAATTGTTGGTGAAATTCGTGATGAATACGATAAAGAAGAAAATGAAATAAATCAAATTTCGGAAAACAGTTATTTAGTTCTTGGTAAAGTATCAATTGATGAAATAAATGAATTACTTCAAACGGATTTATCTTCCGAAAATGACGACTATGATACAATTGGCGGATTTATTCTTAATCTTGCCGGTTCAATTCCAGATGAAGGATATATTCTACAAAAAGATCGATTCAAATTCACGGTTAAGGAAGTTGAAAATAAAAGAATCAATAAAATATTATTAGAAATTATGCCTGAAGTTGAGGAAGATGATTGAAACTCGGATGCTACACTAAATTCATTTTTACAATTATTTTTGTAATTGGTGTAGGATATTACATAATTGATAAATATGTTATTACTCAGTTTTCAGAGAACATTAAGGAAAGAATAGTTTTAGAATTTATTGATAATAATTTTCAGTCTGCTTATAAAGATTCATTAAGTAAATACTTATTGGAAAAAATAAATACAGATCAAATTGATTTTAATTCTGTAAAAGAATATGTTCTTCAAATAAAAGATTTTAATCTTCTTAATGAAAAAGACAAATTCCTTCATATAAAGAAATTATTGGAAAAAGATGGAACGCAAAACTAACATTAAAGTAGGTGTAACAGTTTTTTTTGGTCTAATTTTAACTCTTTATATTTTGGGGTGGGCTAAAAATTGGTCAATTTATCAAGATAAAAAAGAATTAATTGTAACATTTGATAATGTTGCCGGACTTGAAATTGGAAATTTTGTTACAATATTAGGTGTAAAAAAAGGTTTTGTTGATGACATCTATTCATCTAACAATAATGTATTTGTTAAAATGATTTTAGATGAAGATGTTGAATTAAAATCTGATGCACAATTTTATATTATGATGTATGATTTGATGGGGGAAAAGAAAGTTGAAATTAATCCGGGACAGAGTAACAACTTATTAGATTTCACATTACATCATAACGGTAAATTTACCGGTGATATTTCAACAACAATGAGTATGCTTACTTCAATTCAAGACGATTTAATCGGACTCTTAAAATCTGTTTTAATAACTCTTGATGGAATGAATGAATTTTTAACTGATGATCAATTAAAAAGTGATTTGAAGGAATCAGTTGCTTCTCTAAAAGATTTAACTAGAAATTCAAATCAACTAATACTTGATAACAAAAAAAATCTAAATTCTCTTTTAATAAAAGGGGATTCACTTCTCACTAGTTCCAACAAATTTATTAAAGAAAATGAAGAATCATTTGCTGCATTGATAAAAGAATTAACTGCAACTTTAAAATCATCTCAAAAATTAGTAAAAGAGGTTGATGAAATAGTTGTTCAGACAAAAAATAAAGAAAATAATCTGGGTAGAATTTTATACGACGAAAATATTTTGAATGATCTAAAATCAACAATTGAAAAAACTAATAAGCTATTAAAAATATTTACCGAACAACTTGAAGGTGAAGGATTAAATGTTGATGCAAATATTTTCTAACAATACGAAATTTTTCAAACCATTTATCCTCTTTGTTTTGTGGGGATTTATATCAGCAAATTTGTTCGGTTCTTCCAATGATCCTGTTAGAGCTAAGAATGGTATGGTTGTTTCAGCCAGTGATTATGCAAGTCAAGTTGGAATTGATATATTACAAAAAGGGGGAAATGCTGTTGATGCAGCAGTTGCAACTGGATTTGCTTTAGCAGTAACACATCCTTCTGCCGGAAATCTTGGCGGCGGCGGTTTTATGGTAATTCATTTTAATGATGGAACTAATACTGCAATCGATTTTAGAGAAACTGCTCCTTTGTCATCTTCAAAAAATATGTACTTAGATGAAAATGGTAATGTAATTGAGGATAAAAGTGTAAAATCTATGTCTGCTTCAGGTGTTCCCGGCAGTGTTGACGGACTTTTATTCGCTCTTCAGAAATACGGTACACTAAGTCTTGAAGAAGTTATTCAACCTGCTATTGAGCTTGCATACAATGGATTTATACCGGATTATCGATTAGTTAGATTTATAAATAATTATCATAATCAGTTTGTTATGTATTCATCTTCTAGAAAAATATTTACTAAAGATGGAAAAAAGCTTCCGGAAGATTCTATAATTGTATTAAAAGATTTGGCAAAAACTCTTACTTTAATTAAGAAATATGGAAGAGAAGGATTTTATTCAGGTGAAGTTGCTCAAGCTATTGTAAATACATCTAATGAATTAAATGGATTTATTACTCTTGAAGATCTTGCAAATTATAGTTCTGTAGAAAGACCTCCGGTTATAGGAAATTATAGAGGTTATGATATAATATCAATGTCGCCTCCTTCAAGCGGAGGAGTTGCAATTCTGCAAGCATTGAACATTTTAGAAAATTATAAGTTAGATAAATATGATTTTGGAAGCAGTAATTATATTCACAAACTTGTTGAAATATTAAAAAGAGTTTATGCAGATAGATCGAAACATTTAGGTGATCCCGATTTTTATGATGTTCCTGTTAACAAATTGATTTCAAAAGATTTCGCTAAACAGATGTTTTCAGAAATAGATACGCTTAAAGCAGTTGATTCAAAAGAAATATTTCCATCAGATATTTTAGAAGAAAGTACAGAAACAACTCATTACTCAGTTTATGATAAATATGGAAATGCAGTAAGCACAACAGTTACATTAAACTCATCTTTTGGAAATAAAATTGTAGTTGATGGATATGGCTTTCTGATGAATAATGAAATGGATGATTTCAGCGTTAAACCCGGAGTTCCAAATCAGTTTGGACTTTTAGGTAGTGAAGCAAATTCGATTGCTCCAACAAAAAGAATGCTCTCTTCAATGACTCCAACAATTGTTCTAAAAGACAAAAAGCCTTACCTAATTGTTGGCTCTCCAGGAGGTTCAACAATTATTACTACTGTCTTACAAGTAATTATTAACGTTGTTGATTTTGAAATGAATATTCAAGAAGCAGTTGATGCACCTCGAATTCATCATCAATGGTATCCTGATCAAATTGACTATGAGAGATTTAGTTTTACAAATGATACAAAAGCTAATCTTGGTAAAATGGGACATAAATTTGGAAAAGAAACCAGTCTTGGCAGAGCACAATGCATACTTATTGATTCTGAAACAGGATTAATTTGGGGAGCATCTGATCCAAGAAGTTTTGGTAAAGCAATAGGATATTAAAATGATTTTTGGTATTGGCGTTGACATAATCGAAATAAGCAGAATTAAAAAAAGTATAGAAAAATTTGGAGATAAATTTCTAAACAAAATTTATACTGAGAAAGAATTAGATTATTGTGAGACAAAGAAAAATAAATTTCAACATTATGCAGCAAGATTTGCAGCTAAAGAAGCTATTTATAAAGCCATGTCAACTGGATGGAAAAAGGGAGCCACTTGGAAAAACATTGAGATTTATAATGAACCAAACGGCATGCCCAAAGTTAGATTATTTGGTGAATTAAATGATTTTGTTAATCCTGATAAAGAACTTCAAATCAGTATGAGTCATTCCGATAATTATGTTGCTGTTGTGGCAATTCTTTATACAAAAAACGGTAATTAAATAACCAGTCTAAAATTAAATTGTTAATCAATTCTTAAAATCAAATAAAGAAAAAAGGCAACTATTTTCTTATATTACATGTTTGGATTATAAGATAGTATATCTATTTAATAGAAAGGAAATGTTTTGAAGGATAATAGAGTTATAGTTGCAATGAGCGGAGGAGTTGATTCTTCTGTAGCTGCAGCTTTATTGCATAGCCAAGGATACGACGTAATCGGAATTACTATGAAGACATGGGGATTTATGGAAGTTGGAGGAGCTCCAAAACATGAATCCGGTTGTTGTTCTCTTGATGCAATTTATGATGCAAAAAATGTAGCACAGAAATTTGGCTTTCCTCATTACACAGTTGATTTTACTAAGGCTTTTGAATCTGCAGTTATTGATGATTTTGTTGATGAATATTTAGCCGGAAGAACTCCAAATCCTTGTGTGGTTTGCAATAGAAAAATTAAATGGGAAGAGTTACTAAAGAAAGCTGACGATCTTGAAGCAAAATATGTTGCAACAGGTCATTATGCAATTGTAGAAAAAAACGAAACTACAAATAGATTCATGCTTAAATATTCTAATGATGCTAAAAAAGATCAATCTTATGCACTCTGGGGTTTAACTCAAGAAAGTTTAAGCAGAACGATTTTTCCACTCGGAGAATTCACAAAAATAGAAGTTAGAGATTTAGCAGAAAAATTTGGATTAAAAACTGCCAAAAAACCGGACAGCCAGGAAATATGTTTTGTTGCTGATAATAACTATGAAAGATTTTTAAGAGAAAGAATTCCTGATGTTATGAATCAAATTGAAGGGGGAGCCATCCTTTATAAAGGTGAGGTTATAGGACAGCATAAGGGAATTCCTTTTTATACGATTGGACAGAGAAAAGGTTTAGGTTTGGCGCTAGGAAAACCGGTTTATGTAAAAAATATTGACAGAGAAACAAATATGATTGAAATTGGTGATAAAGAAGATTTATATGAGAATATTCTTTATGCAGATGATGTAAATTACGTATCAGCAGATTTGCTTGAGCCTGGAACAATTGTAAGAGCAAAAATTAGATACCTTGACAGTGGAAGTCAGGCAGAAATTATAGAATCAAATGAAAGCAGTTTTTCGATTAATTTTCTTGAGCCTAAAAGTGCAATAACACCTGGACAATCAGTTGTTTTATATGATGAACAAGGTTATGTTTTGGCTGGAGGAATTATTTCTAAAAATAAATAATTTTTTAACATTTTAATTAAAGGGAAAAACTTCGAAACCAAATATTCACATAATGGTGTTCTTAATTCAAAAGTACTTTTGTTAAATGCAAGTTACGAACCTCTAACTATTTGCAATGTTAAGAAAGCTGTCTGTTTAATTTTTTTGGGTAAAGCAGAATTAGTTTCAGATAATAATGCTAAAGCAATTCATACCGTATCCAAAAATTATCCTTTCCCAAGTGTTATAAGGCTTTTACAGTTTATTAAAGTACCTTATAAAAAAATAATTCTTACAAGAAAAAATATTCTAAAAAGAGATAGACATAAGTGCGGTTATTGCGGCAGAGCTGATTTACCTTTAACAATAGATCATATAAAGCCAAAAGCAAGAGGAGGAGAAGATACTTGGGAAAATCTTGTTACTGCTTGTCTTCCTTGTAATAATAAAAAAGGGGATAGAACTCCAACCGAAGCTGGAATGCAACTACTCATTAAACCTTATGCTCCAAGTCATATTATGTTTTTAAAGAACAGCGTAAATCGAATTGATGATTCTTGGAAGCCCTATTTATTTAGTGTCTAATACAGTATTATCTTCAGTTATTACATAACTCCATAATTCTTACTTCTAAATTCTTAATTAATTTACTAACTTTATTATTCTAAAAATTGAGTGCAAAAACCAAATGAGTAATGTAATTAGACTGCGCGGAGCTTCATTTTATGCTTACCATGGTGCTTTGGCGGAAGAACAATCAATCGGCGGCAAATTTGAAGTTGATATTGACCTTTATACGGATTTTTCAGAAGCAGTTAAAAATGATGATTTAAGCAAAACTGTAAACTATCATCATGTTTATAAATATATAAATGAAATTATTCATCAAAAAAAATATTATTTAATTGAAACAATAGCAGAAGTTATTGCGGATAAAGTTCTACATCATTTTCCCAATGTGTTTAAAGTTAATGTAGTTGTAAGGAAAAAGAATGTTCCGGTTGGCGGAGTTATTGATTACGTTGAAGCTGAGGTAACAAAGGAAAATGGAAAATCTTAGTTTCATTGGTATTGGTTCCAATCTCGAAAGCAGAATGATGTATATTCAAAAAGCATTGGAATTATTAGAAGAAGATCCTAATATAAATATTATCAAATTATCTTCAATTTATGAGACTAAACCGTATGGTTATACGGATCAAGATAATTTCTTAAATTGTGTTGTTAAAATATCTACAAAATATTCACTTATCGAATTATTTATTAAGACTAAGTCAATAGAAATTGAAATTGGAAGAGTAAAAAGAGAAAAATGGGGTCCGCGAGAAATTGATTTGGATATTCTATTTTTTAATGATGTTGTTTATTGTGATGAAAAATTGAATATTCCGCATAGAGATGTTCTTTATAGAGATTTTGTTTTAGTTCCTCTTCTTGAAATTGAACCCTATATTTTTCATCCAGTTGAAAAGAAAAAAATATCAGAGTTAGAAATAAAAAATTTAGAAGTGAACATAATTCGTAAATTAGACTATATAAAAGTATAGGAAAGCTATTGGACGAAATAAAATATATTGTAATTGAAGGAATTATTGGTTCCGGTAAAACTTCTTTGGCTCAAAAATTGGCTCAAAGACTAAATTCAAAATTGATTGAAGAGGAATTTGAAAGTAATCCTTTTCTAGGAAAATTTTATGAAGACAGAAGAAGATATGCGTTTCAAACTCAGATGTTTTTTTTAGTGAACAGATACAAACAGCAGCAGCAGCTTAATCAAGAAGATTTATTTGCAGATTATATTGTTTCCGATTATATGTTTAACAAAGATCAGATTTTTGCATACTTGAATTTGGAAGGGGAAGAACTAAAACTTTACGAAAATATTTATCCATTACTTGAAAGAGAATTAAGGAAACCTGATTTGGTTGTATATCTGCAGTCAACCGTTGATAGAGTAATGGCTAATATTAAGAAGCGCGGCAGAAAAATTGAAAGATGGATTACAAGAAATTATATGAATGAATTAAATGAAGCATATAATGATTATTTTTTCAAATACAATCAAACACCGCTGCTAATTGTAAATTCTTCTGAAATTGACTTTGTTAAAAATGAAAATGATTTTGAAGAATTATATAAACAAATATTTAGAGAAGAAAAGGGATTTATGACATATTTTAATCCCGAACCAAGGAGTAGAGAAAGTTGAGATTTTTATTATATCTTTTAATTGCTTATTTAGCGTACAAATTTTTGAAAGTAATTGTTGGAATGTTTTTTACAACAAGATTCGATTTGAAAAATAAAAACTTCGGAAGCGGATTTAATTTTTATTCAAGTTCTCCAAAACAAAAACAGAATAAAACAAAACCAAATCAAAATCCCGGTGATCCAAAAGAACCTATTGATAAAAAAGATATTATAGAAGCCGAGTTCGAAGAAATTAAAGAGAATGAAGATAAATCCAAGTAAAAATGGCAAAATCAAATTTTCTTAATTCCTTCTTTAAATTATTCTTTTCTGTTAAAGAGAATAAATCCAGAGAATTAAATTCACCAAAAAACTTCTTAATTATTCGTCAGCATAATCAATTTGGAGATATGCTTGCTTCTGTTCCTTTATTCAGAGCAATTAAAGAAACTTATCCGAAATCAAGATTAAGTGTTTTAACCAGTAATGATAATTACTTCGCAATCGAAAAAAATAAATTTGTTGATGAGCAGTTTAATTTCGATAAAAATAAGCTGCATCAAATTGATTACTTCAGATCACTTATAAAATTTCTAAAAAATAATTATGATGTTGTAATTATTCCTACTACAGTTTCTATTTCTTTTACAAGTCATTTTTTAGGGAGATTTGCAAAAGCTAATACAAGAATTTGTGCAGATTCATTAAATGGTGAGATTAATCAATTCAGCTATTTATGTGATAGAAGAATTAGTTTAGACTGGAGAGCTAATCCTGATCAAAACGTATCACAATTTATTCTTGAACTAGTAAAACCATTCGGAATTTATACTGATAATTATCAATCAGAGATTACTTTTGATGAAAATGATAGAGTAAAAGCTGAACTTTTTTTTAGGGATGAATTAAAAGCAGCTAGTAACCAAAAAGTTATTGGAATGCATGTTGGAGCTGGTAAACCTCCTAATAGATGGGATTTGAATAAATTTATTTTACTTGCCGAAAAATTACATGAAAAATATAATGCCAAGATATTTTTTACCGGAAGTAACAGCGATAAAGAGGAGCTTGATTATATCAGTTCGAAATTGAAAATTGAAAAGATTTTTGCATTAAACAAAAAAATACCCGAACTTGCCGCAATAATAGCTAAAAGCGATTTGTTTATAACTAATGATACTGGAGTTATGCATGTTGCTGGAGCAGTTAAAGTTAAACAAATCTCACTTTTTGGTCCGACAAAACCGGAAAATTGGGCACCGATTGGTACTGATAAATTATATATAAGAAATTCAGATGATATTAATGATATTGATGTAGAAGATGTTTATGATGCTGCCGTAAAATTTTTAGGAGATTGAAAATGACAAATGAAAATCTTGCCGCAATTGATATTGGAACTAATTCATTTCATTTAATAATTGTGAAGATTTTAGAAGATGGAAATTTTGAAATTATCGATAGAGAAAAGGAAGTAATTCGTTTAGGTGAAGGTAACACCGGTGATATAAAAGAAATTAAAGAATCTGCAATTCAAAGAGCTATAGAAACACTTAAAAAATTTAAAGAAATATCCGATTCACACAATGCAGAAATTAAAGCAGTTGCTACAAGTGCAGTTAGAGAAGCTCTGAACAAAGATGAATTTAGAAGAGAAATTAAAGAAAAAACCAATATTGATATTGAAGTCATCAGCGGAACTGAAGAAGCTAGATTAATCTATTTGGGAATATTAAAGTCAGTCCCAATTTTTAATAAATATTCATTATGTATTGATATTGGAGGAGGAAGTACTGAACTGATTGTTGGTAAAGAAGGAATTATTCAGTTTTCGAACAGTCATAAAATTGGAGCTGTAAGATTAACACAAAAATTCTTTCCGGATTATGAGCTTTCAAAAGAAAGAATTAATGATTGCAAGGAATGGGTTAAAGGGGAAATATTTTCTTCAATCAAACAGATTAAAAATTATCCTATTGAAGTAGTTGTGGGTTCATCCGGAACAATAAACTCATTGGGATTTTTAGTCTATTCAAAAAATTCAAATACTGATCAAGGCTATACTATATTAAACAACTTTGAAATTTCTAGTGCTGATTTAAAATCAATTTCAAAAGATATACTTAAGAAAAAATCTTATGAAGATAGAAAAAAGATTAAAGGATTGGATAGTAAGCGGGCAGATATAATTCCGGCCGGAGCAATTATTCTTCAAACAATTGTCGATGAATTAAATATTGAAAAAATAACTCTCTCTGATTATGCTCTAAGAGAAGGAATTGTAATTGATGAACTGCAGAAAAAAGGTTTCTTAAATAAATTTCCAGATTTAAGAGATATAAGAATGAATAGCATTATGCAGTTGGCAAAATCATCAAAATATGATCTTGATCATTGTTTACACGTTTCAAACCTAGCCGAACAGATTTTTGAACAGACATATCATATCCATAAACTTGATGAAGAAAATAAAGAATATCTAAATGCGGCATCAATACTGCATGATATTGGTTATCATATATCACACTCACAGCATCATAAACATGGACAATATATAATTCAGAACAGCGAATTACTAGGTTTTAATGAAAATGAGATCAAAATAATTGGCAACATTTCAAGATATCATAGAAAAAGTCATCCTAAATTGAGGCATAAAGAGTTTTCATCATTAAATAGTCAATCGAGGGAAAAAGTAGAAAAACTTTCAGCAATACTTAGAATTGCAGATTCCTTGGATAGGACGCATCAAAAACTGGTAGAAAAAATTTCCATCGATAATAATGATAAAGAGATAATTTTTAATTTGTATTGCAACGGAAAGTATCCTGAAGTTGAAATATGGAATTTAGAAAGAAGACAAAAATTGTTTGAAGAAATTTTCGATCTAAAAGTAAGAATTAAATGCAGTTAGTTTGTTCTAATTAAGAAAACTAAATATTTCATTAAAGATATTTTTTTTGCTTTTAGTTTTACACCTCTATATATTTATTTCTTGTAATTTTAACAATATCCTGACCTATGAAAAATATAATTTACATCTCAGACTTAGCTAAATTTGTAGATCAAGAAGTGACTCTGCAAGGCTGGCTTTATAACAAAAGATCAAGTAAAAAAGTAAAATTTTTAATCCTAAGAGACGGTACCGGTTACCTGCAATGCGTAACTTTTATTGGAAATGTTTCTGAAGAAGTTTTTAATCTTGCTGATTCAATAACTCAAGAATCATCATTTAGAGTTACCGGTAAAGTTAAAGCGGAACCTAGAGCTGTTGGCGGATTTGAACTTGATGTTATAAATATAGAATTGATATCAGATTCTGTTGATTATCCTATTACTCCAAAAGAACATGGTATTGAATTTTTAATGGATCAACGTCATTTGTGGGTTCGTTCAAAAAAGCAAGTTGCAATTCTTAAAATTAGACATAGAATTGTAAAAGCAATTAGAGACTTTTTTGATGAAAGAGGTTTTGTTCTTTTTGATCCTCCTATAATTACTCCAAATGCTGTTGAAGGAACTTCAACTTTGTTTGAAACACCATATTTTGATTTGGGAAAAGCTTACTTAACGCAATCCGGACAGTTATATGCAGAAGCCGGAGCAATGGCTTTAGGAAAAGTTTATACTTTTGGTCCAACCTTCAGAGCTGAAAAATCTAAGACAAGAAGACATTTAACAGAATTTTGGATGGTTGAACCTGAAGCAGCATTTTACGAATTAGATGACGTAATGGATCTGGCTGAGGAATTCTTAGAATATATAGTCCAAACCATTTTAGAAGAAAGAAAAGAAGAACTTGAAATTTTGGAAAGAGATATTACAAAACTGCAGAATGTAAAAAGACCTTTCCCAAGAATATCCTACGATGAAGCTGTAAAGCTTCTTCATGAAAAAGGACATGAGTTTGAATATGGAAATGATTTAGGAGCCGCAGATGAAACTGTTATTTCTGAATCATATGATAGACCGGTAATGGTTCATAGGTATCCGCAGCAAGTAAAAGCATTCTATATGAAACGCGATCCTGAAAATGACAATCTAGCTTTAGGTGTTGACGTTCTTGCTTCAGAAGGGTATGGCGAAATAATAGGCGGATCGCAAAGAGAAGATGATATAAACAAATTATTGGAAAGAATTAAAGAACATGACTTACCACAAGAATTTTTTGAGTGGTATTTAGATTTAAGAAGATTTGGTTCTGTACCTCATTCCGGTTTCGGTTTAGGATTGGAAAGAACTATAAGCTGGATTTGCGGTTTAGATCATCTTAGAGAAGCAATTCCTTTCCCAAGAATGATTTATAGGAATACGCCTTAGCAATGAACTTAGAATTGATTTTATTTCTGATTTTAACCTTGGTTGCTGCTTTTTCTTCGGTAATGGTTATTACTAGAAAAAATCCAATTCTTAGTGCTGTTTATCTTATACTTAATTTCTTTGCATTAGCTGGAATTTATCTTTTACTAAATGCTCAATTTTTGTCGGTAGTTCAAGTTATAGTTTATGCCGGTGCAATTATGATTCTTTTCCTTTTTGTTATTATGCTTATTAATACTGAAAATGAAGCATCAATTCTGGCAGATAAAAAACCAATTAAAGTTTTTGCAATTTTTATTGCAGTTTTAGTATTTGCACAAATTGCGTACTTAATTTTTTATTCAAATCCTGCTGAATTGTCAAATGGAACTATCGAGAATTTAATCAAAGCGGGACAAATTGAAAGTATAGGAAGAGAACTTTATACTACATACATTTTACCATTTTTAATTGCCGGTTATTTACTTCTTGTTGCAACTATTGGAGCAATTATTTTAGCCAAAAAGAAATTTGAGTAATTGTTTATGCAAGTTCCTATTGAATATTATCTTATTTTAAGTGCTTTTATGTTCAGCGTAGGTGTGGCTGGCGTTTTGATTAGACGCAATGCAATAATTATTTTGATGAGTATTGAATTGATGCTTAATTCTGCAAATCTAGCCTTAATAACATTCTCTTCTTTTATGGGTAATTCAATCGGACAGATTTTTGCGTTTTTTGTGATGACTGTTGCCGCAGCAGAAGCTGCTATTGGACTTGCAATTGTTATTGCAATTTTTAGAAATAAATTGACAGTTAATATTGATCAAATAAATCTCTTTAAGTGGTAACGTTTGATGATAGATTACATTTATTTAACAATTTTATTTCCTTTAGCCGGATTTTTGATTAACGGTTTATTCGGAAGTAAAATCAAAAATGAAAAAATAATTGGAATTATTGGTTCTTCAGCAGTTGGACTGTCATTCTTATTTACAATATTATCTTTTATACAGCTTCTAAATTTGCCAATAGATGAAAGAACTAGAGTAGTAGAACTGTTTACTTGGCTTAATGTTGCCGGTTTAAATATTAAATTTGCTTACCTGGTTGATCAGCTTTCGATTGTGATGTCCCTAATTGTTACCGGGGTCGGCTTTTTAATTCATGTTTACTCAATTGGTTACATGCATGGCGATAAAGGATTTTGGAGATTTTTTGCTTATCTAAACTTATTCATCTTTGCAATGATGAATTTAATTTTAGGAGATAACTTTCTCGTTCTGTTCCTTGGATGGGAAGGTGTTGGTCTCTGTTCTTATCTGTTAATTGGTTTTTACTATGACAGAAAATTCGAAAAAGGAACTGTTCCCGAAGCAGCAAAAAAAGCCTTTATTGTTAACAGAATTGGAGATTTCGGATTTTTACTCGGGATGTTTTTAATTTATCAGACTTTCGACAGTCTTAATTTTCTCGAAGTTTTCTCTAAAGCAGAATATTTCCCGATTTCTGAAACTACTTTCAGTTTTATAGCTTTATTTTTATTTATTGGAGCTACTGGTAAATCAGCACAAATTCCACTTTATGTTTGGCTTCCTGACGCAATGGCTGGTCCAACACCTGTATCGGCATTAATTCATGCTGCAACAATGGTAACTGCTGGTGTTTATATGGTTGCTCGTGCATCTATTATTTTTGCTTCTGCTCCCGCAATTATGACACTTGTTGCCGTAATCGGATTATTGACTGCATTTTTTGCCGCTACAATTGGTCTTGTTCAGACAGACATCAAAAAAGTTTTAGCTTATTCTACTGTTAGTCAATTAGGTTATATGTTTTTAGCTGCCGGAGTTGGAGCTTTTGGTGCAGCAATTTTTCATGTTATGACTCATGCTTTCTTTAAAGCTCTTCTTTTTCTTGGTGCCGGTTCTGTAATTCATGCAATGCATGAACAGCAGGATATTAGAAATTATGGTAATCTTAAAAAATATATGCCGGTTACGTATTTGACTTTTATAATTGCTGCATTTGCAATTGCCGGTGTACCAGGTTTATCCGGATTCTTTAGTAAAGATGAAATTCTCTGGTATTCTTACAGCAAAGGAAATTTGACATTTTGGATTATTGGTGCTTTAACAGCAGTAATAACTGCTTTTTATATGTTCAGATTAGTTTCTCTTACATTTTTCGGTAAAGAAAGATTTGGCAAAGATGTCCATCCTCATGAATCACCAAAAGTTATGACTATTCCACTTATAGTTCTTGCATTTCTCTCAATTGTAGGAGGTTATGTTGGAATTCCGGAAATATTTAGTGGAGAAGGGGGAAATGCTTTAAAGAATTGGTTTAAACCAATTTTTGCTCCTGCTGAAGCTAAACTTAGAACTTTTGGATCACATTCACATTTTGAAGAATTACTCTTAATGGGAATTTCAGTTGCGGCTGCACTTTCAGCTATTTATTTCGCATATGTAGTTTATACCCGTAAAAAAGAGATTGCTGATAAAACTGCATCGTCTGTTAAAGGATTATATAATACTCTTCTTAACAAATATTACGTCGATGAAATTTATGAATCTTCTGTAATCAAACCTATTTTAATAATTTCTGAAAAAGTATTATGGAAAGTTACTGATAATAAATTAATTGATGGTATTGTAAACGGATCAGCAAAATTAATTTATTATATATCAATAATAATTAGGAAGATGCAAACCGGCGTAGCTCAGTTTTACGCATTAATAATGATGATAGGAATTTCTGTTGCACTATTTTGGTTAATATTAACTTTATAAACTATGGAAAACGGCTCAATCTTAACATACTTGCTTATAACTCCAATTTTAGGAAGCTTAATTCTTTTGTTCATTAGAAAAGAACAAGAAAATTTAATTCAATGGTTTGGATTGGCTGTTAGTCTTGCTGCTTTTATTATATCATTGGTTATGTTTACAAATTTTGACCAATCTAATGGCAGCTTCCAGTTAGTAGAAAAATATCTTTGGATTGATGGATTAAATGTTAGTTATCATATTGGTGTTGACGGTATTTCTGTTTTACTTATTCTGCTTACTACTTTTTTAACTCCACTCACACTCATTTCAACTTGGGGAACAATCAAAAAGAATATAAAACTATTTACTTTCTTTATGCTTTTTCTCGAAGCCGGAATGCTTGGAGTTTTTATCTCATTAGATTTATTTCTGTTCTATATTTTCTGGGAAGCAATGTTGATTCCAATGTATTTTATTATTGGAGTTTGGGGAGGAGAAAATAGAATTTATGCATCAATAAAATTTTTCATTTATACAATGTTCGGAAGTTTATTGATGTTAGTTGCAATTATTTGGCTTGCTGTTGATGCTTCTTCGCAGCTTGGATATTTTACTACAAATTTATTGGAGCTTTATAAAGTAGGACCTACTATTGCAAGAGATATTCAAAATTATCTCTTCTTAGCATTCTTTTTTAGTTTTGCAATTAAAGTACCTTTATTTCCGCTTCATACATGGCTTCCTGATGCACACGTTCAAGCACCAACTGCCGGTTCTGTTATTTTGGCTGGAGTCCTTTTAAAAATGGGAACTTACGGTTTAATTAGGTTTAATCTTCCTTTATTTCCTCAAGCTTCGGTAGAATTTGCTCCATATATTTCTGTTTTTGCAGTAATTGGAATTATTTACGGCGCTTTGGTTGCTATGGTTCAGACTGATATGAAAAAGCTTGTTGCTTATTCTTCAGTTGCACATTTGGGATTTGTTGTTTTGGGTATTTTTGCAATGACAGTAGAATCTGTTCAAGGTGCTGTAATTCAGATGATTAATCATGGTTTATCAACCGGAGCTTTATTTCTTTTGGTTGGAATGATTTACGAAAGGACTCATTCCAGAGAAATATCATTTTATGGTGGTATTGCTAAATTAGTCCCGGTTTATGCAACCTTCTTAATGATAGCTTCTCTTTCATCGATAGGCCTCCCGGGAATGAATGGTTTCATCGGAGAATTCTTAATACTTCTTGGTTCATTTAAATCACAAGTGTTAGATAATTGGTGGTTTACAATTTTTGCTGCATCGGGAGTTATTTTTGCTGCAGTTTACCTTTTGTGGATGTACCAAAGAGTAGTTTTTGGTAATGTAACAAATCCAAAATTGGAAAATCTTTCTGATATGAATGGAAAAGAATGGTTGGTACTAGTTCCAATAATTTTATTGATTTTCTGGATTGGTATTTATCCTACAACTTTTTTAGATATAACAGAAACTTCTACAATAAATATTTTAGAACAGGTACAAAATTTCACAATTAAATTACTGAATTAATATTGAACACATTATTGAAAATATTTTCGTTAATTCTACTTTTTAGTAGTTCAATTTTTGCTTCGGAAGGAGGGCATCACACTGCAGTTCTTCCGGAAGTCTACATGATAGCCCCTTTTATTTTACTTTTGCTAATGATTGCTACCGGACCTTTATTTTATCATCATTTTTGGGAAAAACATTATCCCAAAATTGCAGTATTTTTAGGATTGATTACAGTTGTTTACTATTTAATTGTACTTGGTGATTATGTAAGTTTGATGCACACTTTAGCTGAATATCTTTCATTTATTGCTCTTTTAGCTTCCTTGTTTGTTGCATCCGGCGGTATTTTAATTAAAGTTGATAAGAAATCTACACCAATGCTAAATGTGTTGATTCTTTTATTCGGATCAATAATTGCAAATATTATTGGTACAACCGGTGCATCAATGCTGTTAATCAGACCTTTCATAAAGGTAAACCAAGGTAGAATAAAACCTTATCATGTGATATTTTTTATTTTTCTGGTTAGTAATATTGGCGGAGCTTTAACTCCAATTGGAGATCCTCCTTTATTTTTAGGTTTTTTAAAGGGAATTGAATTTTTCTGGTTCATTCAGCATGTATGGTATATTTGGCTGCCAACAGTCATATTACTTCTTATAATTTTCTATTTTATCGATTCAAGAAATAAAGTAGAAGATAATTCTAAAGAGTATTCCGGTAAAATTCATGTTTCCGGGACAAAAAATTTTATTTTCTTATTAATAATACTGATTTCTGTATTTATTGATCCTGCAGTTATGTCATGGGTTCCATCTCTTGCTCCGCTTCCATTCGGAATTAGAGAAATAATAATGTTTAGTATTGTTTATTTATCATATAAAACTGCGGATAAAGAAATTTTAAGAGCCAATGAATTTGATTTTGAACCGATCAAAGAAGTTGCATATTTATTTGTTGGAATTTTTGCTACTATGATTCCAGCTCTGCAGCTAATTGCTTATGAAGCAAATGTTCTTGGTGATAAATTAAACGTTTCAATTTTCTACTGGGCTACTGGTATTTTATCAGGATTTTTGGATAATGCTCCAACCTATCTAAACTTTTTGAGTGCTGAATTGGGAAAATTTGGATTTGATATTTCGTTTAAGGAAAATGTACATCAATTTGCGATTGAATATCCAATTTATCTCCAGGCAATTTCAGTTGCGGCAGTATTTTTTGGAGCATTAAGTTATATTGGCAATGGTCCTAATTTTATGGTAAAATCAATTTGTGAAAGAGCCGGCATTAAAATGCCAAGCTTTTTTGCATATATGGCAAAATATTCTATTCCAATTTTGATTCCGGTTTTTACTTTAGTCTGGTTAATCTTTTATTTTGGGAAATAATATGAGAACTTTAGATCATGTTTTAAAAAATAGCGTAATTGGACTTCATTATGGAAATCGAGTAATTCTTCCTTTTGAGTGCGAGTTATTAAAAATTGTTGTTGATTCTTCAATTATAACCGATTTCAGCTCAATGTCCGAAGATGCAGAATATGTTATTAATGATGGGTTTACAGAAATTTATTTTCATTCATTCGAATCTTTGGAAGAGAAAGTTACTCAATATGAAAATATCAAATTAGTTATTGTTGAAAAAGGGAAGGATTTATTTGATTTTGAAAATCACAGAAAAATTTGTTTAAGTGTAAAAGAAAACCATAAATTACAAATTAAAGAAATTGATGACGAAACTTTATTTGTTGAATAATTATGCCTCAGAATAGCCAAGAAATATTGTTAATGCTTCCGCATGTTGTTATTGGAGTTGGAATTGTAATTTCACTCTTAATAGAAATGTATTCAAAAAAGAGTGAAACAATTTTACCATGGATTTCTCTTTTTGTTTTTGTTTTTGCCGGAGTTCACTCAATAATTAATATTTCGGCAAATCAAATATTATTTGGGGGAATGCTTGAAGTTGGCGGAAAACCTGCAATATTTAATTTTATATTTAATATTGGTGCTGCACTTTTAATTCTCAATTCTATAGATTACATCAAGAAATATGAATCAAATCATGGTGAATATTACATTTTGATTCAATCTGCCATACTTGGAATGATGGTTATGGCCGGTTCTAAAGATATTTTTATGATATTTATCGGATTGGAATTAATGTCGATCGCATTTTATGTTTTAGCCGGAATTAATAAAAAGAAATCATCCTCAAATGAAGCGGCATTAAAATATTTTCTGTTAGGTGCGTTTGCGACGGGCTTTATAGTATATGGTATTGCGTTAATTTATGGAGTTTCTTCTACTACAAGTGTTGATTCTATAATTCAAAACTTTAGTACATTCACTCAAAATATTTTGTTTATTGTTGGATTGCTCCTCTTTATAATTGGATTTTCATTCAAAATTGCAGCTTTTCCATTTCATATGTGGGTTCCTGATGTTTACCAAGGTTCTGCAACTACTGTAACTGGATTAATGTCAACTACAGGAAAAACTGCTGCATTCAGCGTTTTGCTTATTATTCTTTCTGCTTCCTTAATTAATTATAATATAGATATTTTTGCTCCTTATTTTGCAGTTATTGCCACATTATCTATGCTGTATGGAAGTATTGTTGCTATCGCTCAAAAAAATCTAAAAAGAATGCTTGCTTATTCTTCTATTTCTCACGCCGGATATATGGCAATTGGATTGGCTGCAGCTAATTCCGAAGCTTTTTCCGGTATTATATTTTATTTAGCAGCTTATACTTTCATGAATATCGGAGCATTCGGAATTATTTCAATTATTGAAAAACAAAATGATGCAAATACTGACTTAACTGCTTATGCTGGGCTGGCTTCTAAAAGTCCAATTTTAGCAGCATTTATGAGTTTATTTATGTTTGCTTTAGCCGGAATTCCTCCTTTAGCTGGATTTTTCGGAAAGTATTATGTCTTCATCTCTGCTATAGAAGCTGATTTAACCTGGCTTGCTGTTGTAGGTGTTTTTTCAAGTGTTATAAGTGTTTATTTTTACTTAAGATTAGTTGTTTATATGTATTTCAAAGAATCTGAGAAGGATATTGATCTGCATATTGACAAATATTCTCTCCTTTCAGTAGTTGTATCCGGAATATTAGTAATTTATTTTGGAATTTCACCCGATTCGTTGTTGAATCTTATTCTTTCTGTCGTTAATTAAATCATAAAAAGAAAGAAAAAAATGATACCTCTATTTACATCAAATCAAATAAGAGAAATTGATAATTATGCAATAAAGGAAATTGGTATTCCCAGTTTTGCTTTAATGGAAAATGCGTCTTTATCAATTTTTAATGAGATAATTAATAACTTTCCAACTGAACAAGTATTTGGAATATTAGTTGGAAAAGGGAATAATGGGGGAGATGGATTAGCATTAGCAAGACATTTAATAAATAATGAGAAATCGGTTAGATTATTATTTGTTGATAATCCTAAAAACCTTAAAGGGGATTCATTATCAAATTGGAAAATTCTGGAAAATTACAATACTACACTATTAGAGTATCGAGTTTATAGATCAAAAAATGATTTGAATATTCTTAAAGAAGTTGAAGTTATAATAGATTCTGTTTTAGGTACAGGTGCAAAAGGAGAATTACAAGGAAATATTAAGGATATTATTGAAGAAGTAAATGAATTAGATGCTTATAAAGTTGCAATCGATATTCCAACTGGACTAAATGCTGATACCGGATTTGGAGAATTAGTATTTGATTCTGATTTGACAATTACCTTAGCAGAACTAAAAAGAGGTTTGTTTCTTGAAAAAGGATATAAGTATTCCGGCAAAGTAGTAAAAGGTTCAATAGGAATAAGTGATAAGTATTTTGATCAATTTGAAGTTGAAGACTATTTAATTGAACCGGAAGATGCGTTTGATGGTCTTCCTGTAAAAGAATTGGATAATCATAAATATAATTCTGGTAAAGTTTTGGTAATCGGCGGATCATTTGATTTACCGGGAGCACCATTATTATCTGGAATTTCTGCTTTATATTCGGGAGCAGGTGCAGTTGTTTTAGCTGTTCCTTATCAAGCTGCTTTACAAATGAATAACCCATATCCAGATTTAGTTATAAATAAAATTGGTACAGAAGAAACAAAATATTTTGAATTACCTCATATTGATTCTTTATCAAATTTAATTAATTGGGCTGATTCAATCGTTTTAGGTCCAGGTTTATCTAGAAAAAATTCAACTAAAGATTTCATTATTAAATTATTGACCAAATTTAATAAGAAGAAATTTGTAATAGATGCTGATGCGCTTTTTCTTATTTCAGATGAATTAATGAATTTGAAACTACAAAATTCAGTTCTAACTCCGCATCATGGTGAATTTGAAAAATTATCCGGCATTTCGAAAGAAGAATTCCAGACAAATTTACTTAAATACGGGAAAGATTTTTCTGAAAAGAATTCTGTCAATCTTGTTTTGAAAGGGAGCAGGACAGTTATATTTAATAAAAATAGAGAAGCATTTATAAATACTACCGGTAATCCAGGTATGGCAAAGTTTGGAAGTGGTGATGTTTTATCCGGTATTTTAGGATCATTTATTGCGCAAAGCGGCGATTTAGAAAGTGCATTAATTTCTGCAGTTTATTTACATAGTTTATCTGCAGATATTTTAGTTGAAAATAAAACTGAGTATGGAATTACAGCATCTGAAATAATGAAAAATATTCCAAATGCTATAAAGTTTTTAAGGAATTCAATTGTTTAAAATAATAGATAATCATCCGAAATATTTTTTTTATATCCCATTAGTTCTTTACTGGATTTTATTGTTAGTGTTAACCAGTCTTCCTTCAAATGCACTGCCAAAACAAGCTTTTTCAGACAAAGTAAATCATTTTTTAGCTTATTTTGGATTGGCTGTTTTGTTAAGCGGTACATTATTCTATCAAAAGAAAAATAGATTTTTGTCCGCAAAATATTTAATTAGCACAATTGTACTTAGTTCGTTTTACGGATTTTTAGATGAACTGCATCAATTGTTTATTCCGGGCAGGTATGCAGAGTTTTATGATTGGGTAGCTAATTTTATAGGAGCGCTTACGGGAACATTTATCTTTTTTCTCTTTTTAAAGATAAGAGAGAAGAAAAATAGCATTGAACAGTAAAATTTTTATAATAATTTTGCAAAAAGATATAGAAAGAAATTGACTATCAAAGTATCATTTTTTAAGTTTGTTTAATCTTTTCGTTTAAGGAGGATAACAGTGGCTCTTAATAAGAATCCAAAAGTTGATTTAAGAAGAAAATACAGAAGAGTACTCGAAGTAAGTATAATTATTTCGTTAGCACTTTTGATATTATCTTTCAAATTTTTCCCTGAGTTCAAGAAAGAAGAAATTAAATTAGACGGACCTCAGGAATTATTAAATGTGGAAGATGTTGAAATTACAAAGCAGGAAACTGCTCCACCTCCTCCACCAAAACCACCTATTCCAATTGAAGCACCTAGTGATGATGTGTTAGAAGATATTGAAATTGGTGATACAGAACTTGATGTTAATGAGATTGTTTCTGCTCCGCCTCCTCCTCCAGCAAAAGAGGAAGAAGAGGTTGAAGAAGAACCTGTTTTCTTTGTTGCCGTTGAACAAACTCCGGAACCAATAGGTGGAATTGAAGGAATTCAAAAAAGAATTGTTTATCCTGAAATTGCAAAAAGAGCCGGTGTTCAAGGAAGAGTTTTTGTGAAAGCATTTGTTGACGAAAACGGAAATGTTGTTAAAGTTGAACTTATTAAAGGTATTGGTGCAGGATGTGATGAAGCAGCTATGGAAGCTGTAAAATCCACTAAATTTGTTCCTGGTAAACAAAGAGGAAAAGCAGTTAAAGTTCAAGTTGCAATTCCAATCTTATTTAAACTTCAGTAAAAATCTTTGAAAAGCCGCTTTTGCGGCTTTTTCTTTTTTAAATACTTCTTAATAATTTTTTAACATCCCATAAGAAACTTTCGAAGAACTTTTTCGTCTAATGTATCGTTATTTCAAAATAATGACTTGATAGTCAGAATAATATACTTTACGTTTACAGCCTAATTAAAATAGGATAGTATGGATTATATAAATAATAGTGAAGAAATTCTTTCAAGAAAAGAGAGAGAAAGACAATTCAAACGAAATGAAATACTAAAAGCAGCATGTAAAATTTTTGCTGAAAAAGGATTTGAAAACTCTACATTAGATGAAATTGCTGAAGCTTCGGAATATGGAAAGGGAACTTTATATAATTATTTCCAAAATAAAGAAGATATTTATGTGGCTCTTCTTGAAATGATTATTCAAAATTATCTTAATATGCTTTCCGAATCAGCCAACAAAACAGATAATATTTTTGATTTTCTAAAAATAGTTACGGAAGAATTAATAAAATTTAGTCTTAACAACGACGATGCATTTCTGCTCCTTACAAAAATGAGAGCTATACCAAACGGTGAATCTCACCTCAAAAAAAGTAAAAAGTTGGAAGAACATCTAAGTAATGTTAACCAGATTTACACTAAGTATTTCAATAAATCTGTAGAAAACGGGGAAATTAGAAAAATTGATAATGAAACCATTTTGGTATTGTATAGAAATTTAGCCTTTTCGTACATATATCACTTAAAATATTGCAAGAAGCTTGAAAATATTGATATAAAAAAAGAATCACAGTTTTTATTAGACTTTTTATTTAACGGAATTAAAAATAATTAGGGGAGAATGTGAATAAATTAATTGTGTTTTTATTTACTGCTGTAATTTTTAGTCTTTCCGCACAAAATGTTATTAATCTAGATTTGCAAAAATCTCTTGAATTGGCATTGGAAGGAAATCATGATATTAAAAAAGCAGCACTTAATTTTGAAAAAGCAGAAGAACAGGTTAATGAAGCTTATGGTTCTTCACTTTTTCCTTCAATTGAAGGAACCGGAAATTATGCAAGAGCAATTAAAAAACCGGTATTTGTTTTTGATTTTATGGGACAATCGCAAACTTTTGAAGTAGGTTCAGATCATTCATTAACATTTTCTGTTAATGCAGAGCAGCCTCTTTTTACTGGTGCAATGTTTTTGGCTGTTAGAATTGCCCAAACCTTTGCAGATATTTCTAAAGAAAATGCGGATTTCACAAAGGTAGACATAATTTCAAAAGTAAAAGATGCTTATTATACTATACTTCTTTCAAAAAATTTGGTAAAATTATCCGAACTTCAATTAAATAGAGCTGAAGAAAACTTAAAAAACACTGAATCAATGTATAAAGCTGGATTGGTTTCTGAATATGATTTTCTTAAAGCAAAAGTTCAGTATCAAAATTCCATTCCGGTTTTAAGTAATTCTAAAACTCAATACAATTTGTCTGAAAACAATTTGAAAATTTTACTTGGTTTGGATTTGGATCAAAAAATTAACATTAATGATTCTTTAGAATACAAACCGAAATTAATTCCAAATTATGAAGATGGTTTAGATATTACCTTATCGCAAAATAAGCTCTTAAAACAAGTTGAACTTGATGCTGAGATGAAAGATTTAGTCGCTTCTTATGAATTCACTAAACACTTTCCGGAATTAAATGCTTATGGAAATTGGCAGACACAATCTCAAGAGAATGATCCAAGAAGTTTTACCGATTGGAGATATAAAAACTCATTTTCAGTTGGATTAAATCTTCGTGTACCTATTTTCAAAGGTTTCACAATCGATTCCAAAGTTGAACAAGCAGAAATTGATCATAAAATTGCATTGGAAGAGCTTTATAAAACAGAGAAAACTCTAAAAAATCAATATGAAAATATTTTAGCAAATATTGATGATGCAAAACAAAAGATTGATGCTTATAAATCTGCTTTAGGTGAAGCTGATAGAGCCTATTCGATTGCTAAAAAAAGATATGAAACCGGTTTAGGAACACAATTAGAATTAACCGATTCAATTGTTGGATTAACAAGAGCGGAATATAATTATCAAAGTACGGTTTATGAGTATAATATTTTACTTTCTCAGTTGGATTTAGTGCTGGGAAAATCTATTAACGAATTATTAACAAGTAATTAAGGATAAATTAGATGACTATTAAAAGAATTATGATGTTCATCTTGGTTATTGTAGTATCAATAAATTTTATTGCTTGCTCAGAAACTGAAGGTGAAGAAAATAAATCTGCCGAAAAAAGGGCAGTTAGTGTTGAAGTAAAAACTATGGAAGGAATATCTTTTAGTGATTATATAAATGTAGTAGGTGTAGTTAATGCTAACCAAAGTGCAAATGTAAGCTTTGAAGGAACCGGCGGACAATTAAAAGCAGTAAAGAAAGATAAAGGCAGCTTTGTAAAAGAAGGGGAAGTAGTTCTTGAAATTGAAAATGACATTTTAAAGGCTAATTATAACGCTGCAAAAGCTCAATATGATTTAGCCCAAATGACTTTTGAAAAACAAGAACAGATCTTTAAAGAAAATGTAAATAGCGAATTTCAATATTTACAATCTAAATACCAAAGAGATCAAGCTAAAGCCGGTTATGATTTGGCAAAAACTAGTTATGAAAAATCATTTGTTAAAGCTCCATTTGATGGATTTATAAATCAAAGATTTTTTGACGTAGGTGAGTTTGCTGCTCCCGGAGTTCCTTTATTTCAAATTATTGATGACAATTCATTAAAAATTATTGCCGGAATACCAGAAAGATATGCCGATGATGTGAAACTAAATCAGAATGTAGAAATATTCTTTCCTGAACTAGATTTAGGAAAAATTGAAGGTAAAATAAGTTTCATTTCTAAAGCACTTAATCCGGATAATAGAACTTTTGAAGTTGAAATCAGAATATCGAATAAAAATAGATCAATAAAACCCGAAATGCTGGCTGAGTTAAAAATCTTTACAAGAACATATGATAATGTAGTTGTAGTACCCGAAGATGTTGTAACAAAGATTGATGATGGTTATGTAGTTTACACAGTTAGTGATGGAAAAGCTGTTCAGAAAAAAGTTGATATTATCAAAAGAACAAATGGACAAGTTGCAATAAGCAATGGATTAGTTTCGGGCGAAAAAGTGATAACTGTTGGTTATCAAAATATTGTTGAAGGTGAAAACGTTAATATAGTTAACTAAGGAATTTGATTTATGAAAATAACTGATGTAAGTGTTGATAATAGAACAAGTATTTTTATTTTGGTTGCAATTATTACGCTAATTGGGCTTTCTGCTTATAGTTCACTTCCAAGAGAATCATCACCGGATATTTCTATTCCTTTGGTGATTGTTTCCACACCATATTTTGGTGTATCTCCAGAAGATATTGAATCATTAATTACACAGCCAATCGAAAAGGAAATAAATGCAATTGCAGAAGTGAAGAAAATTACTTCAGCCTCTTATGAAGGATATTCTTTAATTCAAGTTGAGTTTGAAAGTGGTTATGATATAGATGAAGCACTTCAAAAAGTAAGGGAAAAAGTTGATAAAGCTGAGTCTGAACTTCCTGAAGATGTTGAAAAACCATCAATTCTAGAAATTAATTTTTCGGAATTTCCTATTATGACTTACAATATCAGCGGTCCTTTCGGTTTGGTTAAACTAAAAGATATTGCCGATGATATTAAAGATGAAATTGAAAATATAAATGGTGTTCTTGAAGTTAAAGTTGCGGGCGGACTTGAAAGAGAAGTTAAAATTGATGTTGATCTTAATAAACTTCTCCATTACAATATTAGATTTGATGACATTATTGCAGCAATTCAAGATGAAAATAGAACAATTCCAGGCGGTTCAATTGATCTTTCTACTTCCAGCTTTTTAGTTAGAGTTCCGGGAGAATTTTCTAATCCTTATTTAATTGAAGACTTAGTTGTTAGAATGAATGAAGGAAGACCGGTTTATGTTAAAGATGTTGCTAATGTTGTATATGGATTTAAGGATAGAACTTCATACGCAAGAATTAATCAAGTAGAAAGTGTTTCTTTAAATATTTCAAAAAGAGTTGGTGCAAATATCATCAACATTGCTGATGAAGTAAAAGATGTAATTGCTAAATACCAAGAAGAACTTCCGGATGATATAAATTTCAGCTTAACGGTTGATCAATCAAAAGATATTAAGCAGAGTGTAAAAAACTTAGAGAATAACATTTTCTCAGGTTTGGTTTTGGTTCTATTAGTTCTTCTTTTCTTTTTAGGATTAAGAAATGCATTCTTTGTTGCTATTGCCATTCCGTTAAGTATGCTTATTTCTTTTGCAATATTAAGTGCATTGGGATACACATTAAACTTTATAGTACTTTTCTCTTTAATTCTCGCATTAGGAATGCTTGTAGATAATGCAATTGTAATTATTGAAAATATCTACAAATTTTTAGAAGAGGGAGTAACATTAATTGAAGCAGCAAAAAAAGGAGCTGCTGAAGTTGCTTGGCCAATTACAACTTCAACTTTAACAACGGTATTGGCATTTTTCCCAATGTTGTTCTGGCCCGGAGTTGTTGGTGACTTTATGAAGTATCTACCAATTACGGTTATCATAACATTGTCTTCATCTTTATTTGTTGCTCTTGTTATTAATCCGGTTTTTGCTTCAAAATATATGAAGTTGGAACATCCCGGAATAGATAAACCGGAAACATTGCTGCAGAAAATTGTTAGTCCTTTAAATAAATTGACTCATTTCTTTGTCGATACAATGCTTCCTAAAACACTTGCTGTTTATGAGAAATTTTTAGTAAGTGCAATTGGAAATGAAAGGAACAAAGATCAAAAAATTAATAAAAGAAACTGGATGGGACTATTAGGTACATTTCTGTTAATTTTATTGATTGTTGCCGGAGCAAATATTCCTCAAATACCAAATGTGGTTGTATTTATTGTGAGTGTTATTCTTGGTGTTGGATTGCTGTATCTTTTCACAAATTCTAGGTTAAAAGTAATTTCCTCAACTGTACTTTTATTAATTATGATCATTTTGGTCTATCGTGAATTTGATCATGGCGTAGAATTTTTCCCATCAATTGAACCGCCAAGAGTATATATTAATATCGAGAGTCCAACAGGAACTAATATCGATATGTCGAATAAAATTGCCAAAATGATGGAAAAGAAACTTTTACCTTATGCTGATGTTGAGATAAAAGAATTTTTAACAAATGTTGGTTCGTCAAATAATCCATTTGACGGTGGAACTTCAACTCCTAATAAAAGTGTAATTACAGTTCAGTATATTGATTATGAAGAAAGAACGAGATCTTCATTAGAAACTACCGAAGAAATAAGAAAAGCTTTACTGGATATACCCGGAGCTGAAATTGAAATTGCAAAAGAAGAAGCCGGACCTCCTGTAGGTGCTCCAATCAATATTGAAATTATTGGAGATGACTTTGAAGTATTGGGAAGTTTAGCTGAAGATGTAAGAAAGAAAATTGAAGATTTGCCTGGAGTTGTTGATCTAAAAGATGATTATGATGCGGGAAGACCTGAAGTTAGAGTTGATATTAATAGAGAACGTGCATCTTTATTTCACGCAAATACAACAATAATAGCTAATGCAGTTAGAACAGCTATTAACGGTATCGAAGCATCAAAATATAGAATTAATGAAGATGAATATGATATAACGGTTAGATTAAAAGAGGATCAAAGAAATAATGTTGAGGCTCTTAAAAATCTTAGAATTAGTTATCAAGACAAAAAAGGACAAGTTAGGAGTATTCCTTTATCTAGTGTAGCCGAAGTTGAAACTTCTACCGGTCCGGGTGCCATTAGAAGAAAAGACTTAAAGCGAATGGTTACCATTACCGGTAACGTTACAGAAGGAAGTAATGCTAATGATGTTCTTAATACAGTTAAAGCTGAATTAGCAGGATACCAATTACCTCCGGATTATAAAATAGAATACACTGGACAAAATGAAGAGCAGAAAAAAGCTGAAGAATTTTTAAGTAATGCATTTATGATTGCATTCTTGAGTATTTTCTTAGTGATGGTTATTCAGTTCAATTCTTTAAGTCAGCCTTTAATTATTATGGCTGCTGTATCAATTTCTTTAATTGGTGTGTTTATAGGATTAATAACATTCGCAATGCCTTTTGGAATTATTATGACCGGTATTGGAATTATAAGTCTTGCCGGGGTAGTAGTAAACAATAATATTGTACTTATTGACTATATCAATATTCTGCGGAAGCGCGGATTATCAGCAAGAGAAGCGGCAATTAGAGCAGGATTAAGAAGATTTAGACCTGTGACTTTAACAGCTATTACAACAATTCTTGGGTTAATTCCTTTAACTTTTGGTTTTGGATTCGACTTATATTCTTTCTCTTTTGAAAGCGGAGGAACTGATGCTGCATTCTGGAGATCAATGGGTGTTGCTGTTATTTTCGGTTTAATGTTTGGAACGGTACTTACTCTTATAATTGTACCTGTAATTTACGCTGCAATATCAGATATGCCGGCTGCATTAAAGGCATCGTTTAAAAGAAAGTAGTATTTAATGCCGGAGTAAAATCCGGCATTTTTTTTTATTTATTTTGTCATCAAACTTCATTCATTACTTTCATATATTTCGATTCAATTAATCTATAATTAATGTCACTATTAGAATTAAATAATATTTCTTTTGCATACAGTAAAGTTAACGGATTTAATCTCTCGGAAATCAATCTAAAGATTGAAGATGGTAATTTTGTAAGTATAATTGGTCCGAATGGTTCAGGAAAATCTACATTGCTTAAATTAATTTCGAATTACCTTCAACCTGAAAGTGGTTATATTAAGCTTAATGGCAAAAATTATAAGAAGTTTGGTAGGAGAGAATTTGCCAGAGAAGTAGCTTTTGTTTCGCAAAATTCTTTCAGCATCTTTCCATTTTCTGTATATGAAATTGTTATGATGGGGAGAAATCCTTATCTGGGTTTTTCCGGTTTTGAAAATAAAAGCGATAGAAAGAAAGTATTAGATGCATTAGAAAAAGTCGGTATTCTTCATTTGAAGAATAAAGGAATAAATGAAATATCCGGCGGTGAAGCTCAGCGGGCTTTTATTGCTAGAGCATTGGTGCAAGAACCAAAATTAATTTTACTTGATGAACCAAATGCTCATTTGGATATAAAGCATCAGATTGCAGTTTTTGGAATACTTAAAAATTTGCAGATTAATGAAGATGTTACTGTTATAACGGTTTCACATGATTTGAACCTAGCCGCAAGTTACAGCGATAAAGTTATTCTTCTAAAAAGTGGAAATCTATTAATGTTCGATTCAACAGAAAATATATTTACTAAAGAAAATATTAAAGATGTGTTTGAAGTTGAATCGGAAATTACAAAATCAAATGTCTCAAATGAAATTAGTATTAAAATACTTCCTTCATAATTAAAGGTTAAATGTGATAAAATCTTCACTAAATTCAAGATCACTCTTTCTTTCAATTCCTATCTTTTTAGTGAATTATCTTTTAATACTTTTTTCAAAATATTGGAATAACGGACTTTCTCTTTACGAAATTAACTTAACTTATTTTGGAAATATCGGATTATTAATCCCTACCATAACTGTTATAATAGGTTTGTTAGTTCTAAATTTCTTTTATAAAGAAAAAAGTAAACTGGTTAAATACACTATATTTGTTATTTCATTCATTGCGTTATCAACGGCAGTTACAATAGTTGCTTTGCACTTTTTACAAGTAGAAATAATTAATGAATATATTTTATCATACCCGGCTCACAAAATAATCTTAGGTACCCTATTTATTTCTAATTTTCTTTTGTTGATATATGCTAATTCCATTATATGGCTGAGAATAATCAAAGAAAATAAAATTGCTTTAATAGAAGGTTTTTTTATAACTCTGCTAATCTCAGCATTTCTTGTATTATTTACTCTTGTTTATACTACTTCATATTACGATAGAGATTTAAATAAAAATTATGATATTGGATTTGTACTAGGTGCTGCAGTATGGAGCAATAATCAACCAAGTCCAATATTTAAGCAGAGAATTAATAAATCTTATGAATTATATAAGAACGGAATTATTAATAAAATTCATGTTAGCGGAAGTAACGCTCCGGGTGAATTAACTGAAGCAGAAGCAGCATATAAATACTTATTAAGTCTTGATGAAACTATTCCTGCCAATAAAATAATTATTGAGACAAATACTACGACTACATCTGAACAATTAAAATATTTAAGAGACTTTATTGGTAAGGAAGAGGTTAAACCTACAATTCTCATAATAACCGATCAATTTCATTTAATGCGTGTTTTGGAAATGGCAAAATTTTATGGAGTAAATGCTGAAGGAATTTCATCAGGATATCAATTAAGTGTAGAAAAGTTATTATATTACAGGTTAAGAGATAGCATTGGTTTGTTGATTTTCTGGTTTTTTGCAATTTAACGAAATTTAAATTTCACGGAGATGAATCATGGAAACTTTTGAAATATTAGAACAGACCGGACACGAACAAGTTGTATTTTGTTCAAATAAAGAATCCGGCTTGAAAGCAATTGTTGCAATTCACAACACTACCTTAGGTCCTGCTTTAGGCGGAACTAGAATGTGGAATTATACTTCTGTTGATGCTGCATTAAAAGATGTTTTAAGACTTTCTAGAGGTATGACTTACAAAGCTTCTGTTGCCGGATTAAATTTAGGCGGCGGTAAAGCAGTAATTATTGGTGATTATAAAACTCAAAAAAATGAATTGTTGTTCAGAACATTCGGAAAATTTGTCGATGGCTTAGCAGGAAGATATATAACTGCTGAAGATGTTGGTACCGATGTTAGAGATATGGAATATGTTAGAATGGAAACTAAATATGTAACCGGTATTTCTAAGGCTTTGGGTGGTTCCGGTGATCCTTCTCCTGTTACTGCTTACGGTGTTTACATTGGTATGAAAGCATGTGCAAAACAAAAGTGGGGAAATGATTCATTAAGAGGAAGAAAGATTGCTGTGCAAGGTGCCGGACATGTAGCTCGATACCTTTGCGAACATCTTTACAATGAAGGTGCAGAATTATATGTGACTGATATTGCTGAAGAAAAAATTAAAATTCTTTTGGAAACTGTTAAAGCACATGTAGTAAAACCTGAAGAAATTTATGATACTGATGCAGAAATATTTTCTCCAAACGCATTAGGCGCTATTGTTAATGATCTTACTTTAGAAAGATTAAAATGTGAAATAATTGCCGGTGGTGCTAATAATCAACTTGAAGATGAATTTAAACACGGACAAGCTGTTTTGTCTAAAGGCATTTTATATGCACCTGATTATGTAATTAATGCTGGGGGATTAATAAACGTTTCGAACGAACTTGAAGGTTACAGACAAGATAGAGCTATGAAGCAGGCTGAAGGAATTTATGAAGTTCTTCAAAGAGTATTCAGATTATCCGAAGAACAAAATGTTCCTACTCATGTTGCTTCAAATAAAATTGCAGAAGATAGATTAAACCAAGTTGGTAGTATTAGAAAAATTTATTCCGGTAATTCAAATTATTCAGGAAGACTTGGTGAGTTAACACATAAATAATAATTATTAAAAACCCGTGAGGTTTTCCTACGGGTTTTGTTTTTTGTTTAATATTTAGTTGCAAGGAATTATGAATCAGAAAAAGCAGAATAGAAGAGTATTAAGAGAAAAAGTTTTACAAGTTTTGTATGCTTATGAAATGAATCAAGAAGGTTTAACAAATCTTACAAACGGAATTTTATCCGATGTTGAAAGTGAATTGGATAAAATCTTCTGTCGTGAACTTATCAATAATATTGTTGCAAACAGAAAAATGCTTGATAAATATATTGTTGAAAGAGTTACTAATTGGGAAATGGATAGAATTGCATTAATCGATAAAATATTATTAAGAATCGGACTTTCTGAAATATTATTCTTTCCCGATATTCCACCAAAAGTTTCTATTAATGAAGTTATTGAAATTGCAAAAGAATACAGTACTTCCAACAGCGGTAAGTTTATAAACGGTATTTTAGATGCTGTTTTGAATGAACTAAAAACTGATGGAAAGATCAACAAAACGGGCAGAGGATTAATTGAAGACTCACTTCAGAAGAAACAGAAGTAAGCTTTCTAATAAATCAAAAATATTTGTCTGGACTCTTTTCGATCTGGCGAATACTTCTTATTCAATTATTGTTGTTACATTTCTTTTTGCTGTATATTTCAAAAAAACTATTGCCAATGGTGAACCAATTGGAGATTTGTATTGGAGCATTGGCATTAGTATTTCTATGTTTATCACCGCAATTATTAGTCCCGTTTTAGGTGCAATTGCAGATTATGCTGCAGGTAAAAAAAGATTTTTATTATTCTTTACTTCACTTTGTATTTTATCAACGGCAATGCTTTTTTTTACAGGTGAAGGGGACATTTTTTTTGCTTTAATATTTTTTATCCTGGCTAATATCGGTTTTGAAGCCGGATTAGTTTTTTATGATGCATTCCTTCCCGAAATTACAGAACCTAAAAACTTTGGAAGAGTAAGCGGTTATGGTTTTGCTGCAGGTTATGTTGGTTCACTTTTATCTTTAGCTATTGCGTTTCCTTTTATTCAAGCAGAAATGATAAAAGAAACATTCCCGATTTCGGCGTTATTCTTTCTGATATTTTCTTTACCACTTTTCATATTTATTAAGGATACAAGAAAAAAAGTTGAAACAACGGAATCATTCATAAAAATTGGTTTTAACAGGGTTTGGACTACCATTACTCATCTTAAAAACTATAAGAATTTAGCATGGTTCCTATTAGCTTTTTTTCTTTATATAGAAGGTGTTAATACTGTTATTTTCTTTTCCGGAAATTATGCATCAACAACATTGAATTTTTCAATTAGCGAATTAATAATATTTTTTATAATTGTTCAATCAACTGCAATTATTGGAGCAATTTTATTTGGTATTTTAGCCGATTCAATTGGTCAGAAAAAAACTATTGTTCTCTCGCTGCTAATTTGGATTTTTACTGTGTTTGTTGCCTATTTTACTAGCAGTAAAGAAGCAATTATTGTTCAGAAATTATCTGAATTGTTTGAAGTTGAATCGCAGCAGATTTTAATTCAGAGTTTTTATATTGTTGGACTTTTAGCCGGAAGTGTTTTAGGAGCAACTCAGTCTGTCAGCAGAAGTTTTATGGCAAAATTAACTCCCGAAAATAGAAAGACCGAATTTTTCGGATTCTTTTCCTTCTTTAATAAAAGCTCTGCAATATTAGGCCCACTTGTTTTTGGAATGTTAAGCTTTATAACAGGAAGTCAAAGAATCTCAATTTTATCTTTAGTCTTATTTTTTGTATTTGGATTAATAATTCTTAGAAAAGTAAAGGATCCAGGTTTAGCAGAAAATTAGTAATCATTTTATTTGTTTTTTATTGAATATCTAACAAGAAAATAAATTGCAGCAGCAGTTAATAGAAACCAACTCAATCCCCAAATCCATGCTTTAATACCTGTTAATTCGAACAGCAATTGTGCATCTGTTTCTCTGTATGTTAATGTAAGTAAATCCTCTTTAATATCTGTAAAAACGTAAATAATAGAAACCATTGCTAGGATTCTTGTCGTGATTTTTACAAAATATTCATTTTTAATAAAGGGAAGAGCAAGAAAAATAAAAGAATAAATAATTCCAAAGACTGCACCGAAAGTCCCTTTTATGAAATTTGCTGTAAAAAGGAGTAAAATTGTTCCAATAAAAACAGAAAGCCACCTAAAGAAATTAGTATGAAATGAGGAAATATAAAGAATTGATCCAAACAAAAGACTTCCTAAGTAACCCGAACTTGCAATTACAAATTGATTTCCTCCTGAACTTATTAGAGAACCACCAAGATATTCACTTAAATTTAACTCTAAAACATATCCACCGGTAAAAATAGCCGTCAAACCATGACTAATTTCATGCATTAAAACAGAAAAAATCTTTATTGGATATAAAACCGGATTTTCCCACAATAAAAAAGTTAATATGGGAATTACTATTAATAAGGATAGTTCAAGTAAAGATTTCTGTTTTTTGTTGAGTTTTAACTTCATAGAATTTTAACTGCAAAAAATGATGAAAATTGAAAACAATAATCTGTAATCAAATTTGAATAATCAACAAAATAATTCTCAATTTGAACAAATATTTCTCAATAATGGCAACAATTTAAAAAACTAATAAAAAGTATTAAGCCTAATGTTTAGTTTAAGTGAAATAGGAACAATTAAAAGAGTCTATCCTTTTTGGCATAAAAGTTATATATTATGATTATTAAGATAAATGTATCGTATATGATTATTAATATCAACCATATCATAATTCTCAAAATTTTTAAGCAAACATTAAAAGGTTGCTAAGGTATTTAGCAGCCTTTTTTGTTTTAAATTGAATGAGGTAATAAATGGCAAAAGTAAAAGGTGATATTCTAATTGACATCGAAAAATGCAAAGGATGCGAACTTTGTATTGATGCTTGTCCGCAAGGATCATTAGAAAAATCAAGAAAAGTAAATAACAAAGGATATCTCTTTATTGTAAAAATTGAAGATAATTGTACCGGATGTACAAACTGCGCTTTAGTTTGTCCGGAAGGGGCAATAACAGTTTATCGCAAAGTAGATAAAGAAAAGAAACAAGTTGCAAAAATAACTAATGTAACAAGTGACATAACAGTTACGGTGAACGAATGAAAGAACTAAGATTAATGAAAGGGAATGAAGCATTAGCAGAAGCCGCAATCAGATGCGGTTGTGATGCTTATTTTGGTTATCCAATTACTCCGCAATCGGAAGTATTAGAGTATTTAAGCAATGAAGCAGAAAAAAGAACAGGAATGGTTGTACTTCAAGCTGAAAGTGAAGTTGCATCTATTAACATGGTTTATGGTGCAGCCGGAACCGGTAAAAAAGTAATGACTTCCTCATCTTCGCCAGGAATGAGTTTAATGCAGGAAGGTATTTCTTATATAGCTTGTGCTGAACTTCCTTGTTTGCTTGTTAATGTTATGAGAGGCGGTCCCGGTTTGGGAACAATTCAACCTTCACAAGGTGATTATTTCCAAACAGTTAAAGGGGGAGGACATGGAGATTATAAACTTATTGTTTTAGCTCCTTCAACAGTTCAAGAATTGGTAGATTTTGTTGATGAATCTTTCAAACTCGCATTTAAATATAAAAATCCGGTTATGATTTTATCTGACGGTGCTTTAGGACAAATGATGGAAAAGGTAGAACTTCCTGAGCAAAAAGAAAGAGAAAATATTGAGTATGATTGGGCAACAACCGGAAAACCTAAAAATAAAGATAGAAGAGTTATTACATCTCTTCATATTGAACCGGATAAAATGGAAGAAATAAATATTCATCTTCAAAAGAAATATAAAACTATTGAAGAAAATGAATTGAGATATGAAAAAATAATGTGTGATGATGCCGATTATATAATTACTGCTTTCGGCTTGGTTGCTAGAATTGCAACAAAAGCTGCGGAAATGGCAAGAGAAAAAGGAATTAAAGTCGGTGTAATCAGACCAATAACACTTTTCCCATTTCCTACAAAAGTAATATCTGAAGCGGCAAATAATATTCAAGGAATTTTGGATGTTGAAATGAATGCCGGTCAAATGGTTGAAGATGTTAAAATTGCAGTTGCCGGAAAAGTTCCGGTAGAATTTTACGGCAGAATGGGTGGAGTAGTTCCTACTCCGGATGAAATATTAGAAGCCTTAGAAAAGAAACTTGTCGGAGAATTAGCATGAATGAAAAAAATATGATAGATGAAGAAAGACATTATTCTCAAGTAATTGAAGAAGAAAGTGTTTGTACGGCAGAAAATATTGTTTATGAAAAACCTTCGGTTCTGCTAGATACCCCAATGCATTATTGTCCAGGATGCGGACATGGAGTTGCACATCGTTTAATTGCAGAAGTTATTGAAGAATTAGGAATTCAGAATGAAACTATTGGTGTTGCACCTGTTGGATGTTCTGTATTTGCATATAACTATTTGGATATTGATATGACGGAAGCTGCTCATGGTCGTGCTTCAGCTGTTGCTACCGGTATTAAAAGGGTGTTTCCCGATAAGTACGTATTTTCATATCAAGGTGATGGTGATTTGGCAGCTATTGGTACCGGAGAAACCATTCACACATGCAATAGAGGTGAAAATATTTTAGTAGTCTTTATAAATAACGGAATTTATGGAATGACCGGGGGACAAATGGCTCCTACTACTTTACCCGGAATGAAATCTACAACTTCTCCGTTTGGTAGAGATACACAGACTATGGGTGCTCCAATTAAAATGACAGAATTAATTGCAAATCTTCCCGGTACATATTATGTGACTAGACAAGCAGTTAATACTCCGGTTAATGTTAGAAAAGCAAAAAAAGCTATAATGAATGGATTTAAATATCAAACCTTAAAAAAGGGATTGAGCTTTGTTGAAATAGTTTCAAATTGTCCTTCTAACTGGAAAATGACTCCAAGAGATGCAAATAAATGGATGGAAGATAATATGTTTCCGTTTTATCCGCTTGGCGATATTAAAACACCAAATAAGGAGAATTAAGAAATGACTGAAGAAATAATTATTGCCGGTTTTGGTGGACAAGGTGTTTTATCGATGGGAATGATTCTTTGTTACTCCGGAATTATGGAAAATAAAGAAGTAAGTTGGATGCCTTCTTACGGACCTGAAATGAGAGGTGGTACGGCTAATTGTATTGCAATTATAAGTGATAAAAAAATTAGTTCTCCAATAATTTCAAAGTTTGATACTGTTATTGCATTAAATCAGCCTTCAGTTGATAAGTTTGAATCGGCAGTTAAACCGGGGGGCTTACTTATTTATGAAAGCACAAATGTTATAAATCCACCCAAAAGAGAAGATATAGAAATAATTGGAATAGCTGCCGCTGATGAAGCAGCAAAAATGGAAAATACAAAAGTACTTAATATGATTATGCTCGGATCATTCTTAAAGAAAAAACCAATAATTGAGTATAAAAATATTATAGAAGGATTGAAAAAAGTACTTCCTGAAAGATATCATCATTTACTTCCGTTAAATGAGAAAGCACTTCAAAAAGGAATGGAATTAGTTGAATTGGTTACATTGTAATCTTTAAGATGCCGTATTTTATGCGGCATCTTTCATTTCTGATTATTCTTAAAAATTAGCACTAAGATTATCTTTTTATTAACTTGGTTTATAAGAAGAGAAATAACATTGATTGATTACAATTATAATAGTATCTTTGTCACCCGAAAGAATTATGGTATTTAATGAAAAAATTACTTTTATTTTTTGCTATTACATTTCAATTGGTTTTTGCACAACAATTTGATCAAAAACCATTTTTAAAAATCCAAGATGATGACAATTCAAAATTTACTAACATAGGAAACGTTGGTTTTACTGTAACTAATTTCGGTATGTATGGACATGGGTTTAGTCTTTGGCCTGAACAACCAAATGCCGAATATCCTTTAGGCAGTGGTATTGAGCACATGTTTGACGGAGGTTTATGGATTGGCGGTTTTGTAAACAATGTTGGTCCTTTTGTAACTACCGGTGCCGTGGATGCTGCTTCTGTTTCCATAAGAGGTTCTGCAGTAGAATATACCAATAAACCGGGTTCTAGAATAATCGAACGTTCATCTTTATTGGATTCACAATTTTTTAGTCCGGATGCAGTTTCTCATCAAGATTTTGTAGCCGAATATAGCGATACAAACACTACTTTAGATAATGGTGAACCAATACAAGATCATAATCCATTAGGTGTTGCAGTTAGACAAGAGACATATGCTTGGAATTTTCCATTCGCTGATTTTTTTGTTATTTATAATTACTGGATTAAAAATGTTAGCGATAAAAGAATCGATAGTTTATACATCGGTTTATGGACTGATACAGTTGTAAGAAATACAAATATTACTTCACCAAGAGGGGGAGAATTCTTTAACAAAGGTGGAAATGGTTTTAATGATTCACTTTATATTGCTTATGAATTTGATGCCGCTGGTGATATCGGTTTTACAGACAGTTATATTGGTGTTCAGTTTTTAGGAGCTTCAAAAAATTACAATAATGTTAATTTTACAAGCTGGCAGTTTAGAAATACTGATGATCCCAATTATTTTGCACCTCAAAATGATATTCAAAGATTCTTCAAATTACAAGGCTTCTTCGGCGGTTCAAACAAATGGAATAATGGAATTAATCCTGGTGCATTAAAAGCTCCAAGCAACAGATCAATATTAATTTCTGCAGGTGATTTTGATTCATTGCAGCCTGGTGATTCATTAAATATTACTTTTGCTTTTGTATTTGCTAAAAAAGCCGGATTTGATTCTCCTGCTTTAGATACAGAATTACAGAAAGAAAACTTATATAAAAATGCCGGTTGGGCTTTAAGAGCTTATAATGGCGAAGATAGAAACGGAAACGGTATTTTAGATGAGGGTGAAGATTTAAACAGTGATGGTGAAATAACTAGATATATTTTACCGGCTCCTCCTCAATCACCAAGAGTTAAAATTGTACCGGAAAATCAAAAAGTAACAATTTATTGGGATAGAAGAGCAGAAAATTCTATAGATCCTATTTCTGCACAAAAAGATTTTGAAGGCTATAGAATTTATAGAACTAATGCCGGTTATGATTTAACTGAATCTATAGATTTATTGAATTCTTTAGTGAAAGTTGCCGAATTTGATAGTGTTGAAAATGATGTTAGTTATAATGCCGGATTTGATTTTGTAAGATTAGCAGAACCAGTTACGTTCCCAAATGATGAAACACAATACTGGTATAAATTTGAAATAGACAATCTATTAAACGGCTGGCAGTATACATATTCCGTTACTGCATTTGATAGAGGTGATCCTGAAAATAATTTAGGAAGTTTGGAATCGAGCAGACTAGCTGGAGCAATTAGAGTGCTTCCGGGAACTGCTCCAACTTCTGAAGAGAGTGTTGAAGTTGGTGTATATCCAAATCCTTATTATGGAAATGCATATTGGGATGGGCCTGCTGAAAGACTAAGAAAGATATATTTTTATAATCTTCCGGCTGAATGCGAAATTACTATTTATACTTTATCAGGTGATATTGTTAAAAGGATTTATCATGATCAGCAAAGCAATGGTGCAAACATAAGATGGTTTGAAACCTATGCCAGAGATGCTCAACAGAAAATGTCGGGTGGTGAACATGCGTGGGATTTAATATCCGATAATGATCAGGCAATTGCAACCGGATTATATTTATTTAGTGTAAAAGATGTTTCTAATGGAAATATTAAAACAGGAAAGTTTTTAGTAATCAAATAAAAAAAAAGAGGAAGTTGATGAAGAAGTTATTTTTACTTTTACTCGTGCTTTTTTCCTTTAATACAATAGCACAGGATTATCCGGAAGTATCAATTTATGATATTCAATTTTTACCGGATAGCGTTATTTTAAATGGTGATTCTCCATCACCTTTAAACGGTGATACGGTATTAGTTACCGGTACAGTAATGGTTTCTCCAATTGTTGATCCGCAAACAGATAGAAGAAGAATTATTGCAGCCGGTGCTAGATGGTCGGCTTATATTCAAGATCATTTAATGAATGAATGGTCCGGAATTAATTTAGTTCAGCATGATACTACCGGTGATAATCAATTAACCGGTTACCAAAATGTTGATACAGCTGATGTAATTCAATTCTTTGCTGTTATTGAAGAATATTTTACAACAACACAAGCAAATGTTCTTTTAAATCCACTTACAGAGGTGGAAGTAATAGATAACATAGGTAAAAGACCAGCTCCAATAGAACTTTCTGTTTCTGATTTTATGGATGAAGGTCAATTAAAATTGGAAGCCGAAAAATATGAAGGTATGTACGTTGTTGTTAGAAATGTATTTACTTCTGATAGAAACTTATCAAACGGTACATTCGTAATTAATGACGGTGACGGAAACCAAATGTTTATGTATGATCAGTCCGGTTATTTTACTTTAAGATCACACAGATTAACTGGAATTACCGATTATCAGCCTCCACTAGATGGCTCTACTTTAGAATATATAAGAGGTGTTATAAATACTAGAACTGACGGTTATTATATTGTTCCTCTCTATCCTGGAGATATTAAAATTGGTGCTGCACCTCCAACAATTTCTAACGTTCAAAGAGATCCTATTTTTGTAGGTACAAATCAATCAGTTGATATATCAGCAAAAATAATTGATTTTGATGGTCAAATTACATCTGCATTTTTGAAGTACCAAATTGATGATGGTGCAACTCAAGAAGTTTCAATGACTAAGCAAAATGATACTTTATATACTGCAACCATTCCAGGTGTAGCAACTGAAGAATCTATTGTTAATTATTATATTGAAGCAACCGATGATTCTAATCAAGTTTCTACAAATCCAGCTAACATTGAAAACAATAGATATTTTTATCCAGTACTTGATAGAGATTTAACAATTCAAGATATTCAATATTCACCATATGGAAGTGGTTTTAGCGCATTTAACGGCTATTCTGTTACTGTATCAGGAGTTGTTACTGCCGATACAAGTGATTTCGGAACCAGAGTATATATTCAAAATGGTAATGATCCTTGGAGTGGAATTAGAGTTTTTGGTACAAATGCATATCAACTTAAAAAAGGGGATAATGTAACTGTAACAGGTGAAGTATTTGAAAATTTCTCGGTTACTCAAATTGGTACATTAACTAACGGCGCAGCTGTTACAGTTAATTCAAGTGGAAACGCAGTACCGGAACCAGTTGTTTTATCTACCGGCGATATTGCCACTGTTGCAGGCGGAACTCCCGATGCTGAACAATATGAAAGCATGTTAATTAAATACGAAAATCTAACAGTATCTGCTCAAAGCGCAGATGGTGCAAGTAATTTTGGTGAAATTTATGTAACTGATGGTTCAGGTGATACAAGAGTTGAATTGGAAGATGGTAATCATCCTTATAATAATGGTTCAACCGCTGATTTACAAGATGATGATCCTAACTTCTTTGTTGAAGCCGGTAATACATTTGAATCAATTTCTGGTATTATGTATTTCTCATTCGGTAATTATAAATTAAATCCAAGACAAGAAAGTGATTTTGTTGGTTTCGCTACTTCTGTAGAAGAAAATGGAACAATTCCAACTGTATTTAATTTGGATCAGAACTATCCAAATCCATTTAACCCAACAACAATTATATCTTATTCATTACCAGAAGCTGCTTCAGTTTCATTAAAAGTATTTGATGTTCTTGGAAGAGAAGTACAGACTTTAGTAAATGATGTTAAGAATGCAGGCACATATACTGTTGAATTTAATGCAAATAACTTGCCTTCTGGTGTTTACATATATAGAATTGAAACACCAAATTATTCATCAGTAAAGAAGATGCTTTTAATTAAATAAGATTTATTAATTGTGAGATTTTTATAAATAATTCTATGAGGTTGATTGTCAGCCTCATAGAATTTATAACTTCTACTCACATTATTAAAAAAGAATATGCTAAAAAAAATTACTACAATAATATTTCTTTCGATATTTATTTATTCATGCAGCGAAGAAATATCAAATAACAAAATTGATAACGTTCCCCCGGAAACCAGCCTTTTCTTATTTACCGATTCGTTGATTTCACAGCAGCAAAGCAGATTAACTGTTAACTGGTGGGGTGATGATCCTGATGGATTAGTTGTAGGATACTACATTTCTTGGAATGGTGATAATTGGACTTTCACAACTAAAAATGATAGTACATTTGCATTGAGAATTGGAGCAAGTGATACTAACTATGTCTTTTTAGTTTCTGCTGTTGATAATTATGGCAACGGAATTTATGATGATCAAGTTGTACAGAATGGAATAAATTATGGACCGGAACCTTTCAAGGATGCAAACAATAACGGTAAATATGATTCAGGTGAAGAATTTATCGATATTGGAATAATTGATCCTTCTCCAGCAGAAAGAATATTTCCGATTAAAAATACTGCTCCAACAATTGAATGGTCAACAACTACAACACTTCCGTTAGAATCATTTCCTGTAATGACAATTAGATGGGAAGCTGACGATCTTGATGGAATAGAATCAATTAATCATATTTACATTGCCCTTAATGATACAAATAATTTTGTTCCTATTGACGGCAATATTCGAATTGTTACTATTAGAACAAATGATTTCTCTGTAAATAATCCTGATATGGATATTTACATTGACGGACTTCCAAATAGACCTGCAAGTGTTAAGTTGCCGGGATTAAAGCTTGATGATAATAATAGAATTTATGTTAAAGCTACTGATATTTCGGGAGCTTCTAGTGAAATAATTTCTTTACCGGATTCTTCTTCTAATTGGTTTGTTAAAAAACCAAAAGGAAAGATTTTATTGATTGATGATTTCAGAGAGACATTGAGTAATAATCCTAATGAATATTATAGCGAGAAATTTACTTCAATTACTAACGGAGAAAATTTCGATTTATGGGATTTAAGAGGGGATGTTATTCCTTATCAAAGTACAACATTTTTAGAAACTTTAAAATTGTTTAATGCTGTTTTCTGGTTCTCTAATAATCCATCTTTTGATTTAGCTTCGGCAGCAACTCAGCCTTACATTACTAACGGTGGTAAGATTTGCTTCTCGTTCCAACTTCCTGATATTGTTGATGATGCTGTTATGAAAAGCTTCTTAACGGTAGATTCTATTTACTTTGAAGGTATCGTTTCAACAAATGTTGAAGTTAATTCATTAGTTGACGGTTATCCGAATTTAATGACTTCACGTTCTCATTCAAATGTTAGAACATTTAAAGTATCGCAGGGAAGTGCCGATAGATTATATGAAGTTAATGATAATGATCTTACAGAAAAAACAATTGCTTTTAGAAGTAAAGATAAAAAACTATTTTATTTCGGTTTAGCTCTGCATAGAGTTGACGGAATTGATGGTTCAGTTCAAGCTTTATTAGAAAAAATATTTAAACAAGAATTTGGTTTAGTATTATGAGAATAATTTCTAAAGTACTATTCATAATACTTTTTAATGCTGTTTTATTTGCACAAAACGGTAAAATTGAAGGTACTGTGACTGATGCTAAAACCGGTGATCCTTTACCAGGTGTTAATATTATTCTTAAAGGAACCTATTACGGTGCAGCATCCGATTTTAATGGTAAGTATATCATATCTAATATTTCTCCGGGAATTTATACGGTTGAGGTATCCTTTATTGGATATAAAACAATGCAGTATACCGGAACGGAAGTTTTTGCAAATAGAACTATTCAATTGGATATGAAACTTGAAGAATCAGCATTGACTCTTGATCAAGATGTAATTGTAGTTGGAGATAAGCCACTTGTTGATGTTGAAGAAACGCAAAGTAAAAAAACTATTTCAAGAGAAGATATTGAAATGGCGGTTGTTGAAAACGTTAAAGATTTAGTAACACAGCAGGCTGGTGTTATTCAATCAGATAACGCAATTCACATTCGCGGCGGTCGTTCTTATGAAAATGCTTTTCTACTTGATGGTGTATCTGTTCAGGATCCTTTAGCGGGAACCGGATTTGGATTACAGTTGAGTTCAAATGCTATAGAAGAAGTTGAAGTTATAACCGGCGGATTTAATGCAGAATTTGGTCAGGCTACTTCCGGAATCGTTAACGTTAGAACAAGAGAAGGAAGTGAAAGATTTTCAGGTTATGTATCTTATAAAAGAGATAATCTTGGACAAAGAGAATCAGATCATGTTTTTAATATTGATATTGTTGAAGCAAACTTATCCGGTCCGGAACCTATAACTTCTTACATTCTGCCCGCATTAGGATTAGAATTACCAGGCGAATTATCCTTCTTCGGCAGTTTTTATATGGGTTTAAGTGACGGTATTACACAAGGAATGAATAAGTCAGTTGCAGATCAATTAATTTCTTCAACATTTTTTGGAAGTAGATTTGCTCCTCGTGCAGAGAACAGCTGGTTCTGGTTAGGTAAATTAACTTACAGTATTAGTCCAACTATGAAACTTCAGTATTCTTATAATCAATCTGTAAGTATAAACCAAAATTCACAGTCATTACAGTCAAATTTGGAATACGTTGAACCAAGTCCAGGTTATCAATATGAATTTCAAAATATTTTAGATAACGCAAATACTTTTACACACAACAATAAATACAATACGATAAGCTGGACTCACACATTAAATTCGAAAACATTTTATGAACTTAAGTTTAATCACTTCTTTTCAAACTTAAGAGCAGATGCAAATGGAAAATTTTGGTATGAGTATGCTGAACCGAAAGATATTGTAACATTTCCGATAGAATATTACAATCTTAATAGGGATACAATTGGAGTTATACCCGGTGACGGCTTTTGGGATGTTGGTAATCCTTTCACATGGCGTGATCACTTTATTGAAGAATTTTCAATTAAAGGGGATTTAACTAGTTTCTTTGATGAAAAAAATAAATTCAAAGCCGGCTTTAATATGATCTTCCAAGAAATGCAGGTTTTTGATATCTATAAACCTTGGATTGGTCAATTAGGGCTTAATAATGATATTTATAAAGTTCATCCTGCTAAAGGTTCTTTTTATGCTCAGGATAACATTAATTTCAGCGGTATGATTCTTAATTTCGGATTAAGAATAGATTACTGGTTTCCAGGTAAATATGTTGATGATGCAGTTGATAATCCTGATGTTATTACAATTCCGGATGAAATTAGAGATCGATATAATGAAGAATCTTTCAGTTGGTTTGGAAATAGAAGATTTAAAGCAAGATTATCACCTAGATTAGGTATATCTCATCCTGTAACTGATAATCAAATATTATTCTTTAGTTATGGACATTTCAATAAATGGCCTCGTCCGCAATTTGTTTATGCAAAATTGAGTCCTTCAAATGCTCAGTCTTCATTCCAGCGTTTTGGTAATCCAAACTTAAAACCGGAAACAACAGTAGCATATGAACTTGGATTAAAAACTCAATTTTCACAAAATGATGTTCTAACTATAACTGCTTATTACAAAGATATTTTTGATTACGTAAGAACAAGAACTGCTAAAATTAGTAATCCAAGATTTGCTTCAGAATCTTTTATCACTTACGCAAACCAAGATTATGCCCGTTCTAGAGGACTTGAACTTGAATATAAAAAGAGAATTGGCAAATGGTTTACCGGTATGTTTAGTGCATCCTATGCAATTGTAACCGGAAAAAGTTCTTCTGCTGATGAAGGTGTTTTAGTTTTAAGAGGTGATTTAGAAGAATCAATTAAAGAAGAATTTGTTTCTTGGGACAGACCTTTTACAGTATCTGCTTCAGCAAGTTTTTATATTCCGAAAAATGAACCTTTATTTGGTTTTGCACCTGGAATTCTTGATGATATAAATATTTATACAAGAATGTTTTTCCAATCAGGTAAAAGATACACACCTGCAACCTTTACCGGAAGTTATGATACTGATGGAAGACCTGAATATGTTTCCGATAGAAGCAACAGATACAGCGAAATTGGAGATGATTGGTTTTATATAGATTTCAATATAGAGAAATACTTTACATTTGCCGGACTTAAATTCTCGATATTTGCAGAAATAAATAATGTTTTGGATACTAAAAATTCTGCTATTATTAATCCGGCTACGGGAAAAGCTTATGAAGAGGGGGATCCAACACCATCTTCATGGAATGATCCGTTATACCCTGATTTACAAGCACCAATATCTGCTTATCCTTATAATCCGGCAAGATATTTAACAAGAAGAAATATAAAATTTGGACTTAGTTTAAGATTCTAGATTATGAAAAAAACTCTACTAATACTTTTAATTATAATTGCTCCTTTATCAGTTAAAGGGCAGTTATTTCCAACACTCGGCGGACAACGAGCCGGTATTTCAACTGCTCAGTTTCTAAAAATTGGTGTTGGCGGAAGAGCTTCTGCTATGGGAGATGCTTTTGTGGCAATTGCTGATGATGCTTCAGCTTTATACTGGAACCCGGCAGGTATTGTTCATTCCAAATCAAATGAAATTTTAATTTCACATAATGAATGGGTTGTTGATATTAAACATCAATTTATCGGCGGGATTTATCATCTTTCTCCAAATGATGTTGTGGGACTTTCCTTTACTACTCTTCATATGGATGATATGCCTGTCACTACCGAAGTTATGCCCTTTGGAACAGGTGAATATTTTGGTTTTGGTGATATTGCAGTTGCTTTAACTTATTCAAGAAAGATGACCGAACAATTTAGTTTTGGCGCAACTGTCAGATATATCGAAGAAACTCTCGATAAGTTAAAGATGCGCGGAGTAATGATAGATTTAGGAACTTTTTATTGGACCGGTTTAGGTACAACAAGATTTGCAGTTGCTATTTCTAATTTTGGAAATGAATTGGCTCCCGATGGTGAAGTAGTGCTATTTGGAAATAGAAAAAAATCTGAATGGCAGTCATTTTCGCCTCCAACTATGTTTAGAATAGGTTTTGCTATGGAGCCATATCAAACTGAAACTCATAGATTGACAACATCAATTCAGTTAAACCATCCTAACGATAATAGTGAAAATGTTTCTACCGGTATTGAATATTCATGGAAAGAAATATTTTTTGCAAGAGGGGGTTATAAATTAAATGTGGATGAACAGGATTTTACATTTGGTGCAGGCGTTAAGGTTCCGGTTGGAATTGCTGATGTAACTTTTGATTATGCTTTCGCTAACTTTGAAAGATTAGGTTCAGCTCATAGATTTTCATTACTATTAGGTTTTTAATCAATTATGAAAAAATTATTATTTACTGCGTTAATTCTTTTATTTGTCTTTGCTTGCACTGATAAGTTCAGTGATCCTACTGTTTTTGAATCAAATAATGATAATTCAAATTTTGGCGACACTGTTTATATTCAGCAGTTTCCAATTTGGGATGGATTTAATAAACCGCAGGATATGATTATTGGTAGAGAGACTTTTATTTATGTAGCCGATACGGAAAACGATAGAATTGTTATGATGAATGTCGCCGGACAAATTTTAGGTTATAAAGAAATTCCCAAACCAGTTGCTATAGCACAGGATCACAGGTTAAACCTTATTGTTTGCGGCGAGTTATATGATGAATCTTCAGGCAATACTTATAGTGCTGTTTATAAAATGAACTTAGTAGAAGCTCAGCATATAATTGCCAATGCAAAGGTAGATACTATTCTTCCTGCTACTGCTTTTGATTTTTCAAGACCGGACAGAAAATATACCGGTGTTACTGTGTTTTCAGATAACTCATATTATATTGCTCGTACAGGTCCGGTTAATTCATCACCAATTGATCCGGACAATTCTTTATTGATTTTTCAAGTAAAGAAACTGAATAACGGAGCAACAAAAGATACTTTGTTAGGCAGGGTACCGCAAGTAAGTCCAAACGGTACAGGATTGGTTTCCGCAAATGAATTAACTTCAATAAAATCATTTAATAAAAACAGTCTTGATATAGTTGTAGCACTTAAAGGAGAAAACAGCTTTAAAGTACAATGGCTTCAATGGGTTGAAACTGTTTTATTTACCGGTTATGTAAGTAAATTACAAGCATTCTCATCAGATTTAATGACTGTTGGAAAATTTGATCAGCCGGAAGGTGTTGCAATTGATGAAGCAGATAATATTTATGTTGCCGATGCCGCAAAAGACAGTGTTTATAAATTTAATTTTGCCGGTGATCTTCTTCAAGGTTTTGGTGGAAATGAAGTTTTTGACAGTCCTCATGCAGTTGCCTACTATGATAGAACATTGTATGTAGTTGATACAAACAACGACAGGATTTTAAGATATATTCTTTCAACAGAATTAGACTAAAAGGTAATCATGTATAAAATGAAATTTTTTTTGGCTGCAATAATATGCAGCCTTTCTATTTTATTTGCCCAAACTCCAATTGCAGAAATTAGAGGAAATAACTCAAGCGGTGTTCCTGTAAATATGGATCAACAATTTACAGTCAGTGGTATTGTAACCTCAACTACACAGCTTGGTTTTAATGGTCCCGCTTCTATTCAAGATGAAACAGCCGGGTTATCAATTTACGGAAGTGGTTTCGCAGGTCAAGTTCAAATTGGTGATTCTGTTACAATTACCTCCACTTTAACACATTTCAATGGATTGACACAATTCGGTTATTCCTCCAGCGGATCCAGTTTTATCAATCATGGCAATGTTGGAGAACCTGAACCTGAAGTTGTAACTGTATCTGAGATATTAAATCAAGATTGGAATGGTGTTGAGTTATACGAAAGTAAACTGATAAGAATAAATAATGTTACAATAAATGCTTCCGGTACATTTTCCGGAAATACTAATTATTCTTATTCAGATGGAACAGGAACTTCTGAAATAAGAATTGATACAGATGTAAGTGATATTGTCGGTACAAATATTCCTTCTAGTTCTATTGATATCATTGGCGTTTTAAGTCAATATGATCCTAGTCCTCCGCACAGTTCCGGTTATCAATTAATGCCAAGAAGATTGGTTGATATTGCTACAGGAAATCAACCGTTAATTATTGGTTCTGTAATTGCGTCAAATATTACTCCTTCTTCTTTTAAAGTCTATTTTAATACAGCAAGAGAAGGGGATAGTAAAGTTCAATACGGAACAACAACGGACTTGGAAGTTGGAACTGTTGAAATTGATGAAAGTACTACAAATCACATCGTTGAAATTACAGAACTTCAACCGTTAACAAAATATTACTTTAAGGCAATGTCGGAAAATGAAAGCGGTGTAAGTGAAAGTGATATTCTTTCTGTTTATACAGCATCTGATAATCCGGAAACCGGAACAATAAATGCTTACTTTAATTTTTCGGTTGATACTACAGTTGCTTTACCCGGCAATGCAGCAAAAGGAGATGCTGATTTTCCTTCTGTGGTTATAAATAGAATTAATTCGGCAGTATACTCAATTGATTTAGCTCTATATAGTTTTTTTGGAATAAGCCAAATTCCAGATGCAATAATTGCTGCAAAAAATCGAGGTGTAAAAGTTCGTTTAGTTTATGATAACAGAACTGTACAAAGTTCCATTCAAGAATTATTGAATGCCGGAATAAAAATGAGTCAGCGTCCACCGATTGACGGTATAATGCATAATAAATTTGCAATTATTGACGCAAGAGATGAAGATCCGAATAATGACTGGGTTATTACAGGTTCTTGGAACTGGACATCTTTAGAATTGGATTGGAGAAATAATGTAATAGAAATTAATGATCCAAGTCTTGCTTCTGCATATACAGTTGAATTTGAAGAGATGTGGGGAAGTAATACCGATAATCCAAGTGTAAGTAATGCTAAATTCGGTCCTTATAAATCAGATAATACAACACATAGTTTTAATATTGGCGGCAGGGAAGTTAAATTATATTTTAGTCCTTCTGATAATACAGAATCTCAAATCAGTTCAGCTTTGGCTACTGCAGACAGCTCAATGTATTTTTCTCTTTTAGTATTTACTTCTGATCCTTTATATACCACAATTTTGAATAGAAATATTAATGGAATTACAGATATACGTGGAATTATAAATGATATTAATGTTAATGGATCTGAGTTTTCTTATTTAGTTAATTTAGATGGAGCGGAAGTATTTGCCTTTTCCGGTAGCGGAAAATTACATCATAAGTATGCTTTAGTTGATGCTTCTTATTATTCATCCGATCCGATACTTATTACAGGTTCTCATAATTGGTCAAGATCGGCAAATGAAGATAATGATGAAAATACTCTTATCATTCATGATGTTTATCTTGCAAATCAATATATGCAGGAATTTAAGAAAAGATATAACGAATTAGGTGGAACTACAGAATTTGTAATTCCTATTATTACTTCTATTGAAGATAAAAATAATCTATATCCTAACGACATAGAATTATATCAAAATTATCCTAATCCTTTTAACCCACTTACTACTTTTAGTTTCTTTGTTCCTCAAACTCAATATGTTGATTTATCAGTTTATAACTTATTAGGTGAAAAGGTAGCATCAATATTTAATGGTGAAGCCCAAGCAGGTAAACATATTTATGATTTTAGAGCGGATAATTTATCAAGTGGAATTTATTTCTATACATTAACGACTGGTCAGAATTCAATTACAAAGAAATTGATGCTGTTGAAATAATTTTTTTTGCAGAGACGCAGTTCGCTGCGTCTCTAACAGTAAACTAAATATTACAAAACCAACTTCACAAACTTTCTTTTACCTACTTTTAATATTTGTCCATCTTCAATTTTTATTGAAATAGAAGAATCTGTAATTTTTTCTCCATCTATAGTTACACCCCCTTGCTTTATTAAGCGTTTCGCTTCACCTTTTGATGGGGCACAACCGGAATCTACAATTAAATCCGAAATAGAAATTTCAGCAGCTTGAACTTTATATTCCGATATTTCATCGGGAATTCCTTTATTAATAAATATCTTATCAAATTCCTCTTGAGCTTGAATTGCAGCTTCCTTAGAATGATACATTTCAACTAATCTTAATGCCAAAGATCTTTTTGTATTTCTTGGATTAACCTCTGGATTTTCCAAATCTGATTTAATTTGTGATAGTTCTTCATTAGAAATATCTGTAGCTAATTCATAATAATTGTAAATCAAATTATCCGGGATAGATAAAGTTTTACCAAAAATATCCTGTGGAGTATCTGAGATACCTATATAGTTATCATAAGATTTACTCATTTTTTCTGTTCCGTCTGTTCCAACAAGTAACGGCATTGTTATAATCACTTGAGGTTCAACACCATATTCTCTTTGAATATCTCTTCCGACAAGTAAATTAAATTTTTGATCTGTTCCACCTAATTCAACATCACTTTCAATAGCAACAGAATCCATTGCCTGTGCTAAAGGATACAAAATTTCATGCATACTTATCGGAACACCGGTTTTATATCGTTTTGTGAAATCATCTCTTTCAAGCATTCTTGCAACCGTATATTTAGAGGATAATTTAATTACATCCTCAAAGCTCATTTTACTTAACCAATCTGAATTAAATACAATTTTAGTCTTTTCTTTATCTAATATTTTAGCTGCTTGTTCAATGTAGGATTTTGCATTTTCTCTTGTCTCTTCAAAAGTTAAAGGGGGACGAGTAGAATTTCTTCCTGAAGGATCACCAATCATTGCTGTAAAATCACCAATTATTAGTATTGCTTGGTGACCTAAAGATTGAAATTGAGCTAGCTTTCTTAATACTACAGAATGACCTAGATGTAGATCAGGTCTGGTCGGATCGCAGCCTAATTTTATATTTAGCTTTTTTCCGGTTTCAATTGATTTTTTAATTTTCTGAACTAATTCATCTTCAGGAATTATTTCAACAGTACCTCTTTTTATCAAATCCATTTGTTCATTTAATGGAGGAAAAAGATTTTTTGAACTCAAGACAATTCTCCTTTATAACTTAATTTTTCTTTGATAATCTCTAGCGGCATCTTTTTTGGCAATTGTTTCCCGCTTATCATATTCTTTTTTACCTTTTGCAACTCCAAGTTCCACTTTAACTTTGCCGTTTTTAAAATATAGTCTAAGTGCAATTAAAGTATAACCTTTCTGTTCCGTATAACTTTTTAGCTTTCTAATTTCTCTTGAATTTAATAGAAGCTTACGTGTTCTTAAAGGCTCATGATTATTAATATTTCCGTGATCATAAACATTAATATTTGCATTTAAAAGCCAGACTTCATTATTTACAATTTTTGCGTAGCTGTCCGTCAAGCTCGCTTTATTTTGCCTTAAAGCTTTAACTTCGGTTCCAACAAGCATTATACCGGCTTCAAAAGTCTGCACAATATGATAATCATGCCTAGCTTTTCTATTAGTCGTAATATTTTTTTCTTTAATACTTTCTGACATAATAAAATCCGTTAAAAACAATCTTACAAATATAAGTTATGCTGCAACAAATATTAACATAAAATAGCTGATTTAACTTTTAATATTAGTTTCTATTCAATATTTTTATGAGATTTTAATTATTAATTATTGGTGAAAAATGCTAGAAATTCAAAAGAAGCTTTCCAATATTTTTTATTCCTTATTATCATTACCCGCAACTGCAATGGGATTTGCACTTTCAATTCAAATTGCCGCATTAAGCTGGTTAATGAGAACTCAATATAATTTAGATCTTCATGAAATTGGTTTTGTGTGGGCGGCAGGACCTTTAGCCGGAATTATTGGACAGCCTATAGTTGGTGCAATTAGTGATAATGTTTGGTTTTGGAAAGGAAGAAGGAGACCGTTTATTTTAATCGGTGGTACTTTAGCAGCTTTGATGCTTTTAGCTCTTCCTAATATTGGTGCAATAAGTGATTTCTTTGGATTTTCTAACATAATTATTGTAGCAGTTTTTGTTGCTCTAACCTTAGATTTAGCTATTAACATTAGCTTTAATCCGACTAGATCAATTATTGCCGATGTTACTCCCGAAGGAATTCCAAGAACAAAAGGTTACACTTGGATGCAGACAATCTCCGGAACCTTTGGTATGCTGGCTTATGCAATTGGTGCAATATTCGGCAATTACTTTTTAATTTATTTTGGTGTTTTCCTTGTCGCTGTTTTTTCAATAATTCCGATGTTTTTTATTGAAGAACCAAGAGAATTAAAGGAAGTGGAAGATGAAAATTCTCAAGCAAAAGCAACAGAAACTAATTGGAAAGATTTTCTTATGCTTTTATTTGCTCATTCTTTTTCCTGGATTGGTGTTCAAACAATGTTTGTTTATATGATCGGTTTTGTTGAGCAAAAATTAAATCCGGTTTCCGATGATGAAACAGGACAAATATTGGCAATTTCGTTTTTAATTTTGAATGGTGTTGGTGCAATATTTCCGGCATTTGTACTTGAACCGATTACAGAAAGAATTGGTCGTGTTAAAACTCACTTATTAGCATTATTAGTCATGTCAATCGGTTATTTTGGAATTGCATTTTTCGCTAGTACGGTTTTATCTTTATATATATTTATGGGAGTTGCTGGAGTTGGATGGGCTGCAATTGTTAGTCTTCCTTTTGCAATTATGTCAGAAAAAGTAAATAAAAACAGGATGGGATTCTTTATGGGAATCTTTAATCTTTCTGTAGTTCTTCCTCAGTTGTTTGTTAGCTTAGCACTTGGAATATTTATCCAAAATGCAATAGATAAAAACTTAATCTTTATTATAAGCGGTGCAACACTAGCAGTTTCTGCAGTGCTTTGGCTTTTAGTAAAAGAGAATAAGAAGACGAAAAAAGAAGAATTTAGAGTAAGTGGTGGTCATTAAAATGAAAAAATATTTTTTTGTAATATTATTATTTGCAACAATTATTTCAGCTCAAAAGAACGATTATATTGAATTCTTTTCTGATAAAGGTAGATTAACAATTACCGATGATCAGAAAGCAGAGTTTGGCAGATATGATGGATTTCAATTATACTTAAATAATGGTGAAAATCTATATTTTATGGCTTATTCTGAAGAATTACCTGTAATTGTTGCTGTAGCTGATTCAACCGGTAAAGTTATTGCCGAAGATTTTGGAAACGAAGATGGATTAGTTTCCATAAATACAAAAATTAAAAAGAGCGGTTCATATTTTCTTTATGTTCTTAATAGAACAAACTCTTTGGGAAATTACTATTTTCAATATGCAATTGCTTCAAACAGTATGCTTAAGTATACTGGAAAAAATGAACTCTGCGGTTACATAGAATTTCTATTAAAGCATACTAATGCATATTTTGTTTTCTTACAGAATCCTAAAAAACAGTTGGGGGAAAGCAATTTAATTCTGGATTCATATCTTGATGAAGAAACTGTAACTGTTAATCTTAGACTTTTTGAAACAGATAATAAAAATGATGCGGAAAAGAAAAAAAGTGAATATTTACAATTGATGAAAAAATGCGGATTGGGAGATTGGAAAGAGAATAAGTCAAAAATAATTGAAAACAGTGATTATAATGAATTAAAAACTACGTTGACGGAAAACGTTAAATCAGCGCAAAGAAAAGTTGAATTAACATTATTTGATTACAGCAAAGCAAGCGATAATACTTCTAAAAAGTATGTGATTGAATTATCTTTTAGTAAGACTTTTTAGAATATTTAACTATTATATGGATCGGTTTGTTATAAATCAAATTAGCAAACCGATCTATTCCTTTCCAAACTTTAAATGGCAGATATTTCAGAAAGATGTAAGTCCGCAAAAAAATTAAAAGTTTGTTGCCAAATATCTTCACTTCTGTTTTATTTAGATTTGAGTCTTCGCATAAAGACTTTAATTTATGTTCGTCAAATGAATGCAGATGTGCATTTATTGGAGTTTTTTGATTGCAGTGAATGCATAAAACATACCTAAGTATTTCTTTGTATGGAGTAGAAATAATCAGTATCCCACCCGGTTTAAGTGTTCTAAATAATTCGTTGATAAATAATTTTGGATCAACTACATGCTCAATTATTTCTGTTGCAATAACAAGGTCGAATGATTTATCATTAAAAGGAAGCTTAAAAGAATCAGCAGCTAAACCAAAATGATTTGGAGAAGGATACATTTCCAACGCTTTTTTAGGATTTGTAACAGATATATCCAAAGAGATAACTTTTTTACCTTTCCTTAGAAAGTAATCTGCAATCCAGGCTCTGCCGCAACCAACATCCAAAACAGATTCAAAATCTAATTCAATTTCCGAAACAATATATTCTCTTAATCTTCTTTCATCATGTTCGGTAGCGCCAAATCTTTCTTCAAAATAATCGAATTCTTTTGAATCAATTTTATAATGTTCTTTATAATCAAAATGCAAGATTAAAATCCTTAGTTTTCATCATCAACTCTTAGAACTAAAAGTCCTGCTAAAATCATAGATAAACCACCGAGTAAAAGTGCATATATTGCATGTCCTTCAAAAAGATATTTAACAAAAAAGCCTAAAATTGCTGCAGCGGTTATTTGAGGAATAACAATAAAGAAATTGAAAATTCCCATATAAACACCCATTTTATTCGCCGGAAGTGCTCCAGCTAAAATTGCATAGGGCATAGCTAGAATAGAAGCCCAAGCTAAACCGATTCCAAGTTCTGAAACAAGAAGAAGATTTGGATCTTTAATAACATAAAAGGAGAGTAGTCCTAATCCCCCAATAATTAGGCTAATCATGTGAACGGTTTTTCTGCTGGTCTTTGCAGCCAGCCACATGATTGCAAAAGCAGCTATTGCGGCAAAACCATTATATACTGCCATAAGAACACCAACCCAATCAGCACCTTGATTATAAAGTGCGGATGATGTATCTGTAGCATTATAAATATGTCTTGTTACTGCCGGAGTAGTATAAATCCACATAGCAAATAAAGCGAACCATGAAAAAAATTGTACATATGCCAATTGTTTCATTGTTTTCGGCATTTTATATAAATCACTTATTATGGTTACAAGTCCGTTTTCATTTTGAGAAGTTTTATTTAAGAATGATGATAAAATTTGCAGAAGTCCAAAAGTAATTCCGCTTCCAAAGAAAACCATTAAACCATAATCCATGTAAATAAAAAATTCAAAAAGGAGAAATAAGATTGTACTTACAATAAACCAAATAAGTCCTTTATTTAACATTACCTTTGAGTCTATTTTTTCATGGTAATTTGCATTCGCAGAGTTTGTTTCAGATTTCTCATATTCTTCAAATTTTTTTAATTCTTCCGGAGAATATTCTTTTGAGGAAAAAACAGTCCATAATACAGCTAAAAGAAAAACAGCACCGCCAATATAGAATGAAAGTTTTACCGATAAAGGAATTTCACCTTCTGGAGCTGTATTAGTAATATTAAACCAGTTAGTCATTATATAAGGCAGAGCAGAAGCAATTACAGCACCGGTCCCAATAAAAAAGCTTTGCATTGTAAATCCTTTTGTGCGCTGTTCGGAAGGGAGCATATCTCCGACAAATGCTCTAAAAGGTTCCATTGAAATATTAATTGATGCATCCATAATCCAAAGCATACCCGCTGCAATCCAAAGAACGGGCGAATTAGGCATAATAAAAAGTGCTATTGAAGCTAAAATAGCTCCAATTAGAAAATACGGTCTGCGTCTTCCTAATCTGTTCCAGGTTCTATCACTCATTTGTCCAATAATAGGTTGAACAATTAATCCGGTTACAGGAGCAGCTATCCATAAGATTGGAATTTCATCAATATTAGCGCCAAGTGTTTCAAATATTCTACTTACATTTGCATTTTGAAGAGCAAAACCGAATTGAATTCCAAAAAATCCAAAACTCATATTCCAAATTTGCCAAAAGGATAGACTAGGTTTTTTCATATCTAATTCCATATTTCATATTTTAAACAATGCTTAAAATAACAAATTATTATTTTCTATTGATCTAAAATAATTCTCAATTATGTATAAACTTTCTGAATTAATAAACGAAGTAATTTGTGGTAAAGCTAAAGCTTTACTTTATACTTCATCTTATTTTGATGAAAATGCAAAATCATTTTTATTAAATAATGTTGAAGAAATTATTTGCGTTAACAATAAAAAAGAATTGGATTGTAAACTTAAGTCTGTAGATGATAATATAAAAAATAATAAGATAGTCCTTTCATTAATTAATTATGAAGCAGGTTATTTATTAGAAGATAAATTCAGTACCTACATAAATAGCAAGAAACCATTGATGAAATTTCTAACATTTGATTCAAATGAAGTAAACGAAATAGATTCTTCACAAATTCAATTTGATAATTTTGAACAAGATTTTTCTATCAGCAGTTTTCAGTTAAATGAAACTGAATCAGATTATGTAAAAAAGATTGGTAGAATAAAAGATTACATCAAAGAAGGGGATACTTACCAAGTTAATTACACAGTAAAAGCAAATTTTAATTTTAGTGGTTCATTAATAAATTTTATACAGAATTTAATTTTTAATCAGTCTACAAAATATTCAGCTATAATAAATGATGAAGATAAATTAGTTATATCAATTTCTCCTGAACTTTTCTTTTCGGTACAAGATAATATTTTAAAATCTCGCCCAATGAAAGGAACAATAAAAAGAGGAATAAATCTAGAAAATGATATTGAACAAAAAGATTTGCTTAAACAGAGTATAAAAGATAGAGCAGAAAACGTAATGATTGTTGATCTTCTTCGAAATGATATTGGAAAATTAGCAAAGTTTAATTCCGTAAAAGTTGATTCTATTTATGATATTGAGAAATATGAAACAATTTATCAGTTAACCTCTAAAATAAGTGCTGAGCTTAATGAAGTTAATTATTCAGAAATTATAAAAGACTTATTCCCATGCGGTTCTATTACTGGTGCTCCTAAAATTAGAACTATGGAAATTATTCATGAATTGGAAAATTCAGAGAGAGGAATATATACCGGTGCAATCGGATTGATAAAAAATAATAAATCTACTTTTAATGTTGCTATAAGAACAATTATTTTGGATAAAATGAACAAAGGTGAAATTGGTTTAGGAAGCGGAATTGTTTGGGATAGTGATGGACAGCAAGAATTTTCCGAAGTTAATTTAAAGAGTAATTTCTTGGTTAAGACTGATAAATATTTTGAATTGTTTGAAACGATGTTATTTGAAAATGGTAAAATATTTTTAATTGACGAACACATAAAAAGATTAAAAAATGCAGCTGATTATTTTCTTTTCAAAATTAATACAGCTAAAATTATCAATAAAATTATTGATGCTGTTAATGCACTTGATCTAAATAAAAAGTATAAGATAAAACTTATGTTAAGGAAAGATGGACATACAGAAATTAATATTTCAGAAGAGATTTCATTTCAATCTAATAAAATTGTTATTTCTGGAAATAAGATAAATGCGAAAAATCGATTTCAATATTTTAAAACAACCAATCGTGAACTTTACAACAAGGAATTAGAGTTATTTAGAAAAGATAATTACTTCGATGTAATTTATTTCAATGATGAAAATCAATTAACTGAGGGAGCAATTACAAATATTTTTCTTTTTATTAATGATATTTGGCATACGCCTAGTATAAAAAGCGGAATTTTGAATGGAGTATATCGGGACTATTTCATTAAAAAAAATAATTGTATTGAAACTGAAATAAATAAGAATGATTTGCTGAAATCACAAAAAATTATTTTAACAAACTCAGTAAAGAAAGAAGTAACTATTGAAGAAATTTTTGAAAATGAAAAATTAATTTGGTAAAAAGGGAATCGAATTAATTAAATCAAAAATGCTATATTTCTAATCAAAAAATTGTGAACTATTTGGAAGATAAAATTAATACCACATCTGAAAGAAAAAAAGATCATATAGATTTATGTCTAAATGAATCTGTGGTGTTTAACAACAAAACAAATGGTTTTGATAAATATCATTTTGATCATTTTGCAGCTACTGAAATTGATTACAATGAAATTGATTTATCTTCAAAATTCTTTGGCAAAAAAATTACTTATCCATTTTTAATTTCATGCATGACAGGCGGAACAGATGAAGCAAATGCAATAAATGCAAATCTTGCTGTAATCGCTAATGAAATCGGAATACCAATTGGAGTTGGAAGCCAAAGACAAGCGCTAGAAAATTCTTCATTTCACAAATCATATAAAGTAATAAGGCAAAATGCTAAATCAGTTCCGGTACTTGGAAATATTGGAGCGGCACAGATTTCCGAACTCAATCATAATGATTCAATTAAATTCTTGATTGATTTGGTAGAAGCCGATGCAATGGTAATACATTTAAATGCGGCTCAAGAAGTTGTTCAAGAAAAAGGTGAACCGAATTTTAAAGGATTATTAAAAAAAATAAACAAATTAACTAAAGAGATTAGCATTCCATTAATCGTAAAAGAAGTTGGTGCAGGGATTAATAAAAAATCTGCAAAATTACTTTTAGATAATGGTATAAGAGGAATTGATGTTGCCGGTGCCGGAGGCACAAGCTGGACTGCCGTAGAATTTAAGAGGAATAATTCTCCAAATGAAAATGAATTATGGAATTGGGGATTACCGACTACATATTGCATAAAAGAAGTTAATAAACTTAAAAAGAAATATTATTTTACATTAATTGCTTCAGGCGGAATAACAAATGGTTTTGAAATTGCAAAAGCATTAATACTTGGTGCTGATATTACTGCATCTGCCAGACCAATTTTGATATCCGTTGTAAATAATGGAATTGAAAAAACTATTAATGAAATTCATTACATGTTTGAAAATGTTAAAAAAGTTATGTACTTAAATGGTGCGTCAAACATAAAAGAATTAAAGAAATGCAGACTAATAAAAACTGAGGATATTTATTGAATCAATATGAAAAATATTACAAGAATGAACTTGTAAAAATCGAAAACAAAATTCAGAATTTATTTAACGGTAAAGAACCGAGTTCTTTATATGATCCTTGTAGTTATATTATGAAAAGCGGAGGAAAAAGACTTCGTCCTTTTCTTGTAATTATGGGGGCGTTGGCTATCGGTGGTAAATCTAAAGATGTACTCAATGCTGCAGTTTCTGTTGAAGTGCTTCATAATTTTACGTTAGTCCATGATGATATTATGGATAACGCTGATATTAGACGAGGTCAAAAAACACTTCATATTAAATACGATGTAAGTACAGCAATTCTTGCGGGTGATAATTTAATTGCATTAGCATACTTAAATTTGCTAAAAGACTGCAAAGGTAATTGTGAAAATGTACTGAATTCATTTACGCAGGGAATAATTGAAATTTGTGAAGGACAAAGTTACGATAAAGATTTTGAAAATAGAAAATCTGTCTCTTTAGATGATTACCTATTAATGATACAGAAAAAAACAGCTGCATTGGCTGAAATGTGCTGTTCAATCGGTGGTCAATTAGCGGGAGGATCTAAAAAAGAAATCAAGCAGTTAGAAGCTTATGGAAGAAATCTTGGGATGGCATTTCAGCTTCAAGATGATCTTCTTGATATTACAGCTGATCAAGCCGAATTTGGAAAAATTATCGGCGGTGATTTAGTAGAAGGAAAGAAAACTTATTTATTTTTGAAGGCTTTAGAGAAATCAAAAGGGAAGATTAAAAAGGAATTTGAATCTGTAATTAAAAATAAAGGTTGTAAAAAGGAAGATATTCCAAAATTCAAAAAGTATTATGAAGAATTGGGAGTTATATCAGATACAAGTAAAGAAGTAATTAATTTTACAAACAAAGCAATTAAAGCCGTAAATTTTATAGAAGATGAAAAAACAAGAAATTTATTTATCTGGCTTGCTAATGCTCTTATTAACAGAATAAAATAATGATTGAAAATAAAATTAAGATTATTAATAATGCCGGTTTGCATACGCGTCCTGCTGCTACTATTGTTAAACTTGCAGCAAAATACAAATGTGATTTTTATATTAACAAAGACGGACTTAATGTAAACGGTAAAAGCATAATTGGTGTAATGACTCTTGCTGCTGAAAAAGGTTCTGAAGTTACTTTAACTTTTGAAGGGGAAGATGAAAAAGAAGCTTCCCAGGAAATAGTTGACTATTTCAAAAGAGGATTTGACGAATTGTGAAACATGACAAATCAAATATTCTACATGGTTTAGCTGCAGCCCCCGGACTTGCAATTGCTGTCGCTCATCTTTATACAAAAGAAGAAATAAAAGTTATACCTGAAGATATAACAGATATTGATGAAGCTTTGAATTCACTTCATCAAGCTTTGGAAAAATCGAAAAAGGAATTACGTAAAGTATTTGATTTAGCAGTTGATAAATTAGGTGAAAATCGTGCTGCAATTTTTGAAGCTCAATTAATGATTCTCGATGATCCGATTCTAATAAAGCAAATTGAAGATAGAATTAGGAATGAAAAAAAATCGCCTGATTTTATTGTAGATGATGAAATATCGAAATATCAAAAAATGATGAGAAGAAGCAGCGAAACCTATCTAAAAGAAAGATCACATGATATTGAAGATATTAAACAAAGAATTATTAGAAATATCAAAAAAAGAAAATGGATTTCAAGAATTGAAAATGATGTAAATGTTGTTGCTCCTTTATTAACTCCGGCTGATTCCGTGCTTTTTTCTAGAGTAAACGTTAAAGGTTATGTTACGGATCATGGCGGATTAACTTCACATGCCGCAATTGTAGCTAGATCACTAAATATACCCGCAGTAGTTGGACTTCATGATGCAACTGCCAAAATTAGAAATGGTGATTTAATAATTGTTGACGGATTTCATGGAAACGTTATTATTAATCCGGATAGTGATCAGTTAAATTACTTTAAGGAAAGGATTGAAAAATTATCACTTCTTGATTCAGAATTATCTGCATTAAAAGATCTTCCTGCCGAAACTTTAGACGGTAGAAAAATAAAACTTCTTGCTAATCTTGATCTTCAAGATGAAATTGACCTTGTTATGCAGAACGGAGCGGAAGGAATTGGTTTAGTTAGAACCGAACAAATATTTCAAGAGCATGATATTTTTCCTGAAGAAGAAGAACAATTTAAAATTTATAAGGGACTTGCAGAGAAGTTATTTCCAAATGATGTTACTATAAGAACTTTAGATATCGGCGGTGATAAGGTTTTACCGGTTGATGTTCAAGAACCTAATCCATTTTTAGGCTGGCGCGGTGTAAGACTATTGCTTGATAACAAAAATCTATTCAAAAAACAGATAAGAGCAATTCTTAGATCAAGCATTCATAGAAATGTTAAAATGATGATTCCCATGATTGCTAGTATTAGAGAAATTAGAGAATCAAAAAAATTAATTGAAGAATGTAAACAGGAATTAAGAATCGAAAATCTTCAATTTGATGAAGAAATAAAAATTGGAATTATGATTGAAGTACCATCTGCGGCTGTTATGGCAAAGGAATATGCAGATGAAGTATCATTTTTCAGTATAGGTACTAATGATTTAATCCAATATTTACTGGCAGTTGATCGGGGTAATGATATTATTTCAAATCTTTATCAAGAATTTCATCCTGCTGTTGTTAGAACTTTAAATCATATTATTACAGAAGGCAAATCCGGTGGAGTTGAAATTACGATTTGCGGAGAAATGGCTGCTGATTTGATTGCTATTCCTTTGTTAGTTGGACTTGGACTTGATGCAATCAGTGTTTCACCTTCTGCAATACCATTTCTCAAAAGACTTATCAGAAATCTAAATTATTCTGAAGCAAAAAGATTAGCAGATGAATGCTTAAAACTACGCACAGAACCAGAAATTAATCATAAATTGAAAAATTTTTACGAAAGTAAATTACTGGATGTAACTAAAAATATTTTTAACTAAATCTGACCTAATAAAAATTAGATAATATTTTTTACCTTGAATAGATAATACATTATAACAATGTTGAACAACCAATTACTGGATACAAGGTAGCTTTTGAAAATAAAAAAATATTCATATATAATTTTATTCTTATTGTTCCTTTCCACAAATCTCTATTCGCAATTTTATTTTTTCGGTAGAAATAAAGTTCAGTATGATCAATTTGATTGGCGAATATTAAAAACAGAGCATTTTGATATTTACTACTATTCTGAATTTGAAGAAATGGCGGAAATTGGTGCTGCATATGCCGAAGATGCCTATGAAAATCTAAAAGTAAAATTTAATAATGTAGTTACCAGAAGAATTCCACTAATATTTTATAATACTCATCTGCATTTCCAACAGACTAACATTACTCCGGGTATGATACCGGAAGGGGTTGGCGGCTTTTTCGAATTTCTAAAAGGAAGAGTAGTGATTCCTTATCTCGGTTCTCTCGAACAGTTCCGACACGTTATTTGGCATGAATTGGTTCATGTTTTTATGACTAATAAAATTTATAATGTCTTAAAAGATCACAGACAACCAATTGACAGATTGCCCCCTTTGTGGTTTATTGAAGGATTAGCTGAAGTGTGGTCAACTGAATGGGACACTCAAGCTGAAATGGTTATGAGAGATGTTGTTATTAATGATTTATTTGTAGGTCTAAGAGATTTTAATAGAATTTACGGCACATACTTAATGTATAAAGAAGGACAAAGCTTTCTGGAATTTGTTAAAAAGGAATATGGTGAAGATAAAATATTACAAATTATGGAGAACTTTTGGAGGTTTATCGATTTTGAAGATTTACTTGAATTTGTTCTAAACGAACCTATTGATAAAATTGATAATAAATGGTCATATTCACTTAAGCAGAAATATTTTCCATTATTAGAAAATAAACTTCCTCAGCATATTCAAGGACATAAAATTACTGATGAAGGATATAATTTTGTTCCAAGATATTATAAGAATAATGAAAATAATGAGATTTATTTTCTTGGCAACAGAACAGGTTATTCATCACTTTATAAGATTATTTTAGATGAAGATTTGGAAAATGTGGAATCAACAGTTCAACTGATAGAAGGTGAAAAAGAAGAAGTATTTGAGTCACTTCATTTATTTAAACCGACTCTTGATGTTTCAAATAATGGGAAAATATTATTTGCAAGTAAAGGAGGAGCAAGAGATGTTCTTCACTTGTATTCAATAGACAAAGAAGAAATAATAGGGAGTTATGAGTTTGACAATATTATTTCGATTGAAGGAGCTGATTTTTCTGAAGACGGAAGTAAAGTCGTTTTTTCTGCAATAGATAAAAAAGGTTACACCGATATTTTTGTTTATGATTTCACTCAAAATTATTTAGATAGAATAACTAATGATTATTATAGTGACAGAGATCCTGTCTTTAATGAAAATGGAAGTAAAATCTATTTTGTCTCCGATAGAACTGAAGGAAAATTCAAACAAAGATTTAATCTCTTTGAATATAATGATGAAGACAAAAAACTAAATTATGCAACTTATCTTGACTGCAATATTTCTAAACCAAGATTTAATGATGATTACTCCGAACTATACATAAACAGTGATTATGACGGCACATTTAATATCTGGAGATTGGATAGAGATAAAAATCATAATCCAGTATCAATCACTCAAATAACAAATTTTATAACAAGTGCTATGGATTATGATTTTATCGGGAATGATAAATTAGTTGTAAATGGGTTTGAGAAATTCGGTTTTCAATTTTTTATTGTAGATTTGACTGAAATTAACAATACGAAAAATCAATCTATTGATTTTAATATTTCAGAAGCATATGGAAAATGGAATGCTAAGAAAATCATACTTCCTTCCTCAAAAGAAAAACTAGAATATGAAAAAGAATACACGCTTGACTATGCTGTTAGCCAGGTTGCAGCTGATCCTGTTTACGGAGCCCGTGGTGGAGCAATATTTTCTTTAAGTGATCTTTTGGGGGATGATAAATATTTATTCATGGTTTATAATACAGCAGAAATTAGAGAAGATTTTCTTTCGAACTTTAATGTGGCGCTAACTAGAGTAAATTCCGAAGCTAGAACAAATTACGGTTACGGCGTTTTTCATTTCAGCGGAAGACGCTATGATATCAGAGAATCTGATGAATACTTTTATGAAAGATCTTATGGAGGCATATTTAGTCTGCTTTATCCATTCTCTAAATTTCAAAGATTAGAAACTTCCGTAAGTGTTGCAAATTCCGATAAAGAACTTGTAGATGGTTTATTAACCAGAAAATCATTACTTGTAACAAATACAATATCGTTTGTTCATGATAATTCTTTATGGGGACCAACCGGACCTTTGGACGGCTCAAGGTTTAGATTTCTTTTAGGTTATACAAGTGACATCAAGTATAGCAATGTTAATTACTACTCAATAATTGCCGATTATAGATATTATTACAGATTAGCGTTTAGAACAAGTATTGCTCTTCGTGCATCAATATTTTATAATGACGGAAAAGAAGCGAGGAGATATTTTGCCGGAGGCAGCTGGGATTTACGAGGATGGAATCGATTTTCGATAAGAGGAGAAAAGATGTGGCTTTCTTCACTTGAACTTCGCTATCCATTGATTGATGAATTTGCAATTAAATTTCCATTTTTTGGAATTGGAGTGACAAATATTCGTGGAGCAATATTCTTTGATGCCGGTAATGCATGGGATACTGATTATGAAGAAACTCTTGGCAGCATTGGAACGGGTATTAGAATTAACTTTTTAGGTTTTATAACATTTAGATATGACATAGGAAAAAAGATAGAACAGAATTTTACCAAATTGCAGCCTAAACTATTTTATCAATTTTTCTTTGGCTGGGATTTTTAATGAAAAGATTAATTTCCATATTTGCTTTATCACTAGTAATTATAAGCTGCAGTAAAAACCTTATTTTCAAGGATACATTAATAAATCAAAATGAATATGATCAGTTTGGAAATATTCCTCAACGCAATTTTTATTATCCAATTTCAATTAGTGATTCACTTCAAGAAATATGGCAGTCTAGTGGATATGGAAGCAATACAAATACTTCAATAACAATTTATGCAGATATTTTATTCTCACCGGAGTTAGCTGGAAATGTTGTTGGGTTTAATCTAGATAATGGCAAAGAATTAGGTGCTAGAAAAAGCAGCGGACAAATATCTCATTCTGCTGTAGTTGATAGAATGAGAATAATATATTGTGTTAATCAGATTAAAGAAAACTATGGAATACTTTACTTTTATGATTTCATTAAAGGAGAAATTATAAACTCAATTAGGATTAACGGCGGTATTAGTAATGAATTGATAAAATTAAAAGATGGAATTATTGCTGTTACTGATTTTGGTGAAGTAATAAAATATAATTTTCTTGGCAGCGAATTATGGAATACCAAAACCAAAGCCATAACACTTAGCGATCCGGCATCAGATAAAAATGATACTTTTATTGCAAACTCAAATGGTGAAATAATATCAATAGATAATGAAACCGGAAAAATTAATTTTCGAAAAGATTTCAATTCAGTTTTTGAAAGCGGAATAATCATAAAAGATAAAAAATTGTTTTTAGGAAATAATGAAGGGATTCTGTTCTGTTTAAATTCTGAAAATGGTGATATTATTTGGAGCTTCGATTCAAATAATAAGATTGTCATGACTCCAATTTTAGATGACAGAAATATTTACTTCGGAAATTTGAACGGAGATTTTTATTCAATTAATTATTCTAGTGGAAAAATAAACTGGCAGTTTAATTCAGGTGGATTATTTAATGCATCCGGATTAGTATTTAATAATCTTATTATTCAACCTGATCTTAATAAAAAACTGCTCATTATTAATAAGCAAGATGGAAAAATAATTCGCTCAAAAAATTATAATGAAAAAGTAAAAATGTCCCCAGTATTTTATGACAATAAAATCTATGTTGGAGTTGATAGGGGAGAAATAGTAGCTTACAAGCTGGAAATTATAAATGACTAAAATCATTTTCATAATATTTTTATATACTCTAATCATTTATTCGCAAGAGAATAAAGGAATTATATCTATTGAATTAACTAATGATAATTCAGTTGTAATTATAAATGACTCATTAAAATTCTATTCATCATTTAAAAAAGCATTTCCATTCGGTGATTATAAACTGATTGTTAAAGAAAATAAAAATGAATGGGGAAGTGAGTTTCAAGAATATTCTTTCACATTAAGCGAACAGAATAATTACTTTGATAAAAAATTTAATATTGATAACAAAGTATTTATCGATAGTTATCCTTCTGATGCCGAAGTTACTGTTAACGATTCAACAATAGGCTATACACCGTTATCTGTATCATTAAGTTCGCAGAATATTTTAATTACAAAAGAAAATTATAATCCGCAAAAGTTAATTTCACCCAAAGAAATAAATTATGTAAAACTTGAGAGTAATTTTGTTAAAGAGAACAAAAGTTTTTTAGAAACGTATTTGTTTGAAACCTTGATAGGAACTGCTGTAGCTTTGGGAGCAACAGCAGCGTATTTCAAAATTCAAGCGGATAATAAATATGATGAATATATTAAGTCTAGAGACAAATCTTTATTAGACCAAACAGAAAAGCTTGATTTAATTAGCGGTACTGCATTTGGTCTGCTGCAAATTAACATTGGCGCACTAATATATTTCTTCTTAAATGATAATTAATGTGCATCAAGCCAGTTTTCACCAGTTCCCATTTCCACTGTTATTGGTACATCTAGTTTAAGAGCATTTTCCATTAATTCTTTCACTAATGGTTTTAGATCTTCAAGTTCATCTTTTCTTGCATCAAACAAAAGTTCATCATGTACTTGAAGAATCATTTTACTTTTAAACTTCTGCTTCTTCATTTCTTTATAAATATTTATCATAGCCAATTTAATCATATCTGCTGCTGTTCCTTGAATCGGCATATTTATGGCAATTCTTTCTGCAGAACTTCTAAGCATCTGGTTGTTCGAATTTATATTCGGCAGAAATCTTCTTCTTCCCAAAAGAGTTTCAGCAAATCCTTTTTCTCTTGCATTTATAATCGCATCATCAATAAACTTTTTAACATTTTTAAAGGTACCGAAATAAGTATCAATAACATTTTTCGCTTCATTTTGAGTTATTCCCAATCTGGTTTTTAAACCAAAAGGGCCAATGCCGTATAATATTCCGAAATTAACTTCTTTAGCTTTTCTTCTTTGGTCAGAAGTAACTTCTTCCGGCTTCACTTTAAATACTAATGCTGCTGTGCTTCTATGTATGTCTTCATTATTTTTAAATGCATTTATCATATTTTCATCACTGCAGATTGATGCCATTATTCTTAATTCAATTTGACTATAATCAGCACTCAAAATCGTATGATTCTTATCGCGAGGAACAAAAGCTTTTCTAATCTCTTTTCCCATTTCCGTTCTGATAGGAATATTCTGAAGATTTGGATCGATGCTTGAAAGCCTCCCAGTAGATGCAACAGTTTGATTAAACGTTGTATGAATTCTTCCGGTTTTTGGATTAATCAAATTAGGAAGTGCATCAGCATAAGTTGATTTTAATTTTTGAATTTGCCTATAGTTCAATAAATGATCAATAATTTCATGCTGGTTCTGTAAATATTCCAATGATCTTGCATCGGTAGAATAACCTGTTTTAGTTTTTTTAGTAGGAGGGAGTTTTAGTTTGTCAAATAAAATATTTTGAAGCTGCTTTGTTGAATTAATATTAAACTCTTCTCCTGCTTGCGCAAAAATATCTTTGGTTAATTTATTTAAGTAACCTTCAAGTTCTTTACTGAATTCGCGCATACTGTCAATGTCAAGATTAATTCCTTCTCGTTCCATATCTTCAAGTACTTCAACTAAGGGAAACTCAACTTCAAAAGCTAACTTTTCTAATGAGTTGTTTTTTAATTCCTTGTCAAGTACTTCATAAAGTTGATATGTAATATCAGCATCTTCACTTGCATAGTTTGAGAGCTTATCTAAATCAGCTTCAAATATCTTTTCCGGAGTTTTATAAGAACCGATTATATCTATTATTGGAATTGGTTTATAATTAAGATACTTTTCAGATAAATCATCCATTCCATGTTTTTGATCGGGATCTAAAACATAACTTGCAAGCATTGTATCGAAATAAAAACTATTTACTTCAATTCCATAATTTCTTAAAACTCCGATATCATACTTTCCGTTTTGGCAGACTTTTTTAATCTTTTCATTTTCAAAAATTGGTTTGAATATTTTTATGAAATCTTCAATCGGAAGTCTGTTGCTTAAATCGGCACTGAACAGATCATTATTAGATTTAAGTGGGTTAATAGCAATAAAATAGGCCTCTCCAGGTTTAATACAAAATGAAGCTCCGGCAATATTCAACTCATTCATGTTTAATGAATCAGTTTCAGTATCAAACACAAATAAGTCAACTTTAGAAAGTTTTGAAGCTAAAATATCCGCATCTTTTTTTGTAGTAATTAGTTTGTACTTTACTTTATCCGTATCAAAATTATCTGATGATACTTGTTCTTCGTAAACCTCTTCAACATTAATAACTGAATTAAAATGTTTGTTGATAATTGAATCTAATTTTTTTGCCATTACCTTAAATTCTAATTCAGCAAAAATTTTAAGAAGCTTTTCAGTATTAGGCATTTCAAAAACAGTATCTTTCAAATCGAAGTCAAATGGAACATCGCAAATTATTGTTGCAAGTTCTTTTGATAAAAATGCATTATCCTTGCCTTCTTCAAGTTTGGTTCTTATTCCTTTCTTCTCAATCTTATCAAGATTATTATAAATACTTTCGATGCTTCCGAATTCTTGAATTAATGGTGTTGCAGATTTTGGACCTATTCCGGCTACACCGGGTATATCATCACTACTGTCACCAATCAAAGCAAGGTAATCAATCATTTGTATCGGTTCAAAACCAAAATCTTCTTTTACTTTTTTCTCATCAAGAATTACAATTTCATCAGTTGATTTGCCAGGTTTTACAACTCTAATATTATTAGTAATTAATTGGATATAATCTTTATCGGGAGTAATTGCATAAGAAGAATAACCTTCTTTCTCAGCTCGTTTAACTGCTGTACCAATCAGATCATCGGCTTCATAACCTGGAACCATATATAATGGAATATTGAATGCTTCTATTATCTCTCTTATTCTAGAAATTTGTGGAATCATATCTTCGGGCATCTCTTGTCTGCTAGATTTATATTTTTCATATCGTTCATGACGAAATGTTTTTTCTTTTGTATCAAATGCAACAGCAATATAATTTGGATTGGTATCTTCAATAATTTTGAATAGTTGATTTAGAAATCCAAAAACTGCCGAAGTGGGTTCTCCTTTAGCATTCTTAAGAGGTCTATTTATAAATGCAAAATAGCCTTTATAAGCCAATGCCATTGCATCAATTATTACAAATGTTTTATTCGAATTCATAATCTTCACCAATTTTTAAGAAAAGTTTAGTGTAAAGAGATTTAATTATTATTTTTGAATATAACAAAAGCACAGCAATTTAATTATTATAATGAGGAATAAATGTTAAAGAAAATTTCAATTATTGTTTTTTTATTGAGTTTTAGTTTACTAAATGCTCAAACTGATTCACTTTTTATAGCAAGTTGGAATGTTGAAAATCTCTTTGATACACTGGATACAAAAGACAAAAACGATGAAGAATTTTTACCTTCCGGATCTAAAGAATGGACATCAGCAAGATATAATAGAAAGTTAGCAAATCTTGCCAAAGTTTTAAGCGATATGAATAACGGAAAAGCTCCAGATGTATTAGGACTTATAGAAGTAGAAAATAAAAGTGTAGTTGAAGATTTTGCTAAGACTGTTTCTTTAAGAAATTATCAAGTCGTCCATTTTGAATCACCAGATTTTAGAGGCATTGATAATGCATTGATGTTTGACAAAGAAATATTTGAATTAATATCAGCATATAATTTTGCTGTCGAGTTAGATTCCAACAGAACAACTAGAGATATTCTTCATGTAGAATTAAAATTGAAAAAAGATGAAGAAGTTTTTAACTTCTTTGTTAATCATTGGCCTTCTAGAAGGGGAGGATTAGAAGGAAGTGAACCAAACAGAATAAAAGCTGCAGAAGTATTGAAAAATGCAGTTGATTCAATTCTAAATGAAAACGAATACGCAAACATTATTATGATGGGAGACTTTAATGACGAAACTGATAACAAGTCAATTAAAGAAATATTAGGAAGCAGTAATTTTAAGTGCAATGACAATCATGAAGAAAATATGCTACTTAATACTAGTGCACAAAGAGATATAGATGGTGAAGGAACATATTTATATCAAAAAAATTGGAATATGCTTGATCAAATTATAATATCAAAAAGTCTAGATGATAATAAGGGTTGGGAATACAATTGCGGTTCATTCGATATATTTAAAAAAGAATACATGATTACAAAAGAAGGATTTTTTAAAGGAGCAATAATTCCTTCTTTTGGAGGAAGAAAATATTTAGATGGTTACAGCGATCATTATCCTGTTTCAATCACTTTAATAAAATAAAATGAAAGGAATAGTAATGAAGAATTTGATAATTGTTGGATCGAATGGTTCTTTGGGAAAAGGTGTGACAGATGTATTGATAAAAAAAGATTTTGAAAAAATTTATCTGATTGATAGAAAATTTGATGATGCAAATAATTCTTCAAATGTTATTCAGTTAGTAGTTAATGACCTTAGTAGTGAAAATGAAGTTATTAAAGCATTTGAAAAAATTAGTTTTGAAAGCCATAATGAATATTTTATGTTTTCAACTGTAGGAGGATTTGCCGGAGGTTCTTCTCTAGATGAAACCGAAATTGAAATGTTTGATAAAATGATAAGTCTAAATACAAAAATATCTTTCTTATTGGCTAAGCACTTCGTAAAAAAAGTAAAAAACTGTTTAGGTGGATCAATCTGTTTTACAAGTGCTTTTACTTCATTTAATCCGGAATCAAATAAAGGATTATACGGCTTATCAAAAAGTGCATTAAATTATTTAGTAGAAACATTGGCGCTTGAAAACAAAGAAAATAAAATTAGTGTTAATGCAATAGCACCTTTTGTTTTGGATACCAAAGAAAACAGAGAATGGATAGAGAAAAAAAGTGACATGGTTACTCCGGAAAATATTGGTATCTTTGTAAGTTCGTTATTTGAAAACTATAAAATTGTGTCCGGTAATATCATAAAGCTTCCGGCAACATTAAATTAGTGTCAAGTTAAGAAAAGACATAAAAATATTATATTGACTTTTTTAGCCTAAATCCTTAATCTTATCAGGCTATTTTTATGTATTTTGAACAAGAAAAATCAATAAAAAAAATAACTTTGGAGGTTGTCTCTTATGCAAATTACAGCGATGTTAGATTTTGGTTCCAGCATTATAGCACAAGCTAACGATGGCGGAACAATCACTTACTTACAACAAAAATTTGTTGAAGGCGGTGACTTTATGTGGGCAATATTAGCTTGCTTAGTGTTAGGATTAGGATTTTCATTCGAAAGATTATGGACTCTTGGTCGTGCTTCAATGAATACAAAGAAATTTATCCTTACCGTAAAAGACGCCCTCAAAAAAGGCGGTGTTAACGAAGCTATGAAAGTTTGTGAAAATACTCGTGGTTCTATTGCTTCAGTATTTCATGCTGGTCTTTTAAGAGCAGATGAAGGTGTTGAAGCTGCTGAAAAAGCTATTATGGCTTACGGCGCAATTGAAATGAGTTTTCTAGAAAGAGGTTTAATCTGGATTTCAACTTTCATTACAATTGCTCCTATGCTTGGCTTTACTGGTACTGTACAAGGTATGATTCAAGCTTTCGACTCTATTGCCGAAGCTGCTCAAATATCTCCTGCAGTAGTTGCTTCCGGTATCTCGGTTGCTTTGTTAACAACTCTATTTGGTCTTATTGTAGCTATGATTCTTCAAGTGTTTTATAACTACTTTGTATCAAGAATTGATAAATTAGTTGGTGATATGGAAGAAAGCTCAATTGAATTGATTGACGCTTTATATGAAATGAAAAAATAAGAATTAAGAGAGCAAAGAAAAAGCTATGGTAAAAATTAAAAAACGCAAACTGAAAGATGCTGAAATTCCAACCGGTTCAATGGCGGATATAGCTTTCCTTATGCTGTTATTCTTTCTCGTATCAACTGTTATTGACGTTGATACAGGTATAGGTTTAACTCTTCCCGAATATATTCCAGTGGAAGAACAAGAATTTGTTCCTATATCTAAAGATAGATTAGCTGCAATTCTTATAAACGAAAATGGTGATGTTCTTCTTAATGGAGATGTTATTGCTATTCCTCAGATTAAGGATAATCTAAAGGAAAGAATTGAAGAGAAAATCAATCTTCCTGCCAATAAAAAATTGGTTGTTTCAGTAAAAACAGATAGAAAAACAAACTATAACCTCTTTATTCAAGCGCTGGATCAGATAAAAGGTGCATATTTTGAAGTTAGAGAAGCGTATGCTCAGGCTCAATACGGTAAAAAAACTATTGATCTGAATGAAGAAGAAACAAACGATGTGAGAGATAAAATTCCAATTACTATCTCCATCGCTGAACCTGAAAACGTGAAAAAGTAAAAAAGGAAAACTTTTATCATGAAATTTGAAAAGAAAAGAGCGCAGACTCAACAAGGAATTCCGACAGCCTCCTTACCTGATATTGTATTTATGCTGTTATTATTCTTTATGGTTTCTACTACTCTTAGAGAAGTTGATGTACTTGTTCAATTTACATTGCCTCAAGCTTCTGCTATAGAAAAAATAGAAAACAAAAGATTAGTTTCATACATCTGGGTTGGTAGAGATGGACGAATTCAATTAAACGACAATTTGATTGAACTGGAAGAAGTACAAGATTTAATGTATAAGAAAAGAGTAGAATTACCGAATGTTATCGTTTCTCTTCGTATCGATAAAAATTCTGATATGGGTATTGTAACCGATATTCAACAGGAATTAAGAAAAGCGGACGCAAGAAGAATTAACTATTCTACACTGCTCAAACCTTAATCATAATTTTATATTTCCAAAAGATTAGGCAGATTATTAACTTATAATCTGCCTTTTTTTTTAATAGGAGTTGTTATGAACTTAAAAGACAAAATAAACGAAGACCTAAAAAATGCTTTAAAAGAAAAAAATAAAATTAAGCTTGAAACAATTAGGTCTATTCGGGCATTGATTCTAGAACATGAAAAATCTGGAAAACCAATAGATCTTACTCCAGAAGATGAATTAAGAATTCTTACTGGTGCAGCAAAAAAGAGGAAAGAATCTATTGAACAATTTGAAGCTGCTGGCAGAACAGAATTAGCAGAAAAAGAGAAAGCTGAATTAGAAATTATTAATGAATATCTACCAAAACAGTTAACTAATGAGGAAATTTTGGAAGAAGTTAAGAAAATTGCTCTTGAAGTTGGGGCTTCTTCAAAACAAGATTTCCCTAAATTAATGCCAAAAGCTGTTCAAGTTTTAAAAGGTAAAGCAGATGGAAAAGTTATTAAAGAAATAGTTGAACAAGTATTGAGCAGTAATTGAATTTTATTGATTATATTATTTTTGTTTTTTTGTTAATTGGTTTTATTCTTGGTTTTAAGGATGGACTTGTAAGAAAAGTTATTGGTTTGCTAGGATTAATAATTGCAACAGCTTTATCATTTCAATTTTCTGAGGATGTCGCTGTTTATTTGTCCCCCTTATTTAATAATGAAAATTACTTGGCAGAGATTATATCCGGAATTATTATTTTCTTTTTAACAATTGCTGTTATTGCAATTATAAAAAGGGTTGTACACCCATTAGATAAAGTTAATAAGTTTGTTAATCAATTATTGGGTGGTTTAGCTGGAATAATTCAACTGGCATTTCTTGTAAGCGGATTTCTATTATTTCTAAATATCTTTGATTTTCCTAATAAAAAAGATAGAGATGAATCACTTACATATTTTCCGCTTTATAATTTAGTACCTTCTACAATCGATTTAATTGTTGGAAAAAATTCCAATGCAAAAGATTTTATTGAGAATATAATTGAAAGTAAAGATCCATATCAATTTCCTGAACCTAAAGATTCGTCACAAATATTAGAATAAATGAAACAGCAAGTATTAGATAGTTTAGAGTTTTCGAAAGTATTAGGATTCATTGCAAATTATGCATCAACTGAATTGGCTAAAGAAATTATTCTTAATAAGAAACCGTCAACTGATATTGATTTTATTAGAAGTGAAGGTTCTTTAGTTAATGATGCAAAAAATATTATTATCAATAATGATGAACCCCCTATTTACTATTTACCAGATTTATACAAAACAATATCAAAAACCAGTATCAAAGGTAGTTTCTTACAGACAAGAGAAATTCTTGAAATCTATAAACTGCTTAAAATTTCCAGGAAGCTAAATGCATTTTTCAAAAACCTAAAAGAAGATTATAATATTTCCAAAATTTATTTAGATCAGCTTTTAGTAGACAAAATGCTTGAACATCACATTACAACTACAATGGATGAAGATGGAAACATTAGAAGCAGTGCAAGCAAAAAGTTAAGAGAAATTAGAAATGAAATTCGTGATAAACAAGAATTACTTGACAGAGTTATTAAGAAACTTCTAAAGAATTTTGCCGATTCCTATTTGGTTCAAGAAGAATATGTAACAAGAAAAGATGGAAGAATAGTAGTTCCGGTAAAGGCTGAACATAAACGGCAGGTTAATGGATTTATTCATGGTGAATCTTCAACAGGTCAAACAGTATACATTGAACCACATGAAACTCTCGAATTAAACAACGAACTACTTTCATTAAGTTTTGCAGAAAAACGTGAAATTGAAAATATACTAAGGCAACTGACAAAAAAAATATCAGAGAATAAAGAAACTCTTAAATTTACATTAAGAGCAGTATCTGAAATTGATGCATACTTTGCTGCTGCTAAATATTCAATTGAGATTATGGGTAGTTTTCCTGAAATAGTAAATAATGGAAATTTAGAAATTATTGAAGGCAGGCATCCTTTATTATTAAAAAAATTTGGAAGAGATAAAACTATTCCACTTCATCTTTTATTAAATGAAAATAATAGAATTGTTGTTATAACCGGACCAAATGCGGGAGGTAAAACAGTTGTCCTTAAAACTACCGGTTTGCTTACTGCTTTAGCTCTATGCGGTTTTCATATTTCAATCCATTCTGATTCGAAAATCAATTTATTTCATCAGATACTTATTGATATTGGTGATAAGCAGTCTTTGGAAGATGATTTAAGCACTTTCAGCAGTCACCTAAATAATATTAAAGATATAATTGAGAGTTCAGATTCAAAATCACTAATATTGATTGATGAAATTGGAACCGGAACAGATCCTTCTGAAGGAGCTGCATTAGCACAATCTATTCTTCTTGAATTATATAAAAAACGGGCTTCTGTTTTAGTTACAACTCATCATGGTAATTTAAAAATTTATGCAAATGAATATGAAGGATTTGAAAATGCTTCTATGGAGTTCGATTCTGAATATTTAATTCCTACATATAGATTCAGACAAGGTTTTCCTGGAGCAAGTTATGCATTTGAAGTAGCAGAGAGAATTGGAATTAGAAAAAATATAATTACAGAAGCAAGAAATTATTTGGATGGCACAAAAACTAAAGTTGAAGATTTACTACTAGACCTCGAAAAGAAAACAAATCAATTAAGTGAAAAATTAAAGTATGCAGAGATTGAAAATATTCGGCTGAAAGGTTTAACTAATCTTTATAAAGAAAAAATTGATACTCTTGAAAAGAAAAAAAATGAGATTATCAAAAAAGCAAAGGAAGATGCTGATTTTTATTTAAGAGATGTAAATAAAAAAGTTGAACAGGCAATTCAGAAAATAAAAGAATCTCAGGCAAGTAAAGATGTAATTAGAGAAGAAAAAAAATCAATTGAAGAAATAAAACAGAAGAATGAAAATTTAATTCAAAAAACATTTGATAAGGTTAGCGATAAGAAAGATTTTAGTGTTGGAGATTTTGTTAAAATTAAAGACACTACTGCGGATGGAATAATTATAGAATTAGATGGAAATAAAAAAAGAGCAGTAGTTAATTCAGGTAATATCAAACTTCAGGTAAAATTAAGAGATTTAATTCATTCCAAAAAATCTGAAAAGGTAGAAGAAAGAAGAGAACATTTGTATGATTCTGTTTTACCCAGTTACAGACTGGATATAAGAGGATTTAGAGCTGAAGAAGCAGAATTTGAGATTATAAAATTTCTTGATCAAGCTTATTCCGGCGGAATAGAACAAGTAGAAATTTTACATGGAAAAGGGACCGGGGCACTAAAAAAAACAGCTCATGAAATATTAAATCAACACGATAAAGTAAAAAATTATTATTTTGCTAAAATTGAATTGGGGGGAGAGGGAATTACAATTGTTGAATTCAAAAACTAATTTGATTTTATGTTCAAAAAAAATTCTGATTGTTAATCGTGGCGAAATTGCCGTTCGAATTATAAAAGCCTGCAGAGAGCTTAAAATAATTTCAGCAGTATTATATACTGACGCTGATAAAAATTCACTTCATGTAAGAGCAGCCGATCAGGCTTATTACATTGGAAAATCTCCAGCAAATGAATCTTACTTAAACATTTCAAAAATTATAGAAACAGCCAAAATAATTAACGCAGATGCTATCCATCCGGGTTATGGTTTTCTTTCAGAAAATTCTAAATTTATAAAAGAAGTTGAATCAGCCGGAATTACTTTTATTGGTCCTTCCTCAAAATCGGTTGAAATGATGGGGGAGAAAACATCTGCCAGAAGATTAATGAAAGAAAATAATGTTCCTATTGTTCCTGGTACTACAAATCCAATTGATACACCCGAAGAAGCATTAATAATAGCAGAAGAAATTGGTTACCCGATAATGATAAAAGCTTCTGCCGGCGGCGGCGGCAAAGGAATGCGGAAAGTTTATAATAAATCGGAATTAGTTTCATCTTTTGAGAGAGCAAAAAATGAAGCTTTAAAATCCTTTGGTAATTTTGATGTTTATATTGAAAAGTTAATTGAAAATCCGAAACATATTGAGGTACAAATCCTTGGCGATAAATTCGGAAATTATGTTCACTTGTTTGAGAGAGAATGTTCTGTTCAACGACGACATCAGAAAATAATTGAAGAAGCACCTTCTTCATTTGTGGATGAATATACAAGAGAAAAAATTACTAATGCCGCAATAAATGCCGCAAAAGCATGTAATTATTATAATGCCGGTACAATAGAATTTTTAATGGATAAAAATAAGAATTTCTATTTCCTGGAAATGAATACTCGACTTCAAGTTGAACATCCCGTAACTGAAATGATTACCGGAATTGATCTAGTTAAAGAGCAAATAAGAATTGCCGCCGGTAATAAAATATCAATATCGCAAGATGAAATAGTCATTAAAGGACATGCAATAGAATGCAGAATTTATGCAGAAGATACAATTAACAATTTTGCTCCTTCTACAGGAATTATAAAACATCACAGACTCCCTTCGGGACCGGGAATTAGAGTAGATAGGGGAATTGATTTAAAGTCGGAAGTAACAGTCTATTATGATCCACTTTTATCTAAAGTAATTTCGTTCGGAAATAATAGAAATGAATCGATTGAAAGGATGTTAAGAGCTTTAGGAGAATATCAAATTGTTGGTGTAGTAACAAATATAGAACTATGCAGATGGATTCTTCAAAGGGAAAGTTTCACATCGGGTAATTTTGATATAAACTTTATAGAAAATGAGTTATTTCCTCTTTTACCTGAAAGTTGGAAATCAGATGTTAGTGAAAATTATGAAAATGTTATTTCTATATTGGCAGCAATATTAAAATCAAAGGAAATAGAATTAGCACCTCGTAAAAATTGCGGTTCTCAATCTAATAAATGGAGTGAGTTGCAATATGAATGAATTTGTTGTTACAATTAACGGAAAGAAAAAAAATGTAAAGATTCTTAAAGAAGATAAAGTTATTTTAGGGGATAAAATATTTAATGTAGAGTACTCAAAAGTAAATGATTTTCTTTATTTAGTGAAGGTAGAAAACAGAGTTTACGAGATAACTACAAATAAATTAAATGATTTGAAATACAGGTTTGGTCTTGATGGATATTATACTGAAGTAGAGGTTAGAACTACTCTTCAGGAGATGGTTAATGATTATCTGATTAATAAATCAAAGAATATCCGTAATGATTCTATTAATGCACCAATGCCTGGATTAATATTAAAGCTTTGTAAAAAGGAAGGAGAAGTGGTAAAAAAAGGAGAATCTCTATTAATTCTTGAAGCAATGAAAATGGAAAATGAAATCCGTTCAACTGTTGATGGAATTATAAAAGAGGTTTTCAAAAAAGAAGGAAGTTCTGTCGAAAAAGGTGAAATCATTCTTACAATTGAATAATCATATTTGCAAATGTAAGAATCAAATAGCTATATTCGACAGTTATTTTGAAACTATTTAGTGGAGGAGGTTACGTGTTAAAAAAACTAACACATTCTATTATTGTACTTGCTATAGTAGTAAATGTTTCATTTGCTGGTGGGTTCCAGATAAATGAACATGGTGCTAGAGCAATGGCAATGGCAGGTGCTTTCACAGGTCTTGCTGATGATCCATCTGCATTATTTTACAACGGTGCCGGTTTAACTCAATTAAGCGGTACTCATATTGTTGCTGGTGTTACATTGATTGCACCTTCGGCAAGTTTTAGAGGTCCTAGTCCTGCAATTACTGAATATTCTCTGCAGGATCAACTATTTCATCCAATCAACTTTTACATTACTCATCAGTTTGATGAAAAATGGTACGTCGGTCTTGGAATAAATAATCCTTATGGATTGGGTACAAGATGGGATGACGACTGGGTTGGAAAATATTTAGCTTTAGATACAGAAATCAGAACATTTTATTTTACTCCTACTGTAGCATATAAAGTAAATGATAATCTTTCTTTAAGTGCCGGATTTGTATTTGCGTATGGAGATGTTAAAATTATAAGATTCTCAAACCTTTATCCTTTTGACGGGGATGTTAAAGTAAGCTTAACCGGTGACGGAACTGCAATTGGTTTTACTGCTGGCGTTTTATTCAAACCTTCAGATTTAATGCAATTTGGATTATCATTCAGAAGTAATAATACGTTTTCATTCAGCGGAACTGCTGAATCAGAAGGACCAGCTGCATTATCGGCAAACTATCCTAAAGGAGATATTGCAGCAGAAGTTACAACTCCAATGAATGTAACTTTTGGTGCTGCTGTTTTCCCATCTAAATGTTTAACAGTTACTACCGATTTTCAATATATCGGATGGTCAAGTTATGATCAACTTGCAGTAGATTTTAAAGATCCTAAATATTCTGACTTAGCTGCAGTTAGAGATTACGAAAATACATATATAGCTAGATTAGGTGCTGAATACAAATTAACAGATAATTTTGCACTTAGAGGCGGTATTTTTTATGACAATAATCCTGTTAAAGATGAATATGTTGAACCAACTTTACCTGATTCAGACAGATTAGGTTTTAACATTGGTCTTGGTTATAAACTTACAGAAAAATTATCAGTCGATTTAGCTTATCTTTTCTTAAGATTTAATGAAAGAGAAATAACAAATTCAAAAGAAAATTACTCAGGAATTTCGGGAGCTGATGCTCCATTCAACGGAGTTTATAATTCATCAGCTCATTTGTTCGGTATCAATTTTTCTTATGGTTTATAATTGAGGGAGGAAACAATAAAAATGAAAAAATTCATAAATTTATCAATGATTATTGGTCTTGTTTTCACTCTCACATTTATCGGTTGTGAAGATAGATCAGATCTTACTGCCCCAAGTGCACCTAGCACCGGAAGTGCAGACTTTACTAAACTTGTATCGATTGGTAACAGCTTAACTGCAGGTTATCAAAATAGTTCGCTTTATCAAAGTGGACAGGAAAATTCATTTGTTAAATTAATCGCAGATCAGGTAGGAACTTCCTTTGCCGTTCCTTATATATCAGAACCAGGAATTCCTGCTAGGTTATATGTTAATTCATTGTATGATGCTCAAGGAAATCTTTCACCGGATATTAAAAGTAAGGAAGGTTTAGGTTCTCCCTTAAATCTAGATTATGCTGCTCCTTACAATAATTTAGGCATTCCAGGAGCAATCATCTATGATGTAATTGATGAGACAGATTTTGCAGCTAAATCAACTGCTAGAGCAAATCCTTATTTCCAAATAGTTTTAAGAAACCAAGCTCTTGGTGCAAGTATTCTTAAACAAGCTATTAATCTTCAACCAACATTATTAACATTATGGATTGGTAATAATGATGTTCTTGGTTATGCAACCAGCGGTGGAACAAAAGGAACTGACATTACAGGAACACTTCCTACAGATGTAAATGTTTTTAATACTTTATATACTCAAATAATAGGCGGTTTACTGCAGGCAAATCCAAATTTGAAGATTGCAACTGCTAATATTCCTAATATTAAAGCTATTCCATTTTTTACAACAGTTGGAGCTCGTGTAGCACAAGCTATTACTGCAGCTCAAGCTGCTAATCCACAAGTTCAAGGACTAGTATATTTTATGGGAGATAATGTTACATTTAATGTAGCTACACCTGCTGATTTAGCATCCTATAAAGTATTATTGACCTTAGTTTCTTCACCGGCTGCAGCAAAAATCGGTCAGCCTTTTAACTGGTATGAAACTGTTGGTGCTTCAGTTCCGCCAAATGTTGATGTTAATTTCCCATTTGGAGTTACTCCACAAAATCCTTGGCCAAATGCTTACATTTTAGATCAAGTTGAAATTGGGAATGTAGAAACAGCGACTACAGCATTTAATCAAACTATTGCAAACACTGTTGCTGCAAATCCAAATAATATGGTATTAGTCAATATTTTTAGTGAATTTAACGTAATTGCAAGTAAAAGTGGTCCTAGCGGAGAAGGATACGTTACTCAAGGTGTAAGAGTAAAAGCTGATTTTATATCCGGCGGATTATTTAGTCTTGACGGCGTACACCCAACAAACTTAGGACATGGTATTGTTGCTAATATGTTCATTAATGCAATTAATGCAAAATGGGGAGCTAGTATACCTGAAGTGTCGATAGCATCTCTATCAGGTGGTGTTCCTTTGAGTAAATCAGTACAATACAATGCAATTAACAATATTAAGTTTCCTAGTAACTTTTTAGAAAACTTATACTTTTAATTGATTGTTGTTCCTATTAAATTGTTTCTTTCTCATTAAAAAACTAAATTAGTTTTTTTAAGATTGAGCTTTTAATAGGAACAACATCATTAATTATTAAGAGTAATCTAACATGAAAACAAAATCAATAATTGGTCTTATTTTTTTAGCATTTTTATTTCTCACTGCATGTTCAACAACCGAAGAAACTACAAAGGAAACTTCTGAACCGGAAGTGTACGTATTTGACGATATTACAGATGTTGATACAACTGCATCAAATGATTTACCTGAGATAGTTCCTCCTAATCCACAAATAATAGAACCTAGTTTTCAGTACATAGTGCAAGTTGGGGCTTTTACTTCGGAAGATAGAGCAAAGACCTTTATTGATGCAAATAAAAGTAAAATCGATTTCCCGATGGAATATTTTTATAGTGATTCAGTTAAGCTTTGGGTTGTTCAATTACCTCCTTTCAGTAATAGAGAAGATGCTGAAACTGTTAGAAATAATCTCTGGCAGATGAAAGAATTTAAAGATGCATTTATTGTTACCAAAGAATAGAACTTGACTCCGTTAATTCATAATCTGTTAATTACAATAGCTGGAATAGCATATGTTTTTTCAGTTGTTGGTATTATGGATTGGTTTGTAAAATCAAAAAACTTCCCTCAAGATATCTCAAGAAAAATTGTTCACATCTCAGCCGGATCTTGGTTAATCTTCTGGTTGTTTTATGATCCTTCACATTGGTCAAAATATTTAAATATTGCTCCTGCATTTATTTGGACAGTATTACTATTCATAAAAGGATTTACTGCTAAACCAGATGATGAAGCAGTGAAAACCATGACCAGAACAGGGGACAGGAAAGAATTATTGAAAGGTCCTTTATATTTCACTATTGTAATGAATTTAATGGGAACGGTATTTATTTATCAAGAATTAGCTTTAACTGCAATGGGTCTACTTGGATGGGGAGATGGATTAGCACCAGTTTTCGGGAAAAGATTTGGTAAACACAAATATAAAATTCTTGTTGAGAAATCTTTAGAAGGCAGTATAGCTTTTCTGTTATTTGGAATATTTGGTGCTTCAATTTTTCATTTTTTAATATTAGGTGAAATCAATTTCGTTAATATTTTAGTTTGTACATTAATAGCAACAGTTATAGAAGCTGCGAGTCCGAGCGATTTAGATAATTTTTTGATTCCGTTATCGGTAATTGTTATTTATTTATCCTTCTTATAAATCTTCTTGAATTAACCATTCCTCAGCGATGCTTTCGTCAACTCCTTCTATAAATCTTGAAGGTTTAGAAAGAGTAACTCCTTGATGTCTGTCAAAAATATTCATTGGATAAGAAATATAAAGATTTTGTTTTGCTCTTGTAACCGCTACATACATCAATCTTCTTTCTTCTTCTAATGATTCTATTTTTTGATATGATTGGCTCGACGGGAAAAATCCTTCCAAAGCATTAATGATAAATACCGAATGCCACTCTAATCCTTTTGCAGAATGAATTGTTGAAAGCGTCAGAAACTCTTTTTCCTTATCAGAAGCTTCAACATCAATAACACTGTCCTGTGGCGGGTCTAAAGCCATATCAGTTAAAAATGATTCGGTTGATTTATAATTATCGGCAATATTCAAAAATATTTCCAAATCCTTTTTCCTCTTATTGAAATCATCATATTTTGCAGTAAATAATGGTTCATAATATTCATAGATCATTTCAGCTTTTTCAACCGGAAGTTTATTCGATTTATAAATTTTATGCAGAACTTCGAATAATGAAAAAACTCTATCATTATACTTTGAACTGACTATTGCTTCAGGATTAGTATTTATTTTTAATTCTTGATTTGCAATAGCATCAATAATTTGCTGAGCTTTTTTCGGTCCAATTCCCTCATGCAAAAGTAAAACTCTGTACCAGCTTACAAAATCTCTAGGGTTTAATGCAATTCTCATAAATGCTAATATATCTTTAATATGTGCAGACTCAATAAATTTCATTCCGCCGAATTTTATAAACGGGACATTTGCCTTGTTCAGTTCAATTTCCAAATCAAAAGAAAAGTAAGATGATCTGAATAATACTGCCATTTCCCTAAAAGGAATTCCTTCTTCCATTAATTCCAAAACTCTATCAACTATAAATCGTGACTGCATGTTCTCGTTAGTTGCAGAAACAATAGCAGGAAGTTCTCCGCCAGATTTTCTAGTAAACAAGTATTTAGGATATTTCTCAATTGCTTGATCAATTATGTGATTTGCAAGATTTAGAATATTTTGTGTACTTCTGTAATTTTCTTCAAGTTTTATAATTTCTACATTTTCAAATAGTTTTGGGAAATGTATGATGTTTTTAAAGTTGGCACCTCTAAATGAATAAATAGATTGTGAATCATCTCCAACAACCATAACATTTCTGTTATATTGGGCTAGTCCTTGAATTATTTCAGCCTGAAGATAATTTGTATCCTGATATTCATCAACCATAATAAACTTTATATCAGCTAACAGACTTTTAGCATAAATATTCTTTTCAATCAGAAATTTTCTCAAATAAACAAGTAGATCATCATAATCCAATAGATTATTTTTCTTTTTATACTCATCAAATCTGTAAGCAATATTTTCAATGTCATCTATATGTTCAATAAAATGAGGGTATTCTTCTTGAACAATATTTCTAAGAGAATTATTTGTGTTGATTGATAAGCTTATAATTTTATTGATTGTTGCTTTATTTGGAAATCTCTTTTTCTTATCAGCTAAATTTAACTGACCTCTTAAAAGATTTATCACATCCTCACTATCACCTTGATCTAAAATTGTAAATGAAGGATCTATTCCAATTGCTTTTGCATATTTTCTTAAGATAATATTTGCAAAGGAATGAAAAGTACCGCCATTAATTTTACCGCATCTCGCATCAAGCAGTAGGGAAGCACGATTCATCATTTCCTTAGCTGCTTTTCTTGTAAACGTTAAAAGAAGTATTGATTTTGGATCATAGCCCATTTCTACTAGACGGGCAACTCTATAAACTAAAGTTCTGGTTTTTCCGCTTCCGGCTCCGGCAATAATCAGATAGCATCCGTTAACTGCACTTGCCGCATCATATTGAGCCGGATTAAGTGAGTTTTTATAATTTATCTTAAACTTTGATTCGTCTGATATTTTTAATAAAGACTCACTATTCTCTTCGAGCTTAGTGAGTCTTTTAATTGTGTATTTTTTTGCCATTTTTTAGCGGAGTGATATAGGTTTTTGTAATATTTCTGAAACAACAATATAATCTTTTAAGGAATTAGGATCTTTTATTTGGTTTATGAGTTTAGATCTAGAATATTTTTTTGTTTTCGCTTTAACACTAAATAAATCTTCTGTAAGCTTATGAATTTCGTCCTCAGCAGTGGGAGTCTTAAAATCTTTCCCGATAAAATTACTGTATTTACTTTTTGCTTCTTCTCTAGAATTTACATTTACTTCAGGTTTACTAAATTGTTCATCGTAACTTTTAAACTCTTGTTCAGGATTCCATGTTGAACTTTCTTCATAATACTCTTTAGAACGCTCACTGTATGGATCATTCTGCTGAGGTTTTGTTTGATCTTCCATTGTAGGAAGACCAAACATTTCTCTTAATAAATCCTCAGGAGATTTCTCATTTTTTGTTTCTGTTTTTTTAGCCTTTACTTGACCCGGTTTAGGTATATTCTGTGATTGTTCTTTTCTCTTTTGTTTCTTTTTCTTATCAAGAATAGAACTTAGAATACTAAAAGCAACAAATAAAATGAAAAATAATATTTCAATATTACTGTCCATTAGGATCCTTTGTTGGTTTTTCTTCACCCGGATCAGCTATAGTGTTTCTCATATTTGTATCGGATTCAATATTTTTTAATCTATAATAATCCATAACTCCAAGATTACCACTATTAAATGCACCAGCAATAGCTTTTGGAATTTCTGCTTCTGCTTCAACAACTTTAGCACGCATTTTTTGAACTTCCGCTTTCATTTCCTGTTCTAAAGCAACTGCAGCAGCTCTTCTTTCTTCAGCTTTGGCTCTAGCTACTTTTAAATCTGCTTCTGCTTGATCGGTTTGTAAAATAGCACCAATATTTGTACCTACATCAACATCAGCAATATCAATTGATAGAATTTCAAATGCAGTACCGGCATCCAATCCTTTAGATAAAACAACTTTTGAAATAGAATCTGGATTTTCGAGAACTTGTTTATGAGTTCCGCTTGAACCGATTGTTGATACAATACCTTCACCAACTCTTGCAAGAATTGTAGCTTCTCCAGCACCACCAACTAATCTTTCGATGTTTGCTCTTACTGTAATTCTTGCTGTAGCTTTTAATTGGATACCATCCTTTGCAACTGCAGCAACTAATGGTGTTTCAATTACTTTTGGAAGAACTGACATTTTTACTGCTTCAAGAACGTCTCTTCCTGCAAGGTCAATGGCTGTAGCTCTTTCGAATGATAGATCAAGATTAGCCTTATTTGCAGAGATTAAAGCATTTACTACTTTAATAACATTTCCGCCTGCTAAATAATGGGCTTCTAATAAACCTAATGGAATATTTAATCCAGCTTTCGTAGCTGTAATTTGACTTCTGATAATTATAACAGGTGGAACTTTACGAAGTCTCATACCAACTAGATCTTTAAATATCTTTACTTTTACACCGGAAAAATATGCTGTTATAAATAAACCAATTGGAATGAAATAAGTAAACAAAAATAATAAAACTACAACACCAACAATTATAAGAACCGAAAACCCGGTTAATGCATCCATTTTTAACTCCTTTTAATCAACAACTCAAATTAATCTTTTTGGTTTATTATTACAAATAAATGGAACACAGTTAATTAAAAATAACTACCGAACCAGAGTTTTGATTTTGTAGTACAAACATTTTAATGTTTTTTTGTAAAAAACATTATTTATATTAATAATTAATCTTTGATAGTGTTATTAATAATATTTATAAGGATATAATCGTGACAAAATCTTATCGCATTCATTCATTACTTCATTTATTCTAAAAGTAGAATGATAAAAACCCAAAAACTATTATTAGTGAAATAATTATGAGAAAAGATATTTTATTTCTAATTATAATTAGCTTTTCAACATTATTAAACGGACAGACATATTATAAGATTATTTCTGAATTAAGAGATAATAGCGAACTATTTGGGCAAAAAGTAAGATTAAACGGAGATAAAATTCTTATTAGTGCTCCATTAGGTTTTAGTGGTTATCATCGATCAGGAACTGCGCTTATTTACAAATTTGATTCTTTGAGTAATAAATGGATAAATGAATTCCAATTTTTAAATACAGGCTCGACTTATGATGGATTTGGTTGGGAAATTCAGTGGTATTCAGATACAATAACTGTTGGAGCACCAGTTGTGAATAATAGCGGACTAGTATATCATTATAAAAACATAGAAAATTCATGGCAAAAAGTTGATACATTAAATGCGGAAGATACCTTAGATGCTGGGGCATTTGGTCATGTATTTAAAAAGGAAAATGAAAAGATGGTTGTTGGTGCCCCTGGAGCAGATTTACTTATGGATAATTATAATATGATTGATGTTGGATCTGCATTTTATTTTGAAAAGATTGAAGGAACGTGGAAACAAAGGCAAAGGCTACTTCCTATAGAACCGGAAAAGCGTGAAAATTTTGGATATTCATTAGATTTTAATGGAAAATATCTGATAATAGGAGCTCCTGAGAAAGGAGAATTTGATGAAGGGATAGCTTATACATTTAATTATACAAAAGAAGGCATGTGGGAGTATGAAGGAACACTTTCATCAGATCACATGTATTATTATGGGGCGTTTGGTTCAAAAGTACTGCTTTATGAAAATGAATTATTTGTATCAGAACCCGGGACAATATCCTACGGTTTAGATCAAAGTGAAGGAGGGGGTGTGTATATCTATGAAAGAAAAAATGACTTGTGGGAAAAAAAGCAATTTTTACGTCAAGAAAATTTAGTAGCAAATGACAGGTTCGGTAGTGCATTAGTAAGATACGAAGATAAACTATATATAGGAGCCCCAGGTTTTAGCGTATTAGAACCAGATTCTTCGACAGGAGCAGTATTTGTATATATCAAAGATAATCTTGGAGAATGGAGAATAACTGAAAAAATATATTATCCTGAAGATTTAGTAACATATAGTTATTATGGAGAAGAAATAGCAGTAAATGAAAAATATGTGGCAATTGGTGCCCCAAACTACAATCGTAAAGGAGCAGTGTATATTTACCCGAAAACAATAACAAGCGTAAACAAGGAAGAGATAAATCCTACATCATTTGAACTCTGCCAAAATTATCCAAATCCGTTTAACCCAACAACAACAATAAAATACACAATTCCATATAATGCAATTGTTTCAAGGAACTCGTCTTCAAGTTTAGCAGCATCCCAATCTAATGAAATAACTTCAACATCGTCTCACAATGACGTTGTTGGTGTTAAATTAAAAGTATTTGACATTCTTGGAATTGAAGTTGCAACTTTGGTTAACGAACAAAAACCAGCGGGAAGTTATTCTGTAATATTTGATGCCAGTAATCTATCAAGTGGAGTTTATTTTTATAAAATTACTGCTGGAAATTTTATTCAAACAAAAAAAATGATTCTTATACGATAGTGCAGTATTGTTGGTGTATGATAGATAGAGGAAATTAAATTTTGATATTATTAATAACTTCCGTGGTTAGATAAAACGATCATATTTGCTTTTTAACTGTAAAAAAAAAGTATTTATTAAGAAGAAAAGTAATCAATTTGATTGTTAGAAGGAAAACACTGCAAATTTAGAAATTTAGCTTCAGTCAATTCTTGATAAACCATTACTCAATCTTTATATTTGATTGAAACCTTTTTAAGCGATTATGCTGTTTAAGAGAATAAAAGCAAGGAATTATTATTATGGATGGAAATTTTTCTGAAAGAGTGCAGGAAGTAATAAGACTTAGCAGAGAAGAAGCCTTAAGACTAGGACACGACTATATTGGCACCGAACATCTTCTTTTAGGAATTATTAGAGAAGGACAAGGTGTAGCAGTAAAGATTTTAAGAAATCTTGATGTAGATTTAGTAAAATTAAAAAAAGCGATTGAAGATACAGTAAGAACTGCCGGCGGTACATTAACTATTGGGAATATTCCTCTTACTAAACAAGCCGAAAAAGTTCTTAAAATAACTCAGATAGAATCAAAGATTTATAAATCAAATGTTATTGGAACTGAACATATTCTACTCTCTTTACTTAGAGATGAAGATAATATTGCAACTCAAATTCTTCATCAGTTTAATGTTACTTACGATAGTGCAAGAGCTGAGCTGAATAATCTCTTAAGTAATAAAGATCCTCAAAAAGTTGAAGGAACTCAACCACAGCCGCAGAAAAAAGTTGAAAGAACTAAAACTCCTGTTCTTGATAATTTTGGAAGAGATTTAACAAAATTAGCAACTGAAGATAAACTTGATCCTGTTATAGGAAGAGAAAAGGAAATCGAAAGAGTTGCACAAGTACTTTCAAGAAGGAAGAAAAATAATCCGGTATTAATTGGTGAACCTGGAGTTGGTAAAACTGCTATTGCAGAAGGTTTAGCGTTAAGAATTATTCAGAGAAAAGTACCAAGAATTTTACAAGATAAAAGAGTTGTAACATTAGATTTAGCAGGTTTGGTTGCCGGAACAAAATATCGCGGTCAATTTGAAGAACGAATGAAAGCATTAATGAATGAACTAGAAAAAGCCGATGATGTTATTCTTTTCATTGATGAGCTTCATACAATTGTAGGTGCCGGCGGAGCTTCCGGATCTCTTGATGCTTCAAACATGTTCAAACCTGCACTTGCCAGAGGCGATATACAATGTATTGGTGCAACAACTTTAGATGAATACCGAAAATATATTGAAACTGACGGTGCATTAGATAGAAGATTTCAAAAAGTAATGGTTGATCCGCCAAGTGTCGATCAAACAATTGAAATTCTTGAGAAAATTAAATTCAAGTATGAAGAACATCATCATGTAAAATATGATAAGCAGGCAATCGAAACCGCTGTAAAAATGAGTGATAGATATATTACCGATAGATATCTGCCGGATAAAGCTATTGATGTAATTGATGAAGCCGGTTCTAGAGTGCACATGGGTAATTTTACTGTTTCCGATGAAGTATTAAAGCTTGAAGAACAGATTGAAGATATTAAACAGCAGAAAATAAAAGTCGTTAAACAGCAGGATTACGAAGAAGCAGCAAGATTACGTGATCAAGAAAGAAGATTGCAATCAGACCTTGAAGTAGCTAAGCGTGAATGGGAAGCGAAAATAAATGATCAAGTGTATGATGTTACCGAAGATGATATTGCAACTGTTGTAAGCATGATGACCGGAATTCCTGTAACAAGAGTAGTTCAAGCTGAATCCGAAAAATTAATGAAAATGGAAGATGCTCTTAAAGGTAAAATTGTCGGTCAAGATGAAGCTGTTGTTAAACTTACTAAAGCAATTAGAAGAACAAGAGCCGGATTAAAGAATCCGAATAAACCGATTGGAAGTTTTATTTTCTTAGGTCCTACTGGTGTTGGTAAAACTGAATTAGCAAAAGTTCTTGCTAAATATTTATTTGATTCAGAAGATGCTTTAATAAGAATTGATATGAGCGAATACATGGAAAAATTTGCCGTATCAAGATTGGTTGGAGCACCTCCGGGATATGTTGGTTATGAAGAAGGCGGACAACTAACAGAACGTGTTAGAAGAAAACCTTATTCGGTAGTTCTTTTTGATGAAATTGAAAAAGCTCATCCGGATGTTTTTAACATACTTCTTCAAATGCTTGATGACGGTCAATTAACCGACAGTTTAGGAAGAAAAGTTGATTTCAAAAATACAATAATTATTATGACATCTAACGTTGGTACGAAAGATATTAAAGCTACCGGCGGTATTGGTTTCAGCGGTGATGAAGAAATTGATAGATATTCAAATCTTAAAAACACTGTTGAAGATGCAATGAGAAAATTATTTAATCCTGAATTCCTTAACAGAATTGATGAAACAATTGTCTTTAGAAATCTTGATAAAGATGATATAAAACAGATCATCAAAATTGAATTAAAAGAACTTCTCAAAAACATGAAAGAACATCATATGCAGTTAGAACTTGATGAAACTGCAGAAGAATTTCTGGCCGATAAAGGATTTGATCCTAAATTTGGAGCAAGACCATTAAAAAGAGCAATTCAGAAATATTTAGAAGATCCGTTAGCTGAAGAACTTTTAGTTGGACATGTTAAAGAGGGACAAGTAATTGTGGTAAAACATAATAATCAAAAGGATGAATTATATTTTATTCCAAAGGAAGAGGATAATTCAAAAAAGAGTGATTCTTCTGAAGAAGTAACAAATGAAGAAGACAATCAAGAAAATTAGTGAAAGGATTTTATGAGTTTACTTAGTAATGATGATATTAAAAATAAATTAGATGGAATTAACAATTGGGATTATGAAAGCAATTCAATCAAAAAGGAATTTGAATTGAAAGATTTTTCCGATGCACTTTCTTTTGTTGTTAAAGTTGGTATACAAGCTGAAAAATTAGATCATCATCCCGATATTTTAATTCACAGTTGGAATAAAGTAAAAATTAATATATCAACCCACAGCAAAGGAGGAGTTACTGAAAACGATTTCTCTCTTGCAAAATTAATTGATGAAATAAAATAATATGGAACATTCACAAATTTTAGAAATATTCAAAAAAACAAATGCCCTTTTGGAAGGGCATTTTTTATTGACTTCCGGTAAACATAGCAATCAATATTTTCAATGTGCAAAAGTATTGCAGTATCCAGAACATCTTCAAGCAATTTGTAAGATTATTGCCGGACATTTTAAGAATGAATATATCGATACAGTTATCTCTCCGGCTATTGGAGGTATAGTTGTTGGACAAGAAGTTGCTAGACAATTAAACAAGAGATTTATTTTTGCTGAAAGACAGGACGGTAAAATGTCTTTAAGAAGAGGATTTACTATTTCTCCTAATGAAAATATTCTTGTTTGCGAAGATGTAGTTACAACCGGTGGTTCTGTTTTTGAAGTTATTGATTTGGTTAAAGAAAACAACTCTAATATTGTTGGTGTTGGAATGATTGTAGATAGAAGCAACGGCAAAGTTAATTTTGGAGTAAATCAAATAAGTACTTTGGCTCTGGAAGTGATTACATACGAAAAAGATAATTGTCCATTATGCAATGAAGGAAAAATTGAATTAGTAAAACCAGGATCGAGGAATTTTAAAAAGTGAAATATATTTTTCTGATTTTGTTTTTATCGTCTTCATTAATTTCACAGATTAATTATGATGATTATTTTTCAAACGGTTCATTAAGAATAGATTATTACAGAACAGGCAATTTTGAAAAAGATATTTATTCTCTGAAAGAATATTTCAGAGAGAAATATTTCTCCGGTTCAAAAACTAATTTAATTGATGATCTAAATTATGGTTACAATAGAGTTGAGGTATATGACTTAAGTGATAATTTGATATTTGCTAAAAATTATTCATCTCTATTTTTAGAATGGCAGAAAACAGATGAAGCAAAATTAACTACAAAAACATTTGAAGAATCCATATCTATACCATATCCCAAACAGAAAGTAATAGTCAAGTTTTTTGTAAGAAACAGTAAAAATGAATTTCTTGAAAAATTTGAATTATCAATTGATCCGAAAAATTATTTTATTCAACCGGTATCTAATCATAAATATGAAATAGATACAATTTATTATTCTGCTCCAATTAATAATGCTTACGATTTTGTATTTATTCCTGAAGGTTATACTAAAAATGATTCATTATTATTTATCGAAGATTGTAAAAAATACACAGAATATTTATTCAAGTATGAACCCTACGCTTCACTAAAGAATAATATTAACGTATGGGGAATCAATTCATTTTCTAAAGATAATGGTGCTGATATTCCGGCTGATTCTGTTTGGAAAAATACAATTCTTAATTCAACTTTTTACACATTTGATAGTGAAAGATATCTTATGACTTATAACTATCATCAAGTAAAAAATGTTGCTTCCAATGCACCGTATGATCAAATAGTTATTTTAATTAACTCTAACAAGTATGGAGGGGGAGCAATTTATAATTTCTATTCTACATTTATTACAAGAAATCATTCCGATGAAAAAGTATTTATCCATGAACTTGGTCATGGTGTAGCTGCGTTGGCTGATGAATATGTTGATACACAAACATATAACGATTATTATGACTTAAATTATGAACCATGGGAAGAAAATATAACAACTCTTGTAGAATTTGAAAGTAAATGGAGAAATCAAGTTTCAGTTAACACTCCAATTCCAACTCCTACTACAAAAAAGTATTTAGACACAATTGGAGCATTTGAGGGAGCTGGATATGCAGCTAAAGGCATATACAGACCTTATCAGAACTGTTTAATGAGAACACTTGCTAATCAAGTATATTGCTCCGTTTGTGAATCGGCAGTGAAAAAAGTTCTGAATTTTTATATACATTAATTTTAATTCTGCCTAATAATAAATTCCTTCCTTACTCTAAATTCTGTAAATTTCGGAATTCAAATCACATAATATGGTTTTATGGAACAGAAAAAAATTTACCGCACAATAGAAACTGTTACGTCAAAGTATTTTGAAACGGACAAAGACCTTTTTAAAGAAGTTATAAATCAGTTAGTAGATAACGAACAAATTGATGTTACGGGAGCAAGAATATGGCGTTTTGATGAAGATGAAATGTCATATAAATTAATGCTTCAGAATGGTAATGTTCAAAAAATTGAAAATGGATTCCCATTAAAAATTTCTGATTATCCGATATTTGAACTAATAAGTAAAGAAAGAACTATTCTTGCTGATGAAACTGATAAAGTGCTGATCAGTAAAGGAATATTTAAATACTCTGCTTCTGGTGTTGGAAGAAAAATAAAAATAAAAGGGAAGTATTTTTATCAATACTTATTAGCTGTTAACAGTAGTAATATAGATGATGAATTAAGATACACTTTGAATATTGTTGCTACAATTCTTACTTCTAAATTGAAAGAAAGAAGAATTTACGATCAAAGAAAAAATCTGATTGAAGATTTAGATAAAGCAAAACAGCTTTTAAAAAGCATAATTCCGGAACATGAATATGAATTTCATAATTATGATTTATTTGGTGTGACCATTCCGGCTGAAATAGTTGGCGGAGACTTTTTTGACTATCTGAAAATAGGTGAAGATGAAGATAGATTGGGAATAGTAGTTGGTGATGCAGCATCTAAAGGATTAGCTGCTGCTGCTGAGGCTATGTATATTTCTGGTGCTGTTAGAATGGCTGCTAATTTTCAAATAAAAATATCTCCATTAATGAGAATGACTAATCAATTAATTAATAAAATATTTGCTGATGATAAGTTTACATCACTTTTTTATTGTGAATTATCAGATGATAAAAAAGGTCTTTCATTATATGCTAATGCAGGTCATAATCCGCCGATTTTTATAAGTTCCGAAACAAAAAAGATTACAAGATTAAATCCCACCGGACCATTACTGGGACCGGCTCCAAATTCAAGATTTGAAACCGACAGTATAAACTTTAAAAACGGTGATGTATTGGTAATCTATACCGATGGAATTGTTGAAGCTGCTAATTCTAAATTTGAATTTTATGAGGAAGAGAGATTGGAAAAAGTTATTTCAAATAATTTCCATAAAACTCCAAAAGAAATTGCACTAACTATTTTAGATGATGTTAATCAATTTTCTACATCAAGACCAAAATATCAAGATGATAAAACTTTGGTTATCATTAAAAGGAATAATAAATGAGTTTAGCAGATCAAATATTTAAAGCAGGAGTTGTTGGAGCCGGTGGAGCAGGTTTTCCAACACATATTAAAGCAAAATCCGAAGTTGAATTTGTTCTTGCTAACGGTGCAGAATGTGAACCTTTGCTTCACAAAGATTATGAAATTATGGTTAATTATCCTGAAGAAATTGTTAACGGTATGCAGTTAATGATGAATAACACTAAAGCAAAAAAAGGTGTTTTCGGAATAAAGGATAAAAATCATTTAGCAATAGAAGCTATTCAAAAATTTACAGATGAAACTAACATCGATATGTGTATTCTTGGTGATTTTTATCCAAGTGGTGATGAATATGAGTTGGTATATGCCGGAACAAAAAGATTAATTCCTCCTCATGGAATTCCTCTTGATGTTGGATGCCTTGTTAATAATGTTGAAACTTTTTATAACGTACATAATGCAAGTATTGGAAAACCGGTAACACAAAAATTTGTTTGTGTAACTGGAATGGTAAAAGAACCAAAAAGTTTTTTTGTACCGATTGGAACTTCGTTTAAGGAAATAATTGAATTTGCCGGTGGAACTACTACTTCTGATTATGGAATATTTGTAAGCGGAATATTAATGGGCAAGCTTTCATTTGATACTTCTGAAGTTGTAACAAAAACTACTGCCGGAATAATTATTTTACCGAAAGATCATTATCTCATTTCCAGAATGAACAGAGAAATAAAGGATATGAATAGAATAGGGAAATCTGCTTGTGATCAATGCAGTTACTGTACCGAATTTTGTCCTAGATATTTATTGGGTTATGATGTACAACCTCATAAAGTTATGAGATCATTGGGATTTACTAAGACCGGTGAAGCTGTCTGGAACCAGTACGCAGATTTGTGTTGCGCTTGCGGCTTATGTTCTTTGTATGCTTGTCCGGAAGATTTATATCCAAGAGAAGCATGCGTTCAGGGAAAAGAAGAATTAAGAAAAACCGGACAAAGATACGAACAGCCTAAACCGGTTAAAGTACATCCTATTAAAGAGGGAAGAAGAGTTCCGCTCAAACAATTGATGAAAAGACTTGATCTTCTTAAATATGAAAGAAAAACTCCTTTTACAAAAGATGAAATTGATCCTAAAACTGTTAAAATTTATTTAAAGCAGCACGTTGGTGCTTCGGCTGAATCTATTGTTAAAATTGGAGATATGGTAAATGTAGGAGATCTAATTGCTGAAATAAAGGATGGAAAAATGGGTGCAAATATTCATGCTTCAATTTCTGGTAAAGTATCCCATGTTTCAGAAGAGTTTATTAGAATTACAAACTAAGAAAAATAAGAGGTTTAATAAATGAATTCACTTGGACTAATTGAAATGACAAGTATAGCAGCAGGAATGCAGGCGGCTGATATAATGCTTAAAACATCTCAAGTTGAATTGGTTTTATCAAGAACAATTTGTTCCGGTAAATATATGGTATTAATCGGTGGTGATGTTGCGGAAGTTCAAACCGCTGTTGATGCTGCTGCAAATCAAATTGATTTTGCAGTTATAGATACTTTTGTAATTCCTAATGTTCACCCAGATATTTTTCCAGCTCTTGCCGGACATACAGGTGTGCAGACTTTAGAAGCATTAGGTATTTTAGAATCCTTTTCTGTTGCATCATTAATTGAAGGAGCAGATGCGGCTGTTAAATCTTCTAATGTAAAAATTATTGAAATTCGGTTAGCTATGGCATTAGGTGGAAAAGCTTTCTGTACTTTAACAGGTGAAGTTGCTGCTGTTACTAGTGCAGTTGATTCGGGCGCAAAAGTAATTGCTGACAAAGGGCTTCTTGTTAATAAAGTTGTTATTGCTCAACCAAGACAAGAATTATTGAGTGAAATGATATAACTTTTATCATTTTCATAGATGTATCCATTCACAACTAATTTCATAATAAAATTATCTTCATATAATGATAAAAAAAAATAAAATTACTGTAACTGCACCGGCATCTGTTTCTAATGTTGGTCCTGGTTTTGATATTTTAGGATTTCCACTTGATGTAATTAGTGATACTATTGAATTATCGGTAAATAAAGATAATTCTGATATTATAATTACCGAAATACTTCCTTCTGAACTTGGTATTTCTAAGGAGATTAATAATAATACTGCCGGCAAAGCATTATTTAATATGATGAAAGAAATTGATTATGATTTTGGGATCAATATTAAAATAATAAAAGAACTTGGAATTGGAACTGGGTTAGGGTCAAGTGCTGCCAGTGCTGTAGGCTCAGTTTTTGCTCTTAATGAAATTTTAGATAAACCTTTTGGTAAAAATGATTTAATTAGATTTGCATTGAGCGGTGAAGAAATTGCAAGCGGGTCAATTCACGGTGATAATGTTATTCCTTGTATGGTAGGAGGATTTGTTCTTGTTCGTTCTGCAGAATTAGTTGATTATTCTAAAATTCAATATCCCCAAGACTTAGTTTGTCTTGTAATAAAACCTGATGTAATTATAGAAACAAAGAAAGCAAGGGAAGTGATTCCCAATAATTTCCCTAGAAATATATTGATAGAACAAAGTGTTAATATTGCATCATTAACTATTGGTTTAATGAACAGCGATTATGATCTTATTAAAAAATCAATAAAGGATAATGTTGCAGAACCTTACAGAAAAAGATTAATTCCTTTTTATGATGAGATAAAAGATATTGTGAATGTAAATGATTGTTACGGTTTTTCAATTTCAGGTTCTGGTCCAACACTTTTTGCTTTCTTTAATGATTATAATAAGGCTCATGCTTCAGGACTTGCATCTGTGGAATTTTACAATAACAATAATATTAAGGCAGATTATTTTGTTTCATCTATAAATAATATTGGACCCAAGGTTATCGCGTAATGAAATATTACAGCACATCAAATAAAAATGAATTTGTATCTATAAAAGAAGCAGTATTAAAGGGAACAGGAAAGAATGAAGGACTATTTTTACCTGTAACTCTTCCTTTATTTTTAAAAGAATTCACAAATATTTCCTATCATGAAATGGCTTTCGAAATTCTGCATCCTTTTGTTAATGAAGATATAAACAATTCAGTTTTGGAAAGAATTGTAAAAGATACCTTTAATTTCCCGGTTAAAATAACCTCATTTAATAATGAGCATTTTCTAGAATTGTTTCATGGTCCTACTTTAGCATTTAAGGATTTTGGAGCTAGATTTTTAGCAAATTTAATCGAAGAATTCAATAAAGATGAATCGACTAAATTAAATGTGCTTGTAGCAACTTCTGGTGATACAGGCAGTGCAGTTGCGAATGCTTTTTATGGCAAAGAGGGAGTAAATGTAATTGTACTTTATCCATCAAAGGGAGTTTCTGAAATTCAAGAAAAGCAAATAGCAACTTTTGATAAAAATATAATTGCATTAGAAGTTAAAGGTTCTTTTGATGATTGCCAGTCATTATTAAAAAAAGCTTTAAGTGATGAATCCTTAAAAGAACAATTAAAATTGACGACAGCCAATTCTATCAATATTGCCAGATTATTACCGCAGACAATTTATTACTTTGAAGCATTGCGTCAATTGAATCTTTCCGGTAAAAATTTAATTACTGTTCCTTCTGGAAATCTAGGGAACCTAACCGCTGGTTTATTAGCTAAGCTAATGGGACAAAAAATTAACGGTTTTGTATCGGCTGTTAACGAAAACAAATTCTTTAAAATGTTTCTTGATGAAGAAAAAGAAGATAAGCTTAATACCATAAAAACTTATTCAAACGCAATGGATGTTGGATTTCCTAACAACTTGAAGAGAGTTAAAACACTTTTTCATAATAACATTCAAGACATAAGAAATAATATAAAATCATATAGCATAAATAATCATCAGACTATTAACAGCATAAAATATATTTATGAAAGACATAATTATATTATTGATCCTCATACAGCCGTTGGTTATCAAGCATCACAATATGAGAAAGAAAAATTTGATAACTCAATTATATTATCAACTGCTCATCCGGCTAAGTTTAAAGAAATAATCGAGGATGGTCTTAATATAAAAATTGAACTGCCGAATCAACTTTCTACCTTGATGAACAAAGAAAAGAGAAGTATTATAATCGAAAATGATTATCAAATATTCAAAACACTTCTTTTAGATTCTTCCTCTATTCTCAAATAGAATTATTGAACTCATAAATAAACTTCTCTGTTGTAGAATCATAAGAAAGGGAACTAATGAACTTAAAAAATAAATATGGTGATTATGCTCTGATTACCGGAGCTTCATCCGGAATTGGTGAATCTTTTGCAAGAAGACTTGCAGAACTTGGAATGAATTTGGTCTTAATTGCTAGAAGGAAAGAGAGACTTGATAATTTAAAGAGAGAGATTCAATCAAAGTATAATGTTGATATTATAAATATAGAATTAGATTTAACTGAAGAAAATATTATAGAAAAGATTTCGAAGCATATTGAGAACATTGAGATTGGTATATTAGTTAACAATGCCGGTTATGGTTCAACCGGATATTTCCATTCTAATAATCCCAAAAATGAAGCTCAGATGGTAAAACTAAACTGTGTAGTTCCAACAATTTTAACTCATCATTTTATTAGACCAATGGTTGAAAAAAGAAAAGGGGCAGTAATATTCTTAGGTTCAGTTGTAGCAGTGCAGCCAACACCATTAATGAGTACATATTCTGCAACAAAAGTTTTCAATGCATATTTAGGTGAATCACTTTGGTACGAAATGAAAAGATATAATGTTGACGTTCTTAATGTAAATCCTGGTGGAACTGTGACAGAATTTCAAAGAGTTGCAAATGTAACTACAGGTCCTTTTGCAAGAAGACCTGAACAAGTTGTTGAAACTGCATTAAACGCACTTGGTAAAAAACCATCTGTTATTGATGGATTTCCAAACAAAACAACTTTATTGTTATCTAAAATTCTTCCTAAAAAATTAGTACTAAATCTAACAGGTAAAGTTGTTGAAACTATTTATAAAAAAGGGAATAGCTAAATATTTATATTCTCAAAATCCTGGTAAGTTAATAAGACTAATTCTTCATTAGACGGATTTAACAGTTGAGCTATTCTGGCTTCTTGATTACTGATAGCTTTATATAAAATATTTTTAGCTGTTCTTGCATTTCCAAAGTTAAGATCTCGTTTAGCATATATTTCATTGAAAATTTCAAGAAGCATTTGCAGTGCACCTTCGTCAAGCTTATATCCGCTTTGTTTTGAAATTTGGTAAGCTATTTCGAGAAGTTGACGAGGATTATAATCTTCAAAATTAAATATGTTGGTAAATCTTGAAAGTAATCCGGGATTAGAATTTATAAACTTTTTCATTTCATTGGGATAACCAGCCGTTATTACAACGAATTGATTTTGGTAATCTTCCATTCTTTTTAACAGTGTATCAATTGCTTCCTGTCCAAAATCATTAGCACCTCTGGATAAAGTGTAAGCTTCATCAATAAATAATGTTCCACCTATTGCAGATTCAATAATCTTATCTGTTTTAGCTGCTGTTTGTCCTTGATAACCTGCAACTAATGCTGATCGATCAACTTCAACTAAATGACCTTTTTCTAAAAGTCCCATTTCTTTAAGAATTTTACTGTAAAGCCTTGCTACCGTTGTTTTTCCCGTGCCTGGATTTCCCATAAAAACTGAATGAAGACTTTTATCAATTATTTTTAATCCGCGTTCCTTTCGTAAAATAGAAACTTTTAAGCTGCTTACAAGCTTATTGACTCCATCTTTAACATTTTGTAATCCTGTAAGATTATTCAATTCATCAATAAGATTATTCATCTTTTCATAATCTATTGATACTTTATATTTTTCTTTAATTCTTTTAGTGCTGATTGATTTGAAATCTTCGAAAAGTAACTCTTTTGCTGAATCTGAATTTTCTGCTATTCGTAATAACCTATTTCTTTCAGCTTCTTCAAATAGATTTCTTACAATTCTTGCATTACCAAAATGTTTATCTCTTGTTCGATAAATTTCATTAAAATGTTTAAGAAGATTATCTCGTGTTTCTTCTTTGAAAGAAAGTTTTTTTGATGCTGCAAGATTTTCTGAAATTGTCAGTAATTCTTTTGGATTATAATCTTCAAAGTAAATTGTTTTTGTAAATCTTGATTTTAATCCAGGATTAGATTCAACAAATATTTTCATTTCTTCTGAATAACCTGCTGCAATACAAATGAACTTTCCTTTATCATCTTCCATCCTTTTAAGTAATGTCTCAACTGCTTCAATTCCAAAATCGCTTGTACTTCCTTGCTTTATCAAAGTATAAGCTTCATCTATAAAAAGTGTACCGCCAAATGCTTTATCAATTACGGCATTAGTTTGAGTTGCTGTTTGACCAACATAATTTGCAACCAATCCTTGTCTATCAGTTTCGATTAAATGTCCCTTCTTTAGAACACCTAATGCTGAAAATATTTTGCTGAATATTCTAGCAACAGTAGTTTTTCCTGTACCCGGATTTCCGGTAAATAAAATATGCGATACATATTTACTGCTTATATCTTCATCAGAATTTTTATAATGCTTAACCAGTTTAACCATTTCATTAATTTCTTTTTTTACTTCAGTTAATCCGGTTAGACTATTTAATTCGTATAAACCTTCTTCAAGAAGTTCTTCATTTATTGGCAGATCAATTTCTGATTTTTTATCAATTTCAAATATTGATGTAATATCATCATTATTGATGAGTACTAAATTATCTTTTGATCTTTCTTCTTCTTTTAGTTCAGAAAATCTTTTACCAAGATTTATTTTTGCCTGCTCAAATATTCGTTTTATTAATCTTGCATTGCCAAAAGAGCTGTCTCTTTTGCGATAAAGTTCTGTTATTTTTTTCTCAAGAATAATTTTTGCGTCATCTGCAATTTTATATTCTTCATTGTTTAACTGAAGATCAAATATTTTAATTAATTCGGATGGAGTATAATCATCAAAAATAAATTCATTTGTAAACCTCGATTGAAGTCCAGGATTAGAACCAATAAATGATTTCATTTCTTCAGGATAACCAGCAGCAACAACAATAAATTGTCCCTTTAAATCTTCCATTCTTTTTAGAATTACATCAATTGCTTCTTGACCGAAATCATTGGAAGCGCCTTTTTTAATAAGTGTATAAGCTTCATCAATAAATAAAACACCGCCGATGGCTTCCTTAACTGCTTTCTCAGTTTTTTGTGCGGTTTCACCAACATATTGTCCAACTAAAGATGATCTGTCAACTTCAACCACATGACCTTTTTCTAAAATTCCCATTGCTCTGTAAATATCTCCAAAGAGGCGGGCAATAGTAGTTTTTCCGGTTCCGGGATTTCCTAGAAATACTGCATGAAGTGAAATATTATCGCTAGCTTTTAATCCTTGTTTTTTTCTTTCTTCAATAAATTTCAGATAGTCAATAAATCTGTAAATAGATTTTTTTAAAGGATCTAATCCGATAAAAGTATTAAGTTCTTTAAGAATCTCTTCCAAGGTTTTTGTTTTGTCCGGTTCTTTGATTGTTAAGGTTGATTCCTCTTTTTTACTCTTACCTTTTGTTTCGTTTTCAATTTTGGTTGATGTTTTATTCTCTTTGGACTTTTTAACTTCATCTTCTTCATCAAAAACATCATCTTCATCTATGTAGAAATATTTTTCAAGAACTCTGAAATTATCTACATAAAGATCAATCTTAGCCTGACCTTTAACTGTCCATACTTTCTTTTCAAAATCACCGCAAGTTTGAGCAAAAATTACTGTATCCCAATCTGATGGAGATTTTATCTGAAATTTATTTTTAAAGATTTGGAAATCATTTAAATACCAAATTATTTCGCAATCAAGAATTTTATTCTCAAGTTCATAGTATGGATTTATGTAAATTACTTCTAAACCAACTTCTCTAATTTTTTTAATACTGACTTGGTTATAATATCTTCTTACGCCAAAATTTTTATCTTCAAATACATCAAATAATTTGGCAGAAAATATTTCCATCCAATTGTTTGGATAAATAACCAAGTTAGTTTTTTTTGTAACCCCAATCTTATCTTCAAGTAAATCTTTTGTTATTGTTTTTCTGGATTTGAATTCAATTTGTTCATCTTCGTTTTCATCAGTTTTTAAGCATTTATCAACATAGTCTTTTAATTCTTTGAACTTACTATCATCAATAAAATCATTTTCAATTTGATTTAGTTTTTTTTCAGCTGGTTTGAATTGAAACATCTTTATCATTGCTTCAATTTCAAGAAGTTCAATTTCCTTAAATTCCTTTTTTAGATCTTTGTCATCTAATAACCTTCTTGATACAAAAAGGGCAAACCAAGATTCATTCTGTTTTAATGACTCTTTAATTTGAACAATTAATTTCTCTGCAGTTTTAGAAGATATTTTATTTTTCGACTCAGTTATTTTTTGAGCTAATTCTAAAAAATATTTTGAATTATTATTTTTCCCGGATAAAGTAATTCCAAGTTCATTTGCTATTAATGCTTCATTAAATTTACTAACACTTGCATATGCTTTGGCTTTTGCAATATATCCTTGTGCAATTAGCTTTTTATTTTCTTCCATCGCATAATCTAAATCAGAAATAGCTCCTTCAAAGATTCCCATTCTTACTAATAAAAATCCTCTAATCATTCTTGCATTCGAATTCATCGGATCAACTTCAACAGCAAGATTTGCATTTTCAATTGCTTTAGCGGGATTTCCATTTTCTAATAATGCCCAGGCATAACAAATTAATGAATCACTTTTTATTGGATTTTCATCATAAGCTTTTTTGGCAGATTGTAAAGCAAGACGAAATCTACCATTCCATAAATGGTCATAAGCTTCTTGAAGATGGTTTGTATTCTTTTCCATATTAGTTACAGTTACTACAACTTTTTGAAAGTGAAATAGTCTAAACAGTTATAAGTTTTATGCTGAAGCGAAATTTAATTTATTTTTAACTGACATGTAACATTACAGAATTATTTTCGTCTAAATTATTAAATAAATGAGGGGAACATGAAAAGAATATTATTAAGCATTTTTGTTTTATTATCGTTAGTAGGAGTATCAGCATGCAGTCATTCCGGAATAAGAGGGAACGGCGAATTGCAAGAAGAAACCAGAAAAGTTGATGATTTTAATGCAATTGAAGCAGGTGGAATTTTCAGAGTTTACGTTGAAGTCGGATCAGAACCTACATTAAAAATTGAAGCAGAAGAAAACCTGCTACAGTACATTGAAACAAGAGTAAGCGGTTCAACTTTAATTTTAGATCAAAGAAAAAATTTAAACCCAAGAGAACATATAACTGTCTATGTAACTGTACCTGAATTAAATAGAGTAGAATCTTCAGGCGCAAGTAAATATTTTGTTGAGAATATTAACAGTGAAGATTTCAGACTTTCGGTAAGCGGTGCCGGTAAAGTTAAGTTGGTTGGTACAGCAGAAAAACTTAATGCTGATATTTCGGGTGCGGCAGATTTAGATGCTTTTGATTTTAAATGTAAGAATGTTGATTTGGATGTAAGCGGTGCAAGTAAAGCAGAAGTTTATTGCAGCGGAATTTTGAAATCTGATATTTCAGGTGTGGGAAAAGTGATCTATGACGGATCACCGGAAAATATTTATTCTGATATTAGTGGTTTAGGTAAAGTTTCTTCAAGATAATATACATAGCAACTCCATTAAAGCGGAATCGAATAGCAGCGGTTCCGCTTTTTTATTTTAAACTTCCGAATATCTTTTTGTAATTTTAAAAACAAAAAGGATACTCTCTTGAAACCTATCACAATTGGAATTCTTGGCGGTGGTCAATTAGCAAGAATGTCAGCTTTTCAAGCATATAAACTTGGATTAAATGTTTCAATTTTAGAAAAAAATGAATATTCTCCTGCCGGTTCTTTAACGAAAAATGAATTTATTGGCTGGATTGATAATGAAAATATCATCAAAAATTTTGCAGAATCTTGTGATATTGTTACACTTGAAAATGAATTTATTGATTTTGAAAAACTAGAGTTAATAGAAAAATTTGGTAAGAAAGTAATTCCTTCACCAAAAACAATATCCTTAATTCAAGATAAATTTATTCAGAAGAAAACTTTATCGGAATATAAAATTCCGGTTCCTCAATTTCTTGAAGTTACTGAAGAAATGACCTACAAAGAAATTTCAAAATATTTAGGTAAAAAGTTTATCCTAAAATCAAAAAAACTTGGTTATGACGGATATGGCAATGCCGCAGTATATAATAAGAAACAATTTGTTGAAGCAGTAAAAAAATTGAGTAAAAGACATAATTCATTATTAGCTGAAAAATTTATAAAGTTCTCAAAAGAACTTGCAATTATGGTTGTTAGAACAGAAAAGGAAATCAAAACTTATCCTGTTGTTGAAACAATCCAGAAAGATCATATTTGTCACACTGTTATTGCAAAAGCTGATATATCAAAAAAGATTGAGAAAAAAGTTAAGGAAATTGCAATTAAATCAGTAAAAGCAGTTGAAGGATTTGGCTTATTTGGAATTGAATTGTTTTTGACGATAGATAATGAAATATTAGTAAATGAAATGGCTCCTCGTCCACACAATTCGGGGCATTACACAATTGAAGCATGTGTTACTTCTCAATTTGAAAATCATATTAGATCGGTTTTAAATTTACCGTTAGGTTCTACTAAAATGATAAAACCATCTGCAGTAATGATTAATTTGCTTGGGAAAAAAGAAGGTGAAGGAGTAGTAGAAAACTATGATAGCGCATTGAATAATCCCGATATTCATCTGCATATTTACGGAAAGCAAGAATCACGATTGGGAAGAAAAATGGGACATATAACTTTGTTGGGAAAAGATAAAAAGAAAATTTTAAGAGAAGCAAAGAAAATTGAGAAACAAATTTTAATCTAAGGAGAAATAATGAATAATCCTGTTATTGGAATTATTATGGGAAGTGATTCTGATTTGTCATCAATGCAAGGCGCAATTGATATATGCAAAGATTTTAATGTTAATTTTGAAGTAAAAATAGTTTCTGCTCATAGAACTCCGGATTATATGGCAGAATATGCAAAATCAGCAAAGGAAAGAGGAATTCAAATAATAATTGCCGGTGCAGGGGGAGCAGCACATCTACCCGGAATGACAGCATCGCATACAACTATACCGGTAATTGGTGTTCCTGTGCAAAGCAAATCATTAAATGGATTAGATTCGCTGCTTTCTATTGTTCAAATGCCCGGAGGAATTCCGGTTGCAACAGTAGCTATCGGTCAATCTAAAAATGCCGGATTATTGGCAATTAGAATTCTGGCATTAAATGATAATGAACTTTCTTCGAAACTGGATGAATATGTAAATTTGATGAAAAATGAATCGATGAATAAAAATAATAATATAGATTTTTGATTCAATAAACTGAGGTGACAAATGGAAATCGAAGAAAAAAAATCATCAAAAGAAAAGGTTAATGATACAAAATATTCAATGGATACGCATTTAATTTATGGTAAAGATTTTTCTGAAAAGTGGGATTATTCTCATCATGTGACTGCACCAATTTCATCTTCTTCTACATTTAGATTAGATTCCGTTGAAAGAGGAGCACAGGGTTTTATGCAGTTTGCTCATACTCCGGAAGAAGGTGAAGAACCGACTCCTATTTTTATTTATGACAGACTAGGTGAACCTAACAAAGATATGTTGGAAGAAAACTTAGCTTACGTTGAAAAAGGAGAAATGGCAGTAAGTTTTGCAAGCGGAATGGGGGCAATCAGTGCAGTCTTAGGAATATTAACAAAAAGCGGTGATGAAATAATTACTCACAATACTTTGTATGGCTGCACTATTTCATTATTTAACAACTGGTATCCAAGGTATAATATTAAAGCTGTTACTGCAGATTTAACCGATTTGAATAATCTCTCCAATTTTATATCTGATAATACAAAAGTCATTTATTTTGAAAGTCCCGCAAATCCAAATCTAGATATTATTGATCTTTTTGAACTAAGAAAATTAGTAGATGAATTAAACAAATCGAGAAATGAAGAGAGCAAAATATCAATTGTAATTGATAATACATTTGCCACTCCATTCTGTCAAAGACCATTAGAATTAGGTGCCGATTTTGTAGTTCATTCTTTAACTAAAGGAATTGGGGGATTTGGAACAGATATGGGAGGAGCGGTTATTGGTAAAAAGAAATATCGCGATATGCTTCTTCTTTACAGAAAAGATTTTGGTGCAGTTTTAAATACTAAAAGTGCTTGGGCTATAATGACATATGGATTACCGACACTTGGGATTAGACAAAAACAGCAGATCAAAACAGCAACAAGGATTGCCGAATTTTTAGATTCGCATCCTAAAATTGAGTTTGTTAATTATCCAGGTTTGCCATCATTTAAATATCATGAATTAGCAAAAAAACAAATGATTGATTTTAGTGGTAATTTTGCTCCGGGTAGTTTAATTTATTTTGCACTTAAAGGATCAACTGCTGCTGAGCAAAAAGAAATTGGTATTAAATTTATGGATTTTATTGCTACCAAATCTTATACTATGACATTAGCTGTAAGTCTAGGTCATACAAGAACTTTAATTGAACATCCTGCATCAATGACTCATTCTGTTGTTCCACCGGAAAAATTGTTTGAAAGAGGTCTGCATCCAGGTGGTGTAAGATTAGCAATTGGAATTGAAAATGCAGATGATATTCTTTTAGATTTAGATGAAGCGTTAAAAATAATTTAATAATTAAAAAGGCTGTCCATTTTGTGGACAGCTCCTTTATATAGGATTTTAATGAAAAGAATAATTCTATTATTTTTTTTGATAATATTTTGCATTTCAGCGCAAGATTCAAAAGTTCTAGGATTGATTGATAATGGTGAATCAAAGTTTTTGATAACTGAAAATGGTTTAATTAAAACAGATGATGATGCCTATCTAAAGTATTACCAAGTGATTTACAATGATTCTACAATTACAAATCCAAATACAGTAGTTAATACTAAACAGATAAAAATTATTCCGATTATTGATCCAAAGGATTGGTCAAATCTAAATTATGAAATTGCTCCTAATATTTATTTCTATGATTTCTTAGATCATGATTCCACCGGCACTATATTTATTAAACCGGAAATATCAAGATATTTGAATAATTACAAACCACCTCAAACCAGATTTTCTAGATAATTCATGATAAAAATCATTAAAAGCAGATTATTCGAAAATTATTCCGAAGTAACTTTTGGGTTTTCTACAAAAATAGGTCTGGGAAGAAATCATCCTTTTTATTTTAATATGTCAAAGTCAGTTGAAGATGATGAAAAGATTGTTAATGAAAATAGGAATGCGTTCTTCAGAGAATTAAATTTACAATCAGATCAAATAGCTTATCAAAAACAGATACATAGTAAAACAGTAAAAATTGTTAATTCTCCAGGTTTGCATGGCGAAGGTGATGCTTTAATTACAAATAAAAAGGGAATTGGTTTGGCAGTTTCATCTGCCGATTGTGCACCGGTTTTTATTTACGATAAAGAAAAGAAAGTTATTGCGGGCATACATTCGGGGTGGAAAGGAACATCGCAAAAAATTGTTGAAGAGACATTAATTGCACTTCAAGAAAATTTTAATTGTAATTCGCAAAATCTCATAGTTTATATAGGTCCTTCTATTTCACAAAAGAATTATGAAGTGGGAAAAGAATTCAAAAATATTTTTAATATCAAATATTTACTCCCTCAAAACGGTAAATTTAAGCTGGATGTAAAACAAGCTAATTATGATATGCTAATAAATTTCGGAATTCCCGAATCTCAAATCGAAGTTTCCAATCTCTGCTCATTTCAAGAAGAATACCTTCATTCATACAGAAGAGACGGTCTGAAATCCGGTAGAGCTTTTGGAATAATTGCATTAAAATAAAATTCCATTCTGTAGTAGTACACAAAAAAATAATCTTTCTAAAAAAGATAGACTAAATTTCATTATCTTTATTGGTTAAATTATTTCTAATAAATCCAGAGAAAAATGGCAAAAAAAAGAATATTAAGCGGAATGCGTCCTACCGGGAAATTGCATCTTGGTCATTATGTCGGCGCTTTAGAAAATTGGATTCAACTTCAAAACGAATATGAAAGCTTTCATTTAATTGCTGATTATCATGTTTTAACAACAAAACTTGATACATCAGAAATTTACAATGATAGTATAGATATGTTAATCGATTGGCTTGCTGCTGGATTAGATCCGCAAAAAAGTCCAATGTTCAGACAATCACAAATAAAAGAACATACTGAGCTTTATCTTATTTTTTCTATGTTAATAACTGCTGCAAGACTTGAAAGAAATCCTACTGTAAAAGATCAGGTTCGTGATCTTAATATTCAAAATATAACTTATGGTCATCTTGGTTATCCTGTTCTGCAGACTTCAGATATTCTATTATACAAAGGCGATGCTGTTCCTGTTGGTGAAGATCAAGTTCCTCATGTTGAAATATCAAGAGAAATTGCCAGAAGGTTCAATCAGCAATGGGGAGAAGTATTTCCTGAACCGGAACCAAAGCTGACAAAATTTGCCAGATTACCAGGGTTAGATGGTAATGCTAAAATGAGTAAATCATTAAATAATGCTATTTTATTAAGTGATGATGAAGAAACAATAAAAGGTAAATTAAGAAAAGCAGTAACCGATCCACAAAAATTAAGAAAGAATGATCCGGGTAGACCTGAAGTATGTTTAGTTTTTACATATCATAATAAATTTAATCCAGAAGATGTTGATGAAATTGCAGATGGATGCCGATCAGGTGCATTAGGTTGTGTTGACTGTAAAATGAAATGTACCGATGGAATTAATAAATTTTTATCTCCAATTAGAGATAAAAGACATGAACTTGAAAATAATATGAATTATGTTAAAGACGTTTTGGCAGATGGTGAAGGTAAAGCAAAACTTATTGCTGATAAAACCATGTCCGAAGTAAGAGAAAAAATGCAGTTAGGATAAATGTATAAAGTAAAACTAAATACTTTTGAAGGTCCTTTAGATCTACTCTTATTTTTTATAAAGAGAGATGAATTGGATATTTATGATATACCGATTGCGTATATCACAAAAGAATTTATGTCTTATCTCCATTTGCTTGAAAAACTTGATCTTGAAATAGCGGGTGATTTTATTTTGATGGCTGCAACTTTAATGCAGATTAAAGTAAAAATGCTTCTTCCCAAAGAGATTGATGAAAAAGGAGAAGAGATTGATCCGCGGCAGGATTTAGTTAACGCATTGCTTGAATACAAAAGATACAAAGAAATGTCTGATGAACTTTCTTTTATGGAATCTACTCAAAGAAAAATTACATACAGAGGAAATTTTGCAGCAGATGAAAAAGAAGCTCCGCATGACATGGAATCACTTCTTAAAAATATTTCAATCTATGATTTAATAAAAGCTTTTCAAAAGGCTATGATGGAAAAGCCTAAGGAAGCTGTTCATCAAATTAAAAAGTTTAACGTAACTATTGACGAACAAATAGAATATATATTAGCAAAGCTTGAACACAAAGCTTCAATTAATTTTATAGAATTAGCCGAGTTTATGACTGAGAAATTGAGAATTATTGTTACATTTATTGCTCTGCTTGAATTAGTTAAAATGGAAAAAATAGGATTAAGAGAAGCTCCGGAATTTAATCAATTTGAAATTTACCGATTAGAAGAAACCAATGGATAAAATATATTTAACAGTTATAGAGGCTTTAATATTCGCTTCGGATGAACCAATTCCGGCATCTGAAATTGTTAAAACTATAAAAGATCTTGACGGGGAAGATATAAAAATTACTCCATCCGATATTGAAGCAACTATTGATGAACTAAATAAAAAATATGAATCCATTGAAAGCTCATTTAGAATATTGAGAATTGCAAATGGTTATATATTTGGTACTAAACAGGAATTTGCAAAATATGTCGGTTATCTTTCAACTGAGAAAAGTAAAAGAAGATTGAGTCAAGCTGCTTTAGAAACCCTTGCTATTATTGCTTATAAGCAGCCTATTACAAAACCGGAAATTGAAATGATTAGAGGAGTTAATTCAGATTATATTCTAAACACTTTGCTTGAAAAAAACTTGATTACAATTAAAGGAAGATCGGAAACAATAGGAAGACCACTTCTATACGGAACTACGGAAGAATTTCTAAAATATTTTGGGTTGAATAATATTACTGATTTACCAAAACCGCGAGAAATTGAAGAAATAATGAAAGATCAAGATTTTATTGATCAAAAAAATAAAATAATGATGAATCAAATAGAAGAAATGGCAGAAAACGAAACTGACATAGGTGACAGCGATAATGAGATTGAATAAATATATAGCAGAATCCGGAATTGCTTCAAGAAGAAAAGCTGAAGAATTGATTGAACAGGGAAGAGTATCAATTAACGGAAAAGTAATTACAAAATTAGCAACAATAGTCGATCCTGAAAATGATACCGTTGCTGTAGACGGCGAAAAATTAAAACAGCAGAAAAAATTATATTTCCTTTTAAATAAACCTAAAGGAGTTATTACAACTACCAAAGATGAAAAAGGAAGAAAATCCGTTACCGATTTAATTCAAACAAAAGAGAAAATATTTCCGGTTGGCAGATTAGATTATAACACAACTGGAGTTTTATTAATTACAAATGATGGAGATTTTACTAATAAGGTTCTTCATCCCAAAAATAAAATTGAGAGAACTTACAAAGCTAAATTAGATAGCGACTTGAGTGATGAGCATATACAAATCTTGTCAAAAGGAATTCAGCTTGATGATAGAAAAAGCAGATTTACAAAAATTGAATTCGATAAAATATCATCACGTAAAGTAGTATTGGTAACTACAGTTGAAGGTAGAAATCATTTCGTAAAAAGAATGTTTTTAACTTTAGGATATACGGTTAAAGAATTGGAAAGAATTAGTTTTGGAAATTTTACATGTAATGGAATTCCAAAAGGTAATTACGTTCAATTATCACAAAAAGATATTAATAAGTTTTTAGGTGAAAAATATTAACAAAATAATTTTTTTTATTTTGATTTTGCAAATTACTTTACCGGCTTTAAGAATTGATTCAACTAAAGCAGAATTACAAAAAAGTAATGATAAACTTTTGCTGCTTCGAAACGAAATTGACGATATATTAAGCGATCCCAATTTTAGCAATGCGGTAATGGGAGTTTATGTTAAGTCAATAAAAAATGGTGAAGTTCTTTATAAAAGGAATCAAGATAAATTATTTGTTCCTGCATCTGCTGTTAAATTATTTACAACAGCCGCAGCTCTTCTTTATTTAGGTCCTAATTACAAATATGAAACAACTTTGTATGCATCCGGAGAAATTTCAGAAAACAAAATTACCGGGAACTTAATAGTTAAAGGGAGCGGCGATCCTACGATATCAAACAGATTTGAGAACGGAAAATCTGATGTTATTCTAAATAAATGGGCAGTTGATTTAAAGAATTTAGGTATAGAAACTATTGACGGCAATTTAATTGGTGATGCAACTGAATTTGAAGAAAGTAAATTGGGGAAAGGATGGAGCTGGGAACATGAAAGTTATTGGTATTCGGCAAAACCTTGCGCATTAAGTTTTAATAACAATTCGATTGCTATTACAATTTTTAGAAACAATAAAGGTAATATTATTTACAAAACTGATCCTGAAACTAATTACGTTACAATTATAAATAGGATTGAGAATAGTAAATTTGAACCCACTAATATTGAGTTATCAAGAAAATCTGGTACCAATATTATCAACTTGATTGGAAATATATCAGAAGATGATGACTCTGTAAAAGTGTACGCATCAGTGGATTCGCCATCATTATACTTTATTTCTGTTTTTAATGATGTTCTTGTTAAGAATAATATTCAAGTTGAAGGTTATATTGCTGATTCGGAAACTATTGAAAATGAATTGTTCTATCAAGATTATATACCTTTATTTACCCATACTTCACCCGTATTAAAAGAAATAATTTGGGAAACTAATAAAAACAGCAATAACTTTTACGCTGAACAAATTTTGAGAACTATTGGACTTGAAATATATAATTATGGCAGCGGTGAAAACGGAATAAAAGCTCTTTATCAGCTATTCAATAAAATGGGAATCAATGAAAACGGTGTTAAAATTGTTGACGGTTCAGGTTTATCCATGTATAATTTAGTAACTCCAAAACAGATTGTTAATTTGTTAATTTATATGTTTAAGTCAGACCAATTTGATAATTTTTATAACAGTCTGCCAATTGCTGGTTACGATGGTACAATGGCTGATAGAATGAAAAAAACTAATGTTCAAAAAAAAGTAAGAGCAAAACCTGGTTTTATGGAAAATGTTAAATCGTTGAGCGGTTATGTTCAGACACAAGACAATGAACTTTTAGCTTTTTCAATTATAGTGAATAATTTTATAGTCCCTTCAAATTTAGTAAACTATATACAAGATAATATTTGTTTAAGATTAGCAAACTTTTCAAGAAAATAATTTAGGAGATGTAACTTGGAAAATAATATTCATGAAGATATTAATGTACTTATCAAGAGAAGATTAGATGAACTTGATGAATTGCAGAAAATTAATATTCCGGCATATGCATACAGTTATGATGTAAATAATTATTCAAAAAATATAAAAGATAATTATGAAGAATTAGAACAGAAGGATGTTAAAATTGCCGGTAGAATAATGGCAATAAGAAGAATGGGAAAAGCATCTTTTGCACATATAATGGATAAGCATGGTAAAATTCAAGTCTATTTGAGAAAAGATGACATTGGTGAAAATTCTTACCAAGCTTTTAAGCTTATGGATATTGGTGATATTATTGGTGTTGAAGGTTATGTATTTAAAACAAAAACCGGTGAAATATCAGTTCATGGAAAATCAATGGAACTGCTTGCAAAATCAATTAGACCAATTCCAATTGCAAAAGAAGTTGTTGATGAAGAAGGAAATAAAACTGTTTATGATCAATTTGCGGATAAAGAATTAAGATACAGACAAAGATATGTTGACTTAATTGTTAATCCAGAAGTGAAGGATACTTTTATAAAAAGATCAAAAATAATCACAGAACTGAGAAGATTCTTAGACGAAAACGGTTTAATAGAAGTAGAAACACCAATACTGCAGCCTTTATACGGAGGTGCGGCAGCACGTCCTTTTGTAACTCATCATAATGCTTTGGATATGGAATTATATTTAAGAATTGCAGATGAACTTTATCTAAAGAGATTAATAGTTGGTGGATTTGACGGAGTTTATGAAATATCTAAAGATTTTAGAAATGAAGGAATCGATAGAACTCATAATCCAGAATTTACTATGATGGAATTATATGTGGCTTACAAAGATTATGAATGGATGATGAATTTTGTTGAAGAGATGATTAATAATATTTGTCTCAAGGTATTCGGTACAACAGAATTTGAAGTTGAAGGTAAGAAAATAAATTTCAAATCTCCTTGGAATAGAATTTCAATGGTTGATGAATTGAAAAATAAAACCGGAGTTGATGTTCTAACAGCTTCTAAAAATGAATTATACGAATTAGTTAAAAAATACGGCGGTGCGCCTGAAAAAGGAGCCAGTAAAGGTAAATTGATTGATGAACTATTTGAAGTTACAGTTCAAGATGAATTAATTCAACCTACATTTGTTGTGGATTATCCGGTTGAACTTTCACCATTAGCTAAAAAACATCGTACAAAAGAAGGATTAGTTGAACGCTTTGAGGGATTTGTTATTGGAAGAGAAATATGTAACGCATTTAGTGAATTGAATGATCCTATTGATCAAAAGGAAAGATTTACTTCTCAATCAAAAATGAGAGAAGAAGGGGATGATGAAGCTCATCAAATTGATGAAGATTTTGTTAGAGCTTTAGAATATGGAATGCCTCCTACAGCCGGACTTGGTGTTGGAATTGATCGTTTGGTTATGTTATTAACTAATCAGCCTTCAATTAGAGATGTTATACTATTCCCGCATATGCGTCCTGGAAAATAATTATTAATTAGCTTCGGTATTAAATAAATATTTTCTGCCGGAGTTAATATTAAAATAAACTTAGATAACATTCCTTATATGAAAAAACTAATTATAACACTATTGTTTATTACCAGTTTATTTGCCAATGATTCTTTAATTACTAAAGACTCGCAGATATATAAACTCAAGCAGAATTTATTTGTTAATGATCAATATGAATTAGAAACAGTTGATCCATTGCATACAGATCTAAATTATCCAGTTTTAATTGGAATGGGAGCGGTAACGTTAGGAGTTGGAATTGGAGTTCATCTCTATCAAGCAAATGCGTGGTGGAGAGAAAAGACTCCAACTTTTAGAGTCGTTAATGATTGGAATTATGCTTTATGGATTGATAAAACCGGACATTTTTTTGGTACTAATTTATTGGCTCATGGATTTTCCGGTGGATTAGAAGCTGCAAATATGGATTCTGAAACTTCTGCAATTGTTTCTGCTTCTTTGGCCTTAGCTTTTCAAATGTATGTTGAAATTGAAGATGGATACGGAGCAAACTGGGGCTTTAGTCCGGGCGATGCTATTGCAGATGTTGTAGGAGCATCTTATTACTTAGGACAATATTATTTCCCGGTGCTTAAGCATATTCAACCTAGAGTTAGTTACTGGCCGACAGATAAAGTTAAAAGTGGTGATGATAAAGCAATTATTATTGATGATTATGAAGGTCAAAAATATTGGCTTGGTGTTAGAGTTAAAGAGTTTCTTCCAAAAAATATAAAAGATTATTGGCCTTCATTTTTAATGGTTTCAGTAGGAATGGGAGTTAAGAATTTAGATGGAAAAGGTGGAGGAACCAGAGAGTTTTATCTGGCTTTAGATCTTGATGCAGAACAAATTCCGCTTTATGGCGGTGTTTGGCAATGGATTAAAAATACACTTAACTACATTCATTTTCCTATGCCGGGAATTAGAATTACTCCAAATACAGCATTCTTTGCAATTGTTTATTGAGGTCATTTTTTGAATTTCTCTATAATTATTCCAACGTTAAATGAAATTAAATTATTACCCAATCTTATTAATCAGATTAATGACGAAAAATTAAAATCGTTATTCAACTATGAAATAATTATTTCCGACGGCGGAAGTAATGATGGGACAATTGATTTTGCTCTTAATAATTCTGATAAAGTGATTGTTCATTCAGATAAAAATAGAAAACAAAATATTGGTGAAGGTAGAAATATTGGGGCTGCTAACTCAGAAAGTAATATTTTAATTTTTCTTAATGGCGACATTGAAATTTCAGATCCCAAAAAACTTTTCGAAATAATTACTAAGAAATTTTCTAAGTCAGATTTTGCTGCAATGACATGCAGAGTAGATATTCATCCCAATGAAGAAATATTAACAGATAAAATATTTCTAGGATTTTACAATGTTTATTTCCATTTTCTTAATATAATTGGTGTTGGAATGGGAAGAGGTGAAATCCACATTATTAAAAGAGATATTTTTACTAAAGTAAACGGCTATAATGAAAAACTTGCTGCCGGAGAAGATTTCGATTTATTCAAAAGAATAAGAAAGATAGGCAAAATATATTTCTGTAATGATGTCACAATTTTTGAATCACCAAGAAGATATAGAGAGCACGGACATTTAAGTGTATTCTTTAAATGGTTATTAAATAGTATTTATGTAGTACTTTTTAAAAGGTCTCTTTCAAAAGAATGGGAACAAGTTAGATAAATGAAAAAATATTCCATCATACTACTTTTATTTTTATTTCAGATTAATTTCTTTGCTCAAGTCGGATTTGTTGAATACGACAATTCTGTTTATAGATTTCTGAAACGAATGAATAGTTTGCAATTAATTACAAATTATAATGAATTTCATCTTCCTAAAACCAGAAGTGACGTAGCGGAAAAATTAATAGAAGTATCAGTAAATTCTAAGTCATTAAATGAAACGGATAAATTATTACTTAAGGAATATTTAAAAGAGTTTCAATTTGATGTAAACAGAGAATTAAATCAATCAAAGCAGTTTTTACCTGACTTTGATTTCAATTATATTTTTTCTGAAAAAGAAAAATATCTTTACTCATATAATGATACTAACAATGTGAACTTTTTTGTTAATTTTATTGGATCATTCGAAACTATTGCTAATAATGATAGAATTCTGAATTCAACTTCAAATACAAGTCTAGTTAATTACGGAGGACAAATAAGAGGATCATTTAAAGATTGGTTTGGTTTTTCAATTAAAGCCACAAACGGTACTTTTTTTGGCGATAAAAATTTAGCACTTACTAAATCCAATCTTAAATACAATTATAAATTTAATCTTCCCGAATCTTCTGCAGGTAGTAATTATTTTGATGAAACTGAAGCTTATGCAACCGCAGATTTTGATTTTATAAATCTGAAAATAGGTAGAGACAGAAATATAATCGGTTATAATTCGGTTAATTCTATAATTTCAGATTATGCACCTCAATCCGATTATATAGGATTATCCCTTAATTACAAATCATTTTCATTCGATTATCTGCATGGAAAACTATTTGGTAATTATTCACAGACATGGGATTCTACTGAAGGAAGCAGAAATATTGTAGATGATAAATATTTTGCATATCACAGAATTGGTTTAAATCTTTCAAAGCATTTTAATTTTGGCATTGGTGAAATTGTAGTTTATTCAGACCGAAATTTAGATTTCTCTTATCTCAATCCATTTAATTTTTATAAGAGTGTTGAACATGCTAATCAAGATCGCGATAACTCAATGCTTTTCTTTGATTTTAAAAATAATTCGATAGATAATTTAACTTTATACGCATCAGTCCTATTAGATGATATTGATTTTGGTAAAATTGGAACTGCTTGGTTCGGTAATCAAGCAATTATAGATTTGGGAATTTACTCAAACAATTTTTATAAATACATACCAATTACACTTGAACTCCAATATTTACGCATCGATCCTTATGTTTATACGCATAGAATATTCAACAATAATTTTACAAGTCTAAATGCTTCACTTGGACCCGATCTTCAACCGAATAGTGATATGATTCATTTTTCTGCAGAATATATACCTCATTACAAGTTATTTCTAAAAACCGGATTTAGATTTATTAGACACGGTGCAAATGAATTAAATAATGATGGAAGCGTAAAAGTTAATCATGGTGGAGACGTTTTAGTAGGATATAGAACTTTTGATAATCCGGATGCAAGATTATTAGAAGGTATTTTAGAATTATCAAGAAACATTTACTTTATTGCCGAATATGAAATAGTAAATAATTATTTGGCAAGATTTAGAATAGACTATACCAGTGAATCTAAACAGAACTCTTCCGTTAAAAACTTGTTAAGTAGTTTTTCAATAATATTTAAGATATAATCTTGAAAATTACTCGGTCGAAAATAATTCTTATTATACTGCTGCATCTTTTCTGCGTTAAGATATTTTCTCAAAAAGTAAATGATTTTTGGGATGTTGGTGAAGAGTTAACCTACGAAGTTAGTTACTCTTTAATAAAACTAGGCACAATAAAATTCACTACACTGGAAAAGATAGAAGAAAACAAGAAAGCATATTATAGAACAATTGTAAATATTGATTCATACAGCTCAATTCCTTTTGTTGATCTCCATTATACATTAGAGTCTAAAATTCAGAATGATGATTTCCATTCTGTTTATTTTAAAAGTTTAGATAAGAGAAAAGATAAATCATTTTTTATTGAATATACATTTGATGAAATAAGTAAGGATACCCATGTAAAAAAGGGAAGATTTCCGCCATATAAAGTTGATGCTGATTCTATTTGTGATTTAAATCATACTTATCAAGATGGACTCTCGTTATTTTACTTTGCAAGACTTTTAGTAGGTAAAGATACTTCTATCGCTGCAAAAGCATTTATTGAAGAAAAACTTGAAGATGTTTCTATTAATTATTCCTCTAAAAATCATTTGATAGAGATTTCTGAATTTGATGAAAAAATTAAGACAAATAGATTATCAGGTAAAACTGAACTTGTTGGTATATTTGGTATGACCGGTGAATTTGAGGGTTACTTTTCAGCAGATAAAAAAGCTATTCCAATTAAAGCTAGCTTAAATGTAATTCTAGGAAAAATAAATATTGAATTGATAAAATGGAAAACCAAAGAATGGAGTCCACCTATAAAATGATTGACAATGAAAGAAAATTATTTCCATATAAAGGAATGTTTCCCAAATTAGCAGAAGATGTTTTTTTAGCAAGCGGAAGTAAAATTATTGGTGATGTTGAAATTGGTGAAGGATCGAGTGTTTGGTATAACACTGTTATTAGAGGTGATGTACATTATGTAAAAATAGGAAAAATGACAAATGTACAGGATTTAAGTATGCTGCATGTAACAAATGGAAAATATCCGTTAAATATTGGAAATATGGTTACTATAGGTCATAGTGTTACTCTGCATGGATGCACAATTAAAGATTTTTCATTAATTGGAATGGGAGCCGTAATATTAGATGGTGCAGTTGTTGAAGAAAAATCAATGGTTGCTGCTGGTGCAGTTGTAAAACCTCATTTCGTTGTACCTTCCGGAAAGCTTGTTGCGGGTATTCCGGCAAAAGTTATACGTGATTTAACAAAAGAAGAAATTGAAGATTTAGAAGCCTCAGCTTATCGTTATAAAAAATATACAGAAGAAACTATTAAGTCATTTGAAGAGTTTGAAAATGAAGTTTAAATTTTGGGGGACAAGAGGTTCAGTTCCGGTTCCGGGAGCTTCCACATTGCATTATGGCGGTAATACTCCTTGTATCGAAATAAGAACTTCCCAAAATAAACTTTTTATTATTGATGCTGGCACAGGCATTAGAGAGCTTGGAAATAGACTTTGTAATGAAAATTTTCATGATGATATAAATATATTAATTTCACATACACATTGGGATCATATACAAGGTTTATTATTTTTCAAACCGTTTTATTCAAAAGATTTTACTATTAATATTCATGCATACAACTCAAATGGAATGAATGTAGATCATATTTTTGATACTTTGATGTCACCCCCTTATTTTCCTGCTACAAAAGAAGTGATAAAAACGAAAACATTCTTTAAGGAACTTGAAGGGGAAAAAACATATTCTTTTGATGACTTTAAAATTGAAACCATAAAAGTGCATCATTCTAAAGGAACATTGGCATTTAAGTTCATTGAAAATGGTAAACAATTAGTTTATATGACTGATAACGAAATATTATATGAGCATCACAAAGATGAATATCCTTTAAAAGCAGAAATAATTGAGAAGAATCAAGATTTAATCTCTTTCTGCAAGGATGTGGATTATTTAATTCATGATGCAATGTATCAGATTTCCGATTACGATAAAAAAATCGGCTGGGGACATTCAAATAATATTTCACTTGCAATTTTTGCTATGGCGGCTAATGTAAAAAATCTTATACTTTTTCATTATGAGCCGGATTATACTGATGAAATGATTGATGAATTAATAAAAGAAACAAAAAATTATTTGCTTAATAATGAATCAAAAATTAATTTAATTGCATCATACGAAAAGATGGAATTAAATATTTAGGATAATTTTTGAAAAATCTCTCAGTAACTGTTACAGATAAACATTTCGCAGTAAATAAACTACAAATTCATAAACTTGTTAATTTCATAAAAAATTATTTATCTCTTAAGGTTGATTACCTTGAAATTAACCTTGTTTCATCAAGCGAAATTCTTGAAATTAATACCGAGCATTTAAATCATAATTATACAACAGATATTATTACTTTTAATTATTCCGAAATAATGGATGTGATTGATGCTGAAATTTTTATATCTTTGCACGATTGTTTAAATAATTCAAAAAGATTTAAATGTTCTTTTAATGATGAATTAAAAAGATTAATTATTCATGGGATGCTTCATTTAATTGGTTTTGATGATAAAACTAAGAAAGAACAGTTGAAAATGAGAAAGAAAGAAAACGAATTACTTGAAATTATTAATGTTAATTCAAATTTGAGGTTAAGTGAATATGCCGGCTAAAGTTGTTGAAGCTATAATTAAAATACTTGATGGTTTACGAAATAATTATACATTGGAAGAAGTAAGCGATTCTTTGAAAAACGATAAATCATTTGATGAACAGACTATGGGAGTTGCGTTCAGTCTAATTTATGATAAAGTTTTAAGTTCAAGAATTGCCGCTGCAAAAGCTAAAAAGAACAAAGAATTTAGAATGCTTTCGGAAGAAGAGAAAGTTTATATCGGTAAAGAAAATTCAAATTATTTATTATATCTATTAAACATTGGTCTTATTGATAACGATCAACTGGAATTGATTTTGGAACAGCTTTTAATGTTTCCAAGAGATACAATTTCAAAAAATGATATTAATTGGATCATTCTTATCTCACTGGTTGATTTCAACAATGAAATTCTTCCTGGTAGTAGAATTCTTCTTTATTCTTCAGATACAATTAACTAAAAAGGAATTATATGGCTAAGAATCTTGTGCTTGTGGAATCTCCATCTAAAGCAAAGACAATTAATAAATATTTAGGTAGAAATTATGTAGTAGAAGCTACGGTTGGGCATATTAAAAATCTCCCTAAAACTCAGCTTGGTATTGATATCGAAAACGGATTTACTCCTAAACTTCTTAATATCAGAGGGAAATCCGATGTAATTAAAAAAATAAGAGATCTTGCAAAAAAATCAGATAACATTTACATAGCAACTGACCCCGACCGTGAAGGTGAAGCTATTGCCCAGGACATTGCGGAAGAAATTGAGAAAAATTCTAAAGGGGAAATTCATAGAGTTCTCTTTAACGAAATCACAAAATCTGCCGTTAAAAAAGCAATGGAAGCTCCACTGGTTATAAATCAAAATAGAGTTACATCTCAAAGAGCCAGAAGAGTGATGGATAGAATAATTGGATACAAAATTAGTCCGTTACTTTGGAGAACAATTTTAGAAGCTTCAGGCGGTTCTCTCTCAGCTGGAAGAGTTCAATCCGTTGCATTAAGATTAATCTGTGAACGAGAAGAAGAAATTGAAAAGTTTATTGCTACCGAGTATTGGAGTATAGTTGGTGATTTTCTAAAAGATAAAAAAGATTCAATAACAGCTAAACTTTTTGAAATGAATGGTAAAACTCTCAGAGTTCCTCCAAAACCTATAATGGAAGAATCTGATTGGAAAGACTTTAATGAGAAATACTTTGCAGTTAGTACAAAAGAAGAAGCTGAAAGAATTTTTGCAGATATAAAAAATAAAAACAATTTCATAATAAGTGATATTGTAAAAAAAGAGCAGAAAAGAAATCCTTCTCCACCTTTTATTACAAGTACAATGCAGGCAGAAGCTTCTCGTAAATTAGGTTTTAGACCGAGAAAAACTATGCAGGTTGCTCAAAGTCTTTATGAAGGTGTTGAATTAGGCAATAAAGATTATGCCGGTTTAATAACTTATATGAGAACTGATTCCACTAGATTAAGTGAAGATTTTTTAAATGAAACAAACTCTTATCTAAAGGAAAAGTTCGGTGAAAAATATACCCCAAATTCTCCAAAAAAATATGATAAGAAAACTAAAAAAAATGTTCAAGATGCGCATGAGGCAATAAGACCAACTTCATTACAATATGATCCTGAATCAATTAAAGAATTCTTGAATGATGATCAGTACAAATTATATGACCTAATTTGGAAAAGATATATTGCTTCTCAATTAGAATCCGCAATTCTTGAAACCACTACAGTTTCAATTTCTGCAGATGAATACACTTTTAGAGCTAACGGAACCGTAATAAAGTTTGATGGTTTCTTAAAAATTTATGATGAAGGAAAGGATGAAGATACTAACAATAATGGCGATAGTGAATCTTCCATACTTCCAAATGGATTAGAAAAAGGGCAAAAGCTTGATTTGAATGAATTGTTTAAGAATCAGCATTTTACTAAACCTCCGGCAAGATTTTCTGAAAGTACCTTGATAAAAGAATTGGAAAGTAATGGAATAGGAAGACCCAGTACTTATGCCTCAATTATGAGCACTATTCAAGATAGAGAATACATTTATCAAGAAAATAGAAAATTAATTCCAACTGATTTAGGTAAAAGAGTTAACGATGTTTTAATAAAAAATTTTCCGCAGATTCTTAATGTTAATTTTACTGCAAGAATGGAAGAAGAATTAGATCAAGTAGAAAGCGGTGAAGCCGAGTATTTACAAGTATTAAACGACTTTTATATTCCTTTTGACTCTGCGTTAAAAGCGGTTGAAGAGAACATTGAGTTTGTGAAATGCGATAAGTGCGGAAGCAATATGGATATTAAAATTGGCAGATTCGGAAAATTTCTTGCTTGTACTAATTATCCGGATTGTAAAAATATAAAGTCATTAAAAGCTAATTCAACCGATAACAATGAACCTGAATTTACAGGTGATAAATGTCCAAAGTGTGGTGGTAAAACGGTTTATAAGAGAGGTAAGTTTGGTAAGTTTATCGGATGCGAAAATTATCCTGACTGTGATCATACAGCTCAAATTACTCTAGGTATTAAATGCCCAAAATGTAATGAGGGAGAAGTAATTGCAAGAAGATCGAAAAGAGGTAAAACTTTTTATGGCTGCTCAAGATATCCTGATTGCGATTTTATAAGCTGGACTAAACCCAATCCTGACGGCTCTGCAAAAGAATCAGAATCAATTGACGAAGAAGTTTAATGGATGAAAGTCAATTTAAATATGTTTCCTTATTTCTTAATGAATTGGAAAGTATCAGGAGATATTCATCAAGCACTATAACTGCCTATAAAAAGGATATTGAACAGTTTATAAATTTTTGCAAAGAAAACGACATCAATCATTTTAATCAGATAAGTGAAAAAAAACTTAGATATTTTTTAATCTACCTGAATGAATTAGAAAGCGGAAAAAAGAAAGGGTTATCAAAAACATCTATTTCAAGAAAGCTTTCATCCTTAAGATCTTTCTATGAATTTCTATTTATAAATGAAATAATAGAAAGAAATCCGGTCAAAGATATTTCAAATCCTAAAATAAAAAGAAATCTTCCTGAAACATTGACACTTGACTCTTTTGAAAAAATTTATGATAATATAGGTGAAAACGAAAAAGAGAATTCACATTTGTACAAAACAATCTTTGATCTTCTTTACGGATGTGCACTTCGAGTTTCCGAACTCTGTTCTATAGAATTGAATAATATTGATTTGAAAAACGGTTCACTCCGTATTTTAGGGAAAGGATCAAAAGAAAGAATAATTCCTATTGGTACTAAAACAATTCAAACAATTTCCGATTATTTATTAGTAAGACCTAATACATCATCAAAATATTTATTGGTCAACTCAAAAGGGAACAAGTTGTACAGTCGGTTTGTCTATCGAATTGTAAACAAATACATTAAACAGGTTTCTGATATAAAGAAGAAAAGTCCACACATATTAAGGCATTCAGCTGCAACTCATATGCTTGATAATGAAGCAGATTTATTGGCAGTAAAGGAAATTCTTGGTCATGAAAATCTTTCTACTACACAAATTTATACTCATGTTAGTATTGAAAGATTAAAAAAAACATATAAAAATGCCCACCCAAAATCATAGGAGTTAATATGAATATTCAAATTACATCCAGAAAATTTAAAGCAAAAGACTCCCTAAAGGACTTTATTACAGCCGAAGTCCAATCTTTAGAACGTTTTCACGATTCCATTATTGATGCAAATGTTGTTTTAAGTTTTTTGCACAATAAAGACAGCATTAAAAATGCTGAAATAGTTTTACAAGTACCGGGCAAAATATTAAGTGCTGAATCTTCTGCTGAAGAGTTTCAAAAATCTGTAAGTGAAACTGTTCAAAAACTTGAAAGACAGTTGAAAAAACTTAAAACAAAAAAGATTGCCGCTAAAAGATGATCAAAATAGATAGTAAAAATACTACGAGAAAAGATCATATAACTATCGATTTTTTTTACGAACAAACTAAAAATAGATTTAATCTAAAGCTCTTTACAAAAGATCAAGATTGCAATAAAGTAATAGTTGATCAGAATTTGCACAGACCCGGTTTGGCTTTAGCCGGGTTTGTGGATTTATTTTCATACAACAGAATTCAAGTTATCGGTAATACAGAAATGGGTTACTTGAAAATCCTTTCAAAAGATCAAAGAAAAAAATCCTTTGAAAGACTTTTTAAGTTTGATATTCCATGCATTGTTATTACTAATAATCACGAACCGTTTCCGGAAATGATTGAACTTGCAGATAAGTATAAAATAACGATTTTCGGTTCTAATTACTCTACTACTAAAATTGTTTACTTAATTTCGGATTTTCTTGAAGATCAATTTGCTCCAAGATTATCTCTGCATGGTTCTTTTGTTGATGTTTACGGAGTTGGAATATTATTTGTCGGTAAATCAGGTATCGGCAAAAGTGAAGTTGCCCTGGATTTGGTAGAAAGAGGTCATCGTATTGTTGCCGATGATGTTGTTATTTTTACTAAAAAAGGGGAAGGAATTCTTATGGGTTCCGGTACAAAATTAGTTGAACATTTTATGGAGGTTAGAGGCATTGGTATAATTGATATCAGAAGCATGTTTGGTGTTAGAGCTATCAGATATCAAAAAAGATTAGAATTGGTTGTTGAATTAGAAGTTTGGGATGATAATACCGAATATACCAGAACAGGTTTAGACAGCAAAACTATTTCCTTAATGGATATCGATATTCCTTACGTTAAATTACCAATCGTTCCCGGTAAAAATGTTACTGTTATTTCTGAAGTAATTGCTTTGAATTATCTACTAAGACATTACGGTTATGATGCTGCAAAAAAACTTCAGGAAAAATTACTGAATAGTATGAAGAATCACTCAAGAAACGATAGACATGTTGATTATTTTGAGCATGATTTTGAGTAGACAACTTTATCACTTTTATCTTGACTCGGGAGATTAATTTTTTTACCTTTGCGTCAATTTGATATGAAACAATTTTATTATTTTTCTAAAAACAAACTTAAATTTGTAGAGATAAAGAACTTTTACCGAAAGTATCTTTTTCTCTCTCTATTTTTTGGATTTATTTCATCTTTTATACTTTTTGGAAGTTATTTAATTGTTAAGGAAGTTATTAATCCGGATTCTAAACTTTCTTCTTTACGATTGAAGAACAGACAACTAGTGGAAGAAGTTGAAAAATTAACTAAGAAATATCAAGAATTCGAAAATAAATTAGATGAACTATCTCTTCAAAGTAATGATCTTAGATTGAGTGTTAATCTTGATCCTTTAACGAAAGAAGATAGAGAAATTGGAATTGGCGGTAGTATTTTCAACGACGTTTTCTTTAATTCCGAAACTGAAGTTGAAGAAGCACTTCTAAATTTAGATGAATTTGTAAATAATCTTGAAGTGAAATTAAATTTAGAAAAAAGCAGTTATTCTGAAATATCAGAGCAGATGAAACTGAATGAAAAATTGTTTGCCTCTATTCCAGCTATAATTCCATCCGAAGGAATGAGAGGGGACAGATTTGGAATGAGAAGTCATCCTATTTTAGGTATTAGGAGAATGCATTACGGACTTGATGTTGTTGCAAATATCGGAACTCCGGTTTATGCGCCTGGTGCCGGAAAAGTTTCATTTGTAGGAAGACGCGGTGGTTACGGAATTACCGTAGAAATTGATCACGGTTTTGGATATACAACATTATATAGTCATTTATCAAAAGCAGAAGTTAAACAAGGACAATATGTAGAAAGAGGGGAACTAATCGCTAAGACTGGAAATTCGGGTAAGTTATCAACAGGACCTCATTTACATTACGAGGTAAAACATAATGGCGTAGCGCTTAATCCCGAAAATTTTATTTACGACGATGTTCAACTTTTCGAAATTGTTAAAAAGGAGTAAACAGTTAGGAGATTAAAAATATGATTTGGACGGTTGAATTAGCCTCCTATTTAGATGATGCTCCATGGCCAGCAACAAAAGAAGAGTTAATTGATTATGCTGAACGCATTGGAGCCCCTTTAGAAGTTGTCGAAAATCTTAATGAACTGGAAGATTCTGAAGAAATTTATGAATCTATTGAAGACCTATGGCCAGATTATCCGGATGAAGACTTCTTCTATAGTGATGAAGATGAATACTAATCTAAATACGGTAATTAAATAATGTTTGAGTTTGGTAAAGGGATTTTTGGGCAGGAGGAAGCTCTCAAATCCCTTTACAATATATATACTTCCGGCAGAATACCTCATGCTTTTCTTTTCTCCGGTAATGAAGGAATAGGAAAATATTTTTCTGCAATTCATTTTACTCAATTACTTAATAGTACTTCTGGAAATCCAAATACATCTACTAAAATTCAAAAACTTCAAGAACCTTACTTGAAATTGATTTTTCCTTTACCAAGAGGGAAGAATGAAACTGGTGATGAAGGACCTTTGGATAAGTTTGATGAAAACCAAATTGCTGAAGTTTATTCTGAAATTGCAGCTAAGTCTATAAATCCTTACCATCAGATTCAAATTACAAAAGCAACTTCAATTAAAATCAGCAGTATCAGAGAAATAAAAAAATTCCTTTCATTAAATTATTCCGAACTGATTTATAGAGTCATTATAATTCTTGATGCTCATTTGATGAATGAAGAATCCCAAAATTCACTTTTAAAGAGTTTAGAAGAACCTCCTGAAGGAACAATTTTTATTATAATTACTCATAAGAAAGAATATTTACTCCCTACAATAATATCTCGCTGTTCTGAAGTAAAATTTTCTCCACTTTCAAAAAATGATATGACTACTATACTATTAGAGTATTTTAATTTAGAGAACAATCATGCGGAGATTCTATCAAATTTTGCCGACGGTTCAGTTACCAAAGCATTAAAATTGGCAAAATATCAAATTGATTCACTTGAAGATGATATTATAAATATAATTTCAAATTCCTCAATGAATAAATATGATTCTGCTAAATTATTATTAGAGAACTTTAAGGAAATTTATGGAGATGATTCATTTGATCTGGTGTTGGATCTTATAAATAAATTTTTAATAGATTCCTTAAAATTAAGAGTGAATAAGAATTCCCATGTTTACTTTAATAATAGAAAAGAAAGAATCATAAAATTCAATAGTGTTATGAAAAATGCACAGACTGAAACTGTTATAAACAGTATTGAAAAACTAAGAACGAGTCTAAGGTATAATATTAACTTGAATCTATTTTTAACGAATATTATATTGGAGTTGAGTGTATTAAATAAAAGGCAATAATATGTATAATATAGATTTATCCTTCCTGAAAGGAAAAAATATAGAAGAAGCTCTCCACGAAGAAGAATACAACAATAAATATCATAATCAAGTTATTAACTGCATTAAAACCGGATGTAAGAATCCAGAACACTGTTTTGATGTCAAAGAAATATCCTCAAAATTTGAGAATATTGTTGATGGTAATTTCATGTTTGTTGAATGTAAAGGATTAGTTGGAGATCACTTTGTTAAAATTCTTCAACCCGAATCAAATCTTCAAAAAGGAGATTTTATTTTGGTTGAATTTGAAGATTGTACAGAAATTGCGAAAGTTGTTGAAAATGGTGAAATAGCAAATTATTTGTATCAAACGCATGACAAAGAAGATCTTCATTTATCAAAGTTTTTACGCAGACTTACAGAGGAAGATGAAAATCAGTTCAAGCGAAATATGTTTGAAGAAGTTAAAGCGAGAGAAGTATTCAAAGAAAAAATTAAAAAACATAATCTTGATATGAAACTTGTCGATGTCCATTGGCAGTTCGATAGAAAAAAAATATATTTTTATTACACTGCAGAAGGAAGAGTTGATTTTAGAGAATTGGCAAAAGATTTAGCCGGATTGTATAAAACTAGAATTGAACTAAGACAAATCGGTGTAAGAGATGAAGCTAAAAGAGTAGGCGGTTTAGGTACTTGTGGACGCGAATACTGCTGTGTTTCATTCATGAATAATTTTAAGAGAATTTCATCCCAATCGGCTAATGAACAAAATCCGGCTGTTAGTATGTCAAAACTAAGCGGACCTTGCGGTAAATTAAAATGCTGCTTATCATTTGAGACGGAAAATAATTAGTTAAAAAGCTAAAACTTATCTTGAATTTTCTTAATTTTCATTTCATTAATACTAATCGATTAAGAGGATGAAATGAGAAAAGTTGTTATTGTTTCAGCAAAGAGAACTCCTATTGGTTCTTTCCAAGGAAGTTTATCAAATCTAAATGTAACAGAATTAGGCAAAACTGCCATTGAAGCAGTTTTAAACGATTCTTCAATAGAAAAAGAACTTGTTGATGAAGTTATTATGGGAAATGTTCTTTCTGCCGGAATAGGTCAAGCTCCAGCAAGACAAGCAGCTCTTTATGCAGGTCTTCCTCAAAAAACAGAAGCTTTAACTATCAATAAAATGTGCGGAAGCGGACTGAAAGCGGTGATGCTTGCCCAACAAGCAATTGCACTTGGCGATGCCGATATTATTATTGCCGGTGGAATGGAAAGCATGTCTAATGCTCCTTATCTTCTTAATAAAGCTAGAAATGGTTATAGATTGGGGCATGATAAAATTATTGATTCTATTCTTATAGATGGTCTTTGGGATGTTTATAATGATATTCACATGGGAAATTGTGCTGAAAGCTGTGCAAAAGATTTTAATTTTTCGCGTGAAGATTTAGATGCCTTTGCAATCGAATCATATAATAGAGCAATTAGAGCTTCAAACGACGGAACGTTTTCCTCTGAAATTACTAAGGTAGTTGTTAAAGATAGAAAATCAGAAATAGTAATTGAAAAAGATGATGAACCCGGAAATGTTAAATTTGATAAAATTCCAACACTAAGACCAGCTTTTGATAAAAATGGTGTTGTAACGGCTGCAAATGCCTCTAAATTGAATGATGGCGCTGCAGCTCTGCTTATGATGTCTGAAGAAAAAGCAAATGAACTCGGCTTTACTCCATTGGTAGAACTTGTTGCACAATCATCTGCTGCCAAAGCTCCTATTGAATTTACAACAGCTCCGGCAGATGCTATTTCAAAAGTTCTTAAAAAAGCAAATCTAACAACAAAAGATATTGATCTATATGAAATTAATGAAGCTTTTGCTGTTGTGTCTCTTGCGGTTAATAAATTATTGGGATTATCAAGTGATAATGTAAATGTAAACGGTGGAGCTATAGCATTAGGTCATCCGATTGGAGCCAGCGGAGCTAGAATTTTAGTTACATTAATTCATGAAATGAAAAGAAGGAATTCCGAACTTGGTTTAGCTTCATTATGTATCGGCGGTGGTGAAGCCTCTGCACTTATTGTTAAAAATTACAAATAAGGGGAGCATTTAATGGAGATTAAAAAAATTGCTGTTATTGGGGGCGGAACTATGGGCAATGGAATTGCTCATGTTTTTGCATTAAACGGATTTAAGGTTGATCTGATAGATATTAATGATGATGTTTTATCAAAATCAATTTCTACTATTAATTCAAATTTAGAGAGACAGCTTAAAAAAGAAATAATCAGCTCTGAACAGAAGGAGTCTGCATTAAGTAATCTAAACAAGATTGTAGGAATTGAGAATATAGATCCTCAAACAGATTTAGTTATTGAAGCTATAGTTGAAAATAAAGAAGCTAAGCATGCAATTTTTAGTAAAATAGAAAATATAGTTAAAAAGGATTCTATCTTCGCATCAAATACTTCGTCAATTTCAATTACCGAATTATCTTCAGTTTGCAGAAGTGATAAATTTATCGGAATGCATTTTATGAATCCGGTACCAGTAATGAAACTTGTAGAGATTATTAGAGGATATTCAACTAGTCAGGATACTTATGATTTGATAAAAGAATTGTCGTTAAAATTAGGAAAAACTCCGGTTGGAGTTCATGATTATCCCGGTTTTATTTCAAACAGAATTTTAATGCCGATGATAAATGAAGCAATATTTTCCTTGTACGAAGGAGTTGCATCTGCAGAAGATATTGATACAGTAATGAAACTTGGAATGAATCATCCAATGGGACCGTTGACTTTAGCAGATTTTATAGGCTTGGATGTTTGTCTGGCTATTATGGAAGTTCTTTACAATGGATTTAATGATCCCAAATATAGACCATGTCCATTATTAAAGAAAATGGTTGCGGCAAAAAAATTAGGTAGAAAATCCGGAGAAGGCTTCTTCAAATACTAATTATGATTAAAAAACTTACTAAAATTAAACTGTTAGTTCAAAGAGCAATTGCAAAGGTTTCTGCACAAGAATATACTTTGTTTTCAATATATTCAATTATTACCGGAGCAATTGCCGGATTAGCAGCGGTTCTTTTTCATAATTCAATTGAGTTTTTCAACCATATTTTCTTTCAACAGACAGCAAGCGGACTTTTCTTTTTAGGTGGAGCAGCAGTAATTGTAATGCCTGCTCTCGGAATGTTTATCCAAAGCATAATGATTTATTTCTTTCCTAAAACTGCTTCTAAAAGAGGAGTTTCGGAAGTTATAAAATCTGTTGCTTTAAGAGGAGGATTTATTCCTTTTAGAACAACACTTTTCCATTTTATTGCTCCTGTAATAAGTATTGGTTCTGGTGGAACTGTTGGTCCTGAAGGTCCAGCTGCGCAATTAGGAGGGGGAGTAGCATCTAAATTCGGGAATTTGATTTCTCTTTCCGATTCAAGACGTAGAATGTTTACAGCAGCCGGTTCGGGAGCAGCTATTGCTGCTATCTTTAATACTCCTTTAGGTGGAATATTTTTTGCTTTAGAAGTAATTCTATTAAATGATTTTAACTCACCGGCATTTTCTGCATTAATTCTTGCTACAGTAACAGCAAGTGCAATTTCAAGAATTCTGCTCGGTAATGTCTCAGTTTTTGAATTTGGAGCTATATCCGGTATAGATTATTCCCATCTTTATATGTACGTTTTTCTTGGTATTGGAGCCGGACTAATTTCTATAGCTTTCATAAGATTTTCAAGTGCTTTAGATAAAGTTATTAAACAAAAGATTTTAACCAGAATACCTCAATGGGTTCTAATGACTTTAGTCGGTCTTTTAGTCGGTGTTGTTGGATACTTCTATAAAGAAATATTTGGTATAGGATATAATGCAATTAATGATATTCTTGGAGCTAGAATAAGCTGGCATATTGTGTTATTACTACTGGGATTTAAGTTTGTCCTTGTTCCGTTAACATTAAATTCAGGTGGCTTTGGTGGTTTGTTTGCTCCATCTTTATTTATGGGAGCATGCTTTGGATTTTTATTTGCTGTTTTAATGGAATCTGTTTTTTATCTACCGGTAAATTATACTTTATTTGTTTTAGTAGGAATGGGAGCAGTTTTAGGTGGAGTAAATAGTATTCCTATTTCTGCAATATTAATAATTTTTGAAATGACCAAAGAATATGCTTTTATTCTTCCTTTAATGCTGGCTGTAGTAATAAGTACTACTTTAGTTCAAATATTTTTAAAAGGTTCTGTTCACTTAAAGCATTTAGAACAAGAAGGTTACAGTATCTCACATGGAAGAGAAACTAGTATATTAAGATCAATTTTAGTTGATGAAATAATGAATAAAGATTATGTGCTGATAAAAGAAAACACTAATCTTTCCAATTTAGTATCCAAAATAATGGAATCTCCATCAAGTACTTTTTATGTTGTAGATGAATCCTTAAGCTTAAGAGGAATTATCAGCGGATCTGAAATTAGACCCATTATATCCGAATATGAACATGTCAGAGATGTTTTAGTGGCAAGCGATATTGCTAATAAACATTTTACTACAGTAAAAGCGGATGATGATCTTGATTATGTATTAAAGCTGTTTGGAAAGGAAAATTTAGACGAACTCCCGGTAATTGATAGCACAGATTCAAGCAAAATAATTGGAAGTATTTCAAGAAATGATATAATTGAAGCATATAACAAAGAGAGTTTGAAATTCAATTTAGCAGATGGATTTGCCGGTGAATTAAAAACAATCGATAAATATAAAAGTTCTAGAGTAGCTGAAGGTTATTCAATTGTAGAAAGAAAAATAAGCGACTCATTTATTGGCAAAACTTTAAGCCAATTAAGAATTAGAAATAAGTTTGGCGTAGAAGTTTTAATGATTAAGAAAAAACAATCCTTTTTAGCAGATGATTCAAGGAAAGAATCGGAATTAATTGTACCTGATCCGGATTACATAATTCAAAGTGATGATACATTAGTAATTTTTGGAAGTGATGATAAACTGGAAAAAACTGCAAATTGGTAATTATTTGTTAAATATAGAATCATCGGTAAAAACAAATAAGTCCTATAATGTATATTATGTAAACTAATTGATATACTTATTACTCACCCACTAACTAAATGTAACCACCAAATCTCATGTACAGAAATATTATGACTAAAACGATAATCAAATAAAAAATTGGTGATGTCGTTTTTCTTTTACTAACTCTATTATACCTGAATTTTAATCTTTTTTTTCGTTCTTCATTTTGATCTTTTTCAGGATCATAAAATCGCGGCGTATAATCAAATGATCTATGTTTTGGTCTCTTTAAAAAAAGCATTTATCCAACTATAGTTTTAAGTTTATGATTATATAATTTTATTTCCATTTCATTTACCTCAGTTCCTAAAATCTCACCGTCTGAATGTACAAAATATGGTTCATCAAATTCAATTCTAATTGAATTCCCCTCATAAAATGAGGCTTCCTTCACTTTATCTAACTTATTTATTAATGCTTTCGGCAGCTCTTTTAATAACTTTAATTTAGTTACTTTATCAATAGTAGTTATATTTAATATTTCATCATTAATAGATGCCCTTGGATTTAAGTAAAAACCTCCGCCTGAAGTCTTACCATTTCCAATTGTTACAACAACAAAATTACCTTGTACTTCCCTTTTATCTATATGAAGTTTAAAGTTTATTGCCTTTAGATTCTTCAATCCCTTAAACACAGCAAATATATAGGAAATAATTCCACTAATCCTTTTATTATGCTGATTCAAATATGCTACATACGCATCAAAGCCAATCCCAACAGCATTTAATGATAATTTTTCTTTCCAAATATTATTCTCTTTAAAACGAATGGATATGACATCAGAATATATAAATTTTCCATTTGGATTTAATATCTGTTCTAGTAAAGAATTAATTTCTTTTGCAAGATTCAAATTAGAAGCATAATCATTTCCAGAACCAATTGGGAGCACGGCAAAAGTTTTATCTAAATTGAAATTAAATCCGTTAACAATTTCATTAACTGTTCCATCACCACCGGCACAAATTATTACATCATAATAATCTTCATAATCTTGTACAATTTTAATTGCATGACCATGATATTCGGTCAAAATAATTTTGTATTCTAATCTTCTTGAAAGAAAAAAAGAATCTATTTGATTTATATATTTCTTAGCTTTGCCAGAGCCGGAAATTGGATTAATTACTATTAGATATTTTGTCAAGTAATTTAGCTTAATTATTTTGAAATAAAGCTGTTACAAAGGTTTGTGCATCAAAAGTTTGAAGATCTTCAATTCCCTCTCCAACTCCAATATATTTAACCGGAATTTTCTTATCTGCAATTATTTGGAAAATTACTCCTCCTTTTGCTGTTCCATCTAACTTTGTAATAATTAGTCCGGATAAATCAGTGTATTTCGAAAATTCATTCGCTTGAATAATGGCATTTTGTCCGGTATTTCCATCAAGAACTAAATAGGTTTCATTGGGAGCATAATCAGCAACTTTTGATAATACTTTTTTAATTTTCTTTAATTCTTCCATTAAATTTGTTTTGGTATGAAGTCTTCCGGCGGTATCAATTATTACTACATCAATATTATTTTTCTTAGCATATTGGATAGTATCGAATGCAACAGATGAAGGATCAGCTCCATGCGACTTTTGAAATATCTCAACACCGGCTCTTTTTGCCCAAACATCCAATTGTTCATTTGCTGCAGCTCTAAAAGTATCAGCTGAACCAATAACAACACTTAAACCGGACTTCTTAAAGTTATGAGATAGTTTTCCGACAGTAGTAGTTTTTCCGGCACCATTTACTCCAACAATTAGAATAACATAAGGTTCAAATGACTTTATTTTCTCAATTTCATTATCATTCTGTTCAAATTCGCTAAGTGCGTTAATTAATTCTTGCTTAATTGAATTAATAATTGAGTCAACAGATCTATCTGGATTTGATTTGATATTTTTTCTTGTCTTTTCAATTATTCTTTCAGTTAAATCAAAACCAATGTCACTAGTTATTAAAATATCTTCAATTTCTTCTAATGTGGCATCATCAATCTTTGCTTTTCCGGTTACAGTTTCAGTTATTCGAGTAAAAATTCTATCTCTTGTTTTATTCAAACCGGATTTAAGTTTATCAAGATTTATATTTTTAAACAGTTTCATTCTTTTTCCACTTAATATACTCTATTGAACGAATTAAATATCCAGCAAAAGAAACGAAGCACATTCCGATGCTCCCAAAATAAAATGCTTTATATGTAAGTAACGATATTTGTTTAAAGTCAGTAACAACAATAATTAAAAATAATCCTATAATTAAAACAGTAATTTTACCAAGTTTATTTGATGGGAGCACTTTCCCAATTTTCTTTGAAACAAATATTCCACCAAGGAAAATAAAAATATCGCGTAAAACAACAGTCCAGAAGAATAAATTAGTAAGTTCTCCAATCATGTATAATTTAATTACAATCCCCGCCATTAAAACTTTATCTGCAAGAGGATCAACAATTTTACCCATTTCAGTAATTTGATTTAATTTACGTGCAAAAAAACCATCCAAAATATCTGTTATATATGCTCCGAACATAATTAACAATAAATAAAGTCGTTGATTTTCACCATTTAAATCAGTCAAAAAGAATAACGGAATAATCATTAATAATCTTAAAAGACTTAATGAATTAGAAATGTTAAATGCATCTTTAATATTAATATTTAACATTAAGTTATTATCTCTAATTTATTTTATTATATCTTGTAAAATGCATATACTTTAAGTTAATTATCGTACTCTTCTTTATCAAAACTTTTATTTACACTGATTGGATAATTACCAGAAAAACATGCTGTACAAAAATCATCTTTACTATGATCCACCATCGCACTTAACATTTCATCAATGGTCAGATATTCTAAACTGTCAACTCCCAGATGTGCTCCGATATCCTCTATACTATTTGGAAATTTATTTGCAATTAATTCTCCTTTTGAAGGAAAATCCATTCCATAAAAACATGGATAATGAATCGGAGGTGATGAAATCCTTAAATGAATTTCTTTAGGATTTGCTTCACGAATTAAATTGACAAGTTGTTTTGAAGTTGTACCTCTCACAATAGAGTCATCAATTAAAACAATAGTCCTATTCTCTAAAACACCTTTAACAGTATTGAATTTTATTCTTACTCCAATTTCACGTTTTTTTTGTCCGGGTAGAATAAAAGTCCTGCCAATATAATGCGATCTAATTAAGCCAATTTCTAATTTACTTGGAATTCCAAGTTTTTCAAGTTGATTTTGGTAACCTATTGCTGCAGTATTTGAACTATCGGGAACACTAATTACTATTACTTTTTCACCATCTTTATCATATACCGGGTGATTTTCGGCTAATACTTTTCCTAATTTTCTTCTCATCTTGTCTACATTTGTGCCGTAAATTCTGCTGTCAGGTCTGGAAAAATAGATATACTCAAAAACACAATGCTTCTTAAAATTGTTTTTTGAAGGAATTCTATATGACTCAATCTCCCCTTTTTCAATTGTATTTTGATTAATTACAATTAATTCACCAGGTTCAACATCTCTAATATATTCTGCTCCGTTAATATCCAATGCACAAGTTTCGGAAGTGGCAATATAGGAACCATTTAATTTTCCAATACAGAGTGGTCTAAATCCTTGTGGATCACGAGCAGCAATTACTTTATCATCAGTTAAAATAACAATACTGTATGCTCCCTCAACTTTAGAAAGTGCTTCAATAATTTGATCAACTTGATTATCTAATCTGCTTTTTGCAATTAAATGTAGAATTACTTCCGTATCGCTGCTGGTTTGAAAAATTGATCCCTCTTTAACAAGATGTTCTCTAATTTTTCCGGCATTGGTAAGATTACCATTATGGGCTATAGCTAAATTTCCATTGCGGTATTTTACCATGAAAGGCTGAACGTTTTTAACTGAGGTAGATGATCCTGTTGTTGAATATCTATTATGCCCAATTGCAGAAGTTCCAAAAAGATTTTTTTCAAAAACATCGCTTCCTTGAAATACTTCGGAAACTAAACCGAAACCTTTGTGCATACTAAAATATACTTTACCGTTAGTATCATTAGCAGTAACAATACCGGCAGCTTCTTGACCTCTATGTTGAAGTGAATGTAATCCATAATAAGTATTTAAGGCAGCATCAGAAGAGCCGAAAATTCCAAATACACCGCAATTGCAGGTAGGTTTATCTATTAAATCGTTCAACTTAATTTCCCGGTTAAATAAAAAATTTGGTAAACAAATTCGAAATTAAAAAGGAGCAACAAGCTCCCTTTAAGTAGTCGGAACGGCGGGATTTGAACCCGCGACCCCTTGAACCCCATTCAAGTACGCTACCGGACTGCGCTACGTTCCGTATTTCAATTATTATAAAATGTTATACAAATCTAATAAAAATTTGCGTATTTCAGAAAGGTCTTCTTTAAGGGAAACAACTTCTTTTGGTTTTGATGGAATTTCTTTGATTTTTTTAACGGACAATTCTTCATGCTGCTTAGGTTTTTCCATTTTTTCAGATTTTAAAGCAGTATGAATTGTTTTTACAGATTGAGTAGTTTGAGGTAAATCTTCTTTATTTAAGGAGTCTTCTATAATCTGCTTTGCTCCTTCTATAGTATATTTTTTATCACGGAGCAGTTCTTTTATTTTTAGAATAAGCTGGATATCTTTATTGGTGTAAATCCTATTTCCGGCACGATTTTTTGAAGGTTTTAATTGTTCGAATTCTGATTCCCAATAACGAAGTATATACTGTTCTAAGCCGGTCAGTTTACTTACTTCGCTAATTGAATAATATAATTTTTTTAGTCCGAAATCTTTCATTCTTATATTTCGCTTTTTGCAAAATATAGTATTAATTTATCACTTATGCAATAAGAATAGACTTTAGAGAATATTTGTAAAGCTATGTTTTACAGTGCTTTAGTAATTTAGTTTTTATGATATTTTTAAGTCAACTAATCTTTCAATTAAAAAAACAGCAGCTAAGTATCCTTCATCCTTAAAACCGGAAATATAGCCGTTGCAAGAAGGTGCAGTGATTAGAGTGTGTCTAATTGTATCTCTTTGTGATAGATTTGAAAGATGAACTTCAATCTTAGGAATTTTACAAATTTCCAAAGCATCTCTAATTGCAACAGAAGTATGAGCATATCCACCAGGATTTATAATCAAACCATCAAAATAAGCTGGAGCATTTTGAATTTGATTAATTATTTCTCCTTCTACATTGCTCTGAAAAAACTCAAAATTATGATTTGAGAAATAGTTTTTTATTTTATTCTCAATATCTTCTAAAGTAAAAGAGCCGTAATGTGATTTATCTCTTTGTCCTAATAAATTAAGATTCGGACCATTAATTACTAAGATTTTCATTTTGTTTCATCCATTTCTTCAATAACTTCTCTTAATCTTGGAGGCATATAAATTTCATCCACCCCAATTTCTTTTAATGCTGCAGAAAGAATAATTACTTTCCTTTGAGTACTTGCAAGTTTATTAATAACAACAACTTTGCTTTCCTTAACTAAACAATAACCTCCCTTAAAGTCTCCCCTTTCAAACCTAACTTTAGCTCCCATTTCAGTTGCTAACGATTTCAAATCCTGGAGTATTGTTTCTAATTCTTTTTCTTTTATTTTCATAAGTATTTCTATTAATCTATTCTTATAAATTAAGTAAACAAAGTAATTTATGAATTTTATTTCCTATTTTACTTACTAACAAAATATAAGTCAATTTAATGAAATTCGCTTCAATAGATATCGGTTCAAACACAATTTTAATGCTTTTAACTGATTATAAGAATAACAATTTTAATTCGGAGCTAAATTTCTATTCAATGCCGCGTATCAGTAAAGGTTTATCAGAATCAAATAAATTTATCTCCAATGATAAAATTAAGGAATTAATAGACATCCTTAAAGATTACAAGGAAAAAGCAATTAATTATGGAGCAGAAATATTTTTGATAAATGCCACCAATGCTTTTAGAATATCATCAAATGGTATTGAAATTAAGAACTTAATTAAGAAAGAACTCGATTTGGATATTCAAATAATTTCCGGAAATGAAGAAGCTTATCTTTCATTTATTGGTGCATCTGGTGAATTAAGGAAGAATCAAAATAGATTAGTTATTGATATCGGTGGTGGAAGCACAGAACTGATTTTTGGTAATTTTACAAAGGTAAAATATAAGAAGAGTTTTTCAACCGGAGTTGTTAGTTTGACTGAAAAATACTTGATGAATGATTATGGGAAGAAAAATCAATCACTTGTTTATAATCATCTCAATAATATTTTTGATTTTGAAGAGCACATCCCTAAAAATGTTTCCGCAATAGCTGTTGCTGGAACACCGACTTCCATAGTCTGTATGATTAATAACAAAAAAGAGTATGATAATTCATTTGTTGAAGGAAATAAAATTTACAGATCCCAGTTAACTGAAATCATTACTAAAATGAGTAATATGAATCCAAACCAAATAACAGAAGAATTTGGAGAAGTTGTAAAAGGAAGAAACGACGTAATATTTTCCGGAGCATTAATTCTGAATTTTATAATGAGCAAACTTGATCTGAATGAAATAATTGTATCAGCAAAAGGTTTGAGGTACGGTGCGGTTTTGGATTACATAGTTAAGAAAAAACTTTGAAGAATAATTAACGGTAAAATGTAAATCATAAAAAAAGAAATAAACACTCCTAAGAAAGCCTGAATAAAATTATCTGTCTGAACCTTAAAAGCGAAAAACAGTAGTACCAAACTCCAAAGAAAAAGTACTCCTTCAAGTCCCAGTAGAATAAAAGATTGAGTTTCCTTAAATGCAATTGGAGAAGGATTAAAAGTAAACCAATGTTCACCGAATAATGCTAATTGAACCGGAAATAAAATTATGAATGAAAATATTTGAGGTACCGAAGCAAATATAGTTAGATAAAAATTATCAAGAATTCTGGTTCTTGATCCTAAAAATAAAAAAGTAAATTTTAGTATAAGGGCGTTTAAAAGAGAACTTCCCAGAATTATTCCAAAAGAAATAAAGGCCGTTGAAATTAAACTTACTTCATTAATTATGTTGCTTACTAAATTTAGATCGGCAAGGATAGATAATGAGAATAGAACTCCCATCAAGATTAAGAAATTTTTATGTTCTGCAAAAATAATATTCTCAAATGCTTTTGAAGGAGATTCAATTACTTTACCAATATTCTCCCAAAGTTCAATATTTACTACTCTTCTTCTAATGTAAGAATGACAATCTTTACATTTAAGTTGGTAGTAGGGATTTTCCAATCCGCAATTTTTGCATTTAGTTTGTTTTGCCATTAAAAATATATCTTAAAGTTTAGTTGTTTCTGTGAAATATTTTTATCCATCACTACATCAAAATCAAAAAGATGTGCATCTACATAAGCATCAATAATATTTAGGAAATAAGTTAATCCAATGTAAACAGCAAATAAATCTCTTTGATCTTTATAAAACTCGCGTACATTTAAATCAGAATCCAAACCGCTTACTAAATATTTATCTCTATAAAATTTATAATCATTGTTGCTTTCAATCCAGCCGTAAACAAACCAGCCTAAAGCTCCCCAAACAATTGGGGCTTTCCAATAAGATTCGTTATAAATTTGTCCCCAACCCGGAATTACAGCACTTCTTAAAATTGCTCCTGTTGGTGATTTCTGCATTACAAAAACAGAATCTTCAGAAACATTTAAAGAATCGGTACTTTGGACGATTGTAAGTGTGTCTTGTTCCGTTTGAGCGGATAACGAAATTACTAAGACAAAAATTAGAGGCAGTATTTTAGTTATATTTATTTTCAATTAGATCAAACAATTCAAATAATCTTTCAAGTTCGTCGTTGGAATAAAATTCAATTAATATTTCGCCGCTTCCGTCAACCTTTTGTTTACAAACTACTTTTGTTCCGAAAATCATTCTGAGTTTATTTTCTACATCGGCTAAGGAAGCAGATTTAGCTGGACTATTATTACTGTTTCCCTTTTTAACCGGAACTTGCTTTCCATTACCGGAAATATAATCTTTTACAAGAGCTTCAACTTTTCTAACAGATAGACTATTCTTAATAATTAATTTCAGCAGCTCTTTCTGATATTTTTCTGATGGAAGATTAATTAGTGCTCTTGCATGTCCGGCTGAGATTTCATCTTTTACCAAACTTACCTGAACTTCCTCGGGTAGTTTTAACAATCTTAACGAATTAGTAATTGTAGATCTATCTTTGCCAACTTTTTCAGCAATTTCTTCTTGAGATAAATTGCATTCTTCCAGAAGTCTTTTATAAGCTTTAGCAACTTCAATTGCGTTAAGTTTTTCGCGCTGAATATTCTCAATTAAAGCAAGGGCAACCATTGCTTCTTTTGTTTGAACATCAATTATGTATGCCGGTATTTCCTTAAAACCAATATCTTTGCATGCTCTTAATCTTCTTTCACCTGATATCAATTCATAAGTAATTTCATTTTTTCTTCTTACTGTAATCGGCTGGATCAAACCATTCTGTAGAATCGATTTTTTTAATTCATCTAATGCATTTGGTTCAAATTCGGTTCTTGGCTGATAAGGATTTGGAATAATATTATTAACCGGAATTTTAACTAAAATATCATAAGATTTTCCGTCATCTTTGGAAATATTATTTGAACTAACCGTTACCGGTTTTTCAACTTCTTGCTTTGCCTGCGGATTAATTAACGCATCTAATCCTCTTCCTAATCCCGGTTTAATTTTACTCATCTCCCATTGCTTCTTTTTGTTTTGTATTATTCTTTATTAATTCTGCTGCTAATGCCATATAATCTTGTGCTCCGGCAGAAATTGCATCATATAAAATTACCGGTTTTGCATGACTAGGAGCCTCCGATATTCTTACGTTTCTTCTAATCAATGTATTAAATACTCTATCTCCAAAATATTTCTGTACTTCTTCAACAACCTGATTTGATAATCTTAATCTTGAATCGAACATTGTTAATAAAACACCTTCTATAAAAAGATCTGAATTATAATGTTTTTTAACAATGTTTATAGTATTCAACAACTGTCCTAAACCTTCCAAAGCAAAATATTCACATTGAACAGGAATAATAACAGCATCAGATGCAGTAAGTGAATTTAAAGTAAGAAGACCAAGTGAAGGAGGACAATCAATGAAAATATAATCATAATTATCTAGAATTGGCTTTAATGCCTCTTTAAGAAGTTTCTCCCGGTTTTCCATATTTACCATTTCAACTTCGGCTCCAACCAAATTTATATTTGCCGGAAGTACATCGAGATAAGGCATATAAGTATTTACAATGCTGTTTGTTATTTCTTCAATTCCAATTAATACTTGATATACGCTGCTTTCACTTTTATCTATTCCTAAACCGGAAGTTGAATTTGCCTGTGGATCAATATCAATCAAAAGAGTTTTAAACTCAGCTGCTGCAATGGAAGCAGATAAATTAATTGCAGTAGAAGTTTTACCAACTCCCCCCTTTTGATTTGCTATAGAAATAATTTTTGCCATTAAAAGAAGTACCCAAATTTTAGTCTGTGAATATAGTAATAATTACGGACATCTATATTTCTATTTCTTCTCCAAATTCCATAATTATACATTCTTTATTTCTTTCCGAAAGTTTTTTCTTAAACTCTTCCGGATCAGCAGCAATAAGAGGAAAAGTATTATAATGAATTGGAATTGCTGCATTAGGATTTGCCAATTCAACTGCTTTAACCGCATCGTCAATTCCCATTGTAAAATTATCGCCGATTGGTAAAAGCATATAATCAATTGGATTCATTTCACCGATTAATTTCATATCGTAAAATAATCCCGTATCACCGGTATGATAAATTATTTTTCCTTCAATAAAAAGTAATACTCCAGCCGGTTCTCCTGCGTAATAATTATCATTTGTCATTGAACCGTGATGAGCAATAGTAAATTTCACTTTACCAAAATCAAAATTAAAGCTTCCGCCAATATGCATATTGTGCGCTCTAAATCCGTGATTAATTGCATAGTTAGCTAGTTCATTAACTGCTATAAATTTTGGATTGCATCTTTTTGCAATTTTGAATGCATCGCCGATATGATCACCATGTCCGTGAGTTAAAATAATATAGTCAGCATCAATTTCATCAGATTTAACCGGACTTACCGGGTTATCATCTAAAAAGGGATCGATTAAAATTCTAATTCCACTTTCTGTTGTAATTAAAAAAGCTGAATGGGATAAATATCTTAGTTTCATAGTAGACCTCTAATTTTTATGATCTGCTTAATATCAAACGTATAAAATTAAATGTTGTTTTGAAAGGACTCATTTTACTTTTTTCTTCACCATAAATTGTGGGAATATCAACAAAACCAAACGAAAGATTTAACTTTGCTGCCTTTAAAATCATTTCACTTTCCGCTTCGTACCCATTTTTTGTGGGAAGATATTTTTCTAAATATTTTACTTTGAAACCTCTGTAACCTGATTGACTGTCAAGAATTTTTTTACCTGATTTAATAGAAATTAAAAACGAAGTTATTTTATTGCTTGCAATTCTTTGTAAAGGCATATCTTTCAAATTATTTAACCTGTTTCCAATAACAAAATCATATTTTTCCAGAGCTTTAATAAAATGTGGAATATAGCTTGGATCATGTTGTAAATCACCATCTAAAGTAATCACAAAATCAAAATTATCATTTATAATTCTTGATAAACCGGTAAAAAGAGCTTTCCCTTTTCCTTGGTTATTAGAATGATTGATTATTTCTATTTTTTGAATGTCTTTAATAATATTTACAGAATTATCTGTGGAGCCGTCATTAACAACAAATATTTTATCTACAAACGGAAGTGTTTTATTTATTACTTCGAAGATAAAATTTTCTTCATTATAAATTGGGATTAAAGCACAAGTTTTACTTCTTCTTTCTGATTTGTTCAAATAAGCCTTTCCACCCTTTTTCTTTGTTAATTTTTAGAGTTTTTTCAAGTTTAATTCTGAGTTTATCTTTAGAAAGACCTCTGTAAAGTTTACCATCTTCAGCAATTGAAATTCCGCCGGTTTCTTCCGAAACAATAATACTGATTACATCGGCTTGTTCCGAAATTCCGAGTCCTGCTCTATGTCTCATACCTAATTGAATTCCGTCAAAGCTGCTTTCGGCATAAAGAGGAAGTGTGCATCTTGCTGCTTCTATAATATCATTTTTAATAATAACTGCGCCGTCATGCAATGGTGATCTCGGGAAAAATATTGATCTTATTAAATTTTTAGTAACCTTTGCATTTATAATTTCACCGGATTCTACAACAGCTTTAATTCCAGCAGATTTTATAACAACAATTAAAGCTCCATGCTGATTTTGGGCAAGTTCAAATGCTGCATCGGTTAAAACATCTGCCACATTTTTTTCTTCCCCTTTAATAAACATTTTTAGAATCGGATTTCTACCAAGCAGAATAAGAAGTCTTCTAATTTCTGGTTGAAAAAGAATTATAAAAGCTATAACCCAAATATCGGAGATTAACTTTAACAACCATCCTAATGCTTTGAAATCAGCTGCTTGAGCAATAAAAGAAAGAAGTAAAACTAAAATAAGACCAATAAATATTTGAGCTGCAATTGTTCCTCTAATAGTAGAGTATAGTTTATAGATAATAACCGTAACCAGAATTATATCTATAACATCTACAAAAGAGACCGGAAGAAATCCTATTTGGAATAAATCAAACATTACCGATTGAGCTCAAGTTATTTAAGTAATTCACAATTTTTGAAGCTTCTTTTGTTTTACTTACGTTGTGTGTTCTAATGAAAGTTGCTCCGTTTAACATTGCAATAGTTTCAGAAACAGAAGTAGCATTTTCTCTTTCGTCAACATCCAAATTTAATGATTTTCCAAGAAAAGACTTGCGTGATAATCCAATTAAAATAGGAAAACCCAAACTTTTAAATTCTTCAAGTCTTTTAATAATCTCATAATTATCAATTATTCTTTTTCCAAAACCAATTCCGGGATCAACAATAATTTTATTTATACCAAATTTAAGTGCTTTATCAATTTGTCTGCTTAAAAAATCCATAATTTCTGAAATTACTTCTTCATAATAAGGATTATTCTGCATTGTTTTTGGATTTCCTTTTATATGCATAAGAATTGACCAAACATTATAATCCTTTGCAATCTGAAACATATTTTCATCAAAAGTAAATCCGCTTATATCATTAATAATTTCTGCACCATTTAAAATTGCACTTTCTGCAACTACAGATTTTGTAGTATCAATAGATATTAACTGATCTTTTTTTAGTTCTTTAATTTTTTTAATAACAGGATTAACCCGTTTAATCTCCTCTTCTGCATCAACTATATCGGAATTGGGTCTTGTGGATTCACCACCGACATCAATTATATCCGCACCTGAATTAATCATATCGAATGAATAAGAAACAGCAGAATCAATTTTATTATATTTACCGCCGTCAGAAAATGAATCAGGTGTTGTATTTAAAATCCCTAAAATATAATGCTTGTTTAAATCGAATTTTCTGCTTCCGATTGTTATACTATTCTTTTCGTAATTAACATAATTATCAAAAACAGTTTGAATTTTCTGACCGATATTTTCCGGTCCGTTTGATTTAATATCATTAATCAACTCAACCATTTTAGAAAGAGAGGAAATTATAAGTAAATCAAATGAATCATGATTTTGATACTTGTAACAGATTTCTTTATTGGAAAGAGTAATGCTTTTTATTGATTCAAGATTATTACTGTTGATATCTCTTATTTCAAGTCCGTACAAATCTGATTGATAAAGCTCTCTGAATATTTTGTATTTCAATGCGTATTTCTTGAAAACATCCTGATATTTTAAAGTAATAATCTGAACAGTCAATTCTTATTTCCTTTTATAACGGATTTCACCATTAAGGATTGTGTATTGAACTTTCCAATTTTTATCGAGCACTACTAAATCTGCAGTTTTACCGGATGCAATAATACCTCTGTCAATTCCAATTACTTTTGCACCGTTTAATGAAGCCATTCTTACAGCATCTGTAATTGAAGCTGTTGTAGTATCAAGCAGATTTTTAATTGCATTATCAAGAGTAAGAGTGCTGCCGGCAAGAGTGCCGTCAACTAATGTAGCTTTATTATTATTAAGAATAACTTTTTGATCTGAAAATTGAAATTCGCCGTCATGCATACCACCGGCTCTAATTGAATCGGTAATTAAAATTATTCCTTTTGATGTTTTGGTTTTAAGAAGAAGTTCCATAACAGCAGGATGAACGTGAAGTTTATCTGCAATTAATTCTATTTTTAATTCATCTCTTAATAAGGAAGCAGTAATTAAACTTGGTTCACGATGATGCATCTGCTTCATAGCATTAAAAATGTGTGTTACATGAGCGGCTCCGTTGCTGATTGCTTTATCAATTGTTTCATAATCTGCAGTAGAGTGACCAATAGAACAAACAACACCTCTAAAAGAAGCTTCTCTAATTACATCCAAAGCTCCGGGTAACTCCGGTGCAATCGTCATTATTTTAATCAAACCTTCCGATGCTTCCCACATTTTATTAAATGATTCAATTGAAGGTTTCCATAGATAATCCTCATTCATTGCTCCCTTTAATACGGGATTCAAATAAGGTCCTTCCATATGTATTGCTTTAATATTAGAATTCGGATTATCCTTAATGTATTTTGCTAATCTTGAAAGATCACTCAATAAATTCTTTTCAGGTTTTGCATGAAGACTTCCAAGCATTGAAGTTGAACCATGCTTAAAGAAATATTCACTTATTTTGTGGAATGAATCATCATTTTCATCAGAAAAACCGTAACCTCCACCACCATGAACAAGCAGATCAACAAAACCGGGAACTACATACATTCCCTCTACATCAATAGTCTCACAACCGGAAGGAATATTCAGATTATCTCTTAAATCAATTTCATAAATTTTTTCTTCTTTAGTAATTAAGCCGCTGTTCTCCAATATTCTAAAAGGAGTAACAATATTTCCGCCTAAAAGAGCAATACTCATTTTAATCTATTCTCCTGAAACAAGATTTTTTAATTCTTCTACCTTTTCTGTAATATTATCTGCATTAAACACAGCCGAACCGGCGACAAAAATATCAACACCGGATTTTGAAATTTCTTTGATATTACTACTACTTACCCCGCCGTCAATTTCAATCAAAAAGTTGTATCCATTATATTTTCTTAAGTTAAAAAGTTTTTCAACTTTTGTTAATGTTTGGGGAATGAATTTTTGTCCGCCGAAACCGGGATTAACTGACATTATCAAAACCAAATCTACAAACGGAAGTATCTCTGATAATGCCTCTACCGGAGTAGAAGGATTAATAGAAACTCCCGCTTTACATCCTAAATCCTTTATTAATGAAATTGTTCTATTTAAATGAATCGCTGCTTCTTGATGAACAGTAAGATAATCAGCTCCGGCTTTCACAAAATCTTCAATGTAATTATCCGGATTTTCAATCATAAGATGAACATCTAAAGGTACAGAAGAGACTTTTTTTGCTGCATTTACAATTAAAGGACCAAAAGTAATATTAGGAACAAAATGACCATCCATTACATCACAATGAATTAGGCCGGCTCCTCCTAATTCAACAGCTTTTATTTGCTGAGATAAGTTTGAAAAATCTGCAGACAAAATAGAGGGAGCAATAATTTTCATAAATCACCTCGATATGCTTTGTGTAACTACAACATCAACGCTATCGCCAACACTTAACAATTTGCTTTCGCTTGGTATTTGATCAATTATTGTATTAGGAAGCAATGATTGTGAAGGTTGATAAATTATTTTTCCTAAACGGAGTGAATTATTTCTTAAAATCTTCTCCCCTTCTTTTAATGATTTTCCTAAGACTGTAGGAACTTTAATCATACCAAGTTGAGGACCAATACTAACTTTTAATTTTAATGGAGAACTTTTAGGAACTAATTCAGTCGGCGCAAAATCCTGTTCAACTATAGTTTCTGCAGGATATTCTGATCGAACTTGATAAATTGTATCTATTTCTAAACCTAATCTTTCAATTGTTACTTTTGCATCTCTTATGCTTCTTCCAACAAGATCGGGCATTTTAATTAACGGTTCCCCTCCGCTTACATAAAGATAAATTCTTCTGCCGACTTTAACTGTAGAACCGGGATCAGGATTTTGCTTAATTATAAAATCCTTGTTGAAATTTTCATCATATATCGGTCCTTCTAAAACCGGTTCCAAATTTAATTCTTCAAATAATTTGAGAACTTCTTCTTTATGTTTTCCTTTTACATTGGGAACCAATACTTCGTCCCTTTCAACAACCGAAGGCATAATTATTAAATCAATAATGTAAAAAAGTGCAATTACAAATATTAATAGTACTGCCCCGATTTTTGCTAGTTTTATCAGTAGTTTTTTCATGGTGTCAAATATATTGATTAAGTGAGTGATTACAAATTGCAAAACTACTAAAAGTATTGGATTTTTGCTCTATTACTATTTTTATAATCAGTACTGAGTACTCAGTACTTAGTATTGAGTAATAGCATTTGTTTTGTTTGTTATTCTTTGTTAGTTCAGTTTATCTCTTCTCGATGCGTCGCTTTGTTCCTTACTCGAAGTGACGTTTTTCCCGTCAGTTCGAGTTTATCTCTTTTTTTTATCAATATTATATTCAAACATTCTGTCATTTCGATTGAGCGCAGCGATTGAGAAATCTTGATTCATTCTGTATCTTCTCGATGCGTCGCTTTGTTCCTTACTCGAAGTGACGTTTTTCCCGTCAGTTCGAGTTTATCTACTTTAGTAGATGACCACCGATAAACTCCCGCAATTTTTTAAATTGCGGGAGTTTTTGTTCTTCCATTTTCTCAATACTAAATACTCAATACTTATTTAACCAATATCATCTTCACTGCATCTGTATATCTTGGGATATTGTTTTCATCCTTTACTTCCATTCTTAGTATATATATACCGCTTGATAATCCTCGTTTTCTTGCATTGTAATTTATCTCATAATACCCTTTGGCTTGATGTTTATTTACTATCTCCTCTACTCTCTCCCCTGTGGTACTGTATAATACTATTCT
>PAAX01000018.1 GCA_002698995.1 Ignavibacteriota bacterium | reverse complement strand
TTCTCTCTTCCAAACTCAAGATCTGCAGTATCAGAGGCAGTTCTACAGTTAAGCTGCAGGATTTCACCACTGACTTACAGATCCGCCTGCGCGCCCTTTACACCCAGTAAATCCGGACAACGCTTGCCCCCTACGTATTACCGCGGCTGCTGGCACGTAGTTAGCCGGGGCTTTTTCTGTGGGTACGGTCAAGTTCTGCACCTTGCGAAGCAGAATTTTTCATCCCCACTAAAAGGAGTTTACAACCTTACGGCATTCATCCTCCACGCGGCGTTGCTGGGTCACCCTTTCGGGCATTGCCCAATATTCCTCACTGCTGCCTCCCGTAGGAGTCTGGACCGTGTCTCAGTTCCAGTGTGGCTGATCATCCTCTCAGACCAGCTATCGATCGTTGCCTTGGTGGGCTATTACCCCACCAACTAGCTAATCGAATACAAGCCCATCTTGTGGCGCCATAAATGACTTTAACAACATCACCATGCGGTGCCGCTGCATCATTCGGTATTAGCGCAAATTTCTCTACGTTATTCCAATCCACAAGGTAGGTTACTTATATATTACTCACCCGTGCGCCAGTGTACTCATTCTCCGAAGAAAACTTTCCCCTAGACTTGCATGTGTTAAGCACGCCGCCAGCGTTCGTCCTGAGCCAGGATCAAACTCTCCGTTGTAAATCTCAAATTAATTTTTGGGTAACGCTTAAATTACTAAAGTTTACTTTAGTCCGTCACTACGTAAAAGAACATTTTCAAAAATCAAGGACTAGAAACTTACTACTTGGAAAGTTAATTGTCAAGCAATTAATTTTCTTTTTTTATTTTTCGTCCAGAATTTTAAGAACAGTCTGAAAAAATCAGAGCCTTAAATATAGAGGCTAATTATTAAATACGCAAGTGTTTTGTTAAAAAATATTAAAAAAATATTTGGAACTGATTTTTAGCCCTTTATGTATAAGCTAAAACGTTGGGAGGTTCTAATAACTTATTTTTTACGACTTTTTACCATCAAAGAAAGGTGAAGCCATGAAAGACAAAGAAATGAACCCCTTGAATGATCTTATAAGTGATGAAATCTTTGAACTTCTCGATAGTAAGGGATTAATAAACGAAAAATCCGTTAGAGATTATACTATAAGAAGGAAGTTCAAGGAATTAAGAGCTAATGAAGTTAGTGCAAGCGATGCAATTGATACTTTAAGAGATGAGTATCCCTATTTGCAGTTTGATACTATTAGAAAGATCGTATATCAAATCAATAAATAAATCTTGACAAACTTTTATTTTCAATTTATATTGAAAAGTATGTTCAAAGGTCTTTATTGACATTTGAATTTTTCAGCCCAGTGTCACCCCCCAACGCTGGGCTTTATTTTTAAGCTAAAATGGTGAATGATTTATGGCAAAAGTAAAAAGAAAATCGAAAGCGGCTAAAAGAGAATTTATTTCCCCTTTTAATAATTATTGGACTAATAAAAATTATATCCTATTGGGAATTGGTGTTTTGTTATTAATTGTTGGTTTTTATTTCATGTCTATTGGACCATATGATAGTACCATATCTTTAACAATTTCACCTTTAGTATTAATGATTGCCTATTTGATTATATTTCCGTTATCTATTTTAAGCAGCAGTAAAAATAAAGTAGCTGAGACAGAGAATGATTCTAGCCAAAGTAACGGGTAATGTTGTTTCAACTCATAAAAATAAAGAACTGATAGGAGAAAAGCTTCTTATTGTTCACCCGATTGATTTGGAGGGAAATTTAATCGGGAATAAAGACATGATAGCAATCGATCAAATCGATTCGGGTATAGGAGATGTGGTTTTAGTTACCAAAGAAGGTGACGCTGTTCAACAAATACTAGGGCATGCTAATGCGCCGGTAAATACAATTATTGTTTCTGTAGTTGATAATATTGATCTAATAAACGAAGTGTAGGTTTGACTCAAGAATATTTCAATAATATTCATTTCTATTTTCACCTGTTACAAATTGACGGTTTAGGACCGAATAAGATTCTAAATCTCAAATCTAAGTTCTCATCTTTTTACGAATTAAATCATTCTTCTTATAAATCTTTATTAACTATAGACGGTATTAGTGATTTACTTGCAAAGCGAATCATTAATTCTTTAAAGGATATGGATTCTACAAGAAAAGATTTATATAATGAATTAGAAGCTCTTCATAAAATTGGCGGAAAAGCTCTTCCTTATTTCGATGATAATTATCCTTCACTCTTAAAGAGAATTTATTCTCCCCCATTGCTATTATACATTAAAGGAAATTTCACCCAGGAAGATAAAGATTCATTAGCAATAGTTGGAACTAGAAATCCAACCTCTTATGGGAAAAAGCAGACTGAAATAATTGCAAAAGAACTTTCACTTAATAAAATAACCATCGTAAGTGGTTTAGCCAGAGGAATAGATTCTATTGCACATAGAACTGCCGTAAATAATGATAGCAGAACAATCGCTGTTATCGGTTCTGGTCTGGATGTGATTTATCCAAAAGAAAATTTGAAACTTTTTGAGCAGATAACTGATAACGGTGCAGTTATTTCTGAATATAGATTAAAAACAAAACCTGACGCACAAAACTTTCCTAAAAGAAATAGAATTATTTCCGGGATGACGTTAGGAACAATAGTAATTGAAACAAAAGAAAATGGCGGCGCTTTGCAGACTGCCCATTATGCTCTTGATCAAAATAGAGAAGTTTTTGCTATACCCGGTAATTTAGGAGTTCCCCAAAGTGAAGGGACAAATTTATTAATTAAAAAGGGGGAAGCAAAACTTATTCAAAATGTTGATGATATTCTTGATGAATTAAAAATAAAGATTAAACCGAAGATCGGGATAAATATCCCCAAACCTAAAGTTGAACTTTCTCTATTCGAAGAAAAAGTATATGAGATTCTTAAAGAAACTGAACCAATTCAAATAGATAAAATTTCTGAGCTGAGCGGTTTATCTACTTCAGATTGTTTGGTGCAGCTTCTAACAATGGAATTCAAAGGATTAGTAAAGCAGCTTCCGGGAAAGAATTTTCAGAAAGCTTAATAATTCTTTTTCCCTTTCCATAAATAATTCAGCCACTCTTTAAGTTTTTTTTCCTGACCATTTTCAGATGGAATATAATACTGCCTTCCTTTTAATTCTGATGGAAGATATTCTTCCTCAACAAAATTATCTTTATGATTATGAGGATATTGATAATTCTTACTGTAACCTAAGTCCTTCATTAATTTTGTTGGTGCATTTCTTAAATGAAGAGGGACATGATATAAAGGATTATTTCTTACATCTGAATATGCCTTTTCAATTGCGGTATAAGAAGAATTACTTTTTGGGGATGACGCCAGATAAGTAACACATTGTGCTAAAATAATTCTAGCCTCCGGCATACCAATTTTTTCAACTGCTGAGAATGCAGCTTCTGCTAAAACCAATCCGTTTGGTGAAGCATTTCCAACATCTTCCGAAGCAAGTATTAACAGTCTTCTAGCAATAAATTTAGGATCTTCTCCCCCTTCAAGCATTCTAACAAGCCAGTACAAAGCAGCATCCGGATCACTTCCTCTGATGCTTTTTATGAATGCAGAAATAACATTATAATGTTCTTCACCATCTTTATCATAAACAACATTTTTTGAAAGAACTACAGAATCAATTTTTTCTTTATCGATAATAATCTTATCTGTATCGGATACAGCACAGCAGCTTTCTAAAATATTAAGTAGAGTTCTTGCATCTCCGCCACTGAGAAGGAGAAGATAATTTTCATCAACAATCTCAATTACTTTTTCTTTTAGTTCAGTATCCTTTTCTATTGCATTGTGAAGTATGCTTTTTAAATCCTCTTTCAAAAGATCATTTAATTTATAAACTCTTGCTCGTGATCTTAACGCGGGAATTACTTCAAATGAGGGATTCTCAGTTGTAGCTCCTATTAAAGTAATAATTCCTTTTTCCACACTTGATAATAATGCATCCTGCTGGGATTTATTAAACCTATGAATTTCATCAATAAATAAAACTGTTTTTTGATGATGCTGGAAATTATTCTCTGCAATATTTATTACTTCACGAATATCTTTAACACCTGAGGAGACAGCGTTGATCTGAAAAAATTCTGCCTTAGTTGCATTGGCAATTATTTTAGCAAGCGTAGTTTTTCCCGTTCCTGGCGATCCCCATAAAATAAATGAAGATAGAGTATCTTTCTCAATCATTAATCTAAGAGGTTTATTTTTTCCGGTTAAATGCTCCTGTCCAACAAAATCCGATAATGATTGAGGTCTAACTCTTTCAGCTAGCGGGGTTATATCCTTAATATTGTTCTTCATTAATTTTCATTAATAATAATCACGGATTCATTCTTCGATTTCATATTAAACTTTTCTCTGGCAAGCTTTTCAATTGAATCTCTATTTGATTTTATCATTTCAATCTTTTGTTCAATTTTTGTAAGGTCTTCTTCGGTATTTTTTATATGAGTTTCAAGTTCACTTATTTCCGAACGTAGAGATAAATATTTTATTAATCCATTACTGTTAAAAATAAGGTATGCTGAAATAATCATAACGACAGTGTAAACGATGATTTTAAAGATGTTAGCTTTTTTCTTCATCTTAATTTACTGCGGTACTAATTATTCTTTGAATTAAACTGTTAAAATCAATGCCGGCAGCTTTAGCCATTTTAGGAATTAAACTGTGGGAAGTCATACCGGGCAAAGTATTAATTTCAAAGCAGAATGATTCATAATTTTTTGTAACTCTAAAATCAACTCTGCCGTATCCGCTGCAGCCAATACTTTTGTACGCAGTTAAAGCCTGCTGCTGAAGTGTTTCTTTGTATTCATTCGGAATTTTTGCCGGGACAATATACTCACTCATTCCATCGGTGTACTTGCATTCATAATCATAAATTTTATGCTTAGGAATTATTTCCAAAACAGGTAAAGGTTCTAAATCAATAATTCCGACAGTTAATTCTCTTCCATCAATAAAATCTTCAACAATTATATTTTCAGAATACTTAAATGCCAAATCAAATGCATCAGTTAATTGATCTTCACTTTCTAAAATAGTTAATCCAATAGTTGAACCTCCGTCATTTGGTTTTACTACGCATGGATAATTAAACTCTTTTACTATTTTGCTTTTTATATAATCTATATCAAATTCTTTTTTCTTAACTAAAAACCAATCTGCAGTTTTAACATTATTATGCCGAAATATAATTTTGCTCATAGCCTTATCCATTGCTAAAGCACTAGCTAGAACCCCAGAACCAGTCTGTTTAATATTTCTCGCTTCCAGCATTGATTGAATGATTCCATCTTCTCCGTACTTTCCATGCAGTCCGTTAAAAACTAAATCAACCTTGTCAAATATGTTTAGATTAACTGTCTCCAGATAGTTCTTTTCAGAAATTTTTAAGGAAGGATCGTCATCTTCAAAGTACTTATTAAAGTCTTTATGCTGATGTTTGCCCAAAGCAGGATCAATAATTTCAACATCATTATTCAATTCAACTAAAGCATTATAAATACTTTTTGAAGAACTTTTTGAAACTTCTCTTTCTGGAGAAGCACCGCCGCATAATAATATAATTTTCATAATCTAAAATCTTAATTCTTTTTTGATACTGATTCCATAAGTATCATCAGCAGCTTTATAAAGCTTTTGAAGATCGGTGTTATTTAGTTTTCTAATTGTACCTAATGATCTTGCAACGGATATTGTTTGGGCAGCATGCTCAAGTTTTTCCATTTTGAAATATGCATCTTTAATATTTTTTCCTAATGTAACAGCACCATGATTTTCCAATAACATCCCCCATGCATAATTAATATGAGGAAGCATTGAGTTTGGAAGTTCTTCGGTTGATGGAGTTCCGTATCTGCATAAAGGAATTTTACCAAGCGATAAAATTACTTCAGGAAGAATAGGTTCATCAAGACTTCTGCCAACAAGAGCAAACGCAGTGGCATATGTTGGATGAGCATGAACAACCGCATTTACTTCAAATCTTTTTTGAAAAGCTAAAAGATGAATCTTTGCTTCTGTAGTTACTTTTCCTTCACCAAGAATTTTATTCCCGTTATAATCAATTTCAATCAAATCGTTCTCTCTCAATTCTCCTTTATTTCTTCCTGAAGGAGTAATTAAAATCCGCTGATCATCAATTCGTAAAGATAAATTACCGTCATAAGCTGTAACAAACTTATTCTCATAAACTTTATGACAGTAATAGATTAATTCTTCTCTATGTGAATTCATTGTAATTCTAGTTTTTCCATTAACTTCATATTTACTAAGCCATCATCACCGGTTACTTGAGGTCTAGTATTTGAAAGGAAAGAATCTTGAACAGATTTTAATAAATGAATCATTTTATTTGCTCTGCGTCTGAATGCTTTTCTTGCTTCTCCTACTAAATCAATCGTTAGTTTCGCGGTTGAATTTCTTGAACCGATTAAATTATCAATACTGATAGCCCCTTTATATCCAACAATCTCAATTCTGTTAAATGATTTTTTTGAATTAAAGGAAACACTGAAAGAACCGTAACCACTGTCCTTAAATTTAACAACCGCAGTTGCATAATCATCAACTTCACTTTTATAAATTACATTATCAACAAAACCTTTGATGTCATCTATCTCACCGCCGATAAATCTCATAAGATCAATTAGGTGAGTTCCTAAATCTCTAAGAGCACCACCGCCGCTTAGATTTTTCTTGAATCTAAAATTATCATTCGGCGGTAAATCTATATTAAAATTGATATTTATATTTACAATTTTACCTATCATCTCACGTGTAATTAATTCTTTAGCTTTAACTACCAACGGATGAAATCTGTGAACATAATTTACACTTAGAAAAACATTATTTTCTTTGCACACTCTTACCATCTCTTCTGCTTGGGCTGAATTTAGAGCAAGAGGTTTTTCACACAAAATATTTTTCTTTGCTTTAGCAGCCTTAATTACCTGCTCGTAGTGATCAGCATTACTGCTGCCGATATATAACGCATCAAAATCAGATTTCAGAAATTCATCAAAATTATTGAAGGAATGCTGAGCTGAGAATTTATCAGAAATATAATCTGCTCTTTCCTTTGAAGAACTGTAAACAGAAACCAATTTACTTTTCTTTAATTGAAGAAGTGTCGGTAGAAAAGTCTGTTCCATAAACTTTCCACAGCCGGCAACTCCCCACTTTAACTTTTGCCCATATCTAGAAGGGAGTTTCAATTTTCTATCCTTCATAATCATATATCTAGCTTTTCCATAAGTTTCTTAATCGGTTTGGGATCCTGCATTATATAAAAATGAATTGCAGGTACATTCTTGTTTAGTAATTCTTCCGCCTGTTTTAAAGTCCATTCAACACCAATATCCAGCACATGCTCAGGTTTGGCTTCCATAACTTCATTTGCCAATTCATCTGGTATATCGATATAGAAATTTTTAGGAAGACTTTGAATATGCTTCTTGTTTGTTAAGATCTTTAAGCCTGGTATTATCGGTGCGTTAATTCCATTTGCCTTGCATGCATCTACATAGCTGAAGAATTTCTGATTATCAAAAAACATTTGAGATACTACATAATCAGCACCGGCATCAACTTTCTGTTTTGTGTACTTTACATCAGTTAAAAGATTAGGAGCTTCAAAATGCTTTTCAGGATATCCCCCAACGCCAATACAGAAATTCATTGGTTTGGCATCTAAAAGTCCATCTTCCATATATTTGCCTTTGTTCAAGGAAGCTATCTGTCTAACTAAATCAACTGCAAAACTGTTTGCACTTCTGCCGTATTGTAGAGGTTTTCTAAATCCATTATCATCTCCTCTGATGGCAAGAACATTATCAATTCCCAAATAGTGAAGTTCAATCAGAAAGTCTTCTGTTTCCTCTTTACTAAATCCTTGGCAAATAACATGAGGAACAGCATCAATATTATATTTATTTTGAATAAGAGCACAAATGCCAAGAGTTCCCGGTCTTTTACGTTTTACTTTTACTTTAAAACCTCCGTCAGGAGTTTCCTCGTAAATTGCTTCCGCAGCATGTGAAGTTATATCAATAAACGGCGGATTATATTTTACAATTTCTTCCAGAATTGAAAGCAGCTGCTTTACATCCCCTCCTCTTTTGGGAGGAATAATTTCAAAACTTATTAATGGTTTCTTTGCTTTTTCTATATGTTCAATAACTTTCATTCTTTCTACTCGATCTTTTTTAGGTGTTCAATTTAATAAGTATTTATCTAAACTTCTTTCAATAATTATTCTTTAATGAACCGCATGATGTTTTTTGCTTTTTCTTTTATTGTATCTTCATTAAAATATATTTTATTGTACTTTCCATTAAGCCATTTAGCAGTCATATCTTTATAATGATCACTTAGAAAATGTCCCGACTGTCCGCTTGGAATTATATATTCAAAATATTCTTCATTTGCAAAATCATAAATGAAACGCATAGAAGGACCGAGTTTATTTTCATACGGAGCATTAAATGAATACTCAGTATTAAATATTGTAGTGCCATCTCCTCCAATTTCATAAGGACCATCATCAAGCAGCATTCCGGCAGCATCGGATGAAGCACTGAACAAATGCTTAAATGTAACTTTATGAATTTTACCCCACTGCCAATAAGTTAAATCCTTTCCGAACTGTTTCTCTAATGTGCTTAATGCATCAACCAGACTCTCTCTTATAATATCATCTCTTGTTTCTATTTTTTCAGTGTTAACATTATCAAACCATTGTGAATACTGATCTTGAATCATTTCCTCAATTTTTCTGTATGGGACATTTGCAATAAACTTATATTCCTTAAGAAGTTCTTCTCCCATTTCATCTTTGAAGATATTATCAATAAAGTGCTGATAAAAAACCAAATAAATTGAAGGAGTTTGACTTTCAGCATCCATTACAAAATCGAATTTATCTAATAACTCCAATGCCAATTTTAAATTGCTATCTTTAATTTTAACTTCTTTGAATGCATTTAGTATATAAGGAATTATTTTCTTTGAATAGTGCGAATAAAAATCCATTTGATAATTTTTATAATCATCAGCAGAATGTATTTCTTTTGAAGTTAATAATTCCCTTATCTTTTCTATTCTAGAGGAAGGCTCCCAAATATTTGAGATGTGATACTTAAATTCCTTCACTGTTTTATTATTTGCAGATGCAATAAAATTTTCGCTGGGATTAAATAGTTTCGGCATCTCTTCGAAAGGGACAAATCCTTTCCAGTCATAAGCTGAAGTCGTTCCGTCAAAAAGTATTGAAGGAGAATTCAAATTTCTTATCGGAAGTTTAGCTGCACAGATATAACCGATATTTCCCTCTTTATCGGCATAAACAAAATTCTGTCCCGGAACTGTAAAATCTCTCACTCCCTCTTTAAATTCATTCCAATTAGAAGCTCTGTTAACTTTTTGAATTGCAAAAAGTTCATCGCTGAACTCTAATGCCGTCCAACGCATACTTATGTTGAGATTATTTTGATACTCATTTTTATATAAATGATTATAAGGATGAATTTCCGAAATTATTGGACCGCGGTGAGTTTTATAAATATCAAAAATTACATTTGAAGAATCTTTAACAATTATGGTATCTCTCTGTTTATTCAAGTTCTGCCAGTTGTTGTCAAATAAGTATTTTGTTTTTGAAGAATCGATTTTCTCCAGATAAAAATCGGCATCATCAGCCATAACATTTGTTAAGACCCATGATATATTTTCATTCTTACCAATTACAATTCCGGGTAAACCTGGCAAAGAAAATCCTTCTGCATTCCATTCATTTGATCTTATTGAAACAACAAACCATTTTCCCGGAATTTGAAAAGCGAGATGTGGATCATTAGCAATAATTGGTTTTCCCGAACTTGATTTTTTACCATTCACTACCCAGTTATTCGAGCCAATATGAGTTCCGGTAAAGCCAACAAATTCTCTAAATCTCTTATCTGTTTTAATGAAATCTAGGTTTACAGCAGAATAATTTTTTATTTCCGCGGGAATAATTGTCGGTGCATTTTCTTTATAATCGGGAATGATTTCTCTTACTTTTTCTTCACCCAGTTTTTGAATTAGGTGAATATATGCGATGTCTGTCCACCAGCTTATATTAAGCTCCCAAGCCATCAACTTTGCAATCACCAAGCTGTGAGCCGGTTTCCACTTGTACGGTAGATAGCCTAATACATCAAACTCGGCGGAATAATTTCCAGTCTTTTCTTCTAAATATTTATTAACTCCATTTGAGTAAGAATTGAGCATTCGCTTTGTAAGCGGATTCATCCTTTCAAAGTTTTGTTCAACATTTTTATAAATCCCGATTGTCTTAAACATCCTGTCAAACGGAACAGTTGAAGAACCGAAAATTTCACTCAGTCTTCCTTCTCCTGCTCTTCTCAATAAATCCATCTGAAACATTCTATCCTGTGCATGAACATATCCCAATGCAAATGCAGCATCTTCATCATTTGATGCAAAAATATAAGGGACTGCATTACTATCTCTAATTATTTCAACATCTCCGTTTATGGAAGAAGTTGAAATCTCGGAGTTATAATCGGGTAGATTTTTACCAAGCATGTAATATGAAAATATTCCCGTTGCAGTTAAAAGTATTATAAAAAGTAAAATCAGTCCGGCTAGAATTTTATGCCATTTTTTCATTTAATCTCTAAATCGTTTTTTGAAATTTCTATATTTATTATAACAAAATTAAAGAATTGATTCGACATGAATGAACTTATTATAATTATTTCAATCATCCTATTTATTATCCTTATCTCTCAGTTTATTATGATCCTTAAATTAAATAAGCTGAAAAGTGAGAGCAGTTATTCTGACTTCGAAAAGATAATTTTATCAACTGCAGAAAGACTTGAAAAACTTACCAAAGATGAATTTCACAGAAACCGAGAGGAGTTTCAATCTTCTGATAAATCGCAAAGAGAAGAATTAAGAAATACAATCAATACTTTTAGTGAATCTATCTCAAACAGAGTTTCAGAAATTTCAAAAATGCAGAAAACTCAGCTTGATATTTTTTCCGAAAGACTGATAAAGCTTACTGATTCAGTAGAACAGAGAATTGAAAAACTGCAGAATAAAGTTGAGATTAATCTTAAAGAGATGAATGAGAATAACTCTAAAAAGCTTGATAAAATGAGAAATGTAGTTGATGAAAAATTGCAGTCAACATTGGAAAAAAGATTAGGTGAATCATTTAAGATTGTAAGTGAGAGATTGGAAATAGTTCACAAAGGATTGGGTGAAATGCAGAATCTTGCAACCGGTGTCGGTGATCTGAAAAGAGTTTTAACTAATGTAAGAACAAGAGGAACTTGGGGAGAAGTACAGTTAGAAAATCTGATTGAACAAGTTTTAACTCCCGATCAATATGCAAAGAATGTTTCTACTAAAAAAGGGAGCAATGCAGTTGTAGAATTTGCAATTAAAATGCCCGGAAGAAATGAAGATAAAGATGAAATAGTATGGATTCCGATTGATGCTAAATTTCCGTTGGAAGATTATCAACGATTGATGGAAGCGCAGGATAGTGCAAATCCCGATATGGTTGAAGCTGCGGCAAAAGCTCTGGAAACCCGCATTAAAACTGAAGCTAAGCGAATTGCCGAAAAATATATCGATCCACCAAACACAACAGATTTTGCAATTATGTTTTTACCGATTGAAGGTTTGTACGCAGAAATTTTAAGAAGACCGGGATTGTTTGATTTCATCCAAAGAGAATTTAGAGTTTCTATGACGGGACCAACAAACTTTTTAGCTGTGTTAAATAGTCTGCAGTTAGGATTTAGAACTTTAGCAATCGAACGAAGATCGAGTGAAGTTTGGAAACTGCTTGGTGCAGTTAAAACAGAATTCGGAAAGTTCGGAGATATTTTAGAACGGACTCAGAAAAAACTTACCGAAGCAAGCAACAATATTGGGGAAGCCACAAGAAAAACAAGAACAATTGAACGAAGATTAAGAGATGTACAAGAACTGCCGGGTGATAATGAGAATAATCTTCTAGGGGAAATTGATTAGAATAAAGCTGATTGTTTCATTGTTTAATTGTCTCATTGTCGTATTGTTTAATTGTCTGCGAGTGAGTTAAAGAGTTTAGTTGAGTGAATTGGTTTTTCAGCTATCAACCTAATTTTATCAAAATATACGACTTGTTATCCAGCACTATAATTAGTATTATTAACAACACTAATAAAGGTCCTATTATGATTGAAACAATTACAGCAAACGAACTTAAAACAAAAGGGATTTCTGCTATAAACAAAATACTTACTAAAGCCGGGGAAGCTTTTATAACAGTTAGAGGTAAGAGTAAATTTGTTGTCCTTCCTATTGATAAGTATAACAAACTACGCGAGTATGAATTAGAAGCGGCGCTTGAAGAGACAAAAAAAGATCTAAAGGAAGGTAAATTTGTTGCAGAAAGTATTGAAAAACATATAAAGAGAATGAAAAATGTTTAGTATAGTTTTCACTGAAAGCTATATTAAAAGAGCAAAAAAGTTTTTCAAAAAACATCATGAAGTATTACCTCAATATGAAAAGACACTGAAATTACTCGAGATTAATCCAACTCATCCTTCCCTTCGCCTGCATAAATTAAAAGGAAGATTATCAGAATTATTTTCGGTATCAATAAATATTTCATATAGAATTACGATCATATTTATAATTGAGAAGAATAAAATTATTCCGGTTGATATTGGAAAGCATGATGAAGTTTATTGAAAAGCCTATTGTGCAATTGTTTCATTGTCTCATTGTCGTATTGTTTAATTGTCTGCGAGTGAACTCTGCTTTATAAATTTTACTTTTCCCTTGAACTCTAAAAACAAATTGCAAATTATACCGTAATATCTTAAGTTCTATCTCAAATATTAACTAAATGAGTTGATATTATTCTTTGTTCGATTAGATATATTAAATTTTCCTCTGCTAATAAATAGAATTTTGCTGGAATGCTTGATAAGTTTTTAATTAAATAGATTTGCAGTCAAATTAAGAGTAAACAAGAATTGATAAGACGACTAAACCATTGGGTTAACAAAATCTTTTTATCGACTAAATTAATAGTTAAACAGAGTTTATATGTTAAAGTATGAAAGTAAATTTTATATTGTTTTTCTGACATCTATAATAACGGTATTGAGTATTTACAACATTGTAACTTTACTCTTTTATTTAAATTATATTTCTATCATTCCAATTGCTCTACAATTACCAATTTTATATTGTATTTACAAAAAAAGAAAAGAACTCAAATTATTTGTTAAAATTTGGAGTATAATTTTATTGATTGGCGGAATTGCTGGTTGGGTAAGCATTATATCAACACTGGGTTTAAAAGAACTTGACGCTGAATTCAATCAAGAAAGTTTGGGAATATTCAACTTAGTAATTCAAAGTCTACGTGTGATGATTCCAATTTATTTTTTAATGTTCTTAAATGAAAGTATTGTAGAAGTAAATGAAGCTAGTAATAATAAAGTTCTTTCAGAAAGTGATATCGAAAATTCTGTCTGAAAATTAACTCAACCTGATGCTATTTTACTCAAGTGTCATGGTCGCATAATAATTCCTATTCATTGCATGTAGTTACCATTCAGTTTCTAATTGCAACCATGACAGCCTTGAAATTTTGTTGGAATGGTTGATAAGTTTTTGAATAAATATTTTAACAGTCGTTTCGATTCATAAAGAAGGATTTTAATGACGACAAAACCTTCGCGTTAACAAACTTTTAATATCAATATCAGACTGTGTAATTAATAGTAACTGGATTAAAATTATGTCAACAAAAGATATAGTTCAATTGACCCTTGAAAATTCAGAAATTCTTATTGATCAATTAAATGAAAATAATATATTAAAAGATATTCCCTTCGTTGGAAATGCATTTAAAATAGCAAGTATTGCAAACGATGTTAGAGGTAGACTGTTTATTGCAAAACTTGCAAAATTCATATTATCTTTAGATCAAATTCCAAGCGAAGATAAGAGCAAAATGATTAATAAGTTAAAAAGTGATCCCAATGAATCTAATAGAATTGCCAGTAAACTGATTTTTGTTATTGATAGGATTACAGATGTTGATAAATCTGAAATTATCGCAAATATCTTTATTGCATACATAAAAGAACAATTAAATTCGGAGGACTTATGCAGAATACTTGATTCTTTGGACAGAGCGTATATTAAAGATATTCAAAAGTTATTATGTTTAACTAAACTCGATGATAGATTCGAGGAATCTTCTTTATCTAATCTCTTATCAACTGGTTTTATTCATTTTTTTGTCGGTAATAAATGGGAAGAACTTAGTCAAAACTATTATGAATTATCAAGTATTGGGCGACTATTTATTAATGCAAATTCATATGGCTTAAAATTGCGCAAATCCAGCTAATTAGTTATTCCTACTAAACGCAGTAAAAAGTTGATAATATTCCAAAATATTTATTTACAGTACACAATGTTAGTCATTGCTTAAAAGCATTATCTTTATTCACAAATAAAAAATAAATTGCAAGTAGTAACGCAAAACGTTATTATTTAGATATGATTAAAAGTTTTTCAGACAAATCCACAGAGGAATTATTCAATCGTGAAAAAGTAAGTAAGCTTCCATCTACAATTTTAAAGGCTGCTTATAGAAAACTTTTAATAATTGATGCGGCTGATAGAATAGAAGATTTGCGAATTCCACCTGGAAACAGATTGGAAAAATTGACTGGAAATTTATCTGGAAAATTTAGTATTCGAATAAATAATCGATGGAGAATCATTTTTAGTTGGAGAGGTAGTAATGCATTCGAAGTTGAGATAATAGATTATCACAAAGGATAAAAAAATGAACAAAAAAATAGAACCGATTCATCCTGGGGAAATATTACTTGAGGAATTTCTGAATCCTATGGAGATAAGTCAATATAGATTGGCAAAGGATATTAACGTTCCACCAAGACGTATAAATGAAATTGTTTTGGGCAAAAGAGCTATTACTGCAGATACAGCTTTGAGATTATCAGAATATTTTGATTTATCAGAAAAATTTTGGTTGAACTTACAAATGAAGTATAATTTAGAAGTTGCCAAAGATAAATTAAAAGAGAAACTTAAAAGAGAAGTAAAGAAATTTCAAAAAGCATAGAGATGATTAAATCTGACAAATTCAAATGAACTAGGCTGCTTTGACTCGGGTATCAAGGTCGCAACACAACCAAAGTCAGACAGACTAATCGAATAAACAAAAACTAGCCAACACAAAACTAACAAATACAAAAGCAAACCTCCGAGGTTTTGTACAAACGACGCTCTTCGGGTAAAACCTCGGAGGTTTATTAGCATTTCAATAAGTAAGTCTATTTATAAGCTGCATTTAATAATCAATCAAAACTTGAGCATTCGTACTCATGACGATTCAAGAAAAAGCAAAAAGTGAGTATTCGTTATCATGACGATTCAAGAAAAAGCAAAAAGTGGGCATTCGTTATCATGACGATTGGGGAAAAAGCAAAAAGTGGACATTCGTAAACATGACGATTGAAGAAAAAACAAAAAGTGGGTATTCAAACTAAAAAATTATCGAGTGAAGGACTTAAAATAAGAGGAAAAATAAATAGTTAGTAATTTGTTGAAATCTCCATTTTTTATCTTACAGAAATTTGAAAATACTCAGTTACTTCCTATTTATTGTTCTGCTTTTCAAACAGTCTTTTATAAAAAGTGTTCTGTTCTAACAGTTCTTTGTGAGTACCCGTTTCAATTAATCTGCCGTTTCTGATAACAAGAATTTTATCGAACATTTCCATTCTGTTTAGTTTGTGAGTAATAAATAATAATGTTTTGCTTCTTGGTATGGATTTAACCGAATCGAGAATTAATGATTCCGTTAAAGAATCGACATGGGATAAAGCTTCATCAAAAATTATTATTTCATAATCTTTTAGAAATGCTCTTGCAATCGTAAGTCGTTTACTCTCTCCGCCGCTCAGTTTTTTACCAAGTTCACCAATGTTAGTATTTAATCTTTCGGGAAGATTATTAATGAATTCTTCTAATCCGGCTTTACGAATTGCTGTAGATAGTTCTTCATCCGTGGCATCTGGTTTCGCAATTAATAAATTGTCTTTAATTGTTCCGGTAAACAAATGAACCTTCTGCGGAACTACAGAAATGATTTCTCTTAATTTAGTTTCATTAAAATCGGAGTATTCTGTGGTACCGATTGTAATTTTTCCTTTTTCTGCATTCCACAATTTAGTAACTAAGTTTACAAGTGTTGATTTACCAGCTCCGCTTTCACCAACTATTGCAGTCTTCTCCCCTTTTTTAATTTCAAACGAAATGTTTGATAAGGCTTCTCTGAAATTATCATAAGAGAAAGAGACGTTTTCGAATTTCAAATTATAATTATCAATTTGAGTTTTCTTATCAGCTTTAGAATGTTCCTGCTGTTTGTCAATTATGCTGAATAACTTATCCCCCGATTTTGTAGTTAAGCTTAAATATTGAAAAGCCTGCGGAATAGAAACAACAGCTTCAAATGAAGCCATTATACCAATTGTAATTACCGCAAGATAAACACCCTCAAGAATTCCGTTTTCAACATCGGGAATTGCAGTAAACAATAAAACTGCTACGGTAATATTCATTGCAAATCCGGTTAGACTTTCATGCAGAGCTTGAATATTCTTCATTCGCTTTTCTGCTGTAACCAATTTTTCATGAATCGAATTGAAATCGGAATTCCATCTTGCTTTTTCACCATAGAAAATAATTTCAGAAATTCCCTGAACACCATCAACCGCAAGTTCTTTAAGCTTTGTTCTTAATCTTATTATTTCCTCTCCTAATTTTTTACTCAGGAAATAAGTCAGTGCCGGAACACTAACAGCAGAAAACAAATACATCACTAAGAAAATAACTGCATAATTCAATCCAAATAATAAAAGGAGAAGAAACATTAATATTGCTGATGCTAAAAAAACAAAAGGAGGAGAAATTACCCGCACAAAAATATGTTCTATGTTTTCAATATCTTCAATAGCTCTATTGAGCAAATCACCGCTGGTAAGATCAATAGTTTTTGAAGGGACAACCGGAATTAATGAAGAGAAAAACCAAACTCGTAATTTTTGAAGAAGCCTAAAAGTAAGATTGTGGGAAATTAATCTTTCAAGATAACGGAAAACTCCTCTCGAAATTCCAAAGAATCTTACACCAACAATTGCAACCTGCAGTTGATAAATAGGAGTTAACAATGCGGCTTTAGCAATTAAATATGAAGAAGTCATCATCAATCCAATACCACTTCCAACGGTTAAGAAGCTTAAAAATCCGGCAAGCAGCATCCAGTATTTATATTCTTTTCCGAGAGATAATATTTTTAAGAATGTTTTCATAACAGTTAAGCATTCCCTGCTTCTATCAATTCCTTGTAATAACCTTTTCTCTTCAGCAGTTCACTATGTGAACCTGTATCTATTATTTCACCGTTTCTCATCACTATTATTGAATCGGCTTTTTCAATTGTATGTAATCGATGGGCAATGAGAATCACAGTCTTATCAGCAAAGAGTTTATACATATCATTCATAATTTCATGCTCAACAAAAAGGTCAAGATTAGAAGTCGGTTCATCGGCAATAATGATTGGAGAATTTCTGAGATAAGCTCTTGCAAGAGCAACTCTTTGACGTTCACCGCCGCTTAGCTTTGCACCATTTTCTCCAATCTCTGTGTTATAACCTTTGGGGAGACTCATTATGAAATTATGTATCTGTGCATTTTTTGCTGCTTCAATAACTGAATCAAAATCGGCATTGCTGTCGGCAATTTTAATGTTATCTAGAATAGTCCCCGAAAATAAATGAGGATTTTGCGGAAGCCATGAAATATTATTCCTCCAAGATTTTGCATCAATAGAAGTTAAATCGTAATCGCCTATTAAAATTTTTCCTTTTTTCGGCTCTATAAATCTGAGCAGTAGTTTCATAACAGTGCTTTTACCTGCACCGGATTCCCCAACAAATGCAGTGATTGTATTTTGTTCTGCTTTAAATGAAATATCTTTAAGAACTTCCTTTTCAGAACCGGGATATGAATAATAAATATTTCGGAATTCTATACTTTTATTTGCTGCTGAATTATAATCATAGCTTAAATTAGAGTTAGTAATTTCACTTTTTGTTTTATCGCTTATTAAATCAGCAACTCTTTCAAAAGCAGCAACACCTTCCATTCCGGCATGATAACTGGCGCCAAGCATTCTCATCGGCAGATAAAATTCCGGTGCAATTATTAAAATGAACAGAGCATTAACAAAAGGGAAATCGGAATAAAGGAGACGCAGACCAATTTCAACTGCAATAACCGCAACACTTAAAGTAGATGCAACTTCAAGCACAAGTGAAGAGATAAATGCAATTTTAAGAACGGCAAGAGTTTTAATTCTAAATACATCCGATATTTTCTCAATTTTAATTAGAACATCTTTAGTTCTATTGAAGAGTTTTAAGGTTACAATTCCTTGCAGAACATCAAAGAAATATGCGTTCATTCTGCTTAAAGTATGCCACTGTTTTTTGTTTTTCTTTTCTGCAGCAGAGCCGATAAGAAACATGAATAATGGAATAATAGGAGCAGTAACAATGAATACAATTCCCGTAAGCAAATCGATTGGAAATACAAAGATCAATATTAGAATTGGGATTAGAGCAGAAAGGAAAAGCTGGGGAAGAAATTTACCCAGATAATCATCAAGCTTATCAACTCCTTTTAACAAAGTATTTGTTATTTCGCCGGTACGTTCCGAATTAATATTTTCCGGACCGGATTCTTCCAGTTTCAATAAGATTTTGTTTCTTAACTGTACCTTAATTGAAGCTGTTAATTCTACAGCAAAATAATTCTGAAGCCAAACCAAAAGAGATTTTGCAGCAGTGAAAATCAGAAATATTATGAGAAGTGAAAATACATCTGAAAGACCGGCATTATTAAGAAAGACATTATTTATAACTCTGCTTAAAATAAAAGCAGAGAGTAATGTAAATGCTGATGCCGATAATCCGGTAACTAATATGAAGATAAACTTATTTTTTACCGGTTTTATTTCATCTATAATTTTTTTATCCGGTTTCACAGATTTCTTTCGGAAGTTAATTTATGTTTTGCAATTTTTTTTTGAATCCATCTTAAGGACATAATTTGTTTTCATGCTTGATCAAAAATAAAAAAAGGGAAAGAGAAATATTTCCCTTTCCCTAGTTTGTTAAACGAAAAACCTATTAATAAGTTAAATCAGATTTTGTTGAAATTCTCTTTCTGAAAACCCAGTAAGTCCAAGCCTGATAACCAAGAACAATAGGAACAAAAAATAGAGCAACAATACTCATAACAGTAAGCGTATAAGGACTTGAAGAAGCATTATAAATTGTTAAACTCCATTCCGGATTTGTGCTAGAAACCATTACTCGTGGGAATAGACCAATAAAAATAGTAATAGTAGAAAAAGCAATTGTTATTCCGGTCATAACAAAAGCCCATCCCTCTTTTTGAATTTTTAATAAATAACGGACAGAAAGAATTGAAATTCCGGCTAGAATTGGAACAACACCGGGATTAATACCTAATCTAACAAACATATCTGTTTCAAAATAACCTACAATTACATAAAGGAAGAGCGCAATAGTAGCAGGAAGCCATGTCTTAGCTGCTACAGTTCTAACCTTTGCCAATAAATTATCGGTTAATTTTAAGCTTAGGAAAATAGAACCATGAAGAATAAATAGGAGAACAGAAGCTATTCCACCTAACAATGAATATGGATTAAGCAAAGTGAAGAATGTTCCAGTGTAATTCATATCCTGATCAATTGGAACACCTCTTAGAATATTAGAAATGGCAACTCCCCAAAGTAGAGCAGGAATAATACTTCCGAAAAATATTACCCAATCCCATCTATTTCTCCAAACTAATGATTCTTTTTTACTTCTGTATTCAAAAGCAACTCCTCTAGCTATCAGTGCGAGAAGCATGAATACGAGAGCGAGATAAAATCCGCTGAAAAGAGTGGCATACCAATTTGGGAAAGCCGCAAACATTGCTCCACCTGCAGTCAGCATCCAGACTTCATTACCATCCCAGTGAGGACCAATGGAATTAATAACAACTCTGCGTTCGGTATCATCTTTGGATAAGAAAGGGAGCAGAATTCCGACACCGTAATCGAATCCTTCAAGAAAAAAGAATCCCACAAACAAAACTGCAATAAGTATAAACCAAATTACATTTAGATCCATTATTTCCTCCTAAGCATTACTTAAAATTTTGTTATCATCATCAGCATTTGTAACTGTATCTTCAATTTCAGAAGCAGTTCTTGAACCGTATTTGATCATAAGGGAAATCATTATAACCATAAGAACCGCATATATTGCTGTGTAAGCAATTAATGAGAATAAAACTTCACCGGTTGTAAGAGTGTTTGAAACCGAGTCTGCTGTTTGAAACAATCCAAATACCGTCCAAGGCTGTCTGGCAATTTCTGTGAATAACCATCCGGTAGTATTAGCTAAAACCGGCAGAAGCATTGACCAGAAAACAATTTTATAGTAAATAGGTTTGAACTCATATTTTTCCTTAAAAGCTCTGTATAAAGCAACAGCAGCAATTGCGAGCATTAGAAATCCGGCACCTACCATAATTCTGAAAGTCCAATAAGAAACAGCAACAGGAGGAACATAATCACCGGGACCAAATTTTTCTTCTTCTTCTTTTTGAAGCTGATTAATTCCTTTAACTTCTCCTTCAAACTTATTGTAAGCAAGAAAACTTAATCCACCAGGAATTTTAATTGCAAAAATATCTCTTCTATTTTTTTCATCACCAAAAGTGAATAACGACATTGCCGCAGGATTTTCAGTATCCCATAAAGCTTCAGCCGCAGCCATTTTCATCGGTTGAATTTTCATCATGTATTGAGCTTGGTTGTGACCGACAACAATAACAAGCAGAGTTCCAAGTAAAGCATAAGCGGCTCCAAACTTGAATGACTTTTTGAACATCTCATGTTTTTCTTTTTTGAAAAGATGATAAGCACTGACAGATAAGATTAAAAATCCGGCAGTAGCAACAGCACCAAAGAACACATGCGGAAACTGTACCCAAAGATGTCCGTTAGTTATTAATGCAAAAAAGTCTGTCATTTCCGCTCTGCCGTTTCTTATTGCATATCCTACCGGCTGCTGCATAAAAGAGTTAGCGGCTAAAATCCAAATAGCAGATAAATTAGACCCGATTGCAACAAGCCAAATAGCAGTTAAATGTAGTTTCTTAGAAATCTTATCCCATCCAAAAATCCAAATTCCGATAAAAGTAGATTCCATAAAAAATGCCAAAAGAGCTTCAATGGCAAGAGGAGCTCCGAAAATATCTCCCATAAATCTAGAATACTGAGACCAGTTCATTCCAAACTGGAACTCTTGAACAATACCGGTAACAACACCAATTGCAAAGTTTATAAGAAAAAGTTTCCCCCAGAATTTTGTCATTTTCTTATAATTTTCGTTTCCGGTTCTGTAATATGCTGTCTGCATAATAGCAACAGCAAGAGATAAACCAAGAGTAAGAGGAACGAAGAAAAAGTGATAAACAGTTGTGATTGCAAACTGAAGTCGAGAAAGTATTAAAACATCCATGCCTGCATCCTCATAATTAATTAGGTAAATTATTTATTTAATTTGATGAAAAATGTAATTAGAAATCTTTTCCTGCTTTAATCTATCTATCAAAATTTTTTCAACTGAATGAAACATGTGATGAAATTTGCATCCAAATAATAATTCGCATGAATAATGTTCATTCAAACATTCATTAATTTTTATATCGGTACCTACTGCATTTATAACATCCCAGACAGATAAATTTTCTGCGGGAGATTTTAAGAATACACCACCATACTTACCCTGAACGGCTCCTGTTATATTTGCTATTCTAAGTTTGTGGACAATTCTCGCAGTAAATATTTTTGAAATACGGAGTTTTGTGGATAGTTCATTTACGCTTATTATTTCATCCTTATTAAAGGATGCAAGATAAGCTGCAATTCTTAAAGCATAATCATGTTCGCGTGTAAATAGTGTTCTCTTTGTCATTCTTAAATATTACTAAATTAGTAATAATTAAAATATTGGTAGGAAATATTATTGTCAACAAAAAAGATTTTAATATCTCTTGTCTTTTTATTTTGGGATTTATATTATTATCAGCAGATAAAATAATTTATACATTGAAACTAGTTTTGAATAAAATTTTTCCGTAATTAATTATCAAATAAAGGTTTTATATGTGCGGCAGATTTGAAACAAATAAAATTGAAAAACAACTCATCGAATTATTTCAACAGTTTGGACTTCCTTATTCGGTTGATGAAGATTTACAAAACAGAAAAAGCGAAGATATTCGTCCAACTGAAAAAATTATGAGTATTCTGCTGAAAGAGGATATTTATAGATTGAGTAAAGTTGACTGGGGAATAAAATTCAGCGGTTCTTCTCCGTTAATTTTTAATTCAAGAATAGAAACTATTTCAGAAAAGCATTTTTGGAACGGACTTTTAGCTAAAAACAAATGCTTGGTTCCTATGACAGGTTTTTATGAATGGAAAACTGAGGGAAAGAAAAAAATAAAATACAGAGTTTTTCTGCCGGATATGGATATGTTTTTTGTACCAGCAATATTTACTATAGGTAAGGATAAGAAAATTAAAGCATCCTTAATTACCACAACTCCAAATAATTTCATAAAGGAAATTCATCATAGAATGCCGGTTATTTTTGATTTTGAAACCGGAATAAAATTTCTAAATGATGATGTAATTGAGAACTTAAAAAGGTGCGTCCCATATTCAGATGACAAAACTATGTTAAAGGAGATTGCTGATTAGATTTTAGATTATAGATTTAAGAATTCAGATACAAGAGAATGGAAGGATTGTTCACTTTTTGATTTTTATTAAATTGAAATTATTGTGAAATGACTAATTTTATTGTTAGTTAATTGATCTGTAATAAAAATCTAACTAGCGTTAAATTGTTCTCAAGCTCAAATGATTCTTTCTTCTGAGCTGTAATGTAATCTTCAAAAAGTTTTTTCTGATTAGGAAATTTATCAATTAGCTCTTCAGCTCTTCTTATTAATTTCTGATTAATAAAATCATTCATCTTTCTTATCTCATCCGGTTGTGCAATCTGCTTATCAATAATTATCAATCCTAATTCTTTAAGAAATTTCAATTCATCTTCTTCGGATTTAATTACAGTTTCATAGACTAAATAACCATCCGGTTTGCAGCATTTTATAATTTTTCTTAATGATTCTGATTCATCTCCCAAAATATTTGTATCACTTCCGTAGATCACAAAATCATAATTGCGAAGATTATTTACAGCATCTTTTATATCCATAACTTCAAAATCAATTCGATCAGAAAGATTATATTCTCTCGCTTTATTTACTGCATCATTAATAAAAGGTTCGAACAGGTCGATTCCTTTACCAATACAGTTAAACTTATTAATAATTTTTATAAGAACAGCTCCTTTACCACAGCAGAGTTCGAGTATTTTTGTAGTGGGATTTAGCAATCCGCAATTTCGTTCTATTAAGTCTATAATTTCATCAGAACCTCCTCCCAATTCCCACAAATCTTGAAAGAGATAAGGAAAGTACTCATAAAGATCACCTTGCGATCCGCTTAATGAATAAACTATACTTGATTTATCTATTTCCATTTTCAACCAAGGTTAAATTATAATATCATCTTGGATAAATACTTTATACAAATTGCTACAATTGATTTACACCAAAGTAATTGCAATAGTTAAGTAGAGAATAAAATTTTCTAAATGATTTTTTTGATTAAAACCTTATCAATTCTCTTTCCGTCCATATCAATAACTTCAAATCTATAATCTTCATAATCAAGTATTTCCCCTTCTGCGGGAACTGTACCGAGCTGATGCATTATAAATCCGCTTAAAGTTGAGTAATCCGGTTCTTCAATTTTTAAGGAAAGTTTATCCATCAATTCGGTTATATCAATCAATCCGTCAACTAGTAAAGAGCCGTCTGCTCTTACAATTATTTTAGTTTCATCTTCGTCAAATTCTTCCGGAAGTTCACCAAAAATATCTTCTATTAAATCGTGTAAAGTAATTAATCCTTTTGTACCGCCGTATTCATCCACTACTAAAGCTAAATTACTTTTTGAAGCTCTGAATTTTTCCAAAAGGTCAATCGTAAAGATCGATTCATGAACAATCAAAGTTTCTTTAATAACTTCCTTAAATTCAAAATTAGGATTTTCATTATAATTGATAAGAAATTCCTTCGATTCAATAATTCCATGGAAGTTATCTATATTAGAATCACATACTAAATATCTGGAGAAATTGTGCGACTTAATAAATTTGAAAATCTCCCTATTATTGCTGTTGAGATCTATCCATTCAATTTCTGTTCTGGGAATTAATATTGATCCAACTTTTTTATCATTAAAATTGAATACCTTCTTTATCATTTCCGATTCTTCTTTTTCAAAAGTTCCGTGTCTCGTTCCAAGTTCAAGTAAGGATTTCAATTCTTCTTCAGTTACGGGAACTTCATTACTCTGCTTAATTCTAAAGAGCCACAAAATTACCTTAGTAGAAATTGATAAAAATCCAACTAAAGGAGAAAATACTTTTGTGATTGAATACATTAGCGGGGCAGTTAAAACCGTTATTCTTTCAGCATTTTTTAAGGCAATACTTTTTGGTACAAGTTCACCAAAAATTAAAGAAAGATAAGTAATAACAATTACCAAAAGTGTAAATGATATTTCTGCCGCATATTCTCTAAGCAATTCAACCTTTTGAAGATATGGAGTTAAATCTTCAGCAAGAGCGTATCCTCCGAATGCACCGGCTAAAATACCGACTAATGTAATTCCAATCTGGACTGCAGACAAAAACCTTTCAGGATCTTCAAGTAATTTAAGTGCTTTTTGTGCAGACTTATTTCCCTTTTGTGATAAGTCTTCCAACTTAAATTTTCTAGCTGAAACGAAAGCAATTTCACTCATTGCAAGAATTCCGTTTATTAAAATCAAAATTCCTATTATAACTATTTCATTCATATAACCGGCTTATCCTTAAAAATATTCTTTAATCACTTTCATATTTTTCTTATTAATTAAGAAGAGTAAAACATCCCCCTCTTCTAAAATTGTTCCTCCACTTGGTATTATATTCTTATTATCTCTAACAATCAAAACAATTCTGCTGTCTTCTGGGAGATTTAACTCTACAATAGCTTTTCCAATTGACTTGGAATTGTGCGGAATTATTGTTTCAATAAGTTCGGTATCGTCATCTGCAATTGAGGTAAATTCTAATGGAGAATTTTGCTTCTCTTTAAATGGAGCAGTAAGATCTAATAATTTAGCCATTTTATTAATTGACCAACCTTGAAACAGAGCCGAAGTTAATACAATAAAAAAGACAAGATTGAAAATAAGGCTTGAATCCTCAACTCCGGCAAGTAAAGGAAAAGTAGCAAGGATAATCGGTACTGCTCCTCTTAATCCTACCCAAGATGTAAAGATTTTCTCCTTAAAGGAAAACTTAAAAGGAATTAATGTTATGAAAACGCTGATTGGTCTGGCAACCAAAATTAATATAAAACTTATTAGTACTCCTGAAAAGAAAACATTTAATAGAGCTGATGGAAAAAGGAGAAGACCAAGAGTTAAGAACATTGTAATTTGACTTAGAACTGCGAGTCCGTCAAAAAATCTTATTAAAGATCTTTTATGAATGAAGTGAGAATTTCCTAAAATAATTCCAGCTACATAAATGGCTAGAAATCCACTTCCTCCTAAAACTGCAGTTGAAGAATAAATCAACACAGCAATAGATAAAGCAAAAATGGGATATAATCCTTCATAGAAAAAATTAAGTCTATTTATTAAATATTGAGCAATTTTACCTCCGCTGAAACCAAGTATAGCACCAAGTCCAATTTGAAGTACAAACAATAAAATAACATCAAAAAAGCTTTTTTCCGGAAGAGTAATTAATTCAATCGTTCCAATTGTTAAAAAAACTGCCATCGGATCATTACTACCCGATTCTAATTCCAACAACGGTTTAAGCTTTCCTTTTAATTCAATTTTTGCATTTCGTAAAATCGAAAAAACTGCGGCTGCATCAGTTGATGAGATAATTGAACCGACTAACAATCCCCACAAAAATGAAGTATCAAAAATAAACATTATAAAAAGTGCAATAACTACTGCGGTAATTAAAACGCCCAAAGTAGCAAGTAAAAAAGAAGGTTTAATAGCCTGCTTGGATTCACTCCAGTTAGTTTCTAATCCACCTGAAAATAATATAAAAATAAGAGCAATAATACCAATTGATTGAGCAAGAGAAGCATCGTTAAAATAAATACCTCCTAAACCTTCCGAGCCTGCAATTATTCCAACTGCAATAAATAACAGCATTGTAGGAATACCGATATTATGAAATATTTTGGCAGTTAAAATGCTGCTTAAAACTAATATTGCTCCTATCAGTAGTATGAAATCAATTGATGCCATTTATTTTCCATTATTCATTTAACCAACTTAATTATTTGTAAAAATAAATTCATTCTTATTCAATACAATTGAAAAACCTAATTTAACGGATGCAAGTTCGTTATTTACCGATTTAATTTGTTGTTTTACCGATTTTCACTTCCTAAGTTATTTACTTTATTATACTTTTTGACCAAGAATTAATCAAGGAGATAAATAAGATGAAATCAAACAATAAAAGATTGGTACTTGGCGGCATTTTTGTATTAATAGGAATTGTTCTGATTCTTAGAAATGCCGGAGTTTTAGATTTTGATATTCCATTTGATATTTTTTCGTGGCAGGTGATATTTATAATTGTCGGCGGAATAATTATTTATTCTACCGGTAAAATAATACCAGGTGCAATATTTATTGCCATAGCTTTCTTTAACTGGTATCCTGAACTTTGGCCTTTAATTCTAGTGGCAATAGGATTAGGAATTATTTATAAGAAATCAGATAACAAGAAAAATGAATTTAAGGATAAGTCTAGTTTTTCTGCCGATAAGCTTGATGATGTTGCAGTTTTTGGGGGCGGACATAAAATCTTGGAATCCTCAAATTTTAAAGGTGGAGATGCAGTTGCTGTTTTCGGTGGATCGGAAATTGATTTAACAAACTGCAAACTTGCTGAAGGTGAACAAGTTTTGGAATTAGTAGCAGTTTTCGGCGGAACAACTTTCATTGTCCCAAAAGAATGGAACGTACAGATTGATGTTGTTGCTATCTTTGGCGGATTTAGTGATAAACGAATTAAATATCCCGATACTGTTAGAGATACTTCAAGATCATTAAAAATTACAGGTTTGGTATTATTCGGCGGAGGTGAAGTAAAATGACTGAGATAAAATCAAATGTAATTAAAGGAAAAATGATTGCAGGTTCGTTTTTGATTTTTCTTGGACTATTCTTCATCCTTGATAACTATAATATTCTTAACTATAATGTTTCCCACTATTTATTCAGGTGGGAAACTTTTTTAATTGCAATTGGAGTCATTCTCATAATTTCTAAATCCAATATTTCAACCGGATTTTTACTTGTTTTATTCGGCGGTTCATTTATTGCTTTAGAAACATTCGACTACAGATTTACAAAATTCATTTTTAATTATTGGCCAATTCTGGTTATTCTCTTCGGTTTTTACATTCTATATAAAAAAAGTGAAAACAAAAAAATTGAAGACCTGGATGAAATTAAAGATGATCGAATAAACTCGGTAAAAAATGATATTCCTAATTTGTATAAAACAATCATTTTTTCTGATGAATCAATAAATATAACCAATCCAAAATTTTCTTTTTGCCAATGCTTTCTTCTATTTTCTTCTCTTAAATTATTTTTTAATGAAGAGCAGAGTAATAAAAGCATATTAATGAATAACTCAGTTTTTCTGAGTTCGCTTACAATAAGAATTCCGAAAGGGTGGCGGGTTATTGATAACACCACAAATCTGCTTGGAGAAACAAAAGATGCAAGAGAAAACATAGATAAAAATTCGGAAAACCAAGTAACTGTTTTGTTAAAAGGAACAAATTTTTTCGGTTCAATTATTATTAGAGATATATGATTCATCCTTTTCAAATATATAATAAGTCTTCAGCCATATTTATCTCTTTCTGGCTTATAATAATTTTGATGCAGATTGCAGTATTGAATTTAGTTTTTCAAGTTGATATTTATCTGTCTTTAATCGATTCACTGATTTATAATATAATTTATGCGATAATTTCATATTCCTTATGGTATTTTATAAGTGCATACGGAACAGAAAAAAAAATCACTTCTCTAATCTTTACAAATTTATTTGTAAGTATAATAATTGCTGCTTTTTGGTTATTCGTTTCAAATTTTCTGCTTGATGTTTTTATTTATAATCAAGATAACTTATCGTATCAAGAAATGAATAATAAATCTCTCTTAATAAGAGGAATAGTTGGAATTCTTCACTACGGTATGATTATTTCCGCTTATTATGTTTATATCATTTATCAAAATCTAACTACAAAAAAAATAAGAGAGCAGGAATTAAACAAACTGCTTACAGAATCAGAACTGAAGACTTTGAAATATCAGATCAATCCGCATTTTATTTTTAATACGCTGAACTCTATTTCATCATTGACTTTAATCTCCCCAGAGAAAGCGAGAGAAATGACAATCAGGTTATCCGATTTTATGCGTTCCACATTTGCAAAAAAAGATGATAAATTTATTATGCTTAAGGATGAATTATCATCAATAAAGAATTATTTAGAAATCGAAAAGATACGCTTTGAAGATAAATTTGAGTATAAAGAAAATGTTTCTCCTCTTTGTATGAATAAAAGAATACCAAATTTTATAATCCAGCCGATTATTGAAAACGCAATTAAGCACGGAGTGTATGAGAGTCTTGACAAAGTTGAAATACAACTGAGTTGTAATCAAAAAGAGAGTTTTACGGAAATAATGATTAAGAATAATTATGAGGAAAGATCAAAAAATGGTGAAGGAGTTGGAATTACAAATGTAAATGAGAGATTAAAACTAATATACGGCAATGATCGTCTGCTTAAAATTAAAGATGAGAATAATATATTTTCAGTTACTATTTACATCCCAAATGAGTTTGAAAATGATTAAAGCAATTATAATTGATGATGAAAAATTAGGTAGAGAATTAATCAGAAAATTTCTTGAAAAACATTCTGAGATAAAAATTATAGCAGAATGTGCCAATGGATTTGAAGGAGTGAAAGCTGTAAATGAACTAAAACCGGATTTGGTTTTTCTTGATATTCAAATGCCCAAGTTAACCGGATTTGAAATGCTAGAAATTTTAGATCATTTTCCTCAAATAGTTTTTTCTACTGCATACGATGAGTTTGCAATTAAAGCTTTTGAAGTAAATGCAGTTGATTACTTATTAAAACCTTATTCTCAAGATAGATTTGATGAAGCAGTAGAAAAAGTCAAAATCCGATTGAATACTAACTTCTCTTCAAAACAGTTGATTGAAAATCTGAGAGATGATTCTATTGACAGCAGAATTAATAAGATAACTGTTGCAAAAAATAATGAGATAGTTTTTATAGACTTTAACGAAATATTTTATTTGGAAGCACAAGATGATTATGTTCAAATATTTTCTTCAAAAGGGAAATTTTTGAAAAAAAGAACGATGAAATTTTTTGAAGAAAATCTACCTCAAAATGAATTTGTCAGAATTCACAGATCGTACATTGCAAGGATAGAGAAAATTAAAAGGCTGGAGAAATTTGACAAGGACAATTACCATTTGTTATTAATCGATAATTCAAAACTTCCCGTAAGTAGAAGCGGATATAATCTGTTAAAATCAATATTAAATATTTGATATTGAAACGCAAAAATAATTGGGAAACCAAGCTTAATTCTAAGAACTAAAATTGAAGTTTGAAAATCACTTAATTATATTTAAGTCTCTATTTTATGAGGAAAAAATGAATTTGGACAAAGATCTTTTATCTATTCAAGAAGCCCGAAATTTAGCTAAACAAGCAAAAGAAACTCAACTGGAATTCAAGCATTACAATCAAAAGCAAGTTGATAAAATTGTTGCTGCAATGGCAGATGCCGGCTATAAAGCCGCAGAGAAATTAGCTAAAATGGCACATGAAGAGACCGGATTTGGGAGATGGCAGGATAAAGTCATCAAAAATCAATTCGGTACAAAAGATGTTTACGAATCAATAAAAGATTTAAAAACCGTTGGAGTCATTGATGTTCAAAAGAACGGCAAAATTGTTAAAATTGCCGAACCAATGGGAGTTGTTGCAGCATTAATTCCTTCAACAAATCCAACTTCAACTGCAATGTTCAAATCGATAATCTCATTAAAAACAAGAAATGCAATTGTTGGAAGTCCTCACCCAAGAGCAGTTAAATGCACACAGGAAGCAATGAACATAATGAATGAAGCTGCTGTAAAAGCTGGTGCACCGGATGGATTAATTCATTGTATGAGCAATCCGACTATTGAAGGGACTGACGCATTAATGAAAGATAAAAATATTGCTGTAATTCTTGCTACAGGTTCCACTCCAATGGTAAAAGCAGCATACAGTACCGGGAATCCGGCTTACGGAGTTGGATCGGGGAATGTTCCAGCATTTATTGAAAAGACCGCAAATGTTTCCAAAGCAGTAAAAGATATAATCTACGGTACTTCTTTTGATTACGGCACTTTATGCTCATCAGAACAATCAATGATTGTTGATAGATCAATAAAAGATAAAGCAATTGAAGAAGCTAAGAAAAACGGTGGATATTTTGTAAATGACGAAGAGAAAAAGAAATTAGAAAGTGCTGTTATTAAAAATGGAAAGATTAATCCTGAGATTGTCGGCAAATCTGCAAGTTTTATTGCCGATTATGCTGGATTCAAAGTACCCGAAGATACAAAAGTGCTGATTGCATTTTGTAGTTCGGTCGGCAGACAAGAACCATTATCAATGGAAAAACTTTCTCCTACTTTAGCATTTTATACAGTGGATGGTTGGCTTGAAGGATGCCATAGATGTATTGAATTATTAAAGTTCGGCGGTATTGGTCATACAATGGCAATTCACTCAAATGATAATGACATTATAATGAAATTTGCATTGGAAAAACCGGCATTCAGAATTGTAGTAAATACACCAAGTTCTGTAGGGGCAGTTGGCTATACAACTTCATTATATCCGTCATTAACTTTAGGAGTTGGTACTTGGGGCGGCTCAATTGTTTCTGAAAATGTTACTGCTTATCACTTAATGAATATCAAAACATTAGCATTTGAAAACAGACCAGTAAACATGGATAATACAATAAATATGTTTGCGTCGGAATCTCATAAACCAATTAGTGCATCAATTCAAAATAATAGTTCATCCGGATTTATGGAAGAAATTGAGAATAGGTTAAAAGCTCGTGCAGGAAATCCTCCAGCTCAGACTAAATTGGAAAAAACAAATCCGGCAAAAGAAGAAAAGGCAAAATTTGGTAAAGGTATTAGCGAAACCGAAATTAATAAGATAATAAGAGAATTCAATTCATAAACATTAGTTGTTTTGTTAAAATAAAAAATTTGGTACATGGCATCATCATATAAAATTAATGACTGGGAAAAGTGGTCTATTGATAAAGGAGACTACCATAGAGGTTTTCACTCTACATCAAGATTTGAAAAACAGATAAGAAGAAAAAGAAATATTAGAAACTCAATAATAATAGGGAGTTTTTTACTAGTAATTGGAATAATTACATATTTTATTTTTAGATGATATTAATATCTATCCAGCTTAAAGTTTTCACCTAAATATAGTTTTCTAACATCTTGATCATCAGCAAGAAAATCTGCCGTTCCGTCTTTAAATATTTTTCCGCTGATTAAAATATAAGCTCTATCAACAATGCTTAATGTTTCGTGAACATTATGGTCAGTAATAAGAATCCCAATCCCTTTATGCTTAAGATTTGCAACAATATCCATAATATCTTCAACAGCAATAGGATCAACTCCGGCAAAAGGTTCGTCAAGAAGTATAAATTTCGGATCGGTTGCTAAAGCTCTTGCAATTTCCGTTCTTCTTCTTTCGCCGCCGCTTAATTGAAAACCAAGACTTTTTCTGATATGTGCAATTGATAACTCTTCCAGAAGTTTTTCAGTTTTTTCTTTCCTCTCTTTATTTGGAATATTCATCATTTGCAGAACAGCCATTATATTATCTTCTACACTTAATCTTCTAAATACAGAAGCTTCCTGTGGAAGATATCCTACACCCATTCTAGCTCTTTTGTACATTGCTTCATTTGTTATTTCTTTATCCTGAAGATATACTTTACCTCCGTTAGGTTTTATCATTCCAACAATCATATAAAAAGTTGTAGTTTTACCTGCGCCATTTGGACCAAGCAGACCAACTACTTCCCCCTGCTCAACGGCAACACTTACTTTGTTTACTACAGTTCTTTTTTTATAAATTTTTATAAGATCTTCACTTCTTAATCTTAATTTCTCACTCAATGTTTTTCCTCTGTACTAAAGTTTTTATTAGCTCTTCTTTTTGCGGTTTGTTCTTATATATTATAAAAGACGGAAGGGTGAAATCCAATTCCTTTCCTTTAATTAATTTTTCAGGATGAAATTCACTTACCGGACTTCTGTACATTTTTACATTTACTATTTCATTGTCTTCAAAATAAAGAATTGCATCTTCTGCACTGGATTGTATCAGTCCGCTTGGTTCTCCCTCTTCATACATATAATAGATGCTTAACATTTTACCATATATTTCAGTTCTTACTAAAGAAGAATCATTAAAATGAAGATAAATTGTATCCCCAGAAACCTGATCATATCTAAAACTTGAGTATTCATTCTGCGATAAGACAAACGCATTTTGAATAACATCAATTTTTTGAATGGCATTTTCTTTAAGAAAAACTAAGACGGTATCACCAACCATCTGAGAATTATCAAACCACAAAATCGGTTTCTGTTTACTCTCATCATCTTTAAATATAGAAATTTTTTCTTCATCTCTATAATAGATTGATCTTTTATTAACCGAAGCAAAATCAGACCGCCACACTTTAACCGAATCGGTTGCAATAAATACTTCTGTAGGAAATGATATTGCTTCCATAATTTTTGAAGTTATTAAAAGAGTATCAAGTTTACTACCGCTTGTATCAATCTGTATCAGAGTAGGTAAGCCGGTTATTTTAGTATAGTTTTCCTGCTTATAATCTTCAAGATACTGCCCGGTCAACTTCACATCTTTTTCATTTGAAGTTATCACAATATCGTTAAAGGCAAATGTTTTCTGTTCATTTCTCCAGTTTATGAGGCTGTCAGCATAAATTATAGAAGATGAATCGGCAATAGATACATCACCAACAGCAATTGCTTTATCTTCATCATTAAAATAAATCAGTTTTTTTGATTGAAGAGTATTTGCGGAATCAATCAATTTTACATTTCCTTTAAAGTCTGCTCTTTCAAGATTAGTATTGTACAAACCGGAATCTGCTTTTAGAATTATATGCCCGTCATTTAAGATTATGCTTGTATCTGATACAGCAATTTTAGTATCTGAAAAATAAAATCCGCGGTCGGTTAAAAGTGTAATCGTATCTTGAGTAATAACAACATTTTTAAGAAGTTCAATCTGGTTTCTTTTAAGATACTGAATTGCCATATCGCAAGTAGCTTTAACATTACCTTGCGTAATTACAACATTCCCAATTACTTCACGAACATTTTCATTTTGAATTAATTTGCCGACTAAACTATCGCCAACCACAGTAACAAAATCACTGTTTGTCTGTGCTGATAGATTCATTAAGAGTAAAAGTAAAAATGCAAATTTTTTCATCAGTCTTCTTTCAGATCGGTTTGATAAGTAATATTATAAATTACATAATTCTGCAATGATTGGTCTGATTCAAATCCGTATCCTTCAATTCTTTCATCTTTATCAAGAATAGTAACAAATTTATCGGTCTTAATTTTTCTCGTTCTATTAATCCAAATTAGTTCATCGGTTAACAAAGTTCTACCTGAATCACTTACTGCAACAACACTATCAATAGCATACATGTTCTGTGTATCATCTTCAACCTTTCCTTCTTTGGAAGTTAAAGTAGAAGTTTTATTCCCTTCCTCATCATAAAAATCAATTTTAACTCCGTCAAGTAGAGTATATTTTTTATCTTCATATACTCTGATATAATCAGAAAATAAAATTGCTTTCAGATCACCGTTCTCAGAAAAAACAATTTTAGAATTCCAGCTTTCTTGTGTAGGAATTCCCTCTTCAGGATTAAGTGTTATTAACTTCGGTTTCACTTTTTCATCACTGCAGGCAATAAGTGTTAAAAGAAATAAAAACAGTATGATAATTTTTTTTATCATCTTCTCTCTAGACCAAGTTTTACAAGATCATGAAGGTGAACTAATCCAACCGGTTTATTATCATCATCAACAACTATTAAGGAAGTAATATTATACTGTTCCATTCTTTGAATAGCAAATGAAGCGAGATAGTCAGGTTTAATTGTTTTGGGATTTTTGCTCATCATATCATTTGCAGTTAACTCTTTAATATCAAGAGTTTTTTCAAGAAGTCTTCTTAAATCACCGTCGGTAATAACTCCAAGCAGACTTCCATCATCATCAACAACGCAGGTAGTTCCTAATCTTTTTGATGTAATTTCCAGAATTGTATCTTTTATTGAAGCTGATCTATGAACTTTGGGAACATCATCATCTTTGTACATTATTTCTCTAATATAAAGTGAAAGTCTTTTACCCAGACTTCCGGCAGGATGAAGCATTGCAAAATCATCCGCAGTAAATCCTCTTTTTTCAAGAAGAGCAACAGCCAATGCATCTCCCATTGCTAACGCAGCAGTTGTGGAAGCTGTAGGGGCGAGATCATGCGGACATGCTTCCTCACTTACACTTACATCAAGATAAATGTCACATTCCTTTCCAAGTTTTGAATTTCTATTTCCAACTAATCCAATTAATGTAATACCCATTCTTTTAAGCATCAGAACTAGATTAAAAAGTTCTTCGGTATTTCCGCTCTTAGAAAGAATGATTACAATATCATCTTTACGTACCATTCCCAAATCACCATGAAGCGCATCTGTTGGATGGAGATAAATTGCTGCTGTTCCTGTTGAATTTAAAGTTGCAACAATTTTTCTAGCGATCAATCCGGATTTACCAATTCCGGTTAATACTACTCGTCCTTTAGAGTTGATAATTGTTGTAACAGCTTTCGTAAATTCATCATCAAGCTTATTAATTAAATTGCCGACTGCTTCTGATTCAATTCTTAATACTTGTTTTGCTTTATCTAATATTTGATTATTGTTCATTTATTTCTACCAAAAATTTTATCCCAAAAAGATGTTTTTTGTTTTTCTACATCTTTAAAAATAGAATAATCTATATTCATTTTTTTCATAAACTTATTGTACAATAAAAATCCTTGTCCAATTTCTTCATCTGTAAACATCTCGGGTTTTTCAAATAACAATTTAGGTTTTAAAGCTGTCTCGGGATTTCGTTCCCCTTTTACTCTAATTATTTCATTGTAAAAATTTGTTAAAGGAATCACAAAATTGAATTGTGTGCTTGCATCATAAGTCCAAATCTTTTTCTCATCAGAACAAACAGCAATAACAACTTCATTTTTAATTAAATGAACTTCCCGCACATTTGAATTACTAAAGGGTGACTTATCCCCCGGTTTCCAATTTGAATATGATTTTGAATCAATGATTTTTTCACTTTCTGTAACTATTTTATTTTTCTCTGATATAAAATCAATCTCAATTTGATTTTCAAAAACTTCGTGAATAGTTATATCGTATTTATCTTTGTCTGTTATTACTATTCCGGCTGCAAATACATTTGAGGCAGGGGCAGTTAAATCTACTTTATCATTTTTATTAGCGAGAATATAGTTGCCCTCTCCAAATCTTGAAGTCCCTATTAAGAAGAAATCAGAAAAATTTTTTCGAAACGCATTGTACTTCGGTTTATCTTGAGGAAGTATTTGAAATAAAATTTCCAGTTCCCAATCATCTAACTTTCTTGGGAGATTTGAAATATCAAACATTCGGCAGTACTATACTTTTTACTTCATTAATAATTTCAACCGGATCTTCTTTACGAATTACATGGTTCACAATTCTTTTAACTTCTCTTCTTGCAGATATTGGAGATGCACTTATTCCAACTTTTTGAAGAACAGGAACATCAAGTAAATCATCCGCTATATAAAATATCTCATCAAAAGAATATTTACCCTTTATGAAATTTAACAGAGATTCTTCTTTATTTAGCTGAGACAGAATAATAAAATTAACAACCGAATTATTAAATTCATTTAGCGGAAATGATTCTTCTTTAATCGAAAGTATACCGGTCTGCATGTGATTAGCATTCAATAATTGAGTCAACTTTTTAAGATTGGACAAAATTTCTTCAACAGAGGAATTAGAATTTTCTTTAATTAAAACTCCACCAATATCAAAAAGAACCAATTTTATTCTTGATTGAGATTTAGTCATTAAGTTTAACAATTTCATCTATTTTTTTAATTTCAATTAAGAGTGACTTTAATTCACTTAACGGTAGCTGACTTCCTGCGTCACTTAATGCTTTGGTTGGATTTGGATGAACTTCCAAAAATAATGCATCTATTCCTATTGCTGCAGCTGCTTTTGCAAGATATTTAATAAATCTGGGCTCCCCGCCGGTTGTACTACTTGAACTTGGCATTTGAACCGAATGTGTTGCATCCATAACAACGGGGTAACCAAGCTCGCGCATAATTACTAATCCGCGCATATCAACTACCAGATTATGATATCCAAAAGTTGTTCCTCTTTCTGTCAGCATTATATTTTCATTTCCGGTCGATTTAATTTTTTCAACTGCATGTTTCATATCTTCCGGTGCAAGGAACTGTCCTTTTTTAACATTTACAATTTTATTTGTTTTACCGGCAGCAAGTAATAATTCTGTTTGTCTGCATAAGAATGCCGGTATCTGTAAAATATCAACAACTTTAGATGCTTTATAAATTTCTTCTTCGGTATGAACGTCGGTAATTAAAGGAAGATTAAATTGCTTACCAGCTTCACTTAAAATTTCCAAAGCTTCATCATCACCAATGCCAGTAAAGGAATTTACACTTGTTCTATTTGCTTTTTTATAACTGGATTTAAATATAAATGGAATATTCAATTCATCTGTAATTGATTTTATTTCTTTAGCAGTTTCATGAATTAATTCTCTGCTTTCAACTACACATGGTCCAGCAATAAGTACAAAAGGTTTATTGTTACCAATTGATATATTTTTTAATTTTATTTCTTTCATGAATCGAATAAAGTATTGTCGTTATTGGATCTTTTTCTTTTCTTATTAAATCTTACATAAGCTAAATCGGTAGCTTCTCTTCCTCTTGGAGTTCTTTGAATGAATCCCTGCTGAATTAAAAACGGTTCGTAAACTTCTTCTATAGTTCCGGGATCTTCATTAACCGAAACCGAGAGAGTGCTTAATCCAACCGGACCGCCGTTAAACTTTTCAATTATAGTTAGAATAATTTCTTTATCCATTTCATCTAAACCAAACTCATCAACTTCAAGAGCATTGAGGGCTTTTTTTGTAATGGCTAAAGTAATTTTATCAGAATCAGCGTAATCTGCAAAATCTCTTGTCCGTCTCAACAATCTATTTGCAATTCTGGGAGTTCCTCTTGATCTGCCGGCAAGTTCTATTGAAGCATCTTCATCTATCTTGATCCCAATAATTTCCGAAGAACGTTTAATTATTTTTGCAATTAATTCTGAATCATAATAATCGAGTCTTGCTTTAATTCCAAATCGATCTCTTAAAGGTGCAGTAAGAAGTCCGGCTCTGGTAGTAGCTCCAACCAATGTATATTTAGGAAGTTTAATTTGTACGGTTCTCGCATTCGGACCGGAATCAATCATAATATCAAGTTTAAAATCTTCCATTGCAGAATAGAGATATTCCTCAACAACGGGGCTCAATCTATGAATTTCATCAATAAACAAAACCGACTTTTCTTCCATGTTAGTTAATATACCAGCTAAATCACCCGGTTTTTCAAGAACGGGACCGGAAGTAGTTTTAATTTTAACACCAAGTTCATTTGCAACAATATTTGCTAAAGTGGTTTTACCTAAACCGGGAGGACCTGTTAATAAAACATGATCGAGACTATCGCCACGTTTTAATGCAGCGCCGATAAAGACTTTTAGATTATCAGTAATTTTCTGCTGTCCGGTAAATTCATTAAAAGATAAAGGTCTTATTGACTGTTCAAACTGCTTTTCTTCATCTTTAATAACCGGATTTGTAGATTCGCTTTTTCTCATTTTACCAAGAATGATTGAACTAACGGTTTAAGTTTATTTTCAACTAAGTTTTTAATTTTGATTCTTTCTACATAATAAGCCATCGAAATCATTAAAGTAAGCATAATTACAGCCGCAAAAATTACTTGCTCCGGTGAAAAGTTTTTACCTATTAACCAAGATAAACCTGGAGACCAAGCTGAGCCATATAGTATTATTATATGTAGTACATAAATCGATAAAGTATGTTTTCCTACTGTTTTAATTATCTGTGGAATAGTATTAATATTTTTTGAAATTAACGCCATAATTCCGCTTAAAAATAGAACAAAGCCGGTTCTAAAAAACAATATAGAATAGGAGGAAAGATAATAACCATAAGGTAGTTGATCATCAAAAGTTAAGTAAAGTAAATGAACCAGTATAAAAAGAAGACCTACTGAAATTAATGTAAAAGAAAAATTCTGCTTAACAAAAAGTTTTTCCTTTTTGGCAAGAATAGAACCTAATACAGAGCCCCATAAAACATAACCCGCCCAAGGGAAAAGTGGAAATAATGATCCCTGTTGATTATTTAAGTATCCGGAAACAAAGGGATGAAGCGTTGAACTAAAATCTATTTCTGCAAGAAAGGGTGCAATAGCAAAAAAGAATAGTGCAGCAAAAGAAAAAATAACTGTTTTACTAATATTCAATTTTTCTGCAGCTAAAGCTGAAAGTAGAATAAAAAAAAGTCCGAAACCAATTAAATGCAGAGTATCAACTGCAAAAAATATTTTCCATTGAAGAGGAGAAATATTTTCAAAATTAATCAGTGTATAAGTAGGATAACGAAGTAAGTATCCTAATCCAACTAAAAGTAAAAATCTTTTAAACCCTTTTTTAAAGCGGGTTTTATTAATGTTATTATTTTCTCCCGAAAGTAAAAGATATGTAAAAACAACTCCGGCAGTAAACATAAAAATTGGGGCAGTAAAACCTCTCATTAAATGCCAAATTGAATAAAAAATTGAGGAATCAGTTCTAAATTCAACTGCAAGTAATGAATCTATAGTATGCCCTTGCACCATCATTAAAACGGCGAAAGCGCGCATTAAATCTAAATATATAATTCTATCTTTTTTCACTTATCAAACCAAAATAAAACATAAAATTAGCAAAAGAATTCATCAATAAAAATGAATAAAGGAATGGAGACTAAATCGAGGTTAAATTAAGAGAATAAAAACTTAACGTATTTGTTTTTCATACTAATTTTCGATTCTATAAAACTCTGTAAAGCAAATTTGCCAGGTCCGGTTATAAATAAGAAAATATAACTTATCAGAAATAAAATTGCTTTTTCCTTAACTCGAAAAGGATCTTCGGCATGATATAAAAATGCAGCAATAAACATTGTAATGATTAGTCCTACTGAACTGAACCGTGTAAATATTCCAAGTATTGTAAAAACTGCGAGAACCAATTCTGAAAAAACTGCAAGACTCAAACTAGCGACGGCACCAATTCCAAATGGATCAAAAAACTTAATTTCATCTCCGGAAAATAACCGATTAAACTTAGGTAAACCATGTGCACCAATCATCAACAGACTAACAGAGATTCTAAAGAACAACAAACCAATATTATTCATTAACATTTTTCCCAAAACAGATTTAAAGAATTAATTATACTTTTGGATGAACTTTTACCCAATCATTAAGAAATTGAACAATTTCAGAAGTTGGAGCACCCGGAGTAAATAATTCTCCAACTCCCATTTCTTTCAATTTTTTAATATCCTGATCAGGAATAATTCCACCGCCGAAAAGTAAAATATCATCAACCTCTTTTTCTTTCATTAAGTTCAAAATTCTAGGGAAGATAGTCATATGCGCACCTGAAAGAATACTAATTCCAATTGCATCAACATCTTCTTGAATTGCTGCATTTACAATAGTTTCGGGAGTTTGTCGTAATCCGGTATAAATAACTTCCATCCCGGCATCTCTTAAAGCCGCAGCAACAACCTTTGCACCTCTATCGTGCCCGTCTAAACCGGCTTTTGCTACTAAAACTCTAATTTTATTTTCCATAATTAATCCAATTTTTTCAACTAAAATATCAATAAGCGAATGAAAAGACAACTAACCGTTTAATGCATCTAAATAATTCTTTCTTTTTGCAAAAACACCAAATAATCCCCCGGTATGAACAAATATTATATTTGATTTGGAATTGTTAAGAAACTGTTCATTATAAGCAAAGAAAGCTTTTCCGGTATAAGTTGGATCGAGAAGAATTCCTGTCTGCTGAGCAACTTCATTAATAACAGAGATTTTTTCCTTAGTAATATTTTTATATCCTTCTTCTGAATATCCTTCAATTATTTCAAGATCATTTTCATTTATGGTTAATTTAAGATTGAACTCCCTTATACAATTTTCGGCTAAAGATAATATTCTATTCTTCAACTTATTCTTTTCATAAAGAACATTAACTGCAAAAACCTTAATATTTATTTTAAATAATTTTGCCGCAATTAATAATCCGGCCGAGGTACCGCCGCTGCCGGACGCAGTTAATATACCGTCAATTTTAGTTTTTACTTGAGGCATTAATTCTTCCAAGAATTTTATATATCCCCAAATTCCAAGTGATGAAGAACCTCCTTCCGGGATTAAATATGAATTAATTCCCTTACCTAAAAGAGTTTCTTTTTCTTCCATTAATAATTCATCAACATTTAGGAATTCTTTTTTATTGATATATCTTATCTCTGCACCAAAAACTTTATTGAGGAATAAATTTCCGTCAGCAGTTTTTCTATCATTTCCCCAAAGTAAAACTTTTGATTTCAATCCAATAGAAGCTGCTGCAGCTACTGTGGCTCTTGCATGATTTGATTGTTCCCCTCCACAGGTAATAACATATTTTGCCCCTTTCTTCTTAGCATCATAAAGCAGATATTCCAGTTTTCTAATTTTGTTGCCGGAAAATTCCAACCCGGTAAAATCATCTCTCTTAATGAAAAATGATTTGTTATCGTACTTTACTTTTTGAAGAGGCGTCGGGAGATTTGCAATTTCTAATCTTGATGGTATTATCATTTATTCTTCTCTTTTAATTTCAAGAACCTTTCGTAATGTTTAATCGCTTTTTCTAAATCTTCTTTTGTATCTACGGAAATTGTATCATATTCTGTAGTAACAATTTTGATCTTAAAACCGTTCTCTAACATTCTAAGTTGTTCAAGTTTTTCGATCTGTTCTAAATCCGTTGGTTCAAGAGAGGTGAATTTCAATAAAGCATCTCTTCTATAAACATATAAGCCAATATGTTTATAAATATCAACTGATTTAATTCTTTCTAGATTTGATTTTGCATCACGTACAAAAGGAATTGGTGATCTTGAAAAATAAAGAGCAAAGTTATTGTAATCGAATACTACTTTAGGAATTGAAGGATTTTTTAGTTCATCAACTTTAGTTATTTTTTTTGCAAGTGTAGAAACATTTACTTCATGATCGAATAAAAGGGGTTCAATTGCTTCATCAATCATTTTACCGGCAATGAATGGTTCATCACCTTGAATGTTTACAATTATTTCAGCTTGTTTGAATTTTTTAGCTATAAATGCAATTCTATCTGATCCGGTTTGAATTGTGTTGGGAGTTAATTCAACTTTACCGCCAAATAATTTTACTGCATCATAAACTCTTGGATCATCTACAGCTACAACAATTTTATCTAATAATTTAGATTTAAGTGCACTTTCATATGTATGCTGAATCATTGGTTTACCGCAGATATCAGCCAATGGTTTTCCTTCTAATCTTGATGAACCATAACGAGCAGGAATAACTCCGAGTATCATAATTATTTATTTATAACCTTTGGAACTTTGAAAAATTCTTCATTATGAGATGGAGCATTTTTGAAAACATCATCTCTCGAAATTGATTCTTTTAAATTATCTTCTCTCATTACATTACTTAAATCCAATGGATGCGAAAGAGGTTCAATATTATCAGTATCTAATTCATTTAATTGATCCATATAATCCAAAATCTTATTCATATCTTTAGTAAGATTTTCAATCTCATTCTCATCGAATTTAAGTCTTGCCAATTTTGCAATTTGTTCAACTTGCTTATTATTTACCGACATTATTAACCTATGGAATAATTTCTACAGTAACTTCTCTTGTTAAATTATTGTTAGAATCCCGCACAACAACTTTAGTGCTGCCTAAGCTGTTGTAGCTTTTTATATAAACTCTGTTGTCAACATTTTCTATCGGTTCAACAGTCACCATTGTTGGATTTAACGACACCCATTCATACTTAGGATCATTAGGCTGCAAATATGAAACTGCTTCCAGAAGGAGAGAACTATTTCTTGCCATTGTAACGCGAGTAACTCCTTCAGGAGTATTTGCTGAAGAATTAACAAATAAACCCGGACTAGCAGAGAAGAAATTTGCACTGCTGAATGTTCCTTCAATATAAGGTTTATCCGGATCGATATTTTCCCTTAATTGAATTCTTAATGTATGAGTATTATTTCCGGTACTGCTTTTTCTTTTAGGACTAGTATAACGCAGCCAATAAAAACTATTTGCATATTTATATAACTGATTACCAACTTCAATAAATGCCGATGTTAAATCGTTTACATCAGCAACTGAATAAAAACCACCTGTTCTGCCAAGCGCTTGTAAAACTTGAGGATCAATTTCATTTCCTAAACCAACAGTATAAACTTTTTTATTTCCAATAGCAGTTAAAGCTTCAGTAAAAGTTCTCTTATTTGATGTTTCGGTTCCGTCAGTAAAAATAACCAAAGCTCCGTTACTTACTTGTTCACTTGTTAAAATATCTTCCCACATTCCAACCGCTTCAATTGTAGAGCCGTATAAATTTGTAGTCGGAAAACCAATTCCAATTGAATTAATTGCCGCATTCAATAGACTTTTATCATTAGTAAAATCTTGTATTACTTCCGGATCTTCTGAGAATTTTACAATTGCAACTTCCTGCTGCACAGGAATAATATTATTCACAAATGAAGAAGCAGCAGCTTTTAGTTCGTTAATATATCCGCTTAAACTTGTTGAGTTATCTATTAATAAAACTGTTTTTATAGTAAAATCATTCTGATCTCTTTTTCTTAAAACTACATTCGATTCCGAAGTTAAAGGCATTCCGTTTTCATATAATATAAAATCATTGGCAGTAAGATTATCAATACCAATTCCATTTGCATCCGTTGCTTGAAATAGAACATTAACAACGCTCGGCAGTTCAGTAGAAATTTCATAGAGAATAAGAGAAACGCCGTCCTCTCCGGTCGAGTTTGAAGGGATTGTAGAGAAACTCCAAACCGGACTTTGAGAAACTACCGATCCCCCGCTTTTGGCAACTACTTTCCAGAAATAGGTTGTATTGTAATTTAATCCAACTACGGAATGATTTGTCTTTAACAAGTTAGAAGCTACTAATCTTGTTGGAGGATTTTGAGTATCAAAGTAAACATCATATTCTTCTGCCCCTTCAGCTTTCCAGCCAAGTGTCAATGCTAAAGGTTGATTGATACTTCCATTTGATGGAGTTGGAGAATTCGGTACGGTTGGATCTGATGTTACCGGATTTGAATCCTCTTTAAATGTACATGCAGATAGAACTAATATTAATAAATAAACTATAATTTTATTTTGTGTCATATTATTATTTTTGTATTTGTTATGTGAAAATAACAAAAAATGAACTACAACTAAACTTATATTTGCAAACTATTGATAAACGAAATTCTTTTTTCAATTGAAGGATGAGAATAGAAATACCATTCAACAAAGGGATGAGGATTTTTATCCCCCAAGTTTTGTTCATTCAACTTATTTAGAGTAGATATGAAGGCTTCTTTTTTATTAGTTGACTTAACAGCATAAGTATCAGCCTCATATTCAAATTTTCTTGAGATAAAATTTGTTATCGGAGTTTCGATTAGTCCTATTAAACTTCCCCACATAACTAAAATGGGAAGTGCCGAAATTTGATAAATTGATATGAATCCAAACCAAATCAATGAGATATCATACAAGTAAGCCATAAGCCAAAATGTTAGAAAACTTGAAAGAGTGCCGATTATCAAATTCTTCACAATGTGTTTATGCTTGTAATGCCCCATTTCATGAGCAATAACAGTTTCAATTTCATCATCGGAGTAATTTTCGATTAATGTATCACCAAGCAAAATTCTTTTTGACTTACCGAGTCCGGTAAATGCAGCATTTGCTTTTTTTGTATTCTTACTCATATTAAACTTAAAAACGTTCTGAACATTTAATCCTGCCTGTTTACCTAATTCAGTTATTCTTCTTTTCAGTTCTTCATTTTCAAGTGATGTAACTTTATAAAATAGAGGAAGAATTAAAACCGGAACAATTTGAGCTAGAAGAACAGAAATAACAAACATTGCCGAAGCAAAAATAAGCCACCACATATTTCCAAAAGTATTTATTACCCAGAAAAATAAAAGTAAGATTGGAATACCAATTAGCAAACCGACTAACAACCCTTTTATATTTTCCCAAACCCAGCCGAAAAAGGATTGATTTGACAACTTAAATTTATGTTCAAGATAATATCCGGTATAAAAATTTAAGGGTAGAAAAATAATTGAAGATATTAAACCAATTGATAATACATATGCTAAAAATACCAGATAATCGTTCTCAATAAAATATCTCAAAACCAATTCGAGATTTTCACTGAATCTGCTTAAAATAATCCAAAGAAGAAAAATAAAACTTAAGATTCCTTTAAGAATTCCTAATGCAAGTTTTGTATTGCTATATTTTTTTGAGGTACTTTTTTTTTCATTCATAACTAACAAAAATAAAAAACGCGGATGTAATAATCCGCGCTAAATTGGAATAATTTCATTTAATGATTATGATCTGTCTAATTGAATTGAATGATAAAACTTAATTTCTTTTTTCACCTTTGCAGATTGCTTTGATTTTCCGGTATAAGGGCATTGAGTATCTCCCTTTTTTGAATCACTCATTTTTTCCTTACCGGAATAGGGGCATTCGGATTTTGATTTATTAGATAAATAAGGGCAATCAGATTTATTATTTTCAGCAAAATCAGAATTATGAATTTTTGCCAAATAAGGACATTTAGTTACTAATTCTTTCCCTTTCTCTTCGGCATTGGAACTGATAATCATAAAAGAAATAAGTAAAAGAAAAACTATCTGCATCTTTTTCACTTGATCCTCCTTTTTGTTATATCTACAAAACACCTTGAGTCTTAATATGGTTCGCAAAAAATCAAAAAAAATATAAATAATTTCAAATGCTAAATTTTCTCAAATGCAGATTTAGGAATCCAACCTACTTTACCATCAGCCAGCTTTATTCTTCCCCAATCATTAACTGAATCTTCAATCAGAAATTTTGTTCCTTCATTAATTACAAAAGCATCATTGCTTTGCTGATCGGGTGAATTTTTAGCCGTAACTGATTGACTGACAAGTACAGCATAATTTGAAGTTGTTTCTTGATTTACTTTTACAAATAGAGAAATGCTGAAAATAACCGTAAATGCAAAAGTAATTAAAGCAGAATAGAGTGAAACTCTTTTTAATCTAATCTTCCTTGACAAAAAGAAAAATCCGATTGAAATAATTAGTGAAAGATAAAAGAGATAAAGAATTACAGACCAAGTTGAAACTGAGAAAAGAGCCAAGTAATAGTTAATCCACTCTATAATAAATAATTGCGGGACTTCTTTAATTTTATCAATCGTTCTTGAATTGGCAATTTTCAAATTATGAATTACATCTTCATCCCCGGGATTATATTTTAGGGCTTTTTCATAATATAAAATTGCATAACCAATTTGATCGGTCTTAAAATATGAATTTCCTAAATTGTAAAATAACTCAGCTCCGGCAAAACCATTATCAACCAAGGATTTATAAAGAGTTACCGCTTCTTTATAATTTTGATTTTGATAAGCATTATTGGCTTCTGAAATTATTTCTTCATTGCTCTGAGCATTAATCAGAGAGACTATAATCAAAAATATTAATGTAAATTTTTTCATCTATTTAATACTATCTTCAACTTTAACAATAGTTTTAACAACTCTTTCATAAAAAGTATTTAATTCTTCAGATGTATCTTTCTTTGGTGCAAATCTTGCGAACTCACATTTATCAGAGATTTCTTTTACTGAATTTACCAGTTCTTCGTTTACATTTTTTGAAGTAAGTTTTGAAACTGCTGATTCAATAGTAAACTCAGATTGAGAAATAGAAAGTTTATCCTGTAAATAACCATAAAGTGCTTTTGAAACTTCATTGTAGAATTTCAATGTATCTGATTTTTCTAATGCTTTCTTTGCTTCTTTTAATTTTTTGCGTGCTTCTTTTTCTGCTTTTTGATATTTCAACAAATCAATATTTGCAGAAAGTTTTTCTTGTTTATTTCTTACTGCAATAATTACAATTAGGAAGGCTGCCGGAAAAACTAAAGCAATCCAAAACCAATTTCCCAAAATTTTATAATCCTCAATTCTTTCTAATTCAAATTGGGAGGTTTTTATGAATCTAATATCTTCATTTAATAATCTTACATCTTCCTTGGAAAATCCGTTGACTGTTGTTTCGGTAAAGCCTTCTACCCTTTCAATATTTATTACAAATTCGGGTGAACTCTGAGTAATATATCTTCCTTTTGAAGGACTGAAATAACTAAATTCAATCGGACCAATCTTTCTTTCACCTGAAACTCTCGGGACTAATAAATATTCGAAAATCTTTGTACCGGAAATAATATTTCTATTAGTAATTGTTTCATTTGTTTTAGGATCGTACTGTTCAAATCCAGCAGGAATATTAAACTTTGGTACGTTCAATAATTTTATATTTCCCGTTCCGGTAATTTGGATATTCAAGTTAACCGGATCATTCATTTTAACATTTGTTTCATTAACAACAGCTTTAAAGTCAAATTCACCTACAGCACCTTCAAACGATTCCGGTACATCATTGCTTGGCAGCGGTTTAGCGTTTATCTTTAATTTATTTGATTTGGCTTGATACTCAATAGTTTCAGTTCTGCCAAAAAATGAATCATTGAAAAATTCATCGAACAAACTTCTTTGGTTTGTTTTCCTTCTTATCAAAACCGGAATTGTTAATTCAAAAGGAGTAACTTCCAATTCTCCCGCTTTTGTAGGGAATAAAGCAACTCGCTTTAAAGTAGCAACTCTATATCTTTCCCCTTCAAACATTTCTACATTAAAATTTATGTTTCGGATTGGCTCCAATTCCTCGGACCAAAATCCATTATAGCTTGGAAGCTTAGAGATTTGAGGGGATGATATGTTTAATTTTGTATATAGTTTGTACTCAACTGTAACTTGTTCACCTTGATACACAGATCGTTTATCCGCAAAGGCTCTTATAAAAACATTTTTTGATAATTCCTCTTCTGAAACATTTACATCCGATTGCTGATTATTTTGAGCTGTGGGATTTCCTTTAATAACACTCAACTTTATCGGTTCTGTTTGATATCTTTTTCCGTCATATTCAACAGAAGCTGTTCCAATTGTAAAGTCGCCAATATCTGTTCCGACTAAAATATAAGAATAGGTTAATGAAGCAGATACTTTACCATTAATAAAAGTCATATTTGAAGACTGATTAGGACCGCTTAAAATTCTAAATCCGGAAAAGTTTGGAGGAGAAAAATTTCTAACTTTGTTTACATCTTCTCCATCAAAGGTAAAATAGACTTGGAACTGAACATTTTGCGGAATTGAAGTCCTATCCACTGTAGCTTTAAATGATTGAGCATTTAAAATCATTGGAAGGAAAAACAACACAAATGCACTATATAATTTTATATTTTTCATTAATCTCAAAATTACCAATCTTTAGCTTTATTAACCGGTTTTCCCTTTTTCTTTCTCAATTCTTTTTGCAGATCAGCTTCATTATTTTTTAATGCTTCAAGAATTCTCTGAGCTTCTTCCTTTGAAATTTCATTCGGCTTTGGCTGCTGTTGCTGATTTTGTTGTTCATCCTGATTCTGCTGCTGATCATTCTTATTCTGCTGATCTTTATTTTGATCCTGCTTTTGATCATCCTTATTCTGATCTTGATTTTGGTTCTGATTCTGATCTTCGTTTTGCTGATCTTTATTTTGTTGGTCTTTATTCTGTTGATCTTTATTATCTTGATTCTGCTGATTTTGCTGCTGCTCTTGCTGTTTCTTTAACGCATAAGATAAATTATACTTTGTTTCAAGATCATTTGGATTTAGTTTTAATGACTGCTTATATGCTTCAATACTTTCTTTCAACTTTTGGTTTTTAATTAATGCATTACCAATATTATGAAATATTTTAGCTTTCTCATTATCAGTCTGTGCTAAAGCTAAAGAATTTTGATACTGTTTTAGAGCTTCATCAAATCTCCCTTGCTTGTAATAAGCTGAACCTAAGTTATAATGTCCGGCAAAAAGATCGTTCTCTTTTTCCAATCCTTTTTTGAAATTAACTTCTGCATCGGCAAATTGTTTTTCATCATATTTATCGACGCCATCATTAATTAATGATCTGGTACTTTGTGCTGAGACAAAAGTAACTGCTGAGAAAAATATTATGGGAATTAACTTTTTCATGTTCATTAAACCATTTCTTTTTCTTCAAGTTTCTTAAAAAATTTTGTTTTGTTGGATGAAATAAAAAACTCCAAAATCAGAAGTAAAATTGCCGGAATTAAAAACAAATAAAATCTATCTTCATACTCAGTAATTCTTGTAGCTCCAAATTCAGCTTGATCTAGTATAGCAAGATCATTATAAATCATTTCTAATTCATCGTCAGAATTTGTACCTCTGTAATACTTGCCGTTTCCTTTTTCGGTAATTGTCTGAAGAGTAATTTCATCAAGTTTTGTTAGAACAGTATTACCTTGATTATCGGATTTATATCCGGTTCTTACTCCGGAAGCATTGTAAACCGGAATAGGAACTCCGTTAGGAGAACCTAATCCAATTGCATAAATATTAATTTCGTTTTCCACTGCGTTGCTAACTATTTGATCAAGATCACCTTCATGATCTTCACCATCGGTGATAACTATAATTGCTTTTTGTGTTTCAGCATCTTTCTTAAATGAATTTACTGCTAATTCAATTGCCGGACCAATTGCAGTGCCAGGTTGAGGAACTGTAGTAACATCAACAGCCGAGAGAAATAAGTTAGCTGCCGCATAATCAGTAGTCAAAGGAAATTGAACATAAGCTTCCCCGGAAAAAACAATCAAACCAATTCTGTCACCTCTTAAACGCTGAATCAATTTTGAGATTTCAAACTTTGCTTTTTCTAATCTGCTTGGTTTTATATCTTCGGCAGTCATGCTTAGAGAAACATCAAGCAGAATATATACATCAATACCAACTTGCTTAACTTCTTCAATCTTTGTCCCTATCTGAGGATTTGATAATCCAACAATGACTAGAACAACCGCAAACATTGTAATCGAGAATTTAACAATCTGTTTTGCTCTGCTTCGTAAAGGAAACAAAACATTATGCATAATTTTGTTGGAGAATTCCAATAAAGATTGATTTGTTTTTCTTAGTGTGTACCAAAAAACAAAAACTAAAATTGGAATCACATAAAGGAGATTCAAATAATCTATTTCAGCAAATCTTAACATTTATGGTAACGTTCTCAAATATGTTCTAGATAAAATATTTTCGGTAATTAATAAAAGCAATCCAAGTAAAGCCCAAGAATAAAATAATTCGGTAGCTTGTCTGTAACTTGTTATTTCCACTTTAGTTTTTTCCAGCTTATCAATTTCTTGATAAATCTCTTCGAGCTTTTTATTGCCGGTTGCTCTAAAATATTTACCGCCGGTAATATCAGCTACATTTTTTAATACTTCTTCATCAATTTCAACTGGTACCATTTGATATCTCTTTCCAAAAGGAGTATCAAATGGGTATGGCGCTTGTCCCACTGTACCAACGCCGACAGTATAAATTCTAATGTTGAACTGTCTTGCAATTTGTGCAGCGGTAATAGGATCAATTTCACCGCTGTTATTAACACCGTCCGTTAAAAGAATCAAAACTTTACTTTTAGCAGAACTTTCCTTCAAACGATTCACACCATTAGCAATTGCATTTCCAATTGCAGTTCCGTCCTCAATCATTCCACTTTTAATTTCCGTTAATAATCCCCTCAGTACTTGGTAATCAATTGTTAAAGGGCATTGAGTAAAGCTCTCTTTGGCAAAAATTACCAATCCAATTTTATCAGTAGTTCTTCCGCTAACAAATTCATCAATAACATTTTTAGCTGCTTCCAATCTGTTTGGTTTAAAATCCTCTGCAAGCATACTTCCGGAGATATCTAACACCATTGCAACATCAATACCTTCAGTATAAATATTTTCTCCGCTGGAAAATGTTTGAGGTCTTGCAGCAGCAATAATTAAAAGAGCAATGGCAATTATTCTTAAGATAAAAGGAACATCTTTCAAGCGCCCTTTCAGAGTAGGTTTTAATTCATTAAATATTTCTGTATTTGAATAATTGATAACCGGGATTTTCTTTTTCCATTTAAAGAAATACAAGAAGACCATGAATGGAATAATTACTAGTCCAAATAAAATATAAGGATAAGCAAATGTTACATTCTCAAACATCAGCTTTCTCCTCACTTCTTATTTCGGATTCAATAAGATTTGGTTTTGTTTTTATTACTATATCAAAAGCTAATTTCAACATATTTTCATTAACAGAGGGCATCGGTTGAAATTTAGCAAACTTCACAAGATCAGCATTTTCAAAAAAATCTCTTGAAATATCAATAACAGATTCACATTCTTTTATTTTATTCAAGTGAGGAATAATTTCTGATGATGGCATTTCCAGAGCTGCAAAACTAAACCTTTCCTCAAAATATTTCCGAACAACATTTGTTATTTCGGAATGGAATTCTTTAATCATTCCTTTCTGCCATAATTTTTCTTCTTCAATTTTTCTTAAATGATTCAGAGCTGTTTCATGCGGAGGAATTACAATAATTTTCTTAGTAATTATTTCTTCAGATTTCTTAAAATACTTTTTATAAATAAAATATACAGCCGCTAAAATTATGATTGCTAAAAGAATAATTATCAGCAAAGTAAGCCAGTCAAAAGGAATTCTTACAGGTGCTTTAATGTCTTTTATTTCTGCTTGTGGATTTGTTGGTATAGCCTTAACTGTAACAGTAACGGGATTAGTATTTATAACTAATTTTTCACCATTTGATAAATACCTAATTGGGAAAGATTGAATTGTAACTTGTGCCGAATCATAATAAGAAAAATTAAAACTTCTTGTCTCTACAATTTTACCTTCGACTTCATTCTGAAATTTTGGAAGTTCATTTATAAACTCAAGCTGTTTTAGGGAATCTTTAATGTTTGGGAATTCTACTTTTATTGATTTATCATATTTCAAATCGATGGAATACTTGATATAATCCCCTACAAAATATTGAGTAGAATCTGTGTAAGCAGATACTTCAATATTTTGTGCATTTAAGGATGCAGTAACAATAAACAGAAAAATTAGGATTTTCTTTACCAACGTTTTTCTCTCACTTTAAAGAAATCTACAAGAGGTTTAATATAAGATTTAGATGTATCGATCTTAATACTATCTATTCTGCTTCTCATGAATAGATCTTTAATCTTGTCGTCATTACTTTTTATTTTCTGATTGAAATAATCTTGAACAATCTTTGAACTTGAATCCAAATATCTTATCGATCCGGTTTCTGAATCTTGAATTTTTATTAATCCGGCTTTTGGAATTTCTCTTTCTCTTGGATCTTGAAGAATTATACTTACAAAATCATGTTTCTTCCCGATAATTTTTATAATCTTTTCATATCCTTCATCGATAAAATCGGAAATAAGAAAAGTGATACTTTTCTTTTTAATTGTGTGATTAAAATACTCCAATGCGCCCTTCAAATCGGTTTTGTTTCCTTCGGGCTTAAAAGAAAGAACTTCTCTAATAATTCTTAAAACATGTGATCTTCCTTTTCTAGGAGAAACAAATTTTTCGATTTGATCGGTAAATAAAATCAAACCAACTTTATCATTATTCTTCAAAGCTGAAAAAGCTAGGATAGCGCTCAGTTCTGCAGCTATTCTTTGTTTAGTTTTTTCAAAGCTCCCAAAATGAAGAGAACCGCTCATATCAACTAAAAGCATTACAGTTAGTTCTCTCTCTTCTTCAAAAATCTTAACGAAAGGATGTCCGTACCTTGCAGTAACATTCCAATCAATATTTCTAATATCATCACCAAATTGATATTCTCTAACTTCGGAAAATTCCATTCCTCTTCCTTTAAAAACAGAATGGTATTCACCTGAGAAGACTTCATTTACTAATCCTCTCGTTTTAATTTCTATTTGTCTTACTTGTTTAAGAATATCTTTGGTCAGCAATACTTTACTCTAATTATTAATTATCATATTAAATTCTTGATCTTGATCTTACTCATGATCTTGATCTGACGCATATTTTTTTACGGCACTTCAACACGGTTCAATATTTCATGAATAATATTTTCTGATGTAAGTTCTTCAGCTTCTGCTTCATAAGTAACTGCTATTCTATGTCTGAGTACATCATGACAAATAGCTCTAACATCTTCAGGAATTACATAACCTCTTCTTCGCATAAATGCCATTGCTCTAGCACCCAAAGCCAATGCTATTGTAGCTCTTGGAGAAGCACCATAGCTTATAAGATCAGTTAAATTATCGAGTCCGTAATCTTTTGGGTTTCTGCTGGCAAAAATTATATCAAGAATATACTTTTCAATTTTTTCATCGATGTAAACTTCTTGGACTAATTTTCTCGCTTTAATTATATCTTCAGGCTTAATGACAGGTTTAATTTCACTCATTGTGCCGGAAATATTACTTCTCATAATTTTTAATTCTTCTTCTTTAGAAGGATAAGTGATTTTCACTTTCAGCATAAACCTATCGACTTGAGCTTCAGGCAAAGGATATGTTCCTTCTTGTTCAATTGGGTTTTGAGTTGCAAGAACTAAGAAAGGTTCTTCTAACTTAAATGTTGAATCACCGATTGTAACTTGTCTTTCCTGCATTGATTCAAGCAGAGCTGACTGCACTTTAGCCGGGGCTCTGTTTATTTCATCTGCTAATATAAAGTTTGCAAAAATGGGACCTTTCTTTATGGTAAAGTTTCCATCTTTCTGATTGTAAATTAATGTACCGAGTAAATCGGCCGGAAGTAAATCGGGAGTAAATTGTATTCTCTGAAATTTAGCATCCATTGAAGAAGCTAATGATTTTATAGCAAGTGTTTTAGCTAATCCCGGAACTCCTTCTAAAAGGATATGACCATTAGAAAGAAGACCTATAACCAATCGATCAACCATATCTTTTTGACCGACAATAACTTTTCCAATTTCATTGAAGAGAGTATCAATAAATTCGCTTTCTCTTTTAATCTTTTCGTTTAATTCAGTTATTTCCAATTTTATCCCTCTTTTGATTAAACAAGTTTTTTCTACAATCTTACTTATTGAAAGGTTTCTTGAGATTTGTTAAAAAATGTTAATTTTTCAGCAAGTGCGAATATAATCAAATTATCTCTCAATTTGAATTTCCGAAAGTCCTAAGTTTAATTGGATATGCCCTCTAAAGAACCAATAGATACCTTGTTCGTCAAAATATTTTTCTCAAAATATAAAAAGGAGTAACTAATGATTAGGCGGTTAATTTTCATCTCATTTTTTATCTTATTGATAACTGCATGTACTGAAGAAAATATTGTTGAGGTAAAATCGACAGTGCTTTTAGAAAATCAGATCAATTCAATTGAGAATTTAAGAACCATTACAATTGTTGATAATGATGTTATTACCAGCTACGTAAAAGATGATGTTACAGATTTTACAGAAGCCTATGCAAAGGATGGTTATTTAATTATAATTAGAGATACGATAATGTATTTTAATTTAGAAAAGGTAAAACAATTAGAAGTCAATGGTTCACATCTAGCACTTTACTTCTAAAAAAAGGGACGTCGAAGCGTCCCTTTTTTAAAAATTATTTTTCATACTTCTCTTTGTATTTGACAAAAAACTCACCGACAGCTTTATAAGCTTTTTCCAATATTTCTTCTTGAGGCAAGAAAACAACTCTAAAGTGATTTGTGCCGGGAACTTGCCCGAATCCGGTGCCTGGAACAACAACAACTCCGGTTTCCTTAATCAATTCAGCCACAAAATGATTATCAGAATTTTTAATATCTAATTTTGGGAAAGCATAAAATGCTCCTTCAGGCTTTACGCATGATATTCCCTCTACAGCATTAAGCATTTCAACTGTAATATCTCTTCTTCTGTGAAGTTTTTCCATAGCTTCAGTTAAATGTGATTGATCTCCATCAAGTGCAACCGAAATACCATATTGTTCAGGATGATTAGCTGAAAGTCTTGATCTCAATATTTTATTTATTGCTTCTAAATATTCTTTCAATCTTGACGGATTACCACTGACAACGCCCCAGCCAATTCTAAATCCAGGTACCATATAATTCTTTGATAAACCACCGAATGTAATTACTGGAACTTCTTGATTTAAAGATGCAATAGAGACTAATTCTTTATTATCAAATAATAGCTTATCATAGATTTCATCTGAAAAAATTACCAAGTTATGTTCAAGTGCTAAATCAATTATTTGCTCTAAAGTTTCTTTACTGCAGTTTGAACCAGTTGGATTATTCGGATTAATTAAAACAATTGCTCTTGTCTTTTCGTTTATTTTACTTTTAATATCTTCAATATCAGGCTGCCAGCCGTTTTCTTCATTTAAGTAATATGGATTTTCCATCATTCTTAATTTACTTGAAATAGCAGTATATAAAGGATAACCTGGTGTTGGTGTTAAAACGTTTTCACCTTCATTAACAAGAGCTGTCAAACAAATATCAATTGCTTCACTTGCACCGGTTGTAACAAACATATCTTGAATATTTTTTATTCCCTTTTTCTCGGCATCTCTTGCAATAGCATCCAAAGCCTGCTTAATTCCTGACGAAGGAGAATAACCGTTATAGTTTTTTAACATTGCATCATAAGCGGCATCTACCATTTTTCTAGGGGGAGCAAAATCATAAATATTCGGATCGCCAATATTTAGGTATAACATTTCTTTGCCCGTTTTGGCAACTTCATTTGCTATTAATAAAATATCTCTAACTGCATATGTAATATTTGCTGTACGCACTGCGGCTTTAATAACTGAGGACATTTCAACTCCAAATTAAAATTAATTCACTAGACAAAGTTATGCGATTTATACTTCTTTATCAATTGAGTTAGGATGTAAATCGAAGTTAATCGTAATCAAATGCTTAATGAGTCCTTACTAATTGAATTAAGAATCTTTTGGTTAAGTAGGTTTCTGTATTTGAAATAAGCACAACGTCAAATGAAATTGAAAATCAAAATTTTATCTCATTCCATTTTCAATAATTATTTTAGTAGCTCTTTTATCTCCAAGATTTTCTGCTTCTGCTAAAGCTTCATAAGCTTCAATAGGTCTGTTCATAAGTAGTAATAACAAACCTTTTTGCAAAAATGCATCATTATTATTTTTATTTAAATAAAGAGCACTATTAAAATCACTCAAAGCTTTTTCAAAATAAACCAAAGCAGCAGAATCCTTCTGTTTATGGATGAATCTTCTACCTATAATCGAAAAGCAAATTCCTCTTTTTAGATAAATGGAATCATCTTCCTTTAAAAGCAGCTTTTTAGAGAAGTAACCGATTTTCAATTCAATAATGAATGGTAAATTACCTGAATTAGAAAGTTTATAAAAAGCATGAAATAAAATTGCTCCTAATATTACAGCGATAATTAAATCAATCAAACTAATACTCCAAAATTTCTTCAATAAAGATAGACGGGTATAGTTTAAAATAAAATGATTTGGATCACAATAATATAGTAAACATTTTAAATTTTGCTTCGATGATGGTCTTTAAAGTATTTTCGTATTTTTTTACACTAAACTTCAATTGGATTATGAATACCGATATTAAGCCTTCACAATTTTAATTAATGTAATTTCGGATGGAGCACCGATTCTTAAAGGAGGTCCCCAATAGCCTGTCCCTTGATTAATATAAATCCAAGTTTTATAGAATTTATTTAATCCTTTTATAAAGGGCTGACCGATTCGGGCCATAAAGTTGTAAGGGAAATATTGTCCGCCATGAGTATGTCCCGAAAGTTGAATATCGAAACCAGCTTTTTCAGCTTCATATAAACTTCTCGGTTGATGTGCCAATAAAATTTTTAAATCACTTTTATTGTTTGATTGAATTGCTTTATAAGGATCGGATTTATGATCAACATAAAACTGTCCACCGGTATAATCAGTAACACCGGCAAGTAAAAGATTTTTTTCGTTTATATTTATTGTTCTATTCGAATTTAATAAAGTAGTAAACCCTAATTCATTTGCATGATTAACCCACTCTCTGGCTCCGGAATAATACTCATGGTTTCCGGTTACAAAATACTTTCCATGCTTAGCTTTAAGATTTGCTAGCGGTGCAACATCTTCTCTAAGATTTTCAACACTTCCATCAACTAAATCACCAGTAAACACAATAATATCCGAGTTCAATTCATTTATCTGATTAACGATAGTTTCTACAAAAGATTTTTTTATAGTGGGACCAACATGCAAATCAGTAAATTGAGTAATAGTCAATTGATCTAATTCATCGGGTAAATTTTCAATTGGTATTTCAACGCTTTTTATTTTCGGTTTAGTTACAGCTTTGAAAATTCCATATCCGGTTAAACCAAAAGATGCAGCTACAATTCCTAGATTTACAAAATGAACAAGAAATTCTCGTCTTGATTGATCAAAAACTTTATTTGCGTCCGATCCGGATGAACTTGAAAAAAGCTGTGAAGTAAAAACATAAATTTTATTAATCAATAAACCGCTGAAGAGAATAATATCTTTCACTAAAACAAAAGCAAATAAAAGTGAAAATAACCCAAGTGTTATATAGCCAATCCATGAGAATATATCTAATAACGTACTATCAATTCTGTTAATTCTAAAAATAAAAACAATAAAAGGAATTAACAGCATTAGAGCTAATACTATCCAGAGTGCAATACCTACTCTAGATGAAAGATTTGATAAATGAATTAATCTATATCCAACATAACTAAAGCCTGTACTGAGTATTAAAAAGATTACTGATAAGAATATAACCGGTGACATTTATTTCCTTTACATATAGCAGATTAAAAAATAAAACAAAATTAATGATCTAAAGTTCTAGAATTTTTAGAGACTGTAAAATATTTTGAGCAAAATAAAAAGATTTTTGATAATAAAGTAAGTGAGTGTTAATATTATAACCGGCTAAAAAAACAATAATTACGAAATGGCTTTATTAATAGTAAAAGAAAATTTAGAGCCTTTCCCCATTTCACTTTCAACCCATATTCTTCCGCCATGCATCTCAACAAATTCTTTGCAAAGAAGTAAACCTAAACCAGTACTAGATTCACCTTCTGTTCCTAACGAACAAACTTTTTGTTCAATTCTGAATAATCTTTCAATATCCTCTTTAGGAATACCAACACCTGTATCTTCAATTGAAACTCTTAACCGTTTTTCATCTAACGATTCAGCCTTAATAAAAACCCTGCCGCCGCTTTTGGTAAATTTGACCGCATTAGAAAGCAGATTTCTTAAAACCGTCTGTGTCATCTTCTCATCAATATAAACTTTTTGAGGAGAAGTGATTTCATTTATAATAGTAATTTTCTTCTGTAATGCTCTTTGATAAATTATATCAATACTTTGCCCAACAATTTGAGCTAAATCTAAATTCATCGGAGTAAAAGTGATTGTACCTCTTTGAACTTGAGCCCATTCCAATAAATTTTCTAAGAGCTTGTAAAGTTTTTTAGAAGCTTTGTTAATTGATTTACTATACTCTACAAATTCTTCTTTAGTAAAACTATCCGAACTCTCAACCATTAATTCGGTTAATCCTAACAAACCCGTGAAAGGACTCTTTAAATCATGTGCAATTATCGAGAAAAATTTATCCTTTTCAGCATTTAACTGAGTAAGCTGCTCATTACGCAATTGAATTTCTTTTGAAATTTTAACACGGTCTGTTATATCTCTTCCTATTCCAACAAGACCAATAACATTTCCTTGATCATCCAACATGGGAATTTTTGAAGTCAGCAGCCATCTCTTTTCCCCTTTTTCATCAATTAAATATTCTTCTCTATTAATAACAGGTTCATTTTTTTGAATTACCAATTGATCATCTGCAAAAAATCCTTCGGCAATTTCTTTTGGATAAAAATCAAAATCAGTCTTACCAAGTACTTCCTCTTCTGATTTTGCTCCAATCATTCTTAGTTCGGCAATATTTACAAGAGTTTTGCGTCCTTCTAAATCCTTGCAATATATAGATGCGGGGAGATTATCAATTACAGTTCTTAACAGCAGTCTTTCATTTTTTAGTTTTTCTTCCTTTAACTGCCTAATTTCTTCCAAAAGTTCTTCTTTGGATTTTGATTCGTAATCTAGGCTAACAGTCCCTTCCATCACATCATTCCCGAATTATAATTTTTATTGCTTAATAAATACGCCATAATTAGTTACAGTAATCAACGAACTATTTTTTGTATCTGTAATTTTTAATCGATTTATTTATAAAAATTCAACAACTGTACATCAACAATCTTTGATTTATCAATAAATATAATCGTATTATTTTGAAAAATGTTAACCTTAATTCAAGTACTTTTCATTTAATGCGAAAAATCGACAGAAAGCTTCAAAGTTTCAATCTAAGACACTAAAAAATCATCCAATTTTTAACATTACTTTTTTATCTATTTGATTCAATAAATCCTTTGCTTTCTTTCCTAATTCGTTACAGTTTAATTTCATCTGGTTCACAAATTCTGCATCTTCAATCTGACCAAGATTAATTAATACATTGTAAATTCCCCCAACAACACCGCTGTAAGCCATTTGTGCTCCTACTCCAACATCAGTAATTGAATTTGGATTACCATATTCAATTACAGTTGAGGAAATTTCTATAACTTCAAAACTCAACTTTGCAGTACTAAGGGGAACATTAACAGCATGCTTTAATCCATCCTGCATAGCTTTATGACGAATTGATTTTTCGTCTGTAGTTTTAGCGGGTAACCTTTTTGCAATCATAAAATCATTGAAAGCATTAGTATCTTCATCTACTGCTTTTAATAGTTTGTTTTTGATGTCTTGAGCTTTTTCAGCAGCATTCCAAAGAATCTTATCAGTTTCTTCTGAACCTCTGTTTGAGGATGAAAGGTTTGCAACCATTGATTGAAGTGAACTTCCTAAGGCGCCGGCTAAAGCAGCTATTGAACCTCCACCCGGGGCGGGAGATTCGCGTGATACTTCATCGGTAAAATCTGTAATCGTCATTTCAATTAATGCACTATCTAAATTTTTTGGTAGTCCCAACACTCTTTCTTCAATAATGAATTTAGAAACATCATTTAATCCGAGCGACTGCACAGCAGTATTAAGAATATCTTTAATCGGAATTCCGGCTGATCTTTTTTGTTTCCTTAAATAATATTTTCCTGTCTGCAGTAATGCTTCAAACGGAACCATACCAACAATTTCACTTCCGGTAATAACTAAACCTCTTTCAGCGGCAAGGGCTCTTGTAGCTTCTAAAACATCATGCATTGAAGTTACTTTATAATTTGTTAGATTAATTGAGATTTGTGCTCTATCAAAAGCCTCTACCATCCATCCAATAGCTTTACAAGAATTAAACAAGCCGGGCTTTTTAACTGATTCTCCTTCCAACTTATCCAAAGAAATACCATTTTGGTTCAGAAGATCAACTAAATCATACTTGTGTTCTTCATTGCAATGCTTAATTATTTCTTCAACTGAGCTGCCGTCAAAATCGCAGCTTCCGCATGGATACTTTCCATTTCCATATTTTAGAATCTCTGTCCCCTTAAAATAAAATGGCTTTATGTTTCCTCTTCTAGCCGATCTTCCCTTTTCTCTTAGTTCAAATGCTATATCTGTAGCATATAATTTTTCTCTAGTATTTAAGGAAATGTTATAAGCAATTAAAAATTCTCTAACACCAATAACTGTGGCGCCGGATTTAGCATTAAATTCAGCCGGTCCAAAATCCGGTTTCCATTTATCTTGTTTTAATTTTTCCGGCAAAGCTTCATATTCGCCAGCCCTAATAACTGCAAGATTTTCTCTCTCTTTAGATTTCGCTGATTTTTCATAAAGATAAACCGGAATATTTAATTCCTCACCAACTCTTTTAGCAACATTTTTTGATAATGCAATACATTCTTCAACTGTAACTCCGTTAACAGGAATAAAAGGACAAACATCTGTAGCACCCATTCTTGGATGAGATCCTTTATGTTTGCTCATATCTATAAGTTCACTTGCTTTTTTAATACCTTTAAATGCTGCTTCGGCAACAGCATTCGGTGAACCAATAAAAGTAACAACGGTTCTATTCATATCAGCACCGGGATCAACGTCTAACAATTTAATTCCATCAACACTTTCAATCTCATTAGTAATCTGTTTTATGATACTTAAATCTTTTCCTTCAGAAAAATTAGGAACACATTCAATTAATTTTTCGCTCATCTTTACTCCTATTTATTAAGCAAATTTACTTAGCTCAAAATTATGAATAATTAAAGAAAGATTAGATTTATTCTTATGAATTTAACAGCAACTTACAGTTTGATTACTTCAGTGAATTATAAAACTGTTTTTCTAAAGGTGAGAAATTCGAATAGAAATCAAAAAGCCTCAGACTTGAGGCTTCTTGATATTAATGAAAGAATTAAATATTAAAATGGGATTTTATTTTTTCTACAATCGAATCTTTATCAAAACCAAAATCCTTAAATAATTCATCTGCCGGAGCGGATTTTCCAAATTCTTCAATACTTACAGCCAGTCCATCTTTACCGATATACTTATGCCATCCAAAACTTACACCTGCTTCAATCGAAACTCTTTTAGCTACTGATTTTGGTAGAACAGATTCTTTATAATCTTCACTTTGTTCATTAAATACTTCACACGAAGGCATGCTTACAACTGAAGCATTTATACTTTTTGTTGCCAAATCTTCTGCAACTTCTAAAGCAAGATTAACTTCCGAACCGGTTGCAATTATTATTAAATCGGGATTCTCTAACGATTCATTAAGTCTATAACCACCTTTTAGAGTATTCTCTGCAGATGCATATTTTTCTCTATCAATTACTTTAAGATTTTGTCTGGTAAGAAGTATAGCCGAAGGTTTATTCTTTGATTCAAGAGCCATCTGCCAAGCATAAGATGTTTCATTCGCATCAGCAGGACGAATTACATTTAGCTTTGGAATTGAGCGAAGTGCAGCAAAGTGCTCTACCGGCTGATGAGTAGGACCATCTTCACCAAGACCAATACTATCATGCGTAAAAATAAATATTGGATTTATATGAGACAGCCCGGCTAATCTTAAAACAGGTCTAAGATAATCTGAGAACATTAAAAATGTACCGCCGTAAGGAATAACTCCGCCGTAAAGAATCATTCCATTTAGCATGCTTCCCATTGCATGTTCTCTTATTCCAAAGTGAAGATTTCTTCCGGAATAATTAGTCGATGAGAATATTCCGCCATTTTTTATTTCAGTATTATTTGAAGGAGCAAGATCTGCTGATCCGCCAATTAACTGAGGAATTTTGTCTGCTATAGCATTTATAACTTTTCCGGAAGCGCTTCTTGTAGCAATTTTTTCACCGGCATTAAATGAAGGTAAAGCCTTCTTCCATTCATCACCAATTTGACCATTAATTGCAGATACAAACAATTTGTATTCTTCAGGATATTTTTCTTGATAAGCAGAAAGTAATTCATTCCATTTCTTTTCTTCAAGTTTTCCTTTTTCAATTGATTGTAAAAAGTAATCTTTAACATCGTCCGGAATAACAAATGTTTCATCATATTCCCAACCAAGATTCTTCTTAGTCAATTTGATTTCTTCTTCACCTAATGGAGAACCATGCGCAGATGCAGTATCCTGTTTATTTGGACTTCCGAAACCAATGTGAGTATCAGTTATAATTATTGAAGGTTTATCCGTAACTTTTTTAGCTTCAATAACTGCTTTTTCTAGTTCTTCAATATTATTAACATCTTTTACGTGCTGAACATGCCATCCGTAAGCTTCAAATCTTTGACCTACATTTTCCGACATTGCAAGATCTAAGCTTCCGTCAATAGTAATGTTATTGTTATCATAAAAAACAATTAAGTTATCAAGTTTAAGATGTCCGGCAATTGAAGCAGTTTCATGAGAAACTCCTTCCATCATATCACCGTCACTTGCAATAACATAAATATAATTATCAATTAACTTGAGATCATCTTTATTGAATTTAGCTGCAAGATGTTTTGAAGCCAGAGCCATTCCAACCGAATTAGCAAAACCTTGTCCCAATGGACCTGTAGTGGTTTCAACTCCGGGAGTCATTCCACGTTCTGGATGTCCGGGTGTAATTGAATTTAGTTGACGAAAATTTTTCAAATCATCAAGAGTGATTTCATATCCGCTTAAATGAAGAGAAGAATATAAAAGCATGCTACCATGACCGGCAGAGAGAACAAATCGATCTCTATTAAACCAACTTGGATTTTTGGGATTATGCTTCATAATTTTTGAGTAGAGAAGATAAGTAATCGGGGCGCATCCCATCGGCATTCCGGGATGTCCGGAGTTTGCTTTTTGTACACCATCAATGCTTAAAAATCTAATTGTATTAATACATTTTTCAGTAAAAGTCATTTAATAATTTCCTTAAGTTTACTTCGGGATTAATTAGCTAAAATATTTCCATCCTCAATCGGTGTAACACAAATCAAAGGATTTTCAGGAACATCATAATGAGAAAATATCTCTTCAAATAATTTATACTGCATTCCTCTTCTTTCAAGCTTCGAAAATTTCCTATAGCTCATAAATTCACCATCTTTGGATATTGGTGCTTCAAAACTTTCGGAAGTTTCAAAATCTATTTTTGCTCTGGCTTTAAGAAATTCGATCTTAGTCTCGTCATCGCCGTCACGTTCATATGATTTTGCTTTAAACTCAGTAACAAAACCATTGTTAATTATCAGATAAATATTCAGGATTTTTTCCAGCATAAAAGTTTTTTCTTTCTATATCTTAGAATAAGTCTCATAGCAAAATGGATTATTTGATTTCCATAAGCACAACAAAAACATTTATTTGGATTAGCTTCCATAAAAAATGGTAATATTAAGTAAATACCGTTTTACTCATGTCAACCTACAATATTTATGAAATATTATTTCTCAAAGAGAAATTTATTTAGGTCCAATCATGTTTTCCGGTCTAACAACTTCCTTAAATTTTTCAGAAGTCAATAATCCGAGTTCAACTGCTGCTTCCTCTAATGTTGTATTATCATTAAAAGCTTTCTTAGCAACTTTTGCTGCATTGTCATAACCAATATGAGGATTAAGAGCAGTAACCAACATTAAAGAATTTTTTAGATGTTTAGAAATATTATCGTTATTAGCTTCAATACCAGCAACGCAGTGATCGGTAAAGCTTTCACAAGCATCAGAGATTAACCTAATTGACTGCAGTACATTATAAATAATTACCGGTTTGAAAACATTTAATTCGAAATTACCCATTGATCCGGCAAAACCAACTGCAGCATCATTTCCCATAACTTGAGCACAAACCATTGTCATTGCTTCTGATTGTGTAGGATTTACTTTACCAGGCATGATTGAGCTACCGGGTTCATTTGCAGGGAGATTAATTTCGCCAATACCACATCTTGGTCCGCTGCCCAGCCATCTAACATCATTTGCAATCTTCATTAATGAAGCTGCTAAAGTCTTCAATACTCCGCTGAATTCTACTAATGCATCATGGGCAGCTAATGCTTCAAATTTATTTGGAGCTGTAACAAAATCCTTTCCTGTTAACTCTGCTATTTTATTTGCAGATAGAACAGCAAAATCTTTGTGAGTATTTAATCCGGTACCAACTGCTGTTCCACCAAGAGCCAATTCATACAAGCTTGGTAAAGCATTGTTAATTCTTTTCAATCCGTTTTCAAGCTGCTGCACATAACCGGAGAACTCTTGTCCCAACGTTAAAGGTACAGCATCCATTAAATGTGTTCTACCTATTTTAATTACATCCTTAAATTCTTCAGCTTTTTCATTCAATGCATCTTTTAACTTTGTTACCATCGGAATTAATCTTCTATGAATTTCTTCAACTGCTGCAATATGCATGGCAGTGGGAAAAGTATCATTAGAAGATTGAGCTTTGTTAACATCATCATTAGGATGTATAGGATTTTTACTTCCTATTTCTCCTCCGGCAATTTCAATAGCGCGGTTGGATATTACTTCATTAGTGTTCATGTTAGTTTGAGTACCGCTTCCGGTCTGCCAAACAACTAACGGAAAATGATCATCAAGCTTTCCTTCAATAACTTCATCGGCTGCTTTCACAATTAAATCAGCTTTTTCATTTGATAAAATTCCTAAATCCTTATTAGCCAAAGCAGCAGCTTTCTTTAAAATTCCTAATGCTCTAATCATTTCTCTTGGAAATGTGTCGCCGCCAATTTTAAAGTTCATTAATGATCTAGCAGTCTGTGCACCGTAATACTTATCTGCCGGAACTTCAATTTTACCCATAGTATCAGATTCAATTCTGTAATTCATAAATCACCTCAAAATTTTTCGTTAGTAGAAAATTAGGGGAATAGCTTTTCAAATTCAATTTTAGATATGCGTTGCAGAGAAGATAATAGAAATTATTTAATTCTTCTTGCACCGACAAATCTTCTTGAATAGTATTCTTCTGATAAACTTGAGATTGTTACACCCAAAGTAAAACTGGCATGAGCAAAGAGATTTTCACCTACATAAATTCCAACATGTCCGGGGAATGATCTTTTTGTAGTATTAAAAAAAACTAGATCGCCAAACTGCAGTTCAGTTTTATTTATTTTATCGCCAAGTTGAAACTGCTGACTTGCACTTCTAGGTAATACAACTTCAGTAGACTTTGAAAAAACATTTTGAGTAAATGCAGAACAATCAATTCCTTTATGGTCATTTCCGCCATATTTATAAGGTGTATCAATATACTTTATGATTTCAAAAAGGATTTGTTCTCTTTCAGTTACTTCCGGAGTAAAATTGGAATACTGTTCAATATCGTTTTTTAATCTGTTTTTTAGTTCGGGATTTATTTTTGGAGGGATTTCATCAAACTCTTCAGATACTTCTTCCTTCGGTTCTGCATTATTCTCTTTTGAAGTAAATCTAACAGAATTATCAATATCTTCTTTTTTTTCAGTCTGACTGCCGTATCTAACTGAACTTGATGTAGATGAACAAGCTGTATTAAAAAGTATAAGAAGAATAACAATTATATTAAGAAGAATAACTTTCTTCATAAATATTAACCTAAGTATGATCTTAGATTTTTACTTCTTGAAGTATGTCTTAATCTCCTAATCGCTTTTTCTTTTATTTGTCTAACTCTCTCTCTTGTTAAATGAAACATCTCACCTATTTCTTCAAGAGTAAGTGCGTTATCTTTTTCAAACCCGTAATAAAGCTTAACAACTTCCGCTTCTCTTTCGGATAAAGAGGAAAGTGCCCTTTTAATTTCTCTCTTTAACGAATCACTCATTAATGTGAAATCGGGTGAAGGTTCTTCAGAATCTTCAAGAATATCAAGCAGTCTATTCTCTTCTCCTGATTGGAAAGGGGCATCGACTGAAACATGTCTACCACCAATTTTTAGTGCATCCGATACTTCTTCTATTTCCATATCTAATTCTGATGCTAATTCAGCGGCACTTGGTTCTCTTTCAAACTCTTGTTCTAAATTTGAGTATGCTTTACCAATTTTGTTTAAAGCCCCAACTCTATTAAGTGGAAGTCTAACTATTCTCGATTGTTCTGCTAAAGCCTGTAAAATTGATTGTCTAATCCACCAAACAGCATACGAGATAAATTTAAATCCTCTTGTTTCATCAAATCTATTTGCGGCTTTAATTAATCCAAGATTTCCTTCATTAATTAAATCCCCTAAAGATAATCCTTGATTTTGATACTGCTTTGCAACACTAACAACAAATCTAAGATTACATTTAACTAATTTTTCTAAAGCAAGCTGATCTCCCTTTTTAATTTTTCTTGCAAGATCAACTTCTTCATCGGCAGTCAATAAATCTACTTTTCCTATCTCCTGCAGATATCTGTCCAATGACTGACTTTCACGATTCGTAAATTGTTTTGTAATCTTCAATTAAACTCCCGAATTAATCCTCAACATATATTGAATCAACGATTCCCACTATAGAAGCATCAACAGGAGCCATATCAACATCAAGAGGGATTACTGCTTCACTTGCCGTTATATAATAAACTATTTCACCAGGTCCGGCACCAATAGTATCAAGGGCTACAAAAGGTTCACCAATTTTTTCAAGTTTTCCATTTAAGGGAATTACAAACTGCATTTTATATCCTTTAACGGATTCATATTTTCTGGTTGCCCAGATTGTTCCTATAACTTTACCTAGTTCCAATGCTATTCAACCAAAGATTCTAAATTTTCTTTAACCGAAATATCAAGTTTATCTACAATTGCCATAATAACTGCATCCACCGGTTTATTTTTTGTTATGGATGTTTGTCTGGCAGAACTCCCTTGAGCTACTAAAACAATTTCTCCAACTCCGGCTCCAACAGAATCAACTGCAACAACAAAATTTTTTGTTGATGAATAATCTAAATTCAATTGACGAACAATCAAGAATTTTGAACCGACTAGATTTTCATCCTTTCTTGTTGACCAAACAGTTCCAATTACTTTTCCTAAAGTCAAGTTTCACCTCATATTTCATTCGGATCTAATACTTCAATTCCGGTTTTAGAATATCTTTCTTTATTTGTGGTGCAAATTATTAAATTATTCTTTTTTGCCACAACAGAAAATAATGCATCCCTAAAATTTTCCGTACTGTTATTAAAAGAGAAAATATCAAGGCTGTAACGCGAATGAATACCCAATACTTTAAGAGCTCTCAGCATTTTATCAATCTGCAACTTGATATTCTCGTGTTCAGAATTAAAATAAAGTTCAGAAGCATTGATAGCAGAAGTAAAGCACAATCCGTTTATCATAAGTTTTTCAAGCAAGCTGGTTTCATCATCTGTAAATAAATGATCCATTAGAATATCAGTATCAATTAAATATTCTTTTTTCTTCATTTCTTATTTTCTTTTAATGCTTTTCCTTTAGACTTCAGAAAATCAATTACAACAGCATCCGGCAAATTCTGCATACTTTTTATTTTTTCAAACTTAGCATTATCAATATTCATTGGTATTAAAGCGTCGCCGGGCTTACCCATAACAATAAGTTTTACTTCCTTGTATCCATCATTATAAAGTTCTTTTAACTTGGATACATCAACTCCGATAATTCCTTCTTCAGATATTTCAGCTTTTAATTCAGTTATCTTAACAAAACCTTCATCAAGCATTAAGAAAACTCTTTCCTTTTAGAGCATTAGTAATTTTAAAGTATTCGGCAACAGTTTGAGCAACGTCTGAAAATGTTTTTCTTGTTCCTAAATCAATTCCCTTTCTATCCTTAGAATAATAAATCAACGGAACATATTCTCTGGAATGATCTGTACTTGGAGTTGTCGGATCATTTCCATGATCAGCAGTTAAAACTAATTTATCAGTAGAATCCATTGCTTCAATAATATTTGGAAGTTGATCATCAAATTCTTTTAGTGCGGTATAAAATCCTTCCGGATCGTTTCGATGACCATAATAAACGTCAAAATCAACAAGATTGGTAAATATAAATGAATCATTAAATGACTTAATTGCTTTAATGGTCTCTTCAATACCGGCATTATTAGATTTTGTTTTTAACTGAAATTTTATGCCTTGATAGTTGAAAAGGTCGTTTATTTTTCCAACTGCAACAGTATTTATTCCATTCTCATTTAAGTAGTCCAGAATTGTAGGCTCTGGTGGATTCAATGAATAATCTTTTCTGTTTGTAGTCCGCTGATATTTCCCGTCAACAGATATAAAAGGACGGGCAATTATTCTTCCAACGGCATGTTCATTTATTAAAACTTTATTTCTAGCGACTTCACAAATATCATATAGTTTTGGTAAAGGGATTACATCTTCATGAGCTGCTATTTGAAATACGGAATCGGCAGATGTGTAAATAATCGGGAATCCGGTTTTCACATGTTCATCACCTAATTCTTCAATAATAGCAGTTCCGGATGCAGCTTTATTGCCAAGTATTCCTTTAACCCCGGTTAGCTGCATAAATTTTGTAATTACTTCCTCCGGAAATCCATCTGGATAATAAGGAAAATCTTGAGTGACTTCTAAACCACCAATTTCCCAATGTCCGGTTGTTGAATCTTTACCTTTAGATAATTCAGACATTTTACCGAAAGATGCTAATGGATTATCTACCTTATTTATTCCGATTATCTTATCGATATTACCTAAGCCAAATTTTTCGAGGTTGGGGAGATCAATACCATTTAATACCTTAGAAATATTTCCGAGAGTATTGCTCCCTTCATCACGATAAAGAGAAGCATCAGGCAATTCCCCAATACCAACGCCGTCTAAAACAATTACAATAAAATTATTCATAATTTAGTTTATACTTTTAACTGTATTACCACCTTTTTCCATTGCTTTATTTAATGCAAGTTCAGCATCATGCAAAAGCTCTTCGGCATTAGTTTTTCCAGTTGTGGAAGCTACTCCAATTGAAACTGTAAATGTAGTTTGCTTAGAGACAACTGCAATTGGTTTTCTTGCAATTTTAATTCTTAATTTTTCTGCCCAAAGAAAAACATCTTTTGACTGAGTATTAAAAAAGTAAACTGCAAAAATTCTTTTTTCAATTCTGCCAATTATTGTAAAAGGTGTTAATTCTTCTTTAATCATTTCGTTAATTGATGTTAAAACTTTTGGGAAAGGATCCCCTTCAAATAATGATTCTTGTTCAAGAAAATCATCAATTCTTATTAAAGCTACTGCACCAGGCTTACTTTCAAGCTGCTCTGCTTTAAGCAAATCAGAATTAAATCTTTCAATAAAAGTTTTAGGATTAAGAGTATTCGTTTCCATATCATACGAAATAAAACTCTTTAAAACATTCTGTGTAGAAAAAGTATATACAATAAATGCAAAAACTTTTACTGCATTCTTTATAAATTTTACATCCGAGTTTGAATAATAATTTTTCTTAAGACTTTCAAAGCATAGAACACCAAATATCTGTTCATTGTAAAGAAGCGGAACCGCTAAAAATGAACCATCAAATGTAATGTCTTCTGAAAAAGAAAATCTATGATATTCAGCTTCTGATGTATCATCAATTTTAACCGGTGTGCCTGTCATAATTGCCTGACCGATTATAGTTCCTTTCAGTTCTACTTCTAAGTTTTCTCCAACATATTTTAATGAAGTTTTATTGAATACTTTGAGTGTATTGAATTTCTCCTTTTCTGCATCAAAATAGACAAAAGTAAATACATCCCAATCAACAAGTTCTTTTATGCTTGATTCCAATACCGAAATTATTTCATGCTCTTTATCAAAAGTTCTATCTTGACTAAGTACATTCAACAGCGCAGTCAATCTTTTTTCAGAAATGCTTTCGCTGTGTCTATCATCAAATATTGAGATTAATATTGATATAATTCGGACAAATCTTCCTAAAGAATAAATATGTTCAATTCCAAAATAATCTTGTTCTTTAGAATCTAATGCTAAAATTCCTCTTAATCTGTTTCCATAAAACAACGGAACACCAACAAAACTTTTAATTCCTTGCGGATTGTTGTAGTATCTAATTACATCTGCTTCTGCATTTGGAGTTACAGACAAAATCTCAGGTTCTTGCGTTTTAACGATGTTGCTTAAAACATCATCTTCCAAATCAAATTTACGCTGGGTTATTTCTTCACTTCTTGATACAAATTTTTCTAGAAGTAATTTTTTACTGTCTTCCTTATACCAAAAGAATACAGCAGTATGCGCCATGTAAGCTTCTTTAATTACGTTTAAGATTTTTTCAAGTAAAAAAACAAACTGCTGGTTTGAAGATAAATCTTGAGGAATCGGTTCTTTAGCTATTGTTAAATAATTCTCTTTCAAATCCGGCGGTTTAAATGCATTCTTCTTACCGGAATTGAGAGATGGAGTAAAATTTTCGGCAGTAATAATTTCAAGATTCTTTTCTTTTGAAATTATTTTAAAGTCTTCGCCAAAATCAGTTTGATAATTATGGTCATTATCAAAACTGGATTCCATATTGTCTGAGGATAAATCATCAAATTCTTTTTCTTTAATAGAAGAGCTTTTTGAAATTGGTTCCTCGTCACGAACCGAATCTCTAAGAAATATTATGAATCCTACATAAATTACGGTTAAAGCTGCGCAGATAATTTTAATGATAAAATCATCAGTAAAAAAAGGGAGCGCGGTTAAGACCGGTACAATAATAAAAATTAGAATTCGTTTTTTTACTTTTCTGTTAAGAGGCATATGCTCATTTTTACTTAATAATAGAGCAAATATAAAAAACTTTTAGATAAGAAATTATTCTAAGATTCTTAATATTTTGTCTGTTAACTGCTTTTTACCCGTTCCTTTAACGGAAGAATACAAGAAAACGTCATCTTCAATATTTATATAAGAGAAATATTCCTTAACTATTTTTTTTGAATGAGATATTTCGGATTGTTTGAGTTTATCAACCTTAGTTAAAATAATTGAACATGGTATATTTGCTTCTAATAAAAACTGCTGAAGAAGAATATCAAGTTGGGTTGGTGAATGTCGGCTGTCTATTAAATGAAATGCATGTGTAATTTCTCTTCCGGAAAAGAAATAGCTTTCTATTAATTTCTGCCATCTATCTCTTTCAGTTTTAGAAACTTTTGCATAACCAAATCCGGGTAAATCAACAATATAGAAATTACCATTTACTATGTAATAGTTTATAGATTTTGTTTTACCGGGATGCGAGCTGGTTTTAGCAAGATTTTTTTGATTGAACAAAGAATTGATAAAAGAAGATTTACCCACATTTGATCTTCCACATAGAACAATTTCTTTAAGATTTTCTTTTGGAAGCTGTTTTGTTATATGAACAGAGGTATGAAATTTTATATCTGCTTTCATAAATAAAAAAAGAGTAACCAATTACTTGATTACTCTTCCTTAAAATTAATTAGAAAAAGAAATTATTTTTTCTCTTCTTTTTTATCTTCAGTTGTTTCTTCAGAAACAGATTCTTCAGCTTTTGTTTCTTCTTTAGTTTCTTCAATAACTTCTGCTTCTACTACATCCTCTTCTTTAACTTTAGCCTTAGGCTGTTCTGATTTTTTAGCTTTTGTAGTTTTCTCAGCTTTAGGTTCAGCTTCAGTTTTAACCTTTTTATCTGTAACAGAATTGAAATCAACTAATTCTAAAATTGCCATATCGGCACCGTCACCAGGTCTGCTGCCTAACTTAACAACTCTAGTATAACCGCCTGCTCTATCACCAATTTTTTCAACTATTTCACCAAAAAGTTCTTTAACAACTTCTTTATCTTTAATATGTCTTGCAACATGTCTTCTAGCAGCAACACTATCATCTTTAGCTTTCGTAATTAAAGGCTCAACAAAAGTTCTAGTTTCTTTAGCTTTAGCAACAGTTGTTTTAATCTTTTTATGTTTCAACAAAGCAGTTGATAGTGATCTTAAAGTAGCTAATCTGTGGCTTGCGGTTCTACTTAATTTTCTACCTTTAACTCTATGTCTCATTATTCTACCTTCTCAAGAAATTAGTTAGTTTCTGAATTATCCTTTATATATTTGTCTACATCCATACCAAATTCAAGATTGTAGTTTTCAACTATTTCAATAAGTTCTGATAGTGATTTTCTACCAAAGTTTCTGAATTTAAGCATTTCACTTTCATCTTTTCTTACTAAATCGCCAAGTGTTTTGATATTAGCAGCTTTAAGGCAATTATGAGAGCGAACACTTAATTCAAGATCATCAACGCTGGTTAAAAGTATTTTTTTAACTCTTTCAAATTCGAGATCTTTTTCACTTTCAACTTTTTCTTCTTCAGGTTCAACATCAAAGTTGATAAACATATTGATATGATCTTTTAATATTTTGCTGGCACTTGAAAGAGCATCTTCAGGAGTAATAGATCCATCAGTAACCACTTCAAGAACCAATTTTTCGAAATCGTTTCTTTCTCCGATACGAACATTTGTGACATCATATTTAGCATTAACAATAGGAGTAAAGATAGAATCTATAGGAATTAAACCTATTGTTTGATCAACTATTTTTTGCTCGTTAGCTGGAACATAACCTTTTCCAAATCCAAATCTCAATTCCATAACAACCTTAGCATCTTGGTTAAGAGTTGCAAGGTGCTGATTAGGATTTAAAATTTCGATATCAGGACAAGCATTTTGAAGATCGGAAGCTTTGAATTGAGCAGGCCCAACTAAAGTAAGCTCAATTTTGGAAGTCTTTTTATTAATAACTCTAAATCTAACTTTTTTTAGATTAAGAATAAGTTCTGTAACATCTTCAACAACGCCAGGTATATTTGTAAATTCGTGTAAAACACCATCAACTTTAATTGCAGTAATAGCAGCTCCCGTTAACGAAGATAATAAAACTCTACGAAGGGAATTTCCTAAAGTAACACCGAATCCTCTTTCTAAAGGTTGAACAGTAAACTTTCCATAAGTACTTGAAGCATTAGCTTCATCTAAAACTACACCATCAGGCATCTTTATAAACGGATAGCTCATTTAAATATCCTCTACTTTTAAATTATTACTTAGAATAGAGCTCAACAATTAATTGTTCGTTGGCATTTAATGGTATTTCTTCTCTTTCAGGAATTTGCACAAAAGAACCAGTTAATTTAGCTTTATCAACTGACAACCAATTATAAATACCATCTTTTGTTCTTCTTAAAGAACTATGTATCGCATCTAATTTTTTGCTCTTATCTCTAACTGAGATAACATCGCCAGGATTAACCATGTAAGAAGGTATATCAACTGTACGACCATTTACAAGAAAGTGTCTGTGAAGAACTAATTGTCTTGCAGATTTTCTTGAAGGAGCAAAACCTAATCTAAACACAACATTATCTAATCTTCTTTCAAGTAATTTAATTAAGTTTTCACCTGTTACCCCTTTTTGACGATTAGCTTTTTCAAAGAGGTTTCTGAACTGAGTTTCTAATAAACCGTAAACTCTTTTAACTTTTTGTTTTTCTCTTAATTGAACACCATATTCAGAGAATTTTGCTCTGCGAGATAAACCGTGTTGTCCCGGAGGATAATTTTTGTTTTCAATAGGACATTTTTCAGAGAGACACTTTGATCCTTTTAAAAATAATTTCTGTTTTTCTCTTCTGCACAGTTTACATACTGGTCCTGTATATCTTGCCATCTAAATAATTCTCCCTTATTAAACTCTTCTACGTTTCGGCGGTCTGCAGCCGTTATGTGGAATTGGTGTTATATCTTTAATTGAATTGATTTGTAATCCAGCAGTATTTAAAGCTCTAATAGCTGCTTCACGTCCGGCACCGGGTCCTTTAACCAAAACATCAATTCGTCTTAATCCTAAGTCATGTGCTTCTTTAGCAGCAGCTTCTGCTGTAACTTGAGCAGCAAATGGAGTATTTTTTCTAGATCCTTTGAAGCCATTTTTACCGGCAGAAGACCAAGAAATTGTATTGCCGTAAACATCTGTTATAGTAACAAGAACGTTATTAAAAGATGCTTTTATATGAGCAACTCCGGCTGCATCAACATGCACTTTCTTTTTTGTTTTTTTAACTGCTTTAGCCAAAATTAAACTCCTTCTAAATTAATTACATTACTTCTTAGCAGCAGCTTTTTTCTTGCCTGCTACTGTTCTACGTTTACCTTTACGAGTTCTAGAATTGGTTCTTGTTCTTTGACCTCTTGCAGGTAAACCTCTTCTATGACGTAAGCCGCGGTAACAACCAATATCCATCAATCTTTTAATGTTTTGCTGAACCTCGCTTCTTAAAGCACCTTCAACTTTATATTCAGCTTGCATAATAGAACGTATTTTACCAACTTCTTCTTCAGTTAGTTCAGATACTTTCTTATGAAGATCAACATTAGCTTTTTCTAAAATTTCTTTCGCAGTGTATTGTCCAATTCCATATATATAGGTTAAGCCTATATATGCCTGCTTTTGTTTTGGTAAATCGACACCAGCTAAACGAGCCAAACTAGTTACCTCCTAATCTTTGATTAACCTTGACGCTGCTTATGTTTAGGATTTTTGCAAATTACCTTAACAACGCCTTTTCTTTTAATTATCTTACAATTGTCGCAAATTTTTTTCACAGACGCGCGGACTTTCATCTTTTCTCCGTTACTTATATCTGTACGTTATTCTACCTTTATTTAAATCATATGGTGATAATTCAATCGCTACTTTATCACCTACTAAAATCTTAATAAAATGCATACGCATTTTTCCGGAAATATGTGCTAATATTTCATGTCCGTTATCAAGTTTCACTTTAAAGTGAGCATTTGGTAACGTATCTGTTACAATTCCATCAACTTTTATTGGTCCTTGTTTAGCCATATTAAACTTTTGTCAGTATTTCCGGTTTATTATCAATTATTGCTATTGTATGTTCAAAATGAGCAGATGGAAGACTATCAGCAGTTAAAATAGTCCAGCCGTCATCGGCAACTATTACCTTCCAAGTACCCAAATTAACCATTGGTTCTATTGCAACTGTCATCCCATTTTTAATAATAGCGCCAGAATTTCTTTTGCCAAAATTTGGAATCTGCGGTTCTTCATGAAGATATTTACCAACTCCATGTCCACATAAATCTCTTACAATCGAAAAGCCGTTACTTTCAACATATTTCTGGATTGTTTCTGAAATGGCACCAATTCTATTTCCGGGAACCGCTTGTTCAATTCCTAAATAAAGTGATTTCTCAGTAACATCCATTAATTTCTTTTTTTCGTCAGAGATATTGCCAATTGCAATACTTAAAGCTGCATCACCAAAATATCCATTTTTTTCAACACCAACATCTACAGAAAGAATTTCTCCTTCTTGCAGAATTCTGTCGCTTGGAATTCCGTGAACAACTTCATCATCAATTGAAGAACAAATTGAGCCGGGAAAATCAAACGATCCGGCTTGCGAATACCCTTTAAAAGCTGGTATTCCACTATTAATTCTTATATAATCTTCTGCTATCTTGTCTAGTTCTAATGTAGAAACACCAGGCTTAGCATAACCTTTAACTAACTGAAGTGTTTCTCCAACAATTCTACAACTTTCTTTTATAAAATCTAATTCTTTCTTACTCTTTATTAAAATCACAATGTTAAAGCGCTAATACTAGCGTCTTCCTTTCATTTTACCGCTTTTCATAAAGCCATCATAATGTCTCATCAACAAATGAGATTCAATCTGCTGAAGTGTATCTAAGGCAACACCAACCATAATCAATAAACTTGTTCCGCCAAAAAATTGAGCAAAACTTTGCGATACACCAAAACGAGAAACAAAAGCTGGTAATATAGCAACAATTGCTAAGAAAATCGATCCAGGAAGAGTAATTTTTGTTAAAATATTATCTATAAATTCAGATGTTTGCTTTCCAGGTCTAATTCCAGGTACAAATCCACCCTGCTTCTTCATATTTTCTGCAACATCCTGCGGATTAAATGCAATAGCTGTATAGAAATATGTAAAGAAAACAATCATTAAGGCATATATGAAAGAATATGTAAATGAAGTGTAATTAAAATAACCTGATAAATTCTGTAAAAATTCGTTATCCGGGAAAAATGATAATACTGTATTTGGAATAAACATAATTGACTGAGCAAAAATAATAGGCATTACACCAGCAGTATTAACTCTTAAAGGAATATATTGAGTTACACCACCGTAAACTTTTCTGCCAACAACTCTTTTAGCATATTGAACAGGAATTCTTCTAGTTCCTTGAGTAACTAAAACTATTCCGGCAATAATGAAAACTAAAAGAATAAAAATTGCTACTTCAATAACAATATTTCTTTGTCCTGCAGCAATCAATCTAACTTCATCAAGTAAAGCGAACGGAAGTCTGTTTATAATACCAATGAAAATAATTAAGGAAATACCGTTTCCAATTCCTTTTTCGGTTATTTGCTCACCCATCCACATCATAAACACTGTACCGGCAACTAAAAATATTATTGAAGAAACAGTAAATCCAATTCCTTGAACTTCAGCAGGAACTATTGAAACACCGTTAGTAGTAATATTAGTTAGAGTGATAACAATGCCCCAAGCTTGGAAAGCGGAAATTAACACAGTTCCATAACGTGTTAGCTGTGTAATTTTCTTTCTTCCTTCTTCTCCTTCCCTTTGAAGTTTTTGGAAATAAGGAACAACTGCTCCGGCAAGCTGAATGATAATAGAAGCAGAGATATAAGGCATAATTCCCAATGCAAAAATGGCAGCATTAGAAAATGCACCTCCCACAAAAAGATCATAAAGACCAAAAAGGTTATCTGAAGTTCTATTAGCCATTGCTTCAGAAAGAGCAAAAGCATCAATACCAGGTAATGTGATATGAGAACCGATCCTAACAATTACCAAAAGACCTAGAGTATAAAGAATTCTTTGTCTTAGTTCGTGGATCTTAAAAATATTTCTGAAAGTATCTTGTATTCTACCCATTAAATTTCAATCTCTTTTATAGTACCACCAACAGATTCAATTTTTTCTTTTGCCGAAGCACTAAATGCATTAGCTTCAATTTCTAATTTGGCTTTTAATTCGCCCGAGCCCAATATTTTATAAGGTAATGTTGCTTTTGAAATTATTCCATTTTTATATAGAACAACAGCATCAACTTTACCATTTTCTAATTTATTATCATCTGCTAATTTTTGTAATCTGGAAATATTAACAGCCTGATATTCCACTCTAAAGTTGTTATGAAATCCTCTTTTAGGAATTCTTCTTTGAAGAGGCATTTGCCCGCCTTCAAACCAAGCTCTAAATTTTGCGCCAGCTCTAGATTTCTGTCCATTCATACCTCTAGTAGCTTGGCCGCCGTGACCTGATCCTTCACCTCTACCAACTCTTTTAGATTTTTTTACAGCGCCATCAGCATATTTAAGATTGCTTAAAATATCCATTTAATCACCTTATTCTTCAATTTCTTCAACAGTTACTAAATGCGAAACTTTATTTACCATTCCTCTTATTTGAGGAGTATCATTATGAACTACATGATAGTTAGGTCTTCCTAAACCAAGAGCTTCAATTGTTCTCTTTTGAGTTTTAGGTCTATCAATAATACTTCTAGTTTGTGTAATTTTTAACTTTTTAGCCATCATATCCTCAATTAGGAGTTGAACAACTCTTTAACATTCATTTTTCTTTTTCTAGCCATGGAATGAGCATCTATTAAGCTCAATAATCCGTTTAGAGTAGCTTTAACTTGGTTATGCGGATTGCTAGATCCAAGAGATTTAGTTAAAATATCTTGTACACCAGCAGATTCTAAAACTGCTCTAACTCCACCACCAGCAATAAGACCGGTACCAGGAGAAGCAGGTTTCAGCATTACTTTACCAGCACCGTATTTACCAATAATTTCGTGAGGAACAGTACCTTTAACTACAGGAACTTTGTAAACGTTCTTCTTAGCATCATCAATACCTTTAGAAATAGCATCAGTTACTTCATTAGCTTTACCTAAGCCAACGCCAACATGACCATTTCCATCACCAACCACAACAATCGCATTAAAGCTAAATCTTCTACCACCCTTAACAACTTTGGCAACTCTATTAATATGAACGATTTTCTCTTTTAAGTTATCTAAACCGCTTACTTTTTTATGCCTCAATTTTCTACTCCTTAATTACAAAATTTCTCATTTGTGTTTTTGCTGGCCGAGGAGGAGTCGAACCCCCACATACGGGACCAAAACCCGCTGTCCTACCATTAGACGATCGGCCAGTTTACTAAAACTTTAAACCGCCTTCACGCGCACCTTCGGCAAGAGCTTTCACTCTTCCATGATATTGGTATCCGGCTCTATCAAAAACTACAGTTTCCAAACCTTTTTCTTTAGCAACTTTTGCTGCAAGTTTACCAACAATTTTTGCTTTTTCAACTTTAGAAGCTGCTTTTTTAACATCATCAGCAATTTCTTTAGAAAGAGAAGAAGCTGAAGCAAGAGTTACACCTTGAACGTCATCAATAAACTGAGCGTATATTTGAGTTAAACTTCTATAAACTGCTAGTCTTGGTCGTTCTGCTGTACCTGTAATCTTTTTTCTAATTCTAATTTTTTTCTTTTCTCTAAGTTTTTTATCCATCTGATCTCAATCTCCTAAGATTACTTACCTGCAGTTTTTCCTGCTTTTCTTACAATTACTTCGTTAGAGTATTTAATTCCTTTTCCTTTATAAGGTTCAGGTTTACGGAATGATCTAATTTTAGCAGCAACCATTCCAACTAATTCTTTATCAATTCCTGAAATTTTAATTTGAGTTGGAGCAGGAACTTCCAATTTAATACCTGCCGGAGGCATAAAATAAATTGGGTGTGAATAACCAATATTAAGTAAAATACTTTCACCTTTTTGTTCAGCTCTGTAACCAACACCAACTATATCTAAAGATTTTGTAAATCCGTTTGTAACACCATCAACCATATTTTGTAATAAAGCTCTTGAAAGTCCATGTAATGCTTTATTTTGTCTTTCATCATTAGGTCTTTCAAAAACAACATTACCATCTTCAATTTTAACTGAAATATTTGGATGTACAGTTGTTTCCAGTTCACCCAATTTACCGGTTACTTTAATAGTATTACCATTTTGGGATACTTTAACATCTTTAATATCAATAGGTTTTTTACCAATTCTAGACACTTCAATACCTCTCTTAAAAAAATTACCAAATATGGCAAACAACTTCGCCGCCAACTTCTTGCTGACGGGCTTGTTTATCTGTAAGTAAGCCTTGTGATGTTGAAATAATAGCCATACCTAAACCATTCAATACTCTTGGTATATCGTCTTTAGCAACATATCTTCTCAACCCAGGTTTACTTATTTTTGTTATACCTGTAATTGAAGGAGTTCCGTTTACATATTGTAAATGTACTCTAATAGTCTTTTGTGGACCTTCTTCTATCACGTTAAAATCTTTAATAAAATTATTCTGTTTCATCAATTCTGCTATACCAATTTTCTGGTTTGAAGCAGGAATTTCAACATATTTTTTTCTAGCGTGAACTGCGTTTCTTATTCTTGTCAAAAAATCTGCAATCGGATCGCTCATTGACATTTAAATTTCTCCTTCTCTTACCAACTTGATTTTTTAATTCCAGGAATTTCACCATTTAGAGCCATTTCTCTAAAAACCAACCTTGATACACCAAACTTTCTATAGTATGATCTTGGTCTGCCGGTCATTGTACATCTGTTATGTAATCTAACCGGAGAAGAGTTTTTAGGTAATTTTTGTAAAGCCTCGTAATCACCTTGTTCTTTTAATTCTTCTCTTATCTTAGCGTATTTTTCAACTAATTTGCGTCTTTTAGCTTCTCTAGCTATTAATGATTTTCTTGCCATAAAAACCCTTATTGATTTTCTTTCTTTCTAAATGGAACACCAAATGCAGTTAATAATTCAAAAGCTTCGTTGTCAGATTTTGCAGAAGTAACAAAAGTAATATCCATACCAACAACTCTTGTAATTCTATCAACATTTATTTCCGGGAAAATAATCTGTTCTTTAATACCAAGTGTATAGTTTCCTCTTCCGTCAAATGATTTATCGGAAATACCTCTAAAGTCTCTTACTCTTGGTAATGCAACTGAAATTAATCTATCTAAAAATTCGTACATTCTTTCTCTGCGTAAAGTAACTTTAGCACCAATCTTCATTCCCTCTCTAAGTTTAAAGTTAGAGATAGACTGTTTAGCAGCTCTAATTGAAGCTTTTTGACCAGTAATTGCTTCAAGATCTCTAACAGCTTCTTCAAGCAGTTTAGAATCTTGAACTGCACCACCAATACCCATATTAACAACAATTTTTTCTAATTTTGGGACTTCCATAATATTTTTATATGAAAATCTTTCTTTTAACTGAGGTATAACTTCTTCTTTATAAAAAGTAAAAAGTCTTGGTGTTAATTTAACATCTGCTGCAGTTTCTACAGCTTCAATTTTTTCTTCTTTTTTTGCTTTTTTCTCTTTTGCCATGATGAAATCTCAAATCCTTAGAATTTTACAACATTTCTTTGCTTAATCGGCTGATTCTTGCACTTTTCTTTTTACCGGTTTTATCATCTATAATGATTTTAGCCCCTATTCTAGTTGGTTCATTAGATTTTGGATCTAATATCATCACATTAGAAATGTGAATTGGAGCTTCTTTTTCTATAATTCCACCTTGTGGATTACTTTGGTTAGGTTTTGTATGACGTTTTCTAATATTTACACCTTCAACAATAACTCTGTTTTCTTTGGTAAATACTTTCAAAACCTTGCCGGTAGTTCCTTTATCGTTTCCGGCAACAACCATTACATTATCATTTTTTTTAATTTTCATTTATCAAAAACCTCTTTTTATAATACTTCTGGAGCAAGTGAGATAATTTTCATATATTTTTTATCTCTTAATTCTCTTGCAACTGGTCCAAAAATACGAGTTCCTCTTGGTTCGTTTTGTGCATTTAGTAAAACTGCAGCATTTTCGTCAAATCTTATATATGATCCGTCGTTTCTTCTAACTTCTTTGCTAGTTCTAACAACAACAGCTTTAGAAACATCCCCTTTTTTAACACCACCGCCAGGAATTGCTGCTTTAACTGAAACCACAATTAAATCGCCAACCGAAGCGTATCTTTTTCTACTTCCACCTAAAACTTTGATGCAGCGGACTCTTTTAGCTCCGGAATTATCTGCAACAATTAAATTTGTTTCTTGTTGAATCATTTTCTTTTTAGCTCCTTACAAGACGTAATTACTTAGCTTTTTCAACTATTTCAACTAAACGCCATTTTTTATTTTTACTAATAGGTCTAGTTTCCATTATTTTAACTTTATCACCAACTGAACATTCGTTTTTTTCATCATGGACCATAAGTTTCGTAGTTTTCTTAAAATACTTTCTGTACAAAGGATGAGCAACCCTTCTTTCAATGGAAACGATTACACCTTTATCCATCTTGTTTTTAACAACTACACCTAATCTAGTTTTTCTTAAGCCGCGTTGGTTTTCCATGTAATAGAATTACTCCTAATCTACTTTTTTACTTGATTTAATTCACGTTGTTTCAAAACAGTTTTCATTTTTGCAATATCTTTTTTAACTGTTTTTAATTTTGCTGTGTTAGTAAGATTTTTCAATTCATGTTGAAATCTTAAATCGACTAAATTACTTTCTTCTTCAGCTATTCTTTTTATTAACTCTTCGTCTTTCATTTCTCTAATTTCGTTTATCTTCATTTCAAACACCCTTTATAAAGATTCGTAATCTGGTCTAACAACAACTTTAGTTTTAATAGGCAATTTATGTGATGCCAAGCTTAACGCTTCGTTTGCTAATTCTTTTGAAACACCCGAAACTTCAAACATTACTCTGCCAGGCTTAACAACGGCAACCCAAAATTCCGGAGCGCCTTTACCTTTACCCATTCTAGTTTCAAGAGGTTTTTTAGTAACCGGTTTATCTGGAAAAATTCTAATCCAAACTTTACCATCTCTTTTCATTTTTCTAGTAATAGCAACACGGCATGCTTCAATTTGTCTGCTGGTAATCCAGCCGGCTTCTTGAGCTTTCAAACCAAAATCACCAAAATCAACATTATGACCTCTGTAAGCTTTACCAGCTCTTCTTCCTCTATGTGCTTTTCTGTACTTAACTCTTTTGGGCATTAACATGAGAATAACTCCTAAAAACTCTTATTCAGAAACTCTTTTACCTAAAATTTCACCACGGCAAATCCAAACTTTAATGCCGATAGCTCCATAAATTGTTTGAGCAGTTGCCGTAGCATAATCAATATCCGCTCTTAATGTATGTAATGGAATTCTACCTTCTTTATACTGTTCGGTTCTCGCCATTTCAGCGCCGCCTAAACGACCTGAACACATTACTCTAACACCTTCAGCACCCATTCTCATGGCTGAAGTAATAGCAGATTTCATTGCTCTTCTAAAAGAAACTCTTCCTTTTAACTGATTAGCAATATTTTCACCCACTAAGTAGGCATCCAATTCGGGTCTTTTTATTTCATTAATCTGAACTTTTACTTCTTTGCCGGTAATATTTTTCAACTCGGTTTCTAAGTGGGCAATTTCTTTTCCACTTTTACCTATAACAACACCAGGTCTTGAAGTATGAATAGTGATTATGATATTTTTTGAAGTTCTATCAATAATTATTCTAGAAATTCCAGCCTTTTGCAATCTTGTTCTGATATAAGCACGTAATTTCTTATCTTCATTTAATTTAACGGCATAACTTTTACTTTCGTACCAGTTAGATTCCCAACCGCGAATTACACCAACTCTAAAACCTATTGGATTTGTCTTCTGACCCAAAAAATCCTCCAATTATTAACTTTTTGTAGCTACTACAATTGTTAAATGATTTGATCTTTTTCTTATTCTATATGCTCTTCCCATCGGTGCAGGAAGAATTCTTCTTAATGTCGGTCCTTGATTTACATAAGCTTCTTTTACATAAAGTTCTGAAACATCAACATTATTTTCATCATTTTTATTAAAGAGGTTAGAAACTGCTGATCTTAAAACTTTTTCAGCTATCTTTGCACCATGTTTCTTATTAAAGTGTAAAACCTCTATCGCTTTGTCAACCGATTCACCTTTAATGAGATCAGTTAATAATCTCATTTTTCTAGGAGAAGAAGGTATATACTTATGTGTTGCTTTAGCTTCCATTTAATAATATCCTTAATCCTTATTTAGCCTTAGATGCTTTTTCAGCTTTAGTTCCTGGATGTCCTCTAAAAATTCTAGTTGGAGAAAATTCACCTAATTTATGACCAACCATGTTTTCAGATATATAAACAGGTATCATTTTGTTGCCATTATGTACCGCAATAGTATGTCCTACAAATTCCGGTGCAATTGTGCTTGCTCTTGACCATGTTTTAACAATTTTCTTTTGATTTGATTCATTCATTTTTTGAATCTTTTCCAAAAGTTTGTAATCAATAAAAGGTCCTTTTTTGACTGATCTTGGCATATTTTCTTACTTACCTATTTTCTTCTTTTTACAATGTATTTATTTGACGAATTCTTTTTCTTTCTAGTCTTTAAGCCTTTAGCTTTTTGTCCCCAAGGAGATACCGGATGACCACCGCCGGAAGTTTTACCTTCACCACCACCCATCGGGTGATCAACTGGGTTCATTACTACGCCTCTTACATGAGGTCTTTTTCCTAACCATCTTTTTCTACCAGCTTTACCCAGACTAATATTTTCATGAACAGAATTTCCAACAGTTCCGTAAGTAGCCATACAATCTAAACTAATCATTCTTGTTTCGCCTGAAGGAAGTTTTAAGGTTGCATATTTTCCTTCTTTAGCCATCAACTGAATTGCAGCACCGGCAGATCTTCCTAACTGTCCCCCTTTACCTGGTTTTAATTCAACATTGTGAATAAAACTTCCAAGAGGTAAATCTCTTAATTTGAGAGCGTTTCCAGCTTTAATTTCTGCACCTTCACCATTCATTACTGTTGCACCAACAGTTAAGCCCTCAGGAGCAAGAATATATCTTTTATCACCATCGGCATAATGAAGAAGAGCAATTCTGCATGTTCTGTTAGGATCATACTCAATAGCAGCAACCTTAGCAGGAACTCCAAATTTATTTCTTCTAAAATCAATTATTCTGTAACGTCTTTTATGACCGCCGCCACGGAATCTTGTAGTAATTCTACCTAAATTATTTCTACCACCGGACTTTTTAATTGCTGCAGTAAGCGATTTTTCAGGAGATTCTTTTGTAATTTCATCAAAAGCTGAAACTGACATGAATCTTGTTCCGGGTGTATTTGGTTTTAATTTTCTAATAGCCATTTATAAAACTCCAGTTCAACCTATCCTTAAACTTCACCGAATAAATCTATTGTTTGACCTTCTTTAAGAGTTACGATCGCTTTCTTAAATTGTTTTGTTCTACCGGTAAAACGTCCTTTCTTAGTAAATTGAGTTTTAGTTTTACCTTTGTACTTAATTGTATTTACTGTTACTACATCTACATTAAACTTTTGTTTAATTGCAGAAGCTATTTGAATCTTATTTGCATTAATATCTACAACAAAACCATACTTTCCTGTTTTCTCAGAAACATCGGTCATTTTTTCTGTAATCAAAGGTTTTATTAATACGTTTACCATCACTTTACCTTAATTTAAGATTGCTTCTAATTTTTCTACAGCACCTTTTTGAACTAATAAAACTTGTGAGTTCAATATCTCGTATGCTGATGCTTTGTAAGCTTCTAAAACGTTTACTTTAGGAATATTTCTACCTGATTTGTAAACATTTTCCTGTGTTTCACCAGTTAGCAATAAAACTTTTTTTCCATCTAATTTAAGAGACTTCAACATTGCATTAAAATCTTTTGTCTTTGGTTGATCAAAGTTAAAGTCTTCTAGAACAAATAATTGTTCTGATTTAGTTTTATAAGAAAGAGCTGACTTTCTGGCTACAACAGAAGCTTTTTTATTTAATTTCTGTCTGTAATTTCTAGGCTTTGGACCAAAAATGGTTCCACCACCAACCCATAAAGGAGATCTAGTTGTGCCCGCTCTAGCAACACCTCTACCTTTTTGTCTCCAAGGTTTTTTACCGCCGCCTTTTACTTCATTTCTCTCTTTAGATTTGTGAGTTCCTTGACGTTGATTAGCTAAATAAGCTTTAACAGACAAATAAATCACGTGATCGTTTGGTTCAGCATTAAATATTGAGTCATTTAACTCAACTTGCTCGCCACTTTTATTTCCATCAATTTTATAAACATCTATCTTCATTATGCAACCAACTACTTGTTAATTTCAACTATTGAATTTATTGCACCTGGTAAAGCGCCTTTAATCATAATAATATTTTTTTCAGGCATAATTCTAACTACTCTTAATCCAGATACTGTAACTTTACTATAACCAGTTCTTCCAGCCATTCTTTGCCCTTTAAATACTCTTGAAGGGTAAGAACTTGAACCAATAGAACCAGGAGCTCTTTCACGATTGTGCTGACCGTGAGTTCTTCCGCCAACACCGCTAAAACCATGTCTTTTAATAACGCCCTGGAATCCTTTACCTTTACTTTTACCGGAAACTTTTACTAAATCACCAATTTGAAAAACTTCAACGGTTAACTCATCACCTACTTTATGATCACTTATATTGAAATTCCTAAACTCTTTTAATACCGAAGCAGGGGCAGCATCAACCTTATTATAAAAACCCATTTCAGGTTTATTAACATGTTTTTCTTTTTTGCTTCCGAAACCAATCTTTAAAGCTTCATAACCATCTTTTTCTTTGGTCTTAACATCGTAAATCTTACATAGACCAACTTCTAATACGGTTACAGGAATAATTGTTCCGTCTTCAGTATAAATGCTTGTCATTCCTAATTTTTTACCTAACAATCCAGGCATTTTAACATTCCTTATAACTTAATCTCGATATCAACACCCGCCGGAATTTCTAATTTGCTCAAGGAATCGACGGTTTTGTTGTTAGAATTGTGAATATCAATAATTCTTTTATGAGAACGAATTTCAAACTGCTCTCTAGATTTTTTATCTACGTGAGGAGAGCGTAAAACTGTAAATACTGATTTTCTAGTTGGAAGAGGAATTGGACCAGATACAACTGCACCAGTACTCTTAACTGTCTTAATGATCTTTTCAGTCGACTTATCTATCAAAATATGATCGTATGATTTTAATTTAATTCTAATCTTTTGACCAGCCACTTTAAAAACTCTCCTTAATTTGAAAGGGGGAATTTACTCCCCCTCATAATATCTACATTTTATTCGAATATCTTAGTTACTACACCAGCACCAACTGTTCTACCACCTTCACGAATCGCAAATCTTAAACCTTCTTCCATAGCGATTTCAGCAATCAATTCAACTTTTAATTTCACGTTATCACCAGGCATAACCATTTCAGTTCCTTCAGGAAGTTGAGCAACACCGGTTACGTCAGTTGTTCTGAAGTAGAATTGAGGTCTATATCCGTTAAAGAATGGAGTGTGTCTTCCACCTTCTTCTTTTGACAAGATATAAACTTCACCTTCAAAAACTTTATGAGGAGTAATAGAACCAGTTTTAGCTAATACCATTCCTCTTTCGATTTCTTTTTTATCAACACCTCTTAATAAAAGACCAGCATTATCACCAGCCATAGCAGCGTCAAGTTCTTTACGGAACATTTCAACACCGGTAACAACTGTCTTCTTATGAATACCTAATCCAATCAATTCAACTTCTTCAGAAACTTTTACTTCGCCTCTTTCAACTCTACCGGTAGCAACTGTACCACGACCAGTAATGGAGAAAACGTCTTCAACAGGCATTAAGAATGGTTTATCAACAGCTCTTTCAGGTATCGGAATATAGCTGTCAACTGCGTCCATAAGTTCCCAAATACAATTTAATCTTTCATCACTATCGCTAACAGAATCATCAGAAGCAGCATCTAAAGCATGCAAAGCAGAACCTTTAATTATCGGAATTTCATCGCCGGGGAATTCGTACTCACTTAAAAGTTCTCTCATTTCCATTTCAACTAATTCTAATAATTCAGCATCATCAACCATATCAACTTTGTTCATAAATACAACTATTTTAGGCACACCAACCTGACGAGCAAGAAGAATGTGTTCTCTTGTTTGAGGCATAGGACCGTCAGTAGCAGCAACAACAAGAATAGCACCATCCATCTGAGCAGCACCGGTAATCATGTTTTTAACATAGTCAGCGTGACCAGGACAGTCAACGTGAGCATAGTGTCTATTTGCAGTTGAATATTCTACGTGAGCAGTAGCAATTGTAATACCGCGTTCTCTTTCTTCTGGAGCATTATCAATAGAATCAAATGTTCTTTTTTGAGATAAACCTTTTTTAGAAAGAGCCATAGTGATAGCAGCAGTAAGAGTAGTTTTTCCATGGTCAACGTGTCCAATTGTACCAACGTTAACGTGAGGCTTACTCCTATCAAATTTTTCTTTTGCCATCGAATTCTCCTTTGTTATTTACTTATTAAATTAATTAATTCTTTTTACGCTTCTATTGATTTTTTAGATTGAGTTTTCTCAGAAATTTCATCGGCAATTGCTTTTGGAACTTCTGCATAATGAGAAAACTGCATTGTATAAATTGCTCTACCTTGGGTCATAGATCTTAATCTTGTTGCATAACCAAACATTTCAGAAAGCGGGGCAAGACAGCGAATAACTTGAGCATCTTTTCTTGCATTAAATCCTTCGATTTTTCCTCTTCTTGAATTCAGATCACCCATAACATCACCAAGGTATTCTTCAGGAGTTGTAACTTCTACTCTCATAATCGGCTCTAACAAAGCAGGTTTAGCTTTTCTAGCTCCGGCTTGGAAAGCCATAGAACCAGCAACCTTGAATGAAATTTCATCAGAATCTACATCATGATAAGAACCATCATAAATCCTAACCTTTATATCAACAACAGGGAAACCAGCTACAACACCATTTCTCATCGCTTCTTGAACGCCATTTGATACTGCAGGGATATATTCTTTAGGAACAACACCACCAACAATACCATTTTCAAACTCGTAACCTTTTCCAGGTTCGTTTGGAGATATTTCCAACCAAACGTGACCAAATTTACCTCTACCACCGGACTGCTTAACAAATTTACCTTCACTTTGAACAGTCTGTGTAATTGTTTCTCTATATGCTACTTGAGGTTTACCAATATTTGCTTCAACTTTAAACTCTCTTCTCATTCTATCAACAAGAATTTCAAGGTGAAGTTCTCCCATACCGCTTATTAAAGTTTGACCAGTTTCATCATCAACTTTAACTTTGAAAGTTGGATCTTCATCAGATAATTTCACTAAGGCATCAGATAGTTTATCTTGATCAGCTTTAGTTTTCGGTTCAATTGCAATTTGAATAACTGGTTCAGGGAATTCCATTTTTTCTAAAACTATCAAATCATCTTCTGTACACAAAGTATCGCCGGTTCTTGTAAACTTAAGTCCTACAATAGCAGCAATATCACCAGCTCTAATCTCATCCATATCTTCTCTAGTGTTTGCGTGCATTTGAAGAATTCTACCAACTCTTTCCTTTTTACCAGAAACTGAGTTATAAACATATGAACCAGCTTTTAATGTACCGCTGTATACTCTTACATAAGTTAATTTGCCTACATAAGGGTCAGTCATAATTTTAAAAGCTAACGCTGAGAACTTGGCATTTTGATCAACTTTAACAAATACTTCATCATCTTTATCAACGTGATGCGCTTTAACTTCAGGAAAATCCAAAGGAGAAGGTAAAAAGTCAACTACTGAATCCAATAGTTTCTGCACACCTTTATTCTTAAATGAAGAACCGCAAAGAACAGGAATAATCTTCAATTTAATTGTTGCTTCTCTTAATACTTTCTTTACTTCCGCATCCGAAATAGTTTCACCTTCAAGATATTTCTCTAAAAGTGTGTCATCAATTTCAGATACTGCTTCAAGCATAATTGTTCTATATTTATTTGCCAAGGGGAGAAGATCTTTTGGAATTTCAACATCTTCAAATGTTGCACCTAAAGAATCTTCATGATACATTCTGGCTTTCATTGACATCAAATCAATAACACCCGAGAATAAATCACCTTCACCTATCGGCAAAGATATCGGAACTGCATTAGCACCAAGTCTTTCTTTCATCATATCAACTGCATGATAAAAATCGGCGCCAATTCTGTCCATTTTATTTACAAACGCAATTCTTGGAACTCCATATTTATCAGCTTGTCTCCAAACGGTTTCAGATTGAGGTTCAACACCGCCTACAGCACAAAAAAGTGCTATAGCACCATCCAAAACTCTTAGTGATCTTTCCACTTCAACAGTAAAATCAACGTGTCCAGGTGTATCAATAATATTTATATGATGTTCATTCCAAGAACAAGTAGTTGCAGCACTAGTAATGGTAATTCCACGTTCCTTTTCCTGCTCCATCCAATCCATAGTTGCACCACCTTCATGAACTTCTCCCATGCGGTGCAATTTGCCTGTATAATACAAAATCCTTTCAGTAGTAGTAGTTTTACCGGCATCAATATGAGCCATGATTCCGATATTTCTTACTTTTTCTATATTTACTTTTTTACTTGCCATTTAAGATAAAAACCTTTCTAACCATTACCATTTAAAGTGAGCAAACGCTTTGTTTGCTTCTGCCATTCTATGTGTATCTTCTTTTTTCTTTACTGACGACCCTTCACCAGCAGCAGCTGCAGCTAATTCACCAGCTAATTTAGCAGCCATAGTTTTTTCGCTTCTTGATCTAGAATAATTTCTAATCCATCTTAAAGCTAATGCAATTCTTCTTTCGGGTCTAACTTCCATAGGAACTTGGTAAGTTGCACCGCCAACTCTTCTACTTCTAACTTCAACTAAAGGCTGAACATTAGAAATCGCCTTTTTGAAAACTTCCATTGCTGGTTTTTTAGTTTTCTTTTCAACTAAATCTAAAGCATCATAAATTAATGTTCTTGAAGTTGATTTCTTTCCGTCAAGCATCATGTAATTAACAAATTTAGTTACAATAACTTCATTGTATTTTGGATCTGGCTTAACGAATCTTTTTTCTGCTCTTCTTTTTCTCATATCTCAATCTTACTTAGTTGCTTTTGGTCGTTTTGTTCCGTATTTGGATCTTCCTTTTTTTCTATCATCAACTCCGCTTGTATCAAGCGTTCCTCTAATGATGTGGTAACGAACACCAGGAAGATCTTTAACTCTACCGCCTCTTATTAAAACGATTGAGTGTTCTTGTAAATTGTGTCCTTCACCAGGAATATAAGCTGTTACTTCTATTCCGTTTGTTAACCTAACACGAGCTACTTTTCTTAAAGCAGAGTTAGGTTTTTTAGGTGTAGTAGTATATACTCTTGTACAAACTCCTCTCTTTTGAGGACAAGCATCTAAGGCCGGTGCCTTATTTTTTGATGCTACTACTTTTCTACCTTTTCTAACTAATTGACTTATAGTTGGCACAAAAATCTCCAGACTTTCTAAAGAAAATTCAGACTCTCAATATAGATATATTTGCATCTTTTGTCAAGATAACAAAATGTTATTTTTAATTATTAAACGGTTTCTTCTTTACTTTCTTCAACCGCTTCTTCCGCTGATTCCTCAACGGTTTCATCCTCTATCAACATTACTTTATCGTACTTTTTAAGACCAGTTCCAGCAGGTATTAAATGCCCCATAACTACGTTTTCTTTTAAACCAATAAGTGTATCAACTCTTGCTTCAGTTGCCGCATTAGTTAATACTTTAGTAGTTTCTTGGAATGATGCAGCAGATATGAAACTTTCTGTTGATAAAGCTGCTTGTGTAATTCCTAATAATAAGTTTTCAAAAGTTGCCGGCTCGGCATCTCTTGATTCTATTATTTTTTTACCTTTACGCTCTAAATCGGCATTTACTTCTCTTAATTTTGATTTAGAGATCAATGTATCAGCCTTATATTTTGATTGCCCGGCATCTATAATGTAAGCCATAGTTTTGATCATTTCGTTTTCAGCAATAAACTTATTACGATCAACAATATCTTCTTCTATAAAGCTTGTATCACCGGAAGTAACTACTTTTAGTTTTTGCAGCATTTGTTTTACAATTGTTTCAATATGTTTATCATTAATTTTAACACCTTGTAAACGATAAACATCCTGAATTTCATTTACCAAATATTCTTGAACAGCATTTGTTCCTTTGATTTGAAGAATACTATGCGGGTCAATAGGACCGTCAGTAATTTTTTCACCAGCCGGTATTTCGTCCCCTTCCTGTACAAGAATATGTTTTCCATAAGCTACACTGTAAACTTTTTGTACAGTACCATCAAACGATTCAACTATAATTTCTCTTGAACCTTTTTTACGGGCACCAAATTTCACTCTTCCTTCAATTTCTGAAACTACAGCTGGATCATGCGGGCTTCTAGCTTCAAATAACTCAGTAACTCTTGGAAGACCACCGGTAATATCTCTAGTTTTTGAAGCTGATTTAGAAATCTTTGCCAAAATAGTACCAGCCTGAATACTTTCGTTTTCATCAACTGTTAAGTATGCGCGGGTAGGCAGGTTAAATACCTTTTGATTTCCATTTTCATCTTCAATTATAATACTTGGTGTTAAAGTTTTATCTTTGGATTCGATAACAACTTTTTGAACGTGACCTGTTTGCTCATCAGCTACCTGTTGAATTGTAACGTTATCAACAAGATCTTGGAAACGAACTCTACCAGAAATATCAGCCAGAATTAAAGCGTTGTAAGGATCGTGATTGTATAAAGCTTGACCTTTTTTGACATCCTTGCCATCGGCAACAAGTAATTCAGCACCGTAAGGAATATCAAATTTCTTTATTTGTCTATCATCATGGTCATAAATTCCGATTGATCCTCTTCTTCCAATAACCACCTTAACCGAACCGAAGAAATCTGTTTTTTCAACATAATTAATTTTATCAAACTTAACTTTACCGTCAACGTTTGCTTCAACTTGTGATTGAGAAGCGATACGAGAAGAAGTACCACCTAAGTGGAATGTTCTAAGTGTAAGCTGAGTTCCAGGTTCACCAATAGATTGAGCAGCAACAATACCAACTGCTTCGCCCATACCAACAAGTTTACCGGTTGTTAAGTTTCTTCCGTAACATTTTGCACAAACACCTTGTGTAGATTCGCAAGTAAGTACTGTTCTAATATAAACAGAATCAATATTTGCATCATCAATTCTTTCGGCTACTTCTTCATCAATTAACCCACCGGCTTCTATTATCAATTCATCGGTTTTAGGATCATAAATATCTTCTTGCGCTGTACGACCAATAATTCTCTCTGCAAGCGGTTCTCTTTCTAGCTCTACATCTTTTAGTGCCGATACATAAACACCTCTAATAGTACCACAATCATCTTCTGAGATGATTACGTCCTGCGCTACGTCAGTTAATCTTCTTGTAAGATAACCGGCATCGGCAGTTTTTAAAGCTGTATCTGCAAGACCTTTACGCGCACCGTGAGTAGATATAAAGTACTCAAGTACAGATAACCCTTCTTTAAAGTTAGCGATAATTGGGTTTTCAATAATTTCACCGGATTGACCGCTTAAGCTTTTTTGAGGTTTCTGCATCAATCCTCTCATACCGGCTAACTGACGAACCTGTTCTTGAGAACCTCTAGCACCTGAATCAACCATCATATGTAATGAATTGAATCCACTTTGATCGGTCTTAATTCTATCCATTAAGTGTTGAGAAACTTTACTAGTAGTAAATGTCCAAACGTCAATAATCTTGTTGTATCTTTCAGAATCGGTAATTAAACCTTGTTCGTGTTCATTAAGAATTGCTTTAACCTTTTTATTAGAATCGTTTATCAACTCAACTTTTTCATCAGGTACAATCATATCACTAAATGAAATAGAAATTCCAGCAGCCGTTGCATAACGATATCCTAAATCTTTTAGATTATCTAAAAATTCTGCTGTTCTCTTATTTCCTATTTTTATAAACATCTTATAAACGAAACCACTGAATACTTTTTTAACGAGCAATTCGTTAAAGAATCCCATTTCTTCCGGAACTATTCTGTTGAAAATAACTCTACCAACAGTTGTTTCAACAAACTGTCCGTTAATTTTAACTTTTATTTTTGCATGAAGTTCTACCACTTTATTATCATAAGCAATAATAACTTCCTGTGTGTCGCTAAAAATCATTCCTTCACCGCGGGCACCAGCTTTAACCTTAGTTAAATAGTAAACACCTAAAACTATATCTTGTGTAGGAACAACAATAGGATTACCATTTTGCGGAGAAAGAATATTATGGCTGGATAACATTAATAATGAAGCTTCAAGTTGTGCTTCATAAGAAAGAGGAACGTGAACAGCCATCTGATCACCGTCAAAATCCGCATTAAATGCAGTACAAACCATTGGGTGAAGCTGAATAGCTTTTCCATCAATCAATTTAGGTTGAAATGCCTGAATTCCTAATCTATGCAGAGTAGGAGCACGGTTTAATAGAACAGGATGACCTTGAATTAATTTTTCAAGTATATCCCAAATTACAGGATCTTTTCTATCAACAGCTTTTCTGGCACTTTTAACAGTTTTGTAATATCCTCTTTCAATTAATTTTCTTATAATAAATGGTTTGAATAACTCAACTGCCATATCTTTAGGAAGACCGCACTGATGAAGTTTTAATTCTGGACCAACAACAATTACAGAACGACCAGAATAGTCAACTCTTTTACCTAATAAGTTTTGACGGAAACGACCCTGTTTACCTTTCAACATATCACTTAATGATTTCAAAGGTCTATTGCCGTCGCTTCTAACAGCACTTGTTCTTCTTGAGTTATCAAATAATGCATCAACAGCTTCTTGAAGCATTCTCTTTTCATTTCTCAAGATTACTTCGGGAGCTTTGATATCTATTAATCTTTTTAACCTGTTATTTCTTATAATTACTCTTCTATAAAGATCGTTTAAGTCAGAAGTAGCAAATCTTCCTCCTTCCAAAGGAACAAGAGGTCTAAGTTCCGGTGGAATAACAGGAACTACACTTAATACCATCCACTCAGGTTTATTTGGAACTTTACCTTCTTTTTCTCTGAATGCTTCTAATACACGTAATCTTTTTAGAAGATCACTTCTCTTTTGCTGAGAAGTTTCTACTTTTAACTGGGCTTTTAATGCTAAGAATGTCTCTTCAACCGGAGTTGATTTCAATAATTCTTTAACAGCATCTCCACCTATTTTAGCAATAAATTTTTTAGGATCATTATCTTCCAAAGAGTCATTATCATGAGGTAACGAGCTAACTATTTCATAATACTGATCTTCTGAAATCAAGTCTTTCACATTTAATCCAGTAGGACCAGGATTAATAACAACATAAGATTCATAGTAAATAATCTTTTCCAACTCTTTGGTGGTCATTCCAATAATGTTACCAATTTTAGAAGGGAGAGCTTTGAAAAACCAAATATGAACAACCGGAACTGCTAATCCGATATGTCCCATTCTTTCTCTTCTAACGGATTTCTGAGTAACTTCAACACCGCATCTATCGCACACAATACCTTTATATCTAATACCTTTATACTTACCGCAAGCACATTCCCAATCCTTTACCGGCCCGAATGTTTTTTCGCAGAATAAACCATCCTTTTCAGGTCTAAAGGAACGATAGTTAATGGTCTCCGGTTTTGTAACCTCGCCATGCGATCTTGATAAAATATCATCAGGACTTGCAAGACCAATTGTTAACTTTTCTATTTTCTTTATCTTATTTTCTTGAGTTTTAAACCTCATTTGGTATCTCCTTTAAACTTTTCGATAGTTCAACTAGTTGATTTTAATATCCAGACCTAAGCCTTGCAATTCTTTAATTAATACGTTAAAGGATTCCGGGATATTCGGCTTATGAAGATTCTCACCTTTTACAATAGCTTCATAAGTTTTAGCTCTACCTTGAACGTCATCACTCTTAACAGTTAAGATTTCCTGAAGAATATGAGCCGCGCCGTAACCTTCAAGCGCCCAAACTTCCATTTCTCCAAATCTCTGTCCACCGAATTGTGCTTTACCACCAAGCGGCTGTTGTGTAATTAAAGAGTATGGCCCAATAGATCTAGCATGTATCTTATCATCAACCATGTGACCTAACTTAAGCATATATATATAACCACATGTAACTTTTTGATGGAACTTTTCACCTGTTCTTCCATCAATTAATGTAGCTTTGCTTCCAACTGGTAAACCAGCTTTATCTAACCAACCTTCAACATCTTTATAACCTGCACCATCAAAAATCGGTGTTTCAAATTTTAATCCTAATTGTTTACCAACCCAGCCCAAAGCAGTTTCGTATAACTGTCCGAGGTTCATACGAGAAGGTACACCAAGAGGATTGAGAACTATATCAACAGGAGTTCCATCTTCATGATGAGGCATATCTTCAGCAGGAACAACTTTTGCAACAACACCTTTGTTACCATGTCTTCCTGCCATCTTATCACCAACGGTAATTTTTCTCTTTTTAGCTACATAAACTTTAGCTAATTGAACAATGCCAGGAGGCAGTTCATCACCACTCTGTATATTCAATTTTTCTCTTTTATACTCTTCTTCCAAATCAGATAAGATTCTGAAATAGTTTGCAAAAAGAGTCTTAATCATTTCATTACTCTTTTTATTATCAAACCATTCTTGAGTATAATCCAGTTTAGTAACATCTTCAATTTTATCAAATGTTTCTTCTTTAATTGCAGTACTGCTTCTTAAAACTATTGTACCGTCAAGATCTCTAATTCCAACAGAAGTTCTTCCGGTACCGATTTTAGTAAGCTTAGCAACAAGCTTAGAATAATGCTTCTCTTTACTTAACTTAAATTGATGATCTAAAGCTTCTAATTGCTTTTTCTCAATCTTCTTTGATTCAGCATCTTTTTTCTTTCTGCTGAATAACCTAGTTTTAATTACAGTACCTTTTAATCCCGGAGGTGCCTTTAATGAAGCATCTTTAACGTCGCCGGCTTTATCTCCGAATATGGCTTTAAGAAGTTTTTCCTCAGGTGTTGGATCTGTTTCACCTTTAGGAGTAATTTTACCGATTAAAATATCATTCTCTTTAACTTCTGCACCTTCGCGTATAATTCCATTTTCATCCAAATTCTTTGTTGCTTCTTCGGATACGTTAGGAATATCGCGAGTTAATTCTTCTTCACCGCGTTTTGTTTCTCTTACTTGTAATTCAAATTCTTCTATATGAATTGATGTATAAACATCTTCGGCTACTAATCTTTCACTTAAAACAATAGCATCTTCAAAGTTATAACCTCTCCAAGGCATAAATGCAACAAGTACGTTTTTACCTAATGCCAATTCACCGTTATCTATAGAAGGACCATCTGCAAGTACGTCACCTTTTTTAACTTTTTGACCAACTTTACAAACTGGTTTTTGATTGAAACATGTTTCCTGGTTTGTACCGCCGAACTTAGTTAATCTATATTCAACTCTTCTTTCATCATCAAATGAAGTTATTGCTTCGGGACTATTTTCATCAACATCGTATTTAACAACAATTCTTCTACCATCAACAAATTCAACAATTCCTGTTTCTTCAGCTAAAATCATAGTTCTGGAATCGCGAGCAATTTTGTATTCCATACCGGTTCCTACTAACGGAGCTTGAGTAACCAATAAAGGTACAGCTTGACGCTGCATGTTCGATCCCATAAGAGCTCTGTTCGCATCATCATGTTCCAAGAACGGAATTAAAGCGGCAGCAGCACTAACAATCTGGGATGGAGCAACGTCCATATAATCTACTTCTGCAGGAGGAACAACCGGAAATTCTCCTTTTAATCTACATTTTACTCTTTCGTTTACAAAATCACCTTTATCTGTAATAGGTGCATTTGCCTGTGCAATAATAAATTCATCTTCTTGATCTGCACTTAAATAATTAACACTACTTAATACTTTACCATCTTTAACTTTTCTATACGGTGTTTCTAAAAATCCATAACCATTAACTTTTGAATAAATAGTTAAAGAAGAAATAAGACCAATGTTCGGTCCTTCAGGAGTTTCAATAGGACATAATCTTCCGTAGTGGGAATGGTGAACGTCACGAACCTCAAATCCAGCTCTTTCTCTTGTTAAACCACCAGGTCCTAAAGCAGAAACTCTTCTTTTATGTGTTAACTCAGAAAGCGGATTAGTTTGATCCATAAACTGAGATAATTGGTTTGTACCGAAAAATGCATTTATAACACTAGTAATTGTTCTAGCATTAACAAGATCTTGAGGCTGCATATTTTCGTTATCGCGCATGTTCATACGTTCTTTAATTGTTCTTGCCATTCTTGCAAGACCAACATTAAATTGCTGCATTAATTGTTCGCCAACAGTTCTAACTCTTCTATTTCCTAAGTGATCTATATCATCTACAGCAACATTACCATTTTTTAGATGAATGATATTTTTCATAATTGCAATAATATCTTCTTGGGTTAGGATTTTAACTTCCATAGGAATGTTTAATCCCAGTTTATCATTCATTCTAAAACGTCCAACTTCGCCTAAATCATAACGTTTATCATTAAAGAATAATTTATCTATTAAACCTTGGGCTGTATCCAAATCCGGAGCTTCACCGGATCTTAATTGTCTATAAATTGCAAAAAGTGCTTCTTCTTTAGAAGTAGAAGTATCTTTTCTAAGTGTATTTAGTATTAAATCTTGTTCCGGAGTTGTGCCAGAACTAATAATTTTAATTTTTTTGATGTCTGAAGCTTTTAGATTATCAATAATCTCTTCTGTAATTTCTTGATCCTTTGCTAAGTAAATTTCACCGGTAGCCATATCAATAACATCTTCACTTGCAATTCTACCTGAAAATTCTTCAGGAGTAAGTTTTTTCACTTCAACTTCTTCAACCAAGTTGAATAAATTTAATATTTCTTCATCTGTTGTAAATCCTAAAGCTCTTAAAAGTGTAGTAGCAGGAAATTTCTTTCTTCTATCGATATAAACATACATAACATGATTTATATCGGTAGCAAATTCTACCCAAGAACCTCTAAAAGGGATAATTCTTGCAGAATAAATTGGTGTTCCGTTAGGGTGCACAGTTTGTGCAAAAGCAACACCTGGGGAACGATGAAGCTGACTAACAATAACACGCTCGGCACCGTTAATAATAAAAGTACCTCTGTTAGTCATAAATGGAAGATTACCTAAATAAACTTCCTGTTCTACCGTATTTACAAACTCTTCTGTTTCGTTGTCTCTTGAAGATAATCTTAATTTAGCTTTTAACGGTGCGTTATATGTTAATCCTCTTTCTTCACATTCTTCAATTGAAAATCTTGGTTTTTCTATGAAGTAAGAGAGAAAATCCAGTCTGTAAAATTCTTTATTGTCTAATATGGGAAAGTTAGTAGTAAAAACAGACTGTAAACCGACATCCTTTCTTTTGGATGAAGGAGTTTTAAGCTGCAAAAATTCTTCAAAAGATTCTAACTGTATATTTAGTAAATCCGGGATATCAATGGCAGGAGTAATAGAAGAAAAAGTAACTCTGTTATTCAATTTATTGATTTTGTTGTTCTCCAAACCGAGCCTCCCTTAAAAATAATTTTGTCTCAAAATGATATAAAAGTGGAAAGGCGGACTTCACCGCCTAACCACTTTGATTACAACTTTAATAATATCTTTATTAGAAATTACTTAAGCTCTACTGTAGCTCCAGCTTCTTCTAATTCTTTTTTAATTTTTTCAGCTTCTTCTTTAGTTGCACCTTCTTTAACAGTTTTTGGAGCACCGTCAACTAAATCTTTAGCTTCTTTTAAGCCTAAACCTGTATGAGCTCTAACAACTTTAATAACGTTAATTTTTTTGTCGCCAGCACCAGCTAATACAACATCAAATTCAGTTTTTTCTTCTTCTGCAGGAGCTGCAGCAGCAGCACCAGGCATAGCGCCCATCATAACAGGAGCAGCAGCGGTAACACCAAATTCATCTTCTAATGCTTTCTTTAATTCTGTAGCTTCAACTAAAGTCAACGCTTTTATTTTCTCAACTATCTCAGCTATTTTCTCTGACATTTTTATTCTCCTTTAAATATTAATTTCTTACTTAAAATTAAGCAGCTTTTTGTTTAGCAATTTGATCAATTACATTTACTAAATCTCTAGCCACGCCGTTAATAGCACCAACAATACCTTGAGCAGGACTTGCTATGCTGCCGACAATACTTGCCATAACTTCTTCTTTTGTTGGCATAGATGCCAGCATCTCTAATTTACTTGCATCGAAAAATTGACCGTCAAGATAAGCACCTTTAAACTTCATGGTGTTTTTATCTTTAGAAAATTTCTCAATAATTTTTGCCGGAGCAACAAAATTTTCTCCTGCAAAAGCAACACCTGTCATTCCAACAAGTATATCATTGAATTTTTCATATCCGCCAATTTCATCAAAAGCACGTTTCATTAGAGTATTTTTAAAGACCTTATAAGTAACTCCATCTTTTCTGAATTCACCGCGAAGTTTATTAATATCTTCTACGGTAATTCCATGATAATCTACCATGTAGATTGCTGTGGAGTTCTTAATAATTTCTTTAATCTGCTCAACAAATTCGATTTTTTGATTTTTATTCATTAGTAACCTAATTCAGTTAAACAACTTTCACTTAAATAGAAGCATTTATTTGAGTGCGTAAATTCTTTATTATTTTGTTGATAAAACAGTTTCTTCTTTAGTAATAGATAAACCAGGACCCATTGTAGAAGTAACATATAAGCTTCTAACATATTGTCCTTTAGCAGATGCCGGTTTCATTTTAATAATTGTTTGTAAAAATGTCTTGGCATTATCAACTAATTGTTCTGTTGAGAAAGAAAGATTTCCCAATTTTGTATGAACAATACCGGTTTTATCAACTCTAAATTCTATTTTACCTGCTTTAACTTCTCTAACCGCATTTGCTACATCTTTAGTAACTGTTCCGCTTTTTGGATTAGGCATTAAACCTTTTGGACCGAGAACTCTACCCAATTTACCTAATTCCGCCATAGTATCAGGAGTAGCAATAATAACATCAACGTCAGTCCAGCCTTCTTTAATTTTTTCCAAATAATCTTCAAATCCGGCATGATCTGCACCGGCTTCTTTAGCTGAATTTTGTTCTTCAGCATTTTTAGCAATTACTAAAACTTTAACTTCTTTACCGGTACCATGAGGAAGTGAAACAGTTCCTCTAACCATTTGATCAGCATGTCTAGGATCAACACCTAAACGAATAGCACAGTCTAATGATTCGGTAAACTTAACAGAGCTAGTTTCTTTTAATAAACTAATAGCTTCTAGTAAAGTATATTCCTTCTTTGTATCAACTTTTTGGTTTAATTGTTTTACTCTTTTTGAGGTCTTCATAATTAACTACCCAATTGAATTTAATCTTTTACAGTTATTCCCATACTTCTTGCTGTACCGGCTATCATATTAATCGCATGGTCAACATCATGAGCATTTAAATCAGCCATTTTTGTTTCAGCAATTTCTTTTAATTGTTCTCTAGAAACTTGAGCAACTTTTGTTTTATTTGGTTCTGAAGAACCTTTTTCAATTTTAACAGCTTTCTTTAATAATACCGCTGCAGGAGGAGTTTTAGTTATAAATGTAAACGATTTATCTTGATAAACAGTTATAACAACAGGAATAATTAAACCGGATTTGTCTGCAGTTTTAGCATTAAACTGCTTACAAAACTCCATAATATTAACACCCTTTTGACCAAGTGCAGGTCCTACAGGTGGAGAAGGATTTGCAGCACCGGCAGGTATTTGAAGCTTAATATAACCGACTATTTTCTTTGCCATCTTCTTAACCTAATTAAGTTTTTATTTCTCTAACTCAGCTTGAACAAAATCGATTTCAACCGGTGTTTTTCTACCGAAAATTGAAACCATTACTTTAACTTTCATTTTTTCTTCATTTACTTCTTCTATATAACCAGAGAAATTATTGAAAGGACCATCAATAATTTTCACAAAATCGCCAGTTCTAAAGATTGTTTCAGTTCTCTCTGAATCTTCACCTTGAGAAATTCTTCCAACAATTCTTTTTACTTCATCTGGTTGTAAAGGATTTGGAGTGGTTTTCGTTCCAAGAAATCCCATTACCGATGCAGTATTAATAATAAAATCTTTAACTCTATTGTCCAAATCTGCATGAATAAGAATATAACCTGGAAAGAAGTTTTTGGTTTTTGTACGTTTTTTACCATCCTTAACTTCAAAAACCTTCTCAGTAGGTACCAATACTTCGTGGATTCTTGCTCTTAACTCCAAATTGTCACGAAGTTCATTCTCAATCAAAGATTTAACTTTGTTTTCATGACCGGAGAAAGTTCTAACTACGTACCATTTTCCTGTTAAATTTTCCACGATTAAAAAATACCTTTTAAGATCTGTGAAACTCCAATATCAATTATATAGGTAAAGCCAGCAATTAAAAGACATACAATTATAACAACAGCAGTAGATTCTTTTAACTCTGCTTTGGTTGGCCAAGTTACTTTTTTCATTTCCTTGACCACATCATTTACGAAACCGATTATTTTTTCTTTCATAGTAATTTTTTGTTAGTCGCACGAGAGGAGGGATTCGAACCCCCAACCTGCGGTTTTGGAGACCGCTGCTCTGCCAATTGAGCCACTCTCGTAGAAACTATTTTGTTTCCTTAAAAATTACGTGTTTTCTAACTACAGGATCATATTTTTTAAATTCTACTCTAGCAGGATGATTTCTTTTATTCTTTTTAGTAGTATAACGATAACCTGTTCCTGCTGTACTTTCAAGAATTATTACCTGTCTTGCATTTTTATTTTTAGCCATAAAGCTAATCTCCAAACAAATCGTCAAAATTATGACAAAAAAATATGGCTTAACGCCACGTTTCAAAATAAGATCAATAATGTAGAGCTGATGACCGGGATTGAACCGGTGACCTCATCCTTACCAAGGATGTGCTCTACCAACTGAGCTACATCAGCAATTCTAGAGCGGGAGACGGGACTCGAACCCGCGACCAACAGCTTGGAAGGCTGTGACTCTAGCCAACTGAGTTACTCCCGCTTATAAACACAATAATAAAAGAACTACTGTTTAATAAAACAGTAAACAAAAAAGGAATATTTAATTTTGAGAAAAACTTAACGAAGTGCGAATTGAACGGGATTCTCATCTCCTTCATCAAGTTTCAATATGTGGGCGGCGAGGGATTCGAACCCCCAAAGGCTTCCGCCAACGGATTTACAGTCCGCCCCGGCTCTCCAACTCCGGCGTCCGCCCCAAAAGAACATGTTTGTTTCCAAACGAGCCTCAAATATAGAATGATTTTTCAAAATATGCAAGTTTTTGTTTTATAGGATTTTTTCGATTTGTCTTGATATTAATGTTAAGTATAACAAACCAAATTCTTTTTGAAGAACTTGGTTTGTTTCCTCAATGATTCCACAATTCTCTATCTAAACTACGATATTGAATCGCTTCACTTACATGCTGTGGTAAAATTCTTTCTGAGTTTTCAAGATCAGCAATTGTTCTGCTCACTTTTAATATTCTATCATAGGCTCTTGCGGAAAGACCTAATTTCGTCATAGCCATTTTTAATAATTCCGAACCTGCATTATCTAGTTTACAATACTGTCTTACTTCCTTTGAACCCATATCCGCATTGTTGTTTATGAATATATTATCAGAAAATCTCTCGGTCTGAATTTGTCTTGCTTTGATAACTCTTCTTCTAACATCAACGGATTTTTCTCCTTTTTCCTTTGATGATAATTCACTGTACTTAACCGCAGCAACTTCAATTTGAATATCAATTCTATCTAGTAACGGTCCGGATATTTTTGACATATACCTTTGAATCATTGCAGTGTTGCAAGTACATTCCTTATTCGGGTCAGTATAAAATCCGCAGGGACAAGGATTCATAGCCGCTGCCAGCATAAAGTTAGCCGGAAACTCCAATGACATTTTTGATCTGCTTATAGAAACTTTGGAATCTTCTAAAGGTTGACGCATTACTTCTAACACATTTTTCTTAAACTCCGGTAATTCATCAAGAAACAGAACTCCGTGATGAGCAAATGAAACTTCACCTGGTCTTGGAAAAGATCCTCCCCCAATTAATGCAGCATCCGAAACCGTATGATGTGGACTTCTAAAAGGTCGTTCAGTTATTAATGCTTTTGACTTTGATAAAATTCCCGCAACTGAATGTATTTTTGTCGTCTCTAAAGCTTCATTAAATGATAAAGGAGGAAGAATTGTGGGAAGTCTTTTTGCAAGCATAGTTTTTCCCGAACCCGGAGGTCCAATCATAATAATATTGTGCCCGCCGGCTGCAGCAATTTCCAATGCTCGTTTCACATTTTCCTGCCCTTTTACATCGGAAAAATCTAAGTGATATTGATTTACTTCTGAGAAAATTAAATTCAAATCGGAAGTAACCGGTTTAAAATGTTTTTCTCCATTTATGAAATCTACTACATCGTTTAAGTTTTCAAAGCCATAGACTTCAATCCCATCAACTATTGAAGCTTCATTAGAGGATTCTTTTGGAAGAATAATCTTTTTAATTCCATTTTTTCTGCATTCTACCGCAATAGATAAAGCTCCTTTAATTCCTCTTAAAGATCCGTCTAAAGAGAGTTCACCTAAAAATACTATTTCATTCAGATTATCCTCTTTAACTTTACCAATTGAAGACAATATTCCAATTGCTAAAGGAAGATCGAATGAACTCCCCTCTTTTTTAATATCTGCCGGAGCTAAATTGACGGTTATTTTTTTAAGCGGAAATTCCAATTCGGAATTTTTTATTGCTGCAGTAACTCTTTCTCTACTTTCTTTAACTGCGTTATCGGGCAGACCAACAATTGTAAAGCCGGGAATCTGTTTTTCACAGTGAGTTTCAACTTCAACAATATAGGCGTCAATGCCAAAAGTTGCACTCGATAAAACTTTTGATAGCATAACTCTAATATCTTGTTAATTGATTTAACAAAATATCGATTTTTTTAATGAATTATCAATATTTATATTATAATTTTAATTCATCAAAAAGAATGATTTAGCTATAACAATTATAGATAGACTCTATTGTTTAATTTTTGCTCCTCTTACTGTAGCACCAAGAACTAATCCGGCACTAATTAGAACAATATTTTTAATAATATACTGTCCTTCAAGAGTTAAACCGTAAGGAAATGCTGTCCAAACAACATCCGGTAAAATAAAAATCGGCATTGCAGTTCCCGGCATTTGAAGGAACAATAACAACAGAGTAAATCTCATATATTTCCCTGTAATTAGTCCGATTCCAATTATAGATTCCCACAATGCTAAAACCGGGATGAATAAATCGGGATGTATGAAATAGATAGTATTTCTTACCAAGTTTTCTGCCGGACTTAAACCCGGAAAAAATTTGAGGACACCAAACCAAAAGAATACTACTCCAAGTCCAATTCTTAAAATTTTTAGTCCGTATTTAGCCATCCATTCGGTAAGTTTAAGATCTATTTCATTAAGATATTTATTAACAATTTTTTCTTCTAAATCAGCCATTATAGATATCGCATCCTATTATTTTATAAAATAAGAGTAAAAGTAAAATTAATCATTTTGCTAAAAGCATTTTTTGAACTTGATTACCTAGCGGAGTTTTTACTTCGCAGAAATATAAACCTGACGGAAAATTTGATCCGTCAAATTGAAAATTATATATACCTTGTGAAAGGGTACCTTCAAATAAAGTTACTATTCGTTTTCCAACCACATCAAAAACAGCTATTTCAACTTCTGAAGATTCATACATTTCTACACTTATTTGTGTAACCGGATTAAATGGATTTGGGTAATTCGGCTTTAGATCAAATACGTTTGTTAAGCCGGTACCGATTTTAATATTGTTCGAAAATACTTCGGAGCTGTCTTTATTTACCTGTAATATTCTATAATAAGAAATATCATTCTCTTTTGATAGATAATCTACATAATTGTAATTATTCTTATCATCCATTACCAAAACTTTAGAAAGTTCGATAAAGTTGGTTCCGTTAAAAGATTTTTCTACCATGAAATATGACGCATCTTTAAATCTGCTTTTTTCCCAAGTTAGTTCAATGTAAGTATCGAATCTATTTACTTGAAGATCAATATTAACGTCATTCAAAGTCAATCCGTTCTTTACATATTTGAAGGAACTGTTTGAAAACTTTAACTGAACGGTACTATTTTCATTAAAACTAAATTGCTTTATCGGATATGATTCAATTGAATTAAAGTCGTTGTATTCAAACGATTGTAATTCAGCTTTTCCAAATGTAATTTCATCAATAGTTATTGAATTATTAGAAATCAACTTTATGCTGTTCTCGGCAATAAAACTATTATCAATATTCTCAACTGTAGAAAATAATTTATCGTTCAAGAATATTAACAATTTTCTGTTTGCATTATCTATAACAAACGAAATTTTATACCATGAATTTATTGATATAAATGATTGACTAAAATCAATTTGATTATCAGCTTTTAGAATTTCTAAAAACTGTAGTTTGTTTGAATTTATGCTGAGGAGTGTATCACCGTAATTGTTAATCAAATTAAAGATGGCAGCTTTTATACTATCCAATTTAAACCAAAACTGAAACAGATTTACTTTTCCATTAAAAATATCCTTAAATGAGAAATTAAATCCTTTATTAAATTTTGCGGAATAGTTTTTACTGTTTCCTAGAACTTCTACCTGGTTTTCTTTCTGTTTAGAGTTATTAAAATCATCGGAACTCCAATTAAATATTTCTTCGTTATTATAGAAGTATTCAACATCAAAATTAAATTTATATGTTCCTTCTATATCACAAATAAGATTAAGCATAACCTGAGACGCTAAAAGTTCACTTCCCTTTTCATAATTGATTAAAATTACTTTTTCAGTTCTGCTTACTCTATCTATAATGAGGGGTATTACTTCAGCATGTCTTTTTAATGACGCATTATTTATTACAAAATTCTTATCCGATGTAATTTTAATTTTTAAATGCGTAAAATCAAATTCAGGTTGATTGAGTATTAGAGAGGATTGAAATCTTTGATTCTGCCCTGTATAATGCGGAAAGTCAATTTTAATAAATGGATTAATTGACTGCCCAATTAAAGGGTAAATAAAAATGAAGAATAATATTAAGTGTTTTTTAATCAACATAGTTGAGCAAATCTAAATCTACCTACTTTATAAAATTTGTTCTACTTAAAGTTTCGCAGATAATCTATTCTATCTTGTAATTGCTCAACAGGAACAAGAAGTTTATCTTTACCGTAAATTGCATCTTCTCTATTCGTGTAAACCAATTCGTAATCTTTACTCATTACAATTGCTTCTTCCGGACAAACTTCTTCACAGAAGCCGCAGAAGATACATCTTAACATATTAATTTCAAATTTTTCCGGGAAACGTTCTTTTTCTCTGTCGGTTTCATTTGCCTGAACTTCAATAGCTAAAGCCGGGCAGACTCTAGAGCACAATCCGCAGGCAACACATCTTTCACCGGCATCTTGTTCTTGCACTAAAACAGGTCTTCCTCTATATGATGCTGGTGGTTCAAATTTCTGTTCAGGATATTCCATAGTAACGCGAGGTCTGAACATGTTCTTTAAAGTTAAGGTCATACCTTTAACAATTTCAGGAATGTATAACTTTTCTAATATATTTAAATCTTTTGCTCGTTTCTTAACAGCCATAATCTTCTAACCTTTACACATTGAACAGCATTATAATAACTGCAACATAAACTACATTTAATAATGATAACGGGAACATAACTTTCCAGCCTAAAGACATTAATTGGTCATATCTGAATCTTGGAATCGACCATCTAACCCAAATAAAGAAAAACAATAGAGCTCCCATTTTAACCATAAAAGCAGAAATCTGTAATATAGTTGTAACTGTTGTACCAAGATTTAAAGTTTCAATATAAGGTATCTGCCAGCCGCCGAGATAAAGAGTTATAATCATTGCACTAGCAATAATCATATTAGCGTATTCAGCTAAGAAAAATCCCGCAAACTTCATACTGGAATATTCAGTATGAAAACCTCCTACCAGTTCAGGTTCAGCTTCAGGTAAATCGAATGGTAATCTATTTGTTTCTGCAAAAGCTGCAACTACGAAAGTTATAAATCCAATTGGCTGAATTAATGCATTCCACAATAAACCGGATTGAGATTCAACAATTTTAATAGGACTTAAAGATTCTGCCATCATCACCACTCCGGCAATCGAAAATCCCATTGATACTTCATAAGAAATCATTTGAGCAGAAGAACGGATTCCCCCTAATAAAGAATATTTGCTTCCGGAAGAATAACCGGCAAAAGTTATTGCATAAACACCAATTGAAGTTAATGCAAGAACGTATAGAATTCCCATGTTTATATCGGCAACAACTAAATTAACAGTTTCTTCGCCAATCTGAATTGCAGGTCCAATTGGCAAAACTGCATAAGTAGAAAATGCCACAAATAAAGCAATAAAAGGGGCTAACGTATGTAGAGGTTTATTTGCTTTTTCGGGAACAATATCTTCCTTTAATAAAAGTTTGAACACGTCTGCAAAAGGCTGTAGAGCACCGCGCCAGCCAACTCTGTTTGGTCCAATTCTATTTTGAGTCCATGCACTTATTTTTCTTTCAAAATAAACTAAATAAGAAACTGTAATAAGAATGATATTTGCAATAAGGAGAATTTTTATCAATGCAAAATTGCCCAGACTTAAAACTGCCCAAATACCATCCCAAATAAATTGTAAAAAACCCATTATATTCATTATCTCCAATTAAGCCGTTGCTTTGGATTTTTCATTTAACTTTTCTAGTTGAAATCCTAATTCACCGATAACATCATAATCCAACCCTTTAAACTCGGGAACTTTATTAGCAATCTCATCAAAAATTTCTTCTGCCATATTAAATTTTAATTTACTGTTGCCATATTCCGAAATTTCGGAGATAATCTGCCAGCTTGGTTTTGCATCATATTTTTTCCCCTTTGCCCATCTGTCAAATTTAGTACCGAATTTATCCAGTCTGCTCATTGCCATCTGATCTAAAGATCTTTCCATATTTTCTGTGGCAACAGCAGGTCTTATTCTTTGAACTCTTCCCTTAAAATTAACAAAGGTTCCATTTTTTTCTGCATAAGTTGAAGCACCAAAAACTATATCAGCATTTTCAGTTGTTTGAGATTTATTTGTTGCTGTAGAAATCAATAAATCCAATTTACTTATTGCCTCTTTTAAGGATTCATCGGCTGAAACCAAATCATCTTCAATTATAAATATCCCTTTTATCTTTTTCGATTTAATTCCATCAACAATTTCTTTAATTGATGATCGGCTTTTTCCTAAAATCAAATCAACTCCAAGTGAGTTTGGAGTTTTATCTTCTCTTATTAAAATTTCATCTCTATCATTAGGATTGATATGATTAATGTAACTTATATTCTGAACACCAAAACTTTTTGCTAATTGAAGAAAAGCATAATTATCTTCCAAAGTTGCTTTTGCAGAAGCGATAAATGCAAGTTCTGAGTTCTTGAAAGATTTCATTCTGAAATAAGCTTCTTTAGAAGCTTCTTCCCAGCTTACTTTTTGAACCGAACCATCTTTATTTATATAAGCACCTTCAATTCTTGTATCAGAGTTTACATGTTTGAATGTATTTAGTCTGCCAAAATCACACATCCAAGATTGATTAACTTCTTCGTTATCTCTAGGAACAAGTCTTAATATTTCATTATTTCTAACACCTATTTCAATATTGCATCCTCTTGAACAACCGACACAGATTGATTTAGTATGGGACATATCCCATACTCTGGATTTGAATCTAAAATCTTTGCTCGTTAAAGCACCAACAGGACAAATATCAACCGTGTTTAATGTGTATGGATTATCAAATGATTCACCAGGAAAAGTGGTAATTGTAACTCTATCTCCTCTTCGGATAAAAGTAAGCTGATTCTCTTTAGCAATCTCATCAGAAAACCTAATACATCTTGAACAAGAAATACATCTTTCACCATCGAACATAATTCTAGGACCAAGTTCAACTCTTTTATCTTTATGTCCTTTTTCTTCAACAAATCTACTTTCACCAACAGAATGCTGGAAAGCATAATCCTGCAATTTACATTCACCCGCTTCATCACAAATTGGACAGTCCAAAGGATGATTAATTAAAATAAATTCCATTACAGCATGACGGGCATCTAAAGTTTTTTCAGATTGAGTATTAACTACCATTCCATCTGCTGCTAATGTTGAACATGCAATAACCAGCTTAGGCATTTTTTCAACTTCAACAAGACAAACTCTGCAGTTACCTGAAATAGATAATTTTGGATGCCAGCAGAAATGAGGAATATCTATTCCAGCATCCTTTGCCGCTTCTATAATTGTCTGTCCCTGTTTAAATTCAAAATCTTTTCCGTCAATGGTAATCTTTGGCATATATATCCTTAAAACTTAAGCCGCACTATGCAGCAGCAAATTTTTTGAACTTATAATTGATTTAGAAAATTTTGATTCATCAAAAAGTTCATTTGATAATTCTAAAATCTTTTCTTTAGTAACAGAATTTATTTCTTCTATAGTTTCTTCTACTGATTTAATTTTATTGAAATAAATGTACGATTGAGCAATTCTCAACATTCTGTTTGTTGTACTTTCAAGACTCATTAATATTGAACCTTTCAAATATTCTTTTGCTCTTTTTAATTCTCTGTCTGATACTTTCTTATTTTTTAATTTAGTCAATTCATTTAGAATTAGATTCTGAGCCTTCTCAACATTCTTATCATTAGTTGAATAATAAATACCGAATGTAGAAACATCATAAAAAGAATTTAAGAATGAATTAATCTGGTAAGCAATTCCGTTTCTTTCTCTAACTGATTGAAACAACCGGGATGAACTTCCTTCACCAAGAATTTGACCAAGCACACTTAACTCTGTTCTTCTCTTGCTGTTGTACCCGTATGTAGTTCTTCCCATAATTAAATGAGCCTGCTGAATTTCTTTATAGACAAAACTGTTTTTGATTGTTTCTTTTTTGAAAGTATCTCTTTTCTTTTTAGTGATGCCCAAATCTTTGGTTATATATTTATCAGCCAGCTTAAGTAATTTTTTATGATCAATTGCGCCGGATGCAACAATATAAAAATTGTTAAACCCATAATTAGATTTAACAAATTCAATCAAATCATTTCTTTTAAAGTTCTGTAGATTCTTTTCAGTTCCAATAATTGGGTAAGACAATGAATTGCCGCTGAAAATGCTAGTCTCAAATTTATCGAATATTAATTCTTCAGGTGAATCTTCAATATCATACAATTCATCAATTACTACTTGTGCTTCTTTTTTCACTTCATTTTCCTTAAAGACTGAGTTTTGAATCATATCAGACAAAACTGAAAATGTTTTCTCTAAATGTGGTTCCAATCCTCTACCGTAAAAGCAAGTCTGCTCTTTAGAAGTAAACGCATTTAAGTAACCACCTAATGATTCAATATCATCGGAAAGTCTTTTAGCACTTCTTTTCTCTGTTCCTTTGAAGAACATATGTTCTAAAAAATGACTTATGCCATTGTTCTTTTGAATTTCATCTCTTGAGCCTACATCAAACCAAAATCCAAGTGAAAAGGATTTAACATAAGGAATATTTTCGGAGACAATTCTAATTCCGTTCGATAACTCTGTAATTTCTATTCTATTCAATACAAAACTGCTTTCTAATTTTTAAATTAACCATTCAATATAGATATTTGAAAAAATGTAATCAAGAAATGAAAATTAGTAATAGAACTCATTTAATTATTGGATTAACATTCATTGAGAAAAAATCTCAGCTAAGCACAATTTTATTTGGATTGTTTTTATACTTGTCTATATACTTGGAAATTATTAATTTTCGAAAAAAGAGGTACAATGATGCCACAGATATCATTATATATTGATAAAGAAACACTAAATAAAATAGAAATTGCTGCAAAATCTGAGAACTCATCAATTTCTAAATGGGTTTCTACTAAAATTAAGAAAAGCATTGAAAATAAATGGCCTGATAACTATTTCTCTTTATTTGGCAAATTAAGGGATGACTCATTTATAAGAGATAATAAATTAGATTTTAATGATGATCTTAAAAGAGAAAACTTTTGAATTATTTTTTAGACACAAATATTTGTATTTACTTCTTAAAAGGTGAGTATGACGGAATAGCAAAAAATCTAGGGTTATTAAATCCAGCAAATATTAAAATTGCATCAATTGTAAAAGCCGAACTTTTATTTGGGGCAGAAAAAAGTAAAAGAAAAAAGCAAAATCTTGATATAATAAACAAATTTTTAAACCCTTATGAAGTAGTATCGTTTGATGATAAAGCCACAGAATTTTATTCAAAAATTCGTTTCTCACTTTCAGCGAAAGGAAAAATTATAGGTCCAAATGACTTAATAATTGCTTCAATTGTTTTGGCAAATGATGGAATTTTAGTCACAAAAAATGTTAAAGAATTTCAAAGAATAGTCAACCTAAAAATTGAAGATTGGACAATCACTAAATAATTTTATACTCACCCGGACCCAAATCACCAATCTCATATTCTCCTATTGAGAAGCGGATAAGTCTTAATGTTGGATAACCAACTGCTGCAGTCATTTTTCTGACTTGTCTATTTCTTCCTTCCTTAATCTGTAATTCAATCCAGCTTGTGGGAATATTTTTTCTTTCTCTAATTGGGGGAATTCTTTCCCAGATTTTCGGTTCACTTATAATTTTTGCTTTTGCCGGCTTTGTTTTTATCCCTTTAATTAAAACTCCTTGTTCAAGTTTTAATATTGCTTGATCGGTAATTTCACCTTCAACTTGAACCCAGTATGTTTTGGGAAGTTTATGTTCTGGATCGGATAATAAATTCTGAAGTCTGCCGTTATCGGTTAAGATTAACAATCCTTCACTGTCATAATCGAGTCGCCCCGCAGCATAAACATTAGGAATTTTTATAAACTCAGCTAAAGTTTTTCTTCCTTCTTCATCTGTAAATTGAGATAGAACTTGAAAAGGTTTATTGAATAGAACAATCATTTTCAGTCCAAATCATATTTTACTTTCATCACAATTTTAGTAATATCTTCGGCCTTTTGATTTACAATTCCGGGCATGTGAATATCATAAGGGAAAAACAGCGTAAACATATTTTCATTGAGAGAAAACAAATCATATTCCGAATCAAAAAACATTACATCATTTTCATCTGAATATTCCACGGAAGGAATTTGATTATTTAACAATGTATAGCCTATCTTTTCATTCCCCTTAATCATTATTTGAATGTCAATAAATCTTTTGTGTGCTTCCAATTTGCAATCTTCAACAGATTTAGTCTTATATTTATTTACAAGAACAAAAATTTCATTTTCAAAAACTTCATATCTGCCGGCTTCTTTTTGTGAATAATCATTTTTCAGCAAATGATTAATTCCCTTTTCTAAGTTTGGCGAAAGGGACTTATACTTTTCTAAATTACTAGTGAAATCAAGTATCATTTCTGCTTTCCTTTATAAATTTTTATGCACAAAATATAAATTTAATAACTCAAAAATTACTAATGTTTATCGGCTTTGAAGTCAGTTACTTCCTCAAAAATTGAGAAATTGAAGAATTTTCCTTACTTTTGTACATCTTCAATTACAGAGGTAATTATTTTTTCTCCAAAACAAAAAGATCAACTCATAATATTTATAAGTGGGTTCTCTTTAATCTACTTATTCGAACAGACATATTTTTCCTACGAATTCAACTGATTTTCCTTTTTTCATTTTAATATAAACGACATTAATGGAGGTAATGAAATGTTATCGATCAACAGGTTCGATTCTTATGAACAATTAAATAATACTTATAAAAAACAACAGATTGTAGATTTTCTTTATGTGCACTTAGACAAATTCGGTGATTCAAAAGATGCAATTGGCAAATGCTTAGATTATGCTTTTTCTGATCTTGGCGGATTTTTATTAACTGCCGAATATGATAATAATTTAGTCGGTGCATTAATTATCAACAACACAAATATGAAAGATTACATTCCCGAACATATTCTTGTGTATGTTGCAGTTGATGCCGATTACAGAGGTAAAGGTATCGGTAAGCAGATTGTAGAACGTGCACTTAAAGAGTGCAATGGAAATGTTAAACTTCATGTTGAGTATGAAAATCCGGCTAAAAGACTTTATGAACGAATCGGGTTTACTTCTAAATATGCTGAAATGAGATTTAATAAAGAGAAATAAATTATGGCTATCCTAAAAATTAATACAAATAAAGTAGTTGATAATATAAAGAAGCTTGATAAGTTTCTACGCAAACATGATATCAAATGGACTTTAACTACAAAGATTGCTAATGGACATAAAAAAATTTTAGAAAAGATGATTTCCGATGATTCCATTAAAAATCTTCACTCAATTGGAGATGCAAGAATTTCCAACTTAAAAGTTATTAAGGAAATTAGACCGGATGTAAAAACAGTTTACTTAAAACCTCCCGCAATTAAGCAGGTTAAAAATGTTATTAAGTATGCCGATATTTCCTTAAACAGTTCCCATCAAACAATTAATGAATTAAATAAAGAAGCTAAAGCACAAGGTAAGATTCATGAAATAATTGTTATGATTGAAATGGGTGAACTGCGTGAAGGGGTTATCCGTGATAATATTGTTAGTTTTTATGAGCAGATTTTTCAGCTTTCCAATATTAAAGTTATTGGTCTGGGTACAAATTTAGGATGTATGTACGGTGTTGAGCCTACATACGATAAGCTTATTCAGCTTTCACTATATAAACTACTTCTTGAAGAAAAATTTGAAAGAAAGATTGATTTGGTTTCCGGCGGCAGTTCAATAACTCTCTCTTTAATTAATCAGAAAAAACTTCCTCAGGGAGTTAATCATTTAAGAATTGGTGAAACTGTATTCTTAGGTAGAGAGCTTTTAGAAAACGGTCAATTCTTGGATCTCAATACTGATGCTTTTGAGTTTGAAGCTGAAATAGTAGAGCTGGAGAAAAAAGAGTATAAACCGGATGGAGTAATTTCCGATGTGAGTATTGGTCACACTCAAGAATTCGATTCAGAATCACATGAAACTTACAGAGCAATTGTCGATTTCGGTTTGATTGATGTTGACTATAACAATCTTGTTCCAAAAGATGATAATGTTAAGTTCTTCGGAACTACTTCCGATATGACTGTTTACGATTTAGGTGATTCTAAATATCATTATAAAGTTGGAAACAGAATCTGCTTTAATCCAAACTATATGGCAATTGCCAGATTGATGAACTCAAAATATATAACCAAGGAGTTTATATAGCAGCAGGAATGAATTAAGATCAAGATTATGATTAAGATTAAGAATATGGATTAAGTTTTTTCTTGATCTTACTCTTGATCCTGATCTACTCTTTATTAGAAACAAATTGAAAGTACTTATGTCTGATGTAAATTATAACTACATACAATATTTAATAATAGCAGTTTACTTTCTCTTCATTATTACAAAGGGAATCCGCAAAGCAAGAAATATAAAAGACCAGGATGATTTTCTTGTTGCCGGGAGAAATATAGGTTGGTTTCTTCTTATGGCTAGTATGGGAGCTACCGTTATTGGAGGGGGCGCTTCAATCGGTTCCATAGGAAAAACTTACGAATGGGGAATTATAATGGTTTTGGTTACAACCGGATGGTATTTCCAATTTATGTTTTCCGGTAAATATATAGCTCCCTATTTTAGAAAAGCTCATCTTTATACTGTTGCCGGATTTTTTGAACACAGGTTCGGCAAAAAAGAACGATTTGTATCTTTTATTCTTTCTCTCCTTTTTTCGATTGGTGTTCTCGGTGCTCAAATGGTTGCATTCGGAAAAATTATTAACTCAATGATTCCCGATATTTCCTACTTAACTGCTGTAATTTTAGGGGGAATGATAGTTATTATTTATTCAACTGCCGGGGGATTATTAGCAGTTATATATACTGATCTTTACCAATTTTTAATTCTTCTTGCCGGATTTGCTATTACCGTTGTTATGATTATTCCCGAACTTTACGAAAGCAGTACACAAATTACTGCTGCTTTGCCATCGGATTTTTTTACGATTGACGGTGGAAAGGGATGGACATTTTTACTCTCTACTTTTGCTGCATTTTTAATAGGTGAAACTTTTGCTCCCGGTTATGTTACCCGTTTCTGTGTTGGAGCGGATGTTAAGCAGACACAAAAAGGAATTTTCCGTGCCGGATTAATTCTTCTTTTAATTTTCCCTATAATGATTTTCTCAATTGGTGTTTATGCCAAGTTTTTCTTTCCCGATATTGATCCCGAACAGGCTCTCCCTTTAACTATTCTTCGTCTCCATAATCCAATTGTATCTGGATTAATAATTGCCGCTTTAATGAGTGCTGTTATGTCTTCGGCAGATTCAATATTAAATTCAACAACAGCAATTTTTACTAAAGATTTTCTTGAGCAGTATTTTGTTAATAAGCTTCCAGAAAAGAAAAAACTGCGTATTGCAAGAATAAGCTCAGTTGTTATTGGTGCTTTGGGTGTTACTCTCGCTTTAATCCTTCCCGATATTATTGATCTTCTTTTACTTACTTATTCTTTGTGGGCACCGGGAATTTTGCTTCCTATTATTGTAGGAGTTTTTTCTAAGGATAAATCGAGTGATCATACAAGTATTGTTTTCTTTACAATGACTGCTGCTATTTTCTCAACCATCATTTATATGATTTTCGATTTTTCCGATTTACTACAGCCGAGTGTTTTTGGTGTTATTACTTCTGTAATTTATTATTCTGCCGGATTAATTTACCTTAAACTGAGAAACTCTAACTAATGATGCGGCTTATTTCAAATTAGATTACGGAAGTGAATTAACAATCTTTTTTGCTCTGTAAAGCCAAGGAATTCCTTCGGAACCGTGATATGAATCTTCCCAACTGTAGAAGCGGTCTTGAACTGCTTCTTCAAGTGTTATAAATTCCCAGTCATTTTCTGCAAACCATTTTAGTATTCTATCAAAGTGAAAAACATTAATCAGATTCATATGCATCAGAAAAACATGATCAATTGCTAAACCTAATTCCCTTCTTGAATGCTTAAATGATTCTTTAACCTGACTAATAACATGATTAACATAAGCATCACCAATTCTATCCATTTCTGCTTGATCATTTAATTTGTATGCTTCAAAAAAACCATCTGCAAATTTCCAATCGTGTGAAGTTATAGAAACCGGTGCAATTATATGGTTTGTTTCATTCAAGAAATTATAAATCGAATCCCTTTTCATTCTTGAATTTCCCCTTTTTAGGTATGGATAGCGGAAGTAAATTTTTTCGCTGCTTCTGTTTTTATTATCCAAATACTTTTCAAAATTATTGTGTACATCAAATATTGCTTTTTGATGAACATCAACACCAAGTTTTGGGATTCTGTTTTTTGAATGAGCATCTTTAATAATTGACATAATCTTATCACATAATAAAACATCAATCATGTATTGTTTTGCCGAAACTCCGTTAGTACCGGAATGGAAATAAGTATGATTTCCTAACTGATGTCCTTTATCAATAAAATCAGTTATTATTTCCCAGTTTTCATCGGTTACATAACTGCCGATTAAAAAAACTGTCGATTGAATTTTATACTCCTCTAATAACCCGAGAAATTTTTGTACATGTTCCCTTTTTTCATTCCAAGGAAGATAATTCAATGAAAAAGGTAAATCATCAATTGTAAATGCAACCCGCTTTTCATGAAAATTACGATTTGTACTCTGCGCTTTTATTTCAAAAGTAAAAACGAGTAACAGCAATATGATAATTGAATATTTTATTTTTCCACCTAATTATAACATCAATTAAAATCAAAAAGTGAACCAAACTAATAAGTTTGATTTTAGTCTGAATTCAAGATTTTTTATTTACTAATTGATTATCGAAGGAATTTAAAAATGTTTTAGATTGATACATTGTATCATTTAGAATTTTAATCCGTACCAAACTAAATCGGGATAAACTTTAACTGCCGGGGCGGGAAAATGATAAAAATCCAAATATTCAAAAAGTTTTTTTAGAAATGATGAATCGGTTTTTATTCCCTTAAAATTCCAATCCAATGAAAGAAAAATTTCATGGTAACTATCTGAAAAATCGAGTCTTTTTACTGAGTGACCGACTGCAATATTTATAAATGAAGGAATTTTTTCACTTATCAATTTATTGCTGTTAATAGAAATCCAATTGTAAGTGCTTTCATAATCATCAAGTATATATTGATTGGAATTGTTCTTAAATCTTTCCGAAGGATAATAAGAAATTTTGAAATCGATGAAATTCAAAAAGTCAATTTCGCATTTCAGCAGTTGAAGAGAAGAACCCAAGAGATTGGCGGAAAAATCTCCCCAGCTGAATCCGTAATCTTTTGAAAATCCATCCCTAATTTCAATAAATGTTTGATATGAAAAGGAGAGAACTGCTCCGTAAAGTTTGCTTTTATCTTTTGAAATACCCGACCAATAAAAGAGATCGGAATAAGTTTTTGAAATTAAAGTACCGAAATAAAAATGTCCATATTTATCAGAACCCAATGCATAACGCCAGTCTTGATTCCAGTTAGAATGAAATTTGCTCTTTTCCCCTTTCCACCACATATCATTTTGAATTGCATAAGCGTAAATAAATCCACCAACAGTTGCAGTAGAAATTAAAGTTAGTCTAACAGGATTAACATCAGTAGAATCCTCTTTTCCGTAAATCTGAAGATTTATTAAGATCAATATTAGAATTAATTTTCTCATCGATTGAAAATAACAATTTTCTTTTGATTTTTATTTCAGTTTTATTCCTCATTATTGTAGTAAGATTCATCCCAAGTCTGGAATTCTACCTTAAGTTTGCAGCAAAAAGAATCAAACAGCCACTTCAAATACTCAAAAAGCGAGCAAAAATAATCCCGTTTTCAGCTAAAAGGTTAGTGATTGGAGCTCGGAGCTAAACCTTTGAGGCTCTGAGCTGTAAAAATTACAGCTCTAAGCTGAGAGTTTGAAGCTTTTTGGTGAAATGTTGAAGCTTTTTGCCGGAATTTTGAATCTTTTTTGTGAAACATTGACTCTTTTTGGTGAAAAATCGAATCTTTTTGGTTAATCATTGAGGATTAAAAGAGGGTAATCGAAGTTCTGAGCTCAACCATTGAAATAAAGAGCTCCGAAATTGAAGCTATGAAGTACTCCATCCACATCCTGAAGTACCCCCATAAACTTCTAAACATTTTAACGTCTCAACTTTTCAAAGTGAGGTTCTTGTCAGTTCGAGCGACTGAAAGGAGTCGAGAACTCTGCGTTTCGTCAGTTCGAGTGACCAATGGGAATCGAGAACTCTGTGCTCTTTCTCTTCTCGATGCGTCGCTTTGCTCCTTACTCGAAGTGACGATTTCCCCGTCAGGTCGAGTTTATCTCTTTTTTTCTCAATACTATATTCAAACATTCTGTCATTTCGATTGAGCTCAGCGATTGAGAAATCTTGATTCATTCTGTATCTTCTCGATGCGTCGCTTCGCTCCTTACTCGAAGTGACGATTTTCTTGTCAGTTCGAGTTTATCTACGTTAGTAGATGACCACCGATAAACTCCCGCAATTTTTTAAATTGCGGGAGTTTTTGTTTATCTCTTTTTTTCTCAATACTGTATACTAAATACTCATTACTCATTTAACCAATATCATCTTTAATGCATCTGTATATCTTGGGATATTGTTTTCATCCTTTACTTCCATTCTTAGTATATATATCCCGCTTGATAATCCTTTTTTTCTTGCATTGTAATTTATCTCATAATACCCTTTGGCTTGATGTTTATTTACTATCTCCTCTACTCTCTCCCCTGTGGTACTGTATAATACTATTCT
>PAAX01000017.1 GCA_002698995.1 Ignavibacteriota bacterium | reverse complement strand
GTGACCTCAACGGGACAGAGTTCAAACTTTTTGAAGGAGGATATCGAAACTATTATCGCTAAATCATTTAATATTAGAAATACAAAGGAGGTCACTGAATTTAACGATATCCTACATTTTTAAGGAAGGCTACAAAACAGTATTGTAATAATTGTAGTGGATTTCATTTTAAGAAAAATTTTGAATAATCTGAACCCAGATAGTGTCAATTTAAAAAAATATTCATAAGTTTAATACTACAAATAGAAAGGCATTTTATTGCATTAACCTAAAACTATAATTATGAACAAAAGTGAAGATTTAAAAAACTTCAAAGTCGAAGAACTAGAGCAAAGATTAGAGATGGCAAAGTGGAAAAACGAGAGTAATTATGCTTGTACAAGTGGTGATTGTAGAGGCTATATTGGAGCTAGTTACACTTTCTAAACCTATCAAACTTTTGTCATCCGGATTCATGATAAATGAATCCGGATTTCTTTTGCCCTAATATCCTATATAATTTCTTTATTAATTCGTTGCAATTCAGCTAAATAATTCAAATAGATGTATATTGTTCTAAACGAATTAGTCTTAATATTTACCAAAAGATGCCTGATTTATGAAAAAGATATACTTTATTGTCTTTTTTCTTGGGAGTATTCATCTACATTCTCAAATAGTTTTGGATTCGATGACCAGGGAGCCAATACAGTTTGCCCACATCACTGATGAAAAAGGTCAGGGAACAACCACAAACGAAGTTGGGAAATTTTCAATTGATTATTTTGTCGAATCCAATAATATAGAATTCTCTCATTTAGCTTATCGAAAAAAAAATATCAAAAAAAATAACTTAAGTAAAAAGGATACAATTTGGTTGAGTCCTTATATTATCAGTTTGGAGGAGGTCTTTGTTAGGGGAGAAACCGCAAAGGATATTATAATAAAAGCTATTAAAAGCATCCCACAGAATATAATATCGAATCCATTTAATCTTTATGGCTTTTATCGTGAAAGTGTACAGGAAGATGGAAAAGGCGCTATGTTAACCGAAGTTTCCTTTATGACTTATAATGAAGGAGACAATAATCCCCAAGGCTATCAAGCAGAAATCATTCAGGGTCGTCGAACAGAAAACCACACAAAGCTAAATTTAGATGCCGTTGGGGGCATAGCCACGATTGTTCGGAACGCCGATATGGTACGTTCAAAAAGCAGAATGTTCGATATTGACAATCTTTCAGACTATACTTTCAAATATGTTGGAGAAATCGAATCTAGGGAAAACCCTATTCTCATTATCGGGTTCTCACCATCAAACGACAATATCTATAACAACAATATGGGTAAAATTTATATTGAAAGAGAAACCATGGCAATTGTTCAGATAGAAACGCAAAAAGATCCAGAAAAAATTAAAGCGATTGTGGCATCATCCCTTGAGGGGAAAAAATCAAAAAAGCCTGTATTTATATTAATAGAGGCAAAAGCAACGATAAAATATCGTAAAGTCCATGATAAATACTTCCTTTCTTTTGTTGAAGTGGACAACGTTAGGAACGGCATTTTAGGCCAAGAAAGCTACAGGTACAGTTCAAACGCCAAATATATATTGACGCTTGTAGAACACATATCACCAAAAAAGTTGTCTACTAACTACGATGTTGAAGAAGGATTTAACAAACAAGTTATTGCAATACCAAAGTTGGAAGGCTGGAATGAGAACAATACAATGTTCTTTAGTGAAGAGGAAAGAAAGATATTAAAGGACATAAGGGATTTACGTAATTGATTTTTAAGAAAATTATATAAACAGTGATTGGTTGATAAGTACAAAATATTTTTTTGATTACAGAGATGACAATCTTTTCAAAGAAGCGATTGAAAATGTACAGATATACTTGAATGGGCTTGGCTATCCCAAGGAAGTAATCGATAATATTTGCTACCAAAAGTTTATCCGGAACAACCCTGATTACTATTTATATTACCCATATCTTTTCAATTCAGCTTTCGATTTTTCTGATAAAGAGGTGTTGGATATGTTGTCAATCGCTGGATTTCTTTACTATCGGTCCATTATTTTGATGGACGATATTTTTGACAACAAAAAAGAAACATCGAATTTCAACGTCTTTCTAACAATTAATATCTGCCAAGAGGAAACTGTCAAGATATTATCGACTTTCTTTGAAACTGATTCTGAATTTTGGGAGATATGGGGCAAAAGAAAATTTGAATATGTTAAGGCTTATAAATTGGACAAGCAAAGCCACAATATATCTTCGTTTGCGGAATATGAGGTTTTATGCGATTACAAGTCTTCTTTTGGAAAAATAGCGATAGACGCTCTATTTGTACTTACAGGGAAACATTATCGAAATGAATACCAAAACGTTCTTAAATCGCACAAGGATTTTTATGTTGCTTTTCAAATATTGGATGATGTTTCAGATTATGAGGAAGACTATATTAATCAGCAGTTCAATATTTCAAAAAACCACTTAGAAAAGAGAGTCGATGACATTGAATCATATAGTTTAGGTGATCAAAAAAAGCTTCTTTATCTGGAAGGTGTGGCCGAAGAACTATACTTAAAGGCTTATGAACATATTATAAGGGCCTTTGAATTTGTGAGAGATTATAAAGCGCCCAGATGGAAGGATGAATTGCAGCGGATGCAAAATACAATCACAATAAACAACCTGAATATAAATGGATATATAAGATTTAATAAATACTTGAAATCAAAACATATTGATAGATCGAGTAATGGTTCGGGCAAAATAGAAAATTCCGAAGTCTTACATTATTTATTTGAAATTCAAGAAGAAGATGGTAGTTGGACAGATTATTTTAATGATGCAGGGAACAGTAATGTTTGGACTACTTCCTTTGTATGCTATTTTTTATCTCACTGGTACAAGTCCCATTTTGATTTGAGTAAATCAAAGGAGTTTTTACTTTCCAATCGCTATGAAGAAAAGAATTTATGGGGATATAATTCAAACTGGATACCAGACGCAGACTCTACGTCCTTCACAATACTTGCCTTACATAGTCTGGGAACTGATTTCTGTGAAGACGAACTTGAAGAATGGTTCAGTTTTCAAAATGAAGATGGAGGTTTTTGTACCTATAGAAATGAAAAAGAGCTATTGGCTTCACTAAACACCAAGGAAGTTAATAACGTTGAAGGTTGGTTAAATTCACATTTCTGTGTTAGCGCTGTTGCATATTTAGTTTTTTGTCAGCTAGGCATTAATAATGATAAAAAACGAAAATTGGAGTCATTTCTAATTGATAAAATCGAAGATTTAGATGAAGTACCATACTGGTGGACAAGCAGGGATTATGCAATTTCTTTCTTGGTGTTAGCATGTTGTATCAATATGAATAAAAAAATATTCAACCTTTGTTGCAATGAATTAAATAAAAAATCCAATCCTGTCAAGGATGGGGCTCATAATATATTTTATGTTGCCTTGTGCCTTTTGAGCAGAATCAAGTCCAAGCATATTTTTAATTATGATAATCTGCCTGATAAACTTTTGTCGGAAATTTTGTTAAATGCCCAATTAGAAAATGGCTCATGGAGGGGAAACTATTCTATGAGAATACCCTCACCGGATATATTAGATCCTGAAAAACAAATCTATGGATGGAAAAAGGATAATAAAGGAACAAACATTGTCTTGCAAGACTTTAATGGGGTGTTCACTTCTGTTGTCTCTTTTGTTGCATTGGAAAACTATAAGTCGAGCCTAAATGGACGTTAAAAGCAAAATACCTGTTTTATCACCAAACATTGAAATCCTTCCTTTTGATAAGAACGAGTTTATCATAAAACAAACTGAATATGGACATCGCATAAATGTCAATAAGGATACTTTGGATATAATTAAATTAGTGGACGGTAAACGGAATCTTCAAAAGATAAATGAACTTTATGGTATACACAAAGGTGTGTCTGCCAATCTGCTTGACAATTTATTATTTGGTACCTTGGCCACTTACGGGATTATAGAATCAGCAAATGTTGAAATTAAGAAAATAGGAAAGCCCTCTTATTTAAAGCTAAGTTTCACATTGCTAAAGAATAAGACCATATTGCCAATAGTGAGGCTTATGTCCCCATTGTTCTCAGATAAATTATTTTACTTTTTACTGGCTATTTTTTCTTTGGTCGTTTTTGGAACATTAATCGCTCATTTTAACTCCATCAAAATAGGTCTTGAAAATCTCAACTTTGGTCAATGGGCATTATATATTTTATTTGCAGGTACAGTGTTGTTTTTCCATGAAATGGGACATGCTGCCGCCTGTCATCGATTTGGTGCTAAATTTGGGGATATTGGATTCGGTTTTTACCTACTTTCACCAGTGATGTTTGCCGATGTTTCAGATATATGGAAATTAAAACCGAATAAAAGAATCATCGTGAATCTATCTGGAATCTATATCGAATTACTGATTGCCTCCATATTGGTTTTATTTTTTTTTATAACTCGGACAAACAATTATTTAGTATACAGCTCGGCCATATCATTGTCATTGCTGGCTAATTTGAACCCTTTCCTTCGTTATGATGGATATTGGGTATTATCGGATATGATTGGGGTTCCAAACCTAAGAATGGCATCAAATAAAATTTTAAAAAAGGTTTTTCAAAATGAAACATCTATTCGTCACTTGAGAGGCAAAGATTTTTTTTTTGGTATTTTATGCACTGACGAGTCAAATATTTATATTAATTGTACTAGGCGGAATATTGCTTTATGATTCGAATGGTATAATAAAATTCCCGGAAAATGTTTTTACTTATTTATCAGAGGTATTTTCAGGACGCTCAAGACCAAAATTCTCGGATTTGTATAGGTTTATATTACCCATCATTTTTTATGTTACTGTATTCAGTTTTCTATTTTCATATATAAAGGAGCGACAAAAAAAATGAAAACCTATAGTAAACATATAATTTTTTTTGCTTTACTCTTCACAATCTCTTTCGGATTTGGTCAAGAGACTCGACTTATGTTAAATGGCACGGTCAAAAGCCTTAACACTGAGGTTGAAGGCGTACACATTCTAAACCTTACTAGCAAGAGAGGGACCATAACCGATTCGTATGGACGTTTTTCTATAGGTGTCATATCAAAGGATACACTATTATTTTCATCTGTTCAACTAAAGCATAAATATCTGGTTGTAACAGAGGATATTTTATCCTCCAACCATTTGAGGATAGATTTAGAGGAGCTTATCAACGAATTGGAAGAAGTGGTTGTAAGACCATATAATCTGACTGGAATCTTGGACAAGGACATTTCAGCATTAAGGTTATCAAAAAATGTTGATGCTTCTTCTTTGGGGCTTCCCAATGCCGATGTGAGGGTCCTTTCCCAATATGAACGAAAACTGTTTGAAGCTGATAATGGAAAGTTTGTTAATTTGTATGGACACTACTTTGGATTGGGAATTAGCATCAATCTGCATAAAATTCTAAATAGAGCATCGGGGAGAACCAAAAAGCTAAAAAAATTGGTAGAACAAAATGAACAAACTATTAAATTAGAGGAGTTTGAGTATTTGTTCAACGATTCCCTTCGATTGCAGGAATTAAAAATCCCCTTTTCAAAAAAAGAACAATTTTTCGTTTATTGTCTCGCTGATTCCAATTTTGTTGATCTCATAGAAGCCGAAGACCACTTGGGAATATTAGAGCTTATTAAGAAGAAAAGCAAAATATTTATATCAGAAAACCGACGCCAACCTTTTTGATTCGGATGCTTTCGCACACTTCGAATCTTTAGCCTGATTCTAGTGTAGCCTTCCCTAAAAATGTAGCCTTCCCTAAAACGGTTTATCGGGACATTGTAGCCTTCCCTAAAAATAGGACAGCTTAAAATTAGAATTTTCTAACTTTAAATTTTAACTGTCACATGAAAAAAAGCAAGTTTACCGAGAGCCAGATCATCAAGGCACTGAAAGAGAACGAACAAGGTCGGAGCGTCGGGGAGATATCCCGGGAGTTGGGGATCGACAAGAGCACTTTCTACTATTGGCGCAAGAAGTACGGGGGCATGGAAGTTGCCCATATGAAGCGCTTGAAGGAGCTTGAGGAGGAGAACCGCAGGCTCATGCAGATGTACGCCGATGCCAGTTTGGACATCCGTATGCTCAAGGACGTACTGTCAAAAAAGTTCTAGGGCCTTCCGACAAGAAGCAGCGCGCCAAATATCTCCAGGAGACGTATTCGGTATGCATATCGCGTTCCTGCGGGGTGCTGGACCTTGCGCGGTCAATGTGGTACTACCATAGCAGAAGGGACGACACCGAGGTGATCGACGCCCTTTCCAAGCTGGCCGAAGAGCTGCCGACAAGGGGATTCGAGGTATATTACAAGCGTTTGCGTCGCGAAGGCCACAACTGGAACAGAAAACGGGTGCTGAGGGTCTACAGGTCCATGAACCTAAAACTCAGGAGGAAGCACAAGAAGAGGCTTCCCGCAAGGACCAAGAACCCATTGGAGGCCCCGATGGAGCTCAACGAGGTCTGGAGCATGGACTTTATGGCCGATGTACTGTCAGATGGGAGGAAGATAAGGGTGTTCAATGTGATGGACGACTGCAACCGGGAGGCCCTGGCCATGGACGTGGGGCTTAACTATCCAGCTATAAGGGTGGTGGAGACCTTATCACAATTGGGGGAAGAAATAGGCCTGCCAAAGACCATACGCTGCGACAACGGCCCTGAGTTCATATCCAAGGCACTATCGCAATGGTGCAAGAGCAGACGGGTGGAGCTGCAGTTCATCCAGCCCGGCAAGCCCATGCAGAACGGATATATGGAACGACTGAACAGGTTTTACAGGGAGGATGTGCTCGATGCCTATTGGTTCAACGACCTGCACCAAGTAAGGACACTGACCCAAAAATGGATGGAGGATTACAATACAAGGCATCCCCATTCATCCATCGGGGATATGCCGCCCAGGGAATACAAGAACCGTTTCGGGGAAGAATTCTTCCCCGAAACAGACAACATTAATGATAATTTTATGAATTTAGCGATGTCCTAAAAGGGGTAAGGCTACATTTGCACTATACACCACGCAAGATAATTGGATTTTAATAGCTTATTGCCAAATGAGAAATGCCTTTCGGGCGTTTAGGCTCGACCGCATTCAAAACCTAGTAGTAACCGATAAAAAATTCAATCCACATAAAATAACCTTGGAAGAATATTTTGAGGAATGCAGAAAAAATTGTCTTTCAACCCCTGACACACCTTTGACATAAGGTCAATCTAACTTTGCATCGAACAATAAAATTTAAAACTATGCAAACGGTAAAAATTGAGCCTTTTAACGTTATTGGAATTAAGGCAAGGACAACAAATGAAAACGGTCAATCAGCAAAAGACATTGGAGAATTATGGGCAAAATTTTTAACTGAAAAAATCGCTGAAAAAATCCCCAATAAAGTTGAGAATTCAATTTTCTCGATTTACACAAATTATCAGGGAGACTTCACACAACCATACGAAACTATTTTAGGTTGCAAGGTAAGTTCATTGCGAAAAATACCCGAAGGAATGGTTGGACAAGAATTTGAAGGCGGAAATTACTTGAAATTTGTTTCTAAAGGTAGTTTGAATGAAGGAATTGTTTATAAAACTTGGGAAGGAATTTGGAAATCAGGGATAAACAGAACTTACTCGGCAGATTTTGAGGTTTACGGAGAGAAATCGCAAAACCGAGAAAATGCGGAAGTGGATATATTTGTCGCGGTTAAAGAATAAATAATGGAACTAAAAACCAATCCGAAAGTAATTGAGAAATTTGAGAATTATCCTGATTTTGTTAGGGATAAGATGCAATATTTGCGGGAATTGGTAATTGAAACGGCAGAAGAAATGCAGGATATAGCCGTTTTGGAAGAAACCTTAAAATGGGGAGAACCCAGTTTTGTAACTAAAAACGGCAGTACTTTGCGAATGGATTGGAAAGAAAGAACACCTGACCAATATGCTATGTACTTTCAATGTACAAGTAGATTAGTCGACACTTTCAGATTGGTCTTCGGCCACAAATTTCAATTTGAGGGAAAACGGGCAATCGTTTTCAAACTCAACCAAAAAATCCCTGAAACAGAATTAAAGGGATGCATAAAAGCATCTTTAAGGTACCATAATGTAAAAGACCAAATAACATTGGGTATTTAAAATGAAAATAATAAAGTCAGTAGTCAACAATGCCGGATTACATTTGGCCGTAGGATAAGGGACATTTTGCAAAGACCGCCGCTACGGCTTACCTACTCGACATATCCGGATGCTCTATGTGATCTGGCAACAAGTTTTATTCGCAACACATTAAAAATCAACATATACGGCCACTATTTGGCCTTATCGACGACCGATGCCGCGGTTCACAAAACCTAGAACACGTCTGATAACTGCACCATCGTTAAAGTGTAGCCTTACCCTTTTTGAAGGCTCCCCCGTTTTCGGACAGCATAAAAATCAACTATTTTTATATCTTGACGTTGTGGTAATTTTTGGATTCGTACTTTTAGTATTTTACAACGGTATTTTCTTTAACAAGACCTTTTTTCTTTTTACTAAATTAAATCTAATTTTTCCATGAAAACATTTTTTGTCCATTTTGTCTTTCTTTTATCAGGTCTTTTTTCCTTCTCACAGGTTGCTGTAGAAATCCTTGAAGAGGAAACAGCTAACCATATGGTGTTCAAGGCAAGGAATACTTTGGATGAACCTGTGGAAATTACCTTTGAACTCAGTGAGGTCACTGGATTGGAACATGATGGGCAACCCATTGTAAAGCTCGTGGAGCCGCAAAAGATCTTATTGGTGGCCGAACTCAAAAAAATCGGGGGACCTATAGGCTATGTCTACGGTTACAACCAGGTCCTTATGCCGGACAGGCTCTACGACCCAGAGGATTACAAAAAGTTTGAAAAGGGGATCGTGGTCTTCAGCAGGGATGGTTGTACGAGATGTGCCTATGCGACGGATTACCTGGTGCAGAACAAAGTGGACTTTACCTTGCTCAATTTCACCCAACATCCCGAATACGGTGCCTATATGTGGGACAAGCTCAGGGAACAAGGGGTCATCGGCAACCAAGTGGGCACCCCCGTAATTATGGTGAACGGCCGGTTGAGCCATTCCCATGAGAACCTGAAACAGTTCGTCAGGACCTTGAAACAAACCCAACAGGGGGACAAATAGACCAGTTGGGATTCCATATTTTTTTCCTTTGGGCCTAAAACTCGATTTGGTGGATGTTCAGGGAACTTTCGTCGCTTCCTATGGGATTGTGGTAAAGGGTATTGAGGACGTTCCAGAAATTGCCATCCACTGCAGGGCCATAGCCAAATCCCTCAAAATGTGCTCCAAGTCCAAGGGCATGCCCTGTCTCGTGCACGACCAAGTCCAGATCGATTTCACTTTCACAGGCCGAAGAGCCAATATGAACATACAGAACTGTATTAATACGGCCCGTTGCATCATAGAAGGGATCTTCGACCACACGGTATTTGATCAGGTAGGCATCCCGATCTTCATGGCTCCCACCGATCCATGCATTTGCACCTATGGCCATTCCATTTGAATCAAACAGGGTCTTATTGTACAGTATGGTACAAATGGCATTCCCGTTGATATCTTTGATCAACTCATCTTCATCTGCCTTCATACCGATCACGGCTCCATTGTCGTCGAAAATAAAGGGTGTGTCCTCCAAGATGTTGCCCACAGCATTACCGGCCTCGTCATAGGCTAGTCCCACCATCTGATTGTCATGGCCTACGATGTTTCCCTCATTGTCATACTCAAAATATATGTTTTCAGAAGAGTATTCCGAGTCCTCTCCCTCATACGGGTAACTGAACGTCCCAACACCCGAAGAAACATGTCCACAATCAGTGGATGGATTGGGCCCGGAAGCGGTCCCATCACTAAAGATCAGTCCCTTAGAAACATTTTCATTGGGAGTGTTGCCTATGCTTGTCCTATCGAACAAGGTCATTCCCAATTTATCCTCGATGGCGTCCAAGGCTTCAGTTGCAAAAGCCACAGTACCGATTTTTACGGGTATCAGACCCTCATTTTCTATATCCCATCTTTTCAGTTTTCCATTGGTCAACTCGGAAAGTCCACACCCTGTTTGGTTGACATCGTCCTGATAAAACCAAGGAAAACCGGATGTATCAAGGTTTGTAGTGTTCAAATTTTCCAAAATACCGGATTCTCCCACGATCTCCGAGTCAAATCCGTTGTCATCATTATTACCGTTTTCGCCTTCTCCACCATTATCGCAAGAATGTAAGCAGAACGTCAATACTGATAGAGTCAAAATAGAAAGGTTGTTTTTCATTGGTTTGGTCTTATTTATGTTCAATAAATTTAAGTAAATCTTCTAATTCTCTGAGCAGGGACTACGAGCAATAGTAGAAGCAATCTCATTTTTGAAGACCACTTAAATACTTTATGTGCAATTTGACAAATTGATAAAAATTCTGTATAATAAATGCTGCCGTTACGGCCAATCTTAGAAAATTTGGAAGTTCAGCACACCTTTGATTGAAGATGTACATGTCAGTTTTGGTCTTATCTCTTTTATTTCAATAGCTCTCATGGACATCTTTGTTTGGCAATAAACTTTTTCCAATAATCCAAATTGTCTCAATTGGTGCTATGGACTTACTACATTGGACCGGATATTGGGATATGAGCCTGTTGACCATAAATAAAAAAGCATAGTCACATCAAAATATTTAAGTTCTACCGCAATGTGTACGATAAGCTTTCATCATATTCTAATTTGCCCACCATCTACAATAATGGTTTGCCCTGTTATCATAGCAGAGTCTTCTGAAACAAGGAATGAAACCGTTGCGGACATATCTTCAGGTTGAAGGTTTTTTGGAATGGCTTGCAGTTGTAGAAAACTTTCAAACGCTTCATCACCCGCCAATTTTCTATTCATTTTTGTATCTGTAAGTCCTGGGGCAATAACATTGACTGTAATACCATTTGCTCCAACCTCACTTGCCAGTCCACGGCTTAAACCAATAATACCACCTTTACTTGCTAGATAGGCAGACCCATGGGTTACGTTCATAAAAAAAGTTGTACTTGCTACATTTACAATGCGGCCGTAGTTGTTTTCAATCATTTGCGGGACAAAGGCCTTACTCATGAGAAACGTGCCATCTAAGTTTATATCCAGTATCTTTTTCCATAATTTGAAATCCAACTCTGAGAACAGCGCATGAGGATAAATTCCCGCATTATTTATTAATGCCGTAACAATACCCATTTCCTCTTTAACCTGTATCGCAAAATCTTTGGTTGCTTCTTCAGAAGTCACATCAACTATTGAAGAAAAGAATTTTTTTCCTTCAGCCTCGACTAATTTTCTTGTTTCATTAGGTTCAACTATGTCCGCCACTGCTATGTCAAATCCATCTTTTGCCAATCTGACTGCATGAGCCTGTCCCAATCCATTTGCTGCGCCTGTGATTACCGCAGTTCCTTTTGTTTTCATATTTTCTTTTTATTATATTTATTCTAAATTATATGCTCCTCTCAATATTGCTGTATTTGGTGGTCAGTTTGCGGAAATGGCTACATATTTTTTGAGTTCCGTGGGATTTTCTGCTTGTCTAACCAAAAAGTCCGCTACATCAGCCCTGTTTATGGAACCTATATCGAAACCTTGGTACAATTGGGTTTCAATTCGATATTTTTCCGTTATCGGACCATCCAGTAATGCACCTGGTCGCACAATTATCCAATTTAGGTTTGAATTGGTAATCATTCCTTCCATTTTTGTTTTATCTGCATAAACATCTTTAAGTGCGGTTTCTATGAATTCTTTGACAGCTTTTGAGGTGTAATCTATACTGTCCCCAGCACCAAAACCTGTAACAAAAATGAAAGGGGCATCAAGCTTGTTTTCGGTTTGAATTTCAATCAGTAACTTGGCAGAATCCGAAAACAAGGTCGTTGCCGCCATACTTGTCCCCGTTCCCAAGGTTACAAGCACCGCATCTGCATTTTCGACTGACCTTAACAGGTCAGTTTTGTTGGTAGCACTGCCCTTTACGGATGTCAACGCATCGTTGCCTACTTCAATTTTTGAACGGGAAAGGGCGGTTACCGTGTGTTTTCGTGCCAATGCTCTTTTAACTGTTTCTAGGCCAATACCAGCGGATGCCCCTATTATGGATATGTTCATTTTTTATTTTTTCTCTGTTAATATCATTTTTAAGATGAATAGACCGTTTTTAAAAAAGTTTTCAGGGTAGTTGGATTTCTGCCCAACAGATTTTTCAAATCGGTACTTGTAACATCCAAATCCCCTTGTTCTTGTGCTACGGAAAACCCGGATAGTACGCCGATGCTTTCCGTTGGAACACCTGCATGCGTAAGAGCTTGTGTAAATTCGTTTATACTTGGCGAAATGTATTGAATGGTTTTACCCGTGATTTCGGAAATTGATTTTGCCATGTCTCCATAGCTATATGCTTCTATATTGGTAAAGTCATAGACTTTATTTTCGTGTCCTTCTGAGATAAGGATATTAGCTGTGGCTTCAGCATATTCAGTACGCAAACCTGCACTTATCTTTCTCTTCCCAGCAGGCAGATAAATGGTTCCGGTTTCCAATACTCTATCACCAATAAAGGATGGAATGTAGTCCATGTACAGGTTGTTTTTAAGAATGGTATGGTTAAGGCCACTTTCTTTTAGCCATTTTTCCGTTAATAAATGCGATTGGGCTAGGAACCCCAATGGAGAAGTTTCAGTTTCGTTTCTGCGCTGAAAACTGGTATAGACCACGTGTTTTACACCTGATTCTTTTGAAGCTTTCACTACATTTTCGTGCTGTGACAATCGTGCAGTTAGGTCTTCTCCCGAAATAAATAGTAATTTTTCCGTGCCTTTGAATGCTGCTACCAGTGAATCATAATCATTATAATCTCCCACCTTTATATTGATATTTACATTTTTTAAGGTTTTTGCCTTTTCTTCACTTCGTGCCAATGCCGAAATCTCGTTGGCTTCAATTCCTTTTTGCAATAGAAAATCAATGACCAAACCACCAAGGAGACCTGTTGCACCTGTTATTAGAATTTTACTCATTCACCTTCTAATTAATGAGGTATTGTTTGTATTACAATAGTATGTAAATTTACTAACCAATAGTAATTACTATACTATTGGTTAGCACTATCTTCATGGTTAGTATAGATTTGAATTATGGAAAAGCGGAATATTGTTAAGTGTCATGCGAGCGGCATTCGAGCTGTAAAGGATGCTATGGATGTTTTGAGTGGAAACTGGAAACTTCCTATTTTGACTTCTCTTTACGAAGGCACAAAACGATTTAAACAAATTTCCCGAGAGGTAGAAGGCATTAGTGATAAGATGCTTTCAAAAGAATTGAAAGAACTGGAAATGAATCAGCTTGTAAAACGAACCGTTCTTGATACTTTTCCCCCTAAGGTGGAATATGAACTTACTGAACATGCGGCAACTTTAGAAAAGTTACTTGATGCCATGCGGGACTGGGGATTGTTACATAGACAAAAAATAGTTGGGAAATAGTATTTGAAATCCATATCCATTCATTAAAAAAGATAGTATGGTTCACTTACTTGCATATTTAAAAATCAATAACATGAAAGTTAAATTAACCAGTGGTTTGAACTCAATTAATCAAAAATGTTACTAAAATTTATTATTTCGCATAGCGAAAGCATATTGAAACGGTTAAAAGTTACCTATTCGGTTACCTTTTTTTGAAAAATAACGTAACATATTGGTTTGTAGTTACATATTGAGAATTTTTTAATCTGTCATTACTATTATAGTGCATAGAAAGGAAATCAACTCTGCCTAGCACTAGGATGATACTTTCTTTATTTAATCAGGAATTGGAAAATAATAAGGAAGAGAAATCAGGACCTCATATACAATGTTGGGTTTTAGGCTGGGATTTGTGGATTTGGTACAGTGGGATACCCCGTGGTTTGCAAAGTTCAGATTGGTTATAAAACAAATAACAAAAGTGGATATGAAGTTATTTTTTATGTCGGTCCATCATTTTTTTTTTGTGATGTTCACCCGTTCTACCTTTATCGCTTTGTTGCAATCGAATATAACAGGTCACTGGAATGGAAATGGACTATGACATGGTTTCTGGGATCTATAGTGAAGGGTGCTAAATGGTCAAACTATTAGCGTATGTTAATTTGTGAAATGCAAAAGGGAATCCCTTATTGTCATTTACATCAAGTTGCTGTACGGGTTTTCTCCAATGAAAGCCCCACCTTCTTGTCAGGAAGAAGTTTGATCTGGGGTGAAAAGAGGTTTAAGTTTACAGTTTTTCATAAAATATATCATTGCTGTCCCATTAAAGTTTAAAAAAGTTCTTTGAAATATTTGAAATATAGTTAGTTACAGAGGTATTTCGGTTAAACGGATTTCAATTTTAACTTTTGCAATTCCACAAAGAATTGCAATGCATCGAGATAAATACGTTTTCGCTCAACTTGTTTCATTCTTAGATAGAAATAAGTTCAATTACATAGTCCGAAAAAACCAAGGCGACAAATACGTGAAGCACTTCACTTGTTGGAACCAGTTGCTTGCATTGATATTCGGTCAGCTTTCCAATCGTGAAAGTTTAAGAGATCTGGTGATAGCTCTCGAAGCTCATCATTCCAAGTGTTACCACTTGGGGATGGGTAAGAATGTATCCAGATCAACTTTGGCAAGGGCCAATCAGGATAGATCTTATCTGATCTTCGAGGAGTATGCTTACTATTTGATTTCCCAGGCGCGAGAAAAACGTATGACCGGGATTTTCAATCTTGAAGGCAGCGTCTACGCATTTGATTCCACAACGATAGACCTATGTCTTTCCGTATTCTGGTGGGCAAAGTTCCGCAAGCGAAAAGGAGGTATAAAAGTACATACGCTGTATGATCTGGAAACCCAGATCCCTACATTCTTTCATATCACCGAAGCGGCTGTCCACGATTCGAAAGCGATGAAAGAAATCCCTTATGAGCCAGACTCCTACTACATATTTGACCGGGCATACAACAACTTCAAGATGCTATATAAGATCCATCAGATAGAAGCATTTTTTGTTATCAGAAGTAAGAAAAACCTGAAGTACAAAGCCATCAAGTGGAAACGTAGATTACCCAAAGATGTGCGATCAGATGTAACAATAAAACTGGTCGGATTCTATCCAAAACAATACTATCCAGAACCGTTACGGCTAGTCCGATATTGGGATGAAGAACAGGACCGTGAGTTCACATTCTTGACCAATGCCACCCAGATATCGGCATTGCAGGTTGCTGAACTTTATAAAAATCGTTGGCAGGTAGAACTCTTTTTCAAATGGCTAAAGCAGCATCTTAAGATTAAGAAATTCTGGGGTACCTCAGAGAATGCTGTCCGTATACAGATCTACGCAGCCGTATCAACATACTGTCTGGTTGCCATGGTTCAGAACGATATGAAACTCGATAGAAGCACCTATGAAATTCTTCAGATTTTGAGTATTTCACTGACCGACAAAACGAATCTTCGCGACCTTTTTACAAAAACTAAATTTCAATATGACAAAGAACGAAATAGTCTTAATGGGCAAAATTTATTTAATTTTTAATCCGTCCCAATTTTTATGGGACACTAGTGTTAATTTAATATTAATAATTTTCCTCAAAAAATCCTTTCAATAAATAATGGAAGGACTCTTTATATTCTATTTGCGTCCAATGGCTGCAATGACTGAAAATATGCATTTGGACATTTGGAAGATGTTTGATCAAGTAATAACTGGTTTCTACATTTACAAGAAGATCTTCTTGCCCGTGTATAATTAGAATAGGATGGTCCATACCTCGTAAAGAACCATCTGGAATTACCAATTCGTCAAGGTGCTGTTGCCTTGGTGCCGGAAACATAGCTTCGAAAGATCGACGAATATTTGTATCTAACGTGGCTTTATGGCGCATCTTCGAAATGTCTTTCAATTGATCACCGATTATGCTTTGATCGTATGAAAACCAAGAGATCATATTGGCCATAAGCTCTGGAGATGGGTCATCATAGTAGCCCCATGTTCTATCCAATTCTGGCGTAATTTTCGTTGGTGCACCAGCTGGCCCCATTAGTACGACTCTATTAAACCTATCCGGAAAATCCATTAAAAGTTGGAGAGCTATTGCTCCACCCATAGAATTTCCCACAATATGTACCTTTTCAAGATTAAGTTCGTCCAATAGAGAGATGAGTTGATCCATCCATAGCCTCATCCAATTTCGCATACCCTTAGGTGGATCTTCTGGATGATGGCTTTTTCCAAAACCAACCAAGTCTGGTGCAAGGCAATAGAATTTTTCTCCAAATTCAGGCATTATATATTGCCAGTTAGACCATGCACTTGCTCCTGGACCAGACCCATGGAGGAATAAAATTGCGTCTTTATTATTCTTACCACTCTCGTTAAGATATGTACTATTTACATTTTTTATTATACGATTACTAACTTCTGCCATGTAATAAAATTATTAGGTTGTGAAATATTTGCGCTTAAAATTGTTAATTACATAAATAATTATGGTAAAATTCGATAATTATTCAATATCATCATATACACAAAAAGATTTTTTTAGTACACTTTACACATATTTGAGGTGTTTTTATAAAAAAACAATTTGATTCGCCGCAATTGCTCCAGTAGATGTTTTAATTGCAGAAAATTCAATTACACCCTTTAGGGGGCCGGGAAAAATAATTGAATTTTCTACCTTTTCTTTTTACCCCTGCCCTAAAGGGAGAAGAAAAAGTCAAAGATTAAAGTACTGCCGCAATAGCGTTTAATCATTAAAAACAAAAAAGAGAATAACTTATTTATGGCCTCTTCCCAATGGTTATTTGACCTTAACCTCTGTCAAACCAATCAAGTACTAATTGTTTTTTCTTTCAAATGATTTTTCCTAAATTTCTTTGGAGTGGTTCCGGTAAGCGACTTAAATAACCTGAAGAAATAGGAGGGGTTCGAGAAGTTCAATGTGTATGAAATTTCAGATATGCTGCTATCAGTATAGATCAGTAGTCGTTGTGCTTCGTGCAAAATACGCTCCCGTATGTGGTATCCAGCTGGTTTTCCCGTCTCTTTTTTGATAATATTGTTGAGATGGCCTTCTGATAGATTAAGAATTTTTGCATATTCCGAAACACTTCGTTTGTTTATGAAATTTGCATCCACAGCTTGTATAAATCTGTTTACTATTGTTTGAGAAGAAGTGAATAAGGTGTTTTTGTCCAAAAGTCCATAAAACTCGTACATTTTCAACAGCGAAAGGTTGAGATAGGTTCTAATGAGTTCATCACTGAGAAACGACCCTCCCGAATTAACTTTTTCCATTCCGTTAAATATTACATTGATTTCATAAGATGTGGTTTCATCTATTTTCACTATTAAAAATCTTTTTGGAGTGCTACGCTTTATAACATTTGACAAATAGGTGCCTTTCTCATGGACTTCAAAAAAATCAATACTAAAATGTACCGAATACCCTTTTGGGTTATCTTCAAAGCTTGTGGCATGGACGGTATTTGGATAAAGCAATAAAAAACAGTTTTTTTGTAGATGGTGAATTTTATCATCTATGGTTACACTATAACTGCCATCTGTAACCCAAACAAGTTGGTAAAGAAGTGTATGGCAATGAGGCTCTAGAACCTTATTGGCTGACTTGATGGTTTGAATGGTCTTTATTGAAAAATAGTTTGTTAGGTGGTCAAGAGATTTCTCACCATATTCGATATAGTTAGGGACAGATTGTAAATTTCCCTTTACATCAATTGCATGCCTGATAAAGTCATTGTTGCTTTTCATCATGATCTATTCCTTTTATTCCTCCGAGTGGATAGGGTGGGCAATGTATTTTTCTCAAGCAATGCCAAGCCCGGTTCAGTAATATTAACAGATTTTTGGCGTCTGTCTTCGGGATTTTCTACCCGATTAACTAACCGTTTTTGAACCAATCTGTCAACTATACGACTTACATCCGAGTCTTTGTCAAGCATGCGTTCTTTAATAAAACAAATGGAAAGAGGGGCTTCGGAACGAAAACCTCGCAGTATCCTCAAAACATTGTATTGCGGTTCGGCAAGTCCGTGTTTTCTTAGCGATTGATAAAACTTAAAACTCAACTGTTTGCTAGTGTATGTCAGGTTTACCAAACCCTTATGATATTCATTCCGAAACCTTCCTTTTATTTCATCTTCAATCTTCATTTTATTTCATCTTGAAAAAATCAGGTGTTCTTAAATAAAAAACTACCCAAACTAAAATAAGCACCACACTTGGCATCATAATGCTCATGCTGCCTGTCATGTGCATAATGATTGCTCCGCCCATATAAGAACTTAATAACAAAGTACCAAAACGGGTGGTTTTTGGAAACAGAAACAGCAAAGCCGATCCTATTTCGCCTAACGCTATAATAATGCGCCAATCGCCTAAATTCATTTGTTCCATTTGTTCGGGGTGGAGAAACAATTTCCCGCTTGCACTATATAAATAAAATGCGGTTAATAAGCCTGCTATTATCCAGGTAACAATTTTTCTCGTTTTTGAAGTTTCTGTAGTACTCATCATTTTAAAATTTAATTGTTTATAACTATTTTTTGAAAGTTTCTGATAGGAAATTTTAAAAATATCTGCATTTCCCACTGGGCAAACAGCTCCTTTTATTTATGTTGAAAGATTTTCATTTTGTTTTTCCTTTGATAGCTACCTATTTTACCGGAAAATGTTCTTTAAAAAAATCTTTCATATCTTGCCACGAAGCTTTATCGGCGGTTTCGTTATAGGCAATCGGCATATTGAATTTTTCTCCGGCTTCTGTCGATTCGGGGTTAGTAAACGCATGGGTCGCACCTTCGTATTCTTTAAATACGAATGGTGCGTTCTCCTGGTTCATTTCGTTTTTGAAATTTTTAATATCATCTTCCGAAACAAACTTGTCGGCGCCTCCATTACAGATAAGTACCTGTGTGTTTTTTATGGCCGGGGAAGCCTTAAAGCCAGCTAACCCTCCATGGAAACTGACGACTGTTTCGAGAGGCACTCCCATGGCGGCAGCATTTAAAACTACTGTTCCACCAAAACAGTAACCAATAGCTGCAATATGGTCGTTGGCTGCCCGATTGCTGTTTATTAAGGCTTGGTATGCCGCAGTCATACGTGCTTTTAATAAATCAGAATTCGTATAAATAACACCTGCGTTTTCCTGTGCATCTTTAGGATTGTCCAGTATCTTGCCTTGTCCATACATATCTGCGGCTAATGCGGTATATCCAAGTTCAGCCAACATTTTTGCACGTGCTTGCGCATAAGAATCGTTTCCCCACCACTCATGCACGACAATAATACCCGGTTTCTTTTCATTACTGTTCTGGTCATAATAAAGATAACCAATTAATGTATCGTTGCCCGAAGTATAGGTCACTCTCTCGTTAACTATCTTTGGTTCAGCAGTGGCCACAACCTTTGTTTTTTCTTCCGTATTCTTTTTGGATTGATTGCCGCCACAACTTGTAATGATGGCGGAACTTCCAATTAATACTAATAGCAAAAGACTTTTTTTCATGTTTTTAACTGTTTTCATTTTAATGATTTTTTTTGTTTTCATTGTTAATTAATGGTGGGTCCTAAAAATTGTTTTATTTGAGTTTTCTAAAAAACAGAACCCGTTAGTTTTGTAGAAAATCTTTTAAATCAAACTAATCTCATCTGTTTTTACATTTTAACCAATACCGTGTTTAACCCACCGATCCTTGAACCTGCCAACTCAATTGCCTCGTTAATTTCTTCAAGTGCAAAAGCCTTTGTGTCTAAGAAATCAAGATTTAACCTTCCGGAATTAACCATGCTGATCATTTCATTCGCTTCATATGAATGTAGATAAAGCGACCCGGTAATATTAATTTCGGTTCCCAGCAAAAATGAATAAGGGACGGTTATATTTCCTGTTGCACCGCCAATGCAAACGGCTGTGCCACCTTTTTTTACAGCGAACAAACACTGGTGTGTGGAAGAAGTATCTACATAAGATAAACAATCCACAAACGATTCAGCGCCCTGCCCGTTGGTAAGTTCCTTTATTTTACCCGTCACTTCGCCATCCTGAAGTGAAAGTGTCTCAATAATGGCCGGCTCGATTTGCTTGATTTTTTCAAGCCTGTCTTTTTTATTGGCAATGGCAATTATTTTTGAAGCTCCCATCGCCAGAGCAAGCAGAACGGCACTTGTTCCTACAGTTCCTGTGGCGCCATTAATCAAAACGGTTGACCCGTAATGAACATGAGCTCTTTTTAAGGCATGAAACGCCGTTCCCAAATAGCCGAGACGTACCGCATGTTCAACCGGAAAATTTTCCGGCAAGGGAATGATGTTATATGAAGGCGCCTTGATATATTCTGCAAATCCGCCCTGGTATTCGTCCATCAAATGCACATTGTTTGGGTTAAATGTAAACATTCCCTGAAAAGCCATGGACTCGCTCAATCCTTCCCGTCCTTTCAAGGCAAACTCATCGGTCGGGTAATACAAGAGGGAATTAACCCAAACTTTTTGACCTTCTTTCAACCCTTTCACATGTTTGCCAAGTTTTGAGATGTTGCCTACTGCATCCGAACCTAAAATGGCTGGCAAAGTAGGGCGGACAAACGATCCGCCAGGTTGCGTAATATCTTTCATGGAAGGTGCGATAAAAGTGGCTTTTACTTCCACCAAAACATCTTCGTCCCTCAATTCTGGGATTGCAACCTCTTCAACCCGAAGAGGTTTTCCTAATTCAAATAAACGTGCTGCTTTCATAATTTTTATTTATTAATAAATTGTATCAATGGCGAAATAAACCTGTCAAATTGTTCAATGTGAGGCAAATGACCCACATTGTCAAGTTCAACCAATTTCGCGTTTGGAATTTTGTCTCTCGTACTTTTTCCAAGTTGGTTGTATAGTCCCATCGTTTTTCCCACCTCTTCGCTCACCAATGGCTTGCCCAATGCTGTCCTATCCCTTGTGCCTATAATCAACAAAGTAGGAGGTTTGATATTTCCAAACTCGTAGAGAACCGGTTGCGTAAAAATCATATCGAAGGTGAGGGCCGCGTTCCACGCAATTTTTGGATAATCAGAATTCAGTGTCCATCCGGCCAAAAGATCAACCCATTGGTCATACAAGGGGTTCCATTTACCATCGTAATAGTTTTCTAACTGGTAACTTTTAATTTTTTCATACGTCTGATCCAGCTCAACCTGATACCACCAGTCCACCGGTTTATAGGGAACTGTCTTTTTCCAGTCTTCTAACCCGATTGGGTTTTCCAAAATTAATTTTTCCGTTGCTTCAGGATACATTAACACAAAACGGGTAGCCAGCATCCCTCCCATGGAATGTCCCAATACACTGGTTCTTATGATGCCAAGATGGTCTAATAGAAGTTTTGTGTTGAGAGCCAATTGCTGAAATGTATAGTTGAAATTTTCGGGTTTCGACGACTTGCCAAAGCCTATCTGGTCGGGCACAATCACCCGGAAACCCTCTTGTGTCAATCTTTCAATAGTGGTTTTCCAATATGCGCCATTAAAATTTTTACCATGCAGCAAAACTATATTTTTCCCGTTATAGTTTGCCGGTTTAACATCCATGTAAGCCATTTTTAAATCCTGCTGTTGGATGTTCAGGTTAATGTAATCCACCTTGTATGGGTATTCGTAGTTAGCAAGCATTACATCCAGCCACTTTAAATCACTTTTCTGAGAAAAGGAAACAAGCGTAAAACCTAATAGTGCAATGGTTAATTTTATTTTTATGTTATCTATTGTCATATAGCTTGATTTTATTAATGGATCAGTCCGCTGACTTTTTCTCCCCGGATAAAAAGTTTAACATTATCGATAGCCTTTTCTGTCCCTATTATCATGGCATCCTCTACCATGGCCGAATTATGTGGCGAGCCCAGAATATTGGGCAGTTCAAAGAAAGGAAAATGAAGTTCAAACTTACCGTATTTAAAGGGCTCCACCCACCAGGCATCTATACCGGCGTAAAAGTCGGGATGGGTTTTCAGGTGATCATATAATTCCTTCTCATTAATTATTTGTCCCCTTGCCACATTTACCAAAACGGCGTTTGGTTTCATTAAATCCAGTTTTTGTTTGTTGATTAAATTATTTGTCTGCTCATTAAGCGGGCAGGAAATAAGTAGGGAATCGGCATTTTTAAGTACAAAATCCAAATCGTTAAGGGTGCCGATAAACTCAACTTTTTCATTGGTCTTGCCTGTGGTATTGATGGCAAATACCTTCACCCCGAGCGGTTTCATCAAGTTTGCCGTAGCTTTCCCGATGGAACCAAAACCAATTATTCCCAGGACGGAACCCCTCATTGATTTGGTCGTGCTTTTTAGTTGATTAAATATTCCATCAGACAGGTGATTGTGATAGATTGACAATCTTTTGCTCAGGGCAAGTATCATTGCCAGGGCATGTTCCGCCATGGGTTCGGCATAGGCACCCTGGTTTGCAGCTATTTTCATGGAATCCGGGAAACGTTCCAGATTAACATGGTCGTATCCGGCGGAAAGAAGTTGCATAAATTTTACATTTTTGCAGGAAACCGCATGATTGTACAATCCTTCTTTCTCCGGATTCCAGGATAACAATATATCGGCAGTTGAAACAATATCCGCAATCATTTCCTTTGGACTATCTTCCAGGAAGACGGTTTCCAAACCGTTTCCTGAAAATTGTTTCATTAATTTCTTTTGTTCAGGAAATGTTTTAAATGTTATTACTATTTTCATAAGCATTTTTCTTTGGAAGCATTAGATTAATTTTCTAATCCATTCGTCTATAACGGCATAGGGTTGCGCCCCACTCAGTTTATGTTTACCATTGGCCACAATAGTGGGCACTGCATTTACTCCATACATACGTGCCTGCTGAAAATCTTCGTTTAGCGATTGCTTTACCTTCTCGCTGCCATAATCCTTTTCCCATTGTTCCACATCAAGCCCAATTTCTTTGGCACACATTTTCAGTGTATCAAAATCGGCAATGTTAAGGCAGTCGGTAAGATGTGCTTTTTGAACGCGGTCGAACATTCTGCCATGCACAAGGTTTCCACCTTGAAGTTCGGCAGCTTTGCATGCGGTCAAACCGGGAGTAGAAGAAGGATAATCGAAATCCCTGGACGCCATAAGATCAGGGTTCATTCTATGTTCATCATCATTGAGGTTGGCTTGACGCCAATGTTCTAATATCTCTTTCTTTCCCTGTTCTTTTGACCCAAATATTCGTTCTATTCCGTCTGTTGATGGAGCTAAAGCAAATGCCCGATGTACAATTGAAACATGTTCGGGAAATTGCTGCGCCAATTTTTCTAATCGGGGAGAAAAGGCATAACACCATGCACAAAGCACATCATGGAAAAACTCTATGGTCACGGGGATGTTTTCTTCTGTTTTTATCTCTTCCATTTTATTTTAATTTTTATCAATCAGCCAAACTTATATCCGGAAACTTTAATTCCCATGAGCAATCCCGAATAATCACGGGAGCCCTTATCACTGCCAGCAGCACCGGCAACTACAAACAACGGAGCCAGATGTTCACTTCTTGGATGGCTTTCTCTTGCTTTTGGTGCATTCTTCCAGTTAATGAGCATTTCATTTCGTTTTTTAGTATCATTTATCTCAACTGTCTGGGTAAGCCAGTCATCGAATTGTGTTGAACTACCTGCTGCCGAAGAACTTTCCGACATAAACCCGCGCATATTGTGGTAGCTCATTCCCGAACCGATAATCAATACACCTTCATTTCGTAAAGGTTCAAGCGCTTTTCCAAGACTTATATGCGTTTCAGGGTCAAGGGAATTGATTAGCGAAAGCTGAACCACCGGAATATTGGCTTCAGGGAAAGCAATCATCAAAGGCACAAACGTTCCATGGTCAAAGCCTCTTTTATAGTCTCTTTTTGTTTTAAAACTGCTTGCTTTAAACAGATTTTCAATCCGTTCAGCCAATTCGGGATTACCTGGAGCTGGCCATTTTAAATGATATGTGGATTCAGGAAAACCATAATAATCATACAGCAAAGGTGGATTTGAACCGAATTGCAGCGTTGGCAAATCCTCTTCCCAATGTCCTGAAACAACAAGTATCGCGTTTATCTTTTGACTGTATTGCTCACCAAAATTTTTAAGGTATTCCCTTAATTGACCATAGCCAATAGGGTCACCCATGGCATTTTTTATTACATGCCACGGACCTCCACCATGAGGTATAAAATATACGGGTAACTTTCCCATTCTGTTTCGCTTATTTTCTTATCGCTTTCAGTGCGGTTCCCCAGCTAATTAGCGGGTCGAGCATCGTTTTTAAATTGTTTTCGTTCATTGCAGCAGGTTTAAAACCGCTGAAGATTTTATCAAAATAATATTGTACATCTATGTAATTCTGTTGCTTGCCTAAAACAGATGAATCCAAGTACAAGCTCATGTCATAAGGTTTTAAATTTTGAAATTCATCTTGAATATTCCTGTTATTCATTTTACGCCAGTGATTTGTTTCAATTAATGAATACCCCAAGGCAAGGACTCGGGGGGATTCGGTTAGCCAAACAATTACAATTAAAAGAAATTTTCCGTACTGGTTCTGTCCATATAAGTGAATTGCAACATCCAATGTGGATAAATTGGGTCTAATTTACTTAATTCATCCAGTTGGCTTACTTCCTTGGCACTCATTTCCCATTCGGTTGCTTTAAGGTTATCTTCCAGTTGGTGGGGTTTGGTGGCACCTACCAGGACAGAGGAAACCACAGGTTTTCTGAGCAGGTAATTTAATGCTGCCTGCGCAATGCTCGCGTTGTGATTGTTGGCAATTTCTTCCAGGGCATCTACAATAACATAACCTTTTTCCATATCTATCGGGATAAAATTTTGTTCTTCTTCTTTGGTTCTTCTGGAATCTTCGGGCATGGGTTTGTCTTTCCTATATTTTCCTGTTAGGAAACCACCTCCCAGCGGCGACCATGGAGTCAATCCCAAACCTTGATCTTCGAGCAGCGGAGTCAATTCATATTCCACATCCCTGGAAATCAACGAATAGATAGCTTGAAGTGATACAAATTTTTCAAAATGATTTTCTTTCGATACTGCCAAAGCTTTCATTAACTGCCATGCCGTGAAATTACTGGCGCCAATGTACCTCACTTTTCCCTGGTGCACCAAATCCGATAGAGCGCCCAAAGTTTCCTCAAGCGGGGTAATAGGATCAAAACTGTGCATCACATAAAGGTCGATGTAGTCTGTGCCTAATCTCTTCAGGCTATTATTACAGCTCTCAATAATGTGTTTGCGAGACAGGCCCACATCGTTGATGTCCTTGCTCATCCGTCCCCTTACTTTGGTGGCAAGCACTACTTCGTTGCGTTTCTCTTTTAGTGCCTTGCCCAGAATTTCTTCAGATTGACCGTGGGAATATACATCTGCCGTGTCGAAAAAGTTAATGCCGGCATCAAGAGCCATATCCACAATTTTTTTGCTGGCTGGGTAATCCAGATTACCGACTACTTTCCAGTAGCCCTCGCCGCCAAAACTCATGGCTCCCAAGCAAAGTTCCGATACCATCAAACCTGATTTTCCTAATTGTCTGTACTTCATGTTTTTTTGTTTTTTAGTGTTAATTGTTTAAAATGAGTAGATTTATATAGCAGGCTTTAACTCAAATGCGTTTGCCAATAATTCAAATGATTTCCTGCGCGCTCCATAATCAACAGACATGGAGGTAACCATAATTTCATCGGTTCCAAAATCGTTTGATAATTTAATGAGCTGTTCTTTCACATCATCGGTCGTTCCCGAAATGATGCGCCCTTTGTTTCTGTCTATTATTTGTTGCTCCAGGGAGGAGAAACGATAATTCTTGATATGGTTTGCATCTTTAAAATTATTGAAATTGCCCTTTTCAAATTGCAAAAAAACAAAATCAATAAACTTCCGCATTTCGTTTGCTTTTTCTTCGGTTTCGGCACAAACCATCTGAATGGCGACCATTACCTGAGGTTCAGTATTTTCGATTGATGGTTTAAAGTTTTTCCGGTATGTTTCTGCCACTTCGGGACTGACAAAACCGTTTATAAATTTGGCAATGCTTAGACCCATCCCAAATTTAGCGGCAATTAAACTGCTTCCCCCGCTTGAACTCAATATCCATTGTGACGGGATTGTTGTTGATTGTGGCGTTGCAAGTAAGGAACCTTGTCTTGTGGCTGCGGTATCACGAAAAAAATGCTGCATATATTCCAACTGTTGCAAATAACTTGCTTCGCTAAAATCATTGGAAGGGTTAAGAATTGAAGAGGTAACCCTATCGGTGCCCGGAGCCCGTCCAATGCCTAAATCAATGCGATTAGGGAAAAGAACTTCGAGCATTCTGAAATTTTCAACAACCTTCAAAGCACTGTGGTTAGGCAGCATAATGCCTCCTGATCCAATACGGATGGAGCTGGTTTCACCGGCCAGCTTCACCATCAGCACTTCGGGTGTAGAACCGGCAATGAGTGCAGAGTTATGGTGTTCAGATACCCAAAAGCGGCTATAGCCTAAATTTTCGGCCAGTTTAACCGTTGCAACTGTTTCATTGATGGCTTCTTTGGCGTTGCCATCAGGCTTAATGACCGATTGATCGAGTATGCTTAATTTGATTTCCCCCATCTTATTATTTAATCAATATAATATACGTTAATTGGTTCCATAACATTTGTGATTATTAACTATTTCATCATCTGACAGTTTAGACAGGTTACCGTACCTCTTATTCAGACACAAATATATGTTTCTTTGAAAATAGATTTGTTCAAATATCGTATGGTTGTAAGGGTTGTGATCTTGACCAAAACCCTCGTTTTAAACCCTTGAAAAGTTTTGGCGTAATTGCGCCCTATCATAAAACTGGCCACAAAGTTGGGAAAACAACGTTTCGATCCTTTTTCTATATTTTTTGAGGGGATAGAATTGTGGTTTCTAGTCCTTTTGGTTTTTTCTCTTGGGTGTCTCCACTTTTATGTTCACATATTTATTTGTTTAGGCTTTCCTTTTTTTCACTTTTTATGATTGGTTGATATTTATTCCAGTTGGCAACAATAACCCAAATATTAATTGCGAATAATATTAATGCGATTCCAATACCAGCTAGGTCGTGTACTAAATGATGGACAATTATCCCAACCATAACAGGAAGAAGAACTAAGGCTCCCAGTGCTCTTGTTTTCGGGATCGCTATTAAAGCACCTCCAATGATTTCAATAATTGCCACAAGCGGAAAAATCCATTTTATTGTCATAAATGCTCCTATAATTTGCATCATTTCTTCAGACATTTCAGGCATAGGCATATAGTTGAAGAATTTATTTAACCCTGAATTAATCATCATTAACCCGAATAGGATACATAATACTGTAAGAATCTTGTTTTTCATTTTTAGATGGTTTTTGGTTAATAGTACATCAAATTTAACTATTTTTGATTACCGTTGGTAATCAGTTACCTTTTAGTAACCAGTTACCTTAAGGTAATCATTAAATTAAATGAGATGAAAAAAAAAGAACACAAAGAGTGTATGTCCGCTTTGTTACCGGTAAGGGACACTTTAGATATAATAGGTGGGAAATGGAAACTTTTAATTCTAATTTCGATTTGGGAAGGAAACAAGCACTTTAGAGAGATAGAACGGAGTATTCCAAAGTTAAGTACCAAAGTTTTGTCAAAGGAATTGAAAGATATGGAAGAAAATCAGTTGATTATTAGAACTGTTTTAAATGGCTTCCCTGTCCGAACACAATATACCCCTACAGAACATTCCAAAACGCTGAAAAAAGTTATTTTAGAATTGCAAAATTGGGGTATCAATCATAGAAAGGAAATCTTTGGAGATACGTCTGAAAAAGATAATTCAATTCGTGTGTAGTAAGAGTTCTGGTCATATTATTGTTAATTGGTTTATTTAATTTTCTATAACCTGCGTAAAAACATTACAGATGAAAAAACAAGTAACAATTTAGGGCTGCACAAGCAAAAGACGTAGCGTTTCAATTTGGAATAGGGGATCGTTTTTGTATCGACTGGAAAAGAGGGTTTCATCCACTAATAAGTTGACTAAAAGAATTGATATGTAACCAAAATAAGTGATTTAAAAAATCGCCATATTAGAAAAACTTAAATATAATGACAAAATAAATGATTGAAAAAAACATAAATTTTTTAAAAAAGACAATTGAAGATGGTATCCCAATCCACAAATTTTTAGGATTAAAATTATTGATTCTTGAAAAAGGTTTTGTAAAAGTAAGTGTTCCTTTTAGGGATGAAGTCGTAGGAGATATTAGAAAAAACAGATGGCACGGTGGTATTATTGCCACAATAATGGACTCTGTAGGGGGAATGGCAGGCGGCACTCATTTTACATCTTTTGAAGATAAACTAGCAACTATTGATTTAAGAATAGATTATCTAAAAGGAGCAGAAGCACTACCCATAATTGTGGAAGGTAAAATCGTTAGATTAGGTAATAGAATACTTGTAACAAAAATGAAAGCCTTCCAAAACGATGAGTTAATAGCAGAAGGAAAAGGCGTCTATAATTTTATACGAATAGATAAATAAGATAGTAGTTACTCGTAAAAGTAAATGAAAAGATTGACCAATTAGAAAAACTTCTTCAAATAAGTTAAATCAACAATTTAAACCCACTCAGTAAATTCCCCTGCATTTCCCATAAAACTACATTTTAGAAAAAGAGTTTATTTAGAAAAATCTTTGACAGAACTCTAAAAGCTTACGATTTCTATAATGTCAATCCTACCAGTAACTACTCATATTGTAAGGTTTCCTAGATACTACTCAATTCAAATATTTACCACTTTGTAGATATAGTGGCAATAATTAGATTTCAAATATTTACCACTTTTTTGTATATTTGGCAAAGTTTTGATACGACAATTATGCCAAAAGTTATAGAAAATAGACTTATAGAAGCATTTAAAGGACGTAGTTCGTTTGATAGGGACGAGCTATTTCAATTCTATTCAGACTTCGAGCCAGACTTGAAGGAAAGCACCTTTAGTTGGCGAATATATGACCTGAAGAAAAAGGACATTATTAAGACTATTGGGCGTGGGCTTTATGTGATTTCATATAAACCAAAATACAAGCCCAATCTAACAGAAAGCATCCTCAAAATAATCCGAAAAACAAATGACAGATATGAGGATATCATATATTGTGTATGGGAAAACCAATGGCTCAATGAATTTACGCAGCACCAGACATCCAATCAAATGATTATTGTGGAAGTGGAAAAAGAATTTACCGAATCACTTTATTATTATCTCAATGATTCTTTGCGTATGGATTTTTTCCTGAATCCAGATGAAAAGGAAATTGAGTTTTATATTTCTGAAAGTACTGTTCCGGTAGTCATAAAACGTCTTGTTACAAGAGCACCAATAAGTAAACTGAGAGACAAAAAAAACACAGTTCCTGTTGCTACACTTGAAAAGATAATGGTGGACTTGTTTGCAGATGAAAACCTATTTCATTTTTACCAAGGTTCAGAACTTGTCAATATATACGAAAAGATTCTAGAACGATACAGTATTAATTTCACAAAACTCTTTAGTTATGCGAAAAGGCGCAAAAAAGAGCAAGAAATAAAGCAATTTATGAATAACCACTTACCATATATTTTAGAGGATATAATCAATGATTGAAAATACAAGTTTTACAAAAGAATGGCTAGATTCTTTCAAAACAAAAAAAGAGCATAGAAATATTAACGTGACCATTCTGGAAAAAATGGTTCACGCGCTTTCCTTGTTAGAACATCTAAAGTTAGCAGGACTCGATTTTGTCTTTAAAGGCGGAACATCCCTTGTACTTTTACTTAAAAGAGGGCAATCGGTTTTCAATAGATATCGATATTATTTCGAGTGTAAAGCGTGAACCATTGGAAACGATTCTTGATGCAGTTGTTGCCAATTCACATTTTAAAAGCCACACTTTAAACGAGCGTCGAAGTTACAAAGAAGGCGTTCCAAAGGCACATTACACTTTTGAATTTGATTCGGTTTATAACCCGAACGTTCCAGGAACGATTCTTCTGGATATTCTTTTTGACAGCGCACACTATCCAGAGCTTATAGAATCCGCAGTTGACATTTCTTGGATATCGATTGCTGAACCTATAACTTCAGTTACCACACCTTCCATAAACGCAATCTGTGGCGACAAGCTTACTGCATTTGCGCCAGAAACAGTTGGTATTCCATATTACAAGGGCGACGGGTTATTTACAATGGAAATTTGTAAGCAATTATTCGATTTAGGCAAGTTGTTTGAGAATATTACAGATATGACAATTGTTAAGGCAAGCTTTTCCGCTTTCGCGAAAGCGGAACTATCCTATCGCAGTTCTGACAAAAATTTCAATAAAAGAAATCTAACAGAAACAGATGTGCTTTGGGATGCCATAAATACCTGTGCGATTCTCGCAAGACGGGAACGAAACTTAACTGATAAAACAAAAACGAAGTTTGCCGATTTGAATTTGGGCATACGCAGTTTCGGTAGTGCATTTTTAATGACAGGAAATTTCAGAATAGAAGAAGCACTCGCTGCTTCCGCCAGAGTAGCTTATTTGAATGCTATATTGTTACAAGATGAGATAATAGAAATCGAATATTACGAAGGACAAGACCTAAGCAAGCTCCCTATTGAAAAAGCAGATTGGACGTTCCTAAACAAAATGAAACGACAACCAGATAAATCTATATTTTATTATTGGTTTAAGGCTGTGGAGCTATTATGAGATAAAATGAATTAATTAAGATTTAATGACACCATCAGAAAAATATGTAGCCAATTTATGTAAGAAATCTTTTTTACCATTTTGGAGCTTCCCAAATCCTTTGGGCAAAAAAGACAAGGAATTATGTGATGTACTTGTTGTTTGTGGTAAAACAATCATTTTAATTTCTGTAAATGACATCAAAGTCTCAAATCACAAAGACAAGACAATTCAATATACAAGATGGGTCAAAAAGGCTGTGGAAGACTCAATTAAACAACTTTATGGAGCAGAAAGATTTTTAAAAAATGTTGACCAAGTAAAATTAAAAAACCGTGTTACAAAAATTACTCTACCAGATAGAAAAAAACGGACTATTTATAGAATCGCAATCGCATTTGGAAGTGATTATGATTTTCCATTACCAATGGGAATGAATAAAAGAGGCTTTGTTCACGTATTCGATGAAAAATCGACTGCAACAATTATTAGTGAACTTGATACTATAACTGATTTCACAAGATATTTAATAGCAAAAGAAAACTTTCTTGTGTCAAACCATCTGTTGCTTCCAGAAGAAACCGATTTTTTTGCGCTTTATATTCAAACTGGTCTTGAATTTGACTTTCCAGTTGACACAATAGCTAGTGATGGTGGATTGTGGGAAAGTTATATTGAGTCCGAAGGTTATGGCGATTGGAAAAAACGTATTGTACCAAGTTTTATCTGGGATTATATGATAACGCAATTACATACGTATCATATTAAAGACGAAACAGACAGTCAAGAACTTCAAGATTTAGAAAATGCAATACGGATAATAAACCAAGAAGATAGAGTACATAGAGCCGAGTTAGGTTTAGCTCTTGACGATGCTATCAATAGGAAGTCAAAAGGAAGAATGTTACTTCCACAGAAAGATGCCAAACATATGTACGTTTTGATGTCTCTAACTCAAAAAAATTGGGACTTAAAGGAAGATGAATTAGAGTTAAGATGCATAGTTGCTCGGTACCTAAATCCCTCTATTAATACGGTCATAGGAATAGGCATTGGGTCGAACGGGAAAGACGATAGCGTGTATGACTGGATAAGCCGGGTAAACTGACCCACCTTCGCCGGATGAAACTGACCATGGCAAATGGACTGCCCAGATTTGATCTATCCTTGGGTTAAACT
>PAAX01000016.1 GCA_002698995.1 Ignavibacteriota bacterium | reverse complement strand
TTTGATGGAAAGTTTGAGTATTCAGATGTTGTGGAAGTTGAGGTAAATAATTTACCAACAGAGTTTGTATTGGAGCAGAATTATCCAAATCCGTTTAATCCGAGTACAAAAATTAAATTTTCTATTCCAAATGCAGGGCAAAGCAGCTCTTCGTCTTACAATACAAAGCTAATAGTTTATGATATTCTCGGTAAAGAAGTAGCCACATTAGTGAACCAAAAACTTCTGCCCGGTAATCATGAAGTTAATTTTGATGCAAGTAACCTCACAAGTGGATTATATATTTATAGAATTGATGTTGAATATGAATTTAGTTCAATAAAGAAGATGATATTGATTAAGTAAAATTTCTAGTAAAGATGAATTGATAATTCGTCTCTGCAAAAATCCTATATATCGTATGAAAATGCTACGCTTAGTTTGAAGCTGCATCTTATTCTAATTCATCTAAATTTATATATATAAAGCAGATGAATAGATTTCTATGTTAAAAAAATATTGATAAGATTTAAAATTATTTGATACAAATATTGATATAGTTTATCAAGATAATTATATTAACAAAATAGACAGTAAATCTGATTAATTCTGTATCAATGAATTTGAGCAGATCAAATTAGTTTCAAATAGAGGGTGTTTTGATTTTATTGTTCGATGCGAGAGCATTAATTGAATTTCTATAGTGGTCAATACGTTTGGTTTTCCTTTGAGCAAATGATGTGAGTAATATGTAGTTCATTAGGGGGTTGGAAATAACTCCATCGATTTTATACCATAACCAATACAGTCCGAAACAGATCGACTTCAATAAAAATAATTCAACTAGTAAAACCATTCAATAGCTATTCAATATGCTTTATTTGCAAACATTTAAAACTACTAAGGAGAAATAAATGAAAAAGTATTTATTCATTCTTTTACTGCTAATTACAACAGGTCTATTTGCACAGGATATTAGAAATAAAATTGGTAATGGAGGTAAATTTATTGTTGAAGACGATGACGAGACTTTGGTTACTGTTGATGAATCAAACGGCGATATAACTGTAAACGGAGATATTAATGCAAATAATTTGCCAACTAATATTAACAGTCTAACTAAAGATATACAATGGGGAGATGCGGGAAGTTCTCCTAATAGATCAGCAACTTATACGGGCAATTATGTAGTAGTTGGGCCCATTTTAATTCAATGGGGGACTTTTAATATCACTGGTCCTTCCAGCATCTCTGATATACATGTTGAATTGCCGACAAATTTTGGTGATGGAAATTATTCTTTAAGTTATTCAGGTGTGTCGGTAAATGATGGAAGTGTTCCTATTTCGGACCATGAAACGGTGATTGGAAGAGTAACAAGCAAGGAATCCTCTAAGTTTATTCTTAGATCAAAATATTTTGATGGCCGCGATATAAACTTTATTGCCATAGGTGTAGCGCTATAGCAATTTGAATTTTAACAAAGAGGTAAAAATTGAAAAATAAATATTTTCTAATCTTTATAACGATGATGCTGGGAGTAGAATTATTTGCGCAATCCTCTATTACTATTGAATCCGGTGCATCAATGATTGTGGAAAGCGGAGCTGATGTTTGTTCAGATGATATTCTAATTTATGGATCAATAAGTGGTGAAGGTACACGATGTGAAAACTTACCTCTTCCCGTTGAACTAACATTATTTGAAGGCACAATAACTAAAGAAAGAGTTTTGCTTGAATGGGAGACCTCAACAGAAGTAAACAACTACGGATTTGAAATTCAGCGCACTTCCGTAGGGACAACTCATGAGTTGTCCCTACAGTGGGAAAAAATTGGATTTGTTGAAGGTTCAGGAAACAGCAACAGCCCTAAACAATATACATTTACAGACGATAAAACCTCAGAGGTTTTAGGAAACCTCGAAGGTTTAGATTGCAAACTGCAATACAGACTAAAGCAGATAGATTTTGATGGAAAGTTTGAGTATTCAGATGTTGTGGAAGTTGAGGTAAATAATTTACCAACAGAGTTTGTATTAGAGCAGAATTATCCTAATCCGTTTAATCCGAGTACTATTATTGAGTACTCAGTACCAAGTAATGTGTTTGTCAGTTTGAAGGTTTATGACATTTTAGGGAATGAAATTGTAATATTGGTGAATGAGAAGAAATCAGCCGGAAATTATGAAGCGAGATTTACTGCTTCAAACCTTGCCAGCGGTTTATATTTCTACAAAATACAAGCGGGAAGTTTTTCACAGGTGCGCAAGATGATGTTGATAAAATAATTTTAATAATGAACGCAGTCTGCTTAGACTTTCTGCGTTCTTATTTTAACCATTCCAAATAAATAAAGTAATGAAGAAAATATTAATCAGATCAATATTAAGCGGAATTTTAATCGGTTAATCAATGAACAGTATTTATGTAATTCCATTGTCTCCATTAGCATGGGGAGGTATAATTCCGTCTCTGCTTAGTTTAAGAAATATCAATAAATTTTCTCATTATCTGATTGCAAGTTATGTTTTCTCTTTTGTGTTTATTGCTTTCATATTATTTGCTTTCTTGTTTTCATTCTTCATCGGTGGATTTTTAGTAATAGTTGTCGGTGCAATTCATCTTTTTGCTCCCCCCAAAATAAAGAATGCCTTATTTATTAAACGTACCGCATTGATAATAATTTTAATGTTTGTTTTACCGCTTATTTATGGATTATACAGACTTAATACCATATATCTAAATCCGACAGAGAAGTTATAAATAAGTTTGATACAAGCCAATACTCAGCCGCATGAAATAATGAATGATTCTGTAGAAGTGGAAGACGTCAAAAAATATGTTTCCATGACTGATTCATAAATCGCTTTAGAAAAAACCGATCTGATTATATGGCCCGAAACAGCAGTTCCTTTTTCAATTAGACATACTAAACCTATTAGAGATTATCTCCTTAATAAAGTTCTTGAATGGAACACTCCTTTGCTGACAGGCACATATGATTATAAAATTTATCAGGATTCAGCAGAAGTTCCGCCACTTCAAAAATATTTGAATAGAAATTTTGAAGTTTATAATTCTGCTGTTCTTATCACACCACAATTAGCTTATAAATACTTAGCAGAAAATCTTGATATCTCTAAATTGAAAATTTACAGAAAGAAGAACTTGATGCCTTTAACAGAATATGTTCCTTATTCTGATAAATTCCCATTTCTTGCACATCTAACTTTAGATTTTGGAGACGGAGGAAATTTCAGTGCAGGTGAGACTATCAAATCTCTGCTTTTTGCCAAACATGATGGTGAAATTGTTGATGTTAGTCCGATTATTTGCTGGGATTTACTTTATCCAGCTTCCGTTACCGAAGCTGCATTAAACAGCAATAACTTTTTCGCAGCGTTGTCAAATGAAAACAGACTCGGAAATATTGTCAATTCGACTGCTCATGAGCTCGAAGGATTATCCCGGCTAATTAGTATTCAATCCAGACGTTCAATAGCAAAATGTTCAACAACCGGTTACACAATATTCAGCGATCCATTCGGTAGAGTTTATAAAAAAGCTGAATGGTGGAATGAAGAAATCTTAACTGCTGATGTACAATTATCTTCTGTGGAAACAATCTTCAGCCGCTATCCCAGCTTTTTCCCAACAGCATGTTTGATTTTAAGCATTATAGCATTTATCTATACTATTAGGAGAAAGTGGCACTGACTTCGTTTTTCTCTATTTAATTTTATATTAGTTCTCCCTCAAGATTGATTTCGTATTCCACGATTCAAAAATTTGTATTTCCTCTTTCACCTTTTTCAATATAGATACTCTTTCTTTCAGCCAAGATAATGCTTCTTGTTCTTGAATCGAATATATGTTGGTTGCAAAATGATAAGGCATTGTTTGATCTCTTTTAATAAACTTCAAAATGGAGTTATCAATTTTGTAAGAAATTTCATGGTCTGAAAAAGATATTATTTCCTCCAATTCTAATAAATCAGAACAAACATATTTTGTTTGTTAATGTTATTTGTAAGGTGAGTCAGTTCTTTTGTTTCCATTTTAAAACTTTCATTTGATTTCAATATTGGTAATCACTTCTAATGTATGAAGAAATATTGCAACTAATCGATTATTATTTTAGAACCTTTAGCCAGCAGCCAAATTGTAAATGAAAGCTCCCCAATTATTCCGGGCAGCAATACGATCATCATAAAAGTTTCTTTATAATCATTGTAATTAGGTAGAAGAATAATTGCGAAGCTGTCTATTAAATATCCAACTCCGGCAATAAAAAGAAGTACTCCTAATATTTTTGGAATATAGCCAGACTTAAAAATTAAATACCCAAGGATTATCAAATGCAAACCAAAAAATATCAGTCCAATTAACCAAGTGTTGTTGAAACCGGTGAAAGCATAAATTATCTCTTTACCCATTTGATTAGAATTTTCCGCATCGGGCAGAATGTTTAAAACATTCAATAAATACATCAACGCAAAACCGAAAATTGCAGCGTTTACGATTCGAAACAATGCAGCTAATAGTGAAATACTTTTATTTACTTTTATTAAAAGATAATAAAGAGTCCAAGCGAGCAGTAAATCGGCAATTACCATTAATACAAAACCGATTATTCCGAATCGAAAAAGCATTTCATTATGAATTAAGTTCTGTACTGTTTTTTCTGCTTTATCCCATACGATAACATTTTCCAAAACGAAGAAATTAGAAAAAAAGCCGGTTATAAAAATTATTAAATAACCGATACCTGTTATCTTTGCAAATTGATTAATAGAAAAATATAATTTATTCATCTGCAGCTCCATCTCTGAATCATTGATTGTAATTTTAATCTAATATAAAATTCTTAATTGTGAAATCTTCCGAATACCTTAGTCGTAAATAAATTCCTTTCCCCATATCTGAAGCCTGCAGAGTGGAAAATTTCATACCGACATTTATTGATTCGTTAAGAACGTGCTTCATAATTTCTTCAGCAAATCCTTGTCTTCTTGCAGACGGGATAACTCCAACTCCGTGTATTCCGCTGACATTCCCGGTGTTGTAAACTATTGCGGTTCCAATTGGTTCATCATTTATTGAAGCTAAGTAGTAATCAATTTTATTTTGCGTATTTAATAATATTTCTTTGCTGATTCTATAACCAAATGCTTCGGGATAAATATTCTCCCAGAGTTGTGCTTCCTTTTCATTGCTGACCAATTCGATGGTTAATCTCTTCTTGAAATCAAATTTGTTTTTAAGTTTCATTGACATTCCAATCTGCTTGAATTTAATTTTGAATCCGTATGATTCGAACAACTCATCTGAATAGGAATCGTAAATATCCCAATATGGTACTGTTAGATTCTTTGACTGTTTAGATAAAAACTCTTTAGCTGCATTTAAAGACTTATTATCAACATCGTGATCAAACCAAATTCTGTTAGGCCAATCGGAGTTTTCAATAACAGCGTAATTGAAATTTTCATTTTCGAAATAGGAGTTTACTGAATTTCCGGCAACTTGCCATAACGAAATTAGATTATTTATATTTTCTTGTATCATCTTTTCCTCTACTTAAAATTTATTAAAGTTATTCCGCCGATCATTGATGCAACACCGATGATTCTTTTTACTGTTATCGGCTCAACAGGGAGTCCGAACAATCCTAAATGTCCCGCGATTAGTGAGAAAATAATCTGTCCGAATAGACCAATTGAAATCATTGTGGAAATACCTAGTTTAGGAATTGTGTAATAATAAATACTGATTCCGATTACACTCAATAATCCGCCAGTGAACCACAAGTAAAACGGGACACTTTTTATCATTGTAATTGACGGCGGATTTTTTGTGCTAATCAATAAAAATAAAAATGCAAAGAAAGTACTGCTGATAAAAGCCGATACCGCTGCAAGAATCGGATTCTTAAGTAATACACCTAAGTGTGAATTGAAGATACCTTGAGCAGCTAAAAACATACCTCCGGTAAATGCGATAATGGATAAATATAATTGATTCATTTTAATTCCTTTCATGCCACAAATTGAAGTTTGCATTCACCAACAATTTCGAAAAGTTCATCTATCGGTTTTCTTACTTTAGGAAGATACTGTATTTTATCGGATTCATCTCGATAACCTATTGCGGCGATTACGGATGCGCTTAAGTTTTGGTCTGTAAGTCCTAATATTTCGTTGTACTTTTCAACTTCAAAACCTTCCATTGGACAAGCATCGATCTTTAACTCCGCACAGGCAGTAAGTAAGAATCCTAGTGCAATGTAAGTTTGTCTTTTCGTCCAATTATCTTTATCTGCTTGACTCATTTCTTTTAATTTACTTTTCATAAAATCGCCGTAACCTTTGAGTTTATTTATATCTATCAGCTCCGTTTCAGATTTTAACTTTATGTAATCATCAATATGATTGTCATTTATATCTTTAAAATTGCAGAAAACAACAAGGGCGGTTGAATCTGTAATTTGATTTTGATTCCAAGAAGCAGCTTTTAATTTTTCTCTTATTTCAGGATCTTCAACGATGATTACTTTATATAATTGCAATCCGTAAGATGATGGTGCTAGTCTCACGACTTCCATCAACTGCTTCAATTCTTCTTCAGGAATTTTTTGCGTGTTGTCGAATTGTTTTGTTGCATACCGCCATTTTAGATCATTTATTAATTTCATTTTATACCTCGTTTATAAATTTTATATTGTATTTGTTTTGATATGCTTTCCATGATGAATAATATAATTCCAGTTCGTTAAGAAATCCCTTGTGTTTCGGTAACCAGCCAATAGTATTTTTTGCAAAAGAAGTGTCAAATTTTTGATTTATGGCAAATGCTTCTGCAAAGTTGCCCATTTGATGAACAGCTTTCTCGAGCGGGATGAAGTTTAATTCTACGCGGTCGTTGTTGAATCTTTTGATCCTGGCAATTATTTCATTGATTGAAGCAGAGGTTTCTTCTACAATGTTAAAAACTGTATTAGAAACATCTTTTTCTGCAGCTAGCAAATAAGCATATGCAAGATCATCAACATGGACCATTGGCCATCGATTTGAACCGTTTCCAATAAGGTTAGCAGAATTCTTATTTATAACTGAATCAAATAAGTCATTTGTCATATTGCCGTGCCCTCCGTAAACACAGCCGGGTCTTATAACAATGCCGTTCAGATAAGGATTATCGATTACAAGTTTGTCAATTGCTGGTCTCCAGTTTACAGCTTTAATCGGAATGATTTCACTATTCTCAGTGAGAATTTCTTCCGAACTGCCGTAAACCCAAGTGCCGCTTGTATAAATCAGCTTCTTAATCTTTGCGGAGTTCTTTGCGGCATCTATAAATCTTACAATCATATTTTTATCCAAATCGGCAGTATCGTTATTGTAATCAACGGCAGCATGAATAATAATATCAGACTGCTCAGCAACTTTTGTAAACTCATCGGGATTTTGTAGTGAGCCGATAATTGGTACAATCTCTTCCTTAGCTAATAGTATTGCCTTTTCATTGTTTCGAGTCAGTCCAGTGACTTGATGTCCAGCTCGTCTAAAAGTTTTTGCCACGGCAAAACCAATATAACCGGTTGCTCCTGTTATGAATATTTTCATTTTATCATCACTCGCATTAATTGTTTATTATATTACCAATTGGAAATGCTAAAGGACGCATCGGTGCAGCACTTGCTCCTCTTAGTTTTAATGATGCGGAGATAAATGCAAATTCATAAACCTTATCTTTTGCTAATTCTTCAAGGTACATTTGTTCGATAAACATCACACCTTTTTCTGCAAGTAAGTAAGTGTGAACCGGAACCCAGTTGTCTTCTCTTTCTGGTGGAAATGCTTCGAAGCTGAGATTGTCTGCTCCCAACAGCATAATTTTCTTTTCTTCAACTAACCATTTAACTGCGTCCAGATTTATACCCGGATAATTATCCAAGTATTTATCAGCGTTTTCATAGTATGCTGCTTGTCCGGTTCTAATAACTACAACATCACCTTCTTTCAGAGATACGTTTTGTTTTTTAAGCGCACCTTTTAAGTCATCTGAATTTATCCTGTAATTCTTTTCGAGTGCAGTAGCATTTTTGTAAGCCGGAATATCAATCAATACTCCTCTTGCAATAATCGGTGGAATAGTTTCAGCGCCGGTTTTTTTCCATCCTTTATCACCCAGATATTTTTCCGGAGTGAAACCGTTCCAAATTTTTCCATTCAGTCCAAAATGATTAAGCGCATCAATGTGAGTTCCCATATGCGTGTACATTGAAATTGCATCTCCCGTATAAGAAACCTTTTTGTTCATCGATTCACCAAGATTATTTGGATTGTCTACGACAGTACCATGCGGTGTGTGAGTTAGCCAATATTGATATGATGGATCACCCAGCGAGTGAAAACTCGGCATTCCGACAAAATACTCAACGCTGAGATCGTATACTTTACCGCTGCTTATTTTTGATAGAATTGAAAGCTGTGAACTTTCATTCATCATGTTTAAAGTCCCGATTTCATCATCCGGTCCCCAGGGACTTTTGCCAACTTCGTCTTTTGATTGAGCAATGATCGAAGTTGTGAAAATAATGGTTATGATTAAAATGGGAAAAGCGAATCTGCTTAATCTATTTTGAAATAATTTCATTTTGTGCCTCCTTAATATTTGTTAACGATTACGAAACAAATATAACTTGGAGGCTGCGGAAAAAAATTAATCTAGATTAAGATCGTCTCTTAAGTTGTCTTTTTCTTAAAACACTCAAAAACTCGGGGGTGATGCCAAGGTAGGAGGCGAGAGTATACTGGGGAACACATTGTTCTATTTCGGGGTACTTTTCGCAGAATTCCGCATATCGCACTTCAGCGGTTTTACTCAAAGAGTTTACGGTTCTGTCAATAAAAGCGACATAAGCATTTTGAAATTTCAACCGGAAAAATCTTTCAATCGAGTGAGAACTGTCAAATAATTCATCCAATTTCTCTTTAGGAGCTTGCAAAAATATTCCATTTTCAATTGCCTGTATGTATTGTGTTGAAGGAGTGGCAGTGAAATAGCTGTATAAATCATTTATCCACCAGCCCTCTATACCGAAATGAACAATATGCTCCTTTCCGTCTTCATTCAAATAGAATGATTTCAAGCATCCTTCAACTACAAAGCGCATGTGTGATGAAATTTCCCCGGCTGAGAGGATTATTTCATTCTTTTTGAACTTCATAATTGAGAAAGAATCTGCTATAAGTTTTTCTTCTTTAGGACTTAACTTAACGTCTTTCTTAAAGTGGTTTAGTAATAATTCATATCCATCCATACTATGACCTTCTACTTACTCCGAATTCATTAATTTTTTCAATCAAAAAGATTTTTGTAAATCAATATATTATTTCAAAAAACAAATTATACTGTTATATCTAAAAAACTCTCTATTAGAGATCAAATATGAAAGTAAAGCATTAGGGCCAAGTAAAATATTGAATGCTTCTTATTATTAATAGGATAAAAATGAAACTACTAAAGAAAAATCACTGCGAAAGAAATTGACAAACTACTATATAAAAAGTGTTATACCGTTCGACATGAGATAAGAGAGGAAACAAAAAAGCCCGATTTCGTTAAGATTTCGGGCTTTTTATTGCGGGGCCGACGAGACTCGAACTCGCGACCTCCTGCGTGACAGAAGGTCGAAATTTAAACTAATATTACGATTTTAGCTCAAAATAAAGGTAATTTTGTCATAAAATGCTTTAAATTGACTTCAATTTTGTTACCTCAACAAAATGAAATTGTAAAGTATTAAAATTTTTGTTTGGCTATCAAAATATTGTTAGTTTAATTTAAGGAGTCGATTAGTTAAATTCAGTAATTAATTTTACATTAAACTTCCTTTTACTTATTTATATTATAGTTGAGCAATCAATTGAAAAGGGTATTCAGACTACTAGTTGCTTTGACGTAAATTTGACCATAGACGGATTTCAGTGAATTTGACTTAAAATTGTATTTATTTGTATTTTAGCTACTCAAAAAATATTAAGCATTTGTTCACGAAATTGACTAATAAATTAGCGACTCATTCTCTAAGGTTTTTATTTTCATGCGATCTAAAATCTCACTTTCTCAACTCGAATCTTTTTTACTCAAAGCCTGCGATATTCTTCGCAGCAAAATGGATGCTTCCGAATACAAAGAATATATTTTCGGTATGCTGTTCCTTAAAAGAATGTCGGACGTTTTCTATGAAAAAAGAAAAGAACTGACTGAATCTACTTTTAAGCATATTAAGGATAAAAATAAATTAACTGAATTACTAAAGGACAAAGATAATTACTATCCCGTCTTTTATGTACCTGATCGTGCTCGCTGGTATGATGGTTTCATTGACGACAATGGAAATCAGCAACCTGCAATAAAAGACCTTCACGAAAATATCGGTGAAATGCTTAACAAAGCTCTTGCCGCACTTGAAGAATCGAATGAAGCTTTAACCGGTGTGCTTAAAAAAAGAATTGATTTTAACAAAGAAATAGATAACAAAAAAATTCTCAAAGATCGTGATCTCAAAGACCTGATCGATCACTTTACAAACTTTCCACCCTTACTAAATGATAACTTTGAATTCCCCGATTTGCTCGGTGCTGCTTACGAGTATTTAATTAAATTCTTTGCGGACAGCGCCGGTAAGAAAGGAGGTCAGTTTTATACTCCTTATCAAGTTGTTCGGTTAATGGTGCAAATTCTTAAACCGCAAGAGGGAATGAGCATCTACGATCCTACTGCCGGTTCCGGCGGTATGCTTATTCAGTCTTTTCAGTATATCCAAGAGCAAGGCGCTAATTACGAAAATGTTGATCTGCACGGACAAGAACTCGATCCCACTGTACTGGCAATTTGTAAGATGAACATTATTCTCCATAACATCACAAAATACAATATTGAATACGGCGATACTTTAACCGATCCGCAAAATATTGCTGACGGCAGAATAAAACAATTCGACCGTGTACTTGCCAATCCGCCATTCTCACAGAATTACAGCCGCGATAATATGCAGCATACCGAACGCTTTGCCGGTTATGAATACGCTCCCGAAAAAGGTAAGAAAGCCGATCTTATGTTTGTTCTGCATATGATTTCAAGCTGTAAACCCAACGGTAAAGTTGCTGTTGTAATGCCGCACGGGGTTCTTTTCAGAGGAAGCAAAGAAAAGGCAATTAGAACTAAATTGATAACAAACGATTTAATCGAAGGCATAATCAGTTTGCCTCCTTCGTTGTTTTACGGAACCGGCATCCCCGCTTGCATTATTATTATTAATAAAAGTAAGCCAGATGAACTTAGAAATAAAGTATTTTTCATTAATGCCGATGCGGAATATGCGGAAGGGAAAAATCAGAATTCTCTTCGACCTGAAGACATTGAAAAAATCGATTATGTTTTCACAAACAAACTCGAAGTAGAAAAATATTCCCGGCTTGTTGATTTAACCGAAATTGAATCCAATGATTATAATCTGAATATCCGCCGTTATGTTGATAACACTCCCGAGCCGGAACCGGAAGACGTAAGAGCGCACTTAATTGGCGGTGTTCCAAAATCCGAAGTTCTATCGAAAGATATTATCTTCACAAAGTTTGGTCTTGAGCCTTCGTTTTTATTTGAGAACAAAGATGATCAATACTATGATTTTCTCGAAATGATAGATTCGAGAGAAAAGATCAAATCTGTTATTGAAGAAAATCAAAACCTTAATAAGATATTTTCCGAAATGAAAAGTCATATGAATAATTGGTGGCAGTCCGCTAAAGATGATTTTGCTTCACTTGAACCCGCAGTAAAAGATGGAGAAGTTCACGAAGGAATTTCCGGTTATCTCACAACAAACGGTAAAAAGATTCCCGAAGTTCGCAATAAACTTATTACATCCCTTAAAGATCAGCTTGTGCTTTTCAATGTTCTTAATGAATTCCAGATTGCCGGTGTGTTTGTTAATTGGTGGGATAACATTAAATACGATCTTAAAACTATCCAAAGCAACGGCTGGTTTCCCGGACTTATACCTGACGAATATATGATTAACCACTTCTTTACCGATGAGCAAAAATATATTAATGAAATTGAATCTAAAATTTCAAATGCCGAAAGCCGACTGGAAGAAATACTCGATGAAACACAAACTCTTTTAGAATATGAGCTCGATGAAGGAGAAAAGCTTACCGCTAAATTAATGCGTGACCAGCTTAAGTTTACAATTGATGAGGTAGAAAAAGACGATGACAAAGAACCATTTGAAGAAGCTCTCAAAAAAATAAAAGATATTGAAAAAGAAATAAAAGATTCCAAAAAAGAGTTAGCCGAAAAAGAAGAAGAACTCTCAATTAAAATTGACTTGAAACGATTCGGAATTGATGAGAAAAATGCAGAATACCAAAATCTTATTGATGCTGCGGATAAAGAATTAGCTGAACTGCCGGAATCTGAAACACGCAAAAGAAATGCGCTTAACAGAGATAAAACCACATTACAAAATAAAATTGATAGCCTTCAATCTTTGTTTGACAGCATTGGCGGATTAATTACAAGGGAAGAGGCAAAAGAGCTTATACTTAAAAAACATAATGATCTTATATCTGAGCAGCTTTTACGCTATATGAATGCCGAAAAAAGAATAGTTATTGATTTCTTTGAAAATCTTTTTGAGAAATACAGTATCAGTTCAGAAAAAATAAAAAAAGAACGTGACGATAACCTCTTAGAATTAACTAATTATCTAAAATCACTTAACTATATTAGTTGAAAAAATGAATTGGCAGCATAATCGCATTGATGAAATAGGGCAAGTTGTTTCCGGCGGAACACCAAATACTAATAATTCTGAATTTTGGGAAGGGGATATTGTTTGGATTACGCCCAATGATTTGAATAAGCTGAATACACCGTTTATATCTGATTCAGCAAGAAAAATAACAGAAGATGGTCTTGAATTTAGTTCAGCAAAACTATTTCCACCATTATCCCTTGTCATTTCTACTCGCGCCCCTATTGGATATCTTGCAATAAATAAAGTACCGGCCTCAACAAATCAAGGTTGTAAAACACTCGTATTTAACTCAGAAAAGTCTCCACTTTTTTTCTTTTACCTTATAGCCCAAAATCTAAATTCACTATTGACTTTTGGAAATGGTACAACGTTCAGTGAAATATCCAAAAAAGATATTTGTAAAATAGAATTAGACTACCCGGCTAAATTTGAAGAACAAACCGCCATAGCCCACATCCTTTCAACAGTTGATAAAGCAATAGAAAAGACAGAAAAACTAATTGCAAAATACAAACGCATTAAAATCGGCTTAATGCAAGACCTTCTCACAAGAGGTATAGATGAAAACGGGAACATCCGCTCAGAAAAAACTCATAAATTTAAAGACAGTCCCCTCGGCAGAATCCCCGTTGAGTGGGAGTTAATTAGTTTAGAAAATAGGAAGTATTTCGAATTAGCTACCGGCGGTACACCTTCTACAGCTAAAAAAGAATATTGGGAAAATGGAAATATTCCTTGGTTATCTTCCGGCGAAGTGCATAATAAAAAAATTAAAAATACTGCTGTCAAAATTACCCAGTTAGGCTTCGAAAACTCCAACGCAAGATTTTATCCAATTGGTTCAGTTCTTATTGCTTTAGCCGGACAAGGCAAAACTAGAGGTACAGTTGCAATTACTGAAATAGAGACAACATCAAATCAATCAATTGCTGCTATTATTCCTGATCAAAAATTATATAATTCTTATTTTCTATATCATCAACTAGATTTTAGGTATGAAGAACTTAGATCAATTTCATCGGGCTCTGGAAGAGCGGGTCTCTCATTAAGAATTTTGAAAACAATTAACGTGATTTATACTGGCATTAATGAACAAGAAGAAATAATAAAAAAATTAAATCAAATAGACGATTTTCTGAACAGTAACTACAAAAGTCTATCAAAATTATCGCTTCTCAAATCCGGTCTAATGCAAGACTTACTAACCGGCAAAGTAAGAGTACCGGAAGAATTGATAGAGGAAATAAACAGCATACTAAATACGTAAATTCATCAAAAATATGCTTTGCCTTAAGGAGATTTTTTTATGTCAAATCCTATTGAAAGTGGTAAACTTTTTATACAAGATGTATTTGAAAAATGGTACCGCATTCCAGAATATCAACGACCTTATGTCTGGGAAGATGACCAAGTAACTGAATTACTTACCGACATCGCCGATGCAAATGCAGTTAATCCCGATGCGGAATATTTTCTAGGTTCTTTAGTATTACGTAAAAATGAAAAAAGTGAATCAAATCTTGAGTTTACTGAATACGATTTACTTGATGGTCAACAAAGATTGACTACACTCTTTCTTATTCACGCGGTTATTCGTGATTCAGTAACCGATCCTACTTCTAAACGTTTTCAAACAACTAGCGAAGCTATTTATGTTCAAGAAGACATAGATAATAATAAGCCTGAAAGAATGAGGATAGTGTTTGATATAAGAGACGAAGTTAAAAACTTTGTTTATAACCATATTAAACAGTGGAAAGGGACCGATGATGATGAAGTTCTTAAGAGATTTGCAAGTGATAAAAATGGAGATATTTCAATTAAGAATATGTCAAAGGCAATCTTAACAATTAAGGAGTTTTTTAACAACGGCACTTCAATTGATGACTTTTATAAGTACTTACGTACAAAAGTACTCCTAATTTATGTAGCCTCTGAAGACTTGGAGGATGCTTTCCATTTATTTACGGTTATGAATAATCGCGGTATCAAACTACGTAATAGTGATATTCTAAAAGCAGAAAACCTCAAGAATGTTGAGCCCGAAAGCGACAGAGTTATTTTAGCAAAAAGCTGGGAAAAAATTGAAGAATATTTCGGGGAGGACTTTGACAGCTTCTTATCTCACTTAAGAACAATTCTAGTTAAAAATAAAGCAAGCTATAATTTGTTAAAAGAATATGAAGAAAACATCTATAAACCAAGAACCTATGACAGAACGAACAAAACATATCATTTTACGAGCCCACTGCTCAGAAAAGGAAAGGATACATTTAAGTTTATAGAAAAATACTTCAAGCATTACAAAGATCTTTTTGATATTGATAGCGAAATACTAAAGAATAATTTACCACTTAAGAACAAACTTAGACTGATGAGATCTGGTTTCGAGGCTGATTTTTGGATACCGCCACTATTAGCATTTTATAATAAGCATTCCGAAACATCACTTTTAGATTTTGTAAACTTATTGGACAATAAATTCTCTTCTGACTGGATAACATCTCAAACTTTTACTACTCGTTTAGAAAATATGAATAAATTGATTAAAGTTATTGAGGACTCAAACGATCTCAATGATATTCTCAATAGTGATTTGTTAAAATATGAATCTCAAGATTTAGTTCGTATTATTAATGTGTCCATTTATGGTAGAAAATATGCTAAATACCTTATACTTAAAATTGATCACAATATTCACGGTGATACAACTCCATTTGATCCACCCGAAAAAATTAGTATTGAGCATATCTTGCCTCAGAATCCTAAAGAAAATAGCGTCTGGGTCACAGACTTTTCTGAGAATGATCGCGAATTCTGGACCAACAAAATTGGTAACTTAGTTTTAATATCAAGAAGAAAAAATTCTTCACTAAGTAATTTAGATTATGCAACAAAACGCTCAAGATATTTTAGTGGAAATGTCGAATTATTTAGCAATTCAATTCGTATTTGGAATGATTTCCCGACTTGGCAGCTCAGTGATTTGGAAACAAATCATAAAATAGTTCTTAAAAAATTATTTAAAATGTATAATATTGTTAAAACTGAAGAAGAGATAGACCAATTGATTTCTCAATAAAAACAGACAATAATAATGATTCTCTCAAACGACAATAAGTACAAAGGTGATATAGCCAAATCTCTCAAACTGGATGAAAGACGCCACGTCGAACAACCTTTCCTCGAACAACTTGAACAACAAGGCTGGGATATTCTTGTTCTCGATAATCATCAAGAACCTCATCACAGCAGACGTAAAAGTTTCAGTGAAGTTTTCATTGAGGAGAACATAAGAATAGCGCTAAAAAATCTCAATCCTTTTTTAACAGAATCGCAGATAACCGAAGTTATTCAAAAATTACCGATTACACTTGACGGTAATCTTATTGAAAATAACCAAGAAGTACTTGAGTTTCTTCTAAAAGGAACAACAGTTTCCCGCAATGAATTAACCGGCGAAGATAGTCCTTCTGTAAAATTCATCGATCTTTATGATGAAACAAAAAACAGTTATCTCGCAATTTCACAATTCAAGCTTCGCATTCCCGGTACAGAGAATCACATTATCCCGGACATTATTTTATTTGTAAACGGTCTTCCTCTCGTTGTTGTTGAATGTAAGTCACCAAAAGTAAAAGATTCAATCGGCGAAGCTATTGATCAGTTGATGCGTTATTCACAGCAGCGCAGCGAGGGAATGGAAGGCAATCAAATTCTTTTTTATTATAATCAGTTTACAATTGTTACTGATCGACAGATTGCCAAATTCGGCACAATCTCAACCCATACAGAAAAGTACTTTTTCAGATGGACTGACCCATATCCTAAAACGCTTGACGAAATTCAAACCAGAGAAGGCACGTCGCCAAATGACCAGCAGCGTCTAATTGCCGGTATGCTCACAAAAAGAAATTTTATTGAACTAATCCGTTCTTTTACAATTTTTACAACAGACGACAAAGGCAATACAATAAAAATTGTTACCCGTTACCAGCAATATCGTGCAGTTAAAAAATCTATCCGCAGATTAATTGACGGCAGAAATGCACGCGAAAGAGGCGGTATAATTTGGCATACTCAAGGTTCTGGTAAATCGCTTACAATGATGTTTATGGTACGTGAAATGCGGAAATACCAAGAACTCCTTCCTTGGAAAGTTGTCTTTATTACTGATCGAAATCAGCTTGAAGAACAACTTTCTGAAACAAGTGACAGTATTGGGTATACCGTTAAAAGAGCATATAGTATTAATAAACTTCAAGAACTTTTATCGTCTCCCGCTCCCGATCTTGTTATGGGTATGATTCATAAATTCCAACAGCGTGAATTAGAAAGTATATTCCCTGAATTAAATCCTTCTCCAAATATCCTTGTTATGACAGATGAAGCCCATCGAACTCAATATAGTTTATTAGGAGCTAATCTTCGCCGTGCTTTACCCAACGCCACTCATATCGCTTATACCGGTACACCGATAGACTTAACCGAACAACACTTTGGAGAGTACATTGATAAATACACAATGCGTCAATCTATTGATGATGGTACTACTCTGAAAATCGTTTACGAAGGCAGAACCCATAATGCTGAGGTGCCAAATCCCGAAGGAATGGATATAAAATTTCAAGATGTTTTTAGTGAATATAATTTAGCAGAACGTATGAGAATTTTGGGTTATGGTTCAAGAGAAGCTTATCTGGAAGCTGTGCCAACTATAAAATCCAAAGCTGAAGATATGCTTGAGCATTATATTAATTTTGTTTTCCCCAACCGACTCAAAGCTCAGATTGTTGCGGTTTCTCGTGAAGCAGCTATTCGTTATAAAGAAGCAATCGAAGAATTACTTCCAAAGTTTATTGAAAAATTAGAAAAACATAATCCGCATAGGATTAATATCGAACTATTAAAAAAAATAGAAACAGCGGTTATTATTTCTCACAGCCACAATGATAAGCCTCGTTTTAATCCATATACTAATTCCGATAGTCATAAAACCCAAATAAGGAGATTCAAATTATCTTTTGAAAAAGTAGAAAATGATCTTGATGGAAACATTGGAATCATTATTGTCAATGAAATGCTTATTACCGGCTTTGATGCTCCGGTTGAACAAGTTATGTATCTTGATAGATACGTTAGAGATCATAATTTACTTCAAGCAATTGCGCGTGTTAATCGTATCGGTCCCGAAGGCAAAGATGTTGGTTATGTTATTGATTACATCGGTATCGGTCATCATATAAAGCAAGCTCTCGATTCCTATGCGGAAAGAGAACAAAAAGAAATTGTTGATTCGCTGAGTAATAATGAAGCAGAAATTAATGAATTAATTCAGCTCCATACTCAAATTTGGGAATTCCTAAAAAAATATGAATGTACTGATTTTAATGATCCCGATGCATTCTTTGATCTCTTTTATGACGAAGATATTCGGTTCGAATACTTAAATCTTTTTAAGAAACTTTCAGCAGCATTTAATAAAGTTCTTCCACATCCCAAAGCATTGGATTACTTAATGGATTATCAACGGTTTGTTGAAGTTAATCTTCTTTGCTCAAAACACCTTCAAGATTCAAGATTAAGTATGCGGGGTATTCCGGAAAAATTAAGAAGTATTACAGATGAATACCTAAATTCAAAAGGAATTAATCAAAAAGTTAAACCTATTTCAATTCTTGACAGTGAGTTTTATGAAAATGTTAAAACTCGTAAGCGTACAAAAACTAAGGCTGCTGAAATTGAACACGCTCTACGTCACTATATTGATGTTGGTGCTGAGGATGATCCTGAATTGTTTAAAACTTTTTCTGAGATGCTTGCAGAAATATTTGAAAAATTCAAAGGTGATTGGAATAAAATCTATGAAGAATTAGAAAAACTTCGCGAAAAGATCCGAAATAAAGAAAAGGAAGAAACCTATGGCCTAAATCGCACAACCCAAATGCCCTTCTTCCGTATCTTTAAAAGAGAGTTATACAATGACAAAGAATTGAGTGAAGACGAAATTTCATCCGCTGTTGATCTTACACAAAATTTATATGTCTTGTTGAACAATGAATTAAAAACAGTTGGCTTTTGGGATAGCATACCCTCACAAAATAAATTAAAAGCCGAAATCCAAAAATTATTATTAAATGAAAGATTTGTTCAGCTCCCTAATATATTTGAAAAATATAAAGAAATCACAACAAGAATTCTTGAAGTAGCACGTTATAAAAACGATTCGATAGTAAATGACAATAGATTATAAAATAATATTCACGGAACGTAAATCGGTCAATATTATTATTGATCGAAACTCCAAAATTATTGTTCGTGCGCCTAAACGTTTGACAAGGGACGATGTTGCTAAAGTTGTCAACAGCAAAAAACATTGGATCTATAATAAATTATCGAATTCATCTAAACCGATTACTTCTCCTAAGGAATTTGTTTCCGGCGAATCCTTATTATATCTCGGTGAACATTATAAATTGAGAATATTAGACGAACAATTTTCCGGCTTACGCTTTGATAATGAATTTACAATTTCAAAATCAAACAAATCCAAAACCAAAGAAATATTCAAAGCTTGGTATCTTGCCCAAGCAAAAAAAAAATTCTTGCCTATAGTTGATTACTACTCAGACACTCTTGGTGTGAAATACAATCGTATTTATATAAAAAGTATGAAGGCAAGTTGGGGTTCGTGTTCACCTAACAAGTCAATAACACTCAATTGGAAGCTGGTCAAAGCCCCGCTATATGTAATTAATTACATTATCGTTCACGAACTCGCCCACTTAATTGAATTAAACCATTCCGAAGATTTTTGGAATATAGTTTCCGTGCAAGTACCAAATTATAAAAAAGCAAAAAAATGGTTAACTCAACACGGCGAGTTGCTGGAATTAGAGTTGTAGTCGAATATTAGTTACATTTTATCTTGAGATACTTAAATTGTATCTATTCCTAATTGTTATCAATATTCCATAGCTTTATTAGATTAAAAACTAATGAAATTGTACAATGATTGAATATAATTCTATACAAGAGATTTTTAGCACAATTGATCTTCCAAGTTATAAGTTTGATGAATTATCCGAAATTTCTGATTTATTTAGACAGTTTAGAGATACAGCTCTGGCGCAAAATCATAAAGAAGAAGCGGACCTCTCACAAATAAACTGTGAATTCCTTGATTTTAATATAATCGAAAACAAACTTCATCCTATTTTTAGTGATTATTCAAAAAAAGATGTTGTTGCAGAATACCCTTCCCTTACAAAATTTGATAAGAAAGTATATGAACATTTAATTAAGCGTTGTGAAATAACCCAAAATCCAATTCTTAAATTGCATTATTCTCATCTTCTTTGGCTAACTCCCCAAAAGCATAAAAAATATGCAGAAACTGCAATAGAAAATTATTTTAAAATTATTCCCAAAATTCATCAGCAAGTATTGGATTCACAAGCAAACATCATTCTAAAATTAACTCACCACCTAAAAAATCTTTATTATTTGTCAAAACAAGTCAAATATAGATTTAATGATTCCTCGAAGTTGCTTTATAACTATCTCAAAAAAACACATTTCACATCGGCTAATGAGTATCGTATAAAACTTGAGATCGGACATCTAGTACTAAATGAAAGAAAGCATTTTAAAAATCTTATTAAAACAAAAATCGAAAATAAATTTTATGAACTTCATAAGAAATTACTTAATGAAAATGAACCTTGGCCAGCAATTGAAATGTTGGTTCTTGGAGAAAAATTTGTTGAAAAAGGTATAGGTAAAGTAAAATGGTTTAATAAAATTGGTTCAATTTATGAGCTTCTAATAAAAATGAATTCTAGTGAACTAGCTGCAATAGATTTTTGCCAAAAAGCTATTCATTTTTACAAATTATCTGGGAATGATAAAAAAGTTACTCAATTAGAGAAAACCAATAAAAAGCTTACCGAAAAACTATCAATGAATGGTGTCCCTCTTAGAATTGATTTAAGTAAAACACTAGAAAGTATCGAAAAAGATGCAAAGAAAATAGCGACCGAATTTTCATTTGAAGAAATTATAATCTTCCTAGCAACTGATAAATTTATATTACCAACTAAGACAGATATGGAAAAAGCAGCTAATGATATGATGCAGACAAGTGTGTTTTTAACTCTCATAGATAGTACCTTCCATGATTTAAGAGGAAATGTCGTTAAAAATATTGGACGTGAAGACAAAGGGAAGGAATTTTTAATTAGTAATTATATGCTACATTTAAACAACTTACAATTGCCTTTTATACATTGGATCATTTACTATTCTACAATAAATGGCAAAATAACAACTACATCACTTGTAGAATTATTTCAAAAACATTCTTGGTTTGGTAAAAACCTCGAAAGAACAGTTTTTAATAAAAAGATAGAATATAATTGGCTTGATGTAATTATGCCGTCTATTCATGATTACCTATTTCATCTAAAGTTACTTGAAAATGGTTATAACTATTTCCCAAATTATGTCACACCTATTGATTCCTTAACACTAAAAATAGAAGGATTATTGAGAGATTTTTTAAGTATTCAAGAAATACCCACTACTAAACAAATTAAAGGAAAGCATGGTTTGACTACAGAAGAATTAGATATTAATGACTTTCTATATCACCACAAAATAAAAGAGCTCTTTGATGAAGATGACTTATTATTTTTAAGGATTTTGTTAATTGAAAAAACTGGTATCAATTTAAGAAACGAAGTTGCTCATTCATTATTACTGCCACAGCAATATAGTGTTGAGTTAATGCATCTGTTATTTATTGCTTTGTTGAAAATCGGACAGTTTAATGTTTCCAAATCAAGTAAAGCAAATTAATCTTCCGAAAATATTGTATTATTAATTGAGTTTAATTCTCAAAAGATAAAAAAATCTGTTATGTATTTATTAATAGTTGTTTTCACCAGGTATCTAATTATTAGTTTATCAAAAAACTGCATCAGTTTAATTTGAAATCCATTTAGCATTTTTAACATATATGACCGGTACATATAAAAACTAGTACTATCTCTCGGAAGAAAAGGGTACCTGGCTCATTGAAGAATTAAATTTTATCCCCCCCCCTCCACCTCATTTAACTATTGACAAGAAACTCCGGAATGTCTAGAATTTATTTAAAGGATAAATAGAATGAAAAATATCCGAGAAATAAAAGATTTTTATCTAGCTGCATATTTCCTTGCCTCCGGATTAGAGATGTTGGAACATAGGAGGGAGGGGGGGATAACAGTATTCCATTTTGAAGATGGCGAAACTCTGAAAGGCTTAAAAGACCAATACTATAATAACAATGGATTGGTAAAGCCTAAGCACTATGGTGCTTGTCTAAAAAGTCTGAAGAGTATTATTCACAATGCTGCTTCAGAATCGGAGGTAAATAATGAATTACAAACAAAAAGTGCAGTCGATTAAGACTGCCGCTGAATTACTACAAGTAGCAAACCTATTAGGCGCAAATCTAAAAAAACAATCAAAAAACACTTATGTAGGAAACTGCCCAACCGGTCATGCGAGTGAGAGCGGAGCATGTTTTAAGTTAGATACTGAAAAACAATTATATAAATGTTTTAATTGCAATTCCGGGGGAGATGTAATTTCCTTAGTAATGGCTGTTATGAAAGTTGAATTCAGTGAAGCAGTTAAATGGTTAAGGGATAAATTCTCACCTCAAATAAAGTTCAACTATGAACTAAAAGAACTGACGGATGAGGAAAAAGATGAGGCCCAAAAAAAGATTGAGAAAAGCTTATTATTTGAAGAAATATATACCTACGGAAAAAGTCTCCTTTACAAAGAAGAAGGAAAAGAAGCTTTAGAATATTTAGTCAATGAAAGAAAATACGATATTGAGATTCTCAAGCAAACCGAATGGATATATTTTCCAAAAGAGAAACAGATAAAGGATTATTTAATAGAAAAATATCCTGACAGAAAAATGTCTATCGTGCGGCTTACTCTTCAAGGGCACTATATGGATAATTTCAGATTAGCCATTCCATATAGAGATTCAAATGGAAACATAACTGGATTTATGAAGAGAGCAAGCTCATCTAATGGATTAAATATTGTTACGAAAGATAATAAAGAGAATAAAAATGTAAGATGGGATTCTTCCACAGGCATAAATAAAGATGATTTATTTGGTTTAAGCAACGTTCCAGGGAAAGAAGAAACAATAATAATAGTTGAAGGGATACCGGATACTGTTTATTTAAGCAGAGCCGGAATCAGTAATATCACTGCAATAAGCCAAGGTAGTTTAGGTGAAAAACATTTGAGTAGTGCCATATTTCGCAAAATCAAAAATATAATTATTGCCTTTGACAATGATGGTGTAGGGACAGAAAACAGTGCAAAGGCAATAGAGATGATTTTAAGAGAAAGCAGAATCAAACCGTATATAATCGATCCGGTTAAATATGGTATTGGTACAAAAGATCCCGATGAATATTTTAAGAAAAATGGAGTTGAGGAACTTAAAAAATTATTTAACGATGAAGTTGAAGACGGAATAAAATGGATACTAAAAAAAATAGTATCTAAACAAAAAAATCCAAATAAGGTTGAAACAGACAGTCTAAAAGAAGAACTGTTTGATTTGCTTTCGAGAAGAACTTTTGAAGAGTCATACTTAAAAGAACTATTTGAAATAGTAAAAAATGTAATCGGAAAATCATTTAATGACTTTAAGAAAACCCTTGAAGCGAACAAGAAAGTAGATGTAAATAGATTAGTAAAACAGATAATAGTCCCGATAACCGATATGACGAGTAATTCAAGGGGATATTACGACAGCTGCGAAAACGAATTTTATCCCGGAGTAAAGACAGAAGTATTAAAAGATATACTTGTGGATCATAACTTAGAGCTGCCAAAAAATCTTCCGGCATTTAGAGTAATCTTTGACCCTCACAAAATAGATGAAAGGTTTTCAGTCTACGAAAAGACTTTGAATCTATTTAGTCCAACAAAATACATGCAGATGAAACCAACAGATGAGAAGATTGAACTGGATGTAAAATGCCCGAGAATCTATTCACTAATAAAGAACTTAATACCAGTAAAAGAAGAACTAGAACACTTTTTGAATTGGCTGGCTTATGCCTTTACAAAAAGGGAGAAGATGAGAACAGCCTTTGTTTTCAAAGGAGCACAAGGATCCGGAAAGAATTTGTTCTTTGAAGTGATTATAAGACCATTATTTGGAGAAAAACAAACAATGGTAGTTGATGATGACCGCCTCCAGAGTGATTATAACGGTTTCATAACAAACAAATTATTTATTGCATTTAATGAAGTTGGTAATGATTCAAGTGATTCACGAAGAGGGGTTAAATCAAAACTAAAAGCCATAATTACAGAACAGAAAATTCTGATTAATCAAAAATATATAAATACATATGAAGCTGATAATCTTGCTAATGTAATGTTCTTTACAAATGAGATACTTCCGGTATTGCTGGAGGAGGGGGATAGAAGATATAATATAATTGAAACCGGCGGACCTCTTAAAAGACTTAATTCGTTCAAAGCAAATCCTAATGAGTTTATCAATGATATGAAAAAAGAGCTGTCAAATTTTGCACAGTTCTTACATAACTACAAAATTGATGAGCAGAAAATTGATATTGTAATTGAGAATCAAGCTAAGGAAGATATAAAGGAACTTAGCATGAACAAGTATCAGAAATTTGCCACAAGATTAAAAGCAGGAGACTTGGAGTGGTTTGATGATAATATGGAAGTTAAACAGTTGACGGAAATAAATAGGGTAAACATTAAGGAGAAGAAAATCGAAAAGAGAGAGGCACTAAGCATATTTTGCTACATAAATAATGATTATAGCTGCACCTTGACCAAATTGACACAAATGTTAAAGCAGTATGGAATTCAACCTAAAAGAGTAAGAACCCAAGATTCTAAGGATGTACAATACTATGTCTGGAGTTAGTAAAAGTATGTCAGAAATTTATCCAAAAGTATGTCAAAGAGTAATGAAATTAATGAAGGAGGATAAAAGGAATAAAAATATATCTAGGAAGAAAGTAAAACAGTGGCAAGTATGGCTTCTTGCCACACTTTCTGCCGTATTTTTAGAGTATGAAAAGTTGAAAAATAGAGTAAAATCTAACTATTGCCATACTTTCCATACATTAAAGCGAAAAACCAAAACGAAAATAAATTCTTATAAAATAAAAATTAAAGGAGGATTAAAAAAAAATATGGCAAGTATGTCAATTAATTTTAATGTCCGGTTTGGTTCAAATGAGAAGAAATCAAAAAGCGAAAAAAAAGAAAAAATAATCAGACCAAAAGGAGTAACAATATTTGGTTTGAAGAAAATAATAATGAGCACTATAAAAGTAAATTATCTAGCAGAGAATAAGCTAGATTTATATTTGGACATGAATGGTTTGGCTTCAACTATATATGATGAATTTTATCTTGAGTATTCATACGAAGAATTTATGCAGCACTTTAAGGATGAATTTAAGTACATATTCCTAAAAAATGAGCTGGATCATTTGGAGGTATTATGAAAATAAGAACATTCAAAAAGTACACGAAAAAATTTAAGGATCGAGTCCTAAGCGAATTAGAGAGTGGAGAACTTAATTCATACGCTGAGGCACGAAGAAAATATAACATCCGTGGTAAAATGACTATTAAAAAATGGATAATAAATTCAAAGAAATACCACTTGTTACACAACTTTAAAGTGATTGACGTATAGGGATAAATATGGAAAAATCAAAAACTTCATTTCAAGCGGCATTGGAAAGTAATCCGGAGATTAGATATAATCAGCCCCCTCCTCCAAGCTCCAAAGAAGATAGAGATAGGCTTTTGGAGGAATTATGTCGCAAAGAAATGCACAGCAAAATGCAAAGGATATCATCTAATTTTGGATATGTCGATTTATATGCAAGCACTAATAAGGGACTAATAAAAGGAATAATTGAAAGACATAAGCAAAGAATGAAACAGTAAAATTAAAGTTTACCTCTGGTATAAGTAAGTAATAATATCGGAGGTAAACCATATGTTAAGAGCTATATATTATTATTCAGCTAAGAGGACAAATAATCATTATTATAAACAGATTAATGCAATTGAAAAATTTATTGAGAAGGAGAAAATGGAATTGTCCGGATATTATTTCGATGTTCCAATAAATGATTTAACAGATCCACTAGCCGGGTATAAAAAATTTATAAAAAGAATGCAGATAGGAGATTTTGATGTTTTAATTATTTGGAGTTTTGAAAGATTTATGAGTATTCCTAAGGAACTTATAAAGATTTTTCAAATCATAGCAAATAATAATAAGGAATTTATTTCCATTAAAGATCAAATCGATACAAGAAATAAAGGGGGGAAGAATTTTATTAAACTGCTAAGGCTGATTTCTGACGGTAGACATGAAAATTGTAATTATCGACAAAGAAAAACTATTAATGCTAGAGGGAGAGGAAGGCCGGAATTAAAACATAGTACAGTTCTAAAAATATTAGAATTAAGAAGTGCTGGTATATCGGTTAATCAAATTGCAAAAGTAACAAATGTATCAAGATCGGCATGTTATTCAATCATAAAAAAAAGCCGGAATTAAATTCCGGCATATTTAAAATTTGATTTTCTCTAATTCATTGGACATATCCTCTGTAGAAAAGTAAGTGTAATATTTATTTGTAGTTTCAATTTTTTTGTGACCAACTAACTTGGCAACCATTGTAATAGGCATTTTTTGTTTTTGCATAAGAGATATAAAATGTTTTCTAAAGGTTCTGAGAGTATATTCCGGTCTATCAATATTTAAAGCCTTAAGAAATCTTTTGAAAGCATGCCCTAAATTTTTTTCATTAGTATATTCAAAAATTCTACCTGAGTTAACCTCAGAAATCCTAGTTCTTAAGATTGGAATTAACTTTGGGTGCAAAGGGATGTTATTATATGTATTTACTTTAGGGGAATGATAAGCTACTGTTCTATTATTAAGATCAATATCAGAAACTTTCCAATATAAAAAGTCTGAAGGTCTTAACCCGGTGTAATACAAAACAAAAATTGCAGTAATGAAATTGCTATTTGGGCTTCTAAAATAACCAAATTTATCTTTATAAACATTGGCTGTAGGATTAAGATTACTAATTATTAACTCAATATCATTATCAGAAAATATAACTGGAGGTTTAACTTCCTGCTTTATTGCTACGTCTTTATTGATTTTAAAGTGTCTATAAATATAATCATACTCAAAAAGAAAATTCAAAAACTTCTTAAAGGATTTGAATAGATTGAATTTTGTATTCTGCTGTAACTCTAAATTCCTAAGATATAGTACAAATTCTTCGGATTTAATTTTATTCAGAGCATTACAATTTGATTGAAAGTTAATAATAGTTTCTAGATGCCTAAACATCTGGTTGTAAGACCACTTAGAGCTATCAGATTTATTGTTATTAATTTTTAGAAATTGCTTTTTAGCCTCACTAATAGATTCCGAAGAATTTTTAGTTTCATTAAGTACTTTTTTTATTTTCTTAATTTCTTCAAAAAATTTGTCTCTTATTTCAATAGCAGAACCTAAATTTTCTTTAATCGCCAATAATCCAGTTGATTTTGATTTGTATTTACTCTCGGTAGGATCATAAAAGCGAATATAGTATTTACCTTTATTTACGTAAATGTTATTACTATTATTTTTTAGCATCTAGCACCTCATATCTAATCTTATCGAAAATTTTATTTAAATCGAATTCAGAGATTCCAGAATTAGAAACTTTCACATCTTCCATTCTTCTGGTAAGTTCTGGCAATCGATTTTTTTGATTTTCTAAATAGTTTCGCAGAATTTTTTCTGTAAATTGTTTTCGCTTTCCTGTGGGGGAATTGATAAAATCAATTTTACCACAATCTATTAAATTGGAAAGAGTCATCCGACTTATACCCAAGAACTTAGCAGCTTCGCTAAGAGAGTAAAGTCTTAATTCATCTTTACTTTCCATAAAAGTTAAATAGATAGCTACTTACTTATTCCACAAATTAAATTGTGTTTTCGGGTAAGACCTTTCGGTGGGACAAATAAGTTCAAATATTTATATACAAGTATACAAAATAATTTTATTAATGTCAATAAAAGTAAAATTACAAAATCATGTTTATATTATACAATTATTGTTGTTTTTTTCAGTGAATTTAACTAGAATAATATCATGAATGGAGATAAAATGACATTACAAATCTTAAGAAAATCCAAGAATTTAACTGTAAGAGATCTTGCGGCAAAAATGGGCATTTCGGCATCGTACTATTCACATTTGGAAAATGGAAGACGAGAGTTTAGTCCCGAATTAATTAGAAAATGTTCAAATGTTTTAGAAGAAGATATAGAGACGATAGAAATACTTGTATCAAAGATTAATAGTAATTCAAAGTTCTCAAACAGCTGGATAACTAATTTAAGAGTCCAAAATCGAAATGCACTAACAGCTTTTGAGGATGAATTAAAAATTGAAAAAGCAAAGGATCAGGATGAATTGATTAACAGGTTTGCTCGATTTATCAGAAATAATATTGGACAATCAATACTTGATGAATTTGATAAAAATCATGAATTAGATTCAGCCTTTAAAGCTAGATATAAGAATTACATAACAGCAAGAAGATGAAGACCTTAACTTAAACTCAATATAAGATTAAGCTAACATGACATGAGGATCACATAAAGATTGACGAAAGATTGACTTGAGATGAAATGGATGTGACCATTTTATAGTAGCTGTAAACCCTTTAATTACAATCAGTTATACAGATTTTTGGTGTAAAAGTAAAATTTTTTGTTAAAATTTTATCTTTTTTAGAAAATTTTCTTCATCAATGTGTCTTAGTTTTACTTTTAATTTCTGATTATCGTCAAAATTGAATAAATAATAGTTATCTGGATTTGCAAATGGTTTTGTTTCATTAAAATGTGAAAAAAACTCTGAACTTGTGTTCAATTTCCGAAGTTCTTTCCCCCCCTCCGCACAGTAAACAACTTGATCAATTTTTTTGCCGGAGATAAAATCAAATGCTTTTTGTAAAAAGCTGTTATCTAAAGGAAGAACGCCTTCAAAGAACTTATTAATAGAATCATTCAAATCATCGTTATTCTGTTTCAGAGACGTAAAACATCCGTTGACTTGAATAGAGTAATTGGGTTTATAAAGTTTATCTATGTAAAAAATAATTTCGGGGTATTCTAATCTTAGTTTTTTATCATCAATTAAATCTATGTCCTCTGATAGAAAGATTACATTGGTAATATTAATCGAATTCTTTTTCTGTTTATCAATAATAAGTTTTATGAAATCAATAAATCTATCTGTGTATTCTTCTGTGATGTTTCGAATATCATCAAATAAAATATCATCGATAAGAATATTTCCGATGTGTTTATTTGGGTTAAATCCTAATCCCCAGCTATTAAACTGGTTCCAGTCAAGAACTGCAAAACTATCATTTATAATAAAACTTGATCCCACAAAATGATCCTTAACTAATAGAAGAGAATAGGTGTCTAATTTTCCGGATTTAATTATACCGTGCGAATAGGTCTCAATGTCATTGATAAGAAAAGTATTATATGAAAGATTTTTAAGAGCAGCTCCAAAATCGAATCCGGTAAATCCATCAGTAAGAGAGATCTTGTTAAGAAAATCACTCAGTAATATTCTTGTCCCTTTGATTTCACCACTAACAGAAATTACAGCATTTTCAAAGGGATAATTATCTAGTATTTGTAATTTATCCGACAATATATTAATCAGTCGATCTGTAAATACATTGGGATTACTGAAAAGATATTTGGAGGGGAGATTAATAAATTTAATCTTTTCTTCTTTTTCTACACCAACAGTAGTAATATCGCCGGCACAGTGAATTGCTAAATTCATTAATTCCTATCTGTAATTTTTATTACCTTTAACATTAAAAATAAGGAACTATTCAAAAAGAAATGTATCTATTTTGGGAGCTAAAAAATATACCTGAAGGCTTTGAAAAATTTGAGAAGTTTCAGTCCTATCCCTTAACTCAAGCTCTTGAAATATATAAGTTCCTCTATGACCTACCGAATGAACATTTAGATGACTTAACAGCTATAAGAGTTTTTGGATCACTTTCCTCTTCTTCACAAAAACAAAAGTATAGAGAGGCATTGATAAACTTCAAAGCGGACCTTTCAAACTATATTGATTCTGAAATTTTTGATGACTTAAATCAAAGATTACCTACTGAAGAATATTTTTTTGACGAAGATAAGAAAACTAAAATAGAAAAACTTATTGCTGAATTAGAAATTGAATCCAATAAAAATATTGCTCAATATAGCAGCGATAATCAAGATGATGATTTTTTACTCTTTTATAACAATTTATCTGAAGTCTCAAAGAATAGCTTAAACGTTAATTTTGGTAAAGTAATTATCCGGCTTCAAAAAACTCATGAAAGTAAAAATGAATTAAGGTTTATAGACAAATCAGTTCTTATTAATGTAAATAATGGTGTAAAGAGGTTAAAAGGAAATATTAGCAAAAATAAAATTAGCCACGAACATATAAGAAATTACAGACCGCCGACTTTTCTTGAAAATTTTAAGGAAGGGTTTAATAATGATTTTACAGAATTAATGCGTAATGAAAATAGAAGAATATTTTTTTATGGTTCAGATGTTTTTATTGCCAAAAAGAGTTCAAACAAGTTATTTGGCGATGGTTCAATTGCGCATTATGATTTGAAGATGGGTTTTCCAAATCTGTCTGATGTTGGCAGCTCTATATTGATCCTAAATTTAGAAAGTACTCAGAACCATAATTTGCATCAACTTTCTTCACAGTTAAAAAGAAAAAATGAGAATGATTATATAATATTAGAAGGATCTGATTTAAGTATTGAACGGTATTTTCAAGAATATGAGAAAGTTGATTTACCAACCAAGGATGAAATAAAGAAAAAATTTACAGGCATTTTGATTGCGTTATTAAGAGAAAGAAGTAGATACGATCGGACAGTAAATGATGCATTTTTACATAATCTGATAGAAAATAATTTATTAAAAGATTTTTTCGGCGATACTATTGATCTCGATGCATTAAATCAAACGATCAGAACTATGAACAAAATATCATATGAAGATCTCACTTCAAATGATGAATTCTGGATTACATTTATAGCCAAGTATAAATCACTTATTAATGACTCACCATATACACTTATGAAAGATAAGTTGAATATTGAAATCACTGATAATTATAGACGTATTACTTTTAACAATTATGAAGCTAACTTTAAAATGAACTCTATATCTCTTCACTATCTTGCTGCCCTTATCGAACTATTCAAAAAGACAAACAAAAAAGTTCATGTAATTGATATAAAAGAAGCCGTGTATAAACATCTTGGAGAAACTGAAAATCCAAGTGCTTCAATAATTGATAAAAATAAAAATGCCTCAGATGCAGTTAGAAAATCATTAAAAGGTATTAAGGAAAAAAAAGGGCTTAACATAATTTTTGAGAAATATATAAAGTTCGAAAACTATTCTTATTATTTAACCCACGCAAACGAAATAGACATCACCATTACCGGCTTTTCTTTATAAAACTACCTTAAAATTAACAGTCGTAAAGTTCATTAAATGCTACTGTTTACCAGTAGCTGATGCTACCCTTATATAATATTATTTTGTAAGTATAATCAATGATTAACTATTAATAATAAGGAGGGAGTTGATAATGACAGAAATCAAAAAATATTATCAATTAAAAAAAGAAATCCGATGACAATTATTTTCACTTAACTAACAAAAAAATAATATTAAAAAAGAGGTAACAGTGAAACCTAAAAAATTATAAAATAATGAATTAAGTAAAACTAATAACTATAAAAAAACAAAAAAGGAAGGAAATCATATGAATAAGTCAAAAAAAAATCAAAAAGATTTAAGCGAAGACTTTAAACCTAGTGAATTAAATATCCAGAATAACAAAACAAATGAAGACCTAAATAAAACAGGAGAAAATAACATGAACGAAGTAATTGATTTTGACAGCGACAATAACGAATCGAACGAAAACCAAAATAACAAAGTGAATTATTCCTTTAGAAAGCCAGATAGTAAAAAAATAGCTCAATTACTAAATACAAAAAGACAAAAAGAAGGAAAACTTCTTCGATTAACAAAAGACCGAAATGACTTAAGAGCAGATATAAAAAGAAAGTATGAAATCCGTAAAAAGGATGGAATTACTTCACACAGAAAAATTGATGGAGGTGAAAAAGAGGTCCTCAAAAAAAATGTTGCTATTCTTAATAATGAAATCAGAGAACTGAAAGATGAAATTAGAATCTTGAAGAGAGATTTAAAAAAAAAAGCTAATCAGAGAATTAAATATGAAGCAGAAAAAATGAGAAGAAGGATTGAAATGAAAAAATTAGAGAAATTGAATAAAGTGGATCAAAATGAAGCAGATAGAAAAGATGACACAAATGCAGTTAGTGACATAAAGAAAGCTGTTAATGAAGGATTTACTGAAAAAAAGTATTTTAAAAAATCTTCTGAAGAATAAAATTTGTTGATGAATCTGTTATAAGTATATATGGGCATTATTATAATGTCCCGTTTTAATTAACAGATTCAATATTTATTCACTAAAAGGAGGAAATGAATTATCGAAGAATAAAAAAAGTACATAAGGAAGAAAATCTAATATCAAAACCGAATTATACCGAGAATATTAGTTTTCTTTCAGTTGATCTCATTTCACATAAAGGATTATATGAGATCAAATTTATCGAAAAATTGAATGCAAATATGGACAGTAAAAGATATCTAGAACTTAGATATGAAAAATTGTCAAAAAGAAAAGATGTTTTTATAAGTCCAGATTTGGAAGAAAAATTCGAAAGTAATCAAATTGATTACTCAATTGTTTCTGAAACTAGTGACCCGCAGCATATTAAGAAAATTACTCAAGCAATGGCAAACGATATTTTAGAATTCAACGAAAACTTTGAGGAGGGGGATTATTAAATCCCCTTTTTTTATTCCATTTAATTGAAAAAAATAGACTCAAAATTTTTTTTAGTATTTGAGATATAATAAAAATAAGAAATATGAGCTGATTTTCTCTCCCCACATTTTATCTTAATATTTTACAAAAAGGCTAAAATAATAGCGTACTACTTTTAAAGTTATCAAAGGGAACTAAAATTAAACTTTTCAAATATTCTCACAGTCCTTATCTAATTTCCAATTCTATTTTTACAAAACAATACTTACAAAATTTATAGTCTTTATGGAGTAGTGCATTCTCAATTGTTTTAAATGGGAGTTCATTTCTACTAGAAATAACATTATTTATACAACACTCTTTTTTCTCTTTATCTAAATTATGCAATAAATTGTTTTGAGCATCAGCTAAGAATTTTTCACCATTCATTCTTCCATTATATCTTCTCAAAATTTCTCCTAAAGTAATTTCTATGTAATATAGACAAGATATTCAGCAAAGAAATCAGTACAAATACTGATTTTTATACTTGACTAAAAAAACAAAGAAGATAGACATTAATGAATAGTTTTAAAATCTTGACGTGAATTTACTTTCTTATTTGAAAATTATTGTCCAAGTGGGTGTATTTGAGAAGGTATAGTCCAATTAATATTTGAATTGCCGTGTTCATAAAATACATTACAACATTATCAATATTGAAGGTTATCGCGTTTATATATTTTGTAAAAGTAAGGAGAAAATAAGAAAACATTAATGCATAGAATAGCGAGAATGTATTTCTTAAGTAAAGTTTTCTAAAAAATTTGATCATAAAAAAAGTTAAAAATACTGCTGATGAAAACATGTGAAATGAATTGCTTGCCTTTGCACTAAGTATGAAAAAATTTAAATATGTGAGAAAAAGAAATGAAGGGATAATAAAGTAAATATTATCCCTA
>PAAX01000015.1 GCA_002698995.1 Ignavibacteriota bacterium | reverse complement strand
ATCGAAATTCAATTTCTTTTGCTCTATCAATACGTCAAAGAACTTTTGCTGCCGCCATTTGGCGGTTTCGTTCAACTATTAATTAAGCTGCAGCAAAATGCTGCTTCAAAGTTGTTAGGTCTGCAATTTTTGCAAATCTAACAACCAGTGAATTATTTCATTATTCTTTATAAACCATTCTGATACAATGGTTTACCAAAACTTCTGTCCAATTTTTATTGGAATGTTATACTGCAAAATCTGCAAGATAACGTTCCAAGTCTTTTATCTGTCTAACGGACTAATAACTCCAGCACCTTGATTGATCACATGTGTATAAATCATTGTTGTCTTAACAGAATTATGCCCTAACAATTCTTGAATAGTTCTTATATCATACCCACTTTCTAACAAATGAGTAGCGAAACTATGTCTAAAAGTATGAGAAGAAGCTGGTTTCAATATACCAGCTTGTTTAATTGCTTCTTTTATTTTTCTCTGTATTGAACTCTCATGTATATGATATCTGTAAATCAGTCCGCTGTCTTTATCTTTAATATATTTGTCTGCAGGGAAAGCGTATTGCCAATAAAAGTCTCTATCGGCATTAGGATATTTTAATGCAAGTGCATTTGGTAATTTGGTTTTTCCTTTTCCTTTTTTTAAGTCACTTTTATGAATTAGAAAAACATTGTTCAAATGATTTTTAAGTTCTGGAAAAACACTTTTGGCTAAAGTTGTAATTCTATCCTTGTTACCCTTGGCATCTCTCACAGTAATCTGGTTGTAATCAAAACTAATGTCTTTAATTCTAAGTCTAAGAGCTTCTCCCAATCTTAATCCTGAACCATAAAGCAATGAACAAATTATTTTAGAGGTCCCTTCTAAATAAGAAAACACCTTTTGTATTTCATCTCTGGTAAATACGACTGGAATTCTTGCACTTCGTTTAGCTCTTATTACATCATTAAGCCAGCCAACTTCTTCTTTTAACACATTTCTATATAAATAAAGTATTGCACTTAAAGCTTGGTTTTGTGTACTTGCAGAAACATTTCTTTTAACCGCAAGTTCAGATAAGTATTTCTCAATATTTTCTTTTGTTAATTCTAAAGGATGCTTTTTATTATTGAAATAAATAAATTCCTTAATCCACTTTAAATATGCCTCTTCAGTTTTTTTACTGTAGTGCTTTGTTCGTAAATCAATCTTTACTTTATCTAAAAGCTTCGGTTCAGAACTCGTCTTTTGTGCAGCAGATAATTTCTTCGCTTTTGTAATATTTATTTTTTGATAAGAAATTTTAAACAACCGAACTTAATTCATAATTTAAACTGAACTTAATAATTAAATAAAAAAGTATCAACTAAAAACTTTTATTATTGCATAGCTAAGTAAAAATAATTGTACTATTAATACTTTCTATCCAATATTTGTTTTACTTTGTTTACTTTAATAAAAGTATATCTAATCGATTTAATTACTATTGTAATTCAATCTTTACTACAATTGAAATTAAATCTTTAGCTTTTTGAGATTCCCTTTTGCCTTTTTAAGAGTCTGAGATTCCGGCACTCCACTTTGTTTCGGCCGGAATGACAAATCCTGCTCATGCCGGTTTCGAAACATATTTTGTTTAGAATTCCGGCCTGCCTAGTCGGCAAGACTGGCATCTCAATAATTATTTGGTCTGAGATTCCGGCTCTCCACTTCGTTTCGGCCGGAATGACGTTCATTTTAACTTCTTACCTCTTACGTCTAACTTCTTACGTCCAACATCAAACTGCTTTCCTTTCATTTTAACTAATAATTTACTATTATCGCAAGACTTTTAATCCTACTAAAAAACAGAGACTATATGGATCACTTCAGTTTTTGGTCAGTACTACCTCCGGTTTTAGCAATCGTATTAGCAATTAAAACAAAACAAGTATTTGTATCTCTATTATTCGGTATATGGCTCGGCTGGGTAATTCTCAGCGGTGGAAATATTCTAGACGGAACACTTAACACGGTTCAGGCATTAGTAGATGTTTTTAAAGACAGCGGAAATACCAGGACAATAATGTTCAGTTCTTTGGTTGGTGCATTAATTATTTTTATTCAGCGTTCCGGCGGTGTTGATGGATTTATTTTGAAGATCAACAGGCTTGTTGATAAAATTGAATCTAAAAAAGCTGGTAAAAGCAGAGTTGTTGTTGAACTTTTAGCATGGCTTACCGGAATTCTTATCTTTGTTGAATCAAGTATTAATGTTCTAACTGTCGGCTCTATATACAGACCAATTTTCGATAGGATGAAAATCCCAAGAGAAAAGCTTGCTTATATTGCAGATTCAATAAGTGCTCCTACCTGTATATTAATTCCTTTAAATGCCTGGGGTGCTTATATAATGGGATTAATAGCAGCGCAAGGTTTTGATAATCCTTTTTCAGTTATGTTAAAAGCATTCCCGTTAAATTTTTACCCGATGCTGGCAATTGGAATGGTAGTCTTTATAATCTTAACAAGAAAAGATTTTGGTCCGATGAAAAAAGCGGAAGAGAGAGCCAAGACTACCGGCAAAGTAATTAGAGACGGAGCAAAGCCTTTAATTTCTTCTGATGTTTTATCAATGGAGAAAAAGGAAGGTGTAAAACCTAAAGCTTTTAATATGATTTTGCCGATTGGTGTAATGGTTGGTATGATGCCCCTTATGCTGATCTTTACAGGCTGGTCTAATGTAAAAGATATTGAGCAAATGGGAATTTTTGAAGCTCTCTTTAATGCAATTGGACAAGGTTCAGGTTCCACTTCTGTTTTATACTCTGTATTAACTGCAATATTTGTCGGCGGGACTTCATACATCATTCAGAAAATATTGACATTTAATGAAGTTATTGATCTTACTTTTAAAGGTATTAGCGGATTAATTCCACTAGCATTATTAATGATGCTCGCTTTTGCAATTGGAACTGTCTGTAAAAATTTAGGAACCGGTATTTATATTGCCGAAATATCTAAAGCTTGGCTTTCTCCTAACTTTGTTCCTGTAATTGTATTTCTAGTTGCGTGTTTTATTGCTTTTTCAACAGGCACCTCTTGGGGTACTTTTGCAATTATGATTGCAATCGGAGTTCCAATGGCAGAATCTTTAGAAGCAAATGTTTTCTTAACAATTGCTGCAGCTTTAGGAGGCGGAGTTTTTGGTGATCACTGTTCCCCTATTTCAGATACAACTATTATCTCTTCAATGGCTTCCGGTTCTGATCATATTGATCACGTAAAAACTCAATTGCCCTATGCTCTTGTAGCAGGTTCAATAACAGCAGTTTTATATTTGATTTTAGGATATATCTTTCATTAGATGAAGATGATTGTCCAATAACCTCCGAGGTTTTTGAAACCTCGGAGGTTTGCCTTTTTCGAAATTAGAATATTTTATTATTTTGATCTTATGCACAAGACTAGAATTTTTCATAAAAATACTTTTCATCATTTATATAATCGTGGTGTTAATAAAGAATTGATTTTCTTTGAAAAAGAAAACTACTACTACTTTTTGAGGAAACTAAAATTATACAAAGAGAAATATAAAGTTGATATCTTAGCTTATTCATTAATGCCAAACCACTTTCATCTATTTGTAAAACAGAATTCAGAAGAACTCACTATTTCATCATTCATCTCATCAATTCTTAATTCGTATGTAAAATCTATAAATAAAATGCATAAACGTAGTGGTACTTTGTTTGAATCAAAAACAAAGAATAAACAAATTGAAGATGAAAATTATTTTGTATGGATAATTAAATACATTCTGGAAAATCCGGTTAAAGCTGGATTATGCAAAACTATTTTAGAATATGAGTTCTCAAATGCAAAGGATTTATTAGGTTTAAGGAATGGTAATTTGACTAATACGGACGAAGTAAAATCCTATTTTCAATCTTTTGATCAAATGAAAGAATTCCTATTATCTTCAAGTATGCATTCTAATTATAAAACTGACTTCTAAATTAAACCTTCTAGTTTATTTAAAAACCTCCGAGGTTTCCAAAACCTCGGAGGTTTGCTTTTTATTTCTAGTAGGTTTGTTTTTATACTAAGAGATTTGCCTTTTTTCTCAAAATTGTACCGATTATCATTCACTTTTTGAACTTCACACCAAATTATTTGTTCTTTATTTCAGTTTTTAACCAGAATTTGCCAATATTTTATATATTAGCATTTCTAAGTCTATATTAAAATCATATTAATCCCGGAAACTTTAATGCTATTTTTTGTTTTGCTTGGATTTATTACTGCGGTTTTAGTTCCGTTAATAAAAAAAATATCGGACAATTTCCTTAGCTGGATTATTCCAATAATTCCTGCTTCCATATTTTTTTATTTTGCTTCTTTCTATTACCAGATAGCAGATGGAGAAGTAATAAAAGTAAGTTACAGCTGGATCCCTTCTCTCGGAATTAATTTTGATTTTTACATCGACGGATTAAGTCTTGTCTTTGCAATGATAATCAGTCTGGTTGGTACTGTTGTTTATCTTTACGCCGGAAGCTACCTTAAAGGAGATACCAGACTTTCAAAGTTTTATATCTATATCTCTATCTTTATGAGTTCTATGATTGGAGTTGTTACTAGTGATAACTTAATGACTCTTTTCATTTTCTGGGAATTAACTTCAATCAGTTCTTACCTTTTAATTGGATTCAATCATGAAAAAGAATCATCCAGATATTCTGCTTTACAGGCTTTACTTGTAACCGGATTAGGAGGTTTGGCACTTTTAGCCGGATTTATTCTCTTATACATTACAACCGGAACTTGGGATATTTCAGAAATTAATAAAATGCCCGCAGAAGTTATCGGCAGTTCTTATTTCTTTTTGATTGTTATTTTTATTTTACTGGGTACATTTACTAAATCTGCTCAATTCCCTTTCCATTTCTGGTTACCGAATGCTATGGAAGCCCCAACTCCGGTTTCAGCTTATCTCCACTCAGCTACAATGGTTAAAGCCGGTATATACTTAATGGCTAGATTAAATCCAGCTTTTGGAAACTCTATTCTTTGGAATGATCTTTTACTTGTTTTCGGAACTGCTACTATGCTCTTTGCTGCAGTTTTATCTTTTAAGCAGACTGATCTCAAAAAGCTTCTTGCTTATTCTACTCTTTCCGTTTTAGGCACATTAACAATGCTTATCGGAATCGGTTCTGATCTTGCTATTAAAGCATTCATTATATATTTGATTGCGCATTCTCTCTACAAAGGAACTCTCTTTTTGGTTGCCGGAATTATTGATCATGAAACCGGAACTAGAAATATTGAGAAGCTTTCAGGCTTAAGAAAACTAATGCCGATAACTATGATTATTGCTGTTGCTGCTTCTTTATCTAAAATGGGTATTATTCCTTTAGTCGGATTTGTAGGTAAAGAAACTGTTTATGCTTCAGTTCTTGAACTCCCTATATTCGGAAATTATCTGATTGTTATTACAATTCTTGCAAATATGTTTGTTGTTTATATAACTGCAATGGTTGGATTCAGACCATTTTTTGGAAAGTTGAAATCTACACCTAAAAATCCTCATGAAGCACCATTTAGAATGTGGTCTGGTCCTATGTTCCTTGCTTTAAGCGGGTTGGTGCTGGGAATTTTTTCAAGTCTCTTTTTGAATAAATTAATTAATTCTTCTGAACTTGGAATTATATCAGAAAGATTAAACATTCCGGTTAAACTATGGCACGGATTTAACCTTGAACTTCTTCTTAGTACAATTACAGTTCTACTTGGTTTATTCCTTTATTTCAAAAGAGAATATTTCCTGAAATTTGTTGCTAGTTTTTCATCGGTTAAATTTGTTCAACCTTCTTATTACTATCAATTTATTTTTGATGGTACTTTATCTTTAGCAAAATATATTACTTCAAAAATTCAAAACGGTTATTTACGTTTTTATATTCTCGTAATTCTTCTCACTACTTTTTCTTTGATTGCGTACACATTACACACGTTTTATAGTTTTAATGAAATTAATATCGGCGGATCTGTTTCAGTTTATGAAGTAATTCTTGCTTTTATTTTAATTATCTCTACTCTTTTGGCAGTTAGTGCTAAATCAAGATTGGCAGCTATTGTTGGTCTTGGCGGAGTTGGTTATGTAATTGCTCTTTTCTTTTTAATATACAGCGCACCCGATTTGGCAATGACTCAATTTTCTATTGAAACATTAACCGTAATTTTATTTGTTCTTGTGATTTATAAACTCCCTAAGTATTTATCCTTCTCAAGCACAACTAGAAGAATTAGAGATATTATAGTCGCTTCATTTGCGGGATTAACAATGTTCTTTTTGGTTCTTGTAATTTCGGGAACAAGTTTAACTTCTGAATTGAAGGAGTACTTTATTGCAGAAAGTTATCCTTCGGGAAAAGGATTGAATGTTGTAAATGTTATTCTAGTTGATTTTAGAGCTTTAGATACTTTAGGTGAAATAACAGTATTAGCTGTTGCGGCTATTGGTGTTTATTCATTATTAAAACTTAGGAAAAAGGATAATTAATGAGATCATCTTTAATACTTTGTACGGCAACAAGATTTCTTCTCCCAATTATTTTAATGTTCTCTTTCTTTATTCTTTTAAGAGGACATAATGAACCGGGAGGAGGTTTTATAGGTGGTTTAGTAGCAGCTTCCGCTTTTGCTCTTTATGCTATTTCTCATGGTGTAACCTATGCCCAGCAATTATTGAAAGTAAATCCCATTAATTTAATTGCCTCGGGATTAATCATTGCTTTATCAAGTGGATTGTTTGCAGTTTTTAATGGAAGTAATTTTATGCAAGGTTACTGGTCAGAATTCAAATTTCCGGTAATTGGTAAAATAGGAACTCCACTAATTTTTGATATCGGTGTTTATTTTCTTGTTCTTGGAATTGCTTTACTTATAATTTTTTCTCTGGCTGAGGAAGAAGAGGAAATTCAATGAATTTACTATTTGCTGTTATGATTGGTGTTTTATACGGTGCAGGCTTCTATCTTATTTTAAGAAGAAGTTTTGTTAAAGTGCTTATAGGATTGATACTGCTTGCTCATGGTGCAAATCTTTTAATATTAACTGTAGGAAGATTAACTAAAGGAAATCCCGTTTTTGTTAATTCCGGAACCGATGCTACTGCTTTTGCCGATCCTCTTCCTCAAGCTTTAATTTTAACTGCAATTGTAATTGGATTTGGAATTCAAGCTTTTGCTCTTGTATTGTTCAAAAGAGCTTACAAAACTGCTAAGACAGATGATTTAGATGAAATGAGAAATACTGATTTATCAAGTTAGTTAAGGACAAAAATGAATCTTATTGTATTACCGGTAATATTACCCCTTTTATTTGCAGTAATTATGCTTTTCGCTTGGAAGTATATTTCGCTGCAAAGAATATTGAATTTAGTAGGTTCATTAATACTTCTTATTGTATCGGTATTACTTTTTACAACTGTCCTTTCTGATGGTGTTCAAAGTTTACACTTAGGTAATTGGAAAGCTCCTTTTGGAATTGTATTTGCTGCTGATATTTTATCATCCGTTATGGTATTGATCTCATCAATTATTGCATTTACAACTGCACTCTATTCTTTTTCAACAATTGATAACGAACGCGAAAGTTTTGGTTATTATCCTCTTCTCAACACATTAATAATGGGTATAAACGGTGCTTTCTTAACCGGAGATGTTTTTAATCTTTACGTCTGGTTCGAAGTTATGTTGATCAGCTCATTTGTTCTTCTAGTTTTAGGTGGAACAAGAAACCAGCTTGAAGGTGGAATTAAATATTTCACTCTTAACCTTATTTCTTCTGCTTTCTTTCTGGCTGCTGTTGGACTGCTTTACGGTTTAACCGGTACTCTTAATATGGCTGATCTATCCGAGAAAATTAAACTTGCCGGTGATAACGGATTAATAACTGTTATATCTATTTTCTTCTTAATCTCATTTGGAATTAAGTCGGCTGTATTTCCTTTATATTTCTGGCTTCCTTCTTCTTATCATACTCCCCCATCTCCGGTTTCAGCAATATTTGCCGGATTGTTAACCAAGGTTGGAGTCTATTCTTTAATTAGAATGTTCACTCTCGTATTTACAGTAAATTCAGAATTCCTTACTAATATAATTCTTATTGTTGCTGTCTTTACAATGGTTACCGGAGTTTTTGGTGCCGCTTCACAAAATGAAATTAGAAAGATTCTTTCATTTCATATTATTAGCCAGATTGGTTACATGATTATGGGACTTGGTTTATATTCTGTTCTTGGTATAGCCGGTGCTGTTTTCTATTTGATTCATCACATAATTGTTAAAACCAATCTATTTTTTATCGGCGGTTTAATTCAAAAGCTTCAAGGTACTTATGAATTAAAGAAACTCGGCGGACTTTACAAAGTTTATCCAATAATTGGATTATTATTTTTAATCCCGGCTTTATCTCTTGCCGGCATTCCCCCGCTATCCGGATTTTGGGCTAAGTTTTTAATTGTTAAAGCGGGATTAGAACTGCAGGAAATACTTGTTGTTGTTATTTCTTTGTTTGTTAGTCTTCTTACTCTATTTTCTATGACTAAAATCTGGAACGAAGTATTCTGGAAACCTGCACCTAAAGATAACCCCGAAATTAGTTTCAAACATTTTACTTTATCAAAAAAGATAATGATTTTTTCTCCGATTGTCTTTCTGGCAATATTAACTGTTATTATTGGATTTTCAGTTGAAGAAGTTTTTCAGATTGCTAATCAATCAGCTAACGAATTATTAAATCCTATTAACTATATTAATAAAGTTTTGGGGAGATTCTAATTGAATTACTTTTTATACAACATACTGCTCGCTTTAACTTGGATGTTCTTAACCGGCGATTTGGATTTTAACAATTTTCTGGAAGGTTTTTTAATAGGGTTTGCAATCGTTCTTATTTTAAAAGCATCATCCGGTGAAACAAAATACTTTTCACGAATTCCGAAATTAATTTCATTCATTATTTATTTTACTTATGAATTGATTCTTGCAAACTTAAAAATTGCGATGGATATTTTAACTCCTACGCATTTAATGAAACCGGCTATTGTTGCAATTCCTTTAGATGCAAAAACCGATTTGGAAATTACTCTGTTAGCTAACATAATAACTCTTACTCCCGGTACTCTTAGTCTTGATCTTTCAAAAGATCGAAAAACATTATACATTCATGCAATGTACGTTGTAAGTGCAGAAGAAACCATTAAAGAAATTAAAGAAGGATTTGAAAAAAAACTTCTTGAGGTAATGAGATGACATTTTTTGAAACAACAGCATATATTTCACTGGTTGCGATTAGTGTTGGTATTCTTTTTATATTTATAAGATTATTAAAAGGTCCTTCTTTAGCAGATAGAATAGTAGCGTTGGATCTTCTTACTGCAGCCGGAATTGGCTTTATCTCAATTCTATCATTTTTATACGATAAACCGGTTCTTCTTGATGCTGCTGTTATTCTTGCACTTCTTGCCTTTTTAACAACTGTAGCTTTTGCTTTTTATTTGGAAAGGAAAAAATAGGAAATGGATTTTATAATAATAAGTCTGCTAATAATTGGTGCGATTTTTATTCTTTTATCTGGAATCGGTTTAATAAGAATGCCCGATCTTTATACTAGAATGTCGGCAACTACCAAAGCCTCAACTTTGGGAGTTGGCTGTGTTGTGTTAGGAACAGTTTTATATTTTGGCGAAATAGGTTTAATCAGCAGAGGAATTATAATTATCCTTTTTATTACTCTTACGGCACCGGTTGCAGCACATATGATTGGCAGAGCAGCATACATTCAAAAAACTCTCCTTTGGAAAGGAACTAAGTTCGATCAACTAAAAGATAAATATGATGATTCAACTCATGAATTGAAATAAATAATCAGATTTATATCAAATTTTCCTTCTCTCTCTTAAATAATTTCTCAAATTAATTATTGATTATTCACTCATAAATTCTATTTTTGTAAAATAATTTTTAAAGGATAACTATTCTCATTTACGAGAAATTCATTTTATGTTTGTTAACAAATTTAGTGGGATTATAAATTGACATTAAATTCCGATTATATTATTTTTTCGAAAAATAATTCAAAAATATTATGCTAACAGAGTTCGGTAAAATTTTCATATTTATATTAGTTGCAATTCTTTTTACAATAATTGCCATCTATGCTGCCAAACTTATCAGACCATCAAGACCAACAAAAGAAAAATTAGACGTTTACGAATGCGGTGAAAATATTGAAGGCACTCCTTGGGTTAAGTTTAATATCCGTTTTTATGTTGTAGCCTTAATTTTCCTAATTTTTGATGTGGAAGTTGTTCTTCTATTCCCTTGGGCTTTAACTTATCAAGATTACGGAATTTACGGCTTTTTGGTTGGAATAATTTTTCTTGTAGTTCTTGGTTTGGGTATGGCTTACGAATGGCGCAAAGGAGACCTTGAATGGGCTCGTCCTACTCCTAAAAAAGTAGATGTTAAATTTGAAAAGAAGAATCTGCTTCAAACAAATTCTCAAATAAATGTTGAAAGTGAAAACTAATGGGTTTATTAGATAAACAATTTGAAGATGGTAATATAGTAGTTGCTAAAGCCGATGATTTAATGAATTGGGCTAGATTATCATCAATCTGGCAGTTAGGTTTCGGTCTTGCCTGCTGTGCTATTGAAATGATGGCTACTTCAGCTTCTCATTATGATTTCGATAGATTTGGAGTTATTCCTAGAAATACTCCTCGTCAAGCTGATGTAATAATCATTTCCGGTACAGTTACGTTAAAAATGGCAACTAGAATTAAAAGATTATATGAGCAAATGCCTGATCCAAAATATATAATTTCTATGGGAAGCTGTTCTAATTGCGGAGGTCCTTATTGGGAGCATGGTTATCATGTGCTAAAAGGAGTTGATAGAGTTATTCCTGTTGATGTTTACGTTCCGGGCTGCCCTCCACGTCCCGAAGCACTTTTAGAAGGTTTATTAAAATTACAAGAAAAAATTAGAAAAGAATCTTTGCGAACTAAATCTGCATGAAAACTACAGAAGAAATTTTTGAAATTCTGAAAAAAGAATTTAACGAAGCTATAATTGAGCATATAAAAGAAGTTCCTACCGAAGAAGTTATTGTGGTAGATCCACTTAAAGTTCATATTATTGCCGAATTTTTAAGAGATAATGAAGAATTAAGATTCGACAGTTTAATGAATTTAAGCGGAGTTGATGACGCAAACGGTGAAAAAGTAAAAGAAGAAGATGGTACCGAAATAATTACCGGCGGTACTTTAAGTGTTGTTTATCATCTTCATTCTATTTACTTAAAGCACAAAGTTACAATCAAAACTTCTGCCTTAAGAGAAAAACCTGAAGTAGAATCGGTTGAATCAATTTGGAAAACTGCTAACTGGCATGAACGTGAAGCTTATGATATGTTTGGTATTATATTCCTAAATCACCCGGATTTAAGAAGAATACTTATGCCTTATGATTGGGAAGCCGGTTACCCGTTAAGAAAAGATTACAAAAATCCCGAATTCTACCAAGGAATGAAGGTACCTTATTAGTATCAAGTAATGAGTACTTAGTATTGAGTACAAAGAATTGAAAAGAAAATGCATCAATTTAAAGAACTAAAAGTTTGGAATAATACAAGATTGTTAGTGAAAGAAATTTATATACATACAGAAAGTTTTCCTAAAGAAGAAGTTTTTGGATTAACTAATCAAATTAGAAGATCAGCCATATCAATTTCTTCTAATATTGCAGAAGGTTGCGGTAGAGAAAGTTCGATTGAATTTGCGAGATTTTTAGATTTAGCTAACGGTTCAGCTTTTGAACTTGAATCACAGTTGATTCTGGCAAATGATTTAAATTTTTTATCTGATACTGATTTTTAGAGATGAATATTAGAGTTACTGAAATACAAAAAATGTTACACGGTTTGTTAAATACTATAAGGAAGAATTAGTAGTAATTATACTCAATACTCACTACTAAATACTATGTACTATGGTCAAGACTGAAGAAATGATATTAAATATGGGTCCACAGCACCCTTCTACTCATGGTGTTTTGAGACTCGAATTAAAACTTGAAGGTGAAATTGTAACTGATGTTATTCCTCATATCGGTTATCTTCATAGATGCTTTGAAAAACATGCCGAAGTAATGACATATCCGCAAGTTGTTCCTTATACAGATAGAATGGATTATCTTGCTTCCATGTCTAATAATATTGGTTATGCAATTGCTGTTGAAAGATTGCTGGGAATTGAAGTTCCTGAGAGAGTTGAATACATTCGTATAATAATGGGTGAACTTCAAAGAATTGCTTCTCACGTTGTGGCTCTTGGTACTTATGGCTTGGATATCGGAGCTTTCACCCCTTTTCTTTATTTATTCAGAGATCGTGAAAAAATTCTTTCACTTTTTGAAATGACATGCGGTGCTAGGTTATTATATAATTATGTTTGGCCTGGCGGACTTTCACACGATATTCATCCGGATTTTGTTAGACTCACAAAAGAATTTCTTGAGTACTTCAAACCGAATGTAACCGAATTAAATAATCTCTTATCCTACAATAAGATTTTTATTGAAAGAACTGCGAATATTGGTGTTCTTTCTCTTGATGCAGCAATAAACTATGGTATGACCGGACCAAATTTAAGAGCTTCAGGCTTAGCATTTGACTTAAGAAGAGAAGATCCTTACTCAATTTATGATAGATTCGAATTTGATATTCCAATTGGTGAAGGTTTGATGGGACAAGTTGGTGACTGCTGGGATAGATATTATGTACGAGTTCTTGAAATTGAACAAAGTATCAAAATACTTGAACAAGCTATTGATAATATACCTGAAGGTGATGTTCAATCTGCCATTCCTAAAAGAATTAAACCACCTGTTGGACAGATTTACACAAGAGTTGAAAATCCACGAGGTGAACTAGGATATTTTATTATCAGTGACGGTTCAGTTAATCCATTTAGAGTTAAAGTTAGACCTCCTTCTTTTGTTAGCTTAGGAGTAATGGGCGAACTCTGCAAAGGTCATATGGTTGCAGATGTAATTGCTATTTTAGGTTCTATAGATATAGTATTAGGAGAAGTTGATAGATAATGTATGAAATCTTAACAAATATTTTCAATAGTGAAATAATTGCAATTCTTATTGCAGCATTTCTTCCTCTCTTTCTATTCATTCTCCCCTTTGCTTTATTTGCTGTTTATTTAGAAAGAAAAGTTTCTGCTTTTATGCAGGATAGACTTGGTCCAATGCGAACCGGTCCTTATGGAGTTTTACAAACTGTTGCAGATATCTTAAAGCTAATTCAAAAAGAAGATATTATTAATAAAGATGCTGACAAAAAACTTTTTAATCTTGCACCGGTATTGGTTTTTGCCGGAAGTTATGCGGCTTTTGCAGCAATACCTTTTACATCAATTTATATTGGTACTTCTGCAGATATTGGTCTTTTCTTTATTTTGGCAATAAGCAGTCTTGTTGTAGCCGGAATTCTGATGTCTGGATGGGCTTCAAACAATAAGTATTCCCTTCTAGGCGCAATGCGTTCCGCAGCTCAAATTATTTCTTATGAAATTCCAACTGCGCTGGTAATACTATCTGTAGTAATGATTACCGGAACTCTTAGTTTAAATACTATGAGTGAAATTCAAACTGCTTATTTCTGGAATTGGACAATTTTCGGCGGTGCTGAATGGGGTATTCAAAAAATCTTATTAATTCCTTTTATGATTGTTGCTTTTGTAATTTTCTATATTTCTTCCCTTGCAGAAGTTAACAGAACTCCTTTTGATATTCCTGAAGCTGAATCAGAATTAGTTGCCGGTTACCATACTGAATACTCAGGAATGAAGTTCGCAATATTCTTTTTAGCTGAATATGCAAATATGTTTGCTGTTTCTGCTATTGCTGCTTCAATCTTTTTCGGTGGATACCAATCTCCTTTCGGCTACTTTGGTAATTTAATTGGTTTAGAATGGTTAATTCCACTCGAACAGCTTTTCTGGTTTACTATGAAAGGTTTATTCTTTGTATTTGTTCAAATGTGGCTTAGATGGACATTACCAAGATTAAGAGTAGATCAGCTTATGACTGTCTGCTGGAAATATTTAATTCCTTATGCTTTTGTTAATCTTATAATAATCGGATTAATCTCCTTAATATAATTATGAAAGAATATCTAAAAAATACATGGTTGGGAATTTGGACTGTTTTAGTAGGGATGAAAATTACCTTTAAACATCTTTTCACTCCTTCAGTTACAATTCAATATCCTGATGTAAAAGTTGCTCTACCAGATAGAGTTAGAAATCGTTTATATGTAAATATGGATGACTGTATTGGCTGTGATCAATGCGCTAGAGCTTGTCCGGTTGAGTGTATAGAAATTGAAACCGTAAAATCGTTGCCTACAGAAGATTTGGGTAAAACATCCAACGGTAAGAAAAAAGCTTTATGGGTAACTACATTTAATATCGATATCGCAAAATGCTGTTACTGTCAATTATGTGTATTCCCCTGTCCTACTGAATGTATTTATATGACAGATTCATATGAATTCTCAGAATATGATAGAAATGATTTAGTTTATAAATTTGCTACTCTTACTTCGACAGAAGTTAAAGAAAAGAAAGCAAATTTTGAAGAATTTCAAGCTCAAAAAGAAGCTGAAAAAGCTGCAGCAGCCAAAGCTAAAGCAGAAGCCGCCGCAAAAGCTAAAGAAGATGCAAAAGCAAATGATAATTCCAAAGAAGATAAACCAAAAGAATAATAAATGAACATTTACGATATAATATTTTATTTATTTGCAATTGTTACGCTGGTTTCCGCAGCATTTGTTGTTAGTACCAAAAATATTGTCCATGCAGCCTTTTTCTTAATCTTTACATTTTTTGGCGTTGCCGGACTTTATATTCTTTTAGGTGCTGATTTTATTGGTGTAGTTCAAATATTAGTTTATGTTGGAGGCATTCTTATTCTTCTGCTTTTCGGTGTAATGCTTACTAATAAAATAACCAACGTAGAAATAAGATCGGGAACCACTCAAATTGTTCCGGCACTAATTGGAGTTGGTTTATTTGCCGGTATTTTAGTTTTAACAATGGTTTCTACAGAATGGAAATCTGCTCCTGGTGAAATTCCTTTTACTACTGCTTATTCGCTTGGTAAAGTTTTATTAACAGATTTTGTTTTAATTTTTGAATTGCTTGGAATTCTGCTCCTTATAGCATTAATTGGTGCAGCATCTATTGCAAGAAGAGAAAAGGAATAAATGTAAATGATAGAAGTTGGATTAAATCATTATTTGGCTGTTAGTTCAATTTTATTTGCACTTGGAATTTATGGTGTAATTACCAGAAAAAATGCCGTTATGGTTTTAATGGGAGTTGAATTAATACTTAATGCAGCAAACATCAATTTTGTTGCTTTTTCTAGATACAGCAATTTTGGTATAAACGGTCAAGTTTACGCTTTATTTGTAATTATTCTTGCCGCTGCCGAAGCTGCAATTGCTTTGGCTATTGTATTAAATATTTACAAGACTTACGCAAATGTTAATGTTGATGAAATTAATAAATTAAAAGAATAGTATGTCTGAACAATTACTAATAAATATTTCGCTTATTGTACTTCTGCTCCCGTTATTCAGTTTTTTTATTACTGTAGTTTTCGGGAAAAGATTTCCAAAACTTTATCTATTTGAAACCGGTATTATTTCTCTAGCTTTTCTACTTTCTTTAGTTATCGGATTTTTCAAATTAACTACTTATGTAGATTCTAAATTAGCCTTTGATTTTACCTGGTTTGATTTTGGTGTAGTTCCTGTTATAGGAGAATTCAAAGTTGAATTAGGTGTTATGATTGATAACATAACTGTAATTATGTTATTCGTTGTTAATCTGATTAGTATGCTTGTTCATTACTTTTCAATTGAATATATGCATGGTGATAAAAGATATACAAGATATTTTGCTTACCTTGGTTTATTCACATTTTCAATGCTGGGCATAGTTTTAAGCAATAACCTATTAGGAATTTACATCTTCTGGGAATTAGTAGGTCTTTCTTCTTACCTCTTAATTGGCTTCTGGTTCGAAAAAAATTCTGCTTCTGATGCCGGTAAAAAAGCGTTCTTAACAAATAGAGTTGGCGATATTGGAATGTTCCTTGGAATTCTGATTCTTTTTACAACCTACGGAACATTTAACTTTGATAAAATTTTCAGTGGAATTGCAAGCGGTGTTATGCCTTTTGAAAGTACAGCTTGGTTAACAGCTGCCGGTATTTTAGTATTTTTAGGTGCCGTTGGTAAATCTGCACAATTTCCTCTTCATGTCTGGCTTCCGGACGCTATGGAAGGTCCTACTCCGGTTTCTGCTTTAATTCATGCTGCTACAATGGTTGCTGCCGGTGTTTATTTAGTTGTTAGAATTTTTGCTCTACTAACTGCAGATGCAATGCTTGTTATCGCAGTTATTGGTGCGTTTACTTCCCTTTTAGCTGCTACAATTGCTTTAACTCAGAATGACATTAAAAAAGTTCTGGCTTACTCAACTGTAAGTCAACTTGGCTATATGGTTATGGCTCTTGGAGTTGGAGCATATGCTTTTGCTTTCTTCCATCTAGTAACACACGCTTTCTTCAAAGCTTGTTTGTTCCTTGGATCCGGTTCTGTTATTCATGCTATGCATCACGAACAGGACATTAGAGAAATGGGCGGACTTAAAAAGAAAATGCCAATTACTTATGCTACATTTTTGATTTCTACTTTGGCAATTTCCGGTATTCCCTTAACTTCTGGTTTCTTAAGTAAAGACGGACTTTTAGCTGGAACACTTGCTTTCGGAGAATTGACCGGTCATTGGCTTATTCCAATTATAGGCTTTACAGTAGCATTTATGACTGCATTTTATATGTTCAGATTGGTAATTTTAACATTTCATGGAAGTCCTAGAAATCAGCACAAATTTGATCATGCACATGAATCACCAAAATTAATGGCTGTGCCGTTAATCATTCTATCGGCTTTATCTATATTTATTTGGTATACTCCAAATCCAATTGCACCGGATGCAGGCTGGTTCTTAGGAAAATGGATTGAAACTCCTTCTACCGTTGTTCCTGAAGCTGCAAGTTTTGATTTTATGATAAATGAAGATCCGGCTGCAGATGTAATTCATTCGGAGAAATACGAACATGCAATGCATACTGTTCATTATCCTGCAATGGGATTATCAATTGGTTTAGCTGGTATGGCAATATTATTAGCTTTTTCAATGTATCAGTGGAAAAAGATTAATCCGGATAAAATTGCAGAGTCTGTAAAACCACTTTACAATTTCTCTCTTAATAAATGGTATATTGATGAACTTTACCATGCTTCATTTATTTCCGGTACTTTAATGCTTGGTAAAATTCTTTTCTGGTTTGACGCTAATATTGTTGATGGAATTGTAAACGGATCAGCTTGGTTTACAAGAGTTATGGCAAAAATAAGCGGTTGGTTTGATACTTTTGTTGTAGATGGCTTAGTTAACTTCACAGCTTTTATGAGTGGATTTATCGGTTTAACATTTAAGAGAATTCAAACCGGTAAAGTCCAGACATATTTAGTTTTTGTTTTATTCAGTATAGTACTTTTATTAATAGTTTTTAGGCCGTTTTAATTCGGCATTAAATAACAAATAAGGATTTTTTGCAGTTATGAACGGAATTCCATTTTTATCACTAATAACCTTTTTACCTGTGCTTGGTATGATTATTATTCTTGCATTACCTAGCAGTAAAGTAAAAGAAATTAAATATACTACCCTTTTAATTACCGGTATACAGTTAATACTTTCCGTATTTCTTCTGGCTAATTTTAATTTTACTTCAACCGGTATATTTGAACAATCAACTTTCCAGTTCGTTGAAAAATTCAGATGGATCGAAATTACAGGACTTTCATGGTTGGGTACTGTAAAAGTTGACTATTTCATGGGGGTTGACGGATTGAGCATGCCGATGATAATTTTAACGGCATTAATTTCTTTTATTGCTACTCTTTCTTCATGGAATATTAACAAATCAATTAAAGGTTATTTTGCGTTATTTCTACTTTTAGATACCGGAATGATGGGAACATTTGTAGCATTAGATTTCTTCTTATTCTATGTTTTCTGGGAAATAATGCTTCTTCCAATGTATTTCTTAATTGGTATCTGGGGTGGTCCTCGTAAAGAATATGCTGCTATCAAGTTCTTTATCTATACTTTGTTTGGTTCAGTATTTATGCTTCTTGTTATGATTGGTTTATATTTCAGTGCCCAAGAAGTTCTATCTGACGGATCAAAAGTATTTACTTTTAATCTGCTCGCTTTAATGGATCAAGCAAATTATACTGCTGATGGAATTCTTTCTCCGTTTAATCCTAATAATTTAAGAATGGTTGCTTACATTGCATTATTTGTTGGATTTGCAATTAAAATACCTATGTTCCCTTTCCATACTTGGCTTCCCGATGCACACGTTGAAGCACCGACTCCTATTTCGGTTATTCTTGCTGGTGTTCTTCTTAAATTAGGTACTTATGGCATTTTAAGAATCAGTTTTCCAATATTCCCAGAAATTACCACACAATTAGCCTGGTATATCGGCTTATTTGGAATGATAAATATTATTTACGGTGCTCTTGTTGCTTTAGCACAAAAAGATTTCAAGAAACTTATAGCTTACTCATCAATCTCGCATATGGGATATGTAATGCTGGGAATGGCTTCACTCTCTACAGTTGGAATAAACGGTGCTATTTTCCAAATGTTCAATCACGGTACTATAACTGCTATGCTCTTCTTGATTGTTGGAGTTATTTATGATAGAGCTCATACAAGAGGCATTAATGATTTTGGCGGTTTAGCTTCTCAAATGCCGGTTTATACCGGATTTGTAACTGTTGCCTTCTTTGCTGCAATTGGTCTTCCCGGAATGAGCGGTTTTATTTCTGAAGCACTTGTATTTGTCGGTGCCTTTGGAGTTGATACTACGAGAATATTAGCAATGATTTCAACTCTTGGAATTTTATTAGGTGCTGCTTATATGCTTTGGACTTTACAGAGAATTTTCTTCGGAAAACTTAATGAGAAATGGTCGTCCCTTACTGATTTAGATGGTAGAGAATATTTAATGCTTATTCCTCTTGCTGTTATTGTAATTTTCTTAGGAATTTATCCTTCTGCAATGCTGGATGTTATGAATTCTTCTGTAAATGAATTAGTGAGATTTGTTTCTAACGGATTCCAAAATATTTCAATTGGTGGATTATAAGAATGATGGATTTATCGAATATATTCAATTCAATATCTTTTGTTATACCGGAAATTGCTTTATCGATCACTATTGTTTTAACAGTTTTGTTCGATCTGATTTTTGATAAAGATAAGAAGATTATTCCCTATATAGTTTTAGTCGGACTTTTAGTAACCGGATACTTTGTTTTTGCTCAGATGGATTTTGCTAATTTCGGTTTTACTGTCGGTGACGAAAAGTATGGAATGTTTACACTCGATGGATTCTCAAACTATTTCAAAATTATTATTCTTGTTACAACAATTATTATCATTTTCTTCAGTTCTCATTCTAATGAAATTATAAAAACTTTTGACAGATCCGGCGAATATTATGCTTTATTGCTTGGAATGGCTTTAGGTATGATGTTCATGGTTTCTGCTTCAGATTTAATTCTTATTTATCTTTCTGTAGAACTGTTATCTCTTTCATCTTATGTTCTTACCGGTTTTACTAAACTATCTGAAAGAAATGCAGAAGCTTCACTTAAATATTTAATATATGGTTCTGTCTCATCCGGATTAATGTTATTTGGTATTTCAATTGTATATGGACTTACAGGAACAACAAATCTTTATGAATTAAATACTCTTTTACAAGCTGGAAGTATTAATTTAACTACACTTGGTTTCTCTTTGATTTTAATTTTTGTTGGAATCGGTTATAAAATTTCTGCAGCACCATTCCATTTTTGGACTCCAGATGTTTATGAAGGAGCTCCTATATCAATAACTGCTTATTTATCAGTAGCAAGTAAAGCAGCGGGATTTGCTTTATTAATCCGTTTTATAAAGACTTCTTTTGTATCATATACAGATGCAAGCGGAAATTGGCATTTGCTTGGTATTTTTGATTGGCAGACATTGTTAATTATTATTGCCATATTAACAATGACGTTAGGCAACTTTTCTGCTCTTTCTCAAAGCAACTTAAAAAGAATGCTTGCATATTCAAGTATTGCACATGCCGGTTATTTATTACTAGGTTTAGCAGTTTTATCTGATCAAGGTTTGCTCGCAGTTTTAATATATTTCTTCATTTATATGATCATGAATCTTGGCGCTTTCTTTATTGTTAATTTAATAGCAAATAAAATCAATTCAGAAGATATTCATGATTATGATGGTATAGGTTACACTTCCCCTCTATTAGGTGTTTCTTTAGCTATATTTTTAGTTTCGCTTACCGGTTTACCACCAACAGCAGGATTTATTGCAAAGTTGTATTTGTTTATTGCTCTAGTTGATGCAAATATGATTACTGTTGCAGTTATAGCATTATTAAATACTGTTGTTTCTTTATACTACTATGTTAGAGTACTAAAACATATGTATCTTAATAAGGCAAATGAAAGCACTCAAGCAGTAATTCCAACATTGCAGCCAAGAATTATTGTGCTGGCATTAGTAATTCCTGTGCTTTTATTCGGAATTTATTTTACTCCGATCGTTTCGTTTGCGCAAAACTGTTTGAATATTCTTACTAAATAATTATTACTGATTTTGACAATGACTGTTTTTTTTGTTAAGTTAAGTCCGACTAAATAAGTCGTATTTATAAAATGTTAAAAATACCAAAATCAGTTGAATATGCTTTACTTGCATTAAGGTATATAGATAAAAATTCTAATGAATGTTGTATTAGTGCTAAAGAAATTAGTGATAGAGAAAATATTCCTTATGAATTATTATCAAAAATACTTCAGAAATTAGTAAAGAATAAAATAATTATTTCGCAAATGGGAAATAAAGGAGGGTATATTGTTAATAATCAGCTTACTAATTATTCCCTATTTGACATTATAAATGCTCTTGAGCAAAAGATTCAACTAACTGATTGCTTTGTGGAAAAACCGACAATTAATGACTGTGCAAGATTTGAAAATTGCTGTTTAAGAAATCCTTTAAGTAAGATTCAAGATAAATTGGAAATAATGTTTAAACAAACTAACTTAGCCGAGATAATATAATGGAAACAAAACTTAATCAGCTTTTAGCTAATGAAGATGAATTTTTTAGATTTATGCGTGAAAAGTACCCTATTCACTTTAACTCAAATATCTTTCTGAGAGATATACAATATGCAGTTTTTACTTACTTCAATTTGAAAGGAGAAAAAATAAAAACTCCGCAAGCTGAAGAATTAGCAATTTTATTTACTAAATCTCTCGAAGAAAAAGGTAAATTGGTGATGCTTTCTCACAATACTTGGAAAGTGAATTTTATTGTAGAGGATTTTGTTAAAAAAGAAGAATTAAGCGAAACTGAAGAAGTTTCACAGTAAATCGGAGGCATAAATATGAACGAAATAAATACTGCAAGTGAAATTCAAATAACTGAAAAAGCTGCTAAGCAAGTGCAGAAAGTTATGGAAGAAAATAATATAGAAAAAGGTTACGGTTTAAGAGTAGGTGTAAAAGGTGGAGGATGCTCCGGTTTAACTTATCAACTTGGTTTTGATGCTTCTCCTAAAGATGGAGATACAGTTATTGAAAAAGATGGAATTAAACTTTTTATCGATGGAAAGAGTTTATTCTATTTAATGGGAACAGTTTTAGATTTCAGCGACGGTCTTAATGGTAAGGGATTTGTTTTTAATAATCCTAATGCTAAAAAAACTTGCGGCTGTGGTGAATCTTTTGGTGTTTAATTAAAAAGGATGCGTTATTATGGATAGAAGAAAATTTTTGTACTCAGTAGGACTTACATTGGCGGCTTCAACCGTTAATGTAAAAGGAAATATTTTAGAAAACTTAAATAAAAGGAGTAATAATAAAATGGCTAAATTCGAATTACCACAATTGCCTTATGACTTTAATGCTTTAGAACCGCATATTGATGCGAGAACTATGGAAATTCATCATGGTAAACATCATGCCGGATATGTTGCTAAATTAAATGCTGCTGTTGAAGGAACTGACTTGGAAGGAAAATCATTGGAAGAATTAATGGTAAATGCCTCTAAAAATACTGCTGTAAGAAATAACGGTGGTGGTCATTATAATCATTCATTATTCTGGTCAGTTATGGGTCCAAATAAAGGTGGAAATCCTACTGGTGAATTAGCAGATGCAATTAATTCAGCTTTCGGTTCTTTTGATAAATTCAAAGAAGAATTTGCAAATGCTGCTGCAAACAGATTCGGTTCAGGCTGGGCATGGCTTGTAGTTGTTGATGGGAAATTAGTTGTTTCTTCAACTCCAAACCAAGATAATCCTTTAATGGATGTTGCCGAAGTAAAAGGAACTCCTATTTTTGGATTAGATGTTTGGGAGCATGCTTATTATCTTAATTATCAAAATAGAAGACCTGATTATATCTCAGCATTTTGGAATGTAGTTAACTGGGATGAAGTTGCAAAAAGATTTGAAGAAGCTAAATAAATAATACTAAATTTCTTTTTTGTATTCAGCCTAAAGATCATTTTGGTCTTTAGGCTTTTTAATAAATAAAAATCATATGAAATCAATAATTCCGATATTTCCATTGAATTTAGTTGTTTTTCCGAAAGCTAAATATCCACTTCACATTTTTGAAGAACGATATAAGAAAATGGTTACTGATGCAATTCACTATGATGAAGGATTTGGAGTTGTATCTAATTTAGAAAATAGAATTTCAGAGATTGGATGTTATGTTAAAGTTGACGAAGTAATTAAATCCTATGATAATGGGAGCATGGATATTATTGTAAAAGGTTATGATCGATTTAAGATATTAAATAAAGATGTGACTATTTACGGATATTATGAAGCAACAATAATTCCATATTTTGATGAAGAATCCGTTTTAGTTAATGATATTAATGTTGTTAAATTAATCGATATTTTTAAGGATATTGTAGAATATTCACAATTATCTTTATCTGATAATTACTGGCGAAATCTTTCGAATACAAACCTAAAATCCTTTAAAATTGCAGAAAAATGCGGTTTAACTCTAAATCAACAGCAAGATCTGCTCGTGCTCCGAAATGAAAATGAAAGAATAGAGTATTTAATGAATCATTTTGATAGACTCAATAAATATATTGAAAATACAAATGAAGTAAAAAATCTTATGATGAATGACGGATATTTAAACTAAAAAAGCGATTAAGTAAAATTACCTAACCGCTTTTTTATAAAATAGTTAAATATATCTAATTAAGAATAATTCTTGCTGACTTTAATCCTATTAATAGCTCTTTGTAATGCAGCTTCGGCTCTAGATTGATCAATTTCCTTACCTTTAGAAGCCAATCTTTCCTTTGCTCTATCCTTTGCTTTTTCTGCTCTATTAATATCTATTTCCTTTGGTCTTTCCAAACTTTCGGCTAAAATTAAAATCTTATTTTCAAGAACCTCAATAGTACCTCCGCTTGTAGCAAAAATAAGTTCGTTATTATTCGAATCACTAATTTTTATTACACCGATTTCAAAGGAGCTTAAAATGGGAGCATGATTATATAAAACTTGAAATGCTCCCGATGTTCCGGGAACACTTATAGAATTAATTGCTCCGCTAAAAGCAGTTTTTGAAGGAGTTACTATTTCTAATTTAATTTCTTTCATAACTTAAGCCGACATTTTCTTAGCTTTTTCCACCACATCTTCAATTGAACCGCAATACATAAATGCTTGCTCAGGAAGATTATCATGTTTTCCTTGCAATATTTCTTTAAAGCTTCTTATTGTATCTTCAAGTTTTACATATTTACCTGCAAATCCTGTAAACTGCTCAGCAACATGGAAAGGCTGACTTAAAAATCTCTGAATTCTTCTTGCTCTTCTAACTATAACTTTATCATCTTCAGATAATTCATCCATTCCAAGAATATTTATAATATCCTGTAAATCTTTATATGCTTGAAGAGTTTCAATAACTTCACGGGCAACATTGTAATGTTCTTCACCAACAACACCAGGTTCTAGAATTCTTGAAGTAGATTCCAAAGGATCAACTGCTGGATAAATACCCAATTCCGAAATCTGACGAGATAATACCGTAGTAGCATCTAAGTGTGAGAATGTTGTAGCAGGAGCAGGATCAGTCAAGTCATCCGCGGGTACATAAATAGCCTGAACGGAAGTAATAGAACCTTTTTCTGTAGAAGTAATTCTTTCCTGCAATTCACCCATTTCTGTTGCAAGGTTAGGCTGATATCCAACCGCTGAAGGCATTCTACCTAAAAGAGCACTAACTTCAGAACCAGCTTGTGTGAAACGGAATATATTATCAATAAATAAAAGAACGTCTCTTCCCTCTTCATCTCTAAAATATTCTGCTATTGTTAATCCGGTTAAACCAACTCTAAGTCTTGCACCCGGAGGTTCGTTCATCTGTCCAAAAACTAAAGCAGTTTTATCAAGAACGCCTGATTCTTTCATTTCCAGCCAAAGATCATTACCTTCACGAGTTCTTTCACCAACACCTGCAAATACTGAATAACCACCATGCTGTTTAGCAATATTGTGAATCAACTCTTGAATAATAACAGTTTTACCAACACCTGCACCGCCAAAAAGACCTGTCTTTCCCCCTTTTGAATAAGGTTCGATAAGATCTATTACTTTTATTCCGGTTTCAAAAATTTCTTGGGATGGAGTTAAGTCTTTAAACTTTGGTGCATGTCTGTGAATTGAATATTTTTTTTCTGATTTAATTTCACCTAAACCATCAATTCCTTCACCAATAACATTAATTAATCTACCTAATGTATTAGGACCAACCGGAACAGAAATTGGACTTCCGGTATCAATTGCTTTCATTCCTCTAACTAAACCGTCTGTAGAATCCATAGCAACTGATCTCACTCTATTTTCACCTAAGTGCTGCTGAACTTCGCAAATAAGTATTTCTTCTTCACCTTCACCAGAAGTTCTTGGAATATTAATCGCATTATAAATCTTTGGGAGGTGTCCGTCTTCAAAATCAATGTCTACAACAGGACCAATAACTTGAACGATTTTACCTTCGTTGCTTGCCATTTTTCTCCTTTAATGTTGAAATTAGTAAACAACAAAATTAAGAAGAAAATGATATTTATTCAATCTAAAGTTATTGAATAAGTGCTAAAATCTTTTTTAATTTTTAATTCACAAAAGTGTATTAGCTCTCATGAAATATTTTTGCATTTATTTGAACTTTCATAAAATGGGATATGTTGTTAAATTTAATTATGAAATTTTATACAACACATATAGAATATCTGCACAAATCACCAAATATCCGCTTTGGATATTTCTCCACCTGCATATGTTAAAGCTTATAAAAGCTTCCTAAATTTTTCACAATTATTAAAAATTACTTAATTGAGTTTGTTATGAATACTAACAATTTTGAATTGTTTTCAAGAGAATTATTATATAAAAGGATTAATCATCCAACTAAATTACCAGTAAAATCTGTAACGCATACATTTATTAAGGATCTGCTTCAATTACTTTTCCCCCATTACACTGAGCAGACATATTTTACTGAAGAAGAAATAACTAGTAAGATAAACTTGCTTAAAAGAAATCTAAAAACTTTGCTTCTTTCTTTGAATAATGGAATGGAAAAGAAATATGAAGAAATTGCCGATAAATATTTTGAAAAGTTACCTTCCATTAATAAAAGTCTTTGGGAAGATGCTGAAGCAATATATTCCGGTGATCCCGCAGCCGAAAGTATTGACGAAGTAATTTTAGCTTATCCCGGATTTCTTGCAATTGCTATTTATCGATTTGCTCATGAGTTATATGAGTTGAAAGTTTCTATACTACCAAGAGTGTTTACTGAATATGCCCATCAAATTACCGGGATAGACATTCATCCAGGTGCTAAAATTGGAGATTCGTTTTTTATTGATCATGGTACTGGAATAGTAATTGGTGAAACCTGTCAAATAGGAAATAATGTAAAAATCTATCAAGGTGTTACACTAGGAGCATTAAGTGTTCAAAAGAAATTGGCAAATACGAAAAGGCATCCAACTATTGAAGATGATGTTATTATATATTCTAATGCTGTAATTCTTGGTGGAGATACCGTAATTGGTAAAGGTTCGGTAATTGGAGGTAACACTTGGATTACAAAAAGTCTTTCTCCTAATTCAGTTGTATATAATAAAAATGAAATAGCTTTTAAAAATGAAAAGGATACAAACGAATATCTGGATTTTTGTATTTAATAAAAAGGAAAGGTAAAAAAATGAAAGTAGATAATATATTGATGACAATCGGAAATACTCCGCATGTTAAAATAAATCGATTGTTTGGAGCAAATCATAACGTTTACATAAAGTTAGAAAGAGCAAATCCCGGTGGAAGTATTAAAGACAGAATTGCACTTTCAATGATTGAAGATGCCGAAAGAAAAGGAATGCTTAAAGAAGGAAGTATTATTGTAGAACCGACTTCAGGCAATACCGGTATCGGTTTAGCAATGGTTGCAGCCGTAAAAGGATACAAATTAATTTTGGTAATGCCGGAATCTATGTCAATTGAACGTAGAAGATTAATGTCGGTTTATGGAGCTGAATTTGAACTGACTCCAAGAGAATTAGGAATGAAAGGCGCAATTGAAAAAGCTTCTGAAATTGTTAAAAGCAATCCTAATGCCTGGATGCCTCAGCAATTTGAAAATGAAGCAAATATTGAAATTCATAAAAGAACCACTGCAAAAGAAATACTTAATGATTTTCCTGAAGGAATTGATTATTTGATTACCGGTGTAGGTACAGGTGGACATATAACCGGAGTTGCAGAAATAATTAAAGAAAGATTTCCAAACATGAAAGTGTTGGCAGTTGAACCGATTGATTCACCAGTTATTAGCGGCGGTAAACCAGGTCCTCACCCGATTCAAGGTATTGGAGCAGGATTTATTCCTAAAAATCTGAATACTGAAATATTGGATGGAACAATTCAAATAACAAAAGAAGAAGCTTTCGATTTTGCAAAAAAATCTGCAAAAGAAGAAGGAATATTCGGAGGGATTTCTTCAGGTGCAACTTTAGCTGCAATAGCTAAAAAGATTGAAGAAATTCCAAGTGGTGCAACCATATTAGGATTCAATTATGATACAGGTGAAAGATATTTATCAATTGAAGGATTGTTTTAGAACCAAACAGATTGTGGAAAAGACGAAATAAATTTAGAATATTCCGATAAATTAAAAACAAAAAAGCCTTGTAACTAATTTAATTACAAGGCTTTATAATGTGGGCCCAGATGGGCTCGAACCACCGACCCTCTGATTATGAGTCAGATGCTCTAACCAACTGAGCTATGGGCCCAAATCCAAAATTTCAGAGCACAAAATATAATTTAATATGTGTTTATCTGCAAACATTATTTCATTCGAATTAAAAATCCCACTAATAATTGTGGGATTTTTAATTACAAATCAATTATTTGCAAAAACAGTTTTCGCATTCCAAAGGGATATTTTCAGAATTTTTGACGAAATCACTAATTGTATCAACTACAAAAGTTATTTGTTCTTCTGTTAATTCCGGAAATATCGGCAATGCTATTGAATCATTTGCTGCACAATTTGATACTGGATAATCTTGATCATTATTATCTAAGTATTGAAAACACTCTTGTCTGTGAAAAGGTACCGGATAGTATATATCGCATCCAATATCATTTTTTCGTAGATGATCCAACAATGAATTTCTTTTTTGAACTCTTATTATGTATTGATTAAAAATATGGTAATTTTTCAATTCACTTTTAGAATCTTTATAAACAGCTTTAGGCAGAAGAACAGAATTCTTATCATCAAAAATAATCTTTCCTGTTTCTTCAGCTAATCCTCTTTCAATAAACAATTTATTATAAAGATCAGCATTTATTCTTCTTTTCTCTGACCATGAATCCAGATGAGGAAGTTTAATTCTTAATACAGCAGCTTGCAAAGCATCAATTCTGAAATTACCTCCAATTACTTTATGATAATACTTTGGATCCATCCCGTGAACTCTCATTATTTTTAATTTATAAGCAAGCTCATCATCATTAGTTACTACTAGACCAGCATCACCAAAACAACCTAGATTTTTACTAGGAAAAAATGAATAACAACCGATATCACCAATAGTACCAACGCATCTTCCATCTTTATATTGAGTTGATATTGCTTGTGCCCCATCCTCGATTACTTTTAGATTATACTTTGCCGCAATTTCCATTATCGAATCCATTTCTGCACTTTGTCCATACAGATGAACCGGAATAATTGCTTTAGTTTTTTCAGTAATTTTGCTTTCAATATCTTTTGGATCAATATTAAAAGTCACCGGATCAACATCAGTAAAAACCGGTTTTGCATTTAATCTAGAAACGACACCAGCAGTAGCAAAAAAGGAATAAGTAGGCATTATTACTTCATCTTCAGGCTTAATATCAATTGCCATTAAAGCCAATAATAATGCATCTGTACCGGAAGAAACACCTACTGCATGTTTTGCTCCTAAATATTGAGCAAATTCCTTTTCCATTTCATCTACTTCTTTACCAAGTATAAACATCTGTGATTCACACACTCTTAAAACAGCTTCGTCTAATTCTTTTTTTAATGAATAATATTGAGGTTTAAGGTCTAATAAAGGGACTTTCATTTATAACTCCAAATAAATAATATTTTTGCGTACTGTAATGTAACGGGCAAAATCAAAAAGAGAAAGATTTTTTTAGAAAAGTATTTTAATATGATTGAGAATAATAAATGGCTGCAACTAAATATTATTACAGCCATTATTATGAATTACAAAAACTTAGTTAAATATTTATAATTTTCTGTTAACTCACCTTTATGAAGAATTGCCGCATTTTTCAATTCAAGAGGAATATCTAATTCTTCAAAAGATTTTTTAAAATCAGCTTTTGCTAATTCAGGTAAAAAAGGCATTAATGATTTGCTGAATTCAGTTGATGAATCTCTCGGTAATTCACATGGAAGATTATCAATTGCAATATCTACAATTCCATTTCCAAAGAATCCGTCTTGATATTTATCAGTTTTGGGATCATAAACATAAGTTGGATTATCACTCATTGTAGATTTGTAGGTAATTTCAATAGAACCATTTATATCACAGGTAATATCACAAATAAGTTTTAAGTTGATATTTTCTGCATTTTCCAGAAGATATTTTTTCGTAACTAATTTTGGATATTGCTTATCCCAATAAATTGCATTAACTAAAACATCTATGTATGGTAAATACTTATCAAACTGTGATGTATATTTTTCAGGTTCCTTAAAGTATTCTTGCAGATTAAACTCACCACCGTCTTTCTTTACAAACATATGAGCTTCATCAAAAACTACTTTATAAATTGTTTTTGGATCAAGTGAAGAATAATCTAATAATTCTTCCGGTGTAATTTGTTTATGCGGAAAAATATCAAATATTTCTTGTGCCCCTTTTGATACATTACCATATCCGCTGAAAGCAAAGACTAGAGGTTTAAATTCTTTTGGTAATTCTTCCGAAGAATAAGTTGAAGCTAATTCTTTAAGATGATTTTTAGCTTCTGCAACATCTTTATAAAGGTAAGCTTGTTTAACCTTATGAAATGTGGTTTCATATTCTAAATGACGAAGTCGTTTTCCCAAACCCCAAAAAGCATCAATCATTCCAGCTAAACCGGCATATTTTCCAAAAAATACAAGTCTTCTTCCCTTTTCATCTTTAATACATTCATAATCTATCAGAGTACATTTCTTTTTCATTAACTCTTTTAATAAAGGCATATTATAGCTCTGCCCTTTAATTGTATGTGAGAAAAAGACGTAAGTTTTTTCTTCTTCAATAAAACTTATTGGAATTTCTTTAACTGCAAGAATGACGGGACAATTAGATAAATCCCTATTAACTTCTGCACCGGCTTCTATATACTCATCAGCAGAAAATGCTCTTCCCGGAAATGGCTGTAATATTGTTTTTACTTGATATTCTTCAACTAATTTTTTTACATCATTTGGTACAACAGGTACTCTTCTTTCAAATACGTTTTTATCTTCCTTTCTTATTCCAATACAGTTTGGCATTTAAATCTCCGTAATTAATTTATGAACAGAATTAAAGAGTTAGATCATGATTAAGATAGAGGAAAGAGAGAATTCTTAATCACAATCTGACTCTAATGAATGTTAATCAAATTCTTGATCTAGATTTTATTCTTGATCTGAAATTAAATATCGAATTTGATACCTTGAGCTAAAGGTAATTCCGTGCCATAATTAATTGTATTAGTTTGTCTGCGCATATAAGCTTTCCAAGAATCAGAACCGGATTCTCTACCGCCGCCGGTTTCTTTTTCTCCGCCGAAGGCTCCGCCAATTTCTGCTCCCGAAGTACCAATATTTACATTTGCAATACCGCAGTCAGAGCCTCTAGCACTTAAAAATTCTTCTGCTTCTCTCATATCATTTGTAAATATTGATGATGATAATCCTTGTACAACATCATTATGAATTTTTATTGCTTCAGTAACTTCACCTTTGTATTTCAATAAATATAAAAGTGGAGCAAAGGTTTCTTCTTGTACAATATGAAAATGATTTTCTGCTTCTGCAATAGCCGGCATTACATAACAACCTGATTCATAACCTTCACCTTCTAATACTTCACCACCGAAAATTATATTTCCACCTTCTTCTTTAACTTTTTTGATTGCAGAAGTAAAATCTTCTACAGCACCCTTGTCAATAAGAGGTCCAACATGATTTGATATTTCAAGTGGAGTACCAATTTTTAAAGTTTTATAAGCTTTCAATAATGATTCTTTTACTCTATCATAAATTGATTCATGAATAATCAATCTTCTTGTTGAAGTACATCTTTGTCCCGCTGTACCAACAGCACCAAAAACTATAGCCGGAATAGCCATTTTAAGATCAGCATTTGGAGTAAGAATAATTGCATTATTACCGCCAAGTTCTAAAATAGTTTTACCAAATCTTTTTGCAATAACTTGTGCTGCATGTCTTCCAACGTTTGTTGAACCTGTAATTGAAAGTAAGGGAATTCTCTTGTCGTTTAACATTTTTTCGCCGACAGTTTTTCCTCTACCAATCATTAGTGAGAATAAACCTTCAGGTAAATTATTTTCTTTAATTACATCTGCTAAAATATTCTGTACTGCAATTGCTGTTAATGGAGTTTTTGAAGATGGTTTCCATAGATTTGAATCACCGCAAACAGCTGCCAGCATAGCATTCCAGCTCCAAACTGCAACCGGAAAGTTAAATGCAGAAATAGTTCCAACTACACCAAGAGGATGATATTGATCATACATTCTATGGTTTGGTCTTTCTGAATGCATTGTAAATCCATATAATTGTCTTGATTGACCAACAGCAAAATCACAGATATCAATCATTTCCTGAACTTCACCCATTCCTTCTTGAAGCGATTTACCCATTTCGTATGTTACTAATCGTCCTAAAGCATCTTTATATTTTCTTAGTTGCTGACCGATTTGACGAACAACTTCACCTCTTTTAGGTGCAGGAACTGATCTCCAATAAAGAAAAGCTTCATGAGCTTTTTCAACAACTTTATCGTAATCTTCTTCTGTTGCTTGATAAACTTTAGCAATAAATTTTCCGTCAACCGGAGAATAAACATTAATTTCTCCGCCTGCTTCGGAACCATACCATTCTAATCCTGTTGATGCACCTTGATTTACTTCTTTGATTCCTAACTCTTTTAAGAATTCCATAATCACTCCCTATTTTTTGAATGATGTTGTTTTGTTAAAATTTTTTAGAATATCTGCCAATGTTATTTTACTCATTTTAGATTCAATTTGAATTTGAATATCTGAGAATAGTCCTAAGAAATATTTATTAAAATCTTCCGTTTCTTTACTCTTTTTATATTTTTGCGAAACATCCAAATGAAAAGCTTTTCGATCTTCAATATCACAGTAAATTTCCTGAAGAGTAATCTGCTTAGGAGCTTTATTCAATATAAATCCACCATTATTTCCCTTTTCACTTGAAACTAAATTTCCTTTTACCATAAAAGAAAGAAGCTTTCTGATTTTAGATGAGTGAATACCGGTAACTTCTGAAATTTGAGCACTGCTCTGCGGTGCAGGGTGAGTTTCTGCTAAGTGAACTAATGATCTTACAGCCGTATAAAGTTTTGTTGATGCCGACATTATAAATCCAATTGTTACAGTATGTGTAACATATAAAAAAAGTTAGATTTCAGCAAGTGGATTTTGAGGTCTAATTTAGTTCCTAATTCTTGAGAATAAATCTAATCAAGAAATTTAATCTGACTTAGGATAATTCCGCAGTGAATTCCTTCATGAAATAAATTAAAAAGAAGTGCTTCGTCAATATTACTGATTATTAAATTTGTCTCTGATTTATATGGTCTATATTTGATAAATTTATTGCTGTTAATATCATTTAATAGAATTTCCGGCAGCTCAATAAAAAGTTTTTTAACTTCTGCAATGTTCGGGATTTCACCCCATTCATTTGGAGAACTTCCCTTTCGAAATGATTTTAGAAAATCTTTTGATATCTGCATTTCCAAACCGGATAACATATAATGAAGACTCTGCTGAACAGCGATAATGTGACCTAAATTCCATAAAGTATTATTCTTAAATCCATTTGGAATTTTTAACAAGTCATCATCACTCAAATTACTAATTGCTTCTAAAATACTCTTTCTGATATTTATTAACTGATTTACTGATAAAGTTCTATCCATTTTTTCTCCTTTCGATAATCTCAAAAAATGACTCTCAATCTGGGTAAATAACAATTTACTAAAAACGTAAAAAGAATTAAATTATAAAACAGCAACATTTATTTATTGTATTTATCTTTGTATAAAAACGAGAAATAAATTGAGTCAATTATTTATTGTAGCCACACCGATCGGAAACTTGAAAGATATAACTTTAAGAGCCTTAGAAACTTTAAAGGAAGTAGATTTTATTGCATGCGAAGATACAAGAAACACATCCTTTTTATTATCAACTTATGAAATTAAGAAAGAATTGTTTGTCTTAAATGCTGCTAATGAAATAAACAAAATTGCACTTGTTTTAAACAGAATTAAAAACGGAGAAAAATGTGCGCTGGTAACAGATGCCGGAACTCCTTGCATCTCTGATCCTGGAATTAGATTAGTAAATGCTGCTGAAAAAGAAAATATTGAAATTGTCGGAATTCCCGGTGCAAATGCAGCAATTCTAGCTTTAAGTATTGCAGGGTTACCTACCGACTCATTTGTTTTTGAAGGATTTATTCCACAGAAAAAAGGAAGACAAAAAAAATTAAAAGAATTATCAATTGAAGAAAGAACAATTGTTCTTTATGAATCAACTTATAGAATTAAGAAATTGATTGAAGAATTAAATGAATATATGCCTGAAAGAACAATTGCTGTCTGCCGAGAACTTACAAAAAAGTTTGAAGAAATCTGGAAAGGAATTCCATCTCAAATATTATCAGATTTTGATGAAAGAATAACTAAAGGAGAGTTTGTAGTTGTGATTGCTCCAATTAATTGGAAAGAAGATTAGTATCTGAGTCATCAAACTTTCGAGATAACAAAATATCCCGAAAGTTTAATTGATAAAAATTATTCCGCATCATACTGAATTAACGAATGCAAATCATAATTTTCAAATTTACTTCTTCCATTTAAAAATGTTAGTTCAATCAAAAAGGATATTTGAACAACTTCTGCTCCCAATTTTTCGACTAAATTGCAAGCAGCTTTCATTGTGCCGCCTGTAGCTAAAAGATCATCATGTAATAAAATTTTATCTCCAGGTTGAATTGCATCTTTATGTATTTCAATAGAATCTGTACCGTATTCCAACACATAAGATTCACTTACTTTTGCAGCTGGTAATTTGCCCGGTTTTCTGATTGGTATAAATCCGGCATTTAACTTTTCTGCTAATGCTCCCCCAAAAATAAATCCTCTTGATTCAATTCCGATAACCTTAGTAACTTCTTTATTTTCAGCAAGTTTTACAAGTTGATTAAGAGCTTCCTTATATCCGTTTGGATCTTTTAGTAAAGTTGTAATATCTTTAAATATAATTCCTTCTTTGGGAAAATTTGGGACGCTTCTAATTAAATCTTTCAGTTCCATATCTGCTCCGTTAAATTCTTTTTACTTTTCTATTTATATATTTTTGAAACTCTTTTTCTTCAAAACAATTAATTACTTCAGATGCTAAAATTCCCCCTTTTCTGGCAATCATGATCCCATAATTTATATCATGAATTCCATCTATTGAATGAGCATCAGGATTTATCGAAAACTTTACTCCTCTTTCTCTAGCATACAAAATATTTCTCCAATCCAAATCCAATCTATGTGGATTTGTATTTATTTCGATCGCAACATCATTTTGGGAGCATGCATCTATAACTTTGTGAATATTTACCTTATATCCATCACGTGTTAAAAGCAACCTTCCGGTTGGATGTGCAAGTAAATCAGTATAAGGATTTTCAATCGCACTTATGATTCTTCTTGTCATTTCATCTTCTTCAAGATTAAAAATGCTGTGAATTGAGGCCACAACAAACTCAAACTGCTTTAAAATTTCATCAGAATAATCCAAAAAACCATCTTTCAGTATATCTGACTCAATTCCCTTATAAACTCTAAAATCGGAATTTTTATTGATCTCATCTATTTCTTTATGCTGTTCAATAAGTCTTTTTTCATTTAATCCATTAGCATAATAAGCGGATTTGCTATGATCGCATAGAGCAAAATATTTGAATCCAAGTCTGCTCCCTTCATCTATCATTTCTTTAATTGAATTATTGCCATCGGACCAAGTTGAGTGAAAATGAAAAAAACCTCTAAACGATTTCAATTCAAGATCAGAATTAGAAAAATTTTGAATTCCATTTTTCTCAATAATTTCGTGCTCCCGCATTTCCGGAATAATAAATTGAATTTTAGATGAAGTAAATATTTCTTGCTCCGATTTATAATTTTTACTCAAATCGAAATTATTCACAAAACTTTCATCACCGGTTAGGAGAAATTTATTCTTAATAAAAACAATCTCGTTATCAAAATAGTGTATTACTATTCTAATTTTCCTAGAATCAACGAAAACAAGCTTATTATTTTCTTCGGTGATTAGCGTTAAATCATTTTCATGTAATATGTTAACGCAATCTTGGTGAAATATTTTATCGCTGTTTACCAAGCAAATAAGCTCAATTTGTGAAATTACTTCCCTAATTCTTCTCATTTCTCCAACAAATTCACATTGGAGCACGGATTTTAGCTCATTAAGATCATTTTTTATATGCTCTCCAATCATAAATGCATGATGCAAAAGTATTTTTGAAGAGCTTTCCTTTATCCTTTTTAATTCATCTATAATCGATTCTTCAGTTTTTTTACTAAATCCCTTTAAATTTTGAATCTTATTTTGTCTGCATAATTCTTCTAAATCATTTAAATCTTTTGGTGATAATTCATCGTAAATTAACTTTATCTTTTTTGCTCCCATTCCTCTTATTTGAAGCATTTCAACCATAATGTTTGGAGTCGTGCTCCGTAAATCATTTAACTCCTTTACTTCTCCTTCATCAATAAATTCATTAATAACTCCTAATAAACCTTTGCCAATACCCTTTACATTTTTTAGTTCATTTTGATTTAGAAGTTCTTCTAAATTATCTAATTGTCTTAAAATATTTGCACCATTCTTAAATGCAGCTATTTTAAATTTATTTTCTCCCTTTAACTCCATTAGTTCCGACATATCTTCAAGTAGAGAAATTAGTTCTTTCTTTAATGACATTTTAACTCATCTTAATAAATTAATAATTGTAAGTAAGTTAAGAAGAAACCGAAAATTGAACCAGCTATAATTTGCGAAATGGTGTGTTTTTTTAGGTATAATCTTGTCCAACCAATATATAACAACAAAACCAGTGCTATTAGGGAAGGCTGCCCTAAAACAAAAAATAGTGCTCCAATAGGAGCAGACATTCCTATTGCATGTGCACTAATTTTCCAAAATTTATTTATAGTTATAAGCAAAATGGTATTAACGGAATAAATAAGCCATATTTTTGAAAATAAAGTAAATCCCCAAAAATAATAGCTGATCAAAAGAGCGATAATGCAAAGTAATATACCGAATAAATAAGGAATTGTTCGTTCTTCTTTATTAGTTGCATCCACATCAGCAACTAAATCTTTTCTACGAAGCCAGATAAAAAATAATATGGGAAGAAAAAAAGAAAAAAGAAACGCAACAGAAAGAGCAAGAATTTGATCTTGTTTTGATTCGAACTGATAAAAAATAATAATAACAAAAAGAATTAGAGTATTTACCGGAGGAACAAAAATGTTTGTTGTAATTCTTGCTAGTTTATATAGAAAACCAGAATTCAAAACTAAACAGCTTCTTCAGTATTATAATAGTTTTTTAGAAAATCGAGATATTTATAAAGAATCTCTTCAATAGGCTGGTAAGATTCATAATTCATTAATTCCCTTCTTATTGAAGATGCATTGTATAATCCTTTAAGATAACCAGTATAATATTTTCTGAAAGGTATTACCGCTCTTCTCTCCTCATCTTTAACTGCAATCTCATATCTCAAATGTTTTAAAGCTGTCTCAATTCTTTCATCAATAGTTAATTCTGTTTTAATAAACCCATATTCCATAACTTCTTTTGATTCTCTGAAAATCCAAGGATTTTCAATTGCTCCTCTTGCAATCATTACAGCATCAGCACCGGTTTCATCAAAAGCCCTTTTTGAATCATAACCTGTAAAAACTCCGCCGTTAACCGCAACAGGAATTTTAACTTTTTCTTTCACTTTAGGAATCCATTCCCAAGCCGGTTCGCCGCTGTGTCCTTGCTGTCTTGTTCTACAATGAATTGTAAGTGCTTGAGCACCAACATCTTCAAGCATTTGGGCAACTTCAACAATCATTATAGAATCATTATCCCAGCCTAATCTTGTTTTTACTGTTACAGGAATATTTACTGCCTCAACAATCGATTTCACCATTTCTTTCATATAGCACGGATCTTTAAGTAATCCGGCACCAGCTCCTCTGTTAGCAACTTTTTTTACCCAGCATCCTGCATTTATATCAATAATATCCGGGTTTTTCTCCTCTGCAATTTTTGCAGCTTCAACCATTGCTTTTATATCACTACCGTAAATTTGAATGCCAACAGGTCGTTCTTCTTCAGTAATTTCAAGCTTTTTTGCGGTTTTCTTATTGTTCCTAATTAATCCATCTGAATTCACAAATTCAGTATAAACTATATCAGCACCTAGTTCTTTTAATAATTTTCTAAATCCAATATCAGTTACATCTTCCATTGGAGCAAGCAGTAATGCATTTTTTATTTCAATGTTATTTATTTTCCACATAGTTAACTTTCTTTTAATACTAATGAATTTAATAATACCAGAGCAATTAAAAAAGTTACTAAAGTAAAAGCAGCTCCGGTTAAAAACGGGAATTGAAACCCGATAAAATCATAAGCGAATCCTCCCCAAAGAGGACCTAAAACCCTGGCCAAAGAAGCAAAAGATTGATTCATCCCGAGAATACTTCCTTGTTCATTATCAGGTGAAAATTTAGATATCATACTTAAAACAGTAGGCTGCAGTAAGCCTGTTCCTAATGCAAGAACTGAAGCTATAATTGCAACACCGAGGAAATTTTGTCCATACGGTAAAAGGCCAAGACCGGGAATCATTAAAAATATTCCAATTAGAATTAATGATTTATCACTAAAAATTTTGTTTAATTTATTTATTAATCCACCTTGAATTACAGCACCTATTAACCCAATAATTCCGAATAAATAACCAATCTCTAAATCACTAAAATTATAAACCTTGTAACCCATTAAAGAAAAAGTACCGTAAATATTAGCCATCGAAAAAACTATTATGAAAAAAATGATTACAAAAAGTCCAACTACTTTATCGGTCAATATTCGTTTTACCAAACTAAGATTTATAATTTCAAATTTTCTCTCAACAGATTTTGACTTTTCCTTAATTGATTCCGGTAAAAGAAAATAAGCAAATGCAAAAGCCAAAAAAGAAAAAGATGCACTTGCAAATCCAACAGCAGAATAACCGAATTTTGACAGAATGCCTCCAATCATAGGACCAAAAACAAAACCTAATCCAAATGCAGCACCAATAATTCCCATTCCTTTAGATCGTTTTTCCTTTGAAGTTACATCTGCAACATAAGCTTGAGCAACACCAATATTACTTCCTCCTACTCCGGCTAAAAGTCTTGCAAAGAAAAGCATCCAAAATGAATGAGCAAAAGCAAAAATAATATAAGAGATTGATGAAATTAAAAGTGTTATTAATATTAAAGGTCTTCGTCCAAATTTATCTGACATTTTACCGAGATAAGGATTGAAAATAAATTGAATAAATGAGAAGATTGCAACAATAATTCCAATTCCAAAATCAGAAATACCTAAATCTTTTGCTGCAAAAGTTGGTAAAATTGGAATAAGGATTCCAAATCCCAGAAGGTCAATAAATACCGTTAGAAAAATTATGGATAAACTTGCTTTCTTGTTCATAAGTTAATTCTTTAGAGAAATCTCTTTGAGGAGTTACAATTTCAAAAGACTTAAATGAGATCTCACTAAAATTTGATTTGTAAGGCCAATAAAGCTTTACAATTTTTGATTCTTGTGGAATCATAATTTCTTTAATATCATTAAAACTTATACTCATTTCAGAATAATCAGACTTGCTAAAATAGTCAATTTCAAAATCTTTTGACGATAATTGTGATGGAAAAATAATATACTCGGAGCCATTTTCCGTATTACCTTTAAATACCCAAGTCGGAATGACATCTACTGAAACCAACTTTAATTTATTTGTTGAGTTGTCTTTTTCTACTGTTAAGTTTACAATAGGTCCGCCATCAGAATAACGCCATCTTTGATTTGAAATAAAATTACCTAATGAATATGCAACAAGAACAGAATCAATATTTGATTTGGATGAGTGTTTTATTTCAATCGGTTGAGGTACATGTGGATGAGCACCAATAATAACATCGGCGCCAAATTCAAGTGATGCATTTACTATATCTACTTGATAAGGTGAAGGTTTTCTTTGATATTCATTTCCAAAATGGTAAAACATAATTATCAAATCAGTACCGGCATCTCTATATTTTTTGATTTCCGTTTTAATTTCATTCTTATCAATAAAATTAAAATGAAAATCATTTCTATCAGTTAGTGGATTAAGATTACTTCCGTATGAATAGCTGAGAATTGCAAACTTGATATTGTTTATCTCATAAATTTTTAATGAATCTTTCTCATTTTCATCAATATTTGCACCGGAATAATGTATCCCTTTTTCTCTAAGATTTCTCAATGAATTTATTAATCCTTGTAAACCTTTATCTAATGAATGATTATTTGCAAAACTAACGTAATCGAATCCGGCAAACATTAATCCATCTAGAAAATCAATTGGAGTATTAAATAAAGGATAACCTGAATAACCATATTTTGAACCTGCTACAACAGTTTCAAGATTGCCAATCACAAAATCTGATTTATCAAAAATAGGTTTTACATATTTGAATACAGGATTAAAGTCAAAACTATCTTTATCAACTTGAGCATATTTAAATTGTGTTGAATGAACCATTAAATCGCCAACTGCAGAAATTGTAATTCTTTCCTGAGCAGTTAGAATTAAAGAAAAAACGATTATAAAAAAAATAGATTTGATTAATTTGATCATATAAATATTAAAAAAGGCTATCCTACAATTATGATAAGATAGCCTCAAAAATTAGTTTTACAGAATTTTTTTAAGCTTTTCTTTGTGTTTTTATATCTTGTACTTCATTTCTAATATCTTGAGCTAATTTTTTTAGATCACTTAAACCTTTTCTCAAACGAGTTCCGGCAGCAGCTTGACCTTTAACATAGAATTTTTCTACGTCATGTTCTAAACTTTTTACATGATCCAATAGTTGTTGATATTTTTCACTCATTGTACTTCCTCCTTTATTTTTGTATGTTTTCCCAGACTATTTCTGCAATGTCTTTAACTGAGACTTCGTCTTGTTTTTCAAATGATTTAACCCCATCAGACATCATCGTCATACAGAAAGGACAAGCAGAAGCTATTGTATCTGCACCTGTGTTTAAAGCTTCTTCCGTTCTGTTTACATTAATTCTGGTTCCAATGGTTTCTTCCATAAACATTCTTCCGCCGCCTGCACCGCAGCAAAATCCTTTATCCTTATTTCTTTCCATTTCAACAAGTTCTAAACCTTTAACTTGTTTGAGAGGATTTCTTGGTTCATCATAAATATTATTATATCTGCCAAGATAACAAGAATCATGAAAAGTTGTTTTTGATTTTACTTCTTCATCTTTTAATTGAATTTTACCTTTTTCAATTAATTCTTCAATCATTTCCGAATGATGCTGAACTTCAAAATTACCTCCGAACTGCGGATATTCATTCTTCAATGAATTAAAGCAATGTGGACAACCTGTTACAATTTTTTTAACATTATAACCATTAAGAGTTTCAACATTTTCCTGCATCATCATTTGAGCAAGATACTCATTTCCTAATCTTCTTGCAGTATCACCATTACATTTTTCTTCAGTACCAAGAATTCTAAAATTTACTCCGGCTTCTTTCATAATATTTGCAAATGCTTTTGTAACTTTTTGGTATCTTGAATCATAAGAACCGGCACATCCAACCCAGAATAGAACTTCTGCATTTGAGTCTTCAGACATAGTTTTGATATCCATACCTTCAGCCCAAGCTGCTCTATCTTGATGATTAAAAGCCCAAGGTGAAAAATTAGTTTCTAGATTTTTAAATACAGTATTAAGTTCTTGAGGAAAATTCGATTCCATTAAAACAAGATTTCTTCTCATTTCAATAATAGAATCTAAATGCTCAATACTAACCGGGCATTCATAAACACAAGCATTACAGCTTGTACAAGCCCAAAGTTCTTCCGGAGTTATAAAATCATTTACAAGAGTTTTATCGGTAATTCCCTCTTTTTCTTCAATACCAGCCGCCATTAAAGGAGCTTTTTCTTCCACTCTACGTCTTATATCAACAATAATTTTCCTTGGTGAAAGGGGCTTGCCTGTATTTGCTGCGGGACATGCAGAAGTACATCTGCCGCATTCCGTACAAGCATATCCATCAAGCATTTGTTTCCATGTGAGATGTTCAACATCTGAAGCTCCAAACTGCTCAATGTTTTCATCTTCAAGGTTGAGCGGTTTTAAAGCATATTTTTTCTCATCAAACTTTGAGAAAAATACATTTGGAATTGAAGTTATAACATGAAAATGTTTGGAATAAGGGAGATAATTCATAAATCCGAATACAAGCAGAATGTGAATCCACCAAAATATCTCAAAAGGAAAAACTGCCGTTGAAGGATCAGAATAAAACAGTTTAGCAAGAGGATAAGAAATAGGTCTTATTTCAAAAGCTGCTAATTCAAAATTATGCTTTGCTACCAAAGAAATATTTTGACCGAACATCGAAAGCACGACAAACATTATTAACAGCAAAATAAAAGCGGCATCAAGCTGCCCTTCTTTAGATACTTCTAATCTTTTAATTTTTTGAATAAATCTTCTATATAATGCAAAAAGTACCGAAAGAACTACAAGAACTCCAAACAAATCTTGTACAATAGTAATTACTGAAAAAAACGGTCCTAAAAACTCAAATGTAAACGGAGAATAAAAGCCTTGAATTATTGCTTCGATAACAGCAGAAATAAAAAGCATAAATCCCCAAAAAATAATAAAATGAACGCTTCCTGCAACCGGATCTCTCAATAACTTAGATTGGGCAAAAGCAATTTTAAGAACATTTTTAATTCTTGAAGAAATATTATCAAATCTGTTTTCTTTTTGACCAAGTTTTAAATAACCAATAACTCTATTCAAACTAAAAGCTAAAAAGCCAAAAGCTGATAAAAATACTATTGTAAAGATTATATTCTTTAATTCCATTTAATCTTCTAATTATTTAGGAAGTTTAGGATATCTGCTTGATAATACTTTATAAATACTAATTGCGGCAACAACTTTAATTGCATCCCAAGGAGTAAATATAATTGCTCCACTGAATAATGCAGTTTCCAAATTACCATTAAAGAAAACTGATAAATATAATGCACCAGTTAAAAGTATTAAAATGTGAGCTACTATCATTGCTAAAGAAATATTAAGTGTCGATTTATTTCTTTCAACTAAATATCCAACTAAATAAGCTGCAAATGGCCATGAAAGTAAATATCCGCCGGTTGGACCAATTAAAGCAGCCGGACCAAAATTAAAATTTGCAAAAACCGGTAAACCAATTAAACCTAATGCCAAATAAATAATTTGAGAAAAAGCACCATTTCTAGCACCTAAAAATGCACCAGATAATAGCACAATCATTGTCTGTAAAGTAAACGGTACAGGTTTAACAGGAACAGCTACATTTGCTGCTAAAACCATTAAAAAAGAAAAAGCTAATATCCATAATAATTGAGAAGATTTGACATTGCTTATCACACTAATTGTTTTCGATTGCTTAACTGCTTCTTTTAACATAATTCAACTTACTCCTAAAAAGTTAATTCAAAAATTTAGTAAAAAAATCTGATGTTTTTGAAAGAAGTTTTTCAAATTTTTCATTGCTTTCCTCAAACGGATGTTTAATATCAAAAGTATGTCCCGTTTTAGGAATTGAGAAAAATTCGGTTCTTTCTTTAATTGACCAACTATAAAGCTTTTCACCTTCTTTTACCGGAACAGCTATATCTTGTTCACCATGGCAAATTAATAATGGAATTTGTAAGCTGGATAAACTTTTTTCAATATTTAGTTTATCATCTTTATTTTCCAAAATATCTTTCAAATAAGAATAATTCATTTTCATTACTTGATTTGTTCTTGCATTAATTACTTCAAGAACCTTTTTCTTCTGCCATTCTTCTTTTTGTCTCTTTGAAAATCTATCAAACTTTGAAACAGCAGCCCAAGTACACAAAGCATTAATTTGTTTGTTTTGTGCAGCAGTAAGAATAGAAACCGCACCTCCTCTGCTGTGACCTAATAAACCAATTTTGCTAGTTGATAAATCTGCAAAAGTATTATTTGAAACATGTTCAATAATAAAATTGAGTTCGTCAATTTCTCTGCTGATAGTATTTCTTGCAAATTTATCAAATTCAGTAAAATTTTGGAAATCATTTCCAATTCCATTTAAAGAGAAATTAAAAGCAACAACACAAAATCCCTTTTGTCTAAAATATTCGGATAAATAAGGACCAAATCCCCAATCTTTAAATCCTTTAAAGCCATGAACAAAAACTATAGTTTTTGAAATTACTTTTTGGGAAGGATAAAAAACTGTGCAGTTGATTATCTCATTATCTTTAAATTCTAATTGGAAATCTTTACGCATTTAGTAAATATCAGGATTGATGCTTCAAAAGTCAAGAAATCAATTCAAAATAAAGGAATATCTATTTTCAAAGAAACAATTACAAATAACGAATAAATTCTCGATATAAATTTAATAAACAACATCTATTTATCCTATATTTTCTAAATAAGTTGTTTTTGCTATTCTAACTAATTATTTTCGTTTACTACTATAACATATTAAAGGAACTGATTTTTATGGATTTTACCTTTTCTGATGATCAAAAAATGTTAAGAGAAATGGTCAGAGATTTCACAAACAAAGAAATAAAACCGATTGCACAAAAAATGGATAAAGAAGAACATATCCCGGATAGTTTGAAGAATAAATTAGCAGAAAATGGTCTGCTCGGTACTTCATTTCCAGAAGAATATGGAGGTGGCGGATTTGGAGAAGTTGGTTATTGTATTGCTCAAGAAGAAGTTACCAGAGGATGCAGTTCTACAGCAGCGTTTATTGGTGCGCATCAATCAATTGGTGCAAATGCAATTTATATCGGCGGATCGGAAGAATTAAAAAAGAAATATTTACCTTCTATAACTTCCGGAGAAAAAATTGCGGCATTTGCATTAACTGAAGCCGGTGCAGGTTCAGACGCATTTAATTTAAAGACTAAAGCAGAATTAAAAGATGGGAAATGGATCTTAAATGGAGAAAAAATTTGGATCACAAATGGTGCAGTTGCAGATTTATTTTCTGTGTTTGCCAGAACAGATAAAGGCATAACCGGATTTGTTGTTGAAAGAGATTTTCCCGGAGTAACTGTTGGTCCGAATGAAAAAAAATTAGGAATTAAAGCCTCTGTTACTAATACAATTAATTTTGAAAACGTTGAAATTCCGCAGGATAATATTATTGGAGTTGACGGCCGTGGATTTTTAATTGCAATGAAAACTTTGGATACAGGAAGATTAGGAATTGGTGCCTGTGCTCTTGGTGCAGCTAAAGAACTATTAGAAATGTCTGTTCAATATGCAAATCAAAGAAAGCAATTTGATCAGCCAATTGCTAAATTTCAAGCTATACAATTTATGATTGCTGAAATGACAACTTTAATTTATGCAATGGAAAGTATGCTTTACAGAACAGCTTTCAAGTTTGATAAAGGAGAAGATGTATCACAAGAAGCAGCAATGGTAAAACTATATTGCTCGGAAGCTGTTTCTGAAGTAGCCGACAAAGCTCTGCAAATTCATGGCGGAATGGGATTTTCTGCAGAGTTGCCAGTTGAAAGATTTTATAGAGATGCTAGAATATTAAGAATTTTTGAAGGAACAAGTGAAATACAGAAGCTTATAATAAGCAGGAAAACAATTAAAAATAACGGGAAATGGTTTATCTAAAATGCACAATTTTTTAATTATACCATCAATAGATATTCAAGATGGGAAGACAGTTAGAGTTGTTCAGGGAATTCCGGAATTAAATTGTAAGGAATATGGAAACAATCCTGTTGATATGGCAATGATTTGGAGAACTGAAAATGCTAAAATGATTCATGTTGTTGATTTTGATGCAGCAACCGATCATTCGCATAAAAACTTTGATGTTATTAGAGAAATTTGTGAGTCCGTTGTAATTCCAGTGCAATATGGCGGCGGTGTTAGAAGTTTTGAAGATGCTAAAGAATTAATGGATTTGGGAATATGCAGACTTGTAATTGGAACATTAGCTTTCGAGAATCCAAAAGAATTTGTTAAAATATTAGAAAATTTTGGTCCTAGTAAAATTGTTGCTGCTATTGATGTTGTTGATGATAGTGTGGCAATAAGAGGAAGAAAATCTGTTCAAAAAATAAATGCAGATAATTACGCAGTTAAATTAAAAGATTTAGGAGCCGAAAGAATTATTGTGACAGATGTAAAAACTAATGGAATGATGCTTGGTCCTAATTGCAATTTATCAAATAGAATTGCTGATTCAACCGGATTAAAAGTTACTCTTTCCGGTGGAATTAGCGGTTATAAAGATTTAATAAAAGTTAAAGAAGATACTGTAAATCATGTAGATTCGGTAATTATAGGAAGAGCTTTATACGAAAATAAATTTCCTTGTCAAAAGATTTGGCGTGTAGCCGAATCCGGAATTTTTAATTAAGAGATAATTATGCAAAAAATTAGTCCTAAAATTAAAGGAAGCAGTTACTGGAATAACTTATTCAAATCACCTACTGCTAAAAATGATATTTTGGAAATATTCAAAGCAATACCAACTTTTAGTAAAGTGAGAAAAAAATATTTAAAGGAATTGATTAAGCTTACTCATAACAGAGTTTATTCAGATGGTGAAATGATTTTTCATCAGCATGATCCTGGGATTGGTTTATACATAATTCATGAAGGTGAAGTAGTAATAGTTCAAGAAGGTAAAGACGGCGGCAGACAAGTTTTAGCCGAATTAACAAAAGGAGATTTTTTTGGTGAATTAGCTTTGCTTGATGATTCGCCAAGATCGGCTTCTGCAATTGCAAAAAAAGATTCTAGAATTGTTGTTCTCTTTAAACCCGATCTCGATGAATTTATGGATAATTTTCCTCAAGAAGGAATAAAAATTGCAAAAGGAATTTCACAAATAGTTGCAACCAGATTGCGTACTGTAAATGAAGATTATTTAGTACTTCTAAAAAAACTCCAACAAATAAATGGAGGTGAACATGCAAATGATTAAAACAATTTTAGTCCCTATCGATTTTTCTGATTATTCTAAAAATGCGTTAAGATATGCAATTGATTTTGCGCATCACTTTAAAGCAGAAATTCATCTGGTTTATGTTATTGAACCTGCTGTTTATCCGGCTGATTTTAGTATGGGACAAATTGCTTATCCTTCTGTAGATGAAGATCTTTCAGAAAGAGCACATAATGAATTAACAGATTTAGCAAAGCAAATGATAGGTGAATCATTAAAGTGGAATATTATAATTAAAATGGGTAAACCTTTTTTTGAAATTAATTCCACAGCATCTGAAGTTGATGCCGATTTGGTTATAATTGCCACACATGGACATACTGGAATGGAACATCTATTGTTTGGCAGCACTGCTGAAAAAGTTGTTCGTAAAGCTCCTTGTCCTGTATTAACATTAAGAGAACCAATAAAAGGGTTTAAGTTCAATAAGTAATTTGAATTATCCTGATAAAATTATAGAGTTAGTAGAGAATAATTTCTCCGGTAGTTCTGAACTTCTTGAAAAATTATTAACCATTTTTCTTGATGATATTTCATTATTGAAAAATGATGAGTTATTATTATCCTTAAAAAATGAATTGAATAACTTTGCTGCTATTCAGAATTTCTTGAATAAGATAATACTTATTGAAGAAAATTCTAGATTTGATTTCATTAACAATTATCTATCTAATTTTAATAATGAAATTGAACGGATTTATAAGAATTTTATAATTGAGATAATTCCCTCTTCCCTACTAACTATTTCCAACAGTTATACGATTCAAAAAGTAATTGAAAAATTATTTGAAAATAATCCTAAGCTTGAAGTTACAGTTTGCGAATCCAGACCAATATTGGAAGGCAGAATTCTTACTGAAAAATTAAGCTGTGCTGGAATCAAAACAAGACTAATAACAGAAGCTCAAATTCCAATTTCAATATTTAATTGCGACTGTGCAATTGTTGGTGCAGACAAAATTCTAAGTAATGGAAATGTTGTAAATAAAGTCGGTTCTAAATTAATTGCTATTTGTTCTGCATATTACAATAAACCGTTTTATGTCGTTTCTACAAAAAATAAATTAACCGATGAGAATAAATTTATTGAAGATGAAAAACCTATCGAAGAAATCTATCAAACTGGGAATAAATTGATACAAATCACTAATAATTATTTTGAAGAGATAGATTCATCACTCATCACAAAAATTATCACTGATTAATTTTATCTTACCTTAAATAAATTTGAGGGTGGAATGTCTGCAAGTCCGGATATATTAGTTTATACAGATAACAAAGAGAGTGCAAATCTTATCAAATCATTTGTAAATATTGGAGACTACTTTATTCATTTTGCTACAAAGGATGAAGAAGGAATAAGAAAGCTTTCATTCGGTAAATTTGATTTAATAATTGTAGAAATTTCGCAGCCTTTATATTCTGAAATAAAATTTATCGATAGTTTATATCAATTGAATAATTATCTACCAATAGTAATTGTTTCCGAATATTTCAATGAAACAAGAAATACAATTTTTGGAAATAGGATAAGTGATTTTATTGCAAAACCATTAACTATGGAAAAACTTTTTAATACAGTAAAAAGTGTAATTAATCCGGAAACCGAATTATCTAACAGTAATAAAGATGAAATTGAAGATACTGCCAGAAGATTATCTTTTCTATATGAAATATCGAAAAGTTTAACTTCCATTACAGATTTTGATATTCTGTTAAATACAATAATAAGGATTGCTTCGGACGCTTTAAATTGTGAAAGAGCTACAGTTTTTGTCCTTGATAAATTAACTGATGAATTATGGTCGAGAATGGGAACCGGTTTGAAGAAAGAAGAAATCCGCTTTCCAAAAACTGAGGGCATTGCCGGAGAAGTTGTAATGAAATGTACTTCAATTATTACTGATGATCCTTATAATAATCCCCTTTTTAATAAAAAGTTTGATGAAAATTCCGGATTTAAAACTAAAAATCTATTATGTGTACCCATGAAAAATCTTAATGGTGAAGTTGTAGGTGCTTTTCAATTATTAAATAAAAAGGATGGGAGATTTACTAAAGATGATGAATTATTCTTAAGCGCTATCTCGTCCAGTACTGCAATTGCTATGGAAAATGTTATGCTTCATGAAGAAAGAAAAAGAAAAGTTGATGATATGCGTAAACTTTATGATGACTTATACACAGCACAAAATATGATTGTTTGGGAAACAAAACATTCTACCATCTCTGAGTTAAGAGGATTTATAAAAGATATTAAACAATATGAAAATATTAACTGTGCAGTAAAGAAATTAAACGAAATCACAAACGGCAATGAAGATGTTTTAGTGTACACTGAGAAAATCAAAAAAAACTATGATAAAGTTTTTAATCAAATTGGGCATTACTTAAACAAGATAATGAATGATCTGCATCAGAATGTAAATTGACTAAAACCTAGTATTTATATTTATATAAATTCTTCCATACGATCTTACTTTTTCAAATGTTCCTTCATAACTAAATGAAGCTGTAAACATTCTGGAAATATTGTAACCCAAATCAAATAGAATTTCATTTTGAATAAGTTCTTCGGTTGAATACTCGAAGTTGTAATTTATTCTTCTGTAACCTAAACTGGCATTTAACGATCCCTCAAAAATATATTTCGAAATTCTTGCATTATAAATATTTCCAACTAGGTAATTTGTGCTAAGATAATTGTATCCGACAGAAAGAGCAGATTCTATAAATGGAATTCTACTATATCCAACAGTGGCAGAGTAATTATTGGCGGGTTTGCTATCTTCACCGCGATATCTGTATCCATAAGAAGCATTAATGTACATATTTGGAAAAGGCCTTATGTTTGTTCTAAACTTAAATCCTTGTCTTGTTGAAACATCTATTAAACTATCCGCAAATGATTGATAAGTTTCATAATAAACTACGTTTTTTCTCGCATCATAAGATGCAGAAAAATTAATAATTCTAGATGGAGAATATCTTGCGGAAACATAAAAACTGGTAAAACGAAAATCTCCTTTGCTGTGTCCCTTTTCTCGTTTGTAAATATCAATTTCACTTGAAAGAAAAAGATTTACATTTTTAACAAGGTTGTTGCTGTGCTGTAAATAAAAAAATCTTCTGTCGGTCTTGAAATTATTTGTCTGCTCCAAATAAGCCAGAGTATTTTCAAAGTAAGAATTATTAAATAGATCAGAACGATTAAGATAAAATCCATATTCAAACAATTTTACATTGTATCCATAATCTGAAAAATTTGGACGCGAACCGATAATTACTCCAAGATTAGCAAATGAATAGTTTGCTGTAAATTGTAAACCGTCGATAGCACTTAGATTTGTAACTTTAGAATTAACAGTCCTACCAAAAGTTAAAGAATAAGTTTCATCAAACTTATATGTTCCGCTCAAATCGTATATTCTTATTGCACGATTTAGTTGAGATGAAGTCAGATTCCATCTATCCGCTCTGTAAGCAAAAGTAACATAACTACTGAAGCTTAATGTTGAATCGAAAAAATTGTTACCGTTTAATGAAAGTCTGTAACGCCATCTTTGATAATTGTTTGAACCGCTGTTTGTTGTATTAGAGTAAGAAGAGATCGAGAACCTGCCGCTTATATTTTCTTCATTGGAAATTTTATTTGAAATAGTTTTGCTATCATTCATAAATGTATTAGTAGTTTTTATAACCGGTTTATTGTCTTCAATTTTTATTTCATTATTCTCTTTTACAGTTTCAATCTTTCTATCATAACCGTAGAAAGATGTTCCTTCCTTAAATGAAGTAATATCATTTATTCTTAAACACGCTGCAGAAGATGATGATAAATGCTTTATAACTAATCCCGCTATTTTATCATTATTATTTTGATAGAATAGAGTATCACCTATACTAAGATTGAAATTCCCAGAAAATCTTACGTAAGTAAATTGAGATGATTCATATGTGGATTCTCCAATAAGAACCATCTTATTAGATTGCGCAGAAATACTAATCAATAAAAAGAAAAAAAGAATTAACTTTTTCATTTTACTCTTCTAGCTTTATTCATCATTTTATCCCCTTCACCGTTTGGATGACATTCATAACAAGCATTACTTTCATAAATATAATTACTTACTTCACCCAGATGTTCAGCATCCATTTCGGATTTGCTGTGCTCATGACAATCGATGCATGAAAATATTCCATAATCTTGTTGATTAGTATGACAATCAGAACATAAATTCCATTCGTTATTATGTTTACCACTGTAGATCGGGAAATACTGTCCATCATGATTAAAAGTTGATGGATCCCAGGCAGAAGTTGTATGACAAGTTTCGCAATCTGTTGGGAATGAACTTCCGGCATGAGAAGGATTAGCAGCAGTTTGATAATCGACAGTGTGGCAGTCATAACAAACATCAGTTGTATTATTATAACCATTACTGTGACAATCGATACAATTATTTGCAATAGCTGAATGCGCACCGGTTAAAACATAAAACTGATTATGAATTGAAAATGAGGTTAATTCCCAGCCTCTATTAGTATTATGGCAATCATCACAATTATTAGAAAAGCTTAACTGAATATGATTAGGATCTGCTGCATTATTAAAATCTGCATTATGGCAGTCAACACATAAATCAAACTTGGTATTGTAATTACTGTTATGGCAGCTATTACAATCATTTTGAACTTCTTGATGTGCACCAAGTAAAATGTAAAATTTATCATGAATAGTAAAAGAGGTTAACTGCCAACCAGAATCTGTGCTGTGGCATTCACTGCAGTTATCACCAAAACTTAACTTCACATGATCAGGATTAGTAGTTTGATTAAAATTATTTTGATGACATGAGACGCAATCACTTGAAGTATTTAAATATCCGTTTATATGACAACTGCTGCATTCAACTCCATTATGTGCACCGGTTAAAAGAAAATCTGAATTATTATGATTAAAAGCTCCTTCACTATCTCCGTTCGGATGACAAGCAAAACATTCTTTACTTTCATAGATATAACCGCTTACACCTTGATGTTCAGAATCCATATCGGTTTTATTATGTTCATGACAATCAATACATGAGAAAAGTCCAAAGTCTTGTTGATTAGTATGACAATCAGAACATAAATTCCATTCGTTATTATGTTTACCGCTGTATATCGGGAAATATTGCCCGTCATGATCATATGTAGAAGGCTGCCATGCAGTTGTATTATGGCACGATTCACAATCATTTGAGAATCCGCTTGTTTGATGAGGCGGATTTGAAGTTTGTGTAAAATCGGATGAATGACAGTCAAAACATATTCTGTTTGAAGATGAGTTATAAGAACCTTCATGGCAATTTGCACAATCATTAGCAATGTTGATGTGTGCACCGGTCAGTAGATAAAAATCATTATGAATTGTGAACTGTGTTAATTCCCAACCCGGATTTACAGAATGGCAATCTGAACAAACTTTAGAAAATGATAATCGAGAATGATTAGGATTGTCAGTCTGATCATAATTTGTTTGATGGCATGAAATACATTCTGAACTTGTTCCTTGATAACCGGTAGAATGACAATCAGCGCACTGCTGATTACTATGCCCTCCAATAAGAGGATAATTAGAAGAACTATGATTAAAAGCACCTTCACTACTTCCGGTTGGATGACATGATAAACAAGCTTCACTGTTATAAATATATCCGTTTACATCGCTGTGTTCAGAATCCATTGAACTTTGATTATGTTCATGACAATTAATACATTCAAATCTTGCATAATTATTTGGATCTACATGACAATCAGAACAATTATTCCATTCCCCATTATGTTCACCGGAATAGATTGGGAAAAATTCATTATCGTGATTAAACGAGGCTGGCTTCCATGCATTTGTATTATGGCATGTTTCACAATCTGTTGAAAAATTTAATTGAGTATGCGAAGGATTTGAAGCCGCATTGTAATTTTCTTGATGACATCCAAAACATTGATTTGGTGTATTTTCAAATCCGTTTGTATGGCAGCTTTGACAATCATTCTTAATTAATTCATGAGCTCCAAGAAGTGGATAAATCTCATTATGTCTTGTAAATTCAGCCGGTCTCCAACCAGGATTTGTTGTATGACATTCTTGACAATTAGTGGGGAAATTAAGTTCAATATGATTAGGAGATTGAGCTGTTTCATAATTTGATTTATGACAACTGTAACAATCTTGATTTAAGCCCTCAAATGTTCCGTTGTTATGACAATCAAAACAATTACTAATTGCATGCCCGCCGGTTAACGGGAAGAAATCATGACCAAATGAAGAGAAGCTCCAAACTGTTTGATTCATACTATGACATTCATTACAATCTGTTGAAAATCCCGCTGTAATGTGATTTGGATTTTGAGTAGAGTTATATTCATTTCTATGGCAGTCAATACACTCAACACCAAGCGGTTCATATCTTAAATTTGATGAAGAAATATGACATTGGTTACAATCAGCTGAAACATGCTCCCCCAGCAATGGAAATCGTCTCATCTGATGAATCTCCGAAATTGAAGAAACTACCCAAGAAAAAGAGTTATGACAAGATTCACAATCTTTCCCTAATGTATTTTCATGCACATCAGTATGACATTCAAAACACTCTTGCTTTACCTTTGAAAATTCCAAGTTTGTGTGGCATGATTTACAATCCGTCTGCTTATGAATTCCAATTAATTCAAATCCGGTTTCGGTGTGATTAAAATCTAATTTTTGAGTATCAACCTTCCAATTCTCGGAAGTATGACAATTACTGCAGTCAATTTCAAATCCATTACCATGCGGAGATTGAGCCGAGACAATTATTCCCGCAAAAAGATAAAACAAAATTATGAATGGCAGTTTGTACATTTTATATCACCGCTAATTTTAAATACTATGTAACTATCATCGTCTGATGATTTATGGCATTTACTGCATTCCACTTTCTTATGAGCGCCGTCTAACGGGAATCTCGTTTTAGAATGATTAAACTTATTAGGTTTCCAATTATAGAATGTGTGACAGTCTTGGCAAATAGTTTTTCCTTCTTTTTCAAATTGCCCTTTATGAATATCAGCATGGCAGACTATGCAATCAGAACTAAGTGACTTAAATTTCTGAATAACTACTAATTGAGAATCATCGAAATGACAATCTCTGCATGAAGTATTTTCATGCTTTCCAAGTAATTCGAAACCGGTATTAGTGTGATTGAAAACTACTTCTTTCCAAGCATTTGTAGTATGACATCCGGCACAATTATTTTCTCCCATAAACTTGTTGCTTATTTCATCTTCATGAAAATTAACATGACAATCAATACACTTATCCCCACTTATTCTAAATTTCCATTCTGAATTTTTTAAATGACAAGCTTGACAAGGAAGAGCCAAATGACTTCCGGTTAATTTAAAATTCAGTTTATCATGATCTTCAATCGAAAAACTTGACGGTTTAAATCCCTCAACAGTATGGCATGTTTTGCAGTCAGTAGTAGTAGCATTAGTTAAAAACTGTTTTTTATGATAATCTTCATGACAATCAATACATTGATTATGAACCAATTTATCCGTTAATTTCCCCTTATGACAACTTTCGCACTTTACGTTATTGTGCTTTCCTAAGAGAGGAAAATTTGTAATTGAATGATCGAAACGGTTTTTATTATTGATTTCTGTGAATGAGTTTGTTTGATGACAACTTTGGCAGTCTGGTCCAAACTTTCCTTTATGAACATCGTTATGACAATTAGAACAAGAATTAAATTTTATTCCGGTAAAATGTTGAAATTTCTTTCCATCAATCTCTTCAATTTTATGACATTTCTGACATTCAACATTTTGGTGAGAACCGGTCAATTTAAATTTAGTTTGGTTATGACTAAAAAATGAAGGAGGTTTAAAAGTTTTTGTATTATGACAATTTTCGCAGCTGTTTCCTAAGGTTTTTCTATGTACATCTTAATGGCATGATGTACAAGTTTGGTCTAATCCTAAAAATGAATCCGGTCTTTCATCAACTTTATCATCGCTTCTAAATTCTGATTTATGGCAATCAACACAATTAATTTCAGAATGTCTTCCGGTTAATTTAAAGCCGACTTTATCGTGATCGAAATTCTCTTTATCAAATTTAATCAGTTTGAAATTTCTACCGTGATGTTCACTATGGCATTCATAACATAATTTTGAGGGAATATTTTGAGTGGAATGAAACCCTTTATTGCTTGTGAGTTGATCTTTTATTTCCGTGTGACAATCCATGCATTTATCATTCTTAACATCTTCACCAAGTTCATGACATTTAGTACAATTGCTTAAGCCTTCCAAATCAGCATGTGCTTTACTTAGATCACCCGGAGATATTTGGGCAAATACCGAGATTGAAAAAATTAAGAATAATATTAAGAATGATGTTTTAATATTGCTTCACCAAATTTTTTTGAAATATCAATGCCAATCTTTTCCAAAAAAGTATTTGGAAGTTCACCGCCGGCAAAAATATAAACTAAATCATTCGCAATTACTATTTCATTTTCATTGACTCTCAATTTCACTTCGTTATCACAAATTTCTATTACATTGGATTCGTATATTACTTTCAACTTATTACTATCAATCGCTTCTAATATTTTTTCATGATTTTTTGGTTTCAATCTGCTGAAAGAATTATTTCTATATGATATTGTAACATTATTTTCTTCTGATAAAAGCAGAGCAGATTCAACAGCAGAATCGCCACCTCCAACTATTAAAACATTTTTTTCTTTTAGTAATTCAGGTTCCAATAATCTGTAAAAAACTTTTTCTTTTCCTTCTCCCGGTACATTTAATTTTCTTGGCGATCCTCTCCTTCCTATTGCCAGTATTACTTTAGAAGCATTATACTTTGATTTGCTTGTTACTACGTTAAATCCATAATTATCTTTTTTAATATCAATTACTTTTTCATTTTCATTTATGGAAATATTGTTCTTAGACAGGACTTCATTCCAAATGGAAATCAATTCTGATTTAGATGTTTCAACTAATTTTAATTTTCCGTAAAGATCTAATTCCATTGGCTTAGTCATAACTACCTTAGATCTTGGAAAAGTAAAAACAGTTCCTCCAAGTGAATCTTGATCTATTGTAATAAATTTTAATCCAAGTTTTTTTGCAGTTAAACTTGCAGATATTCCGGCAGGTCCAGCACCAATAATTACCAAATCGTAATCATTGTTTTTTTTATCGGATAAAGATTTGTAAATATTATTAACAGCTTGCTTTCCTTGTTCAGCAGCATTTTTAATTAAACCCATGCCCCCTAATTCCCCAGCAATATAAATTCCGGGTACATTTGTTTCATAAGTCGGTTTAACATGAGGAAGATCAACTCCCCTTTTTTCAGTACCAATTACTAATGTAATAGCTTGAACGGGACAAGCATGAAAACATGCACCATGACCAACACATCGTGACGCATTGATTGTAGCTGCTCTTCCGTTTACCAAACCAAGAATATCTTTTTCAGGACAGGCAGCAACACAGGCACCGCTTCCTATGCAGATATCATAATTTATTTTTGGAGAAAGTGAAACAGGCTCATAAAATCCAAACTCTTTTGCCTTCTCAATTTTTTCTTCAACACTTTTCGATTTTTTCTTACTGTTTCTTAAATAATATATTACTACCCACAATCCAATAATAAAAATTAAAAAGTAGCTGAGTAAATTTTCTATTAAGACTTCAGTAAAAGAATCCAAAACTACCTACAATTGTTTTAGTGATTGCTCGGCTATATGTGCTGCTTCAGTATTCGGATATTTCTTAACAATCATTTCCCAAATTTCTTTGGCTTTATCAGAATTTCCTTTTGTTGCCTCCAAAGCTCCCAAATTATAATGAGCTTGTGCATGATCTGGATTAATTGCTAAAACTCTTCTTGTATATTCTTCAGCTTTTGGAATGTTTTGTTTCGTAAAATATAAATAGACTAAAGGAAGTAAAATATCAATTCTTTTCCCATCCTTTACTAATATGCTTTCAAACTGTTCTATTGCTTCATCAGGCTTATGAGATGCCGAAAGTAAGTCGGCATACTCTTTCACTTTTGCTGTATCATTTGGATTCGATTCAACTTGCTCCTTTAGATCATTCATTTTTTTCTTGAAGCCTTCGGATACATTTCCGGCAGAAGGTGTTTTTCCTTCAATTCCTTTGTGTATCTCGTCATTAGGCATTTGTGTATTTGGATTAACTTCAGCGATTTGATTAGGATCATCTTGCTGATAAAATAAAATCAACAACACTAATGCTGCTATAAAAAGTCCTATATATAAATAAAATGGTTTTACTTTCATAAATAGTAGTTCTCCTAAATTAAAAAATCCACGTGTATCCAAACACTATGGAAACGATAACATGAATTATCATTATAATTAGCATAATTATGGCAAACGGAAGATGCAAAATATGCCAATACCTAAAATATTTCTGCATAGTTCTTAGATACTTAATTTTTCTATTAATAATAAACTGCTGCTTAATACTTTTTGAAATTTCCTCTATTGTTTTACTGCTTACATTTAATTTTTTGAGGTAATTTTTTACTTCATAATTGATGAAAAATCCTTTCAAAAATTCCTTGATAAAAATAGTAAAATTCAATTTGTATTCAACTTTATTCTTTTCTTCAATTTTATTTATTACTTCAGAAGTCAATTGAAAATTAGAAATCATATTGTCGTGAATTTTATCGGTTAATTCTCTCAATTGATTTAATGATAATTCTTCCCCTTGAATAGTTCTTGGTATTTGAACATATATAAACCTCCCAATAACTCCGCTTAATACAACAGCAACCATACTCCAAAAACTAATAGAAACAATTCCGCCGAATTTAAAGCTTGTATGGAAAAGTACTAATATCGGACCAAGTGTACACATAAAAATATGAAGTTCAAGCCAGTGTTTTAAAACTCCTAGTCTATAAAAAGCTTTTACTCTTTTTCTTAACATATAAATGCCAACTCCCAAAAGCATTAACAAAGAGCCAATAATTCCAAGTCCATGTCCAATCAATCCGTTTGGCTTTAAAACTTTGTGCAGATCGTGATAAAATCTTTGATCCAATGGAGAAACATAGTAAGAGAAACCCCAGAAAAGTAAAAAGAAGAAAGCAAAAATAGGAATAGAGGTTAAAACAAAGAGATAAATTTTGTGCTGTAATTTAGTCATAAGTCCGAATTAAGAAATTTCTATAATTTGTAAGTAAATTTATTCTTCAAAAAAATCTAATATTGAATAATGCGAAAAATGTTTTTTTACTTTGTGATCGGAATCAAGATAAATAAGTTGAGGTGATTCATGAATCACATGAAAATAATCTGCAATAAAACTGCTTAATTGTCTTTGATTAATAACATCAACTTCTAAAATAGGATAATTGTTTTTAATTCTAAAGTTTTTAAATTCTCTTTCAACCTATCTGCTGATACCGCAAATCGGGCTGAACTTAAAAATTAATATTTCATTATTCTTATTTTCGGTCAAAAATTTTTCTAATTCGTTCATTTATGAAACTTTTCTCCCATCAAATTAATCTAATGTCAAGATATCTATAAATTTGATATTTTTCTTGATTTTATGGAACTTTTAATCTAAATTTGGTGGTTTAGATTCTATGAATATCGTACATTTGAAAATCAATCAAGCAAAGACGGTTTATTATTCTTCTCTTTTCGGGGGATTCTCCTCGAATATTCCAAGTATTATTTTCAATTATTGTTAGCTGCTTCCGTCTTTTTTCAAAAATAAAATTAATAAAAATAAATCACAAAAAGTGAGGTGGTTTAGTTGAAAATCACAAAACAATACACAAATCGTGAAAACCAAAGCTTAGATAAGTATTTACAAGAAATTGGTAAAGTTGATCTTATTACTCCTGATGAGGAAATTAGATTAGCCGAATTAATTAGAGATGGTGATCAATCTGCTCTTGAAAAACTTACTAAAGCAAATCTTAGATTTGTGGTTTCTGTAGCAAAACAATATCAGAATAACGGATTACCGTTAAGTGACCTCATAAATGAGGGAAATTACGGCTTAATAAAAGCCGCAAAAAGATTTGATGAAACTCGTGGATTTAAATTTATTTCCTACGCAGTTTGGTGGATTAGACAATCCATTTTGCAAGCGATTGCCGATCAATCCAGAATGGTTAGATTACCACTTAACAGAGTGGGCGATTTAAATAAAATTATGAAAGTTGCCAGCAGAATGGAACAAGAGCTGGAAAGAAAACCTTCAATTGAAGAATTAGCAATTGAATTGGATATGTCTGTTGAAGATGTTTCTAATGCTCTTCAAAATTCTGGTAGACACGTTTCTGTTGATGCTCCTATTAAACAAGGAGAAGATAACAAGAATAGTCTTTTAGATATTATGGCTAATGATCATCAGCCTTCTCCGGATTCAAATATTATGGAAGATTCTTTGAAAAAGGATATTGAACAAGCTCTTTCTACTTTAACCGAAAAAGAAGCTACTGTTATTCGTTTATACTTTGGTATCGGAACTGAATACTCTGCTACTCTTGAAGAAATTGGTGAAATATTAAACCTTACCAGAGAAAGAGTAAGACAAATTAAAGAAAAAGCTTTAAGGAGATTGAGACATAACTCCAGAAGTAAAAATCTTGCCGCATATTTAGGCTAAAAAAAATCCCGGTTTCATACCGGGATTTTTTGTTTTAAATCAGCTTAATTCATTTTTCCAATTGATCTATTAAATTTCTGAGTCGCTCCTTTTGATCTTCAGGAGCTTTTTGAATTGCCTCCTCGTAATACTTTTTAGCTTTTTCCTTCTCCCCTTTTAATGCAAATGCTTCTGCATAACTATCATAAACATTCCATGATTCAGGATGATGATCAACATTATACTTAAATACAGTTAATGCTTCATCAATTCTACCGAGATTTACTAACGTATATCCATAAAGATTAATATCATTTTCATTCGATATTTCCATTCTATTATTGAGCTGATCTTTCATCTGATCAATTTCACCATTTCTTCCTAAGGTAGCTAGTACTGCGGCCTTTAATGAAAGATTTACCAAAGTTTCTTGAATAGAAATCGATTTATTAATCCATTCAAGAGCTTCATCTAAATTCACATTATTTCTTAAACAAAAATTTACTGCTTGAATATAAGATTGGTAATTAAATCCCTTTGATGAAACTAATTGATTTCTAATGTCATTTAATATTGTTGCGGTTAAGTCAACTTCAATAGTAAATGGTACTTTTAGTTTTTCCCATTTGAGTACTGCATCAACTCCATTAGGTTTAATATTCTCAAATGAATATTCGAGCCATTCTGTATGTTGATTTTCGACTGGAACTGCAGAAACAACTAAAATATTCTCATTGGAATTATAAAAATAATTTCCCCAGGCTGTATTTACTTTATTAAAAATTACTTTCCATTCATCTTTTCCAACTTCCATAAATAATCCATACTTCCCTTTTGGAATCTTACTTCCGTTTATCATTACATCGGTTGAGAATTCAATAGTTGTATTTTCATTTGCACCCGCACGCCAAGGAGCTGCATTACCATTACCAAATGAAATTTTATTTAATCCGTAAGGAACCAATTCTCCCCATATAGTTCTCCCCTTTACTGCCGGTCTGGAATAATTTATTGTAATTTCTGTTACTCCTATTATCTGCTTTACTTCCGCTTGTGGACTGACTCTTGGCATTGTAATATTTTGTGCAGTCAAACTAAATGATAAGAAAAGAAATAATAATGAAAATTTATACTTTAGCATTGTGCTTATCCTTTTTTATAAAAAATTATTTTTTGAATATTTCCAATTTCTCAGATAAATAATTTGCGAAATCTTTGATCTCTTGAGCTATTTGAGGATTGTTGGTTGAGTTCTGATATGTATCGGCAATTTTCACTAATGATTGATAAGTAAAAATATTCATATCTTGCACCAGCATTTCATTTGTCCATAAGTCAATACTTAATGTTTGATTTTCAAATTTATCCCATATAGAAACCGCAATAGCTTTTGCCTCTTTTCCCCCTTTAATTTGAGAATCTGTGGCATCCCAAAATATTTTATTGGGAATACTTTTTTCATCCAATTCTATTTCAAAAGATATTCTAGCTTTTTTCATTACTCTCCTAATTTTTGAGTTTACAATTAGTCAACAAAAAATAATAAAATCAATTCACTAAAATGGAGTTCTTATTTTAACCAATTTTTTTCATAAAACTAAATTTCAAATTCCATTTTTATTTTTGTAAATAGTATTTTTATACACAGTAATCTTTTTAAGTGGAGATTTAATGTCATCATTAGAAAAATATTTTGATAATTACAGAAAGAATATTATCGGTATAGAAAAGGAATTTCAATCACCTTATGGAATCAAAAAAATTATTTATGCTGACTGGATAGCCAGCGGTAGATTGTATAAACCTATTGAAGATACAATAGTAAATAATTTTGCACCCTTTGTTGGTAATACACATTCCGAATCCAGTGTTACCGGTACTGCAATGACAAAAGCTTATCACAAAGCTCAGAAAATAATAAAAGATCATGTAAATGCCGGGCCGAATGATGTAATTATTACTCAAGGAACCGGGATGACCGGAGTAATAAATAAATTCCAAAGAATTCTTGGATTGAGAGTATGCGAACAACTTAGTGAATTCTTAAATATTCCAAAAGAGAATCGTCCGGTTGTTTTTATAACCCATATGGAACATCATTCCAATCAAACTTCATGGCTTGAAACAATAGCTGATGTAGTAATAATAGAACCAAACAATAAAGGATTGATTAATTATGATCATCTAAATCATTTACTTGATTTGTATAAGGATCGGAATTTAAAAATTGGATCATTCAGTGCGGCTTCAAATGTAACCGGAATAGAAACTGATTATCATCTTTTAGCAAAGATAATGCACGATCATGGCGGTTATTGTTTTGTAGATTTTGCTGCTTCGGCTCCTTATGTTGATATAAATATGCACCCAAAGGATCCATTAGAAAAACTTGATGCTATCTTTTTCTCACCTCATAAATTTTTGGGAGGACCGGGAACTGCTGGTGTTTTAATTTTTGATTCAAGACTTTATAAGTTAAGAGTTCCTGATCATCCTGGCGGTGGAACCGTTGATTGGACCAATCCTTGGGGAGAACATAAATACATTAATGATATTGAAGCTAGAGAAGATGGTGGTACTCCCGGATTTCTACAAACAATTAAAACAGCTTTAGCTGTAAAATTAAAGGAAGAAATCGGAACTGATAAAATACGAGAAAGAGAAAATGAGTTATTAAAAATAGCATTTGAAAGATTTAATAAAATGCAGACTGTTCATCTTCTTGCTCAAGATATTGAAGAAAGATTAGGTGTAATTTCGTTTTATGTTGAAGATATTCATTATAACCTAATGGTTAAATTACTGAATGACTTATATGGAATTCAAGTACGTGGAGGATGTTCTTGTGCCGGAACATACGGGCATTATCTTCTTCATGTTGATCCTACAAGATCAAAAAGAATTACTAATTTAATAAACCAAGGAGACCTTTCCGAAAAACCGGGATGGATTAGGCTTTCACTGCATCCTACAATGACAGATGAAGAATTAAAATACATTCTCAATTCAATTGAAGATATTATAAGCAACATAAAAACTTATTCATTGGATTATAATTATTCGCCTAAAACCAATGAATTTTATCACAAGAATATTGATCAATATGAACTAAATAATATTGAAAGCTGGTTTAATTTTTTATCAAACAGTAATTAATATCTTGACAAAGTTGTTAATTATTTTTTATGTTTGCATCCAATGATAACAAAGAATAAAACATATAACTTCAATTTTGCATGGGCATGGTGGTGGCTTATTCCTAATAATACGTCTGCTCAGTGAATTGAAGATAAATAATAAATTTCCCAAAAACCCTTCTTAGTAGCACTGAGAAGGGTTTTTTGTTTTATAGAGGACAAAATGGAATTTTCTAAGTTTGTAGAACTATCAAAATCATTTAATGTAATTCCAGTTTATGAAAAAGTAACTGCCGATTTATATACACCGGTTCTGGCTTATCTAAAAATAAGAGAAGAACATAGAAACAGTTTTTTACTTGAATCAGTTGAAAGTATCGGAAGATTAGCCAGATATTCTTTCATAGGTAAAAATCCTTCCAAGATTATTGAAGTAAAAGAAAATTCTTTAACAATTACTCAAAACCAGAAAGTAGTAGTTATAAAGCAAAATTTGTTCGATTATTTGAAGTCAGAACTGCATAACAAAAAATTCTACAGAGATGAAAATCTACCAGATTTTGCCGGAGGTATAGTTGGTTATTTTGGTTATGAAACAGTTGGATTAATTGAAGATGTAATTCACTTTTCTGAGAATCATCCTCTTGATACACCGGACAGCATTCTTGGTGAATTTAACGATATAATTGCCTTTGATCACTACAAACACCAAGTGCAGATAATTAGTAATGTTCATTTAAATGAAAATAGTGATTTTGAAAAAACTTATAATGAAGCTAAAAGTAAAATCAAAAATCTAAAAGAACTTCTCTCAAAAAGTATTGAATATAAATCAAACTTCGATTTAACAACCATAAATTCTGAGATAAAAAATATTGACCTATTCTACAATAAAGTAAAACAGTGCAAACAAAATATTTATGAAGGAGATGTTTTTCAAATTGTATTATCAAATAGATTTGATGCAGAGTTTAATGGTGATCCGTTTAATGTATATCGTGCATTAAGAATTATCAATCCTTCCCCTTATATGTATTTTATAGAATTTGAAAATGACTTTAAGATAATCGGTACTTCACCTGAGGATTTACTAAAAGTTAAAAATGGAAAAGCCGCAATCCTCCCTATTGCCGGGACAAGAAAACGAGGGAACACTGAAGCAGATGATAAAAAATATGAAATAGAACTACTATCAGACCCTAAAGAAAAAGCTGAACATGTAATGCTTGTTGATCTTGCGAGAAATGATTTAGGGAGAGTTTGCAAGTATGACAGTGTAAAAGTTGTTGAGGAAATGAAAGTACATAGATTTTCACATGTAATGCATATTGTCTCTAGAGTTGAAGGAGAACTACTTGAAAATAAAGATTGTATTGATGCTTTAAAAGCGAGCTTTCCGGCAGGAACAGTAACCGGTGCTCCAAAAATAAGAGCAATTCAACTTTTGAATGATTATGAAAATCTTAGAAGAAATGTTTATGCTGGTGCAATTGGTTACGTAGATTTTGGAGGGAACTTAGATTTATGTATTGCAATAAGGACTCTTTTTTCAAAAGATAAGAAAATATTCTGGCAAGCCGGAGCCGGTATTGTTGCCGACAGCAAACCGGAACTTGAAGCAAAGGAAATTAAGAATAAATCTGCTGCATTAGTCAACGCTTTAAAATACGCTGAGGTTATTGATGAAAATATTAATGATTGATAATTATGATTCCTTTACTTATAACCTTGTTCAGTTAATAGGCAGATTTACAACTGATATAATAGTTGCAAGGAATGACAAAATTACTATTGAAGAAATTAATCAACTCAATCCTGATAAAATTGTAATCTCACCTGGCCCAGGTAAACCGGAAGATTCCAATATTTCTCTAAAAATAATTACTGAACTGGGTAAAGTTAAACCTGTATTAGGAGTGTGTTTGGGGCATCAAGGAATTGGTATTTCTTTCGGAGGAAAAGTTATAAATGCTCCTGAACTGATGCACGGAAAGGTTTCAGAAATTTTACATAATAATTCCGGTATATATAAAAAAATACCTCAAAGATTTGAAGCAGCGAGGTATCATTCATTGGTAATTGAGAGAGATACACTTCCGGATGTTTTGGAAATTACTTCTGAAACTGAAGACGGAATTATTATGGGTGTAAAACATAAAAATTATCCTATTGAAGGAATACAGTTTCATCCGGAGTCTGTTCTTACAGCAGAAGGTTCTAATCTGATTAAAAATTGGATTGATGAATAAATATTTTAATATGGAGTATTAATGAAAGAAGAATTGGAAAAAGTTATTGAAGGAGATAATCTTAACTTTGATGAAGCATATAAAGTTATGTATTCAATAATGAGCGGCAGCGAAAATAATTCAAAAATTGCATCCCTTCTTACAGCCTTAAAAATTAAGGGGGAAACTGCGGAAGAAGTAGCCGGTTTTGTTAAAGCAATGAGAGAAAAAGTAATTAAAATAAATTGTGATTATGATAAACTTATTGATGTTTGCGGAACCGGAGGTGATGGTTCAGGTACATTCAATATATCAACTGCAGTGGGATTTGTTGCCGCGGGTGCTGGAGTTAAAGTTGCTAAACATGGTAATCGTTCTATTTCAAGTAAAAGCGGAAGCTCTGATGTTCTTCATGAATTAGGAATTGATGTACAGTTAAGTCCCGAACTTTCAGAAAAAGCTCTCAATGAAATAGGTATTGCATTTTTATTTGCTCCGCTTTATCATCCTGCTATGAAGCATGTTGCACCAATTAGAAAGGAATTAGAATTTCGTTCGATTTTTAATATACTTGGACCATTAACTAATCCAGCCGGCATGAAAAGACAATTAATCGGAACTTTTAATGAATCAACATCAAGACTTATGTCTGAGGCAATAAGAATGCTGGAAATGGAAAAAGTTAGTTTTGTCTGTACCAACAATTGTTATGATGAGATTACTCTTTCACACCCCTCAAAAATTATAGAAATTCAAAAAGATAACTCAATGTATTTATATGAATTGAATAATACTTCATTAAATTTTCCTAAAGTCGATCTAAAAAATCTTCAAGGTGGTTCTGCAAAAGAAAATGCTGAGATTATCCATAAGTTGTTTTTTGAAAAAGAGAAGAATGATGCCTATTTCGTTGTAGTAGCTAATGCTGCATTAGCTTTAAAAACCGCAGGCATTTCAGATGATATAAAAGAATGTGCATTAATTGCTGAAGAGTCGATACAATCTGGTAAAACTCTCGAAAAACTAAATCAGCTTAAAGAATTCGGGGATAAATATAAATGAGTATACTTGAAGATATTATTGAAGTCAAAAAAGAAGAAGTAAAAATACTGAGGAAGAAGTATTCACAAAGTTCATTTAACGACTTTCAGTTTTTCAACGAGAAAAAATTAAGTCTTGTTGAGTCATTAAAAAAGTCTGATGATTTAGGGATTATTGCCGAGATTAAAAAAGCTAGTCCTTCTAAAGGAATTATTAGAGATAATTTTAATCATCTCAATATTGCAGAGACATACATGAATTGTAACGTAAATGCAATATCAGTTTTGACCGATAAATTATTTTTCATGGGAGATATAAATTATCTGAATGAAATTGCAAAGATTAAAGAAGTACCACTTCTTCGTAAAGATTTTATAATTGATGAATTCCAAATTTTAGAAGCAAAAGCGAATGGAGCGGATTTAATTCTTCTTATTTGTGAAATATTAACAAGTAGTCAAATTAATGAATTTACTGCTGCTGCAGTCGAATTTGGAATGGAAGTACTTTTAGAACTTCACAGCGAAGAGCAGATTGAAAAAATTAATTTTGCAGACAATAAGTTGATCGGAGTTAATAATAGAGATTTGAAGACCTTCAATGTAAATCTTGATACAACATTAAAAATTAGAGAGAAATTACCTGATGATATTTTATTAATCTCCGAAAGTGGATTTAGTTCTAAAACAGATGTTAACCAAGTTAAAGGATTTGCTAATGGATTATTGATTGGTGAACATTTTATGAGAAGTAAAGAGATTAAGAGTTCTGTAATGCAAATGAGAGAATGGTGTGTAAAGTGAGAGTTAAAATCTGCGGAATAACAAGGATTGAAGATGCAATTCTTTGTGCTGAACTTGGTGCTGATGCAATTGGATTTATCTTTTATAAAAAGAGTAAACGATTCATTGAATATGACTCAGCAAAATCAATTATTGATGCTCTCCCCTTTTTCATTCATAAAGTCGGAGTTTTTGTTGATGAATCAATTAATACTATTAATCACACTTCAAAATTAATAGGATTAACTGCTGTTCAATTACATGGTAATGAGACTCAATCAGATATAGAGAAAATAAATCTACCGGTTATAAAAGCACTAAGAATTAGTGACGAATCTGATTTAAATCAGATTAATAATTATAAAAACTGTAAAATTTTACTTGATGCTTTTTCAAATAATGAATTAGGAGGTACAGGTAAAAAGTTTAATTGGAATTTTATTCCGGAAAAAATAAAAAAGAGAGTAATACTTTCGGGCGGAATTAAGGTTAATGATTTAGAATTTATTTTTTCTCAAATAAAACCTGAAGGAATAGATTTATCTTCAGGTGTAGAAGTTTCACCTGGAATTAAGGATCATAAAATACTAACTGAATTCTTTATTGAATATAGAAAACTAAGAGGTTATTAAATGTTGATAATTATGGGTCTGGACGCACCCAGAGATAGAATAGAAAAGGTAAAAGCAAAAATAATTAGTTTCGGCTGTACTCCTCATGAAATTCCCGGAAGCACAAAACTTGCAATCGGAATTACAGGTCCAACTAATATATTAAAAGAAGAAGAATTCCGATTGCTTCCTTCCGTTCAAGATGTAGTAAGAGTAACAAAAAAGTATAAACTTGTAAGCCGTATGATGAAACAAGATGATACAATTATTAATGTTAACGGAACTAGTATTGGTGGTAAGGAATTATTATTAATTGCCGGACCTTGTTCGGTAGAAAGTAAAGATCAGATATTTGAGATAGCCGGCTCATTAAAAGAATTAGGAATTAAATTTTTACGTGGTGGAGCTTATAAACCCCGCTCCAGTCCTTATGCATTTCAAGGTCTAAAAGAAAAAGGACTTGAATATTTAGCTGATGTTAAAAAAGAATTTGGACTTAATATTGTAACCGAACTGTTGAATACTGAAACAATAGATGCAGTTAGTGAAGTTGCAGATATAATTCAAATTGGTGCAAGAAATATGCAGAACTTTACTTTACTTGAACAAGCAGGTAAAACCGGGAAACCAATAATGCTGAAGAGAGGAATGTCTGCTACAATTGAGGACTTACTTTTAAGTGCGGAGTATATTGTTTCACAAAATAATTATAACATTATTCTTTGTGAAAGAGGAATAAGAACTTTTGAAACTGCTACAAGAAATACATTGGATCTAAATGCCGTTCCGGTATTAAAAAAAGAGACACACCTCCCCGTAATTGTTGATCCCTCTCATGGAATCGGGATGTGGGAGAATGTCCCTAATATGGCAATGGCTTCAATAGCAGCTGGTGCAGATGGTTTGATGATTGAAGCTCATAATTCTCCCGAAGATGCATTATCGGATGGATATCAATCCTTAAAACCAAAGAAATTAAAAACTTTGTTAGAAAAATTAAGGCAGCTTGCACCAATAATGGAAAGAGAGATTTAGTCATGGAAAAAAAAACTCTTTATAATTATCCTGATCAAAATGGAAAGTTTGGAATTTTTGGTGGTAGATATGTTCCCGAAACTCTTATGTCTGCTTTACATGAATTGGAGAGAACATATTCAGAAATAAAAAATAATAATGAGTTCTTACACGAGCTGGAAGAACTTCAAAGAGATTATAATGGTAGACCCACTCCCCTAACCTTTGCAAAAAGATTAACCGATTATTTTGGTAAAGGTAAGATCTATCTTAAAAGAGAGGATCTAAATCATACTGGCGCGCATAAAATGAATAATGCACTAGGACAAATTCTTTTGGCAAAGAAGCTTGGTAAAAAAAGAATAATTGCAGAAACCGGTGCCGGACAACATGGTGTTGCAACAGCTACTGTCTGTGCAAAATTTGGTTTAGAATGTGTTGTTTATATGGGAGCGGTTGATGTTGAGAGACAAAAGCTTAACGTGTTCAGAATGAAACTTTTGGGAGCAGAAGTAATTCCGGTAGAAAGCGGAAGCAAGACTTTGAAAGATGCAACCAATGAAGCAATTAGAGACTGGGTAACTAATGTTGATACAACACATTATATTATCGGATCTGTTGTTGGTCCACATCCTTATCCAATGCTTGTTAGAGATTTTCAATCAATAATTGGAAATGAAACCAAGGAACAAATTCTTGCTAAAGAAGGAAAACTTCCTAGTCATATAATTGCATGTGTCGGCGGAGGCTCAAATGCTATGGGTATTTTTTATCCATTTATAAATGATGACTCAGTAAAGTTGATTGGAATTGAAGCTGAAGGATTTGGTATTGATTCAGGTAAACATTGCGCTACATTAACTGTTGGGTCTGAAGGAATTTTTCAAGGGATGATGACTTATTTGCTTCAAGATCAAAATGGACAGATTTCTGAAGTTCATTCAATCTCTGCGGGATTAGATTATCCAGGTGTTGGACCGGAACATTCATTATTAAAGGATATTAAAAGAGCTGAGTATCATTCAGTAACAGATTCCAAGGCATTAGGAGGTATTAAACTACTAACCAAAACAGAAGGGATTTTACCTGCGTTAGAAACAGCACATGCAGTTGCATATTTAAATGAGTTAATGCCTAGTACAAATAACGATGATATTATTGTTGTGAATATAAGCGGGAGAGGTGATAAAGATATTAATACAATTATTCAAAATATTGGTGAAGATATATGATCAACGAATCTATAAAACAATTAAACGATAAAAATCAAAAAGCGCTATCTATATTCTTAACTGCCGGTTATCCAAAAATAGATAATTTTGTTGATCTTGCATACAAAGTTTATGAAGCAGGAGCTGATATAATAGAACTTGGAATTCCATTCAGTGATCCATTAGCAGATGGACCAATAATTCAAAAATCTTCCGAAGCAGCTTTGTCTAATGGAGTATCTTTAAATTTTTCACTTGAATTAGCCGGTAAGATAAAAGAAAAGATTGATAGGCCTCTAATCCTTATGGGTTACGCTAATCCTATTAAAAGATATGGAATTGATAAATTTATTATTGATGCAAAAGAAAGTAAAATAGATGGATTGATTATACCGGATATTCCTCTTGAAGAATACTCAGATTTCTTCCAAAACAAGTTTTCAGATTTTGAAGTAATTCTCTTAACAACTCCAACTTCATCGGAAGAAAGAATAAAAAAGATTGATGAGTTAAGTTCAGGGTTTGTATACTGTGTCAGCGTAACAGGAACAACAGGTATTAGACAGACTTTCACAAATGATGTAAAACATAATTTAGAAAGGACTTATAAAATTATTTCGAATAATAAAATGATGCTTGGATTTGGAATATCATCTCCCGAGAATATTAAAGATTATAAAAATTATACAGATGGATTTATAGTCGGCAGCGCTGTAATTAAATCCTTGAGAGCAGATGATGATAAGTTTACAAATACATTAAAATTAGTAAGTGAACTTTCTTCTGCATGTAGAGAAGATTCTCTTTAATAATAAATCATTATTATAATTTAATGAGGAATATTCGTTTCTATCATTAATCAAGTATATCGTTTGTAACTAGGAGGATATTAACTCAATATCAAAAAAAATAGAAGTTATGGTCAGCTAAATCAGGTTTAACAAAGCTCTACAAACCATGCCATTACTTGCGATGTCTTTTCTCTAATTCTGAGATTACATCATTAAATGGAATTTCCTTTTGATTAAGCATAACTAGCAAGTGAAACAGCAAGTCGGCTGATTCATTTATTAACTCTTCTCTATCATTATTCTTTGCGGCAATAACGGTTTCAATTGCTTCTTCGCCAACTTTCTGAATTATTCTATTTTCCCCTTGCTTGAATAATTTTGTTGTATAAGAATTTTCGGGAAGTTCTTTTTTTCTAAATTTTATAAGATCATCTAAGTACTGAAGAAATTTGTAATTCTCTTTTTCTAAACCAAAACAAGAATATTGATCTAAATGACAAGTATTTCCTTTAGGATTTGCTGTAATTAACAGTGTATCATTATCGCAGTCAATTTTTATATCAACTAATTCAAGATAATTACCAGAAGTCTCTCCTTTGGTCCATAATCTTTCTTTTGAACGGCTGTAAAAAGTAACTTTATTTTCAGCAACCGTTTTATGAACTGCTTCCCTGTTCATAAATCCGAGCATCAAAACTTGTCCGGTAATATTATCTGTTACAATAACCGGAACCAGTCCATTCATCTTATCAAAATTAATTTTGTTTATGTCAATCATACTTTCCTCAATAAAATGGAATACTTTGATCTTTATGAAGTTATCTATTAACCTCTAATTTGAATTCCGTTTTCTTTTAAATAATTTTTCAAATCATTAATTTCCAATTCCTTAAAATGGAAGAGACTTGCTGCTAAACATGCATCAACATTAGCATTTTTAAATGCGTCAAGAAAATGCTCTTTAGTTCCCGCTCCTCCAGAAGCAATGACTGGTATTCTCACTTGATCAGTTAGTTTTTTAAGGAACTCCAGATCATAACCATCCTTTGTACCATCTTTGTCCATGGAGGTTAAAAGAATTTCTCCCGCTCCAAGTTCTTCTGATTGTTTGCACCATAAGAATCCTTCTAATTCAGTTTTCTCTTTTCCACCTTTTATAAAAACTGAATAATCATTTCCTATTTTTTTTACATCAATTGCGGCTACTATGGCTTGACTCCCAAATCTCTTAGCTCCTTCTTCAATCAATCTTGGATTTCTTACAATCGAGCTGTTCAGGGAAACTTTATCCGCACCAGCTTTTAGAAGTGCATCAATATCTTCAATTGATGATATTCCACCCCCAACAGTAAAAGGGATTCTAATTACTTTTGAAATCTCCTTAACAAGTTCTACTAAAGTCTTTCTTTTCTCCTCTGTTGCAGTAATATCAAGAAATACAAGTTCATCAGCTTTCTCATGATAGTATCTCTCAGCTAATTCAACTGCGGAACCGGCATCTCTAAGATTTATAAAATTTGTACCTTTTACAACTCTTCCCTCTTTAATATCAAGGCAGGGTATTATTCTTTTACTTAGCAAATTTGCTCATCTCCTCTAATGATATTTTCCCTTCGTAAAATGCTTTTCCAACAACGGCATACTTAAGACTATTATTTTCTAATTGAATTAAATCATTTACTCCGCTAATACCACCGGAAGCTATTAAATCAACCTCCGGATATTTTTTCATAATATCTTTGTAAAGATTAAAATTCGGTCCGACTAACATTCCATCTTTACTAATATCTGTACAAAGATAATTACTTATTCCATTAGCAAGCCATTTTGAAATATAATCCTCAATAGTAATATTAGATGATTCTGTCCAACCGCTGATTTTGATTTCATTATTAAGAACATCTGCAGCAAAAATGAATCTCTTTTTATCAAGCATTTGGATCATTTCAGAAACTTCATTTTCATCTTTAACGGTGATTGAACCAAGAATAAAAAAATCTATACCAATATCAGAAAGGGTTTTAATATCATCTAAATTTCTAATACCACCGCCAAATTCAATTTCTGTATTGTAATTCTTCTTTATTCTACTTAGTAAGTTTAGACAAGTAAATGATCCAAGTTTTGATGCTTCTAAATCAACAATATGAATTCTTTTTATTCCATGTTGGATAAACTTTTCGACTAAATCTATTGGATTATCAGAGTATATTTTAGAGGTATTGTAATCCCCTTTGGTAAGTCTTACAACCTTATTATCAATAATATCAATTGCAGGTATGACTAACATTTTTCCACGAAATTTTTTAGTATTTTAAGTCCGGCTTCTCCCGATTTTTCAGGATGAAATTGTACTCCATAAAAATTATCTTTTTCAATAGCTGCAGAAAATTCAATTCCGTATTCAGATGAAGCTATTGTATAGTTGATAATCGGGACATAAAAAGAATTAGCAAAATAAAAATCAGTTTTATTTGGAATGCCTTCAAACAGCTTAGATTCTTTTACAAACTCAACTTTATTCCAACCCATATGCGGAACATTTAATTTAGAGTTATCAAATTTTTCAACTGTTGAATCAAAAATTCCAAGACAAGCAACATCTCCTTCTTTTGACTTTTCGCAAAGAATCTGCATTCCCAAACAAATACCAAGGAAAGGTTTTTTCAATAACCTTAACAAGCTAAAAAGATTAAGCATATGAATTTTCTGCATCGCAAATGATGCTTCACCAACTCCGGGAAGTATTATTTTATCAGCATTGCAGATTGGTATTTCCGATTTAACAATTTTGAAATCTGTTCCAATATCTTCAAGTGCATTCGCAACGGAAGCTGTGTTTCCTGCACCATAATCAATTAATGCAATCATAACAAACCTTTTGTTGTTGGAAGCCTTCTTTCACTTCTTTGATCTAATGAGCATGCTTCATTTAATGATTTAGCAAAACATTTAAACATTGCTTCCACTTTGTGATGTTCATTTTTTCCTTTTGCTCTAATATAAATATTAGATTTTGAGCCGAGAGAAAACCCCTTAAAAAATTCTTCAATCAAATCTGTAGGGAGCTCACCAATTTTCTCTCTTTCAAATTTCACTTTATAATTAAGCTGAGATCTACCGCTCAAATCAATAGCACATGCTGAGATAGAATCATCCATTGGAAGAAAGAATCCAAATCTTTTAATTCCAAGTTTGTTTCCAAGAGCATCTTTAATAGCTTCACCTAGAGCTATTCCAACATCTTCAACAGTATGATGTTCATCAACATTAAGATCTCCTTTACAGCTTAAAAAGATATCAATATTGGAATGCTTTGAAAGCTGCTCGAGCATATGATCGAAAAAACCAATTCCCGTTTTTATATCATAAGTCCCATTTCCGTCAATATTAATATTAAGTTTTATCCTTGTCTCGTTTGTACTTCTTTCATAACTTATTTTTCTTGAGCATATTTCAGTAACAGCTGATTTAAAAGAATCAAATTCTCTTTTATTATCAAGGATAATTTTATTTTTATTGCTGCTAAGCAGATAATCATAACTAGGTTCACTCTGATTAACTACAATATCTTCATTTGATATAACCAATAATGCTTTTTCATCTTCAAGATTACTGAATAACTGAAATCCTTTTTGACTTAATTTTATCAAAGATGCAATCAAGTTTTTACTTAATGGATTATCAAAATCCAATATTTCTTTATCAATAAATATTTTCTTCATTAAACCTTTCCAATTCTTTTATAAGAATATTATTTTCTTCTTCATTTCCAATCGTAATTCTAATACAGTTCTGCAAATTTAATTGTCCGCTTCTATCTCTTAAAATTATTCCTTTCTTCACAAGCTCATCATAAAGATATTTTCCGTTTTTGAATTTTACTAACACAAAATTTGCATCGGAAGGAAATATCTTATCAACATATTTGTTTTTCTTTAACTGATTGATTAATAATTCTTTCTGTTGATTAATCTGCTCAATAAAATAATTTTTCTTCTGAATATTATCTAATGCACTTAAAATTATATCAGAAGTCATTTTATTCAGGTTGTATGGTGATTTTATTTTGAACAGATAATCGATAATACTTTTATCAGCAATACAGTATCCGGCTCTAATTCCGGCTAATCCCCATGCTTTGGAAAAAGTTCTCATTACTATAATATTATTTTGTTCATTTATTAAATCTATTGAAGAACCTGATTCGATAAAATCAACATAAGCTTCGTCAACAATCAGCAATCCATTTATTGATTTTGCAGTTTCTAATATATTTTTTTTATAAAGCAGATTGCCCGTTGGATTATTAGGGGAACAGCAGAAAACAAGTTTAGTATTTTCATCAACTGAATTTTTGATTGAATTGATATCGAGTTGAAACTCATTATTAAGAGGAACAGTTTTGGCCGCTACATTGCTTATATCGCAGGCAACTTTATACATTCCATAAGTAGGTTCTGTAATAATTACATTATCAATTCTAGGTTCGCAGAATATTCTCACTAATAAATCTATTATCTCATCAGAGCCGACACCAACAAATAAATTTTCTTTTTTGATTTTTAAATAATTACTTAACTTATCCCTAAGTATATTTTGATTTGGATCAGGATAACGATTTAACTGAAGGTTACTTTCAACAACACTTCCAAAGCTGTTTTCATTTGCATCAAGAAGAATTCCACTTAAATAACCTTGACGTGCAGAAGTATACGGTTTAAGCTTCTTAATATTTTCTCTTACCAAAGAATTAATTTCCATTTTGAATCCTAATTTTAACTGCGTTTGCGTGGGCATCTAATTTTTCAGTTTCAGCTAATGTAATTACTGTTTTTGATATACTCTTAAGTCCTTCAAAAGTAAGTTTCTGAAATGTAATTGATTTCATAAAAGCTTCTACAGATAAACCGCTGTATGCTTTTGCAAAACCATATGTCGGTAAACTATGATTTGTACCTGATGCATAATCACCAACACTTTCAGGTGAATATTCACCAACAAATACCGAACCGGCATTAATTATTTTGACTGCAATTTCATCCGCATTTTTACAATTTATTATCAAGTGCTCAGGTGCATATTGATTGCTGAAATCAATGGCTTTATTAATATCTTCAAACAGTAAAGAGAAAGAATTTTTCAATGCTTCGGAAGCAAATAATTTTCTATCAAGATTTTCTAATTGGAATAATAATACTTGTTCAACTGCATCTATTAATGAATCAGAATTAGTTAATAAAATCACTTGAGAATCGTTCCCATGTTCTGCTTGTGATAGAAGATCAGCAGCAATAAAATTAGGATTGGCATTTGCATCAGCAATTACAAGAACTTCACTTGGACCAGCGGGCATATCTACCGCACAGCCGTCAGCATCCATAGATACAATCATTTTTGATGCTGTAACAAACTGATTTCCAGGACCAAATATTTTATCCACTTTTGAAATTTCTTTTGTACCAAAAGCCAACAATCCGATTGCTTGAGATCCCCCAACTTTGTAAAATTCTTTAATACCGCAAAGGTTTGCAGCATACAAAATTGCCGGATGAATTTTTTCACTTGCAGGTGAAACTGCAACTATTCTCTTACAACCCGCTATTTTAGCCGGTATTCCCAACATTAACATTGTTGAAGGTAGAATTGCTGTTCCACCTGGAATATACAATCCAACATTTTCAATAGCTTTAAATTCTCTTTTGCAAAAGATTCCATTCTGTGTTTCAACTTCATATGATTTTGGGAACTGTAATTCATGAAATTTATATATGTTCTTATATGCAGATTCAATCGCATTTTTAATTTCATTACTTAATTCACTTTCTGCTGATTCAAATTCCTCTTGAGATACTTTTAGTTCTTTCGCAGAAAAATTATCAAATTTTTCAGCATAAGATTTTACTGCACTCAAACCGTTCTTCTTTATATTATCAAGCATCGGTTTAACAACTTCAAAAGTATCTTCAATTCTTATTGAAGGTCTTTTCAATAAATTATTTATTTCATCATTTGTAAGTTTTGAATAGTTGTATTTTTTCATGGTATTAAATTCTCTATTGGAAAAATTAATATTCCCGACGCTCCTTCGGATTTTAGTTTATCAACAATATCCCAGAAAAGATCATTTGGAATAACAGCATGTACAGCAAGCATTCCTTCATCTGCTAGAGGCAGCACTGTAGGACTTTTAAGTGCCGGAATTATCTTCTTTATATTTTCTAATGATGAAGCTGGAATATTCATCATCAAATATTTTGAAGATTTTGCAGTTATTGAAGATTCTATTCTCTGTACCAATTTACTAAGCAATTCATTTTTTGTTGAATCCTTAGTAATATTATTTCTTGAAATAAGAACAGCTTCCGAATCAATTACTTTTTCGATAGTTTTCAATTTGTGTAATTTCAGAGTATTTCCGGTTGAAACTATATCACAAATAAAATCTGCAATTCCAAGAGCAGGTGCTATTTCTACAGAACCGCTGATATCTATTATTTTAGCATTTACATTATTTTCTGTAAGATATTTTTTTAAAATATTTGGATAAGAAGTCGCTATTCGTTTATCTTCAAGCTGTATCAAATTTTCATAAATAAAATCATTTGGTGATGCAATCATTAATCTGCATCTACTGTAACCAAGTTTTTTAATTAATGAAACATCTGATTGTTTTTCAAGAAGTACATTTTCTCCAACAACACCAATATCAGCAACTCCGTCCTGAACATATTCAGGAATATCATCATCACGAAGAAAAAGAATATCTAAATCAAAATTTCTTGCTGAAACTGTTAATCTGTCAGAATAATTATCAATATCAATTCCGGATGATCTAAGGAGTGAAAGAGTTTTATCAGTTAATCTTCCCTTTTTCTGTATTGCTAACTTTAAGTTATTTCCGTTCATACATATTTCCGTTTAAAATGAAAAAACCCCGAACAAGCCGGGGTTTTAAATAACAATTAATTTTTATTTATAGTTCTACCCGGCTCTCTTAGAGTTAAAATGATGATGATGTAAATGATATGTAGCCGGTATATTTTTCATAATTTTGAATACAAATATTAACTTCTATTTATTTATTGTCAAGCATAAACTTGAATTCTATTTAAATTCGGACATCATTTTTAATTTTTTTGATTTATATGCACCGGATTTAATATAAACTGCGTAACTATTTTTTTTCTTAATATCTTCATCATTAACATAATGAATATCCAAAAGCCCATTAGATTTATAACCTGTTCTAATATAATTCATTTCACTTAAAGCATCGCTCCAACCAGTAACCCACCAACTAAATTCATCTTTTTTGAACTCATTTTGATCAACATGAAATACTAAGTCTATATCGCTGCCAGGTCCGGCAGTTCCTTCAAAAGTACTACCGAACACATACATTTCTTTTATTCCAAATTTATCTCCGTCAATTCTTGAAGCTAAATTTTCAACCATTGTCAATCGCCATTTCCAATGATCGGATTTATTATCAGCTACATGGTCGGTAATCACAAGATCTGCTCCGGGTTCACTTATAAATGCTAATGCTTCATTATTATCGGCATTTACCATAATTTTAAGAATTTTGCCTTTTGTAGAATTGGGAACATCAATTACTTTAATTACTTCAGCAAGTTTTTTGTAATCGGGAATTAACTCTTCAAAAATATTTTTTGAAGAAGTTAAAAACTCTTCATTAAACTTTATCCCCTTGTCATCAGGATATAATGGTATGTATCTTATAGATGCTTCTACCAAATCTTGAAAGAAGTGTGTACCGAATGAAAGATCTGGTACATAATTACCTTTCTTTTTAGCAATCTCCAATAGGACTGCAGAATTGGAAATATCCGAATATGTAACATTTACTCCAAGTTTAATATCACCTCTGCTTCCCCATCTGCCGGGACCCATTAAAATAAATTTCTTTCGAGGTAATAATGTATTTAATTTCCCAACAGCTCTACCAACTTTTTTCATATTTTCTATATCGGGTATCTCTCCATACTTTACAGGATCAACATAAACGATGTGTGTAATTTCTGGTACTTTACCGTTAGAGATATGTTTATTTGCCGAGAATATTACCTTGTCGTCAGGAATGTTTGTTGGAATAGTGTCGGGTGCCAAATCACTTCCTTTGCTTTGCGGACGGCATTGAAGTATATAAAAATCTTTTCCGTCTGATGCAAACTCAATATCAACCGGAGTTGTTAAACTATCTTGAAGTGTTTTAAGAATTTCATTCATCTTCTTTACAAATCTTGTGTTTTTAACAAGCCCGTCAAAAGTTACCACATAATCGCTTGAAGCAATATCATCCATGACATTCGGCTGTCTTACTCTATGTTGATCTACAATAGAAATTATTTGCTTCAATCCAGGATAATTTTCGGCATATTCTTTAACCATTTTATCAATGGAAATGGTCTCAAATTCATTTGATTCAAGATTAATAACATCCATTCTTTTCGGAGAATATTTAAGCGAATCTTCGAGTGTCATATTTACACTTAAATCGGGTTGACCCGGAGCCAGTAATATTGGATAATCATCACCAACTCTATCAACGGCACGCGTTCCTAATCCAGGTACAATTCTTACTAAACCGTCTTCTCTTTTAATCCTAGTAGACCATCTAAATTCATTGTTGCTAAATGCAACACCGGCATAAGATGGAAAATAGTACTTACCAATTTTATTACCGACAACCTCTTGAATCATTACTCCCATTTCTTCATGAAAATCAAGCAGTCCTCTTTCGGCTCTATATTCAATAGGATCAGGAGCAAAAGTAGAAGCATATACTTCTGCAACTGCATCTTTTAATGCATCAAGCCTGTCTTCTTTTGATCCTTGATTGGCAAGGAATAGACTTTTGTACTTTCCGGAAAAAGAAGCACCCATTTGGTCTTCCAACAATGAAGAACTTCTAACTATTAATGGAGTATCACCAAAATCATCCAAAGCAGCGGCTAAACCTTTTTCAATTTCAGGAGGAAATTCAGAATTCTTAAATAACTGAACCAATAAAGGATATTCCAAACGAAGTTCATTTAATTCTTTGTATTTCTGTTCTAATACTTCTTCCAAATTATTGTATCGCATAAATGAAAGCACGCAATCTGAAGCAACAAACCAAGTCTTAGGAATTTTAATATTCCTAAGAATTTCAACATCTTCAGCACGCTTTTCTAAAATATTTGAAGCAATAAATACACCTGAACTTTTGCCGCCAAGCTTACCTTGACTTGTTGGCTGATAAATCATCTTATCAATAAGTTTATAAAAATCGGTTAACTTAACAAACTCTTTAGCAATGCCAATATAATTAAGATCTTCTGTAAAAAATCTTCTTACTAAAGAAACACGCAATCCCTTTATTATTGAAGGAGAAAGCTCAAATTTTTCCGGTGCAAGGTGATAATATTTTCTAATAGCATCACTAATTTCTGCAAGAGTAGACTCTCTAGCTTCAAGAATTCTTACAAGCGGAATTGATTTTTCTTCCTGCATCCACTTTTGAATTCTTAAAAGAATTTCATCTTTCTCAAAATTTTCACTTGTTAATTTTAGAATTGCATTTATATATTCATCATAATTGTTGATTATTTTTTTCTTTAACGGGCGATTTTCATCAACATGAACTCTTTCATCTCCGGCTTTAATGGAGATAGAAGATTGGCTCATCAAAATTTCGGCTTCCTCACTCCCTCTCAATACTAAGTTATGAAGCAGTTTTCTTAAAATACTCATAAATAATATTGGATCGGTTTTTCTAAGCATGTCTAGAATTATTTTCCATTCACCTGCATTTTCTTGAACTTCGGGTAGACTCACATTTTGAAATTTTTTAAAGATGAGATTAAGATCATGATGAAGCACATAATGACCAATTCTATCGGCAATAGTTTTTAGTAAATTACTTTCTTCTGAAAGGAATGCTTCCCTATCATAATCATACGGATGTGCTGTATATGAAACTGCAATTTCTCCAATTACTTTACCTCTAACACTAATATTTTTAGTGATAATTATTTTTGATTCTTCATAATTCTCCGATTTGATAGTCATATCGCGAATAATGATTTTTACTTGGCATAAGTGAGGATACTGCCAGCCGGAAGGAATTACATTAATTAACGCAAGAAAAAGTTCCTCAACTTTTAATTCATTATTATTAAGAATGTTTTCGACCTTATACAAGCATCTAAGTTCTTTTGCCCTTTCATCAAGGTCGTTAACAATTTCACTTAACTGTTTATTCTTTGCCATTATTCTGCCAAGTTTATTTTTTAAATCGGTTTAAAATAAAAAAAGTAGGTTCCCAAATAAATGAGAAACCTACTTTAATATAACGAAAGTTTATTTTTATACCCAGCCTCTATCTTTGCAAGCTTCAGCCACTCTTTGAATTGAAATCATATAAGCAGCATCACGCATAAAAATATTTTTCTTTCTAGCTAATTCACTTACAGCTAAATAAGCAGAAGTCATTTTTTGATCTAATTTTTCCAGTACTTCTTCTTTTTCCCAATAGTAATTCATATTCGATTGTACTTGTTCAAAATAGCTGCAAGTAACGCCACCTGCATTTGCTAAAAAGTCGGGAATCACAAAAATTCCTTTTTCAATAAGAACTTTATCAGCATCAGGAGTAGTAGGACCGTTAGCACCTTCGGCAACAATTTTTACAGTGTCTTTTATTAAAGTTACGGTTTCTGCATTAACTTGATTTTCTAAAGCAGCAGGAATTAAAATATCAACTTCTTGTTGAATCCAAGCATTACCATCCTCAACTGAGTAACCTAAATCTTTAGCTTTAACTTTATCGATACCGCCAAAGCGATCAGTAATTTTCAATAGTTCGTCAATGTTAACACCTTCTTTTTTAATGAAGGAATACGATTTTTGATCTTTATTATCCCAGCTTGATACTGCAACGACTTTACCACCTAATTCATTATAAAGTCTAATCGCATATTGAGCCACATTGCCAAAACCTTGAACTGAAGCTGTTGTATCTTCAGGTTTAATACCCATTTCTTTTAATGCTTCTCTAACAGTATAAATAACACCATAACCTGTAGCTTCTGTTCTACCTAGTGAACCACCCATTCCAACCGGTTTACCGGTTATAAATCCAGGATATTTACCGCCGCTTATAACTTCAAATTCATCCAACATCCATAACATATGCTGAGCATTTGTCATTACATCCGGAGCAGGAACGTCATTTAACGGACCAACATTTTTAGCCATTTGACGAGCCCAGCCTCTACAAATTTGTTCTTGTTCTTTCATGCTTAAATTATGAGGATCACAAATTACTCCTCCTTTACCACCGCCCAAAGGAATATTAACAACTGCGCATTTCCAAGTCATCCACATAGCTAAAGCTCTTACTGTATCAACTGTTTCTTGCGGATGGAATCTTATACCACCTTTACTTGGACCTCTTGCATCATTATGCTGAACTCTAAAACCTCTAAATACTTTTGTTGTACCGTCATCCATTTTAACAGGAATACTAAAAGAAAATTCTCTTAAAGGATTTCTTAGAATTTCTTTAGTTCCTTCGTCCAATCCTAATATTTCAGCAACTTTATCAAACTGTGCTTGTGCCATTGCGAAAGGATTAAAAGATTTACTGCTGCTCATAACTCACCTCATTAGAAGTATAATTGTTAAAAAAATTTGTATCATTTAGTAATACGAAAACAATTTTTAATGTACATTCAAAATTTGAAGAACATTAAAGAATCTACATGTCCTAAAATATGTATAGAGAAATATTTCCGCAAATAAAACCGTATTTCTTTTCATTTTTTTCATTTTTTTTCTCATTTTCTTAATTTTTCTTTGAAGTTAAGCATAACTTATTTTATAATTTGATATACAGTCTTTTGTTTAATAAATAAGGGTTTACCAATGAATTACAAAAGAAGTTTAGCCTATTTAGAAACTTCACCTAAAGATAAAAGTTTGAGAGATTCTGTTAGACTACTTGGCCATATTCTGGGAGAAGTATTAATTGAGCAGGAAGGTAAATTTTTATTTGATATTGTTGAGCAGTTAAGATCATTAACAAAAGATTTAAGAACAACTTTTAATGAAAAAACCATAACCGAAATTGAAAAAATAATTGATAATCTTTCCATTGATAAAGCTCATAAAGTAGTTAGATCATTTTCGATTTATTTTATTCTTGTTAATGCTGCAGATGAAATTCATCGGCTTAAAAATGAAGATGAAAATCTTTCTAAAGATAATTTTGATTTTGTAATTAAAGAATTAATTGCAAACAAAACTACTGCAAAACATTTTACTCAGCTTCTGAATAATTTGGAAATAATTCCAGTATTTACAGCACATCCTACTGAAGCAACAAGACAAACAATTCTGAGAAAAATTTTAAACATCTCAAAAATCCTTTTAGAAAAAGAACTGAGTAACGAATCCGATTTCAACTTCATTGAATTCAAGAAAAAGTTAAAAACACAAATAACATTAATATGGCAATCGACTGATATTAGATTCAGCAAAATTACTGTTCGTGATGAAATACAAAGAGGCTTATTTTTCTTTAAGGATATTATATTTGATGAAGTTCCGAAATTATACTCAAAACTAAATCATGCTATCGAAAGTAATTTTAAGAAAGATATTCTTTCTCCCCCAATAATTAAGCTTGGCAGTTGGATGGGTGGAGATAGAGACGGACATCCTTACGTTACGATTGACTTATCAAAAGAAACTTTTAAGTATCAAAAAGAAACTATTATCGAACTATATATGAAAGAACTCGATTTACTTTATTCATTTTTAAGTCAGTCAATTTCCATCGTAAATGTTTCTAAAAAATTAAAGAAATCAATTGAGTGGGATAAAAAGAATTTAAATTTGGAAATAACAAACAGCTTATTACGCGAACCAACTGAATTATATAGACATAAATTACTTCTGATAGCCGAAAAACTTAAACTTACTTTGAAAAATGATTCATTTGGTTATAATAACATAGATGAATTTATAGACGATCTTGATTTGATTAAAGAGAGTTTGCAAGAAAACAAAGGAGAAATAATATACAAGGAAGTACTTCTCCCCTTTAATTACAAGGTGAAAACCTTTGGTTTCCATTTTATCAAATTAGATATAAGACAAAACTCAAAGGAAATTAATAATGCAGTTGAAGAAGTATTAAGAGTTGCTTCCGTATGTAATGAATTCAATAAACAAAATGAGGATGTAAAAATTAAAATCCTCACCCAAGAAATATTGAGTAGAAGACCTTTAACAAACAATTATACTAAACTATCAGATTCAACTTCAAAAGTAATAAACGAAATTCAGCTAATTAATTTTGCTCAAAAGAATATTTCAAAAGATGCTTGTGAAGATTTTATTATCAGCAACAGTTCAAATGTTTCTGATATTCTCGGGCTCCTATTATTAAGTAAGGAAGCCGGTGTCTCTTTTTTAACCGAAGAAGACGAGATAGAATCATCTTTAAATATTCTTCCTCTTTTTGAAACAATAGAAGATTTAAGAAGCTGCGATTTAGTTCTGAAAGAGTTATTTGAAAACGATGCTTATAAATCTCATCTAAAATCAAGAAATAAAATTCAGAAAGTTATGCTTGGTTATTCGGATAGTAATAAAGACGGAGGAATTGTAACTTCTAATTTTGAGTTATTCAGTGCACAAAAAAGAATTACTGAACTTACTTCAAAGTATAAAATTGATCTAGTACTTTTTCATGGCAGAGGAGGCAGCATAAGCAGAGGAGGCGGACCTTTGCACAAGTCAATTCTGGCTCAGCCAAATAATTCAATTAAAGGAAAAATAAAAATTACCGAACAAGGTGAAATGATTTCTTCAAAATATCTTGTACCTCAAATTGCTAATAGAAGCCTTGAATTAATAACGTCCGCTGTTTTATTAGCCAGCGAAAGCTCCAATAAAAAGAATGCTGTAGATACTAAGTTTATTGAAGCACTTTCCTTAATTTCTGAGGAAGCATTCAAGGTTTATAAAGAATTAGTAAGTCATCCTAATTTTATCGATTATTTTAGAACTGCAACTCCAATAGATATTATTGAAAAAATTGAAATTGGTTCGCGTCCTTCTTCAAGAAAAAAAGGAAATGATATTACAATGCTGAGGGCAATTCCTTGGGTTTTTTCATGGACACAAAACAGGCAGACTATCTCCGGTTGGTTCGGCTTTGGTTCAGCAATTACTAATTTGATTAATACAAAAACAGTAAATATAAAACTACTAAAGAAGATGTACAAGGAATGGAAATTTTTCACCGTTATGATTGAGAATATTGAAATGGTTCTTTTGAAAACCGATATGATAATTGCAGAAAAGTATTCGGAATTATCAAACCCAAACTCCAGATTGATTTTTAATAATATAAAAAGCGAATTCGAAAAATCAGTTGCGGTTCTTTTAGAAATTACCGGACAAAATTATTTAATGGATAACAATAAATCATTACAGCGGTCAATTTTATTAAGAAATCCCTATATCGATCCAATTAGTTTTATTCAGTTAAAATTTATAAAAGAATTTAGAAACAGTAAAAGTGAGAGTAAGAAAAATGAAATTCTATCACTTTTAAGATCTACCGTAAATGGAATTGCAGCAGGAATTAGAAATACTGGTTAATAAGATTAACCCAAAATCAAATCTCATCTAATCCGAATTTTTTAAGAAGGGAGTTGTATTTTTCTTCAACTTCGGTTTTTATTCCATCAAGTTCTTTTAAGAATTTTTCAAGATTTATATTTCCGCCGTAATTGAAGTAATATTCGGTAAGAAGTTCTAAATATATTTTTGTCAGTTGTGCAATATTATCAAACGAAAGGAAAGCAGTTTTATCTAAATAAAGAAGTTTCTTTTCCTCTTCGGGTCTTATCATATCTTCATCTTCAAGTCTGCTGTAATCTTCAACATCATCTTCAATCTTTTGATGACGAGTCCAAAACTTTGCCATTTGAAAAATGATAGTGATTATTCGCTTTAAATCTTCTGCTCTTTTATTTTTAATTTCATCTAAATGCTTTTCTCTCTGCTGAAATTCTTCTGCATTTATTTTTAGATTTTCTAGGAGAGAAATTAAGTCAACTTGGTGATTCATATCCTCAATCAATTCTTGAAATTTAACATGTATATCTTCGTCAAAAGCAATTTGCAGATCACTGGAAATTCCATTAGAAGTAATAACCTCAAGAATATCAAACATTTCATCCTGATATTTTCTTTCAAGATATTCTTTAGTATAATGAAGAGGATCATCCATTCCATCCTCTCTATTATCAATAATACTCATTAAATAGGATTTTAATCTTACTAACACAATAAATATTTGGTTGTTTTCCATCATCCGATTATTTTTTATTCAAAATATAGAGAAGAATTAATAAATATTTCCTGTTGAAGAACTAATATTTTTTTTCTAAGCTTATTTTTTATCAAATAACTTCTTTTTATTTATTCGACATTTATCAGAACAATATTTTACTTCTGCCCATACCTTATTCCATTTTTTTCTCCATGTAAATTCTCTACCGCAAACAATGCAAATCTTTTTAGGTAAATTTTCCTTTTTCATAATTATATTTTACACTGATAAAAAAATATTTAGAAAGATTCCAAATTAAATGTAACTTTGTAACCTTATTGTAATTGTTAATAGTTTCTTGTTTCAAATTATTTTACTAGAGTGATTATCAATCTTCAAAAAAACCGCATAAGTATGTTGTTGAATTCTTTTCACAACTTTCCCTAATTACAAATAAAAATATTTTGTTCAATTAATTTTCACTTGAAATCATTATAAATAAATTGGATTTTGCAAACTTTGTTTTAATATAAGAGATACTTAATGAAAAACTTGTTCTACTTAATTATTTTCTTACTTACTATTTCCTCCTTAAACGCTCAGCAGTACGGCAAACTAAGAGGATTTTTAACAGATTCAACAAGCAGTGAAGCATTGGCATTCGGCAATGTTTTTATTGAGGAATTAAATATTGGTGCCTCAACCAACAACAGAGGCTACTATATTATTAATAATATTCCCGCTAACAAAACTTATAAAGTATTATTCTCCTATATCGGTTATGAGACTAAAGAACTTGATGTTTTTATTGGAGCAAATAAAATTACTCAAATTGATGTTGGTTTAGTTACTACCGGAATTGAACTTCAAACTGTTGAAAAAATTGGTGAAAAAGTTATTGAAAGAAATGCTACCGACCTTGGATTGGAAAGAATAAGCATTAAAAACTTAGAAACCCTTCCTAAAGGTGTTGAAACTGATGTGTTTAGATCACTTCAGTCAATTCCCGGTGTTCAAACTACTGGCGACGTTTCTGCAAGATATTATGTAAGAGGTGGTTCCAGTAATCAGAATTTGGTCTTGTTAAATGGTGCTACCATTTATAATCCTTTTCATGCTTTAGGACTTTTTTCTGTAATTGATCCGGAAATGATTAACACCGTTGAATTTTATAAAGGTGGTTTTTCTGCAGAGTATGGAGGCAGATTATCATCTGTAATGGATATCATCACAAAAGACGGTAACAAAAATCAATTCAGCACTACTGCCGCTTCAAGTTTTCTAACCGGTAAAGTAATGGTTGAAGGTCCAATTCCAACCGGTTCTTTTATGATTACCGGAAGAAAAAGTTATTCACAAGATATTCTTAAGAAATTCTTAAATGATCAAAATGTGCCTATAGATTTTTATGATGCTTCGGTAAAATTAAATGTTGAAAATCCTTTTATTCCAAATGGAAGATTCCACTTTTTCGGATTTTTGAGCAGAGATGATTTAAAGAATAATAATCCTTTTAAAGAAGATTTTAACTGGGAAAATAATATTTTCGGATTCCAATGGGTTCAAGTTTATGATTCTCCCCTCTTTACTACTTTAGGTTTATCATTAAGTCAATTTGCCGGAGAAGTAGTACCTAATCTAAGCAATGCCAAACCAAGAAAAAATGAAATTAAAGATTTTAATATGAGTCTTGATTTTAATTATCTCTTCGATTCAAAGGATGAAATTGGATTAGGTTTTGCTTTCAAAACATTTAACTCAGAACTTTATACGGAAAATCTTCAAGGAGCAGTTTCTGATATCAGCAGTTTTGGCGGTCATTTCTCAGTTTACGGTAAATATAAAATACTAAGATGGGAATCATTTGGCGCCGATATTGGAACAAGATTTAATGTTACTTCATTTACTCCAGATGCTCAATTTACTCTTGAACCAAGAATTAGTTTAACATACAGACCTTGGGCGGTCTTCTCCATTAAAGGAGCATTCGGCGTATATCAACAGGAAATTACAACCGTAACAGATGAGAATGAAGTTATTTCTCTATTTGAACCTTGGATTGTTACTCCTGAATATTTATCTCCTTCTAAAGCAACTCATTATGTATTAGGATTTGATTATTATTTAACTGAAAATATCTCGTTTGAAGTTGAAACTTACTATAAGAAGATTGAGAATCTTCATGCAATTAATGAAAATAAAAGTACTACAGGTGATCCGGATTTAGTTGCAGGTAAAGGAGAATCTTACGGTTATGAATTTTCAACTAAAATGAATGTTGATCCTTTTAGATTTACTACAGGTTATTCTTTAAGCTGGTCTTATAAAGAAGTTGAAGGCTGGACTTATTATCCCAAATATGATTCAAGACATAATTTAAATGTTTCTCTTGAATATAATATTGGACTTGGATTTACCGCAAGTGCTATCTGGAACTATAGAACAGGTCTTCCTTTCACAGAATTAACCGGGTTCTATGATAAATATTTCATAGAAGACTTTTTTGGTGTTTGGGATAAGCTCGGTTACTATGCACCATTTACAATTCTTGGTGATAGAAATTTAGGCAGATTGCCTGATTATCATCGTCTTGATTTGAGTCTTTCTAAATCTTTAGAAATTGGATTTGCTAAATTTACTTTTGACGTAAGCATTGTAAACGTTTACAATAGACAGAACATTTTCTATTTCAAACGTGATACCGGTGAGAAAGTTAATATGCTTCCGTTTATGCCAACTGCAACAATAAAATTAGAAATTTAATTATGAAAAAAATATTATTTATTTCAATAATAGCTGTTTTGTATCTCTTAGGATGTGAAGAAAATTTTAGTCCCGTAGGTGAACCTAGAGATAAGTTTGTTTTTTATTCAATAGTTAATGCAGATACAAATTATCAGACTGCGGTAATTTCAAAAAGTTATGTGGCTGATGGAATTGATCCGTTTACTAATACTATCGATCCTTCGATTCAAGGTGCAGATATAAGAATTTGGGACGGTAGTAATATTCATTTTTTGCAGGATACAACTGTTGATGGATCTGACCAAATAAGATACAATTCCCCTTTCAAATATTATTTTGTTAAGGACTATCGTCCAATTTTTAATTCTTTTCTAAATGTTGAAGTTCTTTTGCCAAATGGAAAAAGAGTAAGAGCTGAAACTAAAATTCCCGACTCTGTTTCTATTGCTTCTACATCAGATAGAGTTATTCCGCCGGTTAATAAATCTGCAATTTCTGTAAATTGGACTACTACAGATCAAAATGTTTGGTTTACAACCAAACTTACATTAACATATTATGAAATTATAAACGGCAACAGAATTAGACACCAAAAAATAATTCCTTTAGATTTTGTAACTGTTGACGGGGTTGAATATCCGATCTATCCAAGACCTTCAAATCAAACCGGTATGTCATTAAAAAAATCTATACTTGATAAAATAATGAATTCTATTTCGGAATCAGGATTAGCTAAAAGTGATTACTGGATTAGAAATAGAGTTAAACTGGAAATAGTTGTGCTTGATCAAAATCTTGCAAGCTATTACCAAAGTAATAATGATGTTTTAGATGGATTTTCAGTAAGATTAAATCAATCTGATTATTCAAATGTTGAAAACGGAATAGGTTTATTTGGATCATTTGTTAAACAAGAATTGGAATTAAGACTTTATCCCGATTACATTGAATCATTTGGTTATACGGAAACAAGTTTCTAAAATGAAAAGATTTTTAACTGTATTAATTATTATTGCATCATTTTATTCTTGTGATGATAGTTTCAGTCCAATTGGAGAATTTGAGGATAAATATATTTTGTCGGCAGTATTAAATGGTGATACAGCAGTACAGACAATAACAATTTCAAAATCGTATATGATTGAGAATCTATCTGAAAATAAAACAGTAAAAAATCTTTGGATTAAAGGTGCTGAAGTTACTGTTGCATATGATGATACAGCTTTTGTTTTTAATGAATTACAGAATGATATTACTAAATATGAAGCTGGCGGTTTTCAACTTCCTTTTGATAAAATACTTAAAATTGAGGCGCTGCTACCCGATGGAAGGTGGATTAGAAGTTATACTAAAACCCCAAAACAAGTTTCGTTTAGGGGAGAAAGCAACCAATTTATTCCTCCCGATTACGGAGGAAATATTTATAGTGTTGCATGGCAGTCATTTGAAAGAGATGTAAACTTTGTTCCAAAATTAACATTGGAATATTATATAAATATCGATGGCGTTTTTAAGAGAAATATGATTGAAGTACCAATTAAATATGTAAAAAATGAAGGAAAAGAAACTCCTATTTATCCTTCTGTTTCAAATCAAATTGGAGTTGGTTTTGAATTGAGCGCATTAGAAAAAACATTAAAAAATATCTATGATGATCAATATAGAAAACAAGATTATTATATAAGTAAAGCACTTCGATTTGAATTGATTATTTTAGATCAAAATCTTACATCTTATTACTTGATTACAAATAATGTATTGGATAATTATTCAGTTAGATTAGGTGAATCAGAATTTTCTAATGTTGAAGGAGGAATTGGAATTTTCGGATCTTTTATTCAGCAAAACTATTTTATGTATATGACAGAAGAATTTATCAATTCTTTTGGTTACAGTATAAAAACTAATTAAAGAAAGATTATGAAAAAAATATTTATTATACCGGTATTAGCATTCTTAATTGTTCTATCTTCATGCGAAAAGGAAGTTTCTGTAACTCCACCTGAAGGTCCGGCTCCGGAAGGATTTTATTACATTAATTCTTATCCTCAAGGTGCTGAAATTTGGCAGGACGGAATATTTACTGGAAATTATTCACCTGACAGTATGGTGCATCTAGAATATGATGTTTATGAAATTACATTAAAGAAACCTTTCTTTAGAGATACTACTTTTCTTGTTGATGCATCAAAAGATGAACCTCAAAATATATTTGTTAATTATTTAGAGAATCCTGGAATGCTTGGAAAAATTAATTGTGAATCTAGACCGACAGGTGCACAAATTTTTCTAAATGATTCGGCAACAGGAAAAGTTGCCCCTGTAATACTCCAAAATATAGTTCCGGGTAAATATAAAATCAGATACGAGTTGGAAGGTTTTAGAGATTTTGATACTGAAATAATTGTTAACAGCAATAGAGTTACCCAATACGAAAGAAGAATGCAGGATACAACAATTTGGGTTGACCATAGAGTTCTAAACTCAGGTTTGGAAACTGATTACATCAATGCAGTTGTTACGGATGATAAAAATAACTTGTGGGTTGGAAGCGATGGTTACGGTTTATTTTTCTTTAACGGAATTGAATGGAAAAAATATTCACAATCAAATTCAAGAATTCCAAGCAATAAAGTAACTGCCTTAGCTTTTGGAAACGATCAAACATTATGGGTTGGTACTGCGGCAGGTATTGCAAAAATGCAGAATAATATTTGGACTGTTTTCAATATTTACAATTCTCGATTACCTAACAATAATATTGAAGATATAGAGATTGACCTTGAAGGAGATGTTTGGATTGCAACTGGAAGAGGAGTTGTAAGAATCTCAAACGACAAATGGGCAGTATATAAACCAAGTATTTATATTGATGAACTCCCTGTCAGTCCAAGAGATATTGCAGTAGATATTTATAACAATAAGTGGGTTGCCGATTACGATGACGCAATTTACGAATATTCCCAAAGCAAATGGACCAGAACTTATAATAATCCTCCATATACTACTAAATTTTTACCAAGCAATAAATTAACTGCGGTTGAAGCAGCACCCGATGGTACTGTATGGTTTGCACATTCCCCTTTCACTTATTATTTCTCTTATTCCACAATTCATGAACCAGGAGGTTTAACAAATCTTGTAAATGGTGAATTTGTTCAATATATAAGCGGACTTCCATCAAACTATATAAATGTTATTCATATTTCTCCAAATAATATTAAATATGTAGGCACTGAATCCGGTATTGTAATTTTTGAAAACTACGCCGGCAGAAAGGAATATCAAACATATAATTCTAATTTAATGAGCAATTATATAACTGATATTACTCAAGATGCTAATGGTACTGTATGGATTTCAACCTTTGGAGGCGGTGTTGTTAAATATAAAGGTGAAGTTTCTAAATAAATGAAAATGTATTTAGTTTTTCTTCTGTGTATAATCTTTTTTGTTGGTTGTGAAAAAGAAATATCAACTTCACCTGAGAATTTAGATCCGACAAATTCTTCTGTAGTTGTAAATTCTGTTCCTAGTGATATGAAAATCTTTAAGGATGGTTTTTACATCGGGAAAAATACTCCGGCAGAGATTAACAGACTTGAACTTGGAAGTTATTTAATAACATTAAAGAAAGATTTATATAGAGATACAACTTTTTTACTTAATATTTCCGATGACTCTAAAATTGAACTGACAATTGATTTACATGAAAATCCTCGAATGCTAGGTTCTTTACTTTGTGAATCAATTCCAAATAATTCACAGATAGTTTTAAATGATTCTTTAACTGAGTTTAAAACTCCTTACACATTTAGAAATTTAATACCAGGCACTTACACTGTAAAATATCTTTTTCCTAATTTTAAGGGATTAACAAATAACTTTGTTGTTAGAAGCAATTCGCAAACTAGATCATTTATGAATCTTACCGATACCTCCGTATGGGTTCCTTACTTTAAAAATGATTTTGAACTACTTGAAAAAAACCTCACAACTGTTTCATCACGTAAAGATGGTATTTTACTGATTGGTACTTTAGGCAGTGGATTATTAAAATTTGAGAATCATTCATTCTCTCATATTAATTCTGATTTCCAATCATTTTCTTCAAATAAGATTTATGATATTTATTCTTATCAAAATGAAAGCTGGATTGCAGCTGAAAATGATATTTATAAATTTGATGGAAATTCATTTACCGCTTATTCAGCCAATACAACTAATTTTCCAAATGATATAATCACTTCAATTGACGGGAATAATAGTGAAATATGGTTTGGCTTTAAAGCAAGTGGAATTGCAAAATATAACGGAAGCAGTTTTACTTTTTATAATGAATCCACTTCATCACTTATAAAAAATGTAAATGATATTTCAGTAGATGATAACAATAACGTTTGGATTGGTACATCAGATAATGGTTTAGTTAAATATGACGGAATTAATTTTGTACAAATTACAGATATTATTGAGCTCGGATTAGATATTCAAACGGTTGAAAATTATGGAAATGAAATTTGGGTAACCCATAGACCCAAATCGGGCAGCATCGGAGGAATATCATATTTTAATGGAACCGAATGGATTAAATTTACTTCATTAATTAATAGAAATTATGTTTCAGATTTTTACATAGATAAAAACAATAAGAAATATTTATCTACTCCCGATGGATTATATATTTTTCAAAATCCAAATTCAATTCAATTGATTGATAAAAGTAATTCACCTCTTTCTGTTAATTTGATTAATGCCGCAGTAACAAATTCCAAAAATGAAATTTGGATTGTTACCGACGGCGGCGGACTTTATAAATTCAAAAACAATTAATCAATAGATGTTATTACAACTGTTGAATTAGCAGGCAAAACAAAAGTAAACTTTCCTTCTTCTGATTCTATTTCATCATTACTTTTTGGAAATCCATCTTCATCTATTTTAATCATCCCTTCTTTATATATGAATTTCAACAAATCTTCATTTCCCATAAAGTCATTATTCACATTGATATAAACATCAAAGTTTTCATAATTTATAAAAGCATAACTCCATTCATCATCAGGTGATTTAGCAGCCATCGTACGTAAATTAACTGATCTTGTAACAGGAAGAAACATTTCTGAATCTCTTTTGAAATATTTGATAAATAATCCCCAAGAATAAAACCATTTTCTAATTTCAAAGTTATTCTCTTTATTCTTCCATAAACCCCATTCAAAATCGGGATGACTATTATCATCAAGCATCCAGGCTAAAACGCCGTGTGCGCCTCCTTGAAGCGCTTGAATTGCATAATCTGCCATAAACATACCGTATTCAAACTTATCAATATTTGTATTTATTGCAGTAGATTGTCCATCTCTCATTCCGGCTTCAGAGATAATAACTTGTTTACTTTTCCATTCCGGATCTTTCTCTTTAACATAATCTATTAAATTTCTTACATAAGAAATAAATTTTTGATTTCTAATAAACTCATTCCATTCATATCTGTGAAAAGTATAACCTCCGAATATTCCATGGAAATGATCAACTGCATTAATGTGCCAATCGTCTGCATTGCTTTGTCCTGAACCAGCCAGCATTATTTTATCAGTCAAACCTTTTCTTTTCATTTCTTGATAAACATTTCTAATTCCTTCTCCCCATCTGCTAAAATCTCCCACTTCATAATTTGGTTCATTTACTAAAACAAAATATTTAATGCATGTATAACCTTGATCGTTATAGAGGTAATCCAAATAATCTGCAATTATCTCTGCATATTTTTTATCATCAACTTTTTGCAAACCCGAAACTTTTAACCAATCCGGTTCAATTCCCCAATCGGTTAAAATCACATCAACATTATTATCCTGGCAGTAATCTAAGTGTCTGTATAAAGACTGCATATCGGGAGAATTTGGAGTATAACCAACACCCTGCTTAAAGAACCAGTTTGTCTGCATCATTATTCTAACAATTGGAATTTCCAACCAATCCAATCTTTCTTTTATTAATTCAAAATCATTTTTATCTACTCCGTATGCAAGATAATTTCTGCTGTCCCATTCAGCTCCAAATCCGGCAAAATTAGTTAACGTTTCTGTAGATGAATCAATATTAATATTAAAAGTAATTAGTTCTTTATTTGCTGTTTGAGTTTGTGTTGAGCAAGCATTAACTAAAATAATTAGCGAAGCCAGAATGAAATATTTCGAGATATTTTTCAAGATAATTTCCTTTGATTAATAAATGTCGGCGCAAATTAAAAAAAAATTTGGTATTGTAGAATCCAAATCGGGTAGATTGCATCTTATTGACATATTAAAAAGGAGAAATAAATGGTAGAGCATTTAACAAAAGAAACTTTTTTATCAAAAGTATTTGATTATGAAAATAACAAAGAATGGAATTATCAAGGTGAACTCCCATGTATTATAGATTTTTATGCTGATTGGTGCAGTCCCTGTAAAATGGTTGCTCCAATATTGGAAGAATTAGCTGTTGAGTATGACGGCAAAATAAATATTTATAAGATTGATACTGAAGTAGAGCAGGAATTGGCGTCAGTATTTGGAATTAGAAGTATTCCATCATTATTATTCTGCCCAACAACAGATAAACCTCAAATGGCGCAAGGAGCTTTACCAAAAGATGCTTTCAAAGAAGCAATTGAATCTGTTTTATTAAAGAATGTTGGAAATAATTAAGAGTTTATTCTTATTTAGCACTCTCTCTAACCCGGTACCATCTGCCGGGTTTTTTATTTTAAATGAGAAAATTCGGTTGTATTTTTAAGAATGCAAAATAAAGATGAAAACAAATCCATTAGAAAATTTATTGTAATTAACAATCTGCTGTTTGTTTTTACTGCAGTTTTTCCTGCAGCAATTTTTTACTACTTCCTAAATGATTACAAATCTGATTTTATTTTATATGTTTTTGTAATTCCCGGATTTATTTACATGACCTCATTAATTCTTTGGAATATTTATAAAATTCTAAAGAAAAGACAGTAAGCTGCTCCTCTTTCTATGTACTAAAAAATAAACTTAGTATATTTGTTACCTTAAAAAAGGAAAGATGCCGGAGTGGTTGAACGGGGCGGTCTCGAAAACCGTTGATCGGCATTGCCGATCCGAGGGTTCGAATCCCTCTCTTTCCGCTGTATTAGTCTAATTCAGCAAATATTAATTTTCCGAGGGTTCTGCCATAGGCATCCCTTTGGGAGAATCCCTCTCTTTCCGCATGGACTAATTTGATTTTGGAAATATTTACTCTACGATTTTAATTTCCTGAGGGTTCTGCCATTGGCATCCCTTCGGGAGAATCCCTCTCTTTCCGCATTATTTTTTTTGATTTTTTATGAATTCTAAGTCCTAATCTTCTTATATTTGGAACTTCGTTTTCGGAAAGGTGCAGGAGTGGTTGAACTGGCTTGCCTGGAAAGCAAGTATACTCGCAAGGGTATCGAGGGTTCGAATCCCTCTCTTTCCGCAACTTTTTGTTCATTTATTTCAATAACATTTATTGTAAAAAACAAATCATCAATATTGCCGTTGGCTTCAGCCAACGGATCAGATTAAATCAAAAAATCTCAATTGGACTTTAGTCCAAATAAACAAATCTTATTTTTTCTGTCAATCTTCGTTTGGGCTAAAGCCCTTTTTGTTTTCTTGCCAATCAGTCCATCTGATAAATCGGACGGCAATTAAATAATCTAATCTTTTTTTTATCTCCACTAAATAAATTAATCAATTCAAATTTTCATTATATTTTTTATTTTATTAGCATTTATAAGTTTCTTGTTATAAAAAATATAAGGAATT
>PAAX01000014.1 GCA_002698995.1 Ignavibacteriota bacterium | reverse complement strand
TTGTCATTTCGGGTATAATAGTCAAAAAGTGTTGCTAAAATTGCTGTAAGATGTTCTTTGATATATATTTATGGGGACTAAACTCAAAATTATTGAGAATCGAATGAAAAAAAACATTGTAAATACTGTTTTTCAAAAAAAGTTAAGCTAAATGGTACAACAAGTAAAGGCAAGCAAAGATATTATTGTCTGAACTGTAAGAGAAGTTATCTGTGGAGTTTAAATAAGAATAAAGAAGAACGAAGATACCTTTGGTTTGAGCAATGGATAAAAGAATCTTACAGTGTTCGTGAGCTAGCAGCGATGCATAAGACTAGTCAATCAAGTATAAGAAGAGTAATAAAATATTGGCTAGAAAGACCGCCAGAAGGACAAAATGAAGAATACTCCATAATAAAGCATGTAATTTTTGACGGGACATATTTGAACAGACCATGGGGAATATATGCCTCAATGAATTCAGAAAGTCACCAAATAATCAAAGCGGAAAGCAATCTGAGAGAAACCTCAAAGGATTTACTTAGTATTTATAATTACTTGATATTGCATGGTCTAAATCCGGTTAGTGCAACAGTAGATGGTCATTTACAGCAGATAAAAGCACTAAAATTAGTTTGGCCAGAGATTATGATTCAGAGATGTATAATTCATGTTCAGCGTCAAGGATTAAGTTGGTGTAGACGGAATCCCAAAAGAACAGATGCAAAATATCTTAGAGAACTATTTCTAGTACTAACAGAAGTAAAAACAGAAGTAGAATCTGAAAGATATATAAAAGCAGTTAAAGCATGGGAAAATAGATTTGGATCAATAATGAAAAGATCCTCGAATAGAGGTCCAGTTTTCAGTGATATTTTGAGAGCAAGAAGCATGTTGACCAAAGCATTACCAGACTTGTTTCATTTTGTAAATAATCCTCAAATAGCTAAATCAACAAATGCATTAGAAGGTTATTTTAGTCGACTGAAAGAAAGTTATCGTTTACATAGAGGACTATCTCGTGCAAATAGAATAAACTATTTTAAGTGGTATTTTTACTTGAAACCTAAGTAATTTTATTTGTAAACAGCAACACAAAATGACTATTATACCCATTTCGAACAATATATCTGCGGGTCTTGCTGAATTAACAATTACATCAGTTTTTGTAATTCTGTTATATCCTATAAATGAAGCTTGAACTGCGTAAATACCCGCATTCAGATTATCAATTATAAATTCGCCATTTAAATTTGTTGAAGTACCGATGTTGGTACCAACAATAAGAATATTAACTCCGGGCAAAGCTTCTTTTGTTGATTTGTCAATTACTTTTCCGGTAATTGATCCGTTTTCAGCTTTTGCCAAAAGTGTAAAAGAAAAACACATTAGAAATAACAAGAAAAACTTTTTCATAAAATTTCCTTAGTAAAATAAATATCGGATTATCAAAAAATTATAAACGCAGAAATATAAATATAAGTTCATGCTAAATGTTTTATTAATCAGATGCTATTCATTATATTTTGAAAAAATAATTTAGCCGACATGGAAAAATCGATTATCGAAAATAGTATTAAAGAATATCTTAAGAATGAAAATGATCTTGAAAAAGTAATTAGTCTTACTGAAAAATTAAAAAGTAATTCTTCAGTTCGTAATAAATATGTAGAAGCCTTTTCTTCTTTTGATGAAAGCGGTATTGCATTAATTGTTAGAAGTCTTTCAAGGTTGAGCGATTCATTTTATAGTTCCTCCGTTAAAAAAATTACCGGGTATTCAGCTAAAGAAATTGAAGAACTCCCCTCAAAATATTTCACTTTAATAATTGATGAAGACACGGCAGAATATAGAAAGTCTCTTAAAAATATTGAACTTCGTGAAAACGATACGATTAACACTTCATATAGAATTAAAAATAAATCCAATAATATTGTTTGGATTGGAGAATTCTTCACAAAATTATTTGATGAAGACCTAAAAGAATTTTTAGTTGTTTCAGTAATTACCGATATAACAGAGGTAAAGAAAAATGAAGTTGATTTATTAAAAGAAAACAATGATCTAAAAGAGTTAAATAAGGCAAAGGATAAATTAATATCAATAGTTTCACATGATTTAAGAGCTCCGTTTACAAGTCTGCTGGGTTTTGCCGAAATACTTCTTCATGAAACATCACTTTCCGAAAAAGATAGGAATGAATACTTAACTTACATTTATGAGGCTTCTCAAAGTCAGCTGCAGCTTGTAAATTATCTGCTTGATTGGTCTAGATTAAAACTGGGAACAATGCAGGTAAATCCGGTTAGACTAAATCTTAAAATGCTAGTATCTAATTGCGTTTCTGCTTTAACCGGTGCGGCTATCAGAAAAAACATAGAAATAAAAACTAATATACCACCCGATTTAAGCGTAAACTGCGATGAAAGATTGACAACGCAGGCAGTTTCAAATCTATTAAGTAACGCAATTAAATTTACACCCGAAGGAAAGAAAGTATTTATTTCTGCCGATAATTTTAAAGAAGGAATGATTGAAGTTGTTGTGAAAGATGAAGGTGTAGGTATTTCGGAAAAAAACCAAGAAAAACTTTTCAGAATAGATCAGAAGTTTTCATTATCCGGTACCGGCGGAGAAAAAGGGAGCGGATTAGGTTTGACCTTGGTAAAAGAAATTGTTGAAAACCAGAATGGAGATATTTGGTTTTACTCAAAGGAAAATGAAGGTTCTGAATTTCATATAACCTTACCGGAATCGCAGAATGTAATTTTAATTGTTGAGGATGATCCGATTCAAAGAAGTTTGTATAAAAGAATAGTTTCAAAAGCATTGGACAATTATCAAGTTTTGGAAGCTGTTAACGGTTTTGAAGCAATGAGTATTCTAGGCAAAACAATGCCCTCATTAATTTTAACTGACCATGATATGCCTTTGATGAACGGAATTCAATTGGTTGAGGCATTGCGTAAAAAAGATCCGCATAACAAAGTTGAAGTAATTGTTATTAGTGCAAAGCTTGAAGATTCTGTTGACGAAAAATATTATAATTACGGTATTAAACGATTGTTATCCAAACCGGTTCACAATGAAGAACTTATTAAAGTTTTGAAAGAAAGTATTATTTAATAAATATTGCTAATTATTGGAAGTAATTATGGAAACTGTAGTTGATATTATAGACGATAAGATAAAAAACTGGTACGCTTTGTACGTTAAACCAAGACATGAATTTAAGGTTGAAACGGAATTAAAAATTTTAGAAATTGAAAATTATCTACCAACATTCATCCAAGTAAAACAATGGAGCGATAGAAAAAAGAAAGTAAAGGAACCCTTATTTAAAGGATATATTTTTATTTATGCAAATACTCAAGAAAGATATAAAGCTCTTGCAACTGAATCTGTAATTAAAACGGTATCCTTTCAAGGGAAACCATCAACAATACCAGAGTGGGAAATTAATAATTTAAGAAAAATGCTGGAAGGGAATCCCGATGTGTATGTGTCGGATAGAATTAAGATCGGGACTCATGTAAAAATTGTTGAAGGTCCGATGGCAGGTGTAGAAGGTGTTGTGTATAGACACGATACCGATGAAATGATTGCAATTACAATTGAACTTTTAAATCGTTCGGTTTCCGTTCAGCTTCCAGCCGGAAGTGTTACTCTTAAGATTGATAAAAAATGATTTGTTTTATTAAATGAGAATCGCATGCTTAATCAAAAACCAATAAATGAACTTGTTAACGGTGATAAAATTCAGCATTATTTTATTATTGCAAAAATTGAAACTCGTCCGACAAAAACCGGTAAAAGCTTTCTTAACCTGGAACTGAAAGATAAGACAGGAAGTATTTCGGCAAAAAAATGGGATAATTTTGAAAGTTTTTTTAATGAAGCCAAAGAAGGAGATATAGTTAAACTCATCGGTGCTCTTGAGTTTTTTAATAATAATCCTCAAATAATTATTGATCAAATTTCTGTTGCAAGAGAAAGCAGCGGAGTTACCTACAAAGATTTTTTGCAGAAATCAAAATATCCAATTGAAGCTCTTGAAAAACAACTTAAAGAGAAGATTGATTCAGTACAAAACCAATTCTTAAATGCTCTGCTTAACAAAATGTTTTCAGGAGAAGATTATCAAAAATATATAAACGCTCCGGCTGGAAAAGCTTGGCATCATTCTTATATTCACGGACTCTTAGAACACACTTTAGAGATTGTAAAAATCTGCGAGCTTATGTCAACTTTCCATAATGAAATCGATAGAGATCTTCTTGTTTCAGGCGCTCTTCTTCATGATTTCGGTAAAGTTGAGGAACTTGCACAAGATGTTAATTTTAATTACACCGATTCAGGTAAATTATTAGGACATATTGTAATTGCATCAATTAAGGTTAGCAAAGCAATTGATGAAATTGATGGGTTTCCTGAAGAACTGAAAAATCAAATAATTCATTTAATACTTTCACATCAAGGTAAACTGGAATATGCTTCTCCGGTTGAACCGAAAACACTTGAAGCAATAGTTTTATATCAGGCTGATGAATTAAGTGCGAAAACAAATGCGTATAAACAAGCGATTGATGCAGAGAGAAAACGAGGAGTAAGCTGGACAAAATTTCTTCCACTTGCAAATACTTCTCTCTATATTCCAAATGAAAATGAAGAAGATAATTTTAAGGAAAATCTGTTTGATAATTAACAAGAGGAAAAAATGAAGAGAGCATTCTTTACAACCATACTTATGCTGTTTGTTCTTGCTGTATCCGTTAAATCAGAATCAGTTTCCGAGCTTATTACTAAAGGGGATGAAGCTTATGAGAAATACGATCATAAAAAAGCATTAGAGTTATTCTTGAAAGCTCATGAAGCTGAACCGAAAAATTGGGAGGTTTTATGGCGCTTAAGCAGAACTTATGTTGATCTAGCCGAAAATATGAAAGCTGATACGGATGAAGAAAAAGATAAACAGTTAGCCCAATATAGCGTAGCAAAAGAATATGCAGATATGGCTATTGAAATAGAACCGAATAAATCAATTAATTATGTTAGAAGATCAATTGCTTTGGGAAGAGTTGCTTTATTTAAAGGAGTCTTTTCTGTCGGCTCAGTGGTTGATTCCGTAAAAAATGATTGCGAGAAAGCAATTTCATTAGGAAACGGAGGAAGTTACGTTCAAGGAGTTGCACATTATATTTTGGCAAGAACTCATGCTAAGCTTGCCGAAAAACCAAGTTTTGTAAGATGGCCTCTTGGTCTTGGCTGGGGAGATATTGATGTTGCATTAAAAGAATTTGAAAAAGCAATTAAGCTTTATCCGGACTTTGTAATGTTCTACTTTGATTATGCTAAAGCGTTAATCTCTGAAGATGAATATGAAAAAGCCAGAGAAATGCTCAACAAGGCAATCAGCTCAACGGTAAAAGATGAAGATGATCCTAAATTGAAAAAAGAAGCAAAAGCTTTGCTGGAAGAAATTAAAAACGAATAAAAATGAAATTTTCCGATGAGTTTATAGAGAAATTATCCGAAGCAGAAAGAATTGTTTTCTTTACCGGAGCCGGAATATCAGCCGAAAGCGGGATTTCTACTTTTAGAGGAAAAGACGGCATTTGGAATAAACTTAAGCCGGAAGAACTTGCAAGCTTTGATGCATTTTTAAGAAACCCGGAATTGGTTTGGGAATGGTATCAGTACAGAAGAAAAATTGTAAATGAAGCCCAGCCCAATCCGGGACATTTAGCTATTGCTGAATTTGAAAAGTATTACAAAGATGTTTCCGTGGTAACTCAAAATGTTGATAATCTGCACAGAAGAGCAGGAAGCAGCAATGTTTATGAACTTCATGGGAATATTGAAAGAAATTACTGCATAAACTGCAGAACTTTTTATAATAAAGAAGATCTGCAGTTTTCAGGTAAAATTCCGGTATGTAAAAGCTGCGGCGGACTAATTAGACCCGATGTTGTCTGGTTCGGAGAATTTCTTCCCGAAGATATTTTTAATGACGGCGAATCTAAAGCAATTCATTCGGATATTTGCTTTGTTGTTGGTACATCTGCAATTGTATATCCCGCTGCAAATATTCCAATTCTTGCAAAACGTTCCGGTTCATTTCTTGTTGAAGTAAATATTGAAGAGACCGAATTAACAAATTTTGCAGATTATTCTCTTTTTGGACCTTCCGGCAAAATACTTCCGCAAATTTTAGAGGAAGTTAAAACGCTAAGAAAAGCTTAGTAAATCCAATCACAAAAAACTTATCAACAAATTTTATTTTGCATTCCAGCATGTTTTGCAGATTATAAATAAAGAAAAATAAAATGGAGTTTAATTATACTTGCCAATCCTTTAATGAAATTATATATTATAAATTGAAACATTTCGCAATCTGGTTAAATCCAAGTATCAAAAGTTCGTTCTGTTAAAATAAAACAAAAATCTAAAGGTGATAATAATGAAGAAAACATTTTACTTAATTCTTTTTTGCACAAGTACTTTGTTTGCACAAATTGACTCAACCGATTGGTACCCATTACATGTTGGTGATAAATGGGAATATTATACTTCAGGTTATGGCTATGGTATTGTGGAAATTATCGGTGATACAGTTATGAACAATGACAACAAGTATTTCATTTTCGGAGAATATGGAGTAGATGCTTGGAGATTTCAAAGAAATGATGGTAATGGTAAAGTATATTATTATAGTGCTACTGATGGAAAAGATCATTTATTATTTGATTTTGATGTGCCGAATAAATCACTTTGGACGCCAAACTTTACTCAATTATGGTGGGGATTACAATCGACATGGACGGATAAGAAAAACTTACTAGGAATTTCACTTGAAAATAAAAGATTTAGTGAAGTATTAATAGATTCGAATGTCACACCTATAGATACAATATGGAATCCTATTGTAGATGTCTATCCAACAAAAGTAACTAAAGGAATTGGAATAAGTTCATATTTAGAAGGATTAGAAGAATTAGTCGGAGCATATATTAATGGAGTAGGTTATGGCACTTTAGTAAAAGTTGATGAAGAAGAATTAGGAACACCAAATGAATTTAGATTATCTCAAAACTATCCCAATCCGTTCAATCCAAGTACAACAATAGAATATACAATACCAAATGTAGAGACGTTGCGTGCAACGTCTCAAATGCAAAATGTAACATTAAAAGTCTTTGATATTCTCGGAAGAGAAATTGCAGAATTAGTAAATGAACAGAAACCAGCGGGAAGATACAGAGTAAGTTTTAATGGAGCTGCTTTACCAAGCGGAGTTTATATTTACCAGCTTTCTACTGGAAGCCAATTAATTTCACGCAAAATGATGTTGATTAAATAAATCCAACATGTTCACAAGTAATTGACAATTACTAATTATGCCTTTTGAAAAGAAGTTATTTCAAAAGGCATAAATTCCCTTCATCATTAATTGAAATACTAATTACTCTTTCCTCTATTCTTTCAGATCGGTTTAGTATATTTACAACCTCATATAAAAACCAATTTACTAGAAAGAATAATAGTCGATGAAATATCATAAATTTTATGTAATAGTATGTTTTTTGCTTATTGCTGCGGTAATTAATGCACAAGACACATTAAAATACAATTTAAATGAAGTTATAGTTACTGCCGGTAAATCTCCAATTTCATTCAGTAATGCTGCCAGATCGATAGAAGTCTTAACACTTGATGAAATAAAAAATGCTCCCGTTTTTAATGTACAAGATCTGCTTCAATACAGTCAAAGTGTTGATATAAAACAGCGCGGTGCAGAAAATGTTCAAGCAGATATTTCAATTAGAGGGGGAACATTTGAGCAGACATTAATAATGATTGACGGAATTAAGTTAACAGATCCTCAAACAGCTCATCATAATTTAAGTCTGCCGATAAGTTTTTCTAACATTGAAAGAATTGAAGTTTTACGTGGACAAGGTTCAAGAGTTTTTGGTCCCAATGCTTTTACCGGAGCAGTTAATGTAATTACTAGAAAGGATTTATCGAAAAGGATTTCTCTGAATTTGCGGGGTGGAGAAAATAACTTATACGAAACCGGATTGACTGTTTCCTACCCGCTTGGAAACTGGGGAAATACGATTTCCATAAATAAAAGCAAATCTGATGGATATAGAGAAAACTCACATTTTGATATCAGCAATTTCAATTATAATTCATATCTCAATCTGGGTAAAGGAAATATTTCTTTCATGTTCGGTTACCTTGATAAAAAATTTGCAGCAAATACTTTTTATTCAACAAGGTTTAATAATCAGTGGGAACATACAATTACAAGATTCATAAATACTTCTGCTGATTTTGATATTAACAGATTTCAAGTAAACGCAAAAGTATTTTACAGAATTAATACCGATGATTATATTCTCGATTTTAACAGACCGTCATTCTACAGAAATTTTCATAAATCATTTAACTATGGAAACGAAATTTCATTAAGCAGAAAATTTGATTTCGGCAATATTGTTGCCGGAGGAGAATTTAATAAAGATGAAATTTACAGCACAAATCTTGGAAATCATCAAAGAGCTAAATACGGATTTTTTACTGAGTACTCACACAGCATTCAAAATCAGTTTATTTTTTCACTTGGATTTTTCGCTTACAAATATGGAAATATCGATTGGAAATTCTGGCCCGGAATTGATTTAGCATATAAGCTTGACAGCCAAAATAAACTGTATACTACTTTCGGTAAATCATTCAGACTCCCTTCATACACAGAATTATATTATACTGATCCGGTTACAATTGGAAATCCAAATCTTATACATGAAGAATCTACAAGTTACGAAGTTGGATTTAACAGACTTACTGAAAATTACATTTTTAATCTTGCTCTTTTTAGAAGAGACGGAAAAAATATTATTGACTGGTTAAGATTGACCAATCAAGATAAATGGCAGGTTGCAAACTTAACAGAATTAAACACAATCGGAATTGAGACTTCAATAGAAAGCGACTTCAACAATTTATTCATAAGAAACATAAAGCTGTCATATACCTATTTAGATTTACAAAGAAATGCTGTTAATCTTCAGTCAAAATACATTCTGGATAACCTCAAACACCAAGCTGTAATTGGTGTTGATCATAATTCTATTTTAGGAATTATTTTCAGTTGGAAGTTTAGATATGAAAACAGAGTGAATCTTGAAAATATATTTCTAGCAGATTTACGGATTTCAAAATCACTAAACTATTTTGATTTTTTTGTTAATGCTTCAAATCTATTTAACAAAGCTTACTCAGATTTTGATCAAGTGCCGCTGCCGGGAAGATGGATTTCAGCGGGATTAAAAGTTAATTTAGAAATGGAGTAGCAGGTTAAAATCCAAAGCAGACGTACTTAATAATTCTTCCGTCTTTGCGGTAATGCTTTTCATACCTTGTTTGGATTGATCTGTAAATATCAGATTCATCATTTATTTGAAGATCATTAACCAAGAAATGAATTTTCAAATTCAGCTTACTGATTACATTCAATGAAAAGTCAAATAAAAGATCATTATCAGTTTTAAAGTGAATTTTACCCTCATCCGTTAAAATTTCTTTATAGATTTTTAAGAAATATTCTGATACTAATCTGCGGTTTTCACTTTTTCTTCTTACATGCGGATCGGGAAAAGGAATTAATATTTCCGAAATTGATTTATTCTCAAAAACTTGATTTAACTTTTCGGCTCTTCCAACAAGAAATGCGGCATTATTAATTTTATTTTCTAGAACAGAAGTTGCACCGGCATGAATTCTAGAGCCTTTAACATCCATCCCAATAAAATTTTTATCGGGGAAATGCTGTGCTAAATTATAAGTGTAGTCACCATGTCCGCAGCCTATTTCCAGCACAATTTTATTTTCATTATTGAAATAACTCCTGAAATCTTTTTCAGTTGGATTTTCAGAAAGATTAAATACATTCGGAAATGAATTTACTTCATTTATTTTTATAAGTTTTTTTCTTGGCATTTCATTGAATTTTTTGAGGAACAAAGATATTAATTTCTTTTTGATTTAGCTTTCAATAAAAGAGAATTATTTTCTAACTTTACCTTTGAAATACAAAATCGGTAAGAATGAATCCAAAATTACTTCTATATATTCTTTTAATAACCTCAATAAATTTATCTGCACAGACTTACAATCTTACTAAAGATTCATTGAATGCTATTAAGAATTATTCACTAGATGCATGGAAATATAATTCTGCTGATTCACAGGAATTTAAGGAAGTCAATTTAATCGACAGTAGTTGGCAGAAAGTAAACTCAAGATTTCAATCCGATGAAATTAACTGGAACGGTAAAGGCTGGTTTAGAGCTGAACTAATTATTGATTCCACTCTGCTCAATATTCCGTTGGGGATTTTACTTTGGCATCCAGGAAAATCTCAACTATTTCTAAATGGTTATTTAATTGCAGAAACGAATCAAGAGAATTACGATGAGAGAAGATACATACAATATCCGATTCCATTACATTTAAACAAAACCAAAAATCAATTTGCAATTAGGTATGAAATCAATTTTTCCGATATCATTGAAGAGCATAATATTTATTCCGGTTTTTATTTCAGAATAGATAATTATGGTGAACTGCTGGATCAACGAGGGAATTTGCTTTCGGGAATCAGCAGTAAGAAAATCATTTTTATTACGATTGGCTTTGTACTTTTATTTCTTCATTTAACTCTTTATCTCTTCAACAGAGAAAACATTCAAAATCTCTATTACTCACTATTCATCATATCGTTTATTGCATTTGTTCACAATAATTATTCATCGAGTTTAACAAGAACAATAACAGAATTGATTACAATAAATTCGCTGGGAATGTTTCCGCTCCTTATGACTATACTTTTCGGCGCAGCAACCATGAAATCATTTTATAAGCCAATAATAATGAAGCACTTTATTCTTATGCTTTCAGCTGCTCTGGTTTTAAGTATAACAAGAATTTTTGTAACTGAAATGTTTATCTGGTATATCGCGTATGCTTTTATAATTTTTATGTCAATCTGGGGAAGCCATAATCTTTATAATAGAAAATATAAAAGAGAACTTGGCGGTGATAGAATTTTAATAACCGGATTTGCACTTTTTGGCGTACTTGGATTTTACCAAATGATAATTGCTCTAAATATAGTCGAAAATCCATTGTTCGGAATTTATGATCCTTTCATTTACGGCATTTTGATTTTCACTCTTGCCATGTCAATTACACTATCGCGTGATTTTGCAGTTACCAACATAAATCTAAAAAGTAAACTGATTCAAGTAAAAGAACTTTCGGAGAAAAACTTAAAGCAGGAAATTGAAAAACAAATTTTAGAAGCGGACAATAAAAGAAAGACCAAAGAACTTGAAGAAGCAAGAGAATTTCAATTATCACTTCTTCCTAAAGAACTGCCCAATCTTAAAAATGTAAATGTTTCTGCAAGAATGTTAACCGCTACTGAAGTCGGAGGTGATTATTACGATTATTTCATCAAAGGCAATAAACTAACCGTTGTTATTGGCGATGCAACCGGTCATGGAACGAAAGCCGGAAATATGGTAGTGGCAATTAAAAGCCTATTTAATTCAATTTCACCCGATGAAAATCAATTAGACTTTTTTAATAGATGTAATAAAATAATTAAAAATATGCAGATGGATAAAATGTATATGGCGTTAACCCTTGTAAATATTGAAGAGAACAAGGTTTCAATTTCATCTGCAGGCATGCCGCAAATACTATATTTTAATTCGTCTAAAAATGAGTTGGAAGAAATTCTACTAAAAGGAATGCCGATTGGAGCAGTAAATAACTTTCCATATGCGCAGTACAATTTAGAAGTAAGCCAAAAAGATTTTCTATTTCTTTATTCAGATGGAATAATAGAACAGTTTAATGAAAAGAAAGAAATGTTCGGTATAGAAAGATTGAAAGAGATTGTTTTATCATCTGTAAAAGATTCTCCGGAATTGCTGTTTGATAAACTAATTGATGAAGTGAATATATGGAAAGGAGAAAATCCACAGCAGGATGATATAACTTTTATGATTATAAAATTCCCGTTAGAAAGTTAATACTAATCCAAATGTTGATTTTGAATCAAACTTTTTTACTCCATCCGGCGGATTAGTATCATATCTAAATATCTGCTCAACTTTTAGTGATAGAGTGGTATTTATATCAATCTTAATTGTTGTTTCATTCAACAACTTTGAATCTGAAAAGTCTTTGAACATTGGCTGATAATATATCACGGAAGATATAAGTAAATCATCTTTTAACTGTAATTTGTAGGTTAAATAATTGCTCCATCTAAATTGACTTGGATTTATTTCATGAACCGCACTGTTTGGAATATCAAACTTCTCCTTTTCGAACATGAATGATGAACCAATCCAGAAATTACTTTTATCGAGAGTAAATAATTTAGTTCGGAGTCCTAGTCCGGCTAAATAACGAAGTTTAACTTTTCTTACTACATCATAATTTGCTTGAGTATAAAATTCCCATTTAAATTCTTCGTCAATAATTTTAATAAACCTTAGATGAAGTAGTCCGTAATTTGCAAATTCACTTTTATCGGTAAAGTTATATTCGCCTTTACCGGCAAAAATTAAATTATAACTCTCAGTTAAATGGTCAAGTTGTCCTTGAAATTCCGCTTCTTTCTTTTCGGTATTTCCGTATTCAAAAGTTGCAGTTATATCAAGAAAGAATTTGGTTTCTAATTCCTCTCCGGTACTTCTATATTTTTCCGTATTTATTTGAGCAGTACTATTTGTTAAAAAAACGATAAATAAGAGAATCTTTATTTTAGCCATTTCATCCTATTTTTTTGAAAATAAATAATATAATTTATCCTGCTTATTTGAATTTTATTTTTGAAAAAGACGTTAGTCTATTTCTTGTGTGCAATAATTATCAAGAACAATAAATTTAAGGAATTTTTGATGAAAAGAACCATAATGCCGGTAATTGTAATCTCAATTTTGGCAATAGGAATGATTGGAATGCTTGTACTTTCAAGCATGAAAGAGGAACCGAGAAAACAGACTCCTCCTCCAAGAATTAAAGTTGTTAATTCAATCGTTACGGAATCGGTGAATAATCCGACTGTAATTGAAGCTTTCGGCAGATTAACATCGTCTCAGCCAATTGCATTAATAAGTGAAGTTAATGGTACAATTGAAAAAGGGAAAATCTCCTTTCAACCGGCACAGTCTTTTAATAAAGGGGATTTGATTGTTAAGATAGATGACAGACAGACTAAGTTTCAGCTTAACCAAACTAAAAGTGATTTCCTTTCAGCTTTAGCAGTAGTGCTTCCCGAGATCAAAATAGATTTTCCTGACGAATATGATAAATGGCAGAATTATTTTAATTCAATTTCTTTTGATGAAGAAATCCCCGAACTCCCAAATGCAGCTAATCAAAAAGTTAAATTGTTTCTAACCCGATTTAATGTTTATAAGCTATACTTCAGTATTAAAAATCTTGAAATAACATTGGAAAAACATTATTTCTATGCACCGTTTAGTGGTACAGTACAAAGTGCAGATTTACGCGAAGGATCAACTGCAAGAGTCGGATCAAAATTGGGAGATATTATTAATCTTGAAGATATGGAAGTTGAAATCTCACTTCCTGTTACTGATGTAAAATGGATAGATTATTCCAAACAGGTTAAAATAACAAGCAATCAAATTTCCGGAACTTGGGATGGAAAAATTAAAAGAATCAGCGATGTTGTTGATAATCAAAATCAAACTGTAACTGCTTACATATCAATACCAAATAGAAAAGGATTGTTTAATGGAATTTTTCTTAAAGCAGAAATTCCAGGTAAAATATTAGATGATTCATTTTCAATTCCCCGCAAATCAATATACAGCGATGAATATGTTTACTTGATTAAGAATGGAAAGTTAGATTATAGAAAAGTTGAAATTGCCAGAAAAGAAACGGAAAGAGTTCTTGTTTCAGATGGAATTACAAATGGTGATACTTTGGTAACCGAATTAATGCAAGGTGTTTCATCAGGAATGCTTGCCAAACCTATTCTGTAAACTCTAAAGGGGAATTAATGAAAAACGTTATTGAATTTTTTACTAAGTATAAAGTATGGACTAACGTAGTTTTATTTTCTGTTGTCGGTTTTGGTCTCCTCTTTTTTTACAATATGAGATATTCATCTTTTCCGGAAATTCCTCCTGATGTAATTACTATTCAAGTAGTTTATCCCGGCGCTTCTCCCGAAGAGGTTGAAGAGGGAGTAATTCTTAAAATAGAAGAAAACATTGACGGCATTGAAGGAATTGAGAGAATTACATCTACATCACGTGAAAATTTTGGAACCGTTTCCGTTGAACTAATTAAAGATACCGATCTGGAAAAAGCATTAAACGATGTTAAAAATGCAGTTGATAGAATTAGTTCTTTTCCGGTTGGTGCAGAAAAACCAATAATATTTGAACAGAAATTTAGAACAAGAGCAATTTCTGTGGTTTTATACGGAGACGCAGATTTATTCAATCTAAAATATATAGCCGATCAATTCAGAGATAAACTCTTAGCTACAGAAGCAATTTCTCAGGTAAATATAGAGGGAGTTCCAAACATAGAATTCTCAATAGAAGTATCTGAAGAAAATTTGAGAAAGTATGGATTAACTTTTGATGAAATAGCTAGAGTGGTCGGTGCAACAAACATTAATATTTCAGGTGGTAAATTTGATACAACCGAAGAGGAAATATTAATAAGAGCATACGGAAAAGAATATCAGGCTAAAGAATTAGCAAACTTAGTTGTTAGAGGAAACAGAGACGGTTCGGTTATATATCTTAAAGATATTGCCAAAATAAAAGAGCGATGGGAAGATGTACCGGATAAAACTTATTACAACAATAGACCGGCTATAATATTAAATATAGATAAGACAGATCAAGAAGATATTTTGGAAGTTGCATCAGCCGCAAAAGCATTAGTAAACGAGTTTAATGAAACATCAACAGAAATTGAAGCTTTTATTATTGACGACAACACAATTTCGTTAACAGAAAGAATTGAACTTCTTGTTGATAATGGAATAATTGGTTTAACACTTGTAATTATAACATTGGGATTCTTCTTAAATCTGCGTTTGTCGTTCTGGGTTGCAGTCGGAATTCCGTTTTCATTTGCGGGAATGTTTATTGTTGCCGCGTTATCTGGAATTACAATTAACGTTATTTCGCTATTCGGGATGATAATAGTAGTAGGTATTTTAGTTGATGACGGAATAGTTGTTGCCGAAAACATTTATGCACATTATGAAAAAGGGAAGCCGGCTCTGGAAGCTGCTATAATCGGCACAAAGGAAATGGTTGGCCCTGTTTTTACTTCAATCCTCACAACAGTAATCGCTTTTCTTCCATTCTTTTTTCTTGATGGATTTTTAGGAAAATTCATCTGGCATATGGCGCTGGTTGTAATTGCAGCATTACTATTTTCACTTGTTGAAGCCTTTTTAATTCTACCTGCTCACTTAGCTCATTCTAAAGGATTACATGCTCATTCGGAAGATTCAAAAATAAGAAAGAAAATTGAAGCAATAATAAACTTCCTGACTTATAAGCTCTATGCTCCTTCTTTAAGATATGCAATAGAACATAAGTGGATTACAGTTGTACTCCCTATTTCAATGGTTCTTTTGACAATCGGATTATTAAGAGGGGGATTTATCGGAGTAACATTTTTCCCCTTTATTGATGGTGATAATTTTCCAATAAATGTTTCATTGGTTGCAGGAAGACAAGAAGAAGACACTGACGATATCCTACAGAAAATGGAAAAAGCAACTTGGGAAGTTAATGAGGATTTAAAAGAGCAGCGAAAAGATGGAAAAGATGTTGTTCTTGGAATAAAGAGAGATATTGGTTCAAATGATTTTGGAGAATCGGGAAGTAATGCCGGAAAGCTTACTGTTTATCTTTTACCAGGCGAAGAAAGAAATATGGATAGTTATTTAATCGGCAATATGGTTAGAGAAAAAGTCGGTTTAATTCCAGAAGCACAAAACACTTCATTTGGCAGAACGAGCTTTTTCGGTAAACCGATTTCAATTTCAATTCTCGGAAGTAATCTTTATTCGTTGAATAAAGCGAAAGACATACTTGTTAAAGAACTTGAAAATTACACTACATTAAAAGATGTAACCGAATCAAATCAAGAAGGAAGAAGAGAGTTAAATATAAAATTGAAACCTTCCGCTTATGCACTGGGCTTAACTTTGCGTGATGTTGCCGGGCAGGTTAGACAAGGATTTTTCGGACAGGAAGTTCAAAGAATTCAAAGAGGAAGAGACGAAATTAAAGTATGGGTTAGATATTCAGATCAAGATAGAACATCAGTCGGATTTCTCGATCAAATGAGAATTAAAACTGCATCTGGTGCCGAGTATCCTTTTTCTGAAGTTGCAGAATACAAAATTGAAAGAGGAATCACTTCAATCAATCGTTTAGATAGACAGCGTGAATTGAAGGTTGAAGCAGATCTCGCAGACCAAAATGCATCAGTTCCCGAAATACTGAATAAAATTCAGGATGAAGTAATTCCAATTGTTGCCGCACAAGTTGGAGATGTGAGATTTTCTTTTGAAGGACAATCAAGATCTCAAGACAAAGTAACCGCCTCTATGAGAAAAGCTTTTCCTGTGGCTCTGGTTGCAATGTTTATTGTAATTGTTTTAGTCTTTAGATCATATCTGCAAGCGGGATTAGTATTTTCTCTTATTCCTTTAGCAATTTTAGGTGCTGCGTGGGGACATGGAATTTTGGGTATTAAGCTAAACACTCTTTCCATATATGGATTAATTGCTCTTACCGGAATTGTTGTAAATGACAGCATAGTTTTTATAGATCAGATTAATAGAAATCTTAAATCGTTAATGTCTGTTAAAGAAGCAGTCTTTCAAGCCGGCATTGCCAGATTAAGACCGATTTTATTAACTACGTTAACAACTGCAGCAGGCTTGGGTCCAATTATTTTAGAAACAAGCAGACAAGCTCAATTCCTTATTCCAATGGCTGTTTCGGTAGCATTTGGATTGGTCTTTGGAACTTTTGTTCTTTTGGTTGTTCTTCCAGCTGGATTTTTGGTGTTGAATAAACTACGCTATTTTGCTGCACGGTTTAACGATCCGAACATAACCTATGAATCTGTTGAACCGGCTGTAAAAGAATTGGCAATTGAAAATATTTCTTATACTACACAAAAAAGTTAAAAAGGATTTAGAATGAAAAAGCTTTTTATGTTTCTGCTTTTTACGATTATTACTTTTAGTCAGAATATTATAACTCCCGAAGAAGCAATTTCTATAGGATTAAAAAACAACTTTGATATTTTGATTGCAAAAAACAACAACGAGATTGCAAATAATAATGAAGGAAAAGGAACAGCCGGATTTTTACCAACACTTGATGCAAACGGCGGTTATAGTTTTAGTTCGTCAGATCAAACTTCAAATTCACCCTTCAGCTTCGGCAATTCAACAACAAAAGGTTATGAAGGGAGACTTTCATTAAATTGGACTTTGTTTGACGGTTTTAAAATGTTTGCTGATAATGTTAGATATAAAGAACTTTCAAAACTGGGAGATTATCAAGCAAAATTAATTGTTGAAAATACTATGGTTAATATTCTTGCCGGATATTTCAATTTAGTTCAGCAGGAACTATTACTTGGAATAGCTGAAAACTCATTGAAGATTTCAGAAGAAAGATTAGAAAAAGCTAAGATTAGAAATTCACTTGGAGGTGCTTCATCATCAGATTTATTAAACGCACAGGTTTCCTTCAATAATGATAAATCGAATAAACTTGATCAAGAATTGAGAACCGAAATTGCAAGAAAGGATTTAAATATTCTTTTAGCACAAGATCCAGAAACAAATATAAAAGTAATAGACAAAATCGATCTTCCTGCGTTTGCAAAAGATTATGAAACTCTGATTGAATATGCTAAAGAGAAGAACAGTTCTCTCTTAATTGCAATCAAGAATAAAGAAATTTCTGAAAGTAATATCACATCATTAAGAGCAGATTTTTATCCCCGTATTTCTTTGAATGCCAACTATGGCTATTCTGATAGAGAAGTAAACAGCGACAGCCAAAGATTTACAAGCGCCGTTACTACTCAAAGTAAAGATGCTTCTGTTGCTCTAAACTTTTCATTTAATATTTTTAACGGATTAAGAGACAACATTGATGTTGAAAATGCTATCATCGAATCAAAAATTAGGGATTTACAATTATCAAATGAAGAGAACAGGATTACGGGATTAGTAAGAGAAAAATATATTACTCTTCAAAAAAGGTTAGAAAAAATTAGTCTAGAAGAACTGAATGTAACAGCCGCAGAACAAAATCTTGAACTGCAAAAAGAGAGATATGAAACCGGAACTGTAAATTCACTTGAGTTTAGAGATGCTCAGATTAATTTATCAAGGGCGCAATCAGATTTGGTTACAGCAAAATTTCAGGCTAGAATTACAATACTTGAACTTCAACAGCTTACCGGAAATATAGAAATATTAGAAAAGTAAAATTTTGAAAAGGCACAAAGACAAACTTATCTTTGTGCCTTTAAGTATACTACTTTAATAAAAATATCTCTCCACATTTACTATTCATCTTTAATGATGGTTTTTCACCGAGAGTTAAATTATGATTTCCCAAAAACGCTTCAGCTTTGTTGAAACCTTTTAGTTTATGATCAACAAAAGAAAGATCGATTTCCTTTGTTTCTTCATTGTCATTAATAATAATCATAAATGTATTTTCATCATCTTCTCTGAAGTAAATGTAAACATCATCGTAAGGTGGGAATTGAATTAACTTTCCTGTCTTTAATGCTGAGTTGCTATTTCTAAGATCAATTAATTTTTTGGTAAAATTAAATAAATCATTCTGCACTGAATCTCTTCCGATTTCTTCAAATGCGTTTTGGTTACTGAAAGGAAAACCGCCAGGAAAAGCTTCTCTAATTCTTCCGTGATGTCCTCCTCCGGCTAAACCTATCTCAGAGCCATAAAATAATTTTGGAATTCCTCTTGTAGTTAAAAGAATTTGAAGTGTAATTTTGAATTTAGTATAGTTTGTATCAGCCGCATAAAGTCCACGGTCAATGTCATGATTGTCAATAAAAGTTACTAAGTTATTTGGATTTGCGTATAGAAAATCTTGAGCAATTGTTTCATATATATCGTAAATGCCTCTCGATCCTTCAAGATATCTGACAAAAGCATCACGCAATGCGAAATCTGTTAATGCAGGAAGATGAGAATTTACCGCAGCGGGAAAGAATGAATTCCCTTGATACTTTGCAAGAAATGAAGGAACTCCGGTCCAAATTTCGCCAACAATATTTAGATTTGGATATTCACCCAACAAGACTTTTGCCCATTCTGCCATAAAGGGCTGGTAGTTATATGGATAAGTATCTTCACGTATTCCGTCAATACCGGCGTATTCTATCCACCAAATAGTATTTTGAATTATATACTTAGCAAGAAAAGGATTACGTTGATTAAGATCGGGCATATAACTTGTAAACCATCCTTTAGTTGTAAACTCAACACTCTCATTATCGCCATGAATATCTAAATAGGCAATTTTATTGTGTCTTGTTGTATGATGATTTTCAACCGAACCGTTGTACCAATCAGAAAAAGGAAGATCGTTTGTCCAAGGATGATTTACACCAACATGATTTGTAACATGATCGTAGATTATTTTCAGTCCTTTTTTATGTGCTTCTTCAACAAATTTCTTATAAAGTTCATTTGTACCTTGACGAGGATCAACTTTATAAAGATCGGTTGCAGCATAACCATGATAACTCATATACATATTATTTTCTAAAACCGGAGTAGACCAGATTGTTGATACTCCTAATTCTTTTAGATAATCAAGGTTATCAATCATTCCTTGAATATCGCCGCCGTGTCTTCCATTTAAATCTCTAAATGAAAATTCTTCCTTTTCATTAAACAAATAATTATTTGTTGTATCACCGTCTGCAAATCTATCCGGAAAAATCAAATAGAGAACATCATTATTACTGAAACCTTTATGAGATTCTGTTGGAGATTCTCTCTCCAAAATTTCATATTTATAATTAACTGAATTTCCAGCCTTTGTAAAATTAATATTAACTGTTCCGGCCTCTTCAATAGCTAAATCCAAAAACAAATACGAACTACTTTCTGCATTATGAACTTTAATTAGTTTTACATTTTCTCCTTCAACGGAAACTTCAGCATCTTTTATGTTTTTACCATACACCATAAGCTGAACTTCATTCCATTTCATTCCGCTCCACCAATTCGGCGGTTCAATCTTATCAACCTCAAAATTACTTGAGTTTATTATTGTTGTAAAAAACAGCAGCAGACTTAAATACATTTTAATTTTCATATTTCTACTAGTTTATTAAATAAATTGGGAACTAAGATATTTTGTTTAACCGTAAATGACAATCAAAAAGGAATTATTATAAAAGCAAAAATTACTCTTATTAGTTCCTTTCAAAAACAGACTATAGTGCAAAAGTATTAATACCGAACACAAAATTGTTTTCACCTCTGTAGTTAAGCTTCCAAGTAAATTCAAATATCATTGGAAACAAAGGATGGAACAAACTAAATCCAACTTCTTGAAAAGGTTTTATGAATTTAACTGCCGGCTGAGTTAATAACATCATACTTTTATTGGTAACATCAACCCATGCAGTATTATAATGAACTCCTAAGTTAAGCTGTGAATCTTTAAGGAAAGGAATCTGAAGTAATCTGAATAATTCATCATTAAGATTATATTGAATATTTACCGATGTTATTTTATCACCAAATACTTCCCCGAATCTCAATGTTCTAAAAGAAAATCCTTTTCCCAATCCGCTTATATTTCCGGGTAAGGCATACATTAACTGCAATGGAACTTCTCCATTTGCAAAGATATTGTTTATTCCGACAGTTAATCTTGTTGAACCAAAAGAATTTAAGTAACCCCAAAATTCGTTTTGATATAATTGAAAATCCAAATCACTTTTTAATGTTGATTTATTGCTGAGTAAAACATTTCCGCTCAAAGTAAAGTAGCTTCTTCCGGAAGAAGTTTTTCTTCTGAAATATCCATCTTCAATAATTTTTCTGAAATCAAGTTCATATCCGAATTCCACCGCAGATATATCAGCATCTAAAATTTGTTTGTTAACTCTGTAATTTCTATCTCTTTTGAAGAAAGAAAAATCGGTATTTACATTTGCGCTTTTATCTTTGTGGTATTTATATCCTGCAGATAAATCAAGAAAGTAAAATATTTCACCGCCGGTTTTAAATTCGAATCCGGTTGTATAGTAATAATCTCTAAAATCATATTTGCTGAATAAGCTGAGAATTGTAGAAGTGAATTTATTGTATTTATCGGTTGACTCAAACAATCCTACTAAGTGATTATAGGCTTTTAGATTTACAAAATAATTTCTGTATTCTCCTAAAAGATATCTGCCGGAAAAACTTGATTTGAATCTTTTATCTGCAAAGCCATAATTAAAATCAATATCGTAGTATAATCTTTTATTTAAAGCGCTGTTTAGGTAAGCACCTAAATTTAGTGAATGTCCTTCAACGCGGTTAAAATTATAAAGTGCAAGAGGACCAATGGTAGAGAAATTTTCTGTTATGCTTGTTCTGGTAGAAAGAAATGAAAAATTATCCCAGAATGTAGTCGGGATTGATTCCAAACTGTCAATTCGTCTATATGCTTGAAGTTCTTCAGACGTATTTGAGATTGTCTGAGCATTTGCCCAATAAACTGAATCTCTTTTGTCTGCTTCCGGCAATACTTTTATCACAACCTCATCAAAAAAATCATCCTTAAAAGTTTTATTGATTGTATAATCATACATAATTGAGTTTACTTCAAAAGATAAGCTTACAATATTGAGGTAATTAATTTGAGCAGAAATTCTATAGTCAATCGGCATATAAACTTCATATTCCGAAAACTGTGATTCAATTGAAATATTTCTAAAAATAGAAACCGGAACAGCAGAACTGTTTGGATTTAAGGAAACCTTGATTAAGTCATAAGTCTTATCCTTAATAAATATCGAACCTTTAAAGCCCGGATTTGATTGATTTTCCGGTTCCATATAAATTTCAAAAACCGGGTTTCCGTCAATAGCAGTTGTATCTTTTATATAATAGTAATAATAATTAAGGGCATCATCGGAAAGGGGTCCTGGAAGTGGTTTTCCGAAAAATTCAATATCGTTATCATAAAAATTCTGCATAACTCTGCTTCCGGTCAATAAATTTATTGATGAAGGAAAATTAGCAGATTGCTTCTGAGCAATTATCTCTTCTTTATAATTGTTTGGCTTTTCAAAATATCCCCTACTTGTATTTTCAATAATTCCGGTAATTTTTAAGCTGTCGAAATCTACGCTTCCCAATCCAACCGTTACACTATTATCTCTTGAAGAAAGGTCGCCTGCAGTTTTTACAATTCCCTTTGTATAAGCAAAGAATTCATAAGAGGTTATTTTTTCGTTTCGTTCTTCTTTCTTTTTGATTGCCTGCTCAATTATCTTTAGAGCGGGATTTTCACCCGGCAATACTGTAAGTTCGGGAAGTCTTACTTCGGTAGGATTTAATAATATTTCTAAATTTATATTTTTGGTTAGATTTACCGAAATAGTATCGCTGTTATACCCAATGAACGAAACAACAATTTCGTGATTTCCTTTTTTTAATTTTAATTCGAATTCTCCATCTTGATTTGCGGCTGTTCCGTAGTTTGAGTTCAGCAGTCTTATATTGGCAAAGCTTAATTCCGAATTATCAATCTTGTCTTTTACTTTTCCCGTAATAGATAAATCTTGTGCATTTAATAATGAACCGAGACATAAAATCAACATTAAAATTTTATTCATAATAATTCCTTTATACAAAATGATTTAACAAGATGCGCTAATAGACGGATTAATCATAATATTTGTTACAAAATACCAAACTTTTAATTAATTTTTTCTATCTAAAAGTCATACTAAAATCAAATACTTTCATGGAGGGATTAATGAATAAATTATTAACACTACTATTTTCTTTATCGATGATGCTTAGTGCTTCTAATGATCCGGAAGGATTTTCAAAAATAAAGGAAATGGGTGGAATTGAAGAATACAGATTGGAATCAAACGGATTAACTGTTCTGTTAATGGAAGATAATTCTGCTCCCGTTCTAACTTTTATGGTTACATACAAAGTAGGTTCTAGAAATGAAGTGACCGGAACAACAGGAGCTACGCACGTTCTTGAGCATTTGATGTTCAAAGGAACCGAAAAATATAATAAAGAAAACGGTGGACATATAGATGCAAAGCTTGGAAATATTGGAGCAATGTTAAATGCAACAACCTGGCTAGATAGAACAAACTATTATGAAAGTATTCCAAGCGATTATCTTGAATTGGCAGTTGATATTGAATCAGATAGAATGAGAAATCTTCTTTTAAGAGATGAAGATAGACAAGCAGAAATGACTGTTGTAAGAAATGAATTCGAAAGAGGAGAAAACAGCCCGTTTCAATCGCTTGATAAAGAGATTTGGGCTGCAGCAATTATTGCCCATCCTTATCATCATTCTACAATTGGGTGGCGCTCCGATATTGAAAATGTGCCGATTGAAAAATTAAGAGAATTTTATGATACTTTTTACTGGCCCAATAATGCAACAGTAACCGTTATCGGTGATTTCCAAAAAGATAGTGCACTTGAACTAATCAAAAAATATTACGGACAAATTCCTTCTTCCCCTTATCCTATTCCAGAAGTATATACAACTGAACCTGAGCAGCAAGGACCAAGAAGAGTTACATTGAAAAGAAGCGGTCAAATTGGTGTTGTGGGAATTGCTCACAAAATTCCTAAAGGAACAAGCGATGAAACTTTTTCACTATTAGTTCTAGAGAAAATTTTATCTGAAGGAAAATCAAGCAGATTATACAAGGCTTTAATAGATCAGAACAAAGCTGTAAATATGTATCTATCTTATATGCCTTTTAGAGATGAAAGTTTATTTATTCCCTATGTAATGCTTGCACCTGGAGTAACTCATGAAAAAGTTGAGAAAATAATTCTTGATGAATATGAAAAAATCAAAAATGAAGGAATAACTAAAGAAGAATTGGAAAGAGCTAAAAATCAAATATTTGCTCAGACTGCTTTTTCAAGAGACGGATCATTTTCAATAGCAAGCGAACTTAACGAATCAATTGCTATGGGGGATTGGACTTTCTTTGTAAGAAAAATTGAAAACATCAACAAGGTAACAGAAGAAGATGTTAAAAATGTAGTAAGCAAATATTTTATTGAAGATAAATCAACAACCGGATATTTCATTCCAGTTACTGCCGGAGCTGATGCAGAAGCAGGAAAAGCACCTCAAAGAAATGAAGGTAAACTATTTTACAGAACTCCAAATCAAGAAGAACCTGTTGAAGCAGAAGGAGAATTAAACGCAGCTACAACTCAATTACTAAATGAAGAGATAAAAATAACAGACAACATGAAAAGAGAAAATGTTGCCGGAATAGATGTTATCTCAGCTAAAACCGGTGTTGATAATGTAATTACATTTAGAGGAAGTTTGGCAGCTGGTGATGCCTTTAGTCCAAAAACAAATTCATTGGCTGCAGATGTAACAGGAGCTTTATTGGATAAAGGAACTAAAAATAAATCCAAGTTTGAATTAGCAGAAGAGCTTGAAAACTTAGGAGCTTCATTAAGATTTTCCGTTTCTACTCACACATTAGATTTTAACGGGAAATGTTTATCAAAAGATTTTGATAAAGTTATTTCTCTTTTAGCTGAGCAATTAAGAGAACCTTCTTTTACTCAAGAAGAATTTGACAAAGTTGTAAATCAAAAGTTAGGCGGCTTAAAACAGAGTTTGGAAGAGCCTAATGTAAGAGCAGAAGAAAAAATGAATGATTTACTTTTTGATGAAAATCACCCTAACCATGGAACATCAGTCCAAAAGGCAATTGATGATTTATCCAAACTAACTTTAGATGACGTAAAAGAATTTTATTCAAAATATTACGGACCAAAATCAATGATTCTTGTTGCTGTTGGCGATCTTGAACATGCATCGGTTCAGAGTTCAATTTCCAATTCTTTTAACGGCTGGGAAGGGGGAGTTGAAATTCCTTCTTATGAAAAAGGACAAATTAAAACTTCAGGTAAGACTGAAATTGTAAGACTTGAAGATAAAACCAGCGCAACTATACAGATTGGTCAGATTACCGGATTAAAGAATAGCGATAAAGATTATCTACCCCTTACCATTGCCAATCAAGTATTTGGTGGAGGAAGTTTTACTGCCAGATTAATGTCAATTATTCGTGACGAAGAAGGATTAACTTACGGCATTTATGCATCTCTGTCTAATGATGTTTATACCGATGGTTTATGGTCAATTTGGGGAACATTCTCTCCCGATCTTCTTTCAAAGGGCTACAGCTCTACTATGCGTGAACTGAAAAGATGGGTTGCCGAAGGTGTTTCGGAAGAAGAATTTAATAATGTGAAAACCAGATTGATTGGTTCTTATAAAGTAAGATTGGCAACAACAAACGGAATGGCTTCTACAATTCTATCTTTTATTCAAAGAGGTTATGATTTAGATTATATTGATAATTATCCGAAAGAAATTGAAGCTGTTTCTCTGGAAGATGTTAATGCAGCAGTTAAAAAATATATTGATCCCGAAAAAGTAGTTGTAGTTGTTGCCGGAACTGTAACCGAAGAAGACTTAAAAAAATAAAATATTAATCTCATTCCGATTTTTATAATCGGGATGAGATTTTCTAAACACTTATTAAAATGAAAATTTCTTTCATCATATTGCTTTTATTTATCGGCTGCTCACATAAGACAGGAGTAGATCAATCCTCCTTTGCAAATAATTCTGAGCTGCAGAAGATTGATGGAAAGTATGACAGCTTCTATCCGACAGAAGAAGTTTCTTCATATTTAGAAGAAATGGTTTTGTCTGTTAAAATCATTAACTCTATTGCTTTCTATGAAGTATATCTTTTTGATTATGAAAAAAGAATTTTTAGAGATCGAATTGATGAGGCGGTAAATCAAAAATATTATTACAAAAAAACTGATTTCACAAACACAGCTTCCGGTTCGGCTACAATTATTTTTCAAGAGAACAAAAAGATTGGTTTGGTTACATGTGCTCACATTGTAGATATGCAGGATACAATTTTCACTTATTTCAGAGAAAAGGATGGAACGAGCACTAATTATGTAGAAAGTTTTTCAGTTAAAAAAAGTCAATCGAATTATGTTGTAGAATTTCCCGGAAGTGGAAGTGTTGATTTGATTGCTTCCGATAAAGAGAAAGATATTGCATACTTAGGGAAAGAATACAGTGATGCGGCAATTCTTCCATTCAAAACATTTAACTTTAAAACCGGAAATGCTAAAGAACTTAATTGGGGAACATTTACTTATGTAATCGGTTATCCGCTAAATTTTAGAATAGTTTCAAGGGCAATTGTCAGCAGTCCAAATAGAAGCAGTGATGGTTCATTTCTATTAGACGCAGTATTTAATAGAGGAATGAGCGGCGGAATTATAGTATCATTAAGAGACGGTGTTCCTAATTTTGAGCTGGTAGGAATGGTTCATTCGGTTCCAGGTGATAAAGAATTTATTCTTGTTCCTCCTAAAAATAAAAATGCAATTGATTACAATAATATTGTCCCGTATAAAGGAGAAATTTTTGTTGAAGAATTTCGAAATCTAAAATACGGAATCACAAGAGTGGTTTCCATCAACTCTATCAAAGAATTCTTTTCAGAAAACAAAGAGTATTTAATCTCAAAGGGATTTTATCCTGCCACATTTATAGAACCGTAATTTTTTGGGAACTTCTGCTTAAAATTTTGTTGTTTTCCTTTTATAATCACAAAGAAAGGAATAACAATGTTATCTAAAATAAATGCATCGATAATTACAATACTGCTCTCTGTTTCATTAATATTTGCACAGGAAAGCAAAAAAGTTGAAAAAGATATTGTTGATATAGCAGTAAGTACTGGCACATTTAAGACTTTGGTAACGGCAGTAACTGAAGCCGGTTTAGTTGAAGCACTTAAGGGAGAAGGTCCTTTTACAGTTTTTGCTCCAACTGATGATGCTTTTGCTAAACTGCCTGAAGGAGCGGTAGCTGATTTATTAAAAGATAAAGAAGCTCTTAAAAAGGTGCTGCTTTATCATGTTGTAAGCGGAAAAGTTACATCAGCAGATGTTGTTGGATTAAACAGCGCAAATACTTTAGCAGAGGTTGAGTTAAAAATTAAAACCGACGACAGCGGAGTTATGATAAATAACGCAAAGGTTATAACCGCAGATGTTAATGCTTCCAACGGTGTAATACACGTTATTGATACTGTACTGCTTCCTCCTTCAGATAATTCAAAAGAAAAATCTAAGAAAAGCTATTAATATTTAGGATGCGTTTAAGCGCATCCTTTTTTTATCTTCCTCATAATTCTTCATTATATTACCAGCCTAAAATAATTTTATATAACTAAAATATCTGCTTTAATGATTAAACATATTATTTGGGATTGGAACGGTACACTATTTAACGATGTGGAAATGAGCGTATCGGTAATGAATTCAATTCTAAAAGAACGAAAACTTCCTATAATGACTGTAGAATATTACAGATCGATTTTTACATTTCCTGTTGTAGACTATTATAAAAAGTTAAACCTAAACTTTAAGGAAGAACCATTTGAAATTGTAGGCAAAATATTTATTGATAGATATGAAGAAAGAAAAGGTGAATCTTCGCTTCATAAAAATGTAAACTCACTTCTAAACGAATTGAAAGAAAACAGCATTCAGCAATCGATATTATCAGCCTATTCTCAAGTTACTTTAGAAAAGATTCTTGTTTATCATAATATCCATTCATACTTTTCTAATGTGGTTGGATTAAGTCATATTTATGCCGACAGTAAAATAGAAAACGGCAAAAAATTAATTTCGAAACTCGACCACAATAAAGATGAAATACTTTTTATCGGTGATACAGTTCACGATTTTGAAGTAGCAGAAGAACTTGGAATCAAATCAATATTATTTGCGAAAGGACATCAAAGCGAAGAAACACTTAGAAGAACCGGTGTTCCTGTTATAAATGAAATAACAGAAATGAAAAATTATTTGGAGATATAATGAAATTTACTCCGCATCAAATTAATAAATCCAAGCAGATTGCTCTAGTAGCACATGATAATAAAAAGACAGATTTAGTTGAATGGGCTTTATTTAATAAAGAGAATTTGAGAGGACATCAAATTTATGCTACAGGCACAACAGGAAAACTTTTAGAAGAAAAAGTAGGATTACAAATAAATAAGTTAAAAAGCGGTCCTTTAGGAGGAGATCAGCAAATTGGATCTAGAATTTCAGACGGCTTAATTGATGTATTAATTTTCTTTTGGGATCCGCTTGAACCACAGCCGCATGATCCCGATGTTAAAGCTCTTTTAAGAATTGCAGTTGTTTGGAATATTCCTATTGCATGCAACAGAAGTTCTGCTGATTTTATTTTTTCTTCTCACTTGATGGAAGAGAATTATATTAGATTAATACCCGATTATGATAATTATACAACAAGAGAACTTTCATAACAATTTATTAATTGGTTCGTCTAAAATTGCAATGAAAAAGTTGATTAAATATATCGATTTAGAATTAATTATATGGATTGGAGGCTTAATTTATCTTGCCTCTATTAATCCTTATGAAACCGATCATTTTAACTTCTGCTTGTTTAATGCAATTGGAATTGATTTTTGTCCGGGATGCGGTTTGGGCAGATCTGTTTCATATATTTTCCATGGTGATTTCTACTCATCGTTCTTTCAGCACCCGCTTGGTCTTTTTGCTATAATTGTTTTATCAATAAGAATTTTTCATTTAGTAAAATCTAAATACATAACTAATAAATCAGAGGTGTTAAATGGCTAAAGTTCTAGAACTAATGCCTGAAGTAATGGGTGAAGAACAACTTTATGTTGCACACTTATTAAAAAATATGGATGACGATTCCGCTTATCAATTTGCAAACATTTACAGAGCAAGAAGAAAAGATCCACAGACAATTCTCCTTTTAACTTTAGTCGGATTTTTAGGAATTGCCGGCGTTCAAAGATTTATTGTTGATCAAATTGGTTTGGGTATTTTATATGTTCTTACAGGCGGACTTTGTTTGATTGGTACTATTGTGGACTTAATTAACTATAAGAAAATTGCGTTTGAATATAATAGAAAACAAGCGGATCAAATTGCACAGTTGATAAAATCTAATTTGTAAACCATGGATAATAATTCAAGTATTATTGTTCCCGAGTTCTTTAGGAATTATATTAAAAGAGTTCCGGATGGAAACCTTATTGATATTCATGAAGAACAAGTTAAAAAACTAATAGATTTTTATTCGCAGATTAGTGAAGAAAAATCTTTTTATAGATATGCAGATGGAAAGTGGAGTTTAAAAGAATTAATCGGGCATATAACAGATACAGAAAGAATATTTGCATACCGTATTTTAAGAATTGCAAGAAATGATAAAACCCCTTTGCCCGGATATGATGAAAACCCTTATGTAACAAATGCTTTGTTTGATCAATTTGATTTCTCTCTTTTACTCAAACATTATAAAAATGTCAGGCAATCTAACATAGATCTCTTCTCTACATTTACAAATAGTGATTTAGATAAGATCGGGACAGTCGAGAATAACGAACTTAGTGTTAAAGCATTGATTGCAATTATTATAGGACATGCCGAACACCACTTGGCTGTAGTGCAGGAGAGGTATTTATAAGATTGCATTTTTATTTGTTCTAAAAAAAAATCTCTATATATTTGACTTATCAAAGCTATTGCTGTTTAGTACTTATCAACAGCGGGCTTTGAGAAGCAAGTAAAAAAAAATCAAAAAATTTTTAGGAGTTAGTTTCAAATGGAAGATCGTGAAGTAGGAACCGTAAAATGGTTTAACAATGCTAAAGGTTTCGGTTTCATTCAAAGAGAAAATGGTGAAGATGTTTTCGTTCACTTTTCTTCAATTGTGTCTGAAGGTTACAAATCATTAAAAGAAGGCCAAAAAGTTGAGTTCAAATTAGGTCAAGGTGAAAAAGGTCCTCAAGCACAGAATGTTCAACCAGTAAGCTAATAAAAAACGAATATGATATTTAAGGGTTGAGAAATCAACCCTTTTTTGTTTTAAAGAAATGTTAGCGTTCTAATTTATTCCAAGCATATCCTGAACAAATGGTTTTAATCCGCTGAAGATAAACTCAACTGCAATAACCATTACAATTAACCCCATAATTCTTGTTAATACTTTACTTCCGCTTTCTCCTAAAAATCCGATTATCTTTTTAGCACTCAATAAAAATACCAGAGTTATTAGAAGAACAATAATTATTGAACTGATTAATACTGCTTTTTGAATCATGAATTCAGCATCGCTCATAAGTACTATTGAGATTGTTATGGAACCTGGACCGCAGATCATTGGAATTCCCAAAGGAGTTATAGCAATATCATGGTTTACATAACTATCATTTTCATCTTCCGCTTTTGTTCTTGTAACTTGTGCCTGCAGCATATCATAACCGGCAATAAAAAATATTATTCCACCAACAATTCTTAAACTGTTAATTGATATATGAAAAAACTCCAATATAAATTTTCCGCCGAATGCAAAAAGCATCATAGTAATGAATGCTGTTATAATTGCTCTTACCGCAATTCGTCTTGATTGTCTAACATCATAATCTGATGTTAATGCAGTATAAAGGGGTATTACACCAATTGGATTAACCATTGTAAATACTGAAGTAAAAGCTAACAATCCAAAGTCAAAAAGATTATCCATCTAAAGCTTGTCCTTTGATAAGTTTGTTCAGCTGTTCATCTAGAATGTTTTCTGCTAATTCAAGATGTTTCTCTTCGGTTCTAATTCCCGAAAGAACTAATCTTAATACAAACTTACCGTTTAATTTAGTATGAGTAATAAATATTTTACCTGTATGATTTACTTCATCCATCAATTTTTTATTCAGCAGTTCTAACTTATTTTCATCATCAACATTTTTAATTCTGGCTCTAAAGCAGATAGTACCAAAATTAACTTCAGCCATTTTTTCAAAATATTTATGTTCGTCAATCCATTGCTCAAACTTTTTGGCTAACTGTAAATGGTGCTTCAATATTTCACGAAGTCCTTCCGTTCCGTAATATCTAAAAATAAACCACAGTTTAAGTGAACGAAATCTTCTTCCAAGCTGAATTCCGTAATCCATGTAATTAACTGCAATTTCATCGACTTCAGTTTTCAAGTATTCGGGAATCAAGCTAAATGCTCTCTTAAGAATTTCCGGCTTTTTAATGAATAAAGAACTTAGATCAATAGGAACAAAAAGCCATTTGTGCGGATTAACAACTATCGAATCAGCTTTATTCCATCCTTCAAAAATATTTTTATATTCATCAATTGAAGAGATAACTCCGGCATAAGCAGAATCAACATGAAGCCAGATATTATTTTTATTACAGAATTCTGCGATTTCATTCACCGGATCAATTGCAGTTGAAGAAGTAGTTCCAATAGTTGCAACAACACACAATGGAATATTTCCTTTTGCTAAATCGGTTTTAACTTCTTTTTCTAACTCAGCAGTGTTCATCGAAAAATTAGAATTGGTTTTTACTTTGGTAATACTCTGCAATCCCAAACCGAGTGTTAATGCTGCTTTTTCTATAGATGAATGAGTTTGATCCGTGATATATATTTTGAGAAGAGGGAGATCATTTCTGCCGCTCATTCCTTTATTTCTTATTTCTAGATTTATACTTTCTCTTGCTGCCGCAATTGCATGCATTGTACTTACAGAAGCAGTATCATAAATAATTCCGGTAAAATCATTTGAGATATTCAAAAATTCTCTTAACCATTCAATCATTCTTTCTTCAAGTTCAACAGAAGCTGGTGCAGATTTCCAAACCATTCCATTAACATTAAAAGCGGCACTTAAAAATTCCGCTAATATTCCGGGTCCGCTTGAAGTAGAACTGAAATAAGCCATAAATCCGGGATGATTCCAATGAGTAAGATTTTTAGCAATTTTTTCATCTACATCTTTTAAAATGTTATTGAAGTTATCATTTCCCTTTGGGGGATTTGGTGGAATCTCTTTCTTAATATCACCCGGTTCAATATTAGGGAGAACATCATAATCCTCAATATTATCAAGGTAATCGGCAATCCAATCAACAAATTGATAACCAAGTTTTATAAATTCCTCTTTATTCATATCTTTTGGTTTTAAAGTCATTATTTACCAAGTAATTTTATTTAACCAATTAATAATAATTTTCTGCAGTTCAATTCTTTTTGATGCAAACGAGTGTCCGGAAGGAAGTCTTTTAGCAGTAATTTCTATTGAGTTTAATCCCTCAAGCACTTTAAGAAATGGATCAAAATGAATTTCGTTAGGAGCAACATTATCATATTCTGCAGCTACCATTAATAAATTCTTCTTAGCTAATTCGTTTGCATAGTTTATTAAGTTCCATTCTTTGGAGTTGGCAATCATTTCATCTAAAAGATTTTGAGCAGTTGTACCTTTTACGATCTGGGTGCTGGGCAGCATTGTGTTTAGAGTTATTTGTTTAAACTCGTTAACATCTTTTATGAATTCAGCAAAGTATCCGAAATTGAATCCCGCTAACCAAGCAGCATTTTTTATTTCGGGATATTTAGAAGCATGGAAGAATGAATTGAATCCCCCGAGACTATGACCGACTAAAATAATTTTATTGGGATCATTTCTGTAAATTTTTTGATCGCAGTTTTTAAGAAATTTAATTGCTTCATTAGTATCATTAATGCAGTTGCTCCATGAATAATCCCCGTCACTTCCCCACGATCCGCTGTAATGAAAAACAAAAACATTCATTTTATTTCTTCTAATTGAATGAGCAATATCAAAATTAACTTCATTACCGGGGAAACCATGAAGCAATAAAACTGTAGGTTTAGGCTCAGAGCCTTGTGCGGTAAAGTATGTTCCTAACAAATTGTGCTTTCCGTTGTTAAACTTAACTGGAATCATTGAAGGGGGAAATTCTGAATTATAATATTTCGAATCTTGTACTACCGGATCAAACATGATTGTGCCTTGTTAACTAAGAAATTTATTTTTTGATTATAAATATAGAGACTTCAACGAATAGTTTTATCATTAAGATTAACAAACAATACTTTGCTTTTTCAATCTGTTCAGATTATATATTTAACTAAATCTTTATTCCGAAAAAATTAAAAACAATAATGAAGACCATTTTCAAAATTAAAAGAATGAGAAATCATTCAGTTATTTTCATTTCCTTCAAAATATTCTTAGTTATTTCAATCCGGGCTTTTCCAAAATCTTTTTGATTTTTAGCTGAGTGAATATTTACAGCAAAGAAATAAACATTTTCATTCCTTTCAACGTATCCAACAAACCAGCCGGTTTGATTACTGCTTCTTACTGCCCAGCCGGTTTTAGCTCTTATAGTGTAATTATCGTTTTTATCATAAACCATAATTTCTTTTAAGATATTAAAAGTTCTTTCAGAAAAAGGAAGCTCTTTATGATATATTTTTTTTAGAAACTCAATCTGTTCATCTGCAGAAATTCTAATTTCACCATCCAACCAAAATCTGTCAATTCCGCCGCCGATATTCTTATTTCCGTAATTTATTGAATCAACAAACTTCTTCATTCTTTCTTCACCGATTCTTCTTGCGACTTCTTGATAATACCATACTGCAGAATACTTAAACGCTGTTTCTAAATTTTGATCTTGGTTGTGAGTTTCAATTTCACGTTTCACACCGTCCCATTTCAATTCAAAATCCTTTCCGGTTATAACTCCCGTTTCCAATCCAATTAGCGTATTGGGAATTTTAAAAGTTGATGCCGGTATGAATTGCTGTGAGCAAACTTCTTTATTATATCGGTAGAAAGTATCATTATTCAAATCATAAAGAACGAAAGAACCGTCAAATCCAAACTCATTAAAATATTTATTCCAGTCATCTCTAATTATTTCGTTTGATTGAGCTGATACTAATGTATAAAAAAGAACGAATATGATTAATAAGTTACGCATAGTTATTCTCGTTAGAATGTTTTGGTAAAACTAATAAAATCATTGCAATATTTTTTTTTATTATAGAAAAGTCTTTGATTTTATTTGTATTTATTTTTTTTTGTATAGTCAAAAGTTGTTCTGGAAAATTGTAAAAAGCAATGAGCTTCATATGAGACATATCTTCGCATTAGTTTTATTTACATTTTCAATTTATGCTCAAAGCATAAAATTAGGATTTGGGTTGGGAATTGTGTTTTCAAATAATGAAACCAATACAGGCGGAATTGGATCAATTTTAGTTGAGAATGATTTTCAAAATGGACTTGTAATTCGAACTTCCGGCTCATTTCTCTTGTCGGAGTTTTCCGCAAACAACCAAGAACTTAAAACTGATCAGTATTATCAAACACAGATTGAAATTGCTGGAATTTACAAACCATTCTCGTGGAATATTGAACCGTACTTTGGAGTTGGCTTCGGTTATTATAATCCGGAGAGTCAACAGTCCGGCAATGCAAATGTAATTAACGGATTTCCGGTTGGAATAAAAGATATTAAAAGCGGTGTTGGAACTAACATTCTAATTGGATTAGATCTTTCTCCTAAAAGCAAGGTTAATTTTATTGTAGAGTTTAAGCGAACTTTCTTCAAAACAAATTTTACTTTTGTTCTGAATACAAATGAATTTATGGAAAATATTAATTTGTATTCAAATACAGTTAGTTTAATTGTTAGGTTTGGAATTTTTTAGGATGCCGTAAGAGAACTGCGGGAAAAATCCCGCAGTTATAAAAATTACAGATTTATAATATCGCTGTAAATTATGTAAGCCATTAAAAGAAGCAGAATGAAAAATCCGGCATTTTGAATTGCCATTTTTACTTTGATCGGCAATTCTCTTCTCATAATTCCTTCAATACTAATTATTACAAAATGTCCACCGTCAAGAACCGGAAATGGAAGAATGTTTATAATTGCAAGACTAAGACTAAGCAGCGCAAGAAATCTTAAGAAAGAAACAAATCCGGATTCTGCTGATCTTGCTGCAAATTGTGCAATCTTAACCGGACCACCGAAAACTTGTCCGAATTCCACACTTCCTTTAAATACATTTTTAACCATTGCGTAAGTTAAATAAGTGTACTGCCAAGTATTTGTAAGAGCTTGAGTTAAAGAACCGATAAAACCATAACTTTCGGTTATAGTTGGACCAACATAAGTTTCACCGCTAAGTACAATTCCAATCTTCCCTTCCGAAACCGGAGTAACGCTTGTTACAACAGTATCTTCATTTCTTAGAATGGAAACGGGAATTGTATTTTCAGGATTAGAAGAAATAATATCAATAACCTGCTGCGAAGAAATTAAATCTACATTGTTTACAGAAAGGAAAATATCTCCCGGTTGAATTCCGGCATCCTCTGCAGGAGAATTTTTTACTACATCAGAAATAAACGGTTTGCTGTGTTCAACTCTTAAAAAGTATCCTTGCTGTGAAGCTTCTTTTATAAGAGATGGAGCAATATTTAAAGTTACATTTTGATTGTTTCTAAGAACGTCAACTGAGATTTCATTTCCAAGATTTTCAATCATAAATCCATGAATTACTTCATCCCAATTGTTGATGGATTTACCGTTAATAGAAATAATTTTATCATGATCTTGAAATCCCGCCTCTGCAGCAAAGCTTCCTTCGGTTACACCAACAACAGTTGTAGAATCAATAATTTCTTTACCGGTAAAGAAATTGATTCCCCACAAAATTGATATTGTTAAAAGAAGATTCATCAAAACTCCGGCAGTAATAACAAACAATTTTTTAGGAGTCGATTTTGATCTGAATTCATAAGGCTTTGGTTCTTGGTTAGCAAATTCGGTATCGAAACTTTCATCTACCATTCCGGCAATTTTCACATAACCGCCGAGAGGAATTAAACATAATCTGTAATCTGTATTACCATTGCCGTCCCAATCCTTAGGAAGATCGCCGAAAGTAAATCCGGTTATTTTATTATAACCGAATAATCTTTTACCGAAACCGATAGCAAAAATATCTGCTCTCATTCCGGAAAGTTTAGCCGCCGCAAAATGTCCGAACTCATGTACAAAAACCAGAATAGCGATAGTAATTATAAAATATATTAAATAATCCATTATTGTAATCTGCTCCTAAATATTACTGTAAAGAAATTCTCTTGTTTGACGATCACATTCAAAAATTGTTTCCATATTTGGTGCTTTGTGATTTTCAATTTTATCAAGAGCTAATTTTATTGTATCAGAAATTTGTGTGAATTTAATTTTTCTATTTAAGAAACTTTCAACTGCAATTTCATTTGCAGCATTTAAAATGCATGGTGCCGTTCCTCCGCTTTCCATAACATCGTATGCAAGTTTCAAACACTCAAACTTATCAAGATCGGGCTCATAAAAAGTAAGATTCCTAAGCTTAGCAAAATTTGTCTCTTCATAGCTGCTTTTGAAACGCTGAGGATAAGTAAAAGAATATTGAATGGGAAGTTTCATATCGGGGAGACTTAACTGCGCTTTAATTGATCCATCAACAAACTCAACCATTGAATGAATTATAGACTGCGGGTGAACAATCACTTCAATTTTTTCTTTAGGAAGATTAAATAACCAATGAGCCTCAATTACCTCGAGCCCTTTATTCATCATACTCGCCGAGTCTATTGTTATTTTGCTTCCCATTGACCAGTTTGGATGTTTGAGGGCTTGTTCAATAGTTACATTCATTAATTCATTTTTAGATAACTCTCTAAATGGTCCGCCGGAAGCGGTTAAAATAAGTTTGTTAATTTCTGTTTGATTTTCACCTACAAGCACTTGAAAAATTGCACTGTGTTCAGAATCGACAGGAATTAATTCTGTTTGATATTCTTTACAAAGGTTAATAATTAATTCACCGGCAACAACAAGAGTCTCTTTATTAGCAAGAGCAATTCTCTTTCTTTTTTTGATTCCCTCTATTGTTGGAGCTAATCCGGCAAAACCTACTAAAGCAGTTAATAGAATATCATAATCATCAGAAGAAGCAGCTTCAATTAGTCCCTTATCACCTGATAAAACTTCGCACTTATTTCCAATTCTAGATTTCAGCTCAACTGCTTTCTTCTCATCACGAACAACAACAACTTTGGGGTGAAATTCATTAATCTGTTCTTCAAGAAGATCAATCTTTGAGTTAACTGTTAATGCATAAACAGAAAACTGATCTTTGAATTCTCTTATAACATTCAAAGCATTAACACCAATAGATCCGGTAGAACCTAAAATTGCAATTCTTTTCATTTGCACAACTTCTCTTTAACTGAGTTAAATTCTTTTTCTAACTTAATGAACAAATCTTCTACCGATAAAATTTCATTTATAATTGCAGTACCTTGTCCGGCTTCCATCATTCCTTCTTCAAAATTTCCCTCAAAAATTCCTTTCATTTCCCTTTTCTTATCAAGTTTTTCTCTAAGTACTTCTTCGGATGCACCACTTTTTTCTAATTCAAATACTTCATTGGCAAATTTGTTTTTTAACATTCTTGCCATCCCAATTTTTTTCAAAACAAGAATTGTATCATTATCTTTGGCTTCAACAACTCTTCTTTTATACTCATCATGTGCAGAAGATTCTTTAGTGACGGCAAATCTGGTACCGATTTGAACTCCTTCGGCACCAAGTGAAAGTGCGGCAAGAATTCCTCGTCCATCTGCAATTCCTCCTGCAGCAATAACGGGAATTTTAAGATTATCAACCAACATAGGAATTAACGCAAAAGTTGTGATTTCATCAATTCCATTATGTCCCCCCGCTTCTACTCCTTCTCCAACAACAGCATCACAACCAACAGTTTCAGCTTTTAGAGCAAATTTTAATGAAGGAACAACATGAACAACTTTCATGTCGGCTTTTTTGAAAAGATCAATATATTTGCCCGGATGTCCCGCAGAAGTAAAAACTATTTTAATTTTTTCATCAAGAATTACATTAACTAAATCATCTGCATCTTTGCGAAGTAAAGTTAAGTTTACGCCAAAAGGTTTGCTTGTTGCTGATTTACATTTTTGTATATGCTCTCTTAAAAGATCGGGCTTCATAGAACCGGAACCGATTAACCCTAAGCCGCCGTTATTAGAAACTGCGGAAGCTAATTTCCAACCGGAAACCCAAACCATTCCAGCTTGAATAACAGGCTTCTCTATTTCCAGAAGAGATGTGATTCTGTTATTAATTCTCAACGTAACTTCTTTTTTTTATTTGAGTTATGTAAAATAGCTAAAATCAAATTAAATTGAATATCGAAACGAATATATGTAATTTTAACTTTTGGATTTTAGATAGGATTTATATGAGAGCAATTATTCCGGTTGCTGGATTAGGAACGCGGTTAAAACCGCATACACATTCACTTCCCAAGGTTTTATTAAACGTTGGAGGTAAACCGATTCTAGGTCACATTTTGGATAAATTGGTTGAAGAAAAAATAACCAAAGCTACTTTTGTTGTCGGTTATCTTGGTGATAAGATAGAGAAATATGTAACTGAAAAATATCCTAAGATTAAAGCTGATTTTATTGAACAGAAAGAAATGCTTGGTTTGGGGCATGCAATTTACACGGCAATTCCAACATTTGATGAAGAGGAAATATTTATAATTCTTGGCGATACGGTTTTTGATGTGAACATGAAGCAGATTTTCAGTTTAAAAACTTCCGCTCTTGGTGTTAAAACAGTTGATGATCCTAGAAGGTTTGGTGTTGCTATTACAGAAAATGATTTTATAACAAAACTTGTCGAAAAGCCGACAGAACCGGTATCAAAGCTGGCTTTAGTTGGGTTATATTATCTCAAAAATTCCAAATCACTTGCAGATGCTTTGAATGAATTAGTTGAAAAGGATATTAGAACAAAAAACGAATTACAGCTAACTGATGCTCTTCAAATCATGATAGAAAGAGGAGAGAAAATTTCAACATTCCCGGTTGAGGGTTGGTATGACTGCGGTAAACCGGAAACACTCCTTTCAACAAATCAATTTTTACTTTCGCAAAATGGTAAAGCAATTCCAATTGAAAACGTAGTAATTAATGAGCCCGTATTTATTGCTGATACAGCAAAAATCAGTAATTCTGTAATAGGTCCCTATGCTACAATATCAGAGGGATGCGAGATAAAGGATTCTATCATTAAGAATTCCATAATAAATGAAAATGGTATTGTTCATAAAACAATGCTTGATAATTCAATAGTTGGCAGCAATGCAATAATTAAAGGGAATTTTAAGAAATTGAATGCCGGCGATTCATCCGAAATTGAATTTTATTAATAATTAAATCATATATAAAGAGGATAATAAATGTCATATCTATTTACTTCAGAATCTGTATCAGAAGGACATCCGGATAAAGTAAGTGATGCAATATCTGATGGAGTTCTTGATGCGATTTTTTCTCAAGATCCAAATGCAAGAGTCGCTTGCGAAACTTTTGTTACTACCGGTCTGGTTGTTGTAGGCGGTGAAGTTACAACTACCGCTTATGTTGATGTTGAAAAAGTTGTTAGAGACACTATAAGACAAATAGGTTATACTAAAGCAGAATATAAATTTGATTCTGAATCTTGCGGTGTTTTAAATGCTATCCATTCTCAATCACCAGATATAGCAATGGGTGTTGATAAAGGAGGAGCAGGTGATCAGGGAATTATGTTCGGTTATGCATGCGATCAAACTCCGGAATTAATGCCGATGCCGATTATGTATGCTCACAAACTTGTTAAGAAACTTGCAGATATAAGAAAGAAAAATAATGGTCTGATGCCTTACTTACGTCCCGATTCAAAATCTCAAGTTACAATTGAATATGATGATAACCATAAACCATTAAGAGTTGATGCTGTTGTTATTTCTACTCAGCATGATGGTAAAGTAAAACAAGCACAGATAAAGAAAGATGTAATTGAACATGTTGTTAAAACTGTAATTCCAGCAAGATATTTAGATAAGAAAACTAAATATTATGTTAATCCAACCGGCAGATTTGAAATAGGCGGACCTCATGGAGACAGCGGTTTAACAGGAAGAAAAATTATTGTTGATACATACGGCGGATGGGCCCCTCATGGCGGTGGAGCTTTCTCCGGCAAAGATCCTTCTAAAGTTGATAGAAGTGCTACTTATGCTGCCAGACATATAGCAAAAAATGTTGTAGCTGCAAAGCTTGCAAAAGAATGCCTTGTGCAGGTTGCTTATGCAATAGGTGTTGCCGAGCCGGTTTCAGTTTATGTTGATACAAAAGGAACAGGTGTTATTTCCGATGTAGAAATTTCTAAAATGATAATGAAAGAAGTTGACTTAACTCCAAAAGGAATTATTGAAAGATTAAAATTAAGACAGCCGATTTATCAAGCAACGTCTTCATACGGTCATTTCGGAAGAAAAGAAAAATCATTTACTTGGGAACAATTAGATTTAGTACCAACGTTTAAGAAATACGTTTAATAAAGGAGTAAAAATGAACGAAGTAGAAATGAAGAAAGAAATAGAATATACCCCATATAAAGTTAAAGATATTTCATTAGCAGAATGGGGAAGAAAAGAGATAGAATTAGCTGAAGCTGAAATGCCCGGGTTAATGACTTTACGCGAAAAATATAGAGATTCAAAACCTCTTAAAGGTGCTAGAATTGCAGGCTGTCTGCATATGACAATTCAAACTGCAGTTCTAATCGAAACTCTAGTTGAACTTGGTGCAGATGTTACTTGGTCTTCTTGCAATATCTTTTCAACTCAAGATCATGCTGCGGCAGCAATTGCAGCAGCTGGAATTCCCGTATATGCATGGAAAGGAATGAATGCTGAAGAATTCGATTGGTGTATTGAGCAGACATTGTTTTTTGGTGAAGAAAGAAAACCTTTGAATATGATTCTTGATGACGGCGGCGACTTAACGAATATGGTTTTAGATAAGTATCCTGAACTTGCCAAAGGAATTAAAGGATTATCTGAAGAAACTACAACCGGTGTACACAGATTATATGAAAGAGTAAAAAAAGGAACTCTTCCGATTCCGGCTTTTAATGTTAATGATTCAGTTACAAAGTCAAAATTTGACAACAAATACGGATGTCGCGAATCATTAGTGGATGCATTACGTAGAGCAACAGATTTGATGATGGCGGGAAAAGTAGCTGTTGTTGCCGGTTACGGTGATGTTGGCAAAGGTTCTGCTGAATCATTAAAAAATTCTGGTGTTCGTGTAATTGTTTCTGAAATTGATCCTATTTGTGCATTACAGGCTGCAATGGAAGGATATGAAGTTAAGAAATTCTTAAAAGCGGTTCCGGAAGCAGACATTATTGTAACTGCAACAGGCAATAAAGATATTGTAACCGGTGAAGCTTTTAAACTTATGAAAGATAAAGCTGTTGTTTGCAATATCGGTCATTTTGATAATGAAATTGATATGGCTTGGTTAAATAAAAATTACGGTAATACAAAAGATACAATTAAACCTCAGGTTGATAAGTATAAAGTTGATGGTAAAGATATTATAGTCTTAGCTGAGGGAAGACTTGTCAATTTAGGATGTGCAACCGGTCACCCATCTTTTGTAATGTCTAATTCATTCACAAATCAAACTCTTGCTCAAATTGAACTTTGGAATAATGCAGATCAATATGAAAACAAAGTTTATACTTTACCAAAACATTTGGATGAAGAAGTAGCAAGACTCCACTTAGCAAAAGTTGGTGCCGAGTTAGATACACTATCACCTGATCAAGCCGAGTATATTGGTGTTACTGTAGAAGGTCCTTTTAAACCCGATTATTACAGATATTAATACCAACTTGCAGTATAGTTAAATTTAAAGCCGGAGCTATTCCGGCTTTTTTTTATTTACAATTTTCTAACATCAATTTAATAATTACTTAACTCAGCAAAGCAAATTGGATTTTATATTTGTTATACTCTCCTCCCAAGAGTAATAGATAATTTGCGAGGTCTGTTGATTTATTACAGACCTTGTGATTATCGATCAAATCTTTTTTATCTTTCATATAGAACTACTCCGAGGATAGATTGAAATACATTAAAGCAATTATTTTCATATCAGCCTTAATTGTTTATACGGTATTAATTCAGCAGAATAGATTTATACAAGACGATACATTTATAAATTTCAGATATATAGATAATTTCTTAAATGGGAATGGATTAGTTTATAATTCCGCTGAATATGTTGAAGGATTTACTTCTCTTTCTTGGTTAATCATTTTAATAATTGTTAAAGTTCTTGGCTTTGATTTAATAATTGCTTCACAATACTTGTCAATATTCTTTGGGGCAGTAGTTTTGTTCCTAATTTATCTATTCAGCAATCGATTTAAAAATTCTATTTATATTTTTATTGCAAATGCTTTGTTAATGATTTCCAGTCTGGGATTTATTTATTGGACAGTAAGCGGAATGGAAACATCATTCTTTGTGCTTCTAGTTTTATTAATGGTTTTTACTTATATCTCAAAAGAAAATCTTTTTAATAATAATTACTTTTTTGTTGTATCATTTCTTGCTGTGATAACTAGACAGGAAGCAGCTGCGTTATTTTTTATTATTCTTTTATATGATTACATAATTAATAAATCAAAATATCAATTAAAGGAAAATCGAAAATCTTTTTTAATTAGAATAATTGTTCTCTTTCTGCTATTGCTTCTATTGTTTTTATTGAGAATACTCTATTACGGATTTCCCTTCCCGAATACGTATTATGCAAAAGTAAATCTTATTCTACCATATATAGAAAGAGGTTTTGAATACATATATAATTTTATTGTTAGGGACTTACTATACGGTTTATTACTCATTCCTTTGTTTATCTTCTTTAGAAAAGAGAAGAATAGATTGTTAAGATTAACTTTGGTTCTATCTGCTTTTTATTTGGTTTATATTATTTACATTGGTGGAGATATATTACCGCACAATAGATTTTTTCTACCGGTTTTACCTTTGATTTATCTCTCAATTTCAACCTTAGTATTCAGCAATACTACTAAGCAATCATTAAAAATATTATTGGTGTTAATAATTATTGCAGCTTCCTTCATTAAAGCAGATTATCAAAAGGATTTTATAAAATATACAAGAGAACATGAAATTGGTCTGGTTAAAAAGATGAAAATTTATGCAGAGTATTTAAATGAACGAAGCGATGAGAATTCAACTGCAACTGTTTCTACTATTGGCTCTTTTGGTTATTACTATAAAGGTAATTTAGTTGATATGGTTGGGTTAACAGACAAATTTATTGCTCATAATCCAATTGAAGTAAAAGAAATAGATGAAAATATTCCGGTTGGATGGAAAGAAAGAACTTACAACATAGATTATATTTTTAGTAGAAAACCGGACTTCATAATTTTTCCGGCTGGTTATAAGCCGACTGCATTTCCGGAAGCGGCATTATTTTCGGATCAAAGATTTGTAAATCAATATTATGTTGAATTACTTTACAGTTCTGAATTGAATCAAATGCTCCCCTTTTTTGTTAAGAGAAAATCAATGTTAATAAGTAATGATACTTGTTCGAATTACTCAAGGAAATGGGTTATTGATTTTATTAAAGGGAACAATTTGCTTTTGGAATTCATAAAATCGAAAGATGAATCTCTAATTGATAAAATTGAGGAATATGCACAAAGCATTATTAAAAAAAGCTGCAGAACGGAAGAAGGATATTTAATGATTGGGCTGCTTCGTTTTCATCAAGGGTTATTTGATGAATCTTATAAAAACTTTTTTAAAGTTTATATGAATGATCCGCTTAATTCATTTTCAATTTATTATTTAATGCTGATAAGCAGCAAAAAAGATGATAGTGTAAGCTTAACAAAATTCACTCGAAAATTAAAAGAAGTATCACCAGGAGCCTTACCAAATATGGTTTTGCAATGATTGAAACAGTGATTATTATAATAGGAATTTTACTTTCCATTACAGGAATACTTGGTTGTATTCTGCCGGCATTACCGGGACCTCCATTAAATTATGCTGCGCTTCTTCTTCTTTTATTAATACCGGAAATTGAATTATCGTCAACACTTCTTTTAGTGACAGGAATTCTTACCATAATTGTTTTGGTACTGGATTATATTCTCCCTATTTGGGGAGCAAAAGTCTATAAGGTTTCTTCTTATGGTATTTGGGGATCGGTTTTGGGAATGATTATTGGATTATTATTCTTCCCACCATTTGGATTGATTGTTGGAACATTCATGGGAGCAGTATTTGGAGAAATGATTTCGGGAAAATCAAATTCAGATGCTATGAGAGCGGGAATTGTAACTTTCATTTTCAGTTTGATTGCAATTGTGCTCAAGCTTTCACTCTCTTTTTATCTTACCTATAAATTTATTGCAGAAGTAATAAAACATATTTAACAAAATATTAATACGTTTTTAACGGAGGATTAATCACAAAATTTTATATTTCACAAAAACAATAGGAGTTAATATGACAGCGTTAAAATATGAGTTGCTAATTAATAATACTCCTTATTACGAAAATCTGATTAATGAACTTCAGATTGTATTTAACCAAAAGAAGAAACTTATAAGCAGCATAAATATAAAAGAGATCGACAATCTCTCGCTTGAAGAAAAAGGAATTTTAAATCATTTATTCAAAAAAGAGAATGAACTTTTGTTTGAAATTTTAAAGTACAAAAAATGGTTCGGAGATCTGGAAGAGAAAATTATTGCTGAAAGACTTGGAATTGATATGAATGAAGATGACGATGATTCTGATTTTAACAGTAGAATTGCATTCAACGCAATTTAATTTGTACTTTTGTAAATGTTAGTATATACCGGGTAATCCTTAGCTGGAAATTCGGTTTAAATGCTAGCCGACAAGATGAGATAGTCTTGTATAAGCTCCTCTGCACGAGGGGCTTTTATATTGCCATTGCATCAGGTTTATCGTCAAGCTTTTCAATATTTTCAAAATTTTTATATGATACTTTTATAACTACACTTGATTTATCTTTAATCTGAATGTAATTCTCACCAAAATCAACCACTGTTCCATAGAATTCTTTTTTTTCATTATTTACCGGAGTTGGAAATGTATATTTAATTAAATCACCTTCTTTTAATTCCATCTACTTCCTCTTTTTATAAGAAAAATAAGCAACTACTGTTAAGTTAATGTTACTCGTTTGTTATTAAATTATAATCAAAAATATTAGTATCAATTTTAAACAATAATTAAATATAAGCCTTTTTATCAAAACCTAATACGATAATCGGTAGAGTTGATTAATGGATTAAAACGGAAAAACTAAAAGGGAAATTCCTCTTTAAGATCTACTTTTTCTTTTAATTCTTCTTCTTTAGGTTTTTGAGCAAGCTTGTGAATAGGATTGCTTTCAATATAGATTGATTTATATGGTTTTGTTGGACAAGCATATTCACATGCACCGCAGCCTATGCATATCTCTTCATTAATAACTGGAGCTTTTTTATTTACTTCAATGTCCAATACCATTTTAACAGCTTTTGTAGGACAATGTTCTGCGCATGCGCCGCAATCGGTGCCTTGGGAATATACAATGCAGTTTTCCTTTACAAATTTTGCAACACCAAGTTGAATCAATTTTTTATTATCAATGAATTGGTTTGTTATTGCTCCTGTTGGACAAACATCGCCGCAGACGACACAATCATAATTGCAGAAACCGATTTTGTAATTCATCAATGGCTGCATAATTCCAAGCAATCCATATTCTAAAAAGGATGGTTGAATTACTTGAGTTGGACAAGCCGAAACACATAAATGACATGCAGTACAATTCTCATTAAAATGTTCTAATGATATTGATCCGGGAGGCGAAATTCCGTTTTTCCTAATAATCGGGATTGTGCTTTCTTTATAGACTTTAATTTTATCCTGCGCTTTACTTAGTATATTTGCACCAATTAAAAAGATTGTAATATTTTTGATAAAATCTCTTTTGCTTTCACTTGGCAGGTCTTTAACGGCTTTCTTTCTTTGATATGTTATACCCGCACTGGGACATACTTCCAAGCAGTTAAAGCAGTTTATACATCTTGTATCATCAACAAAATTTGTTTCTAGATCTATGCAGTTTGCTTTACATACCTTCGCACAAACACCGCACTCTTTGCATGTCGATTCATCAATTTTAATTTTATAGAATGATAACTTAGAAATGTAGCCAAGTAGAGTTCCAACGGGACAAACAGAATTGCAGAACAATCTACCATGCGTTATTGACATAAATAAAATCAAACCAAAAACAAAAATTGAAAAGAGAAATGAGAAAAAGTTTATTCCCTTAAATTCAATTGGATATATTGAGTAATTATTAAAGAGTTCTAGCAGCAGAACAAGTAAATTGTTTAATCCAATTATAATCGGTCTAAATAGACTAGTAATTATTCTACCAAAATTACTGTACGGATCTAACAAAGTAATTCCAGTAATAATCCCAAAGAGTAAAAGGAGAATTGCTGAACTTAAAAATAAAAATCTGGTTTTACTAAATGGTTTTGTATAGCTGAATTTTTGTTTCTTGAATGACGTTTTTCCAATTTTCCTTTTAGCAAAGATTATTAAATCTTGTAAAATACCAAGCGGACAAACCGATGAACAGTAAACTCTTCCAAATAATAAAGTAACAATAACGATAATTATAAATCCTATGGAAGTGAGCCCCAAAGCACCGATAAAGCCGATCAGCGAAGGAATAAACTGAAGAAATATAATTTCAGTTGAAAAATTTTGTTGAATAAATCCAGTAATATCTACGAACAAAATTAAAGCAACGGTAAAAAATAGAATTGAAGTGAAAATTCTAGCGGTTCTTAAATTTCTTAATTTCATACGTTAAGTTTCATTTACAAATTCTTCATTCAACACTCTAATTTTGTTCTCTTCGTTTTGTTCAATTAAGCTGTCAAGCTTTTCTTTGAATGCCTTTTCTCCAAACTTCTTATCAAGGATTTTAATTTGATTATAAATAAGGATAAGTCTGTAGAAGAGATAACATAGCGCAATCAAGAATATAATTATTAAAATAAAATGAAAAGGTGCATGATGCATATTAAAGAATTACTCTGTTTATTTTTAGCTTTGATAAATCCATAGTGCCGATGTTCATTTCATCGGCGTATTTTATATACTTAACCTCTTTTGGTTCTTTTCCGAAAAGCTTTGCAGCAGCAGCATCAATAGCAACAATATCTTTTGAAACGAGCAAAGATTTAAGTGTAACTAAATCGGCTTTAGAAACGCCTCTTGGACCGTTCTGCTTCATAACATTATAAGCATCAACTATATTTAAATCCGGTTTTCTGGAGTATGTTGAAAAATCAGCTATACATTGATGAAGATCATTTCTATGCCAGTAACCTCTATCCCAAACTATTCCCATTAAGTTTTTCATGGCAATTGTAAGATCTGCTCCGCCGTGATTTTTAAGAATGGGAACGTTAATAAATACATCCGATTCTAAAATCAGTTCATGTACTTTATCTTCTTTTAATCTTTTTCCTTCTGGAATTTCAACTTTATGATAGTAGCTTTCGTTATTGCCGGGAACAACTTTAGCTCCTGCATCTTTAGCTGCTTTTTCCAAACCGCTGTTTGAATAACAGCTTGTCCAGTTGTCGCAAGTATGATCAAACACATAAACGTCTTTAGCTCCGGCATCAAAGCAATGTTTAATTATTCTTGAAATAAGTTTAGGGTTTGTGTTGGCGGCACGATCCGGAGATACATCCCAGCCGATATTCGGTTTTACAACTACAGTCTGATTAGGTTTAACAAACTTTTTCATTCCGCCAAAAGATTGAATTGCAATGTCAAACATTGCATCCGGCTCTCCCCCTTTAATAGCGGCTAAATCGTAAATTTCCGATTGAGTAGTTTTAGGATTACCAAGTAAATTCAAGCTTCCGCTGAAAGTATAATATGCACCGGCAGCTAAGCCTGCTTTTACAGAACGACTGAAGAATTCTCGTCTTTTCATTTTTTAAGACCTTAAATCCTAATAAGTTGATTTCTTTGTCTTATTTATTTCTATTAAAATATAAATATATTATATTCGCTTCAAGAAAATAAATTGAGACTAAGATGGAATTTGTATTAAGTAAATTTTATACAAAAGATTTTTTGAAGAGTTCTATTTTCAATTTTGCTGCTGTATTATTTATCTTTTTTGTGCCGGCGCTTTCTCATCTTACGGCACTTCCTATATATTTAATTGAGCCAATGCGTTTGGCTGTAATTCTTGCGGTTGTTCATACTTCAAAAAGAAATGCTTTTATTGTGGCTTTAGCTCTTCCCATTTTTTCATTTCTAGTTTCTGCTCACCCGGTCTTTATTAAAAGTTTTTTGATAATGGCTGAATTGCTTTTGAATGTTGCACTTTTCTTTTTTATTAAAGAAAAAATTAAAAATGATTTTATTTCTATGTTGTTCAGTATTTCAATCAGCAAGACGTTTTATTACTCTGTAAAATTAATCCTTATAAATTCTTTATTGATTAACGGTGATTTGATTTCCACACCAATATACATTCAATTAATAACCATGATGTTTTACAGTTTGTATTTATTAATTGGAAGAAATAAGGAAGTAAAATAAAAAAGTGATTCTTGCAGATAAAGGAAAAACAAGAATCACTTTTAGGGTGCAAGAAAAATTAAGCTGATTTTCTATCCGACTCTATATAAACCGGTTTATCTCCGTTTACTACAGTCTTTTTGGTTATCAAACATTTTTCCACATTGTTCATGTTGGGTAATTCGTACATAACTTCAAGAAGAACATTTTCAACAATTGATCTTAAAGCTCTGGCACCGGTTTTTCTTTCAATTGCAATTTTTACAATCGCATCCAAAGCCCCTTTTTCAAATTCAAGCTCCACACCTTCAAGCATAAACAATTTTTTGAACTGTTTAACAATAGCATTTTTAGGCTGAGTTAATATATTTTTTAGAGCTTCTTCGCTTAAAGAGTGAAGCGGAGCAATTACCGGAAGTCTTCCTATTAATTCGGGAATAAGACCATATTTTAGTAAGTCTTCTGGTTGAATTAAACTCACTAAATCATCTTTGGTTAAGTCTTTAGATTTATCTGTTTCTGCATCAAAACCGATTGAGCTTTTATTAATTCTTCTTGAAATTATAGGATCGATGCCGTCGAAAGCACCTCCCACAATAAAAAGAATATTTTTTGTGTTGATGTTAATAAGGCTTTGTTCAGGATGTTTTCTTCCGCCTCTAGGAGGAACTCCCGCAACAGTGCCTTCCAATATTTTTAGTAAAGCCTGCTGAACTCCTTCACCGGAAACATCTCTGGTAATTGATGTACTTTCACTTTTACGCGCAATTTTATCAATCTCATCAATGTACACAATTCCCTTTTGTGCTTTGTCTAAATTGTAATCGGCTGCCTGCAGTAATCTAACAAGAACAGTTTCAACATCATCGCCAACATAACCGGCTTCTGTTAATGTTGTTGCATCTGCAATAGCAAAAGGAACATCAAGAATTTTAGCAAGTGTCTGCGCAATTAAAGTTTTACCAACACCGGTAGAACCAATTAAAAGAATATTGCTCTTTTCAATTTCCACATCATCAAGTTCAATAAAGTTATTATTAGAGCTTATTCTTTTATAATGATTATAAACCGCAACAGATAAAACCTTTTTAGCTTTATCTTGACCAATTACGTATTCATCTAATTTTTTCTTTATTAGATTAGGAGTTAAAGAACTAATTTTACTCGATTTTGTATTATAAGCTGCCAAGTTTTTCTTAAGAATATCTACACTTGTTCCAATGCAGATATCGCAGATATAAACATCGGGTCCCGCAACCATACTTTGTACTTCGCTTCCGTCTCTTCCGCAAAACGAACATTTTACTGACTTATCTGTTTTTTCGCTCATTATGTATTACTTTTATTTGTTGTTAATTCATTGAGTTTTTCTCTGCAACTTTCAAAATAAATTGAGTTTGGGTAATTTTCAAGAAGTTTTTGATAAATAGACTTAGCTGAATTTAAATCTTTCAATCCAAATTCGTAAACTTCCCCCAAAAAGTATAATGATTTATCAGAGAATATATTTCTAGTTTTTAAATTTACAATTTCTTCCAGAATCTTCACAGTTTCAGGAAAATAATCTAAGGCAGCAAGCATTTCGGCATATTTTAATTTGGAAATATCATTAAGTATAAGCAGATTTTCATTTTGACTTAACAGTCTGAAATTATCTGCTGCAAGATTGAATTTTCCCTGCTCTGCAAAATGATCAGCTTCAGCATACTTCACTAAACTTACTGAATCTTTTTTCCCGATATTTATTATAAAACTTAATTGAAGCGCATCATTAGCTGTATTGTCCTTTAAATCTTTTGTTATCTCTGCAAGATGTTTTAGTGAATTATCAAATTCACCTTTCCAGAAGTATACTTTTGCTAATTTATATCTAAATAAATTCTGCTGATTGGGAGTTATTCTGTATAGATTCAATCCCTTTTGCAAGAGTTCTTCTGCAATTTCTAACTCATTTTTTAAAATAAACAAATCTCCAAGTTCTAAATAAGAATTGCTGCCATATTCGGAAACCGGAGCTCTTTCTGTAATTAAAGAAAAGAGACTATCAGCTTTCTCAATATTATTTAACTTGTGCTTTTCAATGAAAGCAATTCGGTATAAAGCTTCAAAATAATAAGGGTTTCTTACCGACTCACTCTCAATAAACGATTCGTATATTCTTACTATTTTTTGGTAACTATCTTTATTTGTGTAATTATTTACAGAATAAGGTTTCCAAGAATTATTATTAATTAGAGTGTTTTCTAATCTAGCTTCTTCTGCTTTCGCAAATCCAATTTTAGCAGCTAATGCAAATGGAGAGTTGGGATAATTTTCCAAAACATAATTAAATGCTTTTACGGAAATTTCAATTTGATTGTCATTAAGAGATGCTTCGGCAAGATTAAAAACGGCAGAGCCGTTCTTTATATATTTTTTATCTGCTTCAATTAAAACTTCGAGAGCATTTTTATAATCACTTCCTTGAATATATGTATAACTCAGAAGATCATATAAAATTGATTTGGGCTCGCCCTCAATTATGGATTTAAGCGCTTCTGCAGTTTGTGAAACTGCTCCCGGTCTGTTTAAATATTGAGCCATTCTGTTTTTTATTACTGCAAGCTGATTTGGATCTTGATCCAATAAATCGGCATATTCTTTTACAGCTCCTTCAAAATTCATTGTAATTGAATAAAGATTAGCCAAATCATAAGAGAAAATTCTGGGATCATTATTAATCTTTTTTCCTTCTTGAAGAATTTCAATTGCTTTATCAAAAGCGCGATTTTCAATAGCATAATTTGCAATAACTCTATAAGTAACAACTGAATTCGGAATTGCTTTCAATCCTTCTTCCCAAGCATCAAATGCTTTTTGGCTGTTATCCATCAAATAATATGTTGAACCAAGCATACCAAATTTTAAAACATCCTGAGGATTTCTATTGATTGAAGTGGTTAAAAGGGAAATTGAATTATCATATTCTTTTAATCTGACATAAACTCGATTCAATGCCTCAACAAACTGATTGTTATTTGGTTGAAGATTATAAATCTCAGTGTAAAGTTCTTTAGCTTTTTCAAGTTGATTTGCCTGTTCGTAACTTTGAGCCAATCTAAATTTATTAAGGAGATTCTGATCTTGTGCATTTGTAGAACTTAAAAGAAGTACAAAACTTATTACTAAAATTAGACAAGTCATTCCAACTGAACGAAGCGAATTCTTGAATCTTATTAGATTAAGCAGATTGTAGTTCTTTAGATTCCGGTATTTCGATAAATCAAAACCCGGAATGACAAACTCATTTTTTATTCCATTCTCAATCATTTCAAACCATTTCATAAAATCGTGGATCAATGATATTGCCAATATTCAGTATAAGATTCTCATCAAAGTGTTTCTTAATTTTTGCCATTTGCAGAATTTCCTCTTCCGAATACATCAATTCAAAATACTCTCTTTTAAGTTTACCTATACCGTGTTCGGCAGAGATTGTTCCATTTAATTCGACAGTCTTTTTGCAGATCAAGTAATAATTCTCTTTAGCTGTTTTATATTCGGCATCCGATTTGGGAAGCATGTTTAAATGAAGATGCGAATTTCCGAAATGACCATAAGAAACAAAATGCAAATTTGAATCCGATACCAACTTCTTACACCAAAAATAAAAATCATGAAAATCTTTATCCGGAACAGCCACGTCTGTACCGACTTTCTTAAAATTTTTCTGTGCAATATATTCATTCACTTTCCACGAGATTGAATGTCTGAAATCCTTAAATTTTTCATAATCTTTAGGATCAGATGCGAACCAAGCGGAATCTGCTGAATATTTATATTTTTCAAGCAGAAATGACCAATTTTCAAAAATTTCATCTTCATTTCTTATTATTTCCTGTTCAAACCAAACAGCCGCTTTTGCTGAATTAGGAATATTAGGAAAATCTTTAGATAAAAATATTAACGAATGTTCATCAAAAAATTCTAATCCTCTTGCGCCAATAATTGATTGATTATTGAAAGAAAGTGTTTTGGATTCTTCAATAAAATTTAATGCATCATTCTCTGAATCAAAAAAAGCTACTGCAGAAAAGACTTCCTTTGGGAGATCTATTAACTTTAATTCTGCTTCAATTATAATTCCAAGCAAACCTTCAGAACCGATGAAAAGATCAATTAAATGCAAGTTTTCTTCACAAAAGAATCCCGATGCATTTTTGCTTGTCAGAGGTTTTTTAATGTTAAAATTCTTCAAGAACTTAAATGAACGATCGTTAATATTGCGATCTAATTCCAAAATTTCTCCATTTGGATTTAAAACTTTAAGTTTGTTTACATAATCCCTAGTTGGACCATATTTAAATGTTCTTGCGCCCGATGCATTGGTCGCAATATTTCCCCCGATAAAAGAATTTCTCTCGGTTGGATCAGGGGGATAAAAAAGATTTTTCTGTTCGACAAAGGACTGCAAGTCATTAAGCAAAACAGCAGGCTGAACAGTAACAGTTTTATTTTTTTCATCAAGATTAAGAATTTCATTAAACTTTTCTAGTGAAATAATAAATCCGTTATCCGGCACTCTGCCGCCGGTTAAACCTGTGCCGTTTCCCGAAACTGTTAATTTGGTTTTTTTTCTATTGCAGTCAATTACTAATTCCTTAAGTTCTTGAATTGACTCAGGCATAAATAGTTTTTCTGCATTACCTTTATAGTTTGAAGAATCGGTTAAATAGCTTTGAAATGATGACTTGTCGCTTTTAATAATCATTTTGTAAAATTTTCTTTGAATAATCAGACAAAAAGAATGAGGGTTAGTCTAAACTTTTCCCATGCTTTGCCATTATCACTTTCCATTCATCCAATGTGAGTTGTTCGGATTCATCTATAAGCATTATTGGAATATCATCTTCAATTCTATATTTTCTTCTAGTCTCTTTATCAGTAGAAACTAAAAAATCTCCATCCAAAACCAAATCTGCTTTTGATTCGGGACAGCACAAAATATCTAACAATTCTTTTTTTATCATTTATTCCTCTTTATAAAATAGAACCAATATTTGTAAATTTTAGTTTAGAAAGTAAAATTAATTAATTCAATGCAAAGAATTCTGATTATTGTTGGAATATTGATTTTAGTAACGGGTCTGCTTTGGCCGTATATTTCAAAACTTCCGATTGGAAGACTTCCCGGGGATATAATAATTAACAAGCCGGGATTTAAGATTTACATTCCAATTGCAACAATGATTTTAATAAGTGCAGTTATTTCATTCATCCTTTATCTCTTCAGAAAGTAAAATGAGTATTCTAAAATTTATATCTCTTGTTGCACTCTCTTTTATTTTGATGGAATTACTTTCTTACATTCTGCACAGATATATTTTTCATGGATTATTTTGGAAGATTCATAAAACACATCATGAAAGCTCGCATTCACTTTTTGAGATGAATGATTTGTTTTCACTCTCATTTTCTATTTCTGCAATTGTGCTGATGATTGCTGGTCTGCAGGAAAATATTCTCGAATCGATTTATTTCCCAATTGGATTGGGAATAACAATTTATGGAATACTTTATTTTATAATTCATGATGTATATACTCATAAAAGATTCGCAAAGTTAAAAACAGACAACAGAATTATAAACATCATCAAAAAAGCACATCAAAAACATCATCAATCCGCCGAGAAAATTGGGAACGAGCCATACGGATTATTTCTTTTTGATTATGAATTGTTCTCAAGAAAATTGAAAAAATAGGAGATTATCTATTCTCTATACACTTTAATCTTTTTAAGACATCTTTGACTTTTAATTATTATTTTGAATTAAGAAATAAGCGAGGCAGAAATGTCATCACAAAAATTAGATTTTAGTTATTCCCAAAATCCCGAACCTCACAAACAAAGAACAAGAGAGATATTAAAAGCACATCCGGAAGTAAGAAATTTAATTGGCAGAAATCCATACAGCTTTTTGATTATACTTTTAGTTATCGGTATTCAGACAACAATTTCAATTCTCTTGTCGGAATCGGCTTGGTGGCTTGCCTTAATATTTGCCTATGTAATTGGTGCGTTTGCAAGTCATTGTGCTTATGTATTGATTCACGATGCGTCACATAATTTGATATTTAAGAACCGCGCATCAAATCATTTATCCGGAATTTTAGCAGACTTAACAAATGTACTGCCAAGTGCAATTTCATTTAGAGCATATCACATGAAACATCATTCATTTCAAGGTGATTATTATCTTGATGCAGATTTAGCCAGTAAGTGGGAAGCAAAGTTTATTGGTAATTCATTTATCGGAAAAGCTTTTTGGCTGCTTCTATTTCCGGTATTCCAAGCATTGCGTCCACCTAGATTAAAAGAAATAAAATTTATGAATGGCTGGACTCTCTTAAACTGGCTGATTGTTTTTGGATTTGATGCATTTATAATTTTAACTTTTGGGTGGACATCTTTTCTTTACTTGGTTTTTTCTTTTTTCTTTTCAATTGGACTCCATCCGGTTGGTGCTAGATGGATACAGGAACATTATTTAACATATCCGCCGCAGGAAACATACAGTTATTATGGTCCGGTTAATATAGTTGCATTAAATGTCGGTTATCATAACGAGCATCATGATTTTCCATCAATTCCTTGGAATAGACTTCCACAACTGAAAAAGAAGGCTCCGGAGTTTTATGATAATTTAATTTATCACACATCATATGTGAAGTTATTATTCAGGTTTTTATTTGATAAAAATCTTTCTCTTTATTCCAGAATGGTGAGAAGCAACAGAGGCGGATTAGCAGCAAATTAGATTTTCAATTCTAAAAGAGAGGTAGATTAAAGTCTGCTTCTCTTTAATCAAATAAAGACATTTCTTGACCCCATAAAATAAAATATTAAATCCATTTATCCCTTTCATCCTTATCATTATTGAGAAACATGGAGATTATTAACTGAATTTGAGAAATTCTTTTATAGTATAAAAGAATATTTTTTGTTGATGGAAATCAGCAGAGAATAAAACAATTTTAAAAACCCGTAAATAAGACTAAATTCAAAGAATTTGCCAATCTTTTATAATCATAAAATATGAAAATAATTTTTGTGGTATAGAAATTGAAAAATATCAGAAAAATTTGATTGATAAGAAATTTTAAAGAATCCTTATTACGATAAAATCATCCAATGATATGTTAAAATTTTCTTCTTTAGGAGCACTAAAATGCGAAAGATTTTATTAGCACTTACTTTTTTAGCAATTATAATTATTACAGCAATTTCTGTAATGAAAAGTGATATTTATTATCCCCCAAAAGTTGTTGATTTGAAAGAGAAATATTCGGCAGCTGAAAAACCAACTGTTGATCACAGCAAATTTGCGATATTAGACCAGCACTTTGATAAGCCTCAAGATGTTACCGAAGCTTGTGTAACATGTCATAACACAAGAGATCAAGAAATTATGCAGTCCTCTCACTGGAATTGGGAAAGACCCGAATACATTGAAGGAAGAGGAATTGTGTACTTAGGAAAGAAGAATGCGGTGAATAATTTTTGTATCGGTACACAAACAAACGAACAAGCATGCGCCAAATGCCATATCGGTTTTGGTATGAGTGAAGAAGGATTCACATTCACAGATAAAGCAAATATTGACTGCATGGTTTGCCATGATAATTCCGGAACATATATCAAAGCACAGAACAAATCGGGTTATCCTGATCCGGCTCTAAATCTAAATGAAATTGCACAGCATATTGGTAAGCCGACTAGAGATAATTGCGGTGTCTGTCACTTCTTTGGCGGCGGCGGAAATAATGTTAAACATGGTGATTTAGAAATGTCAATGTTTACACCTGATAGAAGTATCGATGTTCATATGGCGGTTGAAGGAGCTAATTTAATCTGCGTTGATTGTCATACAACAGAAAATCACCAAATGAAGGGAAAGATTTATTCTTTATCATCAATGAATGTTAACCGATCAACTTGCGAGCAATGTCATACTGAAACTCCTCACGAAGATAACATTCTAAATGAACATACAATTAAAGTGGCGTGCCAGACTTGCCATATTCCAGCATATGCAAAAGCAAATTCAACAAAAATGTATTGGGATTGGTCAACTGCCGGAAAACTAAAAGATGGAAAACCATACACAGAAGAAGATTCACTTGGCAATCATACTTATATGTCTATCAAGGGATCATTTGAATGGGGAAATAACCTAACTCCGGATTACGTTTGGTTTAACGGAACTGCAGATCATTATCTTCTTGGCGATGAAATTAAAGATACAACTAAACCTCTTGTGCTCAATCAATTGCATGGAGCATATGGAGACTTTAACTCAAAGATTATCCCTGTAAAAATTCATAAAGCAAAACAAATTTATGATCCTGTAAATAAGCTTCTTATTCAGCCTCACTTGTGGGATGAGAAAAAAGGAGAAGGAGCATATTGGGTTGATTTCAATTGGAACGAAGCTTCAGAATATGGGATGAGTAGAATCGGTCTTCCATACAGCGGTGAATATGATTTTATTGAAACAGAAATGTACTGGCCAATAAATCATATGGTTGCACCAAAAGAAGAATCATTAAGCTGCGAATCATGCCATTCAAGAGAAAACAGTAGATTAGCTAACTTAACAGATTTTTATATGCCGGGAAGAGATTACAACTCTTATGTAGAATTCTTTGGAAAGTTAATTATAATTTTAACTCTACTTGGAGTTTTGACTCATGGCGCAATTAGAGTTTTTATCGCAAAGAAAAATAATAAAGCGGGAAATTAACGATGAAACAAGTTTATATTTATAGATCATTCGAAAGATTTTGGCATTGGACTCAAGCATTTTTAATTTTCTTTTTGGGATTAACCGGATTTGAAATTCATGCTTCAATTTCATTCTTTGGTTTTGAAAATGCTGTAAAATATCACAACATAGCAGCGTATGCTTTATTGATACTTATAGTATTTGCAATCTTCTGGCACTTTACAACCGGGGAGTGGAAGCAGTATTTGCCTACTTTTAAAAATTTAAAATCACAAATAGATTTCTATTTGCTTGGCATTTTTAGAAATGCTCCTCATCCAACAAAGAAAACAGTTTTGAGCAAATTAAATCCTTTGCAGAGATTAACTTACTTGGGATTAAAGCTGCTTGTAATTCCCATAATGGTAATTTCGGGATTGTTCTATATGTTTTATAGATATCCGCAAGGACAAGGAATGGCAACAATTAATATTGAAAGTCTGGAAATTATAGCTGTAATTCATACACTTGGAGCTTTCTTATTGATTGCATTTGTAGTTGCTCATATTTATTTGATTACAACCGGACATACAATTCTATCTAATCTTAAAGCTATGATTACAGGTTATGAAGAACTTGAAGATGATGATCATGAAAAAGAATCAAAAGTAAATAAAGAAGTTAAATTAGAAACAAATAATTAATGGTTTTGAAAATGGAAAAAACAAAGTATATGAATCCTTACTTAGCAGGCTTTTTGCTAGGACTTCTCCTTCTTCTTACAATATTTATTACAGGTAGAGGACTTGGAGCAAGCGGAGCTGTTAAAAGTTTTGTAATGAGTGGAACTGAAGTTGTGGCTCCGGCTCATGTTGAAAATTCTGAATATTATCAAGAGTACTATGAAACTCATGGCGATAATCCGTTGAAATCATGGCTGGTATTTGAAGTTATTGGTGCTCTATTGGGAGCTTTCTTATCCGGATTAATTTCAAATAGGTTAAATCTTACATTGGAAAAATCACCGGCAATTAAATCCGGAACAAGAATAGCCGCAGCAATGATTGGTGGAGCATTATTTGGTTTCGGTTCTCAGCTTGGAAGAGGCTGTACAAGCGGAGCAGCTTTAAGCGGAATGGCAATTTTTTCAACAGGCGGAATTTTAACAATGCTCAGCATTTTCGGTGGAGCTTACCTGTTTGCTTATTTCTTTAGAAAACTTTGGTTAACAAAATAAGAGAGTTTTAAGATGGGACCTTTAGTACCTGATATTATCGGAAATGAATTAAATTTTATTGTAGCTTTTTTAATTGGAATCGGTTTTGGATTTATATTAGAACAAGCGGGATTTTCAACTTCAAAAAAGCTGGTTGGTCTATTCTACGGTTATGATTTTACCGTGCTAAGAGTATTTTTTACAGCCGGAATTACAGCAATGATAGGAGTTTTGATAATGGATCACTTCCATTTGATAAATATGGATTTGGTTTATATTAATCCCCTCTTCTTATGGTCTGCAATTGTTGGCGGTGTTATAATGGGAATTGGATTTGTAATTGGTGGCTTTTGTCCCGGAACAAGTATTTGTGCAGCGGCAATAGGTAAAATTGATGCAATGTATTTTGTGCTTGGATCTGCAATTGGAGTTTTTATTTTTATTGAAGGTTACCCTTTATTTGAAGGACTTTATTTAGCTTCAAATTTTGGAAGTCCGCAGATCTTTGATACTCTTGGTATGTCGCAAGGTTTGTTTGCTTTTGTTATGGTAGCGGTTGCAGTTTCTGCTTTTTACTTTGTTACTAAGATTGAAAACAAAGTAAACAAAGGGGAAAAAGTTTGTGTAACAAAATCAAAAATTTTATTGCCTATAGGAGCTTTTGCACTTTTGATTGGATTAAGTGCAATGTTTATTCCACCGCACAAAGAACATATTGAAAATATTTATGAAAAAGCTGATGTGGAAACATATCAATTTCAAAAAATGTCTGTTGACGAATTAGCTGCAAGAATAATAAATGGTGATAAAACTCTGCAGTTGATTGATGTTAGAACTGTTGATGAATTCAAAGAATTTGCATTACCAAATGCGATTAATGCAGATTATACAAGATTCTTGAACAAAGAATGGCAGAGAGTATTTAATACAAAGGGAAAAGAAAATTTGATTTATGGAAATGATGAAAAATCCGCCGTTATTGCTGCTTTAGCAGCAAAAGATATTGGTTACGGCAATATCATTATTTTGGAAGGTGGACTCGAGAGCTTTCAAGAAGATATTCTAAAATTTGAAATGCCTTCAGAAGTAAAAGATAAAAATAAATTTGATACATATAGATTTAGAGTAGAAGCTGCAAAAGCATTACCTGCAATAATTGAAGCATCAAAACCAAAAGTTATTGTGCAGGAATCAAAAAGAGTTTTGGGAGGCTGTTAAAATCAAAAATAAAATCCCGCAATAATTTAACTTTGCGGGATTTTCCTTAACCTTATTTTACAAGCTTAAATTTTACTGTATCTGCAATAGCACCGGCAAAAACACCTATGCCATCCCCTTCAAAATACATTCTCGGTTCATGAAAATTTCCGTCAAACTCTTGAACGTTGCCAGCAGTTAATACAAAATCTTCCATGTTTTTATTTCCCGCATAAACTACAACTTCATAATTTCCATAGAACCAAGTATCTAAACCGGAAATTTCATATTCATAAATATCATTTGCAGCCAGATTTAAATTAAGAACCATATTCATCTGAAATTTATAGAAATTCAATCTGTCCTCTAAGTCTTCAGGTTTCACATTCGGCTCATACGGATTATCAAATATAAAATTATTAACACCCGCTTCTAATGCATTAATAGAAAACGCATAGAAACCTGTTCCGGGAGAAACAGTGAAATTAATAGTGGGAGAGACTTCTCTATATTTTATTTCACCCAAATCTTTTGCAGTTACTTTAAATCCTTTCTGCGGAGTAACAGTTTTAGATTCAGTGTAAAGCTGCTTTCCATCAACAACCGCACTTATTTTTATCGTATATTCTTTATTGTAATCAATCTGCAGATTGTCTGTATAATATGAGAATGTTTTCAAATCAAAATTAAGAGGAACATCATTTATACTGATGTTTACATTATTTGAAAAAGGAGTTAATATTATTGAAGAAGAATCAATATCTCCGCTTAGCTGGAAATTTCTCATTACTCTTATATTCTCAACTCTTTTTTCGGGATAAATATAAGCAGATACAGCAATTTTAGGCTCGTACTCATCTTCCAATTCAACTACAGGATCACCGCATGCAGTTGTGATAAAAATGAGAGTTAATACAATTATTAATAAATTCTTAAACATTTCTTTCCTCATAAAACTTTATTAAAAATTAACTTTAACACCAATACTTGGTAGTATCGGAAGCATATTTGTCTTATCTATTTTTTGTTCAATATTTCCACTATTGAATTCTCGGTTGTAATTAACAAACCATACATTTCCTCTGTTGCCGATATTGAAGATTTGCAAGTATGGAGAGATTGACCAAGAATCGAAATTATTTTCCCAAGTAATGCTTATATCCATTCTCATATAATCAGGAAGACGGAATGTATTTATATCAGATGGATAAAGTTTATATCCCGGAATTCCTTCACCGCCGGAAACCGGAATGTTATCCCATGCCGGCAATGGATTAATATAATATGCAGAACCCGGAGTTGTAATCGGCTGTCCGGATGCATAAACAAAGTTCATACTAAAAATCCAGTTAGATTCAGAATCTCTGCTTCCGGAAAAAAGTTCTGTTAAATTTGTATTCAATACAGCATTTACAATATGAGTTCTATCGTGACGCGGAGTATAATATTTATTCTGATTTATTCCGTCAAACTTATGTTCTGTTTTAGACAATGAATAAGAAACCCAGCCGGTTAAAGCACCAACATCTTTTCTAAGTAAAAATTCAATTCCGTATGAATGTCCGTCTCCTCTTGTAAATACACCCTTGCTTGTAGAATATATTGGATTTCCATTTTCATCGTATCCCGAAGCTTCAACATCACTTCCGAGCAGCTGATTATATTGATAAATATCTTTATAAGTTTTATAGTATGCTTCAACTTCAAATTCGTAAACAGCTCCAATTTCTTGCTGATAACCTAAAATAAAATGATCCGAACTTGAGGGTTTAATATTTTCATCTGCAGATATCCAAATGCTTGAGAAAAATAATCGTGGAATTCTATTCAGATATTGAAAATATCTTCCTGCTGCAAATTTTAGGTTGCTGTTATCTGTCAATCTATATTTTGCAGTAAATCTTGGAGCAAGATCAAATTGATAATCATTTGTATTGAACAGGTTGCCTCTCAAACCAAATTGAAGTGTTAGTCTCTCCGACGGCATCCAATCTGTTGTAATATAGCCGGCAGTATGCTGTCTTCTAACATCAACATCTACTTTACCTGTGTTTGCATCTTGTTTCAAAACTAGGTGAAGAATTTTTTGCTCTAAGCCGAATTTAATATTAAGATTTTTAGAGTAATAATATTCTAAAGCTCCTTTTGCGGCATAGTCTGTAAGTTTATTATGTTCTGTAAATTCAACCGCATCAAAATCAAAATTGGAATTGAATCTGCTTGCAGTAGCCCAAAAGCTGGCAAAGAGTTTAGTAGAAAAGATATGTTTCCAGTTTAAGCTGCCGGTTAAGTTTCCCCAGTTATATAAAAATGAAAGAGATTCTTCTGCATCCGGATCGAGCTTAAAATCTAAGTCATCTCTGCTGTTAAAAACGGAAAAAGTAAGTTTGTTTGATTTATCTAAATCAAAATATCCTTTTAGGTTGCCATCGTAAAAGTAATACTGCGGAATATCATCAATCCATTTTGCAATAGTTTGATCAAAATATGTTCTTCTAAAAGAACCGGAAATTGAACCGATTGATCCGACCGGCATTTGCAAAGTAGTTGAAGCTGAAAGAAGACTAAGATTAAAATTACCGACAAACTCTTTTCTGTTGCCGTCTAAGTTTGTTACATCTAAAACTGATGATAATCTACCACCATATTCTGCACCAAATCCTCCTTTCGACATTTCAACTTTTTTAATTGCCTGAGTATTGAAAGTCGAGAAAATCCCAAAAGCATGTTCGGGATTGTAAACATCAGTTCCATCAACTAAATAAAGATTTTGATCAGGAGTTCCTCCTCTAACATAAAGAGCAGATGAGAAATCTGATAGTGATGTAATTCCCGGTAATGTTTGAAGCGATCTTAAAAGATCAGACTCAACTGCCTGAGGAATTTGATTTAATTGTCTTGGTGTTAAATCAATTTTTGAAACGGATTTTGCAAAAAGCTTATCAATTGTTCTAACTGAATCGGCTGAAACTACAACTTCGCCGGTTTGAACTGCTTCGTCACTTAATTCAATAGTAATACAGTTTTGGCAGTCCTTCTGAACATAAATTTTTACTTCTTCGGTTTTGAATCCAACATAGCTAACTATTAAAGTGTAATTTCCTTTTGGAATATTTGGAATAACAAAATAACCGCTGATATTAGTGCTTGCACCAAAATTCAATTCATCTAAATAAACATTGGCTCCAATTAAAGCTTCACCTGTTGATTTTTCAAGAACAGTTCCACTGTAACTGAAAGTCTGAGCAAATAATGAAAATGAAAAAATAGTTGTGAAAATTAAAATCCTAAAATACAATTTCTTCCTCTTTATTTTATTTTTGGTTAATTATGACGAACGAAATAGAGATTTGTTTCTCGATATGAATTGTAAATTTATCAAATAGCTGTTCTTAACACAAATTTAATATAGACTAAAAGTCCTATTAGATAAAAAATTCTTTGTTGGGATAAATAAAAAATCCCGCATTAAGCGGGATTTTAAACTAAATCATTTCTTTAGGGTAGAATGGAAACGCTTTGCTTTAGAAAGCTAAAATTAATCTTTATTCTCTAGTTTTGTAATGCGTTCTTGAAGTTCTTTAATTTTATTTTCAAGTTCTTTGTTGCTTTTTTCACCTTTGAATTTTTTCTTAATTATTTCAGGTAAATCTAAAAGCTCCAATACAAAAATAATAGCAACCAAAATTAATATGTTATAAAGAGTGTTTTCCATTCTTTCTCCAAATAATATGGTTAAAAATTATCTTCCTAAAGTTGTTCCTGTTGATCTCAAATCATTACAAGCAACAATTACTCTATCTTTCATTGCTTCTTCGGCTTTCTTTAAGTAACCGCGAGGATCATACATTTTTTTGTTACCAACTTCTCCGTCAATTTTCAAAACGCCGTCATAATTCTTGAACATGTGTTCGGCTATTGGTCTGGTAAAAGCATATTGAGTGTCGGTATCAACATTCATTTTTACAACACCGTAATCCAAAGTTTCTCTAATTTCTTCTAATGAAGAACCGCTTCCACCGTGGAATACTAGCATAAACTTTGCAGCTTCGCCATATTTTGCAACTACTGCATCTTGACCCTGTTTTAGGATTATCGGTTTTAATTTTACATTACCTGGTTTATAAACGCCATGCACATTTCCAAAAGTAGCAGCAAACATATATTGTGCATCTTTAACTTCCGAAAGTCTTTCATAAACATAAAGCATATCATCCGGAGTTGTGTAAAGTTTTTCTGCCGGAGCATCTTCATTGTTAATTCCATCTTCTTCACCACCAACAACTCCTGCTTCAACTTCCAGAATTATTCCTAATTCTTTACATTCTTTCAGAAGTTCAACTGCAATATCCATATTTTCTTTTAAAGGAAGTTCACTTCCATCAAACATATGAGAATTGAATAACGGTTTTTCTCCACGCTCAACTCTTTTTCTTGATTCAGCTAATAAAGGCTTTAGGAATGACTCAACTTTTTTAGCCTGGCAGTGATCTGTATGAAGAGCAATATTTACATCATATCTTTCGGCAACTAAATGAATATGCTGAGCTAAAGAAATAGCTCCCAAAGCTGCATCTTTTAAAGCTGTACCTGAGGCGAATTCACCGCCGCCTGTACTGACTTGTATAATTCCATCTGATTTTGCTTCTGCAAAAGCTTTTAAAACTGCATTTGCCGAAGTTTCAGAGACAACGTTTATTGCAGGATATGCAAATTTGTTCTTTTTTGCATTCTCCAGCATTTCCTGATATTTTAAATAATCTACAACCGGCATTTTATTCTCCTTTATTTATATAGACATAAAATGACAAAAATATCATTTTAGAAAGAGTGTTACAAAGCAAAAATTAATATTTAAGCTAGATTTAACACTCATTTTTACTTTTTCTTCTATTTACTCAACCTTTTTTCCCGGATATTTTTGACCATTCTGAAATAAACTTAATGATTCTATTACACCCTCTTCATTCTTGTTAAATTCAATCTGAATAGGAATTTGATTATTATAAAAATTGGTTGCTGATGTTGGAGTAAGTTCAATTGACGGCTGACCGCTCGCTTTTGCCATTATCTTTTCATCTTCATTGTAAATAGTAATGACAAAACTTGAAGAAAGCTCATATTTTCCTGAAATCAGTTTAATTTCATCATCGGTTAATTGAATCTTTTCAGGAACCTTTATATCAACACCAAGTTTTTTCAACGCTTCAATTGATGAGATTAAATTTGGATTTAATTCAAGTGCTTTTTGATAGCTAGCAATAGCTTCTTCATTCTTTTCTGCTTTAGCCAAAGCCTCTCCCATACTATCGTAAACATTAAAAGATTGGGGATATAATTCGGTATTAATTTTAAAAATGTCAATCGCTGCATCAAATAAGTTATTGTTCAGAAGTTCATATCCTAAAGAATTATTTTCTCTTTCAACACTTGGGAAATTATTAAAATCCTCTGAGTTTTTAAATTTTTGATAGAAATTGTAAATATCAAATTGCGGATCGTCTTTCACTTTTTTTGCAATTAGAGAGGCTAATGACGTATGTGGAAAATCAACTTGTTCGCCGTTTAATATTTCAATGGAACCTCTTACAATTGCATTAACTGAAGCAGGAATCATATTTGCTAAAGCAATAACAACTTGATTTTTCTCCGGAACTCTGTAAATCAATGAATTAAAGCCGTTTATTCCGCCGCTGTGAGAATAAGCAGTAATAGAATCTCCACTTTCAAATTTCATTTTTTGAACAAACCAACCATTTGCATAATCATTCTTAACGGGTGTTAACATTATTTTTTTTGTCTCTTCGGAGATCAGCTTGTTTGATAAAAGTCCTTTATGCCATTTAAATAAATCACCGGTTGTTGAATAGAGCGCACCTGCGGCATACGGAGTTGACATATCAACAAAATCATCATTTTGAGGAAAAATATAAGTTTTTCTATACCCATCTGCTCTTTTAGCAATAATTTTTAAGTGATAATCATAACCTGTGCAGCTCATTTCTAATGGTTCTAAAATCATTTTAGTTAACGCTTGTTCATAGGTCGTTCCCGTGATTTCTTCAACAACCGCTCCTAGAATAAAATATGCAGAATTGTTATAAACAAATTGAGAGCCTGGCTCAAAGTCTAAGTCACCACTGCAATATTCCAAAATAAATTCTTTGGGATCAGCTTTTATCTTCCCGGTTTTTTGAAAGAAACTATCGGCATTAGTATAACTTGGAATTCCGGAAGTATGATTCAGCAATTGGAGAATTGTAATTTTTTCTCCGGTATCTTTTCTGTAATAATCGAGATGATCGGAAAGTTTGTCATCAAGACTTAATTTTCCTTCTTCAAGAAGTTGAAAAATCAACATTGAGGTAAACTGCTTTGTAACAGAACCTATTCTAAACTTAGTATCAGGTGAATTCGGAATTTCCCACTCTTGATTTGCAAAACCGTAACCTTTACTTAAAATAATTTCATCATTTTCTGCAACAAGAACTGAACCGCTGAATTGTCCAAGTTCAACAAATCGTTCTATAAGGGTATTTATTTTTTCATCGGATGGTTGTGCTTGAATTAAGCTTACTAAAAGAAACAGAAATAAGAATAAAGATTTTTTCATGTGTGCCTCACGTCTATAATGTAATTGTTGTTTGTTGTTGAGATAAAAATTGGGACTAAAAAGTTACATTTAATCCCAATTAAATTATTAACCCATCCAGAAACCTTTTCTGTGAGAAACTCCGAGAGTTTTTTTACAGCTCGAACAGAAGTAAATGAATCTTACTCCAAATGCACTTTCTAATTTTCTAGCAAATACTCTTTTGATTTCTGCTGCACAATGCGGGCAAATAGGGTTAAGATCATCCCGTTCTTCAACTTGTATCATCTTTCCTCCGGATAAATTAGTGTAATAGAATGTGTTTAGACGTGATTTAATCTTTATATGTTTCTTATGTTATAATTTCCAGACAGAGCATTCAATCCAGCCTTCTTCAATTCCATTGAAATATTTGTTGGTTCCTGTTCTTTCCTTTTCCATGTCCATTAAATTTTTATTGCAGATAAATTCGCCGCCGTTTTCGTTAAATAAAGTCGTAATGTAATCTCTTTTATAAGAAGAAATTGTTTCGATTGACATTTCACTCTTTAATTTTTCAAAAACTTTATATGGAATTTCTTTTCTATCATCTTTTATTAAGGAATCATGAAGGAGATATTCAATTATAACAGTATTTGATTTTTTAGGTGAGTTAAACTTTTTGATTATTTTAATAAATTCATCGGGTTTAAGATAATAAATGATTCCTTCCAAAATTACAATACAGGGATTTCCTTCAAAATATTCGTTAATAATCTGCTGTATAAATAAAAGAAATGAATCTGAAGTTATATCTGCGGAAATACATTTTATTTTGTCGGAAATTTCGGGATAATATCTGTCATAAATTTCCTGCTTCTCTTCCATTCCCCAATTATCAACTTCAATTATTTTTGTAATTCTCTCTTTGTTTCTAGTTAAAAGATGAATTGCCAAAGGAGTTTTACCCGCTGCCAGATTAAGGATTGTGTAGTTTTGATTTTCTCTTGCTAAAATTTCTTCTATTGTTTTGGCAATAAAATATTTTCTATTAAGAATTACTTCATCATACCAATTGCAGATTAGGCTGCATTCATCATAAAGTTTATCGGCAGAGGTTATATCAATATGCTTAACAAACGCTTCTATCGCATTAGGATTGAAAGCTTTTAATCCCCACTTAAGGAATAAGGCAGAAGTCGGATCTATTTTTAATTTATCCATTTTCCTTCAATCTGATGAATACATTCTTATCCGTTAATTCTTACAAGGCATCTTTTCCAATCCATTTAGCAGACTTATTTTCAGAAGAGGTTAAGACTTCTGCGGTTTCAACTGCCAGTTTATTTAGATTAGAATTGCGTTTGCCTATTTGTCTCAGCGCCCAATTAACAGCTTTTTTAACGAAGTTTCTATCGTCAGTTGCTTCATCAATTATACGCGGGAAAACCTTTATAAAATCTAAATCCTCTAAGTGTTTCCAATGAACTGCAATTACTGCAAATAATGTGAATCCCGCTCGCTTCTTAAACTCCGTTTTACTTTTGCTCCATTCAAAGGCTAAATCATAAGCATAGACAGTTTTAACAAGCAAATTGTTACAAAGCTGATCGCATAAATCCCAAGAATTAACATCATTAATCCATTTATTAAATTGAGATTTTGAAGCTTTATTCGGTTCATCAATAATTGTTGCTAAAATTCTTGCTTCATGAAACCCGGTTTCCCATAACTCCAGAGCAAGTTTGTGGTTTTTGCCGATCTTTTTACCAAGTTCTCTTAAATACTTAACAGAAATACCAAATGCCTTTTCGGGATTAATTCCAAACCTCGACATTCCCTCTCTGCTTTTAGAATTTTCACGTGATTTCAAATCATTTAAAACTTCACTCAAAGTCATAACTCACCAAACAAACTCAATTGATTCTACTGTGAACTTTCCGTACATAAAATCTTTGTCTTTTTCATTCCATTCAATCTCAGCATAAGTGGGAATTTTAATTCCGTTAAACTCCTTGTAGTTATTAAATCTTGCAGTAAAACCGGATTTGACATAACCGGCATTAGTAGTTCTGTATCTATCTTTAGTGAATACTTTAACAATTTCCCCTTTTTGATTGAAGCTTATTGCCATTTCATATTTTTGATTATCTAACACAATTTCAACTTTTGCAGTTGATTGATTAATTAAACTCCACTTAACAATATTGCTCGGAAGTAAAATGTAAGGAACAAACGGCGCCTCAACAAAATACCGCATTAATGATGATTGATCCATTTCTGGTCCGGTTTCATCACTTATTGTTATGCTGGAAAGAAGCTTTATTAAAACATTTCCTTTCCCATTTAAATATGTATCAATTGCTTTAACCGGAATTATTGAAGAAGCCATTAATTCTGCAACCCAAACAAAACCCGGACTTCGTAAATTATAATGCTGAACAGCAGTCAATTTTGAAAATTCGGATTTTTCGGAAGTTCTAAAAAGAGCATTCTGCTTAACCACGGCGTATTTAGGAATTTTTGTTCTATCAGCAAAAGTGTAATCTAAATATTTAGACACAATTAATGGAATATCGGTTGTATCGTCCAAAGTAAACTTTTCACCAGAGTAATTTGAAGAATAAAGCTTGTTTAGCTGATCATCAATATTTTTTTTAGTGAATAATGAACCTAGGAATAAAAAGAGAATAAAAATCAAAACTACAGAAACAATAACCGTTAAAACAACTTTTCCCATTTTACCAACTTATAGATTTGTTATAAGATGAATTTGATGCAATACTGAAAGCTAAACTATTTTAGTAAAAAATCAAGGGAGGTTAGAAATAACATTTTGTTAATAGATAATTCAATTCATTTTGATAAAAATTTACTAAATTGCGGCTAAAATAATCGTTTAAAAGGAGGACTAATGAGAAAGTTGTTTACTATAATTTTTATGATTCTTGTCGCAACTTCAATAAGCGCACAAGATTTATTTTTCTCGGAGTATATAGAAGGAAGCAGTAACAATAAAGCGATTGAGATTTATAATCCTACTGGATCAGATGTTGATCTTTCTAACTACAGAGTTATCAGGGCAAATAATGGCGGCACTACTTTAAGTGATTCTTTAGTGTTAAGCGGTAGTCTTGCAAATAACGATGTTTTTGTAATAGGAAACGCATCGGCAGCCGCTGAGATTCTTAATGTTTCAGATATAACCAGCACATTAACATTTTATAATGGTGATGATTTCATGGGTATTCAAAAAAATGTTGACGGCTCATGGGTTACTATAGATGCTATTGGAGTATTTGGAGTTGATCCCGGAACTAATTGGACAGTTGGAGCTACCGGTGCAACTTCTGAATTTACCTTAGTTAGAAAACCGGAAATTTTTGAAGGTACAACCGATTGGGCAGCATCTGCCGGAACAACAGATGAGGATTCTCAGTGGTTGATTTATCCCCAAAATACTTTTACTTACATTGGTGCTCATACAATGAATCCATTGGTAAGTTATGATTTATTTTTCTCAGAATATATTGAAGGAAGCAGCAGTAATAAAGCTTTAGAAATCTATAATCCAACCGGATCAGAAGTTGATCTTTCAAATTACAGAGTTATCAGAGCAAATAATGGTGCAGTTGCACTTAGTGACTCTGTAGTGCTATCCGGTACTCTTGCCGATAAGGATGTATTTGTAATTGGTAATCCCAGCACCACAGGCGTTTTACCTGAAATAGTTGCTGCAAGTGATTTATTAAGCACTTTAACATTTTACAATGGCGACGATTTTATGGGTCTAGAAAAAAATGTTGACGGCTCATGGGTTACAATTGATGTTATTGGTGTTAGAGGTGTTGATCCAGGTACAAATTGGACAGTTGGGGCAACCGGAGCAACATCAGAGTTCACACTTGTAAGAAAACCGGAAATTTTAAATGGAACAACTGACTGGGCAGCTTCTGCCGGTACTACAGATGAAGACTCACAATGGTTAATTTATCCGCAGAATACAGTTACTTATCTTGGATCACATACTGTTGGATCAGGTGGAACAGACGATTCGCCTGTAATTGCTTCAGTTACAGCATCAGCTAAAGTGCCTGCTGCAAATGAAGATTTAACTGTTACAGCGGAAGTAACTGACGATAATGGGTTAACAGAAGTATTATTATTCTATACAATTAATGAAAATGCTCCTGTTGAAGTTGCAATGTCATTAAGTAATTCAGTTTATGAAGGAGTAATTCCAAACTCAGCTTATAATGATGGTGATATCGTATCATATTTAGTAACTGCTGATGATGGACTTAATGATGTTGTGCAAAGTACTGCAGTATACTTTTTTGCCGGAACAACAGATATTGCCGACATAAAAGTTTTTGACGATAATATTTTTGCAGTTTATGATGGTTATTATGCAAGAGTTACAGGTGTTTCTCAAGCTGATGGTGACACTTATGATGGAGTTGGAAATACTTTTGGTTATTTAATGGGTTCAACAGCAGCTATTAACGTCTATTTCCCAGGTGCTGTTTATCCTTTTGTTGAAGGAAACAGTTACACAGTAACAGGTCAAATAGATCAATTCAATGGATTATTGGAAATTATTCCGGATGACATAAACACTGATATTACCGATAATGGATTTGTTGGTCAAGTTACCCCTGTTGTCTTAACTGTTGCAGAATTATTGGATAATCCCGAGATGTACGAAAGTATGCTGGTTGGTATAGTTGGTGTTACAAAAACCGATGGAACATGGCCGGCAGAAGGTTCAAATGCGAATCTTACTATTTCTGATGACGGTGGAACAACTACTGTTACTTTGAGAATTGATAAAGATACAGACATTGACGGTACTACAGAACCTACCTGGCCAAAAGATGTTGTTGGTATTTTTATTCAGTTTGATTCAAGCTCTCCATTTGACGGTGGATATCAATTATTACCTAGAAGTACTGCAGATATTTTAGAAAACGGTACTATTCCTGTTGAATTAGTTTCATTCTCAGCAACAGCTTTAGATAATAAAGTTAAGCTTGAATGGACAACAGCAACTGAAACAAACAACAGCGGATTTGAAATTCAAAAATCAACTGAAAATTCTTCTTGGGAAAAAGTAAGTTTTGTTGAAGGCAGAGGAACATCAACTGAAATAAATTCTTATGTTTATGTTGATAATAAAGTTTCAGCCGGAAAATATTCATACAGATTAAAACAAATCGATTTTGACGGAACAGTTAGTTATTCTTCAGTTATTGAAGTTGTTGTAGGCGTTCCTGTAGAATATGAATTAGCACAAAATTTCCCAAATCCATTTAATCCTACTACTAATATTAGATTCTCTTTACCTGAGCAAGCTAATGTTAATCTTACTGTTTATAATGTATTGGGACAAGAAGTTGCAACCGTAGTTAATGAAAGCTTAGAAGCCGGAATACATAACTATGCATTTGATGCTTCAAATCTTAACAGCGGTGTTTACTATTACAGAATTAAGACAGACAACTTTGTAGAAGTAAAGAAAATGATGCTGGTTAAGTAAGATTTGTAGACAAAAGACTTTTAGACATAAGACTAAACTAGAAATTCAAACTCCCGTAATTTATTTAATTGCGGGAGTTTTTTTATCAACGACGGTATAATAGAAAGTTTCTAACAACGTAGTGGACGAAAATTTTTGTCCCCTGCAAATTTGTTACATAGAAAGTTGTTAATATTCACTGAAACGAAGCTGCGAGATTGGTTAATTAACAAAGATATGCTTTGAGTTATCAGGTAAACTTTATTGCCTCTAGTTAAAACAGTTGAGTTAATTTCTATAAAATTCAACCATGAAGTTGTATTCCTTGTAATTAAACAAAAAATCAACCACCACTCCTTTTAACTTGATATATTCGAGATCATAATTTATTTTTTGCATTAATAAATTTGAAATATTGACTTTAGAATACTATCTATCTAATTTTATAGAATTAATTAAATAAGAAGCCAGTTTTCATAACTTCTTGTTAGCCCTTGTAAACGTTGTTCATTGAAATAACTTAATATGCTTGTTGCTCGAAATTGAAAAATGATACTTTTCTTTTAATTGGTTGTTCTATAAAAGGTAAAGTAATGTGTAGCAGTAATTAATCTGCTTTTAGCATTAAAAGGGAATCCCTTAGCAGTTATAAATCAGCATTTAGCAACTAAAGCGTGCTTTTTAGGAATGATATATCGCTTCTTAGCAATGGCAAATCACGGCATCTTTATGACTGCTAAAGCAAAATCTATAAAAAAATAAGGAGTATAGTTATGTCTTACAATCAATCAATTGAAGAAATATTAAATTCTGCCGAGTTAGCGATTAACAATACAATTAACAATGCAGAACTACTAGAAACTATGGCATTATATGGATATGATTTAACTGAAATGAATATTGGAAAGTCTCTGCTTGAAACAGCTAAAGATCTGTATAATGAGCAGAAAAGAGAATATTCTGAACAATACGAAGCAAGCGAAGAACTTGACTCCGCATTGGAATCAATAAAGAAACTATATATAAGACACGTAAAGCTTTCAAGGATTGCATTTGAAGAAAACCCAAGTATTTGGACTGAATTAGGGTTAAACGGTTCAAGGAAAAAAAGTTTTTCCGGCTTTGTTGCTCAGGCTAATTTATTTTACGACAATGCTAAAACAAACGAAACCGTAAAAACAGAATTAGCAAAACTATCTATTACCGAAGAAAAGTTGAATGAAGCGCACTTATTGCTGCAAAACATTACTCAGCTTTCTGCAAAGCAAGAGAAAGAAAAAAGCGAAGCACAGCAGGCAACCGAGTTAAGAGATAAAGCAATTGATGAAATGAATGACTGGACAAGCAAATTCCTAAAAGTTGCCAGAATAGCTTTTGAAGATGATCCTCAAAAATTAGAGGCACTTGGAATTGTTATTTAGGTATTTTAAGGCTGTTATAGTGCGAAAGGATATTTCAAAATGAGAGTTGTCATTTCGAACTGAGCGAAGCGAATGAGAGAAATCTTTTCCATTGTTTGATAAGATTTCTCGTCCACTTCGTTTCCTCGAAAAGACAAAGAAGCGGTTCTAATGCTGTCTAGAACCATTTAGTGACAGAAATAAATGACTTTTGGTTCATAAGACGGCTTTTGCGACCATTATGCTCAAGGAAATAAATTTTAAATACTTATTAAAAATACATGCTTGTTATAAAATGGAAATTGAGCTATGAAAAAATATTTACTAAGAAAGTGTTCATTATTGATTTGGGTGGTCTTATTTTTTATTCCTAATGTGGGATTTGCTCAAACCGATATTCCGAACCCTGATATATGGACTACAGATGGGCGTGTATATGCAATGGCGGTTGATAGCGAATATATTTATATAGGAGGAAATTTCACTAATGTTGGGCCAAATACTGGTCATGGTGTAAAGCTTACCTCAACGCATGATAACTATGACAAAACATTTCCAAAAGTTAATGGTCCAGTTTATGCTTCAGCACCGGATGGAGCTGGAGGATGGTATATAGGAGGAGAGTTTAGTAAAGTAGGTATTTTTGATAGAAATAATATAGCACATATTAACTTTACGGGAAGCGTGGATGAAGGCTGGAATCCAAACTCAAACTTTCCTGTTCGGTCAATAGCTTTGGATGGAGATGATATTTATGTAGGAGGAGATTTTACAACAATTGGTGGGCACTCAATAAATAAATTAACCAAACTAAATAAAAATGACGGTACTGCTGATATTAATTGGAATCCTGCTCCAAATGGCTCTGTTAGCTCAATATCTGTAGATTTAGAGGAAATTTACGTGGTTGGAAGTTTTTCAACAATAGGAGGGGCATCAAGAAAGTATGTAGCGAAATTAAATAAAAGTGACGGGAAAGCAGATACAAACTGGAATCCTGCTCCAAATGGTTCAGTTAGTTCAGCATCAGTGGATGCAGACGATATTTATGTGGGAGGTTATTTTACAGAAATTGGCGGTGCATCAAAAAAGTATATTGCCAGACTAAACAAAAGTAACGGAAATGCAGATGTAAGTTGGAATGCAAATGCAAATGGTTTTGTTTATACAATCTCCGCAGATAGTAGCGATATTTATGTGGGAGGTTATTTTACTTCAATCGGTGGAGTTTCAAGAAATTATATTGCTAAAATAAACAAAAATGAAGGGAGCTTAGATGCAAACTGGAATCCCAATGCAAGCAAATATGTTTATTCAATAGCTGTTGATGAAAGCACTGTTTATGTGGGAGGAGAATTTACAGAAATCAGTGATGTTTCAAGAAATTGTATAGCCAAACTTAATAAGATTGACGGGAGAGCAGATTCAAGCTGGAATCCTAATGCGTGTGGCCAAGTTTATTCAATTTCTCTAAAGGGTAGTGATATATATGTTGGAGGAACTTTTACTACATTCGGTGGAGTTTCAAGAAATTGTATAGCCAGACTAACCAAAAATGACGGCATCGCAGACACAAGCTGGAATCCCAATGTGACTGGTGATATATATTCTATAACCACAGATGGAAATGATATTTATGTAGGAGGAACAATTAGAAGAATCGGTGGAGTCTCAAGAAATTTTATTGCTAAAATAAACAAAAATGATGGGAGCTTAGACGCTAACTGGAATCCTAATGCGAGTTTTTTTGTTCGTTCAATCTTAATAGACGACAGTGATATTTATGTAGGCGGAGAATTTCGTTCAATCGGTGGTGCTCAAAGAAATTATATAGCCAAGCTAAACAAAAGAGATGGAAGCGCAGATACAAGCTGGGATCCTAATCCAAATGGTCTTATAAATTCAATGGTTATTGATGGAAATTATATTTATGTAGGAGGCGATTTTACAACAATCAGTGGCGTATCAAGAAACAAGATAGTAAAATTAAACAAAAGTGACGGCAGCGCAGATGCTGACTGGAATCCCAACGCAAACGGGGGTGTTCGTTCAATAACTATAGATAATAGTGAAATTTATGTAGGAGGAGCATTTACAAGAATCGGCGGAGGCTCAAGAAATTACATCGCTAAAATAGACAATAACGACGGGAGGCTAGATACAAATTGGAATCCTAATGCTAATGGTCTTGTCCATTTAATAGTAAATGAAGGAAGTGATATTTATACAACAGGAAGGTATACTTTAATCGGGGGAGTATCAAGAAAATATTTAGCCAAACTAAAGAAAACCGACGGCAGCGCAAATGCCCTCTGGAATCCTAATCCAAATGGCATTGTTTATTCAGTTGCTGTAGATGGAGGTGATGTTTATGTGGGAGGAGACTTCACAACTATGGATGGAAGCCTACAAGGGGGTTTTACTCTTTTTACAGATAGAATTTTAGCAGTTGAGCTGCCTCCATCGGTATCAGTTTTAACAAGCAACAAATTTGTTCTGGCACAAAATTATCCAAACCCATTTAACCCCACAACAAGTATTGAGTACTCAGTACCGAGTAATGAGTATGTAACTTTGAAAGTCTATGATATTCTCGGAAGAGAAGTTGCGATATTAGTTAATGAACAAAAGTCTGCCGGAAATTATGAAGTAAGCTTTAACGCCTCTAGGTTAAGCAGTGGAGTTTATTTCTATAAAATTCAATCGGGAAGTTTTACTGAAGTTCGTAAAATGCTGCTGTTGAAATAGAAAAAGACCGCTACGCTGTAGCTGTTAGACAATAGACATAAGACTTGACGCAAAACGCTAATCTATTAATGCCAAATTTAATTTTTCTTAGTAACTTAAAAAAATAACAAAAATTATTATGCAAAATATATGATGAAAAATTTTCATTTAAACTACGTCAAAAAATATAATGGTCGTTTATCAATTCTTTTCTTACATGCAAATGCCTCTTCTTTGGAAAGCTTTAAATACCAGTTTTCTGATGAATCATTAAAAGATTATACTTTATGGGCAGTTGATCTTCCCGGACACGGAGATTCTGCAAAAGCTGAAAATCCTTCTGAAGTTTATTCAATTAAATCAATGGGAGATATTATTGCAGAATTTATCAATCAAAATATTTCACAACCTGTTGTAATTGTTGGTTCTTCTCTTGGTGGAAATATTGCTATTGAAGCATCTTCAAAAATAAAAAACTTAAAAGGACTTTTTCTTTGCGGAACCGCACCATTAAGCAGACTGGAAGATTTGGGAGAAGCATTTTTACCTCATCCTTCAAACGCATTTTCTTTTTTAGATGAACCGAATGAAGATCAATTAAATGCTTTATATGAATTAGCCGTCGGTAATTTTAATCAGCATTACCAATTAATTAAGGAAGACATTAAAAGATCAGATAATAATTTTAGAAGTACTCTGCTTTCAAATATTACCCAAAGTTTATTTAGTGGTGAAAAAGAAATCTTAAGCGAATTAAGTGTACCAGTTGCAATTCTTCAAGCTGAAAATGAGCTTGTTGTTAATTTGGAGTATTTGAAGAAACTGAAAATTCTGAATTTATGGAAAAATGAGATTCAATTACTTAATGGAGCGCATCATTTTATGCACTTAACTCATCCTAATGAATTTAATATACTGCTCAATGATTTTATTAAGGAAGTAATTAGATAAATAAGATTTTCCAATTCCTAAAACGTAATTGAAATATTAATATTAAATTGTCCCTTCAATAATGCAGCGTGAAATTAATTCTGCTCTATTTTTACACATTGTTTTGCGCAAAATGTTTTTTCTGTGTGTCCTAACAGTTTCAAAGGAAATATTCAGTTCAGAAGCAATTTCCTTACTGGAATAACCTTTGACCAAATATGCAACTATTTGCTTTTCCTTAGATGTAAGCGTGGAGCATAAGTCTTTTACAGTATTTTGTTCGTTTATCAAATCTGTAAATGTTGTGCTTATATTCGGATCTAAATTATAATATGATTTTTCATGTTCAAGACTAATAAGAGAAATATAATTATTGAATAAAATTGGGTAATGAGTTACATCAGTATGAATTCCCAAAACATGATGAAGCTTACCGGATTCGGCAACAGAAAGAACTGTGGTTTGATGAAGAATCTTTTTGTATTTATTATTCCTTCCAAGAATTCTAAAGAAATAAATTACTTTATACTGTGTACTTTCATCACCGCTTAAAAAATTCAATAAAAAATCTGCAGCAAGAGCTTCTTTCTTTTTCATCGCTTCTAAATCTTCAGGATGAATTCGATTCAGTAGTTCATTTACAGTAAAATCCGATGGTTCAATTCCCAAAACATCCTTTGTGCCGCTGCTTACAAAATCCATTGCAAGATTTTGAAAATTAATTACATAATAGTAAAACTTTCCCGGTGTAAACAAGGAAGCAAATCGCTTTAATTCTTTTGAAACTTGATATTGCTTAACCTCTGAAATATGATTAGAAATTTGCTCTTTGTAAAAATTAATTAGGCTATCAATATTTTTGTTCATTGTTAGACCAATTTAATTCACTATATCTTATTGAGGGGCCTTTTATTAAAACTAAATCAAAAAATACCTCAATTGGGGTATTTTTTCAAGTTAAGTTATTATTTAACTTAAAATCACAATAAAGCTCAATTAAAACTCCCGCAATCCGAATAGTTTTTTTAAAATGGAGGATTAATGAAGAAAACTACTCTTTGGTTTTTGATCATTTTTTATCTAGTTGGAAATTTCAATTCTATAAATGCAGAGGATTATTCTGAATCTAAAGTAATAATTTGGATTCAAGGTCAAATCAAGTTTAATGCAACATACAATAAGACTAAAACAAAGGTCGTAAAAATTGAAGAGTTCATTTCACTAGCGTATGAACTGCCTGATGGTACATCTCAGATTTATGACATTGATAAAAAAAAGACAGTTAACGAATGGTTGAAAAATAATTTTTACCCTTTTGCCAAGGATAAATATGATGCAAAAATTGAAGTTATTTCCAGCAGTCTAGAGATGCGAAACGGAAGCTTTGATGAATTCAAAAGCACAAAAGATAAGTTTGATGATAAAGGATTAAAAGCAACGCACCTATATGAATATGTTTTTATTAATACAAAATGGGAACAATGGTACAAATCGGGAAATTATGGTCCGGATGCAAAATATTCTTCTAATCATTCCAAATTCAATAAAAGATCTTCGTCAGGACTTTCAGATGCTGCCAGAATTAATACAATGCCGGGTAAAGAATATGATGACGGGGGAGATTCATTTCTGCTTTGGTTTATATTGGGACTTAGTGCCATAGTATTTGTAGGCGCAATTGCAATTGGTGCTTCTGCAGGGTAGCTTATAAATATTTAAAGGAAGCAGAATGAAAAAATATCTTATCGGTCTACTAATTGTTGTAATTAGTCTCTTTTCACAAAGTGATTACAAAAATGAAATACAAACTGACTTTGAGAAGTACTCTCAACTCTTTAAGAAAAAAGATTTTAATCAGCTGCCAAAACATTTTGATGACTTCGATTACGAAAAATATTTTGGTAAACGAGAAAAAGAATTCAACAAGAAGAATATTGAATCTTTTAGAATATTAAACATTGGCGAAATAAACCGATTAGATGGTTTTAATTTAGTAAGGCTTAATGCTAAAATTAAATTAAGTTTAGAAATTCCTCCGCCACCGGATAATCTTAGTACTTCAGATTTAATATCTCGTGCTGAAGATATACTTGCTTGGATAGAATATGAAAATGAGACTGCTTGGAAAAAGTACTCCAATCAATATAAAAAGAACTCAATAAGCAAGAAATATGAAATGACTATTAATCGATCTGTTTTTGCAGTGAAGAATGAAAAAATTAAAGAATGGAGATTTATTGAGTTATCCAATTTTAAAGAGATTGAAGAATTTATAATAAAACACTCTAAATAACCTTGTCATAGACACCTCGTAAAAACTATAGAAACTATTGCTTGACATATTAGTTTCCATGTATTATATTGGAAACTAAAAACAACAGAATAGTTTCCTATGAGCCAAGAAAAAGAAAAAATCATTAATTTTTGCAGAGAAGAGTTCTTTAAAAATGGTCTTAAGAATGTTACAATGGATTATGTAGCTAAAAATCTTAAGATTTCAAAGAAAACGATCTACAAACTTTTTTCATCTAAAGATGAATTAATAATGAGTGTAATAGATAACTTCACTGCAACCGTTAGAGATGGATATATTGATATCGTCTCTTCCGATGAAACCACAATCGTCAAACTGAGAAAAGTTTATTTCTTCATTGTCAATTTCCTCCTAAAGGCTGGGGATAATTGGATAAAAGAAATTAAATATTACAATCCGCAAATTTGGGAGAAGATAGATAATTTTAGAACAGCCCTTATGTATGAACAGCTTGGAAAAATTATAGAACAAGGAAAAAGGGAAGAGGTTATTGTTGATATTCCAAATGAAATAATTATAACCGTTCTAATATCTGGTGCGAGAGGAGTTATAAATCCCGAATTTTTACTTCACAATAATTTTTCGGCAAATGTAGCGGCAACGCATACTCTTACCATTCTCTTCAATGGAATCTTTACCAAAAAGGGGCGTAAAATTCTTAAAGAAATTAAATTGGGTGAATAAATGAAGTCGATTCAAATTACATTAATTACTCTTCTGCTGATTATTACAGCATGCAGCTCAAATAATAATGAAAACCAATTAGAATTAAGCGGAACAATTGAAACTGTTTCTGTAACGGTAAGCTCGAAAACAGCCGGACAAATAGTAAAGCTAAATGCCTCTGAAGGAGAATCCGTTGTAATTGGTGATACTCTTCTGGTAATAGACCATGAAAATTATGAACTTCAAAAAAGCCAAGCAGAAGCAGCTTTGGAAGCGGCAGAGGCTAATTATAATCTTTTAATTAATGGTGCCAGAAAAGAAGATTTATCTAATGCTGAAGAAACTCTCTTTCAGATAAAGCAAAATTACGAGACTGTTTATGCCGATTTTCAAAGATTTAAAAATCTTTATGAAAAAAAAGCAATTACCAAAAAACAGTTTGATGAAATATCAGCTAAATATGAAATTACAAAATCACAATTAAGACAAGCAGAAGAGAATTTACGAAAGCTTAAAAACTTTGCAAGACCTGAAGAACTATCAGCAGCTAAAGCTAAAGTTAATCAAGCCGAAGCGGCATTAAACCTGATTAAGAAAACAATTTCAGATTGTTTTGTTACGGCTCCAACTGCTGGAGTAGTTACAAATCAACTTGTAGAAATTGGGGAAATGGTAGTTCCTCAGTCATCTTTATTTAAGATTAGTAATCTAAGTAATGCAGAAATTTATGTTTATGTACAGGAAACCGATTTAGGAAAACTAAATCTGGGAGACAAAGCTGAGATTAAAATTGATACTTATCCAGATAAAATTTATGAAGGGAAAATAACTTACATTTCACAAGAAGCTGAATTTACACCCAAAACTATTCAGACTAAGGATGAAAGAACAAAACTTGTATTTGCCGTAAAGGTTGAAGCAGCTAATAATAACTTTGAATTAAAACCCGGACTTCCGGCAGACGTAAAAATTTATTTAGATTGAAAATGAATTCAATAATAACCATAAATAATCTTGAAAAAAGTTTTGCTGAAATTAAGGCAGTGAACGGGATTTCATTGGAAATTAAATCCGGTGAAATGTTTGGTTTGGTAGGACCTGATGGTGCAGGTAAAACAACAACAATCAGAATGCTGTGCGGGCTAATAAATCCTGACTCAGGTGAGGTAAAAATTCTTAATAAAAATATAACAAAAGAGAAAAAGGAAATCCAAAAAAAATATAGGTTACTTGTCACAGAAGTTCAGCTTGTATGGAGATTTAACCGTTGATGAAAACATCGAATTCTTTGCAGAGATTCATAATGTTAAAGATTATGAAGATAGAAGAAATCAGTTACTAGAATTTACAAGATTATCAAGCTTTAGAGATCGATTAGCTGATAAACTTTCGGGAGGAATGAAGCAGAAATTAGCTCTTGCATGCAGCTTAATTCATAAACCTAAAATTCTATTTTTAGATGAACCTACAACCGGTGTTGATCCTGTTTCACGCAGGGATTTCTGGAAAATTCTTGCGGAATTACAAAAGGATGGGCTGACAATTATAATGACAACTCCATATCTGGATGAAGCAGAAAGATGCAACAGAGTAGCAATGATGAACAAAGGTGAAATAATAGCATGCAATAAACCTGAAGAAATCAAAAAAGAAATTTCCCGGATAGTTTTTGAAGTTGTCTGCACTCCGGCGAGAAAAGCCTATTCTTTAATTAAAAATCAGCAAAAGTATGAAGTTCATTTATTCGGAGATAGAATTAGTCTTCTTCTTGAAAATGAACTTGAGCTTGAACAAAAAATAAAACCTTTACTAGAGCATGAATCAATTGAAATTCATGATCTTAGAAGAGTAACTCCAAGTTTAGAAAACGTTTTTATGCATTTAATTACAAACGCAAATTAAGGCATCAATATGAAATTGAAATTAATAACATTCTTTTTGATTGCGTTAACAATAACAATGGCGCAGAATAAAGAAATATCATTAAAAGAAAGTATAGAAATAGGAATTGCTAACAGCAAAGAATTGAAACTAGCAAAAACAAAAGTTGAGCTCTCGAAAGCTAAGTATGAAGAGAGCGGGACATATTTATTGCCCACTGTTAGAGCTTCTGCGGCTTACATAAGATTGAGTGAAGTGCCTCCCTTTGAAGTAACAGTTCCATTTTCACCAACCCCAATTAAAATTCAAGAGCCGGTTTTGAATAATTACAATCTTGGCTTATCTGTAACTCAGCCGATATTTACGGGATTTAAACTCTCTTCATTAAAATCTGCGGCAGAAAAAACTTTTGAAGCAGAAGAAATATCATTCAATCAAGAGATCAATAATCTAGCACTTAGAATTAATGAAGCTTACTGGAATTTATATAAAGCTGAAAAATATGTGCTCCTGTTAAAAGAAAATAAAAAGAGAATTGAAGAACACTTAAAAAACACAGAAGAATTTTTTAACAATGAACTGGTTACGAAAAATGATCTGCTGAAAATGAAAAGTCAGTTAGCAAACATAAACTACCAGTTGATAGAAGGGAAAAAAAATCTAGAGACAGCTAGAATGTTTTTCAATAAAACTATAGGAATTTCTCTTGAGAAACAATTAACTCCAACAGAAGAAATAGAACAAACAGATTATGAATTGAAAGATATAAGTGAGTATATAAAACAAGCGGATAAGCAGAGGAATGAACTTAAGTCGGCAGAAAAAATAACAGAAGCCGGAAAGAATATGATTTCTGCAGCAAACTCAGATTGGTTCCCGACAATTTCAATTTTTGGAAATTATTATTACAACAGACCAAATCAAAGAATAATGCCAACTCAGGACAAGTTCAATGATACATGGGATGTTGGTGTTAATCTTTCTTGGGAGATTTGGAACTGGGGTAAAACAAGCTTTAAAGCAGAACAGGCAGAACAGCAGTATAAACTGTCTCAACTCTCTTTAGAAATATTGAAAGAGAATATTCAAATGGAAGTTTATAGAAACTATTTATCGGTTAATGCTGAAAGCGAAAAACTTAAATCAGCCTTACAGCTTTTAGAATCAACCGAAGAGAATTATAGAATTACAAAAGAGAAATATAATATGCAGGCGGCAACAAGCACAGAATTACTTGATGCAGAAGTTGAGTTTTTAGAAGCTCAAATAAAAGATGCAAATGCTAAAGCAGATTATATAATTGCCTTAAAAAAATTATTAGTATCAAGCGGTGAAAAGATTTATTAGGAATATCAAGATCAAGAGATTTTCAAACAAATTAATGAATAAAAATGTATTCAATTGAAGTAAATAATCTAACTAAAAAATTCGGGGATTTTGTTTCCGTTGATAATGTCTCTTTCAAAGTAAAAAAAGGAGAGATATTCGGATTCTTGGGAGCAAACGGTGCGGGAAAATCTACTACAATTAGAATGCTTTGCGGAATTCTTGAACCTACCGAAGGAGATGCTTTGGTGGGAGGATTTTCGGTAGCAAACGATCCCGATAAAGTTAAGCTTAACATTGGATACATGTCGCAAAGATTTTCACTTTATAATGATTTAACAGTTGAAGAAAATATAAACTTCTTTGGTGGAGTTTACGGTCTAAAAGGAAAAGATTTAGAAGAAAGAAAAAAATGGGTTCTCCAAATTTCAAATCTCATTGGGAAAGAAAAAATTATTACCGGTTCTCTGCCAGGTGGGATTAAACAGAGATTGGCTCTTGGAACAGCTGTTATTCATAAACCAAAAATTGTTTTTTTAGATGAACCGACAAGTGGGGTTGATCCGATTTCCAGAAGAAGTTTTTGGGATTTGATTGTTAATCTTTCAGAAGAAGGAATTACAATTTTTGTAACTACTCATTACTTAGAAGAGGCTGAGTTTTGTAATAACATAATGCTGATTAATGCCGGAAAAATTATAGCTGAAGGAAATCCCTCAGAGTTAAAAACGAAATATCTTAATCACGATATTATAGAGATTGAATGTACAAATGCAGTCTCAGCTATGGAAATTTTAGAGGAAGCAGAATTTGTAAATGACATTACAATATTCGGCAACAATATTCATCTCAGTGTTGATAAGGGTTTTGAGAATTTTGAATTGATTAAAAATCAGATTAAAAATATTTCTGAAGTAAGAAGAATAGAAAAAATAGTTCCAACATTGGAAGATGTCTTTATTAATCTTTTAGAAAAAACATACAACAAATGATTAATCGAATTAAAGCAATAACTAAAAAAGAATTTAAGCAATTGGGAAGAGATAAAAGAATGTTAATCATTTTATTCTTCTTTCCAGCATTTCTACTTGCAATGTTTGGTTATGCAGTCAACTTTGATGTTGAGAATATAAAGCTCGCTGTTTATGATTTGGACAATTCGAAAGAAAGCAGAGAATTAATCAATCAATTAAATGCTACTTACAATTTTGAGGTTATCAAATATTTAGAGATGGATTCTCAAATCAAATCAACGCTTGATAAAAAAGATGCACAGGCAGTAATTGTAATTCCTAATGATTTTTCAAAACAGATTTATAGAAACAAAGAAGATATATCACTACAAGTTTTGATTGACGGAGTTGACGGCAACACCGCATCGCTTATTGGAAATTATTTGAATGGAGCTGTTATAAAATACAACAGTAATATTCAGATGATGCATTTGGAGGCAAAAGGAATAAAGCAGAACATTCCAATAAAAATTGAGACAAGATTTTGGTTTAATCCAGAGTTGCAGTCAACAAAATTTTTGATTCCGGGATTAATTGCAATGATACTAATTGTTTCAGCAACAATTTCAATTTCGTTAACACTTGTTAGAGAAAAAGAGAAAGGAACAATAGAACAAATAAATGTATCATCGTTAACATCATTAGAATTGCTGATTGGGAAAACAATTCCATACTTAGTTATTGCTTTGATTAATGCTGCGTTTATTCTTATTGCGGGAATGATTTTGTTTGATGTGTATGTTAAAGGAAGCTATTTGGTTCTTTTGATTTCAACAATCATCTTTCTTTTTGCTTCTACAAGTTTGGGAATATTTATATCAGCAGTTTCTGATAGCCAGCAGGTAGCATTTATAGGGGGAACATTTGCTACATTGCTTCCTTCGCTCCTTTTATCGGGATTCGTTTTCCCAATTGAAAGTATGCCTTCAATCCTTCAGGTCTTGACGAATATAACTCCTGCTAAATTTTATATAGTTGCTTTAAGGGGAGTAATTTTACGGGGAGTAGGTTTTGAGGTATTCTGGCTGCAGTTGGTTTATCTTATGATATTCGCACTTTTATTTTTAGTTCTAGCTAATGTGATAAACAATAAGAGATTAGGAAATTAGAGAAGTTCTTTGATTTAAAACAAAAAGACTTGTCATTCCGGCCAAAACGAAGTGAAGTGCCGGAATCTCAAAGAAGAAATGTAGGAGATGCCGGTATTGCTTCGCAAACCGGCATGACAGAAGAATGCGTAATTCCGGCTGCAGCGAAGCGAAATGCCGGAATCTCAAAGAAGAAATGTAAGAGATGCCGGTATTGCTCTGCAAACCGGCACGACAGAGGAAAGAGTGAAATAATTAAGTCATTCCGGTTCCCGCTCGCCTCGCAAGTTTGGCGATGCTGGAAGGGATACCGGAATCTCAAAAATAACATAAAAGCAGAAATGAGTTATTACGTTTACATACTAACAAACATAAACAACAAGGTTCTATACATCGGAGTCACAAACAATCTTAAAAGAAGAATTTATGAGCACAAAGAAAAAATTATTGATGGCTTCACTAAAACATACAACTGCAATAAGCTTGTCTGGTTTCAAGAAACTAATAGTATTGAGGAAGCAATAAGGCAAGAAAAGAGAATGAAAAAATGGAAGCGTGAATACAAAGAAAATATGATTAATGGGTTAAATCCTTATTGGGATGATTTGTACGAGCAGTTATGAATAAAGGATTTGAGATGCCGGTATTGATCCGCAAACCGGCATGACAGAAGGACTTGTTATTCCGGCTTCAGCAAAGTGAAATGCCGGAATCTCAAAGCAGAAATGTTTGAGATGCAGGTATTGCTTCACAAACCGGCATTACAGAAGGACTTGTCATTCCGGCCGGAACGAAATGAAGAGCCGGAATCTCATTAATAAAAGCAATTAAAAGTGTAAGAAGAATAATGAAAACAATCCTAGAAATAATTAGAAAAGAATTTATTCAGTTTAAGCGCGATCCTAAAATGCGGATGATTGTATTAGTAGCACCAATCATTCAATTAATATTTTTAGGATATGCTGCTAATATGGATGTTGAGAAAGTTCATATTGCTCTTTATGATCAAGATAAAAGTGTAACAAGCAGAAAATTAATTGAAGATTTTACCGCAGTTGAAATCTTTAATTATGATTATGCAGCAAAAGATTATGATGAAGTAACGGAATTGCTGAATGAAGCAAAGATAATCTGCGCAATAGTAATACCTAATAATTTTGAAAAAGAGATTGAACAAAAAAGGACTGCCGAAGTTCAGTTATTATTTGATGGATCGGATGGAAATACAGCATCCATTTCTGCCGGCTATATTCAAAATGTTCTAAATAGATTCAATCAAAAAATGATGGAAGAGAACTTTGCAAAAATCGGATTAAAACTTAAGCCGGTAAACAACATAAACATTGAAACTAGATTTTGGTATAACCAAGAACTGAAGACAAGAAACTATATGGTTCCAGCTATATTTGGATTATTATTAATGATTGTAACTTCATTGTTAACCTCTCTTGCAGTTGTAAAAGAAAAAGAAATCGGAACTCTTGAACAATTAATTGTAACGCCGATTAAACCATATCAGTTGATAGTGGGAAAACTGGTTCCCTTTTTTATACTTGGAATTATATCTATAATTCTGGCTCTGGGAGCAATGTTTATAGTTTTTGGAATTGTTGTTAGAGGAAGTTTCTTATTTTTATTTTTATCAAGTTTTGTTTTTATTCTATCTACACTTGGGTTGGGTTTGTTCGTATCAACAATATCTAAAACTCAGCAGCAGGCTATGATGATTGCTATATTTGTTGTTATGATGCCGATGGTTTATCTCTCCGGATTTGCATTCCCAATAGAAAATATGCCAGATATAATTCAACTTATTACTTATGCAATACCTCTAAGATATTTTATCACAATTATAAGAGGAGTAATTTTAAAGGGAATTGGATTTGCAGAATTGTGGCCCCAGTTAACAATACTATTTTTAATGGGAATTACTATTTTAACGATGAGCACTTTGAGATTTAAAAAGAGATTAGAATAGAATATAGTTATTATTTCAAATGATAGATTTGTACAATAGCAGAATTTTGTTGCGAATGACATTCTTCTGAATTAAACTCAAAAGTTTTTATAAATAACAAATCAAATTTTTAGCTTGACATTTTGAAATCCACTTTGGATATTGCTGTCGTATTAAGTAGTTTATTTATCAATCTAAATTTTTGAGACTATAAATGAAAACAAAAAACACCCCCCCTCTTTTTTCAAATCTAATTTTTCCAATCTAAAAATTTTACGAATTATCATGCTTGTTGTTATAATATCGCTCTTAATAAGTTGTGATAATATAACAGAGAATGAAGCAAAAATTAATTCAGAAATAACATGTCTAAAAAAAGAGATTAAACCACTTGCCTTAAGCTATCTAGTTAAATATACATATTATTGGGAGGTTGAAAATTATATTCCTGTCTCAAATAAAAAATTAGGTATATGGCTTCCACATGATTCCTATTACTATTCACTTGCAAAGAACAAGTATGGGTTTAGTATGATTAGTGTACAATATGGCGACCAGTTAGCGACGGCAATTAATAGTGGGTATTTAAGATCTAATATAATGGGAATTATACCAAACAATCATTTAGATGCATATCATTTTCTTGATGTTATTTTTGGACAACTTGGACAATACTATATTGATGAACCTATAGAAAAAGTAAGATATTCTCCAGATGAATTGGTTGACTTTGCTAATTACGTAAAACAATCAGGTAATATATCACCAATTTTAATTGGGGGGTATAGTACTAGTGCAATTCAAATTTATCAATGGGTAAAAAATAGAACTACAAATACATTTTTTATGTGTGATGAATATGAGGGAGATCAAAGAAGCTATTGGACTTCTTGGTTAAATGCTTATGGTCCTGCTAGGGTCAAGGGAAATTGGATAATTATTGATGATGACTTTGGAGAATTTTATGATTTACTAGGTCATGCGAATAACCTGGGACTAACTCAGTTTTGGATGTTTACTCCAAATTCTGGAAATATAGATGAATATTTACCTGATTTTGCAGATAAAGCATGGAAAACGAATTGGTTGGTTAAGAAAGAAAGACGCTACAGGGTAGAATTTAGGTGCTATTCGAGAGATTGTAGTATAGATGATAATTGGGAATATTATGAAACTGTGCCTTTGCAAGAGTTTAGAACTTTGACTTATAATCAGGAGTAAAGATTAAATGAAAAGAATAATACTGCTTTTATTTTTTGTAACAGTTTCACAGTCCCAAAGTTTTAAAGTTGGAGCTAACTTTTCTATAAAATTTGTAAGCATTGAAACTACTTCTACAACAATTTTTGGTCCTGGAATTGAACCTATAACTCGTGAAAAAGATAATAGTGTAACAGCATATTCATTCAATATAGATTTAACAGCAGATTTTAACAAATATGCAGCAGCAATTGGAGAGATTGGTTATATATCAGGATCACAAGGATACGGTGGTTTCGATTTAGGATTTTATTACTCCACAAACTACTTACATGAAAAGTTTTATCTGAAACCTGGTATTTATGCGCATTTAAATATTCCAAGTGCACCTTATGATGTAGGCAAAACAATAATTATAAGCTCACTTGGTGGAGGAATTAGAATTTCTAAAAAGCTATTTCTTGAAGGCGCATATCAAATTCCAATTACGAAAACTTATTCAAAAGATTCAAAGTTTGGTGAGCTATACAAATTAAATGATATGTTCAGTATTGGAATTAAATTAGTATTTTAGCTCTAAAGCTATCCACATTCTTAGAAATTGAGGGAGTAAATTAGATATTAAAAATTAGTTAAGAAGTAAATTTAATTTTCCCATTGTTGTATTTGTGAATAAGAGAAGAAATAAGAGTTTGGTAAGGAATTCCCTCCTCTATAGCTTTAGTTTGAATAGCATAAAAATCTTGAGCAGTAAGTCTAATATTTATTCTTTTACTTTTTGCCAAGCTCTGCTTTGCGGCTTCTACATATTCCGTCTTACCTTTGTTTTTTGTAGACTTCCATTCATTTTTATTGAATGACTCGATAATATCTTTTTCTTCTTTGTTTAAGTATTTCATGTTTTTACTCAATGTTTAAATATTTTTTAGTTGCTTCTCTACTCGGATAAATTGTTTTCAGAAAATATTTTTCCTCATCTTCAATAAATGGAACTACATAAGCATAATCGGAAATTTCAACAATAAACAATTTTTGATTCGGATATTTTTCAGTATTGGGATGTTCGAGAATATCTAATAATTTATCATTTGCAATTGCAAAAACAATTTCTTCAAAAGAGATGTTTCTGGTTTCTCTCAATATCTCATTCTTTTTAACGTCCCAATCAAAATATTTCATTTTTCTATTTTATAATCCGTATGCCTATAAAGCACACAAAATGTAGAAAAAAGTAATTAATATTTCAATACAATTTTTGTTGTTGAAATAATTAAATCCAACAAAATTTTCAATTCCTCAAATTTCTTTATATTTGCAGTTCGTAAATAAAAATAGTGAGGTTTATCATCGCACAGCAGAATAAAAATGATGTAATTGAAAAAATTGTTTCTTTGGCTAAAAGAAGAGGATTTGTTTTTCAATCGAGTGAAATTTATGGTGGATTGAACGGATGCTGGGATTACGGTCCATTAGGAGTTGAACTTCTTAAAAACATCAAAGAAGAATGGTGGAAGTTTATGACTTACCGCGAAGATGTTGAAGGATTGGATGCTGCAATCTTGATGCATCCAAGAGTTTGGGAAGCTTCTGGTCACGTTGAAAATTTTACCGATCCTATGATAGACTGCAAGCAGTGTAAAGCAAGATTCCGTGTTGATACTTTGGCAGAACAGTTAAACGAAAAGAAGAAAGAAAAAGCGTTTGAAGCATTTGTAGAAGCTAATCAAGATAAAAAAGATAAAATTGATGAACTAATAAAAACAGTTGATGAAAAAGAAGATAAGTTCGAAAAGTTTTTAGAAAATGAAGAACTTGCTTATGATTTGCTGCTCCAATTAAACTGTCCTCAATGCGGAACAAAAGAATCATTTACAAAACCGCGCAAATTCAATTTGATGTTCAAAACATTTTTGGGTCCGGTTGAAGACACTAAAAATGCAATTTACTTAAGACCGGAAACCGCACAGGGAATTTTTGTTAACTTTTTAAATGTTCTTAATTCAAGCAGACAAAAACTTCCTTTTGGTATTGCTCAGATTGGCAAAGCTTTCCGTAATGAAATAAACACTAAAAATTTCTTATTCAGAACCCGTGAATTTGAACAAATGGAAATGCAGTATTTCGTTAAACCGGAAGATGATAAAAAGCATTATGATGACTGGAAAGCTAAAAGACTTCAGTGGTTTAAAGATTTAGGAATGACGCCGGATAAATTGAGATATCATGATCATCCAGAAGATAAACTTGCACATTACGCAAAAGAAGCAACAGATATTGAATATGAATTTCCATTCGGCTGGGGTGAGATTGAGGGAATTCATAACAGAACTGATTTTGATTTAGGGAGACATCAGGAATACTCCGGTAAATCTCAGCAGTATTTTGATGAAGCATCAAAAGAAAAATTTGTCCCTTACATAATTGAAACATCTGCCGGAGCAAGCCGTTCATTCATGGCATTTTTAGTTGATGCTTATAATGAAGAAGAAGTTAATAATGAAACAAGAGTAGTGTTAAAGTTTCATCCAAAGCTTGCACCGATAAAAGCTGCAATTTTTCCTTTGGTTAATAAGGATGGAATTCCGGAAGTATCAAGAAAAATTGAAGCCGAACTTCGTCCTTATTTAAGAGTATTTTATGATGACAAAGGAGCTGTAGGAAGAAGATACAGAAGACAAGATGAAATCGGTACACCGTTCTGTATTACAATTGATCATCAAACTTTGGAAGATAATGCAGTTACAGTTAGAAATAGAGATACTATGGAACAAGAAAGAGTATCTCAAGATGAACTGCTGACATACTTATTGAAAAAACTAAAATAGTTTTCTTATAGAAAATTCTTAAGATTCAGATATGCTTTCATTCAAATATTTTTGTCATACCGGTTTCCGATTTCTGGAATACTGGCATCTTTATTTTAAAGGTTCAAGATTCTTCACTTCACTCTGTTCGGAATGAGAAGACGATCACTTGTAATTCTGAGGATCGTAATCGACAAAGAAACTAAACGGATAATTTGATTCTAACCGAGTTTGAGATTCCGGGATGAATACAAAAAACGTACTCAACCGAAATGACAATTTAGCTCATGTCATACCGGTTTCGAGACGCATTTTGTTGAGAATACCGATCTCTCCTAGTCGACTAAGTTTAAGACTCTTCGCTACATTTTGTTCCCTTGAGAATGACAAGGCAACCGTTGTTACCAGCCAAGAAGAATCTGAATAAACTACTTTTTAGGTTCCCATCTTGCTACAGAATTTGCAATTGGTTTTGTGCTCATTAAGTAAGTGTAGATTGCACTTAAATCTTCTTCGGTCATACCGGCGTACATTGTCCAAGGCATTATAGAATTAAAGTCATTTATATTTGTTGCAATGTAATCTGTGCTGTCTGGATCATACATTTTAAATCTTTGGATAAAAGCTTCTTCAGTCCAGCTTCCAATTCCACTGGTTTCATGCGGAGTAATATTAACTGCTCTTAAAATTCCTCCAGGCAAATGATATTCATTTCCTCCGGCTAAATCCATATTTGGAATTGGTTCACCTTTTTCGGTTGGAGTGTGGCAGTCTGCACAGCCGGCAATACTTACTAAATATTTACCATATTCTAATTTATTATTTTTGTTAACCGTTTTTGATGGTTCGTAAGTTTTAATAGGCATTGTTCTAACCAAAAAATTTAGGGGGAAATCCAAGTCGGCACTGGGGAAACTGCTTTCAATAGGTTGTAGTGTTTTTATGTAAGCTATAATAGAATAAGCATCTTCTTCTGTTAAATTGTTATATGAATAATAAGGCATTATTGGAAATAGAGGATCATTTTCCTTTGTTACGCCCATTGTAATCGCTCTTAAAATTTCTCCGTCACTCCAATTTGATAAAGAAGCCGGAGTTATATTTTTTGCGTAAACAATTCCCGGAAATCCCATTGAATGATCAAATCTATCTCCCCCTTTGCCAAATGTTCCCGGCTTAATTGGACCCGAAAACTTACTCCAGTCTCTTTCCGAATGACAGTCCATACAGACAGAAACATGATTAGCCAAATATTTTCCTCTTTCCAATCGTTCGGGAGTAATTTCAACAGTTATATTTTTAGGGGAATCAACATTGGGAAATGCAACATTTATATAAGTTATTACTGCAATTATTAACAGAGCTAAGCCGCCAAAAATTATTCCGGCAATTTTTATGCTTCTTTTCATTTTTCTTTCTCCTTTTAAATGTAAATTTGCACCCGGATAAAGACGCTTTAATATAATAAAAGTTCTTGTGTCCGATTATTAAAAAATTAATTTTATTTTTAGGAATAAATATTATGAGTTTTATCGAAGTTTTTGGTTATGTCGGTTCTTTTTTAATCGCTGTTTCATTAATGATGAGTAACATTGTTAAACTAAGATGGATTAACCTTTTCGGCGCTTCTACTTTTGCAATATACGGCGGTATAATTGGTGCTTATCCTGTAATGATTTTGAACAGTTTTATCTCAATGGTTGATGTATATTATTTAATAACTATCTACACAAAAAAGGATTATTTCTCAATTGTTGAAATAGATCCGAAGCATAGTTTTTATTTACAAAGGTTTTTAGATTTTTACAAAAAAGACATTTCAAAGTTTTTCCCGGATTTTAATAAGGAAGAATTAATTGAATCGAAATTTGTTTTCATTCTTAGAAATATGATTCCGGCCGGTTTATTTATTTACAATAAGATTTCGGATGATACAATTGAAATTAAACTTGATTATGCAATTCCCGATTACCGTGATTTCAGTCTGTCAAAATATTTTTATTCTTCTGAAGGAGATTATTTAAGAGGTAAAGGATACAAAAATTTAATAGTTGAGAGTTCTCAACCTGATCATCAAAAGTATTTGCTTAAATCTGGTTACGAGAGAAAAGAGGAAAATAAATTTATCAAATACATATAAGAGAAAATTTGTAATTGATAATTTCTCTTTTTTAGTATAATTATTCATATGAAATTTTTGAGCATTTGTACTTGAAAAAAAACCTTAAAATTACGGCAGTTTTTTTAATAGTAATTCTAATTGCCGGTTCGGTAACTCATCCTTATTGTGAATTATTATCAAGCAAGAACTCGGGTAATTCGGAGTTTACCTGGATAAGCAGTTATCAATCAAAGGACATAAACTTTTTTACTTCGTCCACTCACGAACGTTTACCTATAATTAAACTAATTTCCTTTTTAGATGTACCCGATGTAAATATTGAATCTCACAGAAAGCATAAATCGGAACTTCTTCCATCTTTATTTCTTCCATTAATTAAAGAAAGAGATTTTCTTACCTCAGAGTTTGCAACAAGCACATAAAGTTGATTCTTCTATATCGTCTTTTTTAATCACTTTATAACTTGGAGTTTAAAATGCAAACAACTAATCAAAAAGATAAGACTTCTGATTTCTTTTTCTATTTATTTATTGGAGCGCTGATATCAACCGCTGCATTAACTGTTCTCTATCTAGCTTACCTAATACTTTTTGAATAGAAAAGATTTTTTGCTGTCTCATAAATTTTTGCGAATTTGTGAGACAGCGTTATTTTTAGAAAAGAAACTTACAGTAAACTGAAACGTCGTAATCCCAGTTAATTTATTTTAAAAACTACAAGCAAGCAAAACTATTGGGCTTTATAACCGGATTAAAAGAAATTCCCAAAAACATTTGGCTTATTTCTGCAGCAACTCTAATAAACAGAATCGGAACAATGGTGCTTCCTTTTCTTGCTTTATATTTAACTCAGGATAAACATTACAGCGTAAGCAGCGCCGGATTAATTTTAACTGTTTATGGAATTGGTGCATTTATCTCTGCGCCGTTTATAGGAAAGCTAAGCGATAAAGTTGGTGAACTTCTTTTGATGAGACTCTCATTAATTTTAGGGGGAGTTACACTTTTTGTTTATAGTTTATTGGAAAGTTACTTCTCAATTTTAGCGCTGACATTTGTTCTGGCTGTTGTTGCCGAAGCATTTCGCCCGGCAAGTATGGCATTTATCTCTAATAATATTACAGATGAGATTCGTAAACCGGCATTTGCATTATACAGATTGGCAATTAATTTGGGAATGAGCATTGGACCGGTTTTGGGAGGAGTATTAACTGAAATTGATTTTCATCTATTGTTTTATGTTGATGCAGTAACTTCAATCTCTGCCGGAATTTTTATTTGGTTAATAAAATGGGAAACTCTTTCAGATAATTCCGAAAAGAATGAAGATGAAATAACAATAGAGAAAAAAGCTGTTTTCCGGGATAAAAATCTGCTTCTGTTCTTACTCGGAATGCTTCCGGTTACAATTGTTTTCTTTCAGCACATGAGCACACTTCCTATTTATTTGGTTGATAATTTGGGATATTCCAAATCTATGTTCGGTTTGCTGGTATCTGTTAATACTGTATTAATAATTTTGTTTGAACTTCCTCTTAATAATGCAATGAAAAAAACAGCCGACTGGAAATCTCTCCTATGGGGAGCGGTTTTAAGCGGGATTGGATTTGGATTATTTGCGCTGTTTACTTCTATTCCCGGAATTGTTTTTATAATTATGATCTGGTCGTTTGGTGAAATGATTTTATTTCCGAGCGGAAATTCTTTTATATCAGGACTAGCTCCCAAAGGAAGACGCGGAGAATATATGGGCTATTACCAAATGATGTTTAGTCTCTCCTTTATTTTAGCCCCTTTAATAGGCACAGCTATTTATGATAATTTCGGATCGATAATTTTGTGGATAGGAACATTTGTTTTGTCGCTGATTTCCGCTTTTATATTTTATAGATTAAGAAAATCATAACCACTCGATAAACCTTTTTCTCTATAAGCTAAATCCAACAATAAAGAATAAATTTAGTAAATTACACAATTGATTAAATTAATTGTTAATTACAAATCCGAAATACTACAAAACGATATGAACATAAATGTAAATTCAGAAATAGGAAAATTGAACGGAGTTATTATTCATACTCCAGGGCAAGAAGTTGAGAATATGACTCCCGAAAATGCTGAGCGTGCTCTTTATAGTGATATTCTTAATTTGGCTGTTGCAATTAAAGAATACCGCCAATTCAGCGATGTTCTTAAGAAAGTTACAAACACATTTGAAGTTGTAGATTTACTTAAAACAGTAGTTGAAATTGAAGAAGCGAAAGAACATCTAATTTCAAACATTTGTAAGAATGAGGAAGTTTTTTGTCTATCTGATTATTTCAGTCAGCTTTCCAGCGAAAGGCTTTCAGTCGAATTGATTGAAGGTGTTCCGATGATTAAAGATACTTTAACAAAGTACTTGAGTGATGAACGATACGAACTAAAACCTCTTCACAATTTTTTCTTTACCCGTGATGCTTCTGTTTCGATTGGAAAGGATGTTCTTATTAGCAAAATGAAAAGTCAAGTTAGAGAAAGAGAAGCATTAATAATGGAAACGATTTTTAAATATCATCCGTTATTAAAATCCCAAACAATAAATCCAATCCGTTCGGTTAATTATGATTCCAAAATTACGTTTGAAGGGGGCGATATTCTTATTGCAAGAGAAGATGTTCTTTTAATTGGAATAGGAACAAGAACTTCCACTCAAGGTGTTGATTTTATTTTGGATCATTTTAAAGACAAGAAAGAAACAAAGCATATTATAATTCAAGAATTGCCTGATACGTTGGAATCATTTATTCATCTAGATATGGTTTTTACTTTTCTTGATGTTAATAAATCGATGGTATATGAACCGGTAATTTTCAACAGGCATGATTACGAAACAGTTCACATTATTGTAGATAACGGAAAAGTTGCAAAAATTGAAGAGGAAGAAAACCTTGTTAAAGCAATGAACAAATTGAAATTTGATATTGAACCGATTTTATGCGGAGGCGGTTCAGATGATTGGATTCAAGAAAGAGAACAATGGCACAGCGGATGTAATTTTTTTGCAACTGCACCAGGACAAATTTTTGGCTACGGAAGAAATGTTAATACGCTTGATGAATTAAATAAACATGGGTTTGAAATTATTAAAGCCAGCGATATTGTTGACGAATTAATTAACATCGACGATTATAAAAAATGGGTTGTTACAATTGATGGCGCAGAACTATCAAGGGGTGGTGGCGGTTGCAGATGTATGACGATGCCCCTTAATAGAGATGAAGTAGTTTGGAAATAAAAGTCCAAGTTTAAGTTTTCTTCTTATCAATTATAATTTTTGCGAGTCGTGATTTAGCGCAAATAAAAATTAAGGATCAATATGAAAAATAAAGTCACTACATTATCATTTGTTCTTCTAGTATTAATTATTTCTGCATGTTCGTCTTCAGAAGAATCAACAAAAGAAGAAGTAAAAGAAGAAAAAATTAATTTGGTTGTTGATTACTCTTTTGCCGGAATTGAAAACGGTTATGATCATCAAGTTAAAATTGAAGTATTTTCTAATGATATAAAAGTAGGCGAATCTAATCCTCATCTGCAAAGCGAATCTGCATCAACTACAATTGAAATAAGTAAAGGAAATCAGAAAATAAAATTTTTGGTGTCAGTCAATTTTAACGGTAACTGGGAAGAACATCTTAAAGCAAACGATTATGCTATTGATGCCGTTTATGAAACTGAGTTGGATGTACAATCAGATCAAAAAATTAAATTACTATTTGATTTGGATAAAGGAACAATTAGAGAATATAACTGAGTTGAAATATGAAAAAAATAATTTTATGGTTAACTATAATGTTATCAATATCCGCACAAATTAATATTAACAAAGATCCCTTTGCACATACTTATTCAATTGTTGCAAGAGATGATGAAACCGGAGATATTGGAGTAGCAGTACAATCTCATTGGTTTTCAGTCGGACCAGTAGTAGCTTGGGGAGAAGCTGGAGTTGGAGTTGTTGCAACTCAATCTTTTGTTAATGTCTCTTTTGGTATTAGAGGATTGGAATTATTGAAAGAGGGATTTACTCCCGAGGAAGCTGTTAAAAAATTAATTGAAGATGATGAAGCAAGAGATTTTAGACAGCTCGCGATTTTAGATGTTGAGGGAAATAGTTATTCTTATACCGGAAGTAAATGTGTTGAGTTTGCTTCAAATATTTTCTCACAAAATTATTCGGTACAAGCAAATATGATGCTTAACAGCACCGTTCCCAAAGCGATGGAAGATGCATTTAATAAATCAAAAGGACTTCCTCTTGCAGAAAGGTTAATGTCGGCTTTGGAAGCTGCAGAAAATGAAGGGGGCGATATTAGAGGAAAACAGTCCGCTTCTTTGTTGGTACTTAGAGGAAAATCAATCGGCAAAACTTGGGAAGATAGACTTGTTGATCTTAGAGTCGATGATCATAAAAATCCTTTAGAAGAATTAAAAAGATTGCTGAAAGTTCACAGAGCTTATGAACATATGAATAACGGTGATTTGGCAGTTGAGAAGAATGACATGGAATCTGCCCTTAAAGAATATTCTTTAGCAGAAGAAATGTTTCCCGGGAATGAAGAAATGCTTTACTGGCGTGCAGTTACTCTTGCTAATAACGGTCATTTGGATGATGCGCTTCCATTATTCAAATCTGTTTTTGAAAAGAATATGAACTGGCATGAAATGACAAAACGAATTGTAAAAAACGGTTTGTTAACAGTCGATGAAAAATCATTAAATAAAATTTTAGAGGTAGTAAAATAAGTATGGCATATTCCATTTTTGAAACTGAAATTACGGTTAGACCAGATGATATTGATATGAATAATCATGTGCACTATTCTAAATATCTGGATTACATTCTTATGGCAAGATATGATCAAATGCAGAAAGATTATAAGATGTCTATGGAAGAATTTATTAAGCGCGGATATTCATGGTTTGCTTCCAAAGTAGAAATAGAATATAAAAGAGGATTAATCCTTTCAGATAAAGTGATTGTCAAAACTCAAGTTAATGATTATCACGGTGCGCAAGTATTTGTAAATTTTTGGATTACTAAAAAAGAGACTAACAAAATTGCTGCTGAAGGAAAAGTTACATACACAATGGTTTCTGCGTCAAGCGGCAGACCGATTAGAATTCCCGATGATATAATCGAAAAATATTCAATCTAAAAATTATTCCTTATAAGCCGATTAAAAAATTATAGTGTTTAATTCATAACACTTTATTATGTTGTAATTGACGTTGTAAAGAAGAATTTAATCACAACACATAGATTACATATGAAAGTGCTAATGATTGTTTCTGTTATAGCTGTTTTATTAACTGGCTGTGTTTCAAATCAGCTTATCTCTCTTGAAGAAGAAGGCATTTTAACTAAGCACCCAATTAGAATTATGGATTCCACCAATATTGGTAAATTTACATTTCGTGGACAAATATCAAAATCGGATAGAGAAAGTGCAAGTTTTTCTGATGATCTTTCAGAAAATGATTCTACTTCATTTTCTCACTTCACTTTCAAAATTCCTAAGTACCAATTTAACGGTGAAGCAGAAATTACTATTGATGATCATGTAGCTTTTTTAGGGGGATTAAGTCTGGGAAAAATCGGTGGACAGGAATACCTTGAAACTCATTTAGGTGCAGCTTTCTTTTCTGTTTATGAAAAGAATTCAATACGGTTTGATGTTGGCGCCAAACATCAGAAGTTGAATTACAAATTAACTTACGGGACTTATGTTCATCATTTTATGAGTAATGAAGAACTTTTGGAAATTGTAGAAGTAAATAGTTCAAGCGAAAATGTAAATCTATATTTAGGATTTACCGTTAACAGAAATAACAACGAAGATTTTGCTAATTTCTTTTTGTCTTATCTCTTAAGTTATCAGACTTATTTTGATCATAAAGGAGATGCAAGCACTTCAGGATTTAAGCTTAACGGTGCAATGCATACTATTTCATTGGGACTGTTTAAGAATATAGAAAACTTCGGAAGAATTTTAATAGGTGCAAGAAAAATGCTGATGAGTTTTGAGTTTGGTTATACTGCACCTTTTGATTTGTTTCTCCAGTATGATTTTTCACTATAAGGAATTATGTTCTACTGAAAATAGATTATATAAAATCAGCTATTTCAGTAAGACTCTTTTTGCTGATATTTGGAACCATCGTATTTTCTTTGGGATAACCAACAACCAACAATAAGTATGGTTTTTCATTTGCCGGTCGATTTAATACTTCGTTTAAAAAATTCATTGGACTTGGAGTATGAGTCAATGTAGCCAAACCACTTTGATGAAGTGCAGTTATTAAAATTCCGCATGCAATTCCAACAGACTCTTTTGTATAGTAATATTTCTTTTTTTCACCTAGTTCATTAATTCCATATTTCTTTTCAAATACTGCAATTAAAACCGGTGCATATTCTAAAAAGGGTTTACTTGCATCAGTACCAAGAGGTGATAAATCATCTAACCATTCTTGCGGCGCTTTGATATTATAAAATTCTCTTTCTTCCTCTTCGGCGGCAATTCTTATTTTATGTTTAATATCTTTGTTGGTTACAACAACAAAATGCCAAGGCTGCATATTAGCCCCGTTTGGTGCGGTTCCGGCAGAGCGGAGTGCATTCTTAACTATTTCTAAAGGAATTTCTCTATTTGAAAAATCTCTTACAGTTCTTCTTTTCTTTATTGAATTATAAAACTCAGTCGATCTTTCAAACATTTCAGGCTCAGACAAAAGGGTAAATTCAAGAGGAATAAAATTATCATTCATTTCAACCCCATTTTTTGTTGAATTAAAAAATAACAAAAGTGCGATAAGTTTTGAAAGAATTAAAAGTGAAATTCTACTTTCTTACTTTACCTTGATTTGGAGAAACAAACCTGTAATATTCTCTTGGAAATAATTTTTGATGCTTTGTTTTTCTTCCTTGTGTTCTTTTCCGCCACATTTCAAATGAAGAACGCTTCATATGCTTACGCATTAACTTTATAACTTCTGCATTTGTTAATTCATATTCCTTTTCAATAGCTTCGAAAGGAGTTCTGTCTTCCCAAGCCATTTCAATTATTCTGCTTATCTCTTCTTCACTGAAATTTTTATTTATCATGGAAGTAATAACATTGAAGAAATAAGATTAGTTCTGTATAAAGTAAAAACCAAATAAAACTTGACAAGACCTCCGATTATTGTTATTTTATAAGCAGATAATATATTCTGATTATAGAATATATTATCTTTTACAGAAAAATTTAAGAGAACTATTTTTTTATCTAAAAATAAGATAAAATATTCCATTTATAAAATTATTAAATAGAAAAAGGAGAAAGAAATGGAGCATACACAATTTAATTTGGAAATAAATCCGGATACGCGGGTTAAAGATTTTCTGCTGATGGATATTAAAACTGCTCACGTTTTCGAAAAATACGGAATCGACTTCTGCTGCAAAGGATATAAAAACTTTAATGAAGTTTGTGAGGAAAAAGAGATAGATAAGAATTCAATTCTTAATGAAATTTATCAAATTGTAAATCACGATGAATCAGCTAAACCAAAGGAAAGATTTGAAGAATGGAATTTGGATTTTCTATCCGATTACATTGTGAACAATCATCACAATTATGTTAGAAATGCAATTCCTCAAATTACCGAACATTTAGATAGAGTTACATTTAAGCATGTAGATAAAAATCCATTCTTATATGAATTAAAATCGACATTTGATTCACTTAAAGCTGAAATGCTTAGTCATATTGAAAAGGAAGAAAAAATACTTTTTCATTTAATAAAATATCTTGTTGACTGCAAAAGATTTGAGGAAAAACCAAAACTTTCTGGTTTCAAATCGGTAGAATTTCCTATTAAATCGATGCTTGCAGAACATGATAATGCGGGGGAATCGACAGCAAGAATAAGAGAAATTACAAATAATTATAATCCTCCCGAAGATGCATGCAATACATTCAGATTGACTTACAGCGAGCTGGAAGAGTTTGAAAAAGATTTACACATTCACGTTCATCTTGAAAACAATATTCTTTTTCCAAAAGCAATTAGCTTAGAACAAGAATTAACAGCTAAAATTTAAGAGGAAAAAATGAAAAAATATTGGATAGGATTTTCAGCAGTTATAGTTCTCTCCTTTGCGGTTTTAGGCTGGGTTGGAATGAAAATTTATCAAGAAGCTCCGCCAAAACCTAATACTGTTATAACAACAGAAGGAGAAATAGTTTTTGAAGAAGGATTAATTGATAAGGGTCAAAATGTATGGCAGGCAATGGGGGGAATGGAAGTCGGTTCTATTTGGGGACATGGAAGTTATCAAGCCCCGGATTGGACAGCTGACTGGCTTCACAGAGAAGCGGTATTTATTTTGAATGAATGGTCAAATGATGAATATGGAAAGGCGTATGATAATTTAAAGGCTGAAGAAAAAGCAGGATTAAAATCACGCTTAACCAAAATGATAAGAACTAATAATTATCAAAAAGCAGAAAACAAATTAATAATTGAACCGATCAGAAAAAAAGCAATAGAAGCAAATACAGAATATTACAGCAGACTCTTTACTGAAGGAAATGAAGATTATGCTATTCAAAGAAATGCAGTTACCGATCCTTATAAGTTAAGAGCGCTAAGTGCATTTTTCTTTTGGAGTTCTTGGGCTGCTTCAACAAACAGACCAGGTGAAGAATTAACTTACACAAGTAATTGGCCGCATGAAGAATTAGTAGGAAACAAACCTACCGGAGATACTATTGTATGGACGGGAGTCAGCATCATTCTTCTTTTAGCCGGTATAGCAGGAATGGCTTGGTTTTATGCATCCAGAAAAGAGGAAGAAGAACTTGGTGAAATTCCAACAGATGATCCTCTGTTAAATGCAGTGGCAACTCCTTCTCAAAGGGCAGTTATTAAATATTTCTGGACTGTATCAGGATTATTTTTACTTCAGATTTTACTCGGTGTTGTAACAGCACATTACACAGTGGAAGGACATGGATTTTATGGAATTCCGCTTTCTGATTATTTACCATATTCAGTAACAAGAACTTGGCATACTCAACTTGGTATATTTTGGATTGCAACAGCTTGGCTTGCAGCCGGATTGTATATCGGTCCTGCTGTAAGCGGAGTAGAGCCAAAATTTCAAAAACTTGGGGTAAATGTTTTATTTGGTGCTCTTTTAATTGTTGTACTTGGTTCAATGGCTGGTCAATGGCTAAGTATTATGGGTCTGTTACCTGATAATTTCTGGTTCTATTTTGGTCATAGTGGTTACGAGTATATCGATCTAGGAAGATTTTTCCAAATTGCATTATTAGTTGGCTTAATACTTTGGCTTGTTTTAATGACTAGAGCAATTCTTCCTGCACTAAGAAAAAAGGATGAACAAAAAACAATACTTACTCTATTTTTAATCTCATCAATTGCCATTGCGTTATTTTATGCTGCTGCATTAATGTATGGAAGAACTACTAATCTGGCTGTTGCAGAATTTTGGAGATGGTGGGTAGTTCATCTCTGGGTAGAAGGATTTTTTGAAGTTTTTGCCACAGTTGTAATTGCATTCTTATTTGCAAGATTAAAACTGGTATCAATTAAAAGGGCCGGAGAAGCTTCGGTATTATCTTCAACAATTTTTCTTTCAGGCGGAATTATAGGTACGCTTCATCATCTATATTTCTCAGGAACTCCAACTTATGTTTTAGCTTTGGGTTCGGTATTTAGTGCTTTGGAGGTTGTACCTCTTCTTTTTGTTGGATATGAAGCTTATGAAAATTATAAACTATCACAGAAGCGTGAATGGGTAAATAAATACAAGTGGCCCATCTACTTTTTTATCTCGGTAGCTTTCTGGAACATGCTGGGAGCCGGTTTATTTGGTTTTATGATTAATCCCCCAATTGCACTTTATTATATGCAAGGATTAAATACAACTCCAGTTCACGGACATGCAGCATTGTTTGGTGTTTATGGAATGCTAGGCTTGGGTCTTTTACTTTTCTCATTAAGAGCAATGAATCCAAAACCAATTTGGAAAGAAAAAATAATCAAATATTCTTTCTGGTCCATTAATTTTGGATTATTTGCAATGGTTGTTTTCAGTCTTCTTCCGGTTGGATTAATGCAGACTTGGGCTTCGGTTGAACATGGTTACTGGTATGCAAGAAGTGCTGAATTTCTGCAGACTGATATAATGGAAACACTAAGATGGTTCAGAGCGTTTGGTGATACAATTTTTGCTGCCGGTGCACTTTTGTTTGTAATTTTTGTTATCGGACTTTCTACTGGTAAATCACTTTTAAATAAAAAGAACAATTAAAAACTTTTTGCCGGTGTTGAAAAATCAATGCCGGCAATCTTAAAAAAAAATTAGTTATGAAAAGACATAAAAGTTTAATTCCACTTTCCGATGATCATCATAAAGGATTATTGCTTGCGCAGCTTATTCAAAAAAACGCACCGCAATTCACTCATTTACCAAATGATGTTGAAGGAAAAATAGAATACACAAAAGATGCTTGGGAAAATGAATTGAAATTTCATTTTGCGAGTGAAGAAAATATTCTATTTCCATTTGCATCTGGTAAAAATAAAGATTTAGATGAGTTACTCAATATTATAGTTGACGAACACAGAGTTATAAAGAAAAGAATTTCAGAACTTCACTTGAATGATAAATCAATTGAAAAATTGGATGAACTGGGTAATATCTTAAAAAATCATATCAGAACCGAAGAACGAGAATTATTTCCTATGATTCAAAAATTTTTTGGTGATGAAAAACTTAATGAACTTGAAAATAAGATTGAAAGTGTTGCGGAATTACAAAAAAGAAAATCACAAAAAGATAATTAGAAAGAAAGCTCCCACAAAGGAATAAATCCAGCTTTCTGTACAACTTTTTGTCCTTCCGGAGATAAAACCCAGTCAATAAAATTTTTAACAACTCCGCTTGGAGTTTTTGATGTAAAGAAATGTAAATATCTGGTTATTGGATAAGTATCATTTCTTGCATTGTTCTCCGAAGGTCTGATGTCATCTATATAAGCATGAAATACATCATCTTGATAACCAATTCCGCCAAATCCGATTGCATTTTTATTTTTATCAATAATTTTTATCACATCTTCGGTAGTATTGGCAACTAGAGCAGTCGGACAGTAATCCTCATTTGAAAGAATATGTTCTTTAAAGTAAAAGTATGTGCCGGAATTTGGAGTTCTAATAATCGGTATTATCTGTGCGTCATTTCCTCCTAATTCTTTCCAATTAGTAATCTGGCAGGTAAAGATTTTCTTTAAGTCTTCAGAAGAAATATTTTTTACTTCATTATCCGGATTTATGTAAATGCTTAATGCATCTTTAGCTATTAGAAAATACATTCCTAAACTTCCGTAATAGTCTGCTAATGATTTTGCTTCATCAGGATTCAAACTTCTTGATGCAGTGCAAATATCAACTTCACCGGAAATTAATGATTTTACTCCGGCTGAAGTTCCTCCTCCTTCAACATAAATAGAAACACCCGGATTTCTGCTCATATATTCTTCTGCAAGCATCTCGGTTAAAATAAGCATCGTATCGGAACCCTTAATTTTCACCATTCCGATTGGTACTGAAGAACTGCTGCAGCCCGCAATAATTATTAATGATAAGAGAAGAATTTTTTTCATTTATTTCTTTTCCGCAATAGTTCTTAATCTTGCATTTATAAAAGGTGAACCGGAATTCCATTCAGGTTCCTCAATAGAATCGGCAATATTATATGATAATCTAAATAATAATTTAATATGCTGAACGGCGGCATCATAATTTAACTGCTGTGTCAAATCATCAAAAGGAGTATGATAAATGTTATCACTAAAATAAATGAATTTCTCGAGTCCCTCTTCTTTTGTTAGATTCTTATAATCAATTCCATCCATCACCAATATTGATGGTATTCCAACCGATGCAAAAGTTATTTGATCAGACATCCGAAATGATTCAGATTTCATAAATATTGAGGGAACATCGGTTACATTGAGATTCTCTTGAGAAGCTGAGTTAATAAGAAAATTTTCTAATGTTGAATACTCGGTTCCAAATCCAACTACCGAATTAAACTCGTCAAATGAAGCAACTCCGTCAATATTAATATTTGCAATGGTTTTATAGAGAGGTACAATGGGATGATCAACGTAATACTTTGAACCGAGAAGTCCCATTTCCTCTCCTGTTAAAAGCATAAAAATTATTGATCTTTTGGGTTTTACTGTAAGCTTGGTAAATGCTTCGGCTATTTCCAATAGAGCAGAAACACCGGCGGCATTATCAAATACTCCGTTGTATATGGAATCTTGATTAATAGAAGAACCAATTCCCAAATGATCATAATGAGCTGATATAATTAAATATGAATCGGCTAATTTCTTATCAGTTCCTTTAATCATTCCGATAATATTGGGGGCTAAAAAATCTCTTCTTTTAAACTCACCTTTAAAATTCATTTTAATATTTAAAGGGAAACTTTGTATTCTATTCTCTTTATGCATTTGGAGAATATCATCATATGAATAATCTGTTGCGGAAAAAATAATATCACAGTTTATTGGATTTAGAATCAAACTCAATTGTGAAGTAACTGAATAAGCTAGACTAAGTTTTTCAAATGAAAATAGCTGCTTAACTTTTTCCCAAGAAAAATTAGGTTCTTCAAATAAATTTGGAATTAAAATAATCCCTCTTGCACCTCTTGAAAGTGCGATGCGTTCTTTTGAATCGCTGCTGCTGTAAATTGTAGGGAAAACGCCGTTGAAATAATTTTCATTTTCGGAAAAAGGTTCTCCTTCTAAAACAGCAACAATTTTTCCTTCAACATCAAAATCATAATAATCGTTGTAATCATACTCGGGAGCAATAATACCATAACCAGCAAAAACAACATCAATTGGATTTGGAATAAAAGTTTGATCTCCAACTTTATTAAGAACATAATCCTTGTTTAGTTCGAGCGAAATAATGCTCTTGGAATGAACTTCTAACTTAGAACCGGAAAGAGGTCTGCTTCCGTGAATTGGAACATATTGATAAAAAGTGTTTTCGCGTCCTATTGGCTGAAGTCCGATTCTATCATATTCAAGAGCAAGATATTTTGCTGAAAGATTTCCTCCAATTGTACCGGTTCCTCTTCCTTCAAAAAGATCGTTTCCTAAATAATTAAGATGTCGTTTAAAGTTACCTTCGTTAATCGAGTTTCTGGCTTTATCAAAATTTGGTGAATTTAATTGTGCATTAAGAATAAGCGAAAAGAATAGTATATTTATAAAAATTATCTTCATTAGCTGTAGATGAAATATATTTAATCAATTAATTTTCTGAATACAATTATAAATAATGATAATAAACTCTTTCTCAAAAGATAAAATGAAAAATAATAACTGTCGGAAATAAATTTAATGAAGAAAATTGTCATCTCACTATACACCCTCTTATTTATTATTACAACTTTTAAAGCAGAAGATGAAAACAATTATTATTTCAAAAAAATCGATTTAAGTGAAGGGCTTTCGCAAAGTACAATTTTCAATATTATTCAAGATCACAAAGGATATTTGTGGTTTGGAACGGCAGACGGATTAAATAGATATGACGGTTATAACTTTAGAGTTTATGTAACAAATCCCTTAGATTCATCTTCAATTTCCGATAATGGTATTTCATCAATCCATGAGGATAAGGAAGGAAATATTTGGATTGGAACTATTAACGGAGTATTGAACAAACTTGACAGAAGAACTGATAAATTTCACAGATATTATATTACCGATTATCCCGTTGAACATATTGCCTCTAATGAAAAGTATTATGATTACCCAATACCATTTTCCAGAAATAATAATAAAACAATAACCTCAATTGATGAAGATGATAACGGAAACTTATGGATTGGTACATGGAATAAGGGATTAATAAGATTTAATATAAAAGAGGGAAGTTATAAATCTTTTGTTTTTCAACCAAATGAAACTTCAATCAGCTCTAATAAAATTATGGATATTCTGGTTGATCACCTGGGTGTAATTTGGATTGGTACATTCGGATCGGGTTTAGACAGACTAAATTATACAAATGATTCTAAGTATGCGTTTAGAAATTACTCTGAGTTAAGTGATAGTAAAAACAGTTTATCAAACAACGAGATAATAAAAATATTTCAAGATAAAGATTATTCAATTTGGATTGGCACATACGGCGGAGGTGCAAACAGATTTGAATATTATAACATGAATGAGCCTTTATTTAGAAGAGTTTGTCTTGGTAAAGATAATGTAAGTCTGCTCGGCTCAAATACAATAATGGATATTATCCAAGATAGAAGCGGGTTTCTGTGGTTCGGTACTTTTGGAGGGGGCATTACAAGGTTTGATAAGCAGAAAAATTCTTTTGAAAGATTTACTTATAATCCCAATAAAAATAATTCATTAATTGATGATGATGTTTTATCTATTTATGAGGATGCATCCGGAATAATATGGATTGGAACTCACTTAGGTAAAGGAATAAGTAAGCTTGAAAAAAATACCGTGAAATTTGAATCGATAAAGTACGATCCTAGTTCTTCATTCGGACTTCCCGATAACGTTGTCTGGGCAATTTATGAGGATGAAAATATATTGTGGATTGGAACTTATAGACAGGGATTGATTAAATACGATTTGAAAAAAGGAATTCAAAAAGTTTATAAATCTACTTCGGATAATAAAGTAATTGGTGATGATCACGTTAGATCTATTGAAAAGGATAATTTTGGAAATCTTATTATCGGTACTTATAAAGGGGGATTAAATATTTTTGATCCGGTAAAAGAAAAATCCATTGTTTATAAATACGAAGCTGAAAATCAATTCTCAATTTCAAGCAATCAAATTCAAGATATTCTTTTACTTAATGATACACTTTGGCTTGCTACATTCGGCGGCGGCTTATGTTATGCCCCTAATTATACTCAAGATAATTTAACTAGCCTAAAATTTTATTCGTTAAAAAATATTCCCGGTGATCCTTCTACTCTTTCCGATAATAGAATTTATAAATTGCTGCACCATAATAATAATATTTGGATCGGTTCGTTTGGCGGTGGATTAAATCAATTTAATATGACGGAAAAAATATTTTACCGATACCAAAAAAACCCAAGCGATTTTAATTCATTAAGCGATGATAGAGTAATCAGCTTAAATAGTTTGAATGACTCAATAATCTATGTAGGAACATACGGCGGTAACTTGAATGAATTTAATTTAAGAACCGGCAAGTTCAAAAGATTTACCGAAAGAGATGGTTTTACAAGTCACGTAATATACGGATTGGTAATTGATAACAATCAATCACTTTGGGCAAGCTCTGATGACGGACTTTTTAAGTATTATCCTAAAGAGAAAATTGTTGGACATTATGACATTCAAGATGGTTTACAAAGCCTTGAATTCAGCGGGGGAGCCTATTATAAATCCCCAAATGGAAGAATTTATTTTGGTGGAGTAAACGGACTTAATTATTTCCATCCCGATAGTATTACTGTTAACAATTACATTCCCCCGCTTGTCATTTCATCATTCAAGATTTTTAATAATGAATTAAAAGGGGAAAGGGACAGCATTACATTAACTTACGATCAAAATTTTTTCTCGTTTGAATTTGCTGCGCTCGATTATACAAATCCAAGTGAAAATATGTATGAATATATATTAGAGGGATTTGATAAAAACTGGAGATCGGCTGATTCAGAGTATAGAATTGCTCATTATACAAATCTTCCTCCCGGAGATTATAAATTCAAAGTCATCGGTTCAAATAATGATGGAATTTGGAATAGGGATGGAGCAGAAGTTTATTTAACAATTCTTCCTCCTTTCTGGCAGACTTGGTGGTTCATTTCTGCTGCGGTAATTTTAATCGGTGGATTTATTTATTTCATTAGTACAGTAAGATATAGAAACTTACTTGCGATTGAAAAAGTAAAGTCGAAACTCGCAGCCGATCTTCATGATAATGTGGGAGCCGGGCTAACTGAAATCTCTATTCTTACCGAACTTGCTGCTTCAGAAGTTAAAGAAACAAGCTCCGATTTTTCAAACAGATTAAAAAATGTAAGTGAGATTGCCAGACAGCTTGTTGATAACATGAGCGATATTGTTTGGTTCATTAATCCAAAACGCGATTCGCTTCATGATTTAATTGTTAGATTAAAAGATTTTTACAGCGATTTCCTTTCTCAAACCGGTGTTGCTTTTAAGACTATCAACATCAATAAAATAAAAAATATTAAGCTTCCTATGGATTACAGACAGAATTTATATTTAATTCTGAAGGAAGGAATCAACAATTCCATTAAACACAGCAGATGTAATAAAATTAAACTGAAAGCAAATTTACGCGGCGATTATTTGGAATTAATTATTAAAGATGACGGAATTGGTTTTGATATTAATAATCATAAATCAGGAAACGGACTTATAAATATGAAGGAAAGAGCAGAAAAAATTGGTGGAAGAATTAAATGTATTTCTTCTAAAGATAAAGGGACGTCTATTACTTTTATAGGAAAGATAAGCAGACTCCATAAATTAAAAGCAAAATTACAAGTGTAGGATTTCAAAATGATAAACGTAGCAATTGTTGAAGATAATCATAACATAAGAAAAGGATTAGCCGCTTTAATAAGCAGTACAAAAGGGTATAAATCAATTGGAGATTATGAAACCGGTGAAGAATTTTTAGAGGATTTGGTTGAGAAGCAGGTAGATGTAGTTTTGATGGATATTCAATTGCCCGGAATGAATGGAATTGAATGCGTGAAGCAGGCAAAAATTATTGATCCCGATTTGAATATACTGATGCTCACAATTTATGAAGAAAACAACTCTGTGTTTGAAGCCTTAAGTGCCGGCGCATGCGGTTATCTTGTAAAGAAAACTCCTCCTCAAAGGTTAATTGAAGCAATAAAAGATGCATATGACGGTGGTTCCCCGATGAGTTCTCACATTGCCAGAAAAGTTATAACTGTATTTCAACAGAATTCACCGATTAAAGAGGAAGACTATAATTTATCAGATAGAGAAAAGGAAGTTTTAAATTCATTAGGCAACGGGAATAACTACCAAGAAATTGCAGAAGAACTTTTCATAAGTGTTGATACTGTTAGACACCACATAAGAAATATTTATAAAAAGCTTCATGTACATTCAAAATCAGATGCAGTAGCTAAAGCAATCCGTAAAGGATTGATTTAAGCAGTACAAAAAAGCCTGTCAAAAATTTCCACCTAAAACCGCATACTTATGCGGTTGTTACATCTGCATATTAATATTATTATGATTTCGGGTTGAATGCATTTAGGGATGCCGGCACTTAATTAAAATTGATACCGGTAGCGATAGCAAAAGTTAATTAATGACCTACGTTGGGGGAAGTCGTTTTTAACAATGCTATTATCAATTGAAAATTGAGTTGTTACCGGCAGACCTAAATGATAAAAAAGTTTCTCGTAGGACCTCAAAAGGTTGTTTCAAATTTACCTCTGATTTTTTGAAACAGCCTTTCTCCTTTTTAAAGAGCACATTTTAGTATTTTGCATTTGGAAATGGAACCTTTTGTCCCCAATTCTTTTTAATATATTTCCAATTCAAAAAAATATTTGAGAACTTGAAAAAATTATTAATCATACTTTTAACAACGCTTACCTTATTTGCTCAAAATGATGAAAAATTAGTTGAAGCAAATCTTGTTTCGGAGATAAATTCTATTCAGCCCGGAAGTACCTTTTGGCTTGGAATAAATCTTAAAATGAAAAATGAATGGCATACTTACTGGAAAAATGCTGGTGATGCCGGAATGGCTACTTATATAAACTGGGATTTACCTGAAGGATTTACTGCTGGCGAGATTGTTTGGCCTTATCCAAAGAAAATTTATATGTCCGGATTAGCAAACTTTGGTTATGAAGGGGAAACTACTCTACTTGTTAAACTAACCGCACCACAGAATTATGCCGATGAAACTGTTACTATTAAAGCACATGTAGAATGGCTTGTATGTAAAATTGAGTGCTTGCCGGGAAACGCCAATTTAGAAATTGCTCTGCCGGTAAAAAATACTTTGCCCGAAGTGAATGAAGCAGCGTTAGAAAAATTTGCAGATGCAAGATTTAATATTCCGTTAAACGAATCGAGTTGGAAAATTGAATCGGTTAAAAGTGAGAATGAAGTTATAATAAAAGTAACTCCTGCTGAATATGATTATGAGTTAACAGATTTATACTTTTTCCCAAGTAAAAACGGAATATATCAAAATGCACCTGATCAGAAATTTGAATTAAGAAACGGCTCATACTATTTAACAGTTCTTTTAGAAAATTTTAGAGCCGAAGAACCTGAATCGCTTGATGGAGTGCTGGTAACTTCACAAGGCTGGCGTGGTGAAAATTCTGAGAAAGCTCTAAATGTTAATGTAGAATTTCAGGATCAGTTTGAAGTTAATGAAGAATCAAAAATTACTGTTCTTGCCGCAATTTTCTTTGCTTTTATAGGCGGATTAATTCTCAACCTTATGCCTTGTGTGCTTCCGGTGCTTTCGATAAAAATATTGGGATTTGTAAATCATAAAAATCAATCAAGAAGTGCAAGTTTTGTAAGTGGTTTATGGTTTACATTGGGAGTTTTAATTTCATTCTGGATTTTAACAACTCTTCTTTTGATATTAAGAGAAGGAGGCGAAGCATTGGGATGGGGATTTCAATTACAGTCTCCAATATTCATTTTCTTGATCTCAGTTTTTCTTTTTCTTTTTGCTCTTAATCTATTTGGTGTTTTTGAATTTGGAACTTCGTTAACCACATTAGAAAATAAAATTGATACACAAAATGGTAAGTTCTCAAATTTCCTTTCCGGGGTTACTGCTGCAATTGTTGCCACTCCGTGCACTGCTCCTTTTATGGGAACCGCATTGGGATTCGCATTAACGCAGTCTGCATTAGTTAATATCTTAATTTTTTCTTCACTCGGATTTGGAATGGCATTTCCGTATTTGCTTCTTTCGGCTTTTCCTAAATGGATGAAGATTATTCCAAAGCCCGGCGAATGGATGATCAAACTAAAACAGTTTATGGGATTTTTACTTGCCGCTACTGTCATCTGGCTTATTTGGGTTTATGGATTGCAGAAAGGAAGTGACGGTGTAATTCTACTTTTAATATCTCTACTTTTATCATCTATTGCAGCTTGGGTTTATGGTAATTGGGGAATGATTTACATCAAAAAAACTAAGAGAGTTACAGCGCAGATTATTTCATTGCTGATAATTGCATTTGCTCTTTATTTTGGAATCTCAAATAGTGCTGATGCTAAAACCGTTGGTGCTAATACTTCGATTAGTTCCTCATACATTGATTGGCAGAAATATAGTCAGAAAAAAGTTGATAGTCTTTTAAATGAAGGAAAACCGCTCTTTATTGATTTTACAGCGGCTTGGTGTTTAAGCTGTCAAGTAAATGAAAGAGTAGCGCTTAATAATCAAGAAGTAGCAGAAAAATTTGAAGAGCTTGGTATTACAGCATTTAAAGGTGATTGGACAAATAAAGATGACGAAATTACAAGAGCTTTAGCTTCATTCGGCAGAAACAGTGTTCCTCTTTACATATTATATGATAAAGAAAGTAAAGTACCGATTAAGCTTCCGGAAATTTTAACAAAATCAATTGTTTTGGATGCACTAAATAACCTAAATATAAAAGGAGAATAATATGAAGAAAATAATTTCTGTTCTGGGATTAATGTTATTATCACTAACATTATTTGCACAGACTGCAAAGATAGATGAAAAAGCACCTAACTTTACATTAAAGGATTCAAACGGCAAAGAGCATTCATTAAGTGATTTTGCAGGTAAGTATGTAGTTCTTGAGTGGATTAATTACGACTGCCCTTTTGTTAAAAAACATTATGATTCTGGAAATATGCAGAGTCTGCAAACAAAATATACTGAAGCCGGAGTTGTTTGGCTGGCTGTTTGTTCATCTGTTGAAGGGAAGCAGGGAAACTTTTCTAATGAGGAAATCAATAAAAGATCAAAAGCACATAATGCAGCATTTACCGGTTATTTAGTAGATGATACTGGAAAAGTTGGTAAAATGTACGGTGCAAAAACGACTCCGCATATGTTCATAATTGATAAAGAAGGAAAACTTGTTTATGCTGGTGGTATTGATGATAAAGCAACAGCAAACAAAGATGATATTAAAACAGCAAAGAATTATGTCTCAACCGCATTGGATGAATTAATGAGCGGTAAAGAGGTAACTACAAAAGTTTCAACTCCATACGGATGCAGTGTAAAGTATTAATAAAAGATGAGACTGATTTTTTGAAATGGAATTTGTTTCGTTAAATCAGTCTCAAAATATTATAAAATCGGATTACTTTAAAAGCATCATTTTCTTTACTTGGGAATAACTTCCTACATTTAATTTATAAATATATAAACCACTTGGAAGATTTGAGCCATCAAACGCCGCTTGATAATTTCCTTTTGATTTCATTTCATTAACCAAAACAGCTATTTCATTTCCCAAAACATCATACACCTTTAGACTTACAAACTCATTACCCATTACGTAATAATTAATATTTGTAATTGGATTAAAAGGATTGGGATAATTTTGAGAAAGGAGATTACTAACAGTTTTATTTTCGTTTACTGGATTTTCATTGCTGGAATTGTTAAACGATTTTTCCAGGAGCTCAAGATTAAAATCTGTTACTTTAACAAAATATTGGTCCTGAGTTTTCCCTATTATCAGCTTTTCATTAATTAAGTAAACCTCTTTAAATGATTTGAAGTAGGGATGAACCTTAAACTCTGATTTTATTTCCCCCGAATTGATATCAAATACTTTTATTCCTTGAGATGTTGATAAAAGTAATGTAGAATTATTATAAATATTAAAATCAAGAATATAGCTTTCATAAACCTCTTTATAGATGGAATTCCATGTTATTCCGAAATCTGTTGAAGAATAAATATTACTTCCGTTTGTTGCTAAAAGAGTAGAATCATTAAATTTTTGAATTGTTGAAAAAGAATATTCACTTTCAATAAACGACCATGTTTTTGCGCCGTCCTCAGTTCTTAAAAACCCTGGGGCTTCGAAATAATTTCCAACTGCCAGAAGTTTATCATTATCGTATTGAACTAATGATGTAATTTTTATCTCCTTCATAAATGGTGAACTAAACCGCTTTAAGTAATCATCTTTAAAGTAATAGTACAAATTATTTGGACTGACTACAAAAAATGAATTATCATCATAAACTGTGTACTTCGGTGTTGTTAAAGAGTTAGTATAAAGAGGAGTAATTTCTAACGGAGCTCTGCCATAATTTCCGGCAGAAAGAAGTTGATTATTATTTATTGTATAAAATGTTTTGCTATGAAATTGCAGCAAGCCATTAGATAAAAATCTCCAATCAAGATTTATTGGAGTATAATCACTTTTTTCATTTTCGAATAAGAATTGAGAAGATTCGTTACTTTTATAAACAAAGGCTGAATTAGTTTGGTGATCATATTTGAACCAAAAATCGGGCATTGAATTAAATTGAATGTTGTAGTCATTAATATTCTCAAAGCTTCCGGTATTTATTGAAAAACTATTCCATGAAATTGTATATAAAAGCTCTTGGGATGAATGGTAAAACTTTCTGTCATAATATTTATTGGAGTTATAAAGAGAAGGAGCTGAATTCAAATCATCCGTTGAAAGATAATAACCGGATTTGTATGCTGGGAAAAATAACCATTCACCATTTTGATAGAAGATGTCACTAATTGAATCTTCAATCAAATAATTGAAATTCCAAGTCCTACCGTTATCCGATGTCTTTAATATAAAGGGTATAATTTTGTTTGCTTGCGCTGATAAATATTCGCCTGAAATAAACCCAATCCCATCCTCATTAAACATGATAGCAAGATAATCTAAACGAAATGAGGTTATTATGTTTTCGTTAAACTTATTCCAAGTATATCCGCCATCGGTTGTGTAGCAATTTATAGTTGTTGGCTGTGGGGGAAACGTATTATACTCTTGTTTTTTAATTACCCAAATATTTAATGAGTCTAAAGCAACAAGATCAATCGGATCACCGTAATCAAAATAATTATTGCTTGCAGGAAGCTTAATCCAAGTCTCGCCTTTATCATAAGATTTATATATATATCTATCAAATAAAAAAAGAACTCCGTCTTTTGTGTATTCGATCATATTTCCCGTAAGATTGCTTTGCAATTCCCAATTAACTCCACCGTCAACCGTCTTGTAAATTTCATTAGTCTTAAAAATGAAGAATCCAATATTCTCATCAACAAATAAAAAATTCTTTTTAGAAACAGGCTTGAAATTTACATCAACTTCAAATGGAGGTAAAAAGCTGAATTCTTTAGAATTAAAATAAGGATCGGATTTGAAGAACATACCATCAAGGGATAGGTAAAATAGGTTATCTTCATAAAAAGAAATAAATGGTTTCTGAAAATCAATTCTTGGAGCATCCCAAACGTACCACCTTTCTTGTGCATTTAATGATAAAGACAATAAAATAATTATCACAATTGTTCGTTTCATTCTACCCCCTCTTTCTTAAGAGTAACTTGATAGAAATATTGATCACTGTTCATTGAAAGGTAGTTAGGCGCATAACCTTCTTTGTGTAATTTAAAGTAAGTTGGACTACCGATAATTTTTTCTACTAAATCTCCATTTGGTAAAGTATAAATGTAACTGCTTCCAATTTTTACATCTTCTTTTGTAAAATAAAAACTTCCTGTGCTGTTGGTTATATAATTCTTTTGAGCCTCATTTGAAATTATCAGCATATCCTTTGTATCAATAAATCTTGAACCATTTTCGGTATTTAGAGTAAGACTCAGTCTATAAAAATCATTCGTAAATTTTGCAAAGGAAGAATCTAAAATATCAATATAGAACTGATAAATTCCGGGCTCTACATTTTTCTTGTAACTAAAAATTTCATCAAAACTACTAGTGCTGTTTAATTGAATATTTATTTCCCCTTTGCGCGGAATGCTGAATCTAATATGAGTTATTGCACTTACGGGATTTGGAATATTTTGGTAAAGCTTAAATGGTGTTGCGGCATTGCTTAACTTATTAATTTTTGGTAAAAATGTTTTTGAATTAGTCGGTGTGGGCTGGTAGTAACTATTATCATTATTATACAAAAAAGTAACCTCAACTTTTGGGATAGGATTACCGGTTTCGTCAATTACTTTAATTGTCTGTTTTTCTGATCTTTGCGGCGAGGTTGAGTTTTCATCGCAAGAAATAATAAATAAAGATAAAATAATAAGAACAGAGAGGATTGTTTTTTTCATATCTCACTTTAATTTGTTTGTCGAACACAATTATAAAACATCTATTAAATAATAATAAATCATAGCAAATAAATCATTATTAATCTAGAGTAATTTTATCTGCATATTTTAAGATAATCAATCTTAATAAAATGAATTATTTCTATAACTCTTTCATTATCTTTGTACTTTAAAAATCAAAAGAATCATCAAAATGAAAATAGCTTTTGTATCCAGTGAAGTATTTCCTTATGCAAAAACCGGCGGATTAGCAGATGTTGCCGGCTCTCTTCCGATTGAACTTGCAAAATTAGGACATGAAGTTAAAGTTTTTATGCCTAATTATAACAGTATTGATCATAACAAGTACTTCATCAACAGGCGAGAAGATATTCCCGAATTTCCGGTTAGAGTTGGAGGCTGGGATAGAAACGTAAAACTTTACAACGGCTTTCTGCCGAATTCAAATGTTGAAATTATTTTTATTGATCATCCTTATTATTTTCATCGAAATAAAATTTATACTAATAATTGGGATGAAGATGAAAGATTTATACTTTTTCAAAAGGGAATGATAGAGTCTTTACAAAGACTTCAATGGAAACCGGATATTATTCACTGCAATGATTGGCAGACAGGTTTAATTCCCCTTCTTATTAAAGATAATTACAAGTGGGATAGGTTCTTTGATAATATCGCCTTCGTTTATACCATTCATAATATTGCTTATCAAGGCAGATTTGGTAAAGATACTTTGCTGAGAGCAGAGATAGATGAAAAGTTTTTTAATCCCCCGGGAATAATTGAACATGACGGTGATGTGAATTTTATGAAAGCCGCAATTATGATGTCTGAAGTTGTTAATACAGTAAGCAATACTTATGCAAAGGAACTTCTTACATCTGAGTATGGTGCGGGAATGGAAAATTACCTCAAATACAGAGAACAAGATTTTTACGGAATTATTAACGGTATCGATTATGATATTTGGAATCCTGAGAAAGATAAACTGATTCCATATCACTATTCAATTGATAACTTTGAAGGAAAGAAAAAGAACAAACAATTTTTGGCTGAAAAATTTGGATTGTCTTATCATGAAGATATTCCTTTAATCGGTATAATTTCTAGAATGGTTTCACAAAAAGGATTTGATATTATTGCTCCAATTATGAATGATCTGATGAAAATGAATATTCAGTTAGTTGTTCTGGGTTCGGGTGAATCTCATTATCAAAGTCTCTTTAATCAATTTGCCTATTATTATCCCAATAAAGTTGGTGCTTATATTGGCTTCAATAATGAACTATCACATTTAATTGAAGCAGGTTCTGATATATTTTTAATGCCTTCGCATTATGAACCATGCGGATTGAATCAAATTTATTCTTTGAAATATGGAACTGTTCCGGTTGTTAGAAAAACCGGCGGATTAGCTGATACAGTGCAGGATTGGAACGAATATAATTCTTATGGAATGAATATAGGAAACGGATTTTCTTTTTATGATTATTCATCTTCAGCATTACTGCAATCTATAAAGAGAGCAGTTAATGATTTCCATAACAAACCTGTCTGGGAAAAAATAATTAGAAACGGAATGGTTAAGGATTATTCATGGAAACATTCGGCTGAAGAATATGTTGATTTGTACAAAAAAGCAGTTCAAAAAATTTGAATAAAATCCGGTATCAAAATAAAATGATACCGGATAATTTTACATTTCTATCCGTGCACTTCGGAAAATCCGAGTTTACCGTTAAATGTATATAGGTTTTCTGTTTTTATAAATTCAAATCCGGCAGTTTCAATTTTTTCCAACAGTTTGATAATTTCTTTTTTCTCAATTTGCTTCCAGTCGCCGGACCAAAATCTGCATCTCCAGTGATCTGTGCAGAAAGTTTCAGGTAAACCTTCTGGGTAAACTTTAATTCCCCTGTTAGTAATAACTTTTAATTTCAGTTGATCCGTAAATACTTTGCTTAGTTCGTCACCTAATTCATTAGGAGTACCTTTAGACCAATCCAAGAATACATCAACTCCAACTAATTCTTTATCATCTTTTCTTCTTGGATTTCTTTTTAAGTTCATGTTCTTTGGAATGAAGTAATGAACTTCCTTCAATTCATGAGGTTTTTCCCCAAGATGATTAATTACTACATCTGCAAATTCTTCGGTACTTAATCTCTGCTTACTTATACCTCTTTCATAAATATCAGCTGTATGATAACCTTCTTCAATAGTTCTTAACCATGCATTATGGACTTTTGCAGCAGCTTCCACTTGATGAATATGAACGAGCATCATAACGGCTGCCATAAGAAGTCCGGATGGATTTGCTATTCCTTTTCCCGCTATATCCGGAGCTGATCCGTGTATTGCTTCAAACATTGCAAGGTGTTCACCAATATTTGCTGATCCTGCTAAACCAACAGATCCGGCTATTTGTGCGGCTATATCCGAAATTATATCCCCGTATAAATTAAGAGTTACAATTACATCAAACATTTCCGGGGTATCTGCTAATCTTGCTGCGCCAATATCTATAATCCAGTTATCGGTTTCTATATCAGGATATTCTTGAGCAATTTCGTTAAAGACTTGATGAAACAAACCGTCTGTATGCTTCATAATATTATCTTTAACAAAGCATGATACTTTTCTTCTGTTGTTTTCAACTGCATATTCAAATGCATAACGGATAATCTTTTCGCATCCCGGTCTGGTTATTAATTTTAAGCATTGATATACTTGATCTGTTTGACGATGTTCAATTCCGGCGTATGTATCTTCTTCATTTTCACGAATGATAACCACATCCATATCAGGGTGTTTTGTTCTAATGAATGGACGGTATGAAACTGCTGGACGAACATTGGCATATAATCCAAATGCTTTTCTTGTTGTTACATTTAAGCTTTTATATCCTCCTCCTCTTGGAGTAGTAATTGGTGCTTTAAGAAAAACTTTTGTTCTTCTAAGGGATTCCCAAGCCGATTTATCCATGCCGGTATCTATTCCTTTTAGGTACTGTTTTTCACCGATTTCAATCTCTTCAATTTCTAATTGAGCACCGGCTGCTTCTAAAATTTTCAAGACAGCGCGCATAATTTCGGGACCAATTCCATCTCCATATGCAACGGTTATCGGAGTTTTATTCATTTTATAGTTTCCTTTCAAAAAGTTAATAGTGCTTAATCAACAGATAATTCAAAACTTGTTGATATTGAATCAGATGTTCCGTTAACATCATCCAGAACGATTAATAAAAAATTATAGTTTCCGCTTGAAAAACCTGAATCAAGTTCAATCTGAAAATTCAATTGGTATTCACTTAATTCTTCAGCCTCAGAAATGTCAATTAAACCATAGTCAGCTTCTTCAACAATTGAGCTATCCGGCTGAGTTAGATTTATATAATAAGAAAGCTTAGATGAAAAATTATTTTCATTTTCTACTACAGTAAAATTTTTAATTATTGCCGAACCGTTCAATTCCCAGCCTTCATCAAGCTGAAATGCAAATGCATCAATCTTGTTGATTTCAATTTTCCTGTTCTCATCGCTTGAGCATGATACGGCAAATAAAATTATAAGTATTAAAACAAATCTTTTCATATTTTTTCCTTTTATTGGAATTTACATTTTGCCCATAGGTTGATTTGACTAAAACAAATTTAACAAATATTTTTCTCTCTTTTTTAGATGATGAAAAATTGGATTGGTAAGGAATACAAAATTAAAAGTATATTTTTAAGTAAATCTAAAACGGATTGAATAATGAAATTAGCAACTCTCTGTTACGTAACAAAGGAAAATAAAACTTTAATGCTATATCGAAATAAAAAGCAGAATGATTATCATGAAGGGAAATGGAACGGACTTGGAGGCAAATTTGAAATTGGTGAAACTCCCGAAGAGTGCGCAGTTAGAGAATTAAAAGAGGAAGCGGGATTGACTGTTAAAAGTCTGAAGTTAAAAGGCTTTATTACATTTCCATTGTTTGATGGAAAAGAAGATTGGTATGTTTTTCTTTTTGTAATTGATAAGTTTGATGGAGATCTAATCGATTCCCCGGAAGGAAAATTGGAATGGATTGATAACAATAAACTGCTTGAACTTAATCTTTGGGACGGCGATAAGATTTTTATTCCATGGCTTTTTCAAGAAAAATTTTTTAGCGCAAAGTTTAATTATGAAAAGGGTGAATACAAAGATTATAGTGTGGAATTCTACTAATTAACAACCAAGGAATTTTAATGAATCATGAATTAGAGTTTGTTAAACTGAATTTTGAAGATGTTAAAACTCTTGTTAAATGGGCAGATGATGAAGGCTGGAATCCCGGACCTTATGATGCAGAAGTTTATTATAAAACTGACCCGGATGGGTTTTATGGTTTTTATAAGAATGATGAATTAATTGCCGGCGGTTCAATTGTTTCTTACAATGGTGAATTTGGTTTTATGGGATTTTTTATTGTAAAACCCAAGTTTAGAGCTAATGGATTGGGAAGAGATCTTTGGTACAAGCGAAGAGATACATTGCTAAAAAGATTAAATGCAAATGCTTCAATTGGAATGGACGGTGTGGTTGATATGCAGCCATTTTATAAAAAAGGAGGATTTGAAATTGCTTTCCGTGATTTGAGGTATGAAGCGATTGGCAGAGAATTTACAACAGATAAGAACATTTCGCCAATTACTAAATATGATTATGATGAAATCCTAAATTACGATAAAGAATGTTTTGGATTCGATAGAAGCAATTTCATGTTAAACTGGCTGGGAATGCCGGAAGTAAAAGCTTTCAAGTATTTTGATGAAAATAAGCTTAAAGGTTTTGTAATAGTAAGAAAAGCTAATAGTGGTTTTAAAATATGTCCGCTATTTGCCGATGAGTTTAACACTGCAGATGAACTTTATAAAGCTGCATCAAATTCTGTTAGTGGAAATCTACTTTATCTTGATATTCCAATTGTAAATACAGATGCAAAAAAGCTTGTTGAAAAATATAATATGAAATATGTTTTTGAATGCGCAAGAATGTATTACGGAACTCCGCCTGAAGTCCCGTTAAATAAAATTTTTGGAATAACAACCTTTGAGCTTGGTTAATTAAGCGTCATCTCTGTGCACGGTATTGGGAGAAAAAGCGGGAAGACAAACAGCAATATATTCAGCCCCTTCGTTTCTAGGTGTACTGTATCTAATCCATTCTCCTTTTTTGGTTAGAATTGCTTCTCCGGCTTTAACAAAAAATTCACCGGTTTCAGTTTCTACTTTAATCTCCCCTTTAAGTACAACTGTGTATTCATCAAATTCAGGTCTTTGTCCCGGTTCTACCCATCCGCCTGGACTTTTCATCTTCGCTATACTTATTTCCTCAGTTTTTGAATTTACTCTTCCGAAAAATTCTTCGATTAATTTTGGCTTGTTGCCGGCTGCTTCAATTACCGTAGGTTTTTCTATTTTAATGGGCATAAAATCTCCATAATTATTTTAGGGTAAAAATAAGTAATTAATTCTAAATCCACTTACTTTGATTATATTTGAAACAAGATTAACAAATCCTTTAGAGACTTCCATGAAAAAAATATTACTTCTATCAATCTTTATTTTGATTATCAACTTAAATGCTCAAGTGAATTTTACAGAATCAAATTTACCCATTTTTGTGATTGATACTTACGGTGAAGAAATTCCGGATGAAGATAAGATTACGGCATCGCTTGGCATTATTTATAACGGTGAAAATCAAACTAATTATTTGACTGATCCTTTTAATAATTATAATGGTTTTATTGGAATTGAATTAAGAGGTTCAAGTTCACAGATGTTCCCCAAAAAGCAATATGGATTTGAAACGAGAGACTCAAGCGGAGAGGGAATTAATGTTTCGCTCCTTAATTTTCCTGAAGAGGAAGATTGGATAATAAATGGTCCTTACAGTGATAAATCTCTAATGCGAAACGCATTGACATTTAAACTAGGCAGGGAATTCGGTCATTATGCCTCAAGATATAAATTTGTTGAAGTAGTAATCAACAATGATTATAAAGGAGTTTATCTGCTTTTTGAAAAAATTAAAAGGGATAAAAACAGAGTTGATATAAGTAAACTTGATCCCGATGAAATAAGCGGAACTGATTTAACAGGCGGTTACATTATTAAAGTTGATAAATGGGCGGGAGAAGATAACGACGGATGGCAGTCGGATTTTTTACCGTTTGAAAATTCTCCTAATAAAGTTTTTTATCAATATGATTATCCAAAAGCTGCCGATATTGCTCCTGAGCAAAAAGCATATATTCAAAACTATATAAAATCTTTTGAAACCCTTATGAATAGTGACAATTATGGCGATCCTGTAACCGGGTACAGCAGATATATTGATGTAAATAGTTTTGTTGACTTTTTCATTATTCAAGAAGTTAATAAAAATGTTGATGCATACAGACTAAGTTCATTCATGTATAAAGATAAAAATGATAAAGATTCACTCCTTCACATGGGACCAATTTGGGATTTTAATCTAGCTTTTGGAAATGCAAATTATTATGAAGCATATAACACCGATGGATGGATTTTGGACTACTTAACAAGCAATAATGACTTTCTTTACGGGGATCAATTCCAAGTACCATTCTGGTGGAAAAAATTATTTAATGATGAAAACTTCAGAAATAAAGTGAGAGAAAGATATATAAATCTTAGAAGCAACATTTTGAGTTCTGCAAACATTGTTGGTTTCATTGATTCGGTTTACACTTTTTTAGATAATGCTCAAGAGAGAAACTTTGAAAGATGGCCGGTTTTAGGGACTTACGTCTGGCCAAATTATTTTATCGGTAACTCTTACTTTGCTGAAGTAAACTACATGAAAAGCTGGATAAATTTTAGATTGAGCTGGCTTGATAATAATATGTTCGGCGGACCGGTTTCCGTTTCAGATGAAATTGAATTAAAACCAAATTATTTTTATTTGTCTCAGAACTATCCAAACCCTTTTAATCCTACTACCAGTATTGAGTATTCAGTACCGAGTAGTGAGTATGTAACTTTGAAAGTTTATGACATTTTAGGGAATGAAATTGCGATTCTTGTAAACGAGAGTAAAGAACCAGGAAATTACAAAGTAAATTTTGATGCTTCTGAATTATCGAGCGGAGTTTATTTCTATAAACTGCAAGCCGGATCATTTATTCAAACAAAGAAATTGATTCTGGTAAAATAGAATTCATAATTTAATAAAAGGGTTATCTCAAAATATTTAGAAACTTAATAAATATGAGACAACCCTTTTTATTAATTATTTTGAGAGACTAGCTTCCCTTGCGGCTCTGAACTCGGATTTCTCATTCCATTTAGGCCAGTCATTATTATTTGCTAATTCATTTCCAACCTTAAAGAGAAGCTGCGTATCAACTACAAGTCCTTGTAAATCCCATTTATCTTCATAAAATTCATCCGAAGGTTCATGATAATGATTCTGTGTATAATCATTAAGAAGATTAACGATATAATCTTCACCATGATGAATATGATTATTTCCCGATTTCAAATAAATAGCAGGAATTCCAACTTTTGCAAAACTGAAATGATCTGATCTATAATAAAATCCTTTTTCCGGAGTCGGATCAGAATGAACATTTCTGTTCTGCATTTCGGCTGCTCTTTTTACATAATTATCTAATTCTGATTGTCCGTAACCTATTAGCGTTATATCAGAAGTTTCACCATAAACATTTGGTGCATCAATATTTATTGCAGCCACAGTTTTATTTAATGGGAAAATTGGATTTGCCGCATAATGTGCCGAACCTAAAAGTCCCTGCTCTTCAACGGCTGTTGCAAAAAATACGATTGATCTTTCCGGTTTTTTATCAAGCTTAGAAAATGCTTCGGCAATTTCTAAAATTGAAGCAATTCCTGCTGCATTATCTCTTGCACCATTATAAATCTGATCTCCCTCCAATGTTGTATCAATTCCCATATGATCCCAATGTCCCATATAAAAAATGTATTCATCGGGATGTTTGCTTCCTTCAAGAACCGCTAAAACATTATTACTTTTGGATGTCGAAAAGTCATTCTTAATTATTAAAGAAGATTTTAATCCAAGATTAAATCCCTTATAACCTCTTACTTTGGCTTTTTCCAATTCTTCATCAAAATTGTAACCTGCAGCAGCAAAAATTTCTCGGGTTTTATCCAGATTAAACCAACCTTCAATTTCTGATTTATTCGTATTCTTATCGGGAGAATCTAAAGTAAATTCTTCTCCGGTCCAGCCGTTTCTAACTACCGCCCAAGGGTAACCTGCGGCTCCGGTTTCATGAACTACAAAAATTCCGGCTGCACCTTGTCTTGCAGCTTCTTCATACTTATATCTCCATCTGCCGTAATAAGTCATTGCATTTCCGGTAAATAATGAAGAATCCTTTGTATGGTAACCAGGATCATTAACCATTACAATTACAAATTTATCTTTTACATCAAGATCAGCATAATCATTCCAATTATATTCAGGTGCAACAATGCCGTATCCCGCAAAAACCAAATCCGCATCAGAAATTTCAATTTCATCTGTAAGATGTTTTGATTGAGCAACGAATTCATCTGCATGATTAAGTTCAATCTTTTTTCCTCTCCCTTCTATAATCATTTTTGATGAAGCGTGAGACATAATTCTAACAAGATTAATTTCCTGAAAATAACTGTTTCCGTTAGCTGGTTTTAATCCCAATCTCTCAAATTCACCTTTAAGATAATTTATAGTCAGTTCTTCTCCTTTGGAATCGGGCGCTCTTCCTTCAAAATCATCTGATGATAATAATTTTACATGCTTCTCTATTTCTTCTTTATTAATTGAATTTACTGCTTCATCAAAATTGTTAGTTGTGCAAGCCGCAGTTAAAAAGATTAATAATCCCAAAATTAGAAATTTCATTTTTCCCCTTTCTTTTATAATCAGATTTCATATCTAAAATACAAGTCTTTCTTTTAAAGTTCATTTAGGAACGGAATATTTATAAATTTGTTTTATCAATAAATTAAAAAGAGAAAATGACCTTTAAACAAATAAAACGCTTTTTCATTCTTCTTATAGGTGGAACTATAACACTTATAGGAGTTGTTTTGATTGTATTGCCCGGTCCCGCTTTTATTGTTATTCCAATTGGACTATCAATTCTTGCCACAGAATTTATTTGGGCTCGTAAAATTTTAGATAAAGTAAAAGATAGAATACAGCGTTCAAAAGATAGTTTCAGTAAAAAGGTATAATGTGCCAATAATAAATTACAACGGTATTCATGTTGAATGTAAAAAGAATGAAAATCTCAGAAAGGTTTTAATTAAAAATCAGCTTACTCCTTATAATGGATTTTCAGAATTTGTTAACTGCAGAGGTTTGGGAACTTGCGGTACATGTGCAGTTCATATTATTGGTGAAGTCTCTTCTAAAACCAAAATTGAAATTGTTAGATTGAATTTTCCTCCGCATAAAGAAAACCAAAATTTAAGATTAGCCTGCCAGTGTAAAGTTCTTGGCGATTTGACAATCAAAAAGTATCTTGGATTTTGGGGACAAAAAATTTTCTAGATTCCTATTTCTTATCCATAATTCTTTTTGAAACATTTAAAGCACCTAAAATAACTGCCGGTGTTCCTTGTCCCGGAAAAACAGTATCGCCAACCATGTAAAGATTTTCAAAAGGAGTAACATTCGGCGGCATAAACATTAAATTTCTTTTTATCGAATGTGGAATTCCACCGACAAATCCCTTTTCTCTCTGAGTATAAAATTCAAAAGTATTTGGAGTACCGCTTAAGAGAAAAAGTTTTTCATTTCCGAGTTTTTCTGCAAAGTAATTATCGAAAATATTCAATATTGAGCTGGCTGCTAATTCTTTTCTTTTTTCATATTCATCTTTAGTTAAACCATACCAGTTGTTAACGTCTGTATGTGTTGAAATAGTAACAGTTCTAAATCCTAACGGGGCTTTTTCAAAATCATCTTTTTCTGAGAAAGAGACAAAAATAGACTTTGAATTACAATAAGGAATTTCCTTTTCTGTATGAATTTGAAAATATACAGACGGGAGATCATCTTTGGCTTCAACTGCAAAATTAATTGTAAAAGCTCCCCACGCTGAATTAAACTTCTCTGAATATTTGCTAAAGTAGTTCTGAATATTCCCTTCGGTTATTTTTGCCATGTTCCATATTGGAATATTAGATATAATTCCTTTTGCTTTATAGCTGTTTCCTTTCATCGTTTTTACTTCATAAAAATCATTTACCTGCTTTAGTTCGATTACCTTTTCTTTGAATTTAATTTCTGCTTTACTCTGAATTATATAATTCATTAGAAGCTCACCAGGCTTATACATTCCACCGTAAGGATAGTATGTCTCAGCCGGATATACTAATCCCATTGCGGCAGTTAAATATGGAGCTTCATCAATCTTACTTTGAGTAGTAATAAGGAGTTGTTCATTTAAAAATTTGTAAAAAGTATTATCTGAAAACTTATACTTTTCAATACTTTTTTCTACACTAGAAAAAAGAGTTCTTAGCAGTTTAATAAATTTTAAATTACTTGGATTTGAAATCGCAATGAAATCATTAAGATTTCTAATCGGTAGTTTGTAATTTTTGTTTACAAACTGCCATGCTAAATTATCAATGGAATGAATTTCATTCCAAAAAGTCTTTTGATTTTTCTCACCGAAATGTTTTTCAGCCTCTTCAATCCATCTTTCTTGGTCAGAATATCTGAAAATTGATTTGTTATTCATTCCAATAACAATTCCGGGATCAATCTTTTTTAGCTTAGGCTTTAAGCCAAGTTCGTTAAATAAAATTCCAACCGGTTGATCATTTCTAACGCCGCTTAATGTTGTAGCTCCAACATCAAACAAAAAATCTTTTCTTTTATAAAAAGAAGCACATCCGCCTATCTTTGAATGAGATTCAAGAACTAGTACATTAAAACCATTTTTAACTAATAAAGCTGCGGCTGAAAGTCCGCCATATCCGCTTCCGATAACGATAAAATCATAATACATAATTTTTATAAATCCGATTTTCTCAAAGTCTTTATGATATTTTTTTATCTTTCAATTATGAATTAATTAAAACGAGGAATAGATGAAAACAGTTCGCATTTTATTGATTTTATTTTTATCTCTAAATCTTTCTGCTTCATTAAGATATGATGCCGAAGAGGGAATGTACCCTTTAAGTGAAATTCAAAAATTAAATCTGCAGCAGGCAGGCTTACAGATTGGAATTAACGATATTTATAATCCCAACGGAGTAAGTTTAATTGATGCACTTGTAAAAATTAATGGCTGTACCGGTTCGTTTGTATCAGATAAAGGTTTAATGATTACAAATCACCATTGCGCTTTTGGTGCAATAAGCAATGTAAGTACTCCCGAAAAAAATTATTTAGAAAATGGATTTTTAGCAGAAAGCTTTGAAGAAGAAATTCCAGCTAAAAATTATGTGGTTAGAATTACCGAATCATATGAAGATGTAACAGCTGAGATTTTGAAATCAGTAGAAGGAATTGAAGATTTATCAGAAAGAAATAAAGCGATTTCTAAAAAGATGAGAGAGATTGCAAAGTCGGCAGAAGATGAAGCTAATTCAATTGTTGCAGAAGTATCTGAAATGTTTGCCGGCGAATCTTATGTTCTCTTTAAGTATAGAATTATAAAAGATGTAAGATTGGTTTATGCTCCACCTAGATCAATTGGTGAGTTTGGAGGTGAAGCTGATAACTGGATCTGGCCAAGACACACGGGTGATTTCACTTTTATGCGCGCTTATGTTGCACCTGATGGAAGCGCTGCAGAATACTCAGAAGAGAATATTCCTTATTCTCCTAAAAAATATCTAAAAGTAAATCCTAATGGTGTTGATGAAGGAGATTTTGTTTTTATACTTGGTTATCCGGGAAGAACTTTCAGACATAATCCATCACAATTTTTAGAATATCAAGAGAATTTTAATCTCCCTTATACAGAGCAGTTATACTCTTATATGATAGGCATTTATGAAAGTATAAGTGAAGGAAACGAAGAACTTCAGATTAAATATTCATCAAGAATTAAAAGTCTTGCCAATGTAATGAAAAATTACCGCGGTAAAATGCTTGGATTAAGAAGACTAAATCTAGTTGAAAAGAAGCAGTCAGAAGAAAAAATATTAGCTGAGTTTATAAATTCAGATGAAAATCTAAAGAAAAAATTCGGTACACTTTTCAAAGACATTGAAGAGGTATATCAAAAGAGATTTGATATTGCAGAGGCTGATTTATGGTTTTCTAGATTTTTTAGATTTTCAGATTTAGTTTCTCTAGCGGATTTTCTTCTTGAATATTCAAACCAAAAAGAGTTGATAAACTCTGAACGTAAATCTGCCTTTAAAGAAGACAAGATTGAAGAAACTTTAGACAGAATGAAGAAAAAGTATGAAGATTTGAATTACGATTTTGAAGATGAATTTATTTATAAAATGCTTTATGATACCGAAACTTTTTCTGAAACATCAACAATAAAAGCTGTAAAAGCTAGAGTTAACGGTACTAATTTTGAAGAAGAGTTATCAAACTATATTGAAGAATTATTATCTACTGAAATTGGTAATCCCGATTTCTTCAACAAAGCTTTAGACCTTTCTTATGATGAAATTAGTGACTTAAATGATCCGCTAATTGATTTTGTTGTAGAACTTAAAAAACAGAAAGAAGAAATTGAAAAACTAGAAAGTAATATAAGTGGTACACTTCAAGTTTTGATGCCAAAATTAGCTGAAGTAAAAAAGCTGAAAAACAAAACCACTTTTACACCGGACGCAAACAGCACTCTTCGTTTAACTTATGGTTTCATTAAAGGTTACGAACCTGCTGATGCAGTTTTTTACAAACCAATAACTACTTTAGACGGAATAATTGAAAAAAGCTTTATGGGAGGGGAATATGCTGTACCCGATAAATTAAAAACTGCATACCAGCAAAAAGATTTCGGCAGATTTTATGATGAAAAAGCGGGCGGCGTTCCAGTTGCAATTCTTTACAATACCGATACTACCGGCGGTAATTCAGGAAGTCCCATTTTAAATGCTAAAGGTGAACTAATTGGAGTTAACTTTGACCGTGCATTTGAAGCTACAATAAACGACTTTGCCTGGGATGATGCATACAGCAGATCAATCGGAGTTGATATTCGTTATGTTCTATGGGTTGCTAAAACTATAGGTAATGCCGATAATGTGCTGAATGAATTAGGAGTTAAATAAGGTTATGAAAACAAAAAAGCCATGTACACTCAACATGGCTTTTTTTTAGAAAAGTTTTTAGTAAGCAATAAATTGATCTTTTAACAGGTAGTTTTTTATATAATCATCAACTCCTTTTTCTATTGAGCTGATTTCTTTTTCATATCCTGTTTCTCTAATCTTGTCCATTTTTGCTTCTGTGAAATATTGATACTTTCCATGCAGCTCTTCAGGCATATCTACATATTCAATATTAACAGGTTTGTTTAATGATGTGAAAATAGCACTTACCAAATCATTCCAAGTTCTTGCCTGTCCGGTTCCCACATTAAAAAGTCCGCTCTTCTCTCTATGTTCTAAAAAGTATAAAGTCATATCAACAGCATCTTTTACATAAATAAAATCTCTCTTCTGTTCGCCATCTTTATATTCATCTTTATAGGATTTGAAAAGAGTAACCTTACCGGTATCACGAATTTGTTCAAAGGCTTTATGAACAACACTTCTCATATCTCCTTTATGATATTCGTTCGGACCGTAAACGTTAAAGTATTTCAAACCAACTACCTTGTTGGAAAGATGATTTGTCCTCAGCCATAAATCAAATAAATGTTTCGAATAACCATACATATTTAATGGTCTTAATTTTTCTAATTCCTCTTCATTATCATCATAACCAAATTCACCGCCGCCGTAAGTTGCAGCAGAAGAAGCATAGATAAATCTTGCTCTTCTCGGTAAACAGTATTTAACAAGTTCAAGAGAATAACGATAATTATTCTGCACTAAGTAATCGGCATCTCTTTCTGTTGTAGCTGAACAAGCTCCTAAATGAATTATCGCATCAATACTTAATGGAAGTCTTTCCTGTACTATCTGCTCATAAAATTCTTTCTTATGATAAATATCAACAAATTTTAATCCGTTTAGATTTTTCCATTTCTCTTTGCTTCTCAGTTCATCAACCACAATAATCTTATCATATCCTAACTGATTAAGTCTCCAAATGGCTACACTTCCTATAAAGCCTGCACCACCCGTAACTACTATCATAATTCTCCTCTTACAGATTGATTTATATTAGAACTCAATTTAATTATATTGCATCTTAATTCAAAAGTAACTTGGAATAACCTTATTATGATTATCGATGATTTTAAAAATATTTTAAGTAAAAGAATTCTTGTGCTTGATGGTGCAATGGGTACAATGATTCAAAGATATAAATTTACAGAAGAAGATTTCAGAGGAGAAAGATTTAAAGATCACCCAAGTGACCTTAAAGGGAACAACGATCTTTTGGTTTTAACGCAGCCAAATGCAATAAAAGATATTCATAGAAAATATTTAGAAGCCGGTGCAGATATTATTGAAACCAACACTTTTAACGGTACTTCAATTTCTCAGGCTGATTATAAAACAGAAAATATAGTTTATGAATTGAATTTTGAGGCTGCCAGACTAGCAAAAGAAGCTGCAGATGAATTCACAAAACTAACTCCAGATAAACCTCGATTTGTTGCCGGTGCATTAGGACCAACAAATAAAACCTTATCTCTTTCACCCGATGTTAATGATCCCGGATTTAGAGCAATTACTTTTGATGAAGTTAAGGCTGCTTATTATGAACAGACAAAAGGATTGGTTGACGGTGGTGCAGATATAATTCTTATTGAAACTATATTTGATACCTTAAATGCTAAAGCTGCAATTTATGCTGTTGAAGAATATTTTGAAGATAACAATATTGCTCTGCCAATTATGATAAGCGGTACTATTGTTGACCAGAGCGGAAGAACCTTATCCGGACAAATTACAGAAGCATTTCTCATTTCCATTTCTCATGTTAAAAATATTGTTAGTGTCGGATTGAATTGTTCGCTTGGTCCTATTCAAATGAGACCTTTTCTTCAAGAGCTTTCTAATAAAGCTAATTTATTTGTAAGTGTTTATCCAAATGCTGGTCTCCCAAACGAGTTTGGTGAATATGATGAATCACCGGAAGCTATGGCAAAAGTGCTTAAAGAATTTGGTGATGAAGGATTCTTCAACATTGTCGGCGGATGCTGTGGTACAACTCCCGATCATATAAAAGCTTTTGCTGAAATTGCACAGGAAATTAAACCAAGGATAATTCCGGAAATCAATCCCTACTTAAGATTAAGCGGTTTAGAACCATTGATATTAAGACCGGATACTAACTTTGTTAATATTGGTGAAAGAACAAATGTAACCGGTTCTAAAAAGTTTGCAAGACTAATAAAAGAAAACAATTATGAAGAAGCCTTATCTGTTGCGCGTCAGCAAGTTGAAAACGGTGCGCAGATAATAGACATCAATATGGATGAAGGAATGATAGATTCGGAAGCCGCTATGGTTAAGTTCTTAAACTTATTAGCGGCAGAACCTGATATTTCAAGAGTTCCAATTATGCTCGATTCTTCAAAATGGTCTGTTATTGAAGCAGGATTGAAATGTCTTCAAGGAAAAGGAATTGTTAATTCTATAAGTCTTAAAGAAGGAAAAGAATCATTCATTGACCATGCTAAAAAAGTTTTAAAGTATGGTGCAGCCGTTATTGTTATGGCATTTGATGAAGAAGGGCAGGCTGATACTTTTGAAAGAAAAACTCAAATATGTGAAAGAGCTTATAAAATTTTAACTGAAGAAGTTGGATTTTCACCTCAGGATATAATTTTCGATCCTAATATTTTTGCGATTGCCACAGGAATTGAAGAACATAATAATTATGCAGTAGATTACATTAATGCAGTCAGATGGATAAAAAGGAATTTGCCATACGCTAAGGTTTCAGGGGGTGTAAGCAATATTTCATTTTCATTTAGAGGAAACGACAGAGTTAGAGAAGCAATGCATTCGGCTTTTCTTTATCATGCAATAGAAGCCGGAATGGATATGGGTATTGTTAATGCCGGACAATTAGAAGTGTATGAAGAAATTCCAAAAGATTTATTAGAAAGAGTTGAAGATGTAATTCTTAATAGAAGAAAAGATGCAACAGAACGATTAATAGAATTTGCCGAAAGTATTAAACAAAAAGATGTAACAGAAATTAAAAAGGATGAATGGAGAAATGCTCCGGTTGAAGAACGCTTAAAACACTCCCTGGTAAAGGGAATTGTAGATTTTATTGAAGAAGATACAGAAGAAGCAAGACAAAAACTACCTTCAGCACTGCAGGTTATTGAAGGTCCACTAATGGATGGAATGAATGTGGTCGGTGATCTTTTTGGTTCTGGAAAAATGTTTCTTCCTCAAGTAGTTAAGAGTGCAAGAGTAATGAAAAAATCTGTTGCTTATTTAATTCCTTACATAGAAAAAGAAAAAAGTGAAAGCGGTTCGGCAAAGAGCAACGGTACTGTACTTCTTGCAACTGTTAAAGGGGATGTTCATGATATAGGAAAGAATATTGTTGGAGTTGTTTTAGGATGCAACAATTATGATGTAATTGATCTTGGTGTAATGGTTCCGTCAGATAAAATATTATCTACAGCAGTTGAAAAGAATGCTGATATAATCGGGTTAAGCGGATTAATCACTCCGTCACTTGATGAAATGGTGCATGTTGCAAAAGAAATGGAAAGATTAAAGATTGATAAGCCCCTTCTGATAGGGGGTGCAACTACTTCAAGAATACATACAGCAGTTAAAATAGCACCGCAGTTTAATGGTGCCGCAATACATGTTCTTGATGCATCAAGAAGTGTTAGTGTTGTTGGAAATTTATTGAATGATGAATCCAAATCATCGTTTGTAAAAACAATTAAAGACGAATATGAAAGCTTGAGAGAATCACATAAAAACAGATCATCGGAAAAAGAATTTCTTTCAATTGAAGATGCAAGAAAAAATAAACTGAAACTAAACTGGGATGAAGAAAAAATTACAGTCCCAAATAAAATTGGAATTACTGAGTTCTTAGATTATCCTCTTGAGGAGATAAGGAAATATATCGACTGGACTCCATTCTTTATTACTTGGGAAATGAAAGGTAAATACCCGGCTATTTTTGAAGACGAGAATTACGGAAGTGAAGCAAAAAAGATATTTGATGATGCAAATAAATTATTAGATAAAGTAGTTGAAGAAAAACTGCTAAAAGCTAATGGGGTATGCGGAATTTTCCCGGCAAATGCGGTTGATGATGATATTGAAGTCTACAGCGATGAAGAAAGAAAAGGAATAAAAACAATCTTTCATTCAATTAGGCAGCAGACTAAAAAATCGAAAGATATTCCAAATATTTCTTTAGCTGATTTTGTTGCTCCAATTGATTCTAATAGGAAAGATTTCATTGGTGCTTTTGCTGTTACTGCTGGACTTGGAATTGAAAAGCTGATTGAGCAATTTGAAAAAGAACATGACGATTATAACTCAATTATGATTAAAGCTGTTGCAGATAGACTAGCAGAAGCATTTGCTGAATTACTTCATGAAAAGGTAAGAAGAGAAATCTGGGGTTATTCAACTGATGAAAATCTTACAAACGATGAATTAATTAAGGAAAAATATTCTGGAATTCGTCCCGCTCCCGGATATCCTTCCCAGCCTGATCATACAGAAAAGATAGAACTCTTCAAATTAATTGATCCGGAGAAGAAGACCGGAATTTCATTAACAGAAAATTTAGCGATGTATCCGGCTGCATCTGTATGCGGATTATTTTTTGCAAATCAAAATGCTAAATATTTTACAACTGGCAAAATTGGTAAAGACCAAGTTGAAGATTATCACAAACGAAAGGGAATGAGTCTTAAAGAAACAGAACGCTGGTTAAGACCAGTTCTCAATTATGATGTAGATTGAAATTAGATTTTAGATTTATAGAGAAGAGACATTAGATTTTAATTCAAACGCTCAATCAACTTTGATTGGGCGTTTTAGTTTGATTAGATTATTAATTTTCTGAGTGAGATAGTCTTGAAGTTATTTTTTTGATATGTATCATGCGTTTGATTTTCCAAATTAAATTCTTCCTTACATTTCTATATCAAGAAAATTTATATAAAGGATAAAAAGAAAAATTTCTTATTTTTGATTCATGAATACAAAAGTAAAGAAGACTATAAATTTTATTTCAATAATTGCAGTATTTGCTTTAACCGGATCCTCAACGGCTTTTCTTTCGGGTTTATTTATGAGCTGGCTTGGAGTTAAACCTTGGACGTTTGGTTATTTTATCGGCTGGCTTTTCTTTATCTTTCCTTTATATCAAGTGTTAACTATTGTTTACGCTTTTATATTCAGACAGTTTGATTTTTTCTACAGCAGACAAAAGAAGATAGCTAAAAAACTTGTTGAACTTATTAAGAGAACCAAATCTAAATTAGCCGATCAGTTTTCATAAATACTTTCCACTTCTAATTTTTTTATAAAAATTGATTATTTTCTTCAGAGAAATTATTTCAGCTTATGAGCAGATTTGTAAATAAAATATTTAATTACCTGAAATCGATTGAAGAATTTATTGACCCTACATCAATTTGTCTTGATATAAATAAATCTGTACAGTTAGATAGGTTCAGCTGCGGTATTCATTCCGCTTTTATGATTCTTAACTACTTTAATAAAGTGAAATACCTTAGAGAAATAAACTACAATACAGAATTATTAAAAAAGGATGGAATTGATACCGAACCTTTGTTGAATATAATTAGAAATTTTAACTGCAGTGTTAAAGTAAATTCAAATGCATTTTTAAGCGATATCACAAAATCCATAAATGATAAAAACCCTATTTTAATTTCTGTTGATGATGGAGAACATTGGGTAGTAGTTTATGGATATTCGATGAACTCTATTTTTGTATTAGATCCTTCTCCACTTTCTGCGATTAGATGCAGATGGAATGTAAAAACATTTTTAAAACGCTGGGATGAAAACTGGATTGCGGTTGTAAGTGATAAATAAATTAATAATCAGAATTGTACTTTTCTAATGATGCTAAAATAAAGTTCTTGTATTTTTTTTCGTAGGTTATTTCTTTACCAAACCAATGCGGCGGATTGAACTGATTGCTTTCTTCCAAACTATTAAATTCAACATCTGCGGTTATTAGTCCTCTTAATTGTTTTTGATAAATATCCAATTCTATTGTGTAATTGTTAAAAGGAATTATGTACCGAGTTTTGTAAATGGGATTATTAATTTTCTCAGACAATAAATTTTCAAATTCTTCTTTGTTTATTTCATGTTCTTTTTCTTCTCTAATTAAATCGCCAAAGGATTTCTCGGTATAATAAAATTTTTCCCCTTTCTTTCTAACTCTTCTTTCAATTCCTTTTTGAACTGGATTCAAATAACATTGAATAATTTCTTTTTTGTCATATGAATCCGGCTCAAACGGAATATCTTTTATTAAGTATTTTCTTTCTATTTCCATTATTATTTTGCAGAATTTAGTAAAGCTTTACCGTCAGCAGATGACGGAGATTTTATTCCCAGGTAATTGCAAATACTTTTTGATATATCTTTTGGACTTGCTTGAATATTTGAAAAACCTTTTTGTACTCCTGGTCCGACAAATATAATAGGAACATAAGTATCATAATTCCAAGGACTTCCATGTGTGGCAGCACTTCCTCTATATTCTGATTTTGAAGTGATATAATAAAATGGTTTTGGAACAATATAAATCTGTCCCGATCTTCCTTTATAAAATGATTTTTTTACTTTTTCAAATATTTCATCATTCGGATTATGCTGATTCAAAATCTCGCATGAAGTATAGACTTCATAAATTCCATCAACTTCTAATATTATATCTCTGATTTCCCTTTCAATTTTACAAATATCAATATTGTTCTCTTCTAAAAGACTTTCATCCAGATAGTAATAAGGAACCATCGATTTCAATACTAAGTTTGATTTTAGGTTATACTTTTCCTTTCCAAAATTATTTATTTTCTCTATCAATCCGCCGACAACAGCAACACCCGCAAATTCAAATCCATTTTCAAGCAGATACTCAGGTGCATCGCAGACTCCATGATCTGCAGAAAGAACAATTAATACATTATCCAATCCAATCTTTTCATCAATAAATGAGAAGAATTTTTCTAAAGTTCTATCAAGATTTAATATTTGATCTTCATATTCCATTGTTGTAGGACTAAATAAATGTCCAATATAATCGGTGCATGAAAAACTAATTGATAAATAATCTACAATGTCGTCTTGTCCCAATCCTTCATTGGTAATAATTGCTTCGGCAAAATCAGCAGTTATTTTATCCCCAATTGGAGTATATGGTAAAAGATCATACATATCTTTTCTATCAATTTTTGATAAGTTATAAGGGAACGTATTTCCTAATTCTTCAATTGTTTTTTCGTAAGAGGTTTCATCAGGATAAATGTATTTTGATCTTTCTAAAAGCAGATCCCACCCTTCTTCAATTAGTTTATCGGTTAACTTTTTATTGCTCCACTCATTTACCCAATTTGGTATCTCATCATAATAATAGTTGCTTGTTGTAAAGTTTCCCTCGTTATAATTATACCAAAATGCTTTTCCGCTGAAACCGGCAAGGAAAATTGCTCCTCTATCCTTTACAGAAACAGTAAATACCTTCGACTGAAAATTTCTAGATGCGGCAATTTCATCTGCTGTAGTAGAAGCCAGCAAATTTTTTGGTGATCTTCCTATCTTTTCTTTAGGCATATTGAATACAGCATGATTAGAATCTTCGCTGTTATAAATTGATTTTTTTGTGTTGATGTCGTACCAGTCGTTACCAATAATTCCATGACTTGAGGGAGAAGTTCCGGTAGCCAAGGTTGCATGTCCGGGAGCAGTTTTTGTAACTGCATGTTGAAAATGAGCATCTGTAAAAAACAAACCTTCTCTAAGTAAATAGTTTATACCGTTATCAACAAATTTGTCTTTAAACTTATTAATTATATCTCCTCTCAGCTGATCTACAGTTAATTGAAGAACAAGTTTTACGGGATCTTTTTGTGATTGGTTAGATTGTGCATTTAATGTTATAGTAAAAACTACTGCAAGCAAAAAACTAAATCTTTTCATGATACACCTGTGATTCATTAATTAGTATGTAAAACTAAGTTAAGTCATAATTTGATATGGTTAACTTTTTGTAAAAGAAAAATGACCATAATGTTAACAAAATTAAAATTCTTTTGAAAGCAGATAATCAATCGATAAACAGTTTGTAAAATCATTTTGATTTATTAATTTTTAGGCTAATTTAGTTAACATAACATATGTATGATATTTTTATAGTAGAAGATAATTCAGAAATTCAGCAGTCTGTTGAGGATTTACTTACTCTTTGCAATTACAAAGTAAAATCTTTTAATAACGGGAAAGAAGCGTTCGATTTCTTAACTTCCAGCAAAACTTATCCAAACTTAATTATCTCTGATATTATGATGCCTATTATGGATGGTTATTCATTAAAATTAGAAGTGGACAGATTAAAACTTCGGAACAAAATAGGTTTTATTTTTCTAACTGCAAGGATTGATCATTCCGATAAGAAATATGCTAAAAGTATTGGTGTAAATTCTTATATCACTAAACCTTTTAAAGCTATCGATCTAATTAAAGAAGTAGAATCAATATTATCCCTTAATTAGACCTCTTCAACAACAACAACTTTACCTTCCTTATTGAATTTTTCAAGAAGCAAAGGAATGATTTTCTTCCTTTTTAATAATCCCAATTGTGAGTATGTAATATCTTCTGTTGCCGGATTATCTGCAGTTCCAACAATGAAATTAATTCTATCAGCAACTTTTAATAATGTATATAAATCGGTAACCGGATTAAATTTTTCCAATTTTGATTCATCTTCATCCCAAATATTATACAACTGATTAAGAGTAACAATTCCTTCTGTAACCAAATCAATTCCATCAATTTTATAATTAGGGGGAGAAATTGAGCTTGCAAATTTTTCATCAATAACTAAGTTTTTGCTTAATTCGCGAGAAACTAATTTAGCAGTTGACGCACCGCAAATAATTTTTAGTCCATCTAATTCCAAAAATTTCTTAACTGCTTCTGCATCTTTTTCTTCATTTCTTGGCGGACCGGTAAATATATTTACTACTCTCCCTTTTCTAGCGAATAAAATTACAGCCGATAAATCATCATACATTTTCTTATTGTTTATTAAGAATGCATTATCGGTTATTTCTTTGGGAAGATATCTTAACTTTAATCCGCTCTTTATCTGTTCATCAATGAATTGATTCAATCCTTTTAATTCCAATCCGTTTGAATAATCTTGATTCAATCCGGCTTGAGTTATTCCATCAGTAACAATGACAATTCCCTCATTTTTCATTAACTCAAAAATGGTTTCACTTACTACAGCAGTATTAATTGAATAAATTCTCGATTTCAAAATTGTTGAATAAGCTTTTGTGACAAAGATTGGAGTTGGGGATTCATAAGTTAAGCAAGTACCGATTCCGTCCTGCAGAATTCTAACTAAAGAAAATGCAGTGTAAGGAAGATCTTTCGCTTTTGCCTCTTCCATTGTATTTACATGTCGGGCAAAAGATTCTCTTAATGTAAAACCGGATTGAAGTAAAGTTTTAATTCGGCTAACACAACTTTGTGCTGCGATGTTAGCCTTTATTCCGCTTCCAATTCCATCTGCTAAAATCAGTACAATATTGGTTGGATTGTATTGATAATAAATCACATCACCGGAGGGTTTTCCGGGATATTTTGAAATTTGTGATTGAACAATATCAAAGTGAATATAAGCCATTAACTTGGATTTTGTTTTTCAGTAAGCTTAATTAAATTCTCAACAATTTCTTCCCCTTTTGCAGTGCTTTCTCCAATAAATTTAGCAAGCTGCTGAGCAAGATTTACCTGATGATCAAACAATTCCTGTGCTTTTTGAATCGTCTCCGATTTTAATTTTTGCAGCTCAACTCTATCATTTTCAGATTTGGTTATGTTAACAAAAACCGCGGCATATTGATTTACTTTATCAAGTTTATAATGAATTTGATGACAAACTAAATTGTAACTTCTATATTCTCCTTTAGTCTCGAGCTTATCAATTTCACCGGTTATCATTTTTATAAATGGTTCTGGATCAATCAAATATGAAATTCTTTTGCCTATAAGGGAATCACTGCACATAAACATTTTTTTAAAAGCCGGATTCATCTGCACAATTTCAAGTTTATCATTTATTATTACAATTCCGTTTGGAGATGATTCCATAATTTTATCGGATCGTTTCTCGGCACGCTTTCTCATATAAGGAAGACACATTTCTATCTCGGCAATTCCATTTACTACAGCTTTTGCTTTTTCTCTGCAGTTATCGTAACCGCATACACTGCAGTTCAATTCATCTTCGGGAGAATACTTTCCAGTTCTTTCAAATATATTTTTGATTTCATTTTCGGAAACAAAATCTTCTTTAACCTTCTTTGATGTAAAACTTGTAGAGATAAATAAGTTATCATTATAAGTAGATTCAATTTCCGGTTTCGATTCGACATATGTCTGCAGATCAAATTTCTTTTGATAAATATTTTTGCTTGAATTTGAAGCGGGACCGTTTAAGCATCCATCTTTACAAAACAATCCATCAAGAAAACAGATATGATTTTCCTCATTTAAAAATTGAATTGAATTATTGACTTCATCAAATCCATTTACTGAAAGGGTTTTTGTTGAGAAAATATCGGTGTCTAAATCGGCACTTTTAGAAAAACCGCCGATAAGCGGAAAAAGAGATGAGCTTTTAGATGAAATTTCATCAAAATCACTTTCTTCACAATTCATCAAATCTAGTTTGAATTCCGTAAACAGTTCACTTAATTCTTCAAAAGTAATTGCGGCATCAATCAATCCTAAATTCTCGTCTCTTTCAATCTCATATTTTTTCGCAATACAAGGACTAACAAAAACAATTTTTGTTTCATCACCATATTTTTCCTTAAGATGAATTGCATGAGTTAAAGCCGGCGACTTTAATGGAAGAAGATTATCAATCAATTCATCATTATACTTTTCAATATAATTTACAAAAGCAGGACAAGTTGAATTTATTACTGTTGTACTAGATTTCAGTACCATTTCATTTGTCTGCTTAGATAAAATCTCGGCGCCAACAGAAGTTTCAGTAATAATTTCAAAACCCAATTGGCGAAGAACCGACGGCAGCCTTTTTATTTCTTTGTCGGAATAAATTCCACTGAATGATGGAGCTATTGAGACTGCTACCAATTCATTTTCTCTTAATAATGATTTAACTTTTTCAGTATCTCTTCTGTACTGCTTTGCATTTTGGGGACATTCTTTGATGCATGTCCCGCATAAAATACATTTCTCCTCAATTATAGAAGCCTGTCCGTTTTTCATTTTTATTGCTTTAACCGGGCAGACTCTAATACATTTATAACAATCTCTACAAGAAGCTTTATTTGTGTAAATAATTGATTGAGATAGCTGAGTATTCATTTTAATTTCTTTTAATATTATGAACCATCAATTGCTGTTTGCTATTAAAACTAATTTATCTTCTATATTTGAAATAACTTTTTCGAAATTTGCCGAAGTTACAATTTCTTCTCCCACAAGTATGTTGGGACTTTTTTCACATTTTTCCATACAGAAAGTAGCTTTAACATCAACTAAGTGAACAAGATTTCTTTCTTCAAGATGATCTAAAAGTCTTTGTAAAACAGTTTGAGAATTTTTTAAGTAACAGTTTGTACCTACACAAACTTTCACTTCAAGTTTTTGGGAATTATTAGCTTTTATAAGACTTATTTCCGATTCAAATAATCTTTTTCTATTTGCATAATGAGTATGGAGTAAATCGTGTGCTTTATGTCCGTTGATTTCTCCGAGAAATTCTTCATATAAAGATTTTATATATGGATTGTCCTGAGATTTATGAAGTTGAAGCATCTTGTCGGTATTATACAAAGCTTCAGTTCTTTTCTGCTTGATTGATTCTTCAAAGCTGACAGGCTGACCGGCTCCGCCGATGCAGCCACCGGGACATGCCATCACTTCAATCATATCATATTTTGCTTCACCGGATTTAATCTTATCGAGAAGAGTTTTTGCGTTTTTCAATCCGCTTACAATTGCAATCTTTACCTCGTTACCGTTTAATAATACTGTAGCTTCTCTTGTACTATCAACTCCTCTAACTTCATTGAAATTGCAATTTGTTAGTTTAACTCCATTAACTTTTTCGCAAGTATACCTTAAAACTGCTTCACTTACTCCACCTGAGTTACCGAAAATAATTCCGGCTCCGGTTTTGAATCCCAATGGTAAATCTAAGCTGTCTGGTTCAAGTTTATTAAAGTTAATCCCGGATTCTTTTATCATATCAACCAACTCTTGAGTTGTAATAACATAATCAACTTCTTTAATTCCGTTCTTCTCGAATTCAGGTCTTCTTGCTTCAAACTTCTTTGCTGTACAAGGCATAATTGAAACAACAGAAATATTCTTCGGATCAATTTCATATTTTTCTGCAAGATAACTTTTTGCGATGCTTCCAAACATTTGCTGTGGTGATTTACATGATGATAGATTATCTAAAAATTCGGGATAATACTGCTCAGCATATTTAACCCAGCCAGGACAGCACGAAGTTATAATTGGAAGATTTTTTCCTTCAGAATATCTTTTCAGAAATTCGTTGCTTTCTTCTATGACTGTTAAATCTGCGGCAAATGATGTGTCAAATACTTTGTCGAATCCCATTAATTTAAGTGCTGCCACTATTTGTCCGGTTAATGAAATCCCTTCTTGATAACCGAAAGATTCACCGATTGCCACTCGAACTGCCGGAGCAATTTGCGCTATAACAAATTTCTTATCATTATAAATTTCATTCCATACATCCTCAATTTCAGATTTTGGAATTATAGCACCGGTTGGACAAACTCTAGCACACTGACCGCAGTCAACACATTCACCTTTTCCAATTTCTTTTCCGAAAGCAGGGGATACAACAACTTCACTTCCTCTATGTGTAAAATCGATAACTCCAATTCCTTGAATTTCTTCGCAGGCTCTTACACAATCACCGCATAAAATACATTTATTGGGATCACGGCTGATGGCATGTGAAGATAAATCAAGAGGCATTTCTTTATTAGTTTTTTTGAATCTTACTTTATCAACACCAAGTTTATCTGCAATCTCTCTAAGTTTGCAACTTGCACTTTTTGCACAAGTAAAGCAGTCTTGATCATGGTTTGCAAGAAGTAATTCCATAGTAATTTTTCTTATATCACGGATTTCTTTAGTATGAGTATTTATCTTCATTCCTTCTTCTGGAATAATTGAACAAGAAGAAACTATTCCTTTTCCTTCGACATCAACAAGACATAAACGGCATGCGCCGTAAACAGATAACTCTGAATGATAGCAAAATGTCGGTATTTCTATATTGGCTTTTCTTACTACTTCTAGAAGATTTCTTTCGCCGTTAAATTCAACTTCTCTTCCGTTTACAGATAAAGTTTTCTTTTTCATGTTAAGCTCCATACTCAATTGCTTCTAATCTGCATTTTTCCAAACAAGCTCCGCATTTAATACAGAGTTCTTCATTAATAAAATGTGGCTGTTTCTTTTCTCCGGTTATTGCTCCAACCGGACAAGCTTTGATGCATAATCCGCATCCTTTACATTTTTCCTCTATTACATGTGGAGTTAATAAAGCGGTGCATTTTTTTGCCGGACATCTTTGATGAAGAACATGAGCCATATATTCTTCTCTAAACTGATTTAACGTTGACAGTACCGGACTTGGAGCCGTTTTACCCAATCCGCATAATGATCCTTTCTGAACTGCATGAGCAAGATTTTCTAGAAGATCGATAGTTTCAATGGTTGCTCTTCCTTCAGTAATATCATCAAGTAATGCGAGCATTTGCTTTGTCCCTTCACGGCAGAGAACACACTTTCCGCACGATTCATTTTGTGTGAACTGCATGAAGAATTTTGCAATCTGAACCATGCATGTGGTTTTATTCATTGCAACTAATCCGCCGGAACCTACCATTGCACCAATTGATTTTAACGAATCGAAATCCAATGGAAGATCAAGATGATCTTTGGTTAAACATCCTCCGGAAGGACCGCCGATCTGAACAGCTTTAAATCCATCAGACAAAATCTCATTGTTGTCATCGGTTATTCCACCGCCGATATTAAAAATTATTTCTCTAAGTGTGGTACCGAAAGGAACTTCAATCAACCCGGTATTGGCAACATGACCTGTTAAAGCAAATGTTTTTGTTCCTGGTGAATTTTGTGTTCCAAGCTCCTTAAAACTTATTGCTCCTTTTTGAAGGATTAAAGAAACAGCAGCAAGAGTTTCAACATTATTTATTACAGTTGGGTAACCCCACAATCCGCTTTGAGAAGGGAATGGCGGTTTAGGTTTGGGCATACCTCTTTCACCTTGAATTGATGCGATTAAAGCAGTTTCTTCACCGCAAACAAATGCACCGGCACCTTCCATTACTTCAATATCAAATTCGAAATCAGTTCCGAAAATATTCTTTCCCAAAATCCCGATTTCTCTTGCTGTAATTACCGCATTTCTGAATCGTTCAACAGCTAATGGGTATTCCATTCTAACATAAGCAAAACCTTTTTGTGCACCAATTGCTTTAGCCGCAATCATCATTCCTTCGATAACAGAGTGGGGGTTTCCTTCCATAATACTGCGATCCATAAACGCACCTGGATCACCTTCGTCACCATTACACACAACAAATTTTTTCGGATTGCTTTCTTTTCTTGCCAAATCCCATTTTAATCCTGTTGGAAATCCACCACCCCCTCTGCCTCGAAGACCGGAGAAGGTTAATTCATTGCAAACTTCTTCTGAACTTAATTCCGTTATTGCTTTATAAGCTCCGGTATATCCTCCTTCAGAAAAATATTCTTCAATACTTTCGGGATCTATACTTCCGCAATTTTTTAGTACAAATCTATTTTGTCTTTTGTAAAAGTTTATTTCTTTTGCCCCTTTGTGGGTTTCGTTTTTAATAGGATCTTTGTAAAGAAGTCTTTCAACCAATCTATTATTAATTAATGATTCTTCAATAATTTCAACAACATCTTCTGCTTTTACTTTTGTATAAAGAATTCCATCAGGTTCAATTGTTACAAGGGGACCCATTTGACAGAAACCTTGACAACCGCTCTTAGAGATTAGAATGCTATTGTCCTTTTTATGAGAAAACTCAAGTTTAACAAGTACATCTAAATTTCTTTCTTTGAGTTGTTCCTCAAATTCATGCAGTACCTTTTTCGATCCATTTGCAACGCATCCGGTTCCGGCGCAGACAATTATTCTTCTGGAAATTAATTCCATTTCAGAATTGAACTGATTTCCTAATTCTTCAATTTTCTTAAGCGTCAGCATATTCAACCTCTTTATTCATTATTTCATCTATTAGCTTATCAATCTTTTGTGGATTCATACATGAATAAACATCTTCGTTAACAACAACAACCGGAGCTAATCCGCAAGCACCAAGACAAGAAACTGTTTCCAATGTAAACATCATATCTTCGGTAGTATTATTTGATTCATCAATTTTAAGTTTCTTCTGAATTGCATTAACAATCGGGATGGAATTTTTAACATGACAAGCAGTTCCATCACAGACTTTAATGATATACTTTCCTTTAGGTTTTAGAGCAAAATGAGCATAAAAAGTCGCTACACCATAAACCTTTGCTGTAGGAATTTCCAGAGAAGTTGCAATAAATGCTAATATTTCTTCCGGAAGATATCGGTATTCATGCTGTACTTGCTGCAGAATAGGTATCAATTTGTTTTTATCATTATTATAGCTTTTAATAATATCGCAGACTTTTTGAAATTTTCTTACTGCGCCTTCAAATTTTTCATTTTTGTTTTCCATAATATCCTCAGTAGGCTTTAATTTTTTCTGCAAGTTTATGAGTTAAAATTCCCAGGCTTTGAGAAAGCTGAGCATTTTCAATTATAATATCTGATGGAACATTTACATGAATTGGAGCGAAATTCCAGAGAGCTAAAATTCCATTATCAACCATCAAGTCAACCACATCTTGAGCAGAACTTGCCGGAACGCAAATGATTCCGATTTTTACATTCAATCTTTTTATCAGATTTGGAATTTTATTTATGTGGTAGATTTCAATATTAGAGATTTTTTTACCAATTAATTCCGGATTGATATCAAAACCTGCGATAATCTTCAATCCGCAGCTTTTAAATCTGTCATAACCAAGAATAGCCTGTCCAAGACTTCCGGCACCGACCAAGAAAGCATCTTCTGTGTTATTCCAATTAAGGATTTCTTTAATTGCAAAGTGAAGATCATCAATTTTAAATCCTAATCTTGGAAATCCCGAAATACCGGTAAATTCTAAATCTTTTCTAACTTGAATAGGATCTAAGCCCATAATATTTGCAATTTCTGTGCTGGATATATAGTCTGTTTTCGATTCCTTTAACTGATGAATAACACTTAAATAGCGTGTTAATCTCTTAAGTGTTGGAATTGGGGTTGATTTTATTTTTTCTAGTTTTATCATATAAGTAATTATTTATCGATATAATTTTCTCTATTCAAACGTAATAAACCGAAGAAAGTTTATCAAGAGAAATCGATATTTTTTTATCGATAAAAATTACCCTATTTCAAAATTGCGGTTTTGGAGTGTTTAAAAAAAATAAAGTTTGGATTTCAAAGAACTTAATAACTTTATAACTCGTTTGAGAGATATATTTTATTTAAATTTAGTTTTAATAAAAAACACTGTTTACAATATGAAAATTGGAATTACCTGTTATCCCACCTACGGAGGCTCGGGAGTTGTTGCTACAGAACTCGGTAAAGAACTTGCTATGGCCGGACATGAAGTTCATTTTATTAGTTACGCTATGCCGCACAGATTAAATCATTTCTTTGATAATATTTATTATCATGAAGTTGAAATGAGTAATTATCCCCTCTTTGAACATTCACTTTATGGTTTATCTCTTACAAGTAAAATGCTGGAAGTTATTGAATATGAAAAACTCGATCTTATTCATGTTCATTATGCAATTCCACATGCAGTAAGCGGATATATGGCAAAACAGGTCCTAAAGAAGAAGAATTCTGATATAAAAATAATAACTACTCTTCATGGAACGGATATAACTTTGGTTGGTTTAGAACCGTCTTTTTTACCTTTGGTGAAATTCAGTATTGAAGAGAGTGACGGTGTAACTACGGTTTCAAGATTTCTTAAAGAAAAAACTATAACCAATTATTATATAGATAAAGAAATTGAAGTAATTCATAATTTTGTTGACAGCGAACTCTTTAAACCTTCCGCTAATCAAGCTTTTAAGGAGAAGGTAGCTCCAAATGGAGAAAAGGTTCTTGTTCATGTTTCCAACTTCAGACCTGTTAAAAGAGTACCTGATACAATAAGAATACTGCATAGAGTTTTAGATGAAATCCCAACAAAACTTCTTCTGGTTGGTGATGGTCCCGATAGATCAGAATGCGAAAGATTAGTGCGTGAATTAAAATTAGAAAAGAATGTGTACTTTTTAGGAAAGCAGGATGGACTTTCAGAAATATTAAGTTCATCGGATTTATTTTTAATGCCTTCGCAATCAGAAAGCTTTGGTCTTTCTGCTCTTGAAGCAATGTCGTGCGGTGTTCCTGTTATAAGTTCAAGTGTTGGTGGACTTCCGGAATTGATTGTTCATAATCAAACCGGTTATATTGCTGAGATTGGGGATGTTAACAGAATGGCTAAATATACTGTTGATTTGTTGACCAACGATAAAAAATATAAAGCCTTTTCAGAAAACTCTAGAAAGAGATCAGTAAATAATTTTGAAAAGAAACTTATTATTCCAAAGTATATAGATTATTACGAGAAAGTGTTGAATTCATAACAGAAAGTTTCCCGCAATTTTTAAAATTGCGGGAAACTGAAATTCTAAAGCAGTACCGGCTGGCGACCAATACTGAAGTATGTAAATCCGAGTTCTTTCATTTTTTCCACGTCAAAAATATTTCTTCCATCAAAAATAATTTTATTTTTCAATAATGATTCAATAGCAGTAAAGCTTGGATTTCTAAATTCATTCCATTCCGTAAAAATCAATAAAGCCTCTGCATCTTTAAGTGCATCATATTGATTTTCGACATACTGAATTGAATCACCTAAATAAAATTTTGCATTTTCAACTGCTGCAGGATCATAAGCAGAAACTTGCGCACCAAGTTCCAGCAATTTATTAATTATAACTACAGATGGTGCTTCACGCATATCATCCGTATTCGGTTTGAATGATAATCCCCAAGCCGCAAACTTCTTGCCTTTAATATCATTGCCAAAATGTTTCAATACTTTATCAACAATAACAGTCTTTTGTGCTTTATTAACTTTATCAACAAGAGTTAACAATTTCATTTCACTTCCTCTATCGATAGAAGTTTTGATAAGTGCATTAACATCTTTTGGGAAGCATGAACCGCCGTATCCAATTCCAGCAAATAAAAATCTCTTTCCTATTCTTGTATCAGAACCCATTCCTTTTCTAACTAAATCTACATTTGCTCCTACAGCTTCGCAGAAATTTGCAAGTTCGTTCATAAATGTAATACGCATTGCTAAATAAGAATTTGCCGCATATTTAGTGACTTCCGAACTGAACGGATCCATCTCTATAATTGGGTTGCCTTGACGGACAAACGGTTCATACAAATTTCTCATAATCTTTAATGATTTTTCTGATTTGGCACCGACAACAATTCTATCCGGTTTCATGAAATCTTCAACAGCAAATCCTTCCCTTAAAAACTCAGGATTTGATACAACTTCAAAATTACTTAAACCATGTTTTTCAAGAATATCAGTCACAGATTTAGAAGTACCGACAGGAACAGTACTTTTGTTTACTATTACTTTGAATTCATCTTCACCATGCTCTTTTAATATTTTTCCGATACTATCCGCAACACCGAATACATGCTGCAAATCGGCAGAACCATCTTCACCTTGTGGGGTAGGGAGACATAAAAAGATTACGTTGGTTTCAGTAACAGCTTTTTTTAGATCATCTGTAAATGTTAATCTTTTCTTCTCGATATTTCTATCAAACAAAATATCTAATCCCGGTTCATAAATCGGGATTATCTTGTTACGCATCTTAGCCAATTTTTCTTGATTGTTATCCACACATATAACTTCGTTTCCCATTTCCGCAAAGCAAGTACCGGAAACCAAACCGACATAACCTGTTCCAATGACTGATATTTTCATTTAAGCCCTCGTTAATTCTTTTAAATAGTTTTGTTAAAAATAAAGTCCATTGCAATATCTTTGAACTTTATTGCTTCTTTATCTTTTTGTGATACAATTGGATTGTTTACTTTCCAATCGATATTTAAATCGGCATCATTATAAATGACAGCCCGTTCATCCTTTTTACTGTATGGATTTGAACATTTATACATAAAAATTGCTTCATCGGAAAGAACAGAAAAACCGTGTGCAAATCCGGGTGGAATCCACAATTGATTTTTTTCTTTGTCGTTTAATCTAATTGAAAAATGCTTTCCGAATGTCGGCGAATTAAATCTTATATCAACAGCAACATCAAGGACTTCGCCAATTAAAACTTGACACAGCTTTCCTTGTGCAAACTCACCGACTTGATAATGAAGTCCGCGTATAGTTCCTTTTGTTGATTTGGAAATATTATCTTGTACAAAATTTTCTTTTAATCCCGACTCATAATATTTCTGCTGATTAAATGATTCGAAGAAAAATCCTCTTTCATCTTCAAATACATTAGGATAAAAAACTAAAAGCCCTTCTATAAATGTTGTCTCTATTTTCATAATTAATACTTTTGATTTTGATGCCAATTCCAGGCAGATTTAATAATATCATCTAAATTGTATTTGGGATTCCATCCCAAAATATTTTTTGCTTTTTTATTATCTGCAACAAGAACAGCGGGGTCACCTGCTCTTCTTTCTGCAATAACAGATTTAATTTCTTTGCCGGTTACTTCTCTTGCTTTATCGATTAATTCTTTTACCGAATTTCCATCACCGGTACCAAGATTGAAGAAATCGGAATTTTCTCCTCTTACCAAATATTCCAAAGCTTTTAAGTGAGCATCAGCAAGATCATAAACATGAATATAATCTCTTATGCATGTTCCATCTGGAGTATCGTAATCATCACCAAAAATTTTGATGTGTTCGCGTTTGCCTAATGCAGTCTGCAGAACGATTGGAATTAAGTGTGGTTCTGGGTCATGACTTTCACCAATCTCGCCTTCAAAATCTGCACCTGCCGCATTAAAATATCTTAAAGCCGCATATTTAAGATTATGACTCAAGTCAAAGTCTGCTAATACTTTTTCAATCATTAATTTTGTTTGTGCATAAGGATTTATAGGTTTAGTCGGTTCACTTTCCGAGATTGGAACTTGATTTGGATTTCCATAAAGAGAACATGTTGAAGAGAAAATAAATTTTTTAATCCCGGCTTTATTAATAGCTTTGATTAAGTTTATGCTTCCGGTAACATTATTAGTATAATATAAACCCGGATCTTCAACGGATTCGCCGACATAAGCAAAAGCAGCAAAGTGAACAACAGCGTCAATTTTATATTTTGACAGTCCTATTTCTATTTCACTTGGATTTAATAAATCGATCTTCTCAAAATCGACATCATTATTAATTGCTTCTCGATGTCCGCGAGAAAGATTATCAAAAACAATTACTTTGTGATCGGAATTTTGTTGTAAAAATTTTACAAAATGCGAACCAATATATCCACAACCGCCGGTAACCAGGATGTTCAAAAAGACTCCATTTTTGTATAGAAATATATAGAATTAATCCAATATAGGTTTGATGAATTTCAAATAGGGACAACACTTTAATGTTAAATAAGATAATCGGATAAACTTAGTAAAATATTCTTTTAACTTAATATTTTTACTAATATAAAATAATTTGACAATAAGGTATAATGATTTTATTTTTGAATAGGATAAATGAATCTTAATTTCTGTTTAAGTTTGAATTAAAATGATAAATACAACATACGGAGGAACAATAAAATGAAGCAATCCCGCCGAAATTTCTTAAAAACCTCAGCAGTATTGGGAGCTTCGGTTGTTGGTCTTTCTTCCGCAAAACCTACCAAAGCAGCGCCGCAAAATATTTTATCTGATGAAAGAATGGGTGTTTTAGTTGATACGACAGCTTGTATTGGTTGTAGAAAATGTGAATGGGCATGTAAAAAAGCACATGATATGCCTGCAGGAAATATTGAAAGTTATGATGACCGCACTGTTTTTGAAAAAAGAAGAAGACCTGATGCCAAAGCATTAACAGTTGTAAACGAGTATCAAAATCCAAATGGTAAATTTCCACTAAATGTTAAAGTTCAATGCATGCACTGCGATCATCCCGCATGTGTTTCTGCTTGTATAGTTGGAGCATTTTCAAAACAAGCAAATGGTTCGGTTATTTGGGATACAGATAAGTGTATCGGATGCAGATACTGCATGGTCGCTTGTCCGTTCCAAGTACCTGCTTTTGAATTTGAAAAAGCTTGGAGTCCGGATATTAAAAAATGCGACTTCTGTTTTGACAGAACAAAAACCGGTTTACTTCCGGCATGTGTTGAAATTTGTCCGATGGAAGTTTTAACCTATGGTAAACGTGATGAATTAATTAGAGCCGCAAAAGAAAAAATCAGATTATACCCGGAAAGATATGTCAATCATATTTTTGGTGAATATGAAGTCGGTGGTACATCTTGGATGTATTTATCAAGTATGGATTTCACAAAAGTTGATTTTCCAAAACTCTCTCAAAATCCGGCACCCGGTGTTACCGAAGCAATTCAGCATGGAATATTTGCTTACTTTATTCCACCAATTGCAATTTATGCTTTACTTGGCGGAGTAATGTGGTTGAATAAAAATAGAAAACATGAAAGTCATGGGGAGGAGGAATAATGGAACATTTCTTTAAACCTACTCCAATACAAAAGAAATTTTTTACTCCAATCATAATGATTGTCTCGGTAATTGCTCTTAACGGATTAATATTTTTGTTGGGTAGATTCTTATTCGGTATTGGCGCTATTACCAACTTAAACGATCAATTCCCTTGGGGAATTTGGATTGGTATTGATGTTGCCGCCGGCGTTGCTTTAGCAGCAGGTGGATTTACAACAGCTGCGTTGGGTCACATTATGCACCGCGATAAATATGAAGTTATAATTCGCCCGGCTCTATTGACTGCAATGCTCGGCTACACTTTTGTTGCTATGAGTGTTATGATTGATTTAGGAAGATACCACTTTATCTGGCATCCTCTCATAATGTGGAATGGCACTTCTGTTTTGTTTGAAGTCGGTATTTGCGTTATGATATACTTAACCGTTCTTTACATTGAATTTTTACCGATTGTAACCGAAAGATTTATTGGAAGAGTTAATCTTCCGGGATTCTTAAAAAAATTCAATAATACGGTCGATAAACTCTTGCGTTTCCTTGATAAAGGATTAGAAAAGACAATGTTCATCTTTATTATTTCGGGAGTTGTACTTTCATGTCTTCACCAATCTTCTTTGGGAACATTAATGGTTATTGCCGGACCTAAGATGCATCCTTTGTGGCAGACACCAATTCTTCCTCTTCTCTTTTTGATTTCTGCAATCTGTGTTGGTTTCCCAATGGTAATTTTTGAATCAATTATTAGTTCAAAATCATTTGGATTAAAACCTGAGACAGATGTTCTTTCAGGTTTGGGAAGAATGGTCGGACCGCTTCTATTAATTTATTTAGCTGCAAAACTTATTGATATTGTTGTAAGACAAACATACGTCTACTTAATGGAAGTTAACACTGAAAGTATAATGTTCACAATTGAACTTCTTCTTGGAGTTGTAATTCCGCTAAGAATGTTTTTCTCAAGAAAGATTTCAAGTACTCCGGCGGGATTATTTATCGCATCAGGACTTGTAATTTTTGGTGTGTTATTAAATAGGATCAACAACTTTATTGTTGCTTATACTCCTCCTTATGCAGAAGCTTCATATTTCCCGTCAATAGGAGAAATCTCTGTTACACTTGGCTTTATTGCTCTGGAAATTCTTCTATTTAGAGCTTTTGTAATGATATTCCCAATTATTAGTGTACCGCAAAAAGTTGCACCTAAAACCAAATATGCAATAAGAGGGTTATTCAAATGAAAAGATTAAGTTTACTTTTAGTGCTTGTTTTAATCTTTTCGATTAACTCAAATGCACAAGACAAAAAATTTACTTCTCACAGCGAGAAAGCTTTAAAATGCAGTAACTGTCACTCTTGCGAAATTCCAACTAAGGAAAATCCTTGCTTAATTGAGTGCCCAAGAGAAGAGCTGGTTACAGTAAGACAATCTCCGGAAGAGGGACCAGAAGTAATAAAAATAAATAAACTTAGAGGAAATGAAGATCTATACAAGGAAGTAGTATTTACGCATAGATTACATTCAGAAATGGCTGAAATGTCCGGCGGATGTGTTTCATGTCATCACTATAATCCTCCTGGAAAAATTGTTGCTTGTAACAGCTGTCATAATGAAGAAAGAAAACGCGAAGATGTAAACCGCCCGGATTTGAAAGGTGCATATCACAGACAATGTATGGATTGCCACCGCGAATGGAGCGGAAATACTAACTGCGACGGATGTCATCAGCTTAATAATACTTCTTTAAGCAAAGAAGATTTAGTTGCAAAAGCAAAAGCGAAAACGCATCCGAAAATTGAAACTCCGGATAGAATTAAATTTGAAACTCCGGATGCAGAAGGCAAAGTTACATTTCTTCATAAAGAGCATATAGATTTATTTGGATTAGATTGCCAGACATGCCATTCTAATGAAGGTTGTGTAAAATGTCATGATCAGCGTCCGGAACAAATGAAGAAACCTAGAACAGTTGAAATTCAGCACCAATTATGTTCTGACTGCCATGATACTGATGATAACTGCTCTTCATGCCATAATGATAAGGAACCAAAAGGGTTTAACCATTTGGTTTCAACTGGATTTGATATTTTGAAATATCACTCAAAATTAGACTGCCAAAGATGTCATGTTAATCAAGGTAAATTTACCGGATTGAATAAATCATGCAGCAGCTGCCATGGTGAATGGAGCTGGTCTAATTTCGATCATAAAGTAACTAAAATTGTTCTTGATGAAATGCATGGTGAACTTGACTGCGAAAGCTGTCATACTTCGGAAGATTATTCAAAACCGACTTGTGAAAGCTGTCATGATGATATAACTTATCCTGAATTTATTCCGGGAAAAAGAGTAAAGTAAAATGTTAAAGAAGATAAGTGTAAAACTGATTTTTGTTGTAAGTATAACTTCCATATTGATTATTGGGATTTACTCATACTTTAATGTAAAATCCCAAAGTGAAGTTTTACTTTCTGAAGTTGAAAGACATGCACATCAATTAAGCGAGACTGTTAAAAACAGTACTCGCTTTGATATGCTTTTCAATCAAAGAGACAGAATTCAGGAAATCATTACGACAATCGGCAAGGATAAAGAGATTAATGCAGTAAGAATTCTAAACAAAGAAGGAATGATTACTTATTCTTCTCATCAAAATGATATTGGACATATGCTGGATAAGAATGCTGAAAGCTGTTATGTCTGTCATGCAGAAGATCAACCGATAAGTAAGTTGGAAATAAAAGATAGAACAAGAATTTATAAACCAACCGATGATTCGCCAAGAATTATGGGGGTTATAAATCCAATCCAGAATGAACCGTCATGTTATGAAGCTCCTTGTCATGCTCACAGTTCAGAATCAACAATACTTGGTGTGCTTGATGTAACAATTCTTTTAGATGATGTTGATGAACAGCTTAGAGCCAATACAGTTAGAGAGATAATCTTTGCAGTTGTTTCTATTACTGCAATCGGTTTGTTAATCGGATTTTTTGTTGCTCATTGGATTAACAGACCTGTTAAAGAATTGGTAAATGCTACTAATCAAGTTGCATTAGGAAATTTCAATTACTCGATTGATAAACTTGGAAATGATGAACTCGGAATTTTAGGTGATTCATTCAATAAAATGACAAAGAAACTGGAAGAAATGCGTCAGCAGATTTTCCAATCTGATAAGATGGCTTCTCTTGGTCAATTAGCTGCGGGAGTTGCGCACGAAATTAATAATCCTTTAACCGGTGTTTTAACTTACAGCAGTTATTTACTTAAAAGAACTAAAGACAATCCAGAAATGCAGGAAGATCTTCAGGTTATTGTTAGAGAAACAATGAGAAGCAGAGAGATTGTAAAAGGACTTTTGGATTTCGCAAGACAATCAGCACCTAAAAAGAATAAAATTAATGTTAATGAAGTAATTGAAAGAGCATTTAAAGTTGTTACGAATCAGCTTAAAATAAAACAGATAACTTTAAATACAGAACTCGAAAAAGATTTACCAAATATTGTTGCCGACGCTAATCAAATTCAGCAGGTAATGTTAAATCTTCTTTTAAATGCGATTGATGCGATTGATAAAAAAGAAGGAATTATAACAATATCAACTTCGGAAATTAGTCTTTCTCCAAAGGGAATAACACACATTAAGCATGCTGTCTGCCCTAAAAATCACAGTCTGCTCGATCCCGAATATAAGCTTGAAGGTAATTCAACAATTAAATTAAAAGTGAACGCAAACGGAACGGAAGGATTTATAAATCTCGATCCGATTTACGGAAGAAATAAAAATTATTTTGGAATAACCGTAAGCAATAAATCTACTGTTGAATTAAGCTGTCCGCAATGCGGAATTTCATTGATAAACAGTGGTAAAAGATGTCCCGACTGCGGCGGACCAGTTTACAGAATTCCAATTCCTCAAAAAGGCTTTTTAGAAGGTTGTGCTTCTTTTAAAGATAATTGGCAGGAATGGGATTTTGTTGATAGAGAAGGAAATAAAAAATTCATTGAAATAAAAATTACCGATAACGGATGCGGAATAGCGAGAGAAAATCTTAATAAAATTTTTGATCCTTTCTTTTCTACAAAAGGACAAAAAGGGAACGGACTTGGTCTTTCGGTAATTTGGGGAATTATGGATAACCACAACGGTACTATTGGTGTAACCAGCGAAGTTAATGTTGGAACAACTTTTACATTAAGACTGCCGGAATATTGATATATGAAAAACAAATTTGACATATTAGCAGTTGATGACGAACAAGTTATAATTGATTCCATTATTAAAATTGCGAAGCTTGATAATCTTACTATTGATACTGCTCTTGATGCACAGACAGCTTTGGCAAAATTAAATGATAACGATTATAATGTGATACTTTCCGATGTAATGATGCCCGGAATGGATGGATTTCAATTTCTTCAAGAACTTGCTGCAAGAAAAATTCAAACTCCTGTTATAATAACTACAGGATATTCAGCAGTTGAAAATGCTGTTAAAGCCTTGTACGAAGGGGCAATTGCTTTTATTCCTAAACCTTTTAGTATTGATGAACTTGAAAGTACATTAAGACGGGGATTGAGATACAACCAAGTAATCCAGAAAGCTAATGAAAGTGAAGGAGATTTCTTTTTAGTCTCTTGTCCCAGTAAATATTTTCGTTTAGGCTTTTCAAGCTGGCTTGCTGAAGAATTTGACAGCACTGCAAAAATCGGTACAACTGATATATACATGAAACTGATTGAATCAATTAAAGAAATAGAGCTTCTTAATGTTGATGATACTTTAACACAAGGAGCAGAATGTGCAAAGTTTGTTTCTGAAGATGGACTTTCGCACAATATTTATTCTGCTATAAGCGGAAGAATTTTAGAAGTAAATGAAAGACTGATAAGTAATCCAAAACTGCTTGAGAAAGATCCCTATTTTGAAGGATGGATTTATAGAATTCTTCCATCAGATTTGGAATATGAAAAGAAATTGTTGATCTCATGCAGTTCTGATAGGCTGTAAGTAAAGCAATATAAATTTATTTCAAACAGGAGAATAGCTATGCCACTCTTTATTGTAGCAGTAATCATTTTGATAATAGCTGATATAATCATAAGATTTGCTTTCAAGAAAGCAAAAGAGCAAAAACTTCGTAAAGAAAGAGAAGCAATACTTCAGGATAGTATTCAAGTTGATTTCAGCAAAGAAGCTAAATCACTTAAGCGTGCTGAAGTGCCAAACCCAAAAGCAAAAATATTATGCGTTGATGATGAAGATGTAATTTTAGATAGTTTCAGAAAAATTTTAGTGTTAGACGGATATACAGTTGAAACAGTTAACTCCGGACCGGAAGCAATCAACTTAATTAAATCTCATCATTATGATTTTGTTTTTACTGATTTGAAAATGCCAGAAATGAGCGGTGTTGAAGTTACTAAAGTTGTAAAAAATCTTCGTCCCGATATTGACGTAATTATTATTACCGGTTATGCAACTGTAGAAACCGCTGTTGATTGTATGAAATACGGTGCAATGGATTATGTTCAGAAACCATTTACCGAAGATGAACTTTTAGAGTTCACCAAAAAATCTTTAATTAAAAGACAAGATAGAATTCATAAAGAATTAAAACCAAGAGTACATATTTCTCATTTACCTGAAAGCGAAACAGTTGGTAAAGGTGAATTTGCAATTCCGGGAGGAGTTTTTATTTCTGAAGGACATTGCTGGGCTAATGTTACTCAAGATGGATTTGTTAGAATAGGTATAGATGATTTTGCTAAGAAGTTATTAGGTACTATCGATTTTATTGAATTTCCGAACCTTGGAATGCATGCGACAAAAGGAGAACCTTTATTCGGAATTAAACAGGGTAAGAGAACAGTACAATTTAATTCTCCGTTAAGCGGACAAGTAACAAAAGTAAATCAAGATTTGAATGATAATTTGGAATCTTTAGATTATACTACTTATGAAAAGAACTGGATTTGCACTATTGATGCGGGAAATCTTGATACCGAACTGCCGGCATTAAAAATAGGTAAAGCTGCCGTTAGTTTTTACCAGGAGGAAATTGATAAATATTTGGCTGAAATGAAAGAAGTACTTAAGATTGATAATACAGAAAAGAAAGATGATACAGTTTACTGGGAACAGTTAAGTACATTAGAAGATAAAGAATGGCACATAATTACCGGTGAGTTCTTTAAGAAATAAAACTTAAAAAGCCCTTCGGAGTTTTTGAAACTTCGAAGGGTGATTTTTAGATATCCATAATACAAACAGACGTTGTATATACTAAAAACATATTATATATTTAAACCAATTAAAACTATTAGTTCAATTTCAATTTTATCAGTGATTTTGAAGTTCTGTTAAAAATTTCATAAACGTTGGGGACTCAATCCGCCGCGGCGGATCGTCTCCAACAAATAAATAAAACACTTTATGAAAAAACTAATCATTACAAGATTATAAATACTAAAAAACCTCCGAGGTTTTTAAAACCTCGGAGGTTTGAATTGTTGATTACAATAAACGTAGGGACAAGTCGCGACTTGTCCCTACAGCAAAAGCAAAAATAATTTTCGGAAACTACATTATGAAAAAACTAATTCGCTCAATAATACTGCTTTTAATAATTTTAACAATCTCATGTGATTCACCAACAGAAATAATTGAAGACACAAAACCCGGTAGAAGAGATTATGTTTGGAGTGTTGATACTTTAGATGCTCCTGGTACTGCCTATTACAGAATGTGGGGAAGCTCACCCAGTAATTTATGGATGATAAGTTCAAGTAATTGGGATAAGTCTATAGCGCATTATGATGGAGAAAAGTGGTCATTGTACGGTGAACCAGGAATCGTAGATCCTTATTCAATTTACGGGTTTTCTTCAAGCAACATATATATTGGCACAATGGGTCATGTATGGAATTATGATGGTGCAAACTGGAACCATATAACTGAACTTCCGAAGGACAATAATAATCATGCTGTTATTAATAATATATGGGGAGATTCACCTAATAGCATTTATGCATATGGAGCTTATCCTGAAGAAAATGGATATTATAACAATAGTGTAATAGTCCACTACTCTAGCGGTAAATGGGAAATGTATAATACTGATATGCTTTATGGAATTGTAAGTAGGTTATATAAAAATAAATTTGATAACCACATATATTTACAAGTTATCGGTGGTAGGAATTTAACAGATAGCACTTCAATATATGAGTACAAAAATGGCGGATACAACTTATTATACAGCGACCTTTGGATAAAAGGGAAACAATCTGATTTGAGCTATATTGATGGAGAAGTTTATTTTATAATGGGAAGTAGAATAGCGGTAAGAAGAAATGATAAATTCTACACATTATTAAATGTGGATAATCCAAATTTTTATCAAAGAATATGGGGAAGAAATTCAAAGGATATTTTCTTACTAATGACAGACGGCTTAGCACATTACAACGGAAGTGATATGGAATATTTGTTTTATTTTAATAGACCTGATGATAGACCATATACACAAATATATGGAGCAGCACTTTTTGAAAATATATCTATCTTTTTGGTAAGGGAACCTTCTACAGGATTAAATATGATTTATACTGGTAGGATAAATGTAAATTAACTGGAGGTATTGCTAAAAAAAAGACAAGTAATGCTGCAACATTACTTGTCTGTATTTCGTGGCTGTCATGAATCATTTCGTAACAGAAGCAAGTAGGGACAAGTCGCGACTTGTCCCTACAGCAAAAGCAAAAATAATTTTCGGAAACTACATAATGAAAAAACTAATTCTCTCAATTCTTTTATCATTCTTCTTTTTCTCATGTAAAGAAGAAGCAACCAAACCACAAACAGAAACAAATATTACTCTTGAGGTTCTTATAAATCTTGTACTGAAGTATGGATTGATATAAAAGCAAACGACCAAGCAAATAAACTTGGAAGTATTGTGAAAAATAAATATCTAATAATTTTTTGATTTAATCTGTAAAGAATATGAGACTAATAAATATGAAAACTCTAATTTGGATTTATACCGTAATACTCTTAATTGTTTTATCATGTAAGTCTCCAACCGAAACTACTGATATAATTCAACAAGATACTACCTCACATAACTTTAATTTTGAGAGATGGGAGTTTGGTGCGCACAGCAGCAGTACCTTGTTTGATATAGCCATAATAGATGAAAATAATATTTGGGTTGTTGGAGAAATATATTTGAATGATTCAACCGGAGAAGCTGACCCAGAAGCCTATAATGCTGTTCATTGGGATGGTACCCGTTTCGAGGTTAAAAAAATACAAACTTATTTCAGAGGTGCACTAATAACAGCTCCATTAGAAGGGATTCTTGCTTTTTCTCAAACTGATATTTGGGTAGTAGGCAGCTTACCAATATATGGAGATGGGAATAATTGGCAAGTATATGATTTAAGAACAACAGTAGATCCTAATTTGTCGTTAACAAGCGTCTGGGGAACAAACACAAGTAATATCTATTTCGGAGGTCGATCAGGTAGTATGGCTCATTACAATGGAAATAATTGGGAAAAACTAACCACCCCTTCTGGTACAGATCAATTAGATATCTACGACATACAAGGCTTTAAAGAAGGGGAAGAGTATAAAATATACGCTGTGGCAGCTAAACAGTCTGTAAACTTAGAAAAGAAAATTCTGAAGATAGAAGGAACAAAAGTAACAGAGCTTCCGGTTACGGGCATACGGGCAAGCATAAGTGGAATATGGGGTAAGCCGGGGAGTGTTTATTACGCGGTAGGCGGAGAAATGTATAAGAAGCAGGATATTAAAAGCAGTGAACCATGGGTAAGTTTTCAGCAAGGCATAACAAGATATTATTTGTATTCAATAGACGGACAAGCGGAAAATGATATAGCAGTATGCGGTTCATATGGAGAACTTCTGCACTATAACGGTTCAACCTGGAAGAGCTACCGAGAAGAAGGAGCTGTAAGCGCAGATGAATTTTTAAGAGTAAAGATAAAGGATGATATTATAGTAAGTGTAGGATACGATAATCCAAAAGCAGTAATAATTATTGGTAAAAGATAATAAAGGTGGAAAAGCTAGAGAGTTTTCATGGCTGTTACTTTCCAATCACGACAAAAGAATAAGTCATTCCGGTTTGTTGATGGTTTTTATCAGCAATACCGGAATCTATCATTCCATAGGAGGAATTTTAAAACACAGATACCGGTTTTGATTTCAAAAAGAAAAACCAAACCGGCATGACAGAATAGAATTGTGAAGCCAAGCTGTATTTGTAGAGACGTAGCGCGCTACGCCTCTACCGATAAAGAAAATGATATAATAATCATATTACTGTGATTTAGAAGTTCTGTTAAAATAATATTCACAAACGTAGGTGACGAAATCCTCCGCTGCGGATCGTCCCCAACAAATAAATAAAACACTTTATGAAAAAATAAATCATTACGCGATTATAAATACTAAAAAACCTCCGAGGTTCTTAAAACCTCGGAGGTTTGAATTTTTTGAGAATAACAACCGTAGGGACAAGTCGCGACTTGTCCCTACAGTAAGAATAGCAAAATTTCCATGGCTGTCTCAAAACATTATGATACAAAAACAATAGAAAACATTCCGATTAATTCGCAACTTAAATTGTCCCCCAAAAACTTCGCAAGTATAGATTGACTAAATACTGCAAATAGTAACAATGAATGTGTTTAATTTTTCAAAAATGATTAATATCTAAATGGCTGTTAAATAAATCGATTATTAAATAATAATTATTGAAAATAGGTTCGAGAAAAACATTATCAAATAATAATAATGTGGTTCCTATTAAAGACTATAATTATTAAATGATACAAAACAGAATAAAAATTTAACACACAATTATTAAGTAATAATTAACTCGATTTTATAAATAAAATCAAATATCAAATGATAATTCAGAAAATTATACTAATCCTTTCGATTATTAAATAATATTGATCTATTTTGCTATCAAGTCAATAATAATTAAATGATATAACAGTGGTTAATCTAATACAAGGTGAATATCAAATATACAAAGCTGCAAAGTTATTACCGGGACTAAAATATTTTCCGTATTGGTAAAAAATGAAGGACAATTGTGTTACTATTACGATAGATAAGAATCTAATACCGGTTTGTATAAAAAAAGATGACATAATATCACCAAAGCAGAAACTGGTATGAGATCAAAGAGTTCTGTTAAAATAATATTCACAAACGTAGGGGACGAAATCCGCCGCGGCGTATCGTCCCCAACAAATAAAACACTTTATCAAAAACTAATCATTACGCGATTATAAATACTAAAAAACCTCCGAGGTTTTTAAAACCTCGGAGGTTTGAATTGTTGATAACAACAAACGTAGGGACAACTCATGAGTTGTCCCTACAGTCCCTACTGTTTAATTGAAGGCTATTTTAAAAGCATCATCTTTTTAACTTGATAAAAATTACCCGAACTTATTGTGTAAAAATAAATTCCGCTTGTTAATGATGAGGCTTCAAAATTAACTGAGTAATTGCCCGGCTCTTTAACTTCGTTAACCAAAGAAGCAACTTCGTTTCCAAGTACATCAAATACTTTAAGACTAACAAATTCACTGTTAGGTATCGAATACTCAATACTGGTAGTAGGATTAAAAGGATTGGGGAAATTTTGTTTTAGTGTGTATGCTACAGGAGTTAAAACTTCTGTTTCAATTTCTTTTGAATAATTGATTGATCCGTCATAATCAATTTGCTTTAATCTGTAGAAATAAATTCCTGGATTGCTGACTTTATCCGTATAGCTGTAATTAATTCTGGATGTTGAATTTCCGTTTCCTTCAACATAACCAATTCTTGTCCATTTCTTTTCTTCGGATGCTCTTTCAATTTCAAATCCTTGATTATTTGTCTCAGTTGCAGTTGACCAATTCAATACAACATCATCTTTACCAACACTGGCTTCAAAAGAAGTCAATTCAACTGGAACAACACCGCCAAGATTATAAGAAACCGGAATAATGATTTCGGGATTAATTGGATCGTTGCTGGAAATCTTTATATCCATTTCATAAAGTCCGGGAAGTAGTTCGGTATCGGTTGAAAAGTCAATAATAATATTCGAATAAAATCCGTTGTAAATTGTACCGCTTTGCTGTGCAGTGAACATCCATTCCGGTTCGGCTGCAATTTTAACTGCCAGGTTATTTTTTGCATAACCGGAGCGGTAGTCAATTGTTAATCCATCTTGACCGGATTCATTTTCAAATCCTATAACACTTTCATTTTTTGTTCCGGTCATACTATAATAGTAATAGTTAAACGAACCGCTTGCATTAATTACAACCTGAAATGTAAAAGTGCCCGGACTGGAACTGCTGTATCTTTTCCAGTCGGTATATTGAATTATAAATTTATTCCCGTCATTTTTATAATAAACTTTTCCATTCCCATTTGATCCGTCCAAATCATCCCAAAAAGGAGCAATAATACCATTGGGAGCCGCACCGGTAGGGAAAATATTATTTGTATAAGATGTTGATGTAGGAGGAGAAAAAGTTATAAATCCATTTGAATTGATATAGATTTCTGAGTATTCAATTCCGTAATACTTGAAATTAAATCCCAAGTTAAAAGGACCAGAATAGCCTTCGTCTTTTGCATTGAATGAAGATACCGCCACCCAGCTTGAAGCTAATTCTCCTGTAGTTGAAATATCATTCCATATAAACTGCGGACCGTTAGGTTCGTCGCTGTCAATCCATTCATAACCAAAATTATCCGGACCTCCGCTTTCTCTAAAACCAAAATATCCCAATGAAGATTTTTCATTTTTAGATTTAGCTTTTAATGCAATTTCTTGAGGTATAAGTTTTACATTAACTTTTCCTTCGGGAAAAGTATTGTTCATAAGTTCAACCGAATAATCGAGAGTTGAAGCTCCTGCAGAAATATTTGATAATGCAATAGTGTCCGAAATTTCTTCTGTGTATTCAGCTGAATGATACATCTGATTTGGAGTAACCGAAATTACGGGAGCCATGTATGTTTTTCCTACTGCGGTATTGCTCATATCGGAAATATTCAACCAGAAATCATATGCTTTAACTGCAAAGTAGTATGTTGTTTCAAAACTTAGAGAATCAAAAGTAACAGATTCTAATTCACCTTCTTCGTTTGGTGTACCTTCATATAAAAATTGTTCTGCATTCTGAAAATCTGTTTCATCATTTATTGGGAAGGTAGAATATCTAATATCATAACCCACAACTCCGTTTCTTGTTGTATCGGAAGGAACAGTCCATGTTAATGTTAATGAGTTTGATGTTGTATCGGTAACAGCAAGATCTGAAATTACAGTTGGAGGAATATCATCCGGTTCGGCAATTACATTTAGTATTGCGTTGTAAATATTCAATCTCCCGCCGGTCACCGTAATTCCATTTAAAGATGAGATCGGATCAACACTTTCAAGTAAAAATTGTCTCATTTGCAGAGCAACTTCTGCCGGATTCTCTTTATAACTTTGCATTAAACTTTCGTTAGCTGCAGAATATAAAAGTGCAATTGCTCCAGTAACTGTAGGGGTTGCCATTGATGTTCCGGTTTTATATCCGTATGAATTACCCGGAGTTGCATTTAGAATACTTGTTCCCGGGGCACCTAAATCAATAGTAGTTGCGCCGTAAGCTGCACCGCTGTTTTTCAGATCATCATCGGTCGTATTTGTTACTGAAATTAGGAAATCGCTTCCGCATGCAGTTGGAACATCACCCTGAACATCAACATTAAGATTTATATTTGCCGTAGCTCCACAGCTTAATACACCAACTTCACCTAAGTCATCATAAATACCGCACCAAATTGGGTAATTGGCCGGATTTCCATAATCAACTCCAAATGAAGCATTAGTTGCAACAATAAAAGCTCCTTCAGCACCATTTGTTTCATTATATCTTGCTCGCATCTCTAAAACATAACCGTAAGCTTCAACCACAATTGATTCTGTTCCCGAAGATCCGGCGATTGGTAAAATTTTCGCATTTGGATTAACTCCAACAACCCCCAAACCATTATTCCCAATTGCAGCAGCAATTCCGGCAACATGTGTTCCATGGTCGTCACTTGGAATAGTTCCGTCGCTGCTGTAAGCATCCCATCCGTGATAATCATCTACATAGCCGTTATTGTCGTCATCAATTCCATTATTCGGAATCTCTAATTCATTTTTAAAATAACTGATATCTTGATGATTCAAATCAATTCCGCCGTCAATAATAGCAATAACAACTTCATCGTTTAATGCTGTAGGTCCGCCAAAAGATAAATCCCATGCCTCTACTGCATCAATATCAGCATCAATGGTTCCGCTTGATTGCCCGGTATTGTTTAATGCCCATTGTTCTCCAAATCTCGGATCGTTAGGAATATTAACTTTGTTATTGCTGGGATTAAAATTGTCTTTTTCAGTAATGCCTTTTCTTAATTCTACAAAATGATTTCTTTGTACCTGCTCAATTTTATTACTGGTTCTTATTTTGTATAGAACATCATCTTTATCAATTTTTGTATCATCAAATCTGTAAAGCCAAATATTCATTCTTTTTGATAGTGCTTTTACTGAAGTTAAATTGATATCCTTAAATTCATAGGATACTTCTTTCTCGGTAATGCCTTTTTTTACTCTTAAGATTAATTCATTCTTAACATAATTTTCTTGGGCTGTTAATGAAATGTTACCAATTAAAAATAGTATGATAAGGATTGTGGAAAGTTTTTTCATAAAGGAAACCTCTATTGTTTGCAGATAAAAAATCAAAATAAATTAATTCTTTTTCAAAATCACTTCTTTATTTCTTAATTTGTGATAAAAATTAATGTAACGGTGAAAGTTTGGAAAATATTGAACTTATTGTTTTTGATTTAGACGGAACTTTGGTAAGATCACATAAAACAATCTATCTGGCTACAATAAAGGCTTTTGAGGATTTAGGAATTCAGGATAAGCTGGATGAAGATGAGTTCTATAATATGATAGGAATGCATTTTCAAGATATCTTTGATGAATTTGAAATTCATGTTAATGATTTTGATCATTTTATTGAAGTATATAAGTATCATTATAACATTTTAATGAATACTTCTGAACTATACCCGGATGTTGCGGAAACACTTAATCACTTAAAAAAGAAAGAATATAAAATTGCTCTTCTTACTACTAAAGGACAAGATCAAGCAGAAAAGATAATTTCTCATTTTAATTTAGATTCGTATTTTGATGAAATACACGGAAGAAGACCTGAACTCCCTATTAAACCAAATCCCGAACCGCTTCTTCTTATCTGCAATAATCTAAAGGTTAAACCGGAAAACACACTAATGGTCGGTGACTCTGAACTAGATGTTAATTGTGCACATAATGCTAAAACCAAATCATGTGCCGCAGCTTATGGTTATAGAACTAAAGAAAGATTGCAGACTGAACAACCGGATATAGTAATTGATTCCATTAATGAATTATTAACAGTAATTAATAAAAATGGAGAATCAAAATGATTGAACAAGGAGAGGTTAATAAATCAATAGAAAATGGAATTGGCACAATTGAATTCTTTCATCCAAAGAGTAATTCCTTGCCTTCTGTTATGTTAAAGGAAATAGCAGCATCAATTAAGGAATTCGGAAATGATAAAAATGTAAAAGTGATTGTAATAAAAAGTAAAGGGGAGAAAGCATTCTGTGCCGGAGCTTTTTTTGATGAATTAATTGATATTGCTGATTTGGAATCTGGTAAAGAATTTTTTATGGGTTTTGCAAGAATCATAAATGAAATGAGAAAAGCACCGCAGTTTATTATTACCAGAATTCAAGGAAAGACTGTTGGCGGCGGAGTTGGAATTGCTGCTGCATCCGATTATGCAATAGCGCTTAAAAGTGCATCAATTAAATTGAGTGAACTTGCATTAGGAATCGGTCCCTTTGTAGTTGGTCCTGCAGTAGAAAGAAAAATTGGTAAAGGTCCTTTTACCGCACTTTCTACAGATTATGAATGGCGAACTGCTGCTTGGGCTGAAAGATACGGCTTGTTTACAGAACTTCACGATAATATAAATGAGTTGGATAATTCCGTAAATCAGCTTGCAGTAAAACTTTCGAAGCTGAGCTTTGAGGCTATGGAAAAGCTGAAAAGAGTCCATTGGGAAGGAACTGAAGATTGGGATAATTTATTAGAAAAAAGAGCAGAGATAAGTGGTGAATTGGTGCTTTCCGATTATACAAAAAAATATTTGAAAGAATTTTTGAATTCAAGAAAGGATTAATAGTGCTGATAAATAAGAAAGATATAGAAAATAATTTAGTAAGAGATAAAGAAGAGGTCATAAAAATTTTTAGTCAATTAGATGAAAGTATCTTCTTGAGAAAACCTGACGAAAAGAGATGGTCTGCAGCTGAATGCATTGAACATCTTAATAACGGATGTAAAATGTACATTCCTGAAATAAAAAAAGCTCTTGAGAATTCAAAAGTAACAAATCAAGAGTTTATTAGAATAAGCTGGCCGCAAAAGAAAATGATCGACTTATTAGAACCCCCATATAAATTTAAAATGCCTACTGGGGGAGATTTCATTCCCTCAAAAAATCTTTCTAAAGAGAAAGTAATTAATGATTATTTGTCTTATCAAGATGATTACATAGATTTATTAAAAAAGTATTATGATAAAGACTTCACCTCAGTAAAATTTTCTTCACCGGCAGCAAAAATGTTGAAGTTTAATTGTGCTTTTGCAATACTATTTAATGCGGCACACCAAAGAAGACACATCTGGCAGGCAGAACAAACTATTAAAGGATTTAGTCAATAAGTCGCAACGCTAATCAAATTTAATATTTATATTTGTCTTTGCTTAAATGAAATTTGATAGTAATAATTTACAATCCTAGGAGAAAATTTGGAATTAGAGAATTCATACAAAACCTATTCGGAAGATGTTAGGTATATTAAAGTTGATGAAAAAGAAATAATAATTGTTGGAACAGCTCATATTTCTAAGCAATCGGCAGATTTAGTTAAAGAGGTTATTGAAAATGAAATGCCGGATACTGTCTGTATAGAACTTGATGAAAAGAGATACAAATCATTAAGTGAAAAGAAAAAATGGGAAGAACTTGATCTAAAAGAATTAATTAAGCAAAAACAGTTAAGTACACTTTTAATAAACATTCTTTTGGCATCATATCAAAAAAAGCTTGGAGAAAAATTAGGTGTTTCGCCGGGATTAGAATTGCTGGAAGCTGCACAATCTGCGGATCGTTTGAATATACCGATTGAATTATGTGATAGAGATGTAAGAATAACATTAAAGCGTGCTTGGAACTCAATGACCTTTTGGCAGAAATTAAAATTTATGACTTCAGGTTTAGCCGGAATTTTTGATGATGAAGCAATAACAGAAGAAAAATTAAATGAAATAAAACAGAAAGATGTACTTTCGGAATTAATGAATGAACTTGGCAAAACTTTACCAATACTTAAGAAAGTATTAATTGATGAACGTGATGTTTATCTAGCCGAAAAAATTAGGAGAGCAAAAGGAAATAAAATTGTTGCCGTTGTGGGAGCCGGACATGTATCCGGTATGCTGGAAATATTAAAAGAAAATAAAGCCAGAGAATTAGATTCGATTGAGCAGATTCCTCCGGCATCTCCGGTAATAAAAATTATAGGATGGTTAATTCCCGTTATTATTATTGGTTCAATTGCTTACATTGGTTATTCACAAGGATTAACGGAAGCCGGAGATAATGCACTTTACTGGTTTTTAGCAAATGGAATTCCAAGTGCGTTAGGAACATTGATTGCGCTTGGTCATCCATTAACAATTTTAACTGCCTTTTTAGCTGCTCCTTTTACAAGTTTAACTCCGGTTATTGGTGCAGGTTATGTTGCGGCATTTGTTCAAGCCTATTTTGCTCCCCCAAAAGTAAAAGAGTTTCAAACGGTTTCTAATGATATTTCAAAAGTTTCTAATTGGTGGAGCAATAAACTATTAAGAATATTTTTGGTTTTCATACTTTCCGGTTTGGGAAGTGCTGTTGGGACTTATGTAGGTGCTTATGAAATTATTAAAAACCTTTTTGGATAGCGCTTACTAAATAAAATATCATAATCATAAAATAAATTGAGGAAAAAATGATTAAACGAGTTTTAATTTTTTTGTTGGTGATTCTTTTGGTAATTGGAATTGCTTCATGCGATACAACTGATTCTCCTACCGAAAATTCATGCAGTTTATCTGCTGAACCTTTAAATGATGCTAACGGTTATTTGGTTACCTATAAAGCCGAAAAAACCGGTGATGGAGTAATGACTAAATTAACTTATGTTGATAATACCGGAACAATTACTGTTGAAAATCCAGAACTTCCTTGGCAGAAAACTTTCACATTTAGTAATGAAAATCAAAATGCTAAAATGACTGCTGAAGGTAAAACTACAAACGGAAGTCTCCGTATAGAAATTTTTGGAACGGTTGGAGTCGGTAATTTTACTGCATCTGATGATTGCAGCAGCAGTTCAAATTAATTCGTTTTTGTTTATGGAATAATCTAGTTTTGGATTATTCCATTTTCTGTAAAGTTGAATTCAGCACTAATATTTCCATTCGATTTTAAGAAAAGCCAGTTAATTGATTTGATTCTAGAAGCAGCAACTGCAAAGTTGTTTTTTCCTAATTCGCTCTCGGATTCTGTTATTAATCTTTCAACAAATTGATTTGGGATTCCGGATGAAGGAAACTTAGTAATAGTACCGGGTTTTTCTGTTATTGTGTAACATCTTCTGCTCATCAATTGATTTGAATTCCACTGAGTTTCAAACAATTCTCCTTCAGTTAGGATAATGGCTGTAGATAATATCCTTACTTGAATCCGCTCAGTCGGATCATAAAAAAGCCAAGACAAATTCGAGTTTTCTATCAATTCTTGAATTTTATTTGATCTTATATCTGCATGAAAAATTAAAAGGAGTTTCTCCAAATCAAATTTTCTTAAAACAACAGTTCTAATTTTTGCTGAATCATTTGAAACTGTTCCGATTACCGGAGTATGAAATGGTTTATTTGAATTAACAGCACCGTCAGAAATTAATTCCCATATAGAGGTTAATACTTTTTCCAAGGTTAAAGTATTCTGTTCAAGTTCCTTCTTTACATTAAGTGTCATAACTAAACGGATTAATTTTTTCGAAAATTATATTGTTTGAAAAATCTTTTGATTTATTAAGCATTTCAAATGAGTCAATTGTCCAAGTAAGAATTGGTAAATCTAATTTTTTGAAAAAAGATATTTTCTTTGGATTAATATTGATATCAACAGAAAGAAAATCCGGCTTAATATATTTTACTAATAATTTTCTTGTAAGAAAAAATTTTGTGAATACATTTATTTCTTCATCTTGAAAATCAGAGGTTATAAATCCAACAGGAATATTTCTAGTTTTTCTTTTAAACCAAGTTGTTGTAAAGGGACTAAATGACTGCAGACAAACTCTATCATGATAGTTTCTGATTTCTTCTAAAACCAACTCTTCAAGTGTTCCGGGCAGATTCATATTCTTCAATTCTATAAGCAATATTTTATTATTGGGAATTATCTTTAAAACATCTGTTAATAATGGTATAGTTTCACTCGACTTAGATATTTCATAATTTTTAATTTCTTCATAAGTAAGATCATTCACAAACCTATCAATCCCGCATAATCTTAAAAGTGAATCATCGTGAAATACGATTACTTTATTATCTTTAGTTAAACGGACATCAATTTCGCAGTTGAAATTATTTTTAAAAGCAGAATCAATTGCATGGATAGTATTTTCCGGAATTAGATCATTGTGAAGACCACGGTGAGCAATCGGAAGATTTAATAATAAATTCAAATTATTCATTCTATTTCAAAAGGATTATATTTGTTGAACTGTTTACAAAAATAAAATTACTCAATTGAAAGATACGAAAGAGAAAATTCTAAAAACTTCATTAACGCTGTTTGCTGAAAAAGGTTATCATGCAGCTTCTGTTAGAAATATAACTTCAAAACTTGGCTTTAGAGAAAGTGCACTTTATAACCACTTCTCATCGAAAGAAAGTATTTTGGAAGCTTTATGTGAAAAGTATAAATCGGGAAGAATTAACAAGGTTATTTTGACAGATGATTTGCTTGACGAGCTTAGCAGACCGGAAAAGTTTTTAGAAATTTTTGCGAAAAGATTATTTGAATTTTGGTCTGATGAAGAAGAAAAATTGTTCTTTCAATTTGTGCTTAAAGAAATTGAAATAAATCTCAATCAGCTAACAATTTCCATTAATTCATATTTAGATGAACTGAGAAGTATTTGGTGGATGATTTTTGATGAAATGAAAAAGTTGAAAATCATTAAGAATATTGATCCTCAAATTATCACTGATGAATATATATCAAGATTGTTCATGCTGAGGATAGAGTTCACGATTAAGAAATATTCAAAAGATGAATTAATTAAGAAGATAGACGGACATATAAATTTTATTTGGAACGCAATTAAACCGGACTGACTTATGATTCCCACTAAAGAAGAAATTTTAGAAACTCATGAAAGAATAAAGCCGTTTATTCATAATACTCCCATTATGAAATCGAGTTTTATTAATTCGTATTTGGGCTGTGAAATTTTATTCAAATGCGAAAATTTTCAAAAAGTTGGTGCATTTAAATTTAGAGGAGCTTCAAACACTGTTTTATCTTTAACAAAGGAAGAGCTTAAAAACGGAGTAGCAACGCATTCATCCGGAAATCATGCAGCAGCAATTTCATTAGCGGCAAAAATGATGAACTCCAAAGCTTATATTGTTATGCCCCATACTGCACCGGTAATAAAAAGGAAAGCGGTTGAAGGTTACGGTGCCGAAATTATTTTTAGTGAACCGACTTTAGAAGATAGAGAAAAACATTTAAATCATGTTGTTGAAAGAACAAATGCAGTTTTTGTTCATCCGTTTAATAATTATAAGGTTATTGCCGGACAAGCAACATGCGCTAAAGAAATATTTGATGAATACAGCGATCTAGATTTTATTTTAACTCCTGTTGGCGGCGGTGGATTGCTTAGCGGAACATCTTTGTCTGCAAAATATTTTTCACCAGGCACTAAAGTTATTGGTTGTGAACCTGCAGGCGCAGATGATGCATTTAGATCAATTAGAGATAATAAAATATATCCTTCTGTAAATCCCAAAACTATTGCTGACGGTTTGTTAACTTCTTTAGGGGAAAAGACATTCGCTATTATTAAAGAAAATGTAAGCAGAATTTTCATTGTTCAAGAAGAATCAATAATTAGTGCAATGCGATTAATTTGGGAAAGAATGAAGATTATAGTTGAACCATCTGCTGCTGTTCCATTAGCTGTTATTATAGAGAATAAAGATTTCTTTGCTAATAAAAAAATTGCAATTATTCTTTCCGGTGGAAATGTTGATGTAGAAAATTTACCGTTTTAGTTTTTCTGAATTATTACATATGGAGTGGATTTGGTATTTGGAAATCCCGTTCTGCCGTATGGAAAAATTATCAGCTTTAACTCTCCGTTTGATATTGTATAAAAACTATTCAGATCAATTTCTGTTTTATCAAACTTTGGTTTGCCGTTGTACTTAAATCCTAATTCTAAAAGATCGTCATAATTTTTCATAAGAAGATGTCTGTCAATCAGTAGAATATCATTTAGGTAAAATTTTGTATTTTCTGTAATATCAGATTGATATTCAAAACGATTTAGTTTTTTGAATTCATCAAAGTAAAAATATCCTATTCCATACAGAACATAATCTGTATAATCAATAAATTCATAATAATGGTTAGCCTCTTTAAAATCTTCCTTAGCAGTTTCACCAAAAACCGGATAAAATATATTTCCAGAATTACGAAGCCCGTATTCAATGGAGTTATCGTTGTTCTCGGAATTAAATCTTATTATTTCTTGTGCAGAAATGCTTACTGTAAAACAGAAAAATAATAATGAAGTTAAAAGAGGTTTCATTTTTATCCTCATAATAATACCGGATGTAACATTATTAAAAATGATGAAGTTGGCAAGATAAAAAGTAGTACATTAAATAAAATAAAGAGCAGCAGTTTTGCCGCTCTTTGGATGATTTATTTTTTCTCGAGGGTTAATTCATAAATATAAGTGTATGTTGAGTCAAGTTTTGGAATGGATACAGTAGCTATAGATTTAATCTCGTTACTATTACTATCGTCAATTTCTCCTGAGATAGAAACAAAATCACTGCATAAAATAGTAACTACTTTCCCGACTAAAGTTCCTCCGGTAATAGTACCTGATGATCCTTCTCTCAGAATTGAACCACTATTATTTGTTGTGACGTGTTCAGCTGAAAAATTACCGCTTATACTACCGTTTGATTCAGTCAACATTAATGTTAAGTAAAATTTTCTAGTAGTGTTATTCTCATTTACTGAAGTAGAATCATTCCATGTTCCGCTTAATGCAGATTGATTGTTTGGAGGGGGTTCAATTGGATTGCTATTATTCTTATCATCACTACAAGCTGTAAAAGATATTAATGAAACGATTAACATTATGAATAAACTTCTCATTTAGTCTCCCATATTTTGAAATTGGCATAAATAGATATCTGGTCTAATTTATTAATTGAATTTTACTAAAATATTGATTTAGATCAAATTAGGAAAAAAGAAAAGTAGTTTTTGTAATTCGGATTGTTTCATAGTAAAAAAAAGATCCGGTAATAAAAAAATACCCTGAATTGATGATCAGGGTATTTTAAAACTTCAATTAAAAAATTTGAGGGACTAAAATTTAGTCACAATTCCGGTTCCACTGTTAAGCCAGTAAACTTTTGATTCGCTTGCGGTATAAATGTGAACAATCCAATCTGCTGAATTTACAATTCCACTAATTATATCAATTGTTTTTGAAGGGACTAAAAACATATCAATCTTTGCATTTGGATTAGCATTGTAAAAAGTGTTTACTTCTGAAATGGAAAATACTTCATCAAGAGCTGTCGGACTATCAAGATAATTTGCAGATGGATCGATACCTTGCTGGGCTAATAATCCGAATACACCATTCATTTTTTCTTTTGCATTTTCATCATTTACAAAACTCAACATTGTACTGAAGTTAACTGGTGATTTTACAGGACCTGCCAAATAAACCGGCACATAAAATTCATTTTCCTGCTTAATATCCGATTGAACAATATAAACAAATGCACTTGATGTACTTAATAAGTCAACCTTTCCGTTGCGGTTAACATTCCAACCGTAAATTCCTGCTAATTGTGCATCAGAAGAATAATCTGTTCTGGCTTCTAATAAAACATCATCAGCCGATTGTTTGGCAGTAACCGAAGATGCTATTCCAACATCATCTAAAGAATTAACAACTTCTTCCGGATCGCATGATACTACTGTTAATGCTAATAAAAGTATGATTAATTTTTTCACTATTTCCTCATTTATTGGTTTATTAGACTACTTGTTTGCCAAAGAAATAATTCTTAATTTTTATAAAATCTTGATGCTGAAATATAAAACTATTTACTAACAATTAGAGGGCAATATGAAAACCGTTAAACAAATACTTGATACTAAAGGACATGAAGTCTATTCAATTTCTGCATCAGCTACTGTTTATGAAGCCCTCTCATTAATGGCTGAAAAGGGAATTGGAGCTTTGCCGGTTTTAGAAAATGATGAGCTTATTGGAATTATTTCTGAAAGAGATTATGCTAGAAAAGTGATATTAAAAGATAAATCATCACGCCAGACATTAGTCAAAGAGATTATGTCAAATCAAGTAATGTGTGTTGATAAATCCCGAACTCCGGAAGAATGTATGTCGATTATGATTAACAAGAGAGTCCGCCATTTACCCGTTCTAGAAGATGAAAAAATGGTTGGATTGTTATCCATTGGAGATATTGTAAAAGCAATTATTGATGAAAAAGAATTTGTTATTGAGCAGTTAGTAACTTATATAAAAGATGTACCGCATATTTCAAAATAGTTATTGAAAGGGCAGAGAAAAATATTTTCTCTGCCCGGTAATTTTGGTTAGGCTTTCATTCTCTTGCCTTGTTCTTCATGTATAAAAATCCACGAAACAACTTTACCGATATCAATAGTATTATAATTATTCCAATATTTCTTAGTTCTAACATGCATAGAGCTTGTATCAATTTTAGGGATAGAATCTGCTTCATCAATTATTTTTTTGATTCTTTCATTCTGCCACTTAATCATATTTGAAACACGTAAATCAACCCAGCCGTCGTGAGCCCAAAGATTGATGCTCTTTTCATTAATATCTAATTCATCATCACCGCGGTATGGAGGAATTTTCATTTCATTTCCTCTTAATAATGATTTGCCATCCGGCAGTAAAATAGGAATACCGATAGAAAGAATTTCATTACGAAGCTTTGCATTTTCTTTTAATATCTGGTAAATCTTATCCGATAATTCTTCCGGCGAAATTACAAGAATATCTTTTAGATTTTTACAAACTAACTTAATCAGATTTATTTCGTGCAGAAGTTTAGATAATCTTGGAGGACCAAGCAGCTCAAAAGCAACACTATCTACATTATGAATTTGTTCAAGTTCTTCCAATTGTTCAACAGCAGAAGCCTGAAGGAATCCGGCTCTATATGTCGGCTCTAATGTAGCATTGTCCAATGCATTAATAATATCATGTCCGGTATTTCCCCCTTTAATTTCGTAGATAGCATCATCAGCAATTTCTTCGGGAGTTACATATTCCATCTGTCCTTGTGCAGTTATTGCTTCAAACTCTCCTCGTGAAAATGTTCCGTTTTCGCCGGTATCAATAAATACTGATTTTAATGTATCACCGGTTGTGTTAAATGTTTTATCAAGCTTAAGTTTTAGCTTACTTGTTAATGGAATTGCATCTTTTAAGTCCACATCAACAATCTCAATTGCCTTTCCTCTTTTCTTGATTTCACCAAACTCAATGCGTTTCCATGCAATAGCGGCAGTTGGTTTAATTTCTTTTGTAATGGCGCCTTCCGGAGTTCTTCCCATTAAGAAGAGAAGTAAAGTATGTGCACCGGCAACAGATGATTTACTTAATAACACTCTTGAAGGTTTTTCTTCACTGTGCGTATAAGGAATATTCAATCCCATTCCACCGGTCCCGCTTGTACCAATCTTTACATAGATTTGAGTTTTTGCCTCTTTCATTGATGCATAAAGAGTTTGAATGTGACGGATTAATTGCGGTATGTATAAAGTACAAACCAAAATTTCCGTTTCTTCAATTAATGCTTCAGGTGTAGGATTTGTCTCAATAGTTTTTTTTATTGTTCTGTAAGTTGAATAAATATCCTGATAAGCAATTCCTGTAGCTGAGTTAATACAGTCAATAATAATATCAGGTTTATGATTAACAATTAGTTGATATAAAGAAGATGCATGAAGAACGTCGTCGGTTAATTCTTCCATAACGTCTGCCATTAAAACTCTTCTTTTCTCTTTGTTTCGTAAAATTTCAAATCGATCTGCATCCTTAAAATCATTTCTTATAAAGATATTTCCCCACCAAGGAATAAAATAATTCTCAGGTTTTTCGGGAAATTCCAGTCTTAATCTTTTACATTCATCTTCGGCTTCACTTTGTTTTAATGAAGTAACAATAATTTGTTTTGGTTCTTCAGGTACTAATTTTCTTGTAACAGCATTTCCAACTAATCCCCATCCGCCAAGAACAAGGACGGTTTTGTTTTTAATATCCATTAATTACCTCAGTATTAATTAGGAGTTTCTTATACTTTAAAATTACTCTTTATAAAAAAGGGAGGCAAGAAAATTAAAATAAAAAGGTCTTATTTTGTGGTTTCTTGAATTAAAGAGAAATTTCTGTAAATCAATTAAAAATCACCTTGGTGAAATAATTAATCTTTCTAATTTCATAAATTGATTAAGGACGTCACCTTTCTTATTTTTATATCTGCAATTAATATAAGAAGATAACTAAATGAAATTATGTGATTTGCTGGAAACAGACAAAATTTTAATTGATATTGATATTTCATCAAAAGAAGAAGCAATCAATAAATTGACTGATCTTTTCAAAAAAGATAGTCGGGTAATTGATATTGATTATTTAAAGAGAGCCGTATTTGAAAGAGAAAAGATTATGTCCACTGGAGTTGGACTTGGTTTTGCAATTCCACATGCAAAAACTAATGCTGTTAATAATGTAATAGCTGCATTTGCAAGATCTAATAAATCAATCGATTTTCAATCTCTTGACGGCAAGCCTGTAGATATCTTCTTTTTGCTGGTTGGTACCGAAGCGCAAGTTGGGCTTCATATTAAATTATTAAGCCGCATTTCAAGATTAATGAACAGAGATGGTTTTAGAGAAAAACTAACTTCTGCTTCAACTCCTGAAGAAATTCGCAAACTTTTCTGCGATGAAGAAAATCACTTTTTTGAAATAACTTAAAAAGGCATTCCTAAATATTATGATTAAAGCAATTACTGGAACAAAAGATATTTTTGCTCCCGAAGTTAAAAGATGGCATTACCTTGAAAATCTTGTGAAAAGAATTTTTGAAAACTTTAACTACAATGAAATTAGAACTCCCGTTTTTGAAGAGACTGCTCTTTTTGCAAGAGGTATTGGAGAAAGCACTGATATAGTTAGTAAGGAGATGTACACCTTTGTTGATAGAGGAGATACTAGCTTAACTCTAAAGCCTGAAATGACCGCTGCAGTTGTTAGAGCAGCATTAGAACATAGTTTTGATAAGCAGCAGAACTTGAACAAACTTTATTATATCTCTCCGATGTTTCGCCAAGAGAGACCTCAAGCCGGAAGATTCAGACAATTTCATCAATTTGGAGCTGAAGCTTTAGGAAGTGAATCACCAGCCCTTGATGCTGAAATGATAATTATTGCCCACGATATAATTGCAGAGTTGGGATTAAAGAATTTCAAAGTGAAGATTAATTCACTCGGTATTCCTGCTTCAAGAGAAAACTATAAAGCGAAACTCAAAGAATATCTCGAACCACATTTTGATAAATTATCGGATGACAGTAAAAAGAGATTTAATTCTAATATCTTAAGAATTTTTGACAGCAAAGATGAAACAGATCAGAAGGTAATGAAAGATGCCCCTTTATTGATTGAGCATCTTGATGATGAAAGTCTCATTCATTTTGATGAAGTTAAAAAATATTTAATGAGTGCAAATGTAAATTTTGAAATTGATCCGAAGTTGGTTAGAGGATTAGATTATTATACTCATACAACATTCGAAATTATAAGCGATAGTGTAGGTTCGCAATCGGCTCTTTGCGGCGGTGGAAGATATAATAAACTTGCTGCCGAAATTGGAGACAGAGATATTCCCGGAGTAGGTTTTGCCGCCGGGATAGAAAGAATTTTACTTGCATGTGAAAATGAAAACGCATTTCAATTAGAAGAAGATTCTATTGATGTTTATGTTGTAAGAATAGATAAAGACCTTAATCAGAAAGCTTATCAGTCTGCTTACCAATTAAGAAAACTAGGATTACTTACGGAAGTTGATTATTTAAGTAGAAGTGTTAAAGCGCAAATGCGGGAAGCTAACAAGCTTAATTCAAAATATGTTATTATGATTGGCGGTGACGAATTTCAAAAGGGAAATTTTCTTCTTAAAAATATGAAAACAAGTGAACAGGAAGAACTTTCCATAAATAACTTAGAAAAAGTTTATACAAGAATAAGAGGTTAATTTGCCACTTAAAAAACCAAAAGAACTTCCGAAAATTCCTAAAACACGCAAGAAGAATGCTGAAGCAGCACTTGCTGCAATTCCCCAGAAGAAACCGGATAAACTGGAATATTACTGCAAAGCATTTTACGAATTTGATGAAGTGTTGAAACAGCAGTTTGCGGTTTTATCAATTCAAACCATAGTCGATTTTACAAGTTTTGCGTATGAAGTTTCTGTTGAAGCTTTTAAGGATAAGGATACACTAAACCTTGTAATAATGGGACTCTCGGCAAAGACCAATATGGTACCGCAAATTCAACCTGCTAGAACCGATATTCGTTTAGATGATTTAAATGGTGAATTAAAAGTTAATGTAGTAAAACAGGATGGAAGTATTAATTCTGCTGTTTACAATCTTAACGTGTTCAAAAAAGAAATTAATCTTATAAAACAATTCAAACCCGAAAAGAAAAACAATTGTTTATTCTGTCAGTTTATGGTTGAAAAGGAATCATTTACATTTGGAGAATAAGAGAGAAAATCCAAATAGGAATTTTATTATTGGCAGAAAGCCAGTCTGGGAAGCATTAAACTCTAATGCCGAATTAAGTTACATTTACATTTGTAAAGAGCAGCTTAACGGTATTCTTCTTCAAATAAAAATAAGTGCAGATAAAGCCGGAATTCCGGTTAAAATAATTCCTTTGATAAAAATAAATAACTTGTTTCCAAAGCTTAATCATCAAGGAGTTGTGGCTGCAAAAGCATTTCAGAAATTTTATGAATTAAATGAAGTTATAGATAATTCAAAAAAATCAAAATATCCGCTGCTGCTCATTTTAGATTCAATTCAAGATCCGCATAATGTTGGCGCAATTATAAGAACGGCTGAAGCTTCTGGTGTTGATGGAATTTTAACTACAATACACAACAGTGCTCCAATTAATGAAACAGTTGAGAAAACAAGCGCAGGTGCATTATCCTATTCTAAAATCTGCAGAATAAATAATGTGGCGCAAACGATTGATATTCTTAAACAAGAGGGATTTTGGATTATCGGAAGTTCATTGCAGAATTCGAAAAAATACACAGAAATTGATTACAAAATTCCAGTAGCTGTAATAATGGGAAATGAAGAAAAAGGAATTAGAAAATTAGCTGCATCCAAATGTGATTTTCTAATCAATATTCCGATGAAAGGAAACATTCAATCGTTAAATGTTTCCGTAGCAACCGGAGTTCTGCTTTATGAAATTCTTAGGCAGCGAAGTTTATAATCTGATTATTAAAACAATTTAAAGATTAGTGAAGTAAACCCAATTTGAAATGTTATATCTTTTCCCGCATCATCATTCAAACCATAAGTAAGTGAACCGTCAATTACAAAAGAATCACTCAATTTATATGAAATTCCACCATCTAAATAAATCGGATTAAAATTAGTCGTCATTTTCCCGAATATTTCTGCAAACATCCCGAATTTTTCATCAATGTTTGGTGACAAAGATACTGCATGAATGAAAGAAGAGTTATATCCAAATCCATCATCAGCAATTTTAATTCCAAATGTTGCATCCACTTGAAATGCTTCTGCTACAATTGATGGTACCGCATAAAATGTATAAGCTGGATCTAAGTTTTTAATAAATTCAGTTTTACCTACAAGAGCTATAGACAATCTTCCTTTATTATAAAATCTATATTTTAATTGAAGTCCTGTATTTCCAACTTCTGTATTATTTGTTGAATTCAATAAACCGTTCATAGAGAAACCGAATTCAAAATTCTGCAGCATCCCAATTTTTAATAATAAAGGAAGAGTCCAATTATTTTTTGTAGAAGAAAAGCCGAATTCGATTTCACTGTATCCTTGGGCAGTTGTAAATGCATTATCGGATGCAGATGGGCGTGTTGGATTAACGGCAACTTGTGCAGTATTTATAATTGAAAAAGCAAAAAACATCAATATGAATTTTCTCATTTAATCTCCTAAAAAATTGATTTGTTAGTCAACTTTACAAATTTCTCAAGGGCATCAATTCCAATAACAGAATTCCCAACTTTATCTAAACCCGGAGACCAGACAGCAATAATCATTTCGTTAGGTACAACTGTAATTATTCCACCTCCAACACCGCTTTTTGCAGGTAGCCCAACTCTGTATGCAAAATCGCCAACAGCATCATACAATCCGCATGTTAACATAAGAGAATTAACTCTTTGGTTTAATTCTTTAGATAAAATTCTTTTTCCAGAGTTAACGTCGATTCCGCTGTTTGCCAGGTAACTAAAAGTATTAACAAGATCAATACAGCTCATGCTTAAAGAACAATGATGAAAATAATAATCCAAAACAAGTTCAACTTGGTTTTCAATATTTCCGTATGATTTCATAAAATTAGCTAATGCTGCATTTCTAAATCCATGTTCCTTTTCACTTTGAGCAACTTCAAAATCATAATTAACAGAAGGATTATTAGATAAATTTCTTACAAAATCTAAAAGCAGTTTTTTTGCATCATTTGAATGAGAAATAACCATATCAGTAATTACAAGAGAACCCGCATTAATAAAGGGGTTTCTCGGAATACCGTTTTCTCTTTCCAATTGAACCAATGAATTGAAAGGATTTCCCGAAGGTTCTCTTCCAACTCTATTCCAAATATCATCACCTATAAAATCCATTGCTAATGTAAGAAGCAGTACTTTGCTTATACTTTGGATGGAAAATGGTTCGTTAATATCACCGGCTGAATATATATTGCCGTCGTTTGTTTTAACTGCAATACCAAATTTATTAATCGGTATATTGGCAAGAGCCGGAATATAATCTGCAACTTTTCCTTTACCTATGCTGGGTTTAATTTCATTATAAACTGAATTAACTACTCTTTTTAAATCCATAATTTCATTTCTAATTTTAATATATACAAAGTTACTTATTAACAATTACTTAACAAAAAAGATGGAACCATGTTATTAGATTATTGGTTAAAAAATAGACATAAATGAAAGTGGGAAATGGAAATTACAGTTAACGAAATTAATCTGATGAAAACAATCTCTTTATATGAAATTGAATCCAAAACCAATTCAATCTCAAAATTTGATGAGTTTGGAAATCCAACTGATTGGTTTGATTTAACAGAAGTAACTACGGATGAAATTCTAAGAAAACATAATATTGACAGATCAAAAATCAGTGAAAAATCATTATCTGCAATAAAAAAAATATTTAAATAATTAATTTCCTCTTAGCTGTAAAAAACTAAAGAAGTTGAATATCAATTCTCCTTAAAATTCTACCGTTTATTCAAATAAAAATATTCCCTTTTATTAAATTGTATAATAAAAACGGGATTTATAATGACCATTAAAGAAGCACAAGAAAAACTTATTAAAGAATTTAACGAATATATGGATTGGGAAGATAAATATGCAGCCATTATAAAAATGGGAAAAGAAATGCCTCCATTTCCGGAAGAGTATAGAATTGAAAAAAATAAAATTCACGGCTGTCAATCTCAAGTATGGATGAACGCAAGATTAGATGGAGATAAAGTAATTATTGAAGCAGAAAGCGATGCGATGATTGTAAAAGGGTTAATTGCTATGCTGATAAAAGTTTATTCAAATCAATCTCCCAAAGAGATATTAAATAATCCACCCGATTTTGTAAAACAAATTGGAATCGATTCGCATCTTTCGCCAACTAGAAAAAATGGATTGGGCGCAATGTTAAAGCAGATTCAAATGTATGCGTTGGCTTTCAGTACAATATTAAAGTAAAAAACTGCAAGTTCTTTAAAACAAAAATGCCGGAAATGTATCCGGCATTTTTGTTTATAAAAAGTTCAAAGTTATTCTTGTAACATCAATAAATAATCTGCAATTTTCCCAAGTTTCTTTACATCAATATTTGAATAAGAAGGCATTACAATTCCTTTGTATTTGTCTTGATACATATCAAAACGAGGATCATTACTGTAATCTGCCGGATTTCTTAAATAATTAATCAATTCACTTCTATCAAAGTGTTCTTTTGCAATATATAAACTTGGAGCCATTCTTGTTCCTTTTAGGTCACCGCCGTGACAAGAAGTACAACCAATATTTTCCAATAAAGCTAATCCATCCATTTCACTGGTATTTGCTGTAGTTGGGTTTTGAGTTTCAGGCTCATAAAATTCTATATCGTTTACGTTTATTTCTTCTTTAAGTGCATTTCTTGATAAAATAAATAATACAATAAAAAGAACTAAAAAAGCTGCTACCCATTTTTGTGCGTTAGTCATATTACTTCCCTAAGATTTTCAAAAAAATATAAAATTAAATTTAAGATGTGCGAATACAATTTCAAAGTATAATCGAAATGACCTTTCTAATTTACTTCTGCTTCTAACTCTTTTTCATAATGAATTCTGTATGATTTTATTGAATTGAAAATAGCATTTGCAATATCAGATTGACCTTTACTTGATTTAAGAATTGCTTCATCCTCCTTGTTTGAAAGGAATCCGCTTTCAACTAAAACGCCGGGCATTGAAGCACCAACTAAAACATAAAAACCTGCCTGCTTTATTCCTCTTGAAGGAATATTAACATACTTTCCCCAATTTGAATTAAGAACATCGCTGAATTTTTCAGAGTATCTCATATATGATGAATGTGCCATACTAACTAGAATAAAATTTTCATCGGTAAGCTGTTTATATTTTTCGGGATTATCTTCAAGTTTAATTACACTATTTTCAAATTCTGCTATTTCTATAGCTTCCTTTGTTCTTCCGGGTCTTAAAAGATATACTTCAAATCCTCTTGTAGAGCGGTTTTTGTTCCCAAGCGAATTGCAGTGAATTGAAATGAATAACTTTCCTCCGGCTTCATTTGCAATTTTACCCCGTTTGTAAAGCTCAATAAATCTATCATCCTCTCTTGTGTAAACAACATTTACATCGGGCATTTTCTCTTTAATTAATTTACCCAGCTTTAATGCAATAGCAAGATTTACATCTTTTTCTTTTACTCCGGTTACACCAATTGCTCCGGGATCTTTGCCTCCATGTCCAGCATCAATAACTACAACATCAAACTTCCATTTATCTTTTTCTTCACTAAAATCTTTAACCGGTGGATTTAATACATCATTATGAATCGAAATAAAAAGGTCGTTGCTTGCAATATCTTCAGAAGCATCATAAGTTGAAAAGCCGGGCTTCAATGTAAACTCGAGCTGAATATTACCGGATACATATTTTGATCTTGCACTTTTTATTAAGCCGGCAGATTTTATTTTTGATAAAGCTGAAGGATCAACACTTATACCGGTTAAAAATACAATCAGTTTATTATCCATCAAAGATGTTGAATATTTTTTAATCTTTTTTTGAGAATGCAGAATTACAAGTGTTCCGTTTGTTTTTTCATCTACTGTAACTCCGTAAACATCAAACTTTGAATTAGTAGCTGCTTCTTTCTGAGGAACTTTTATTTCAACAATTTCCCCAGAGGCATTAGAGTTAATTCCCTTTACAGCTGACGGTGATGAACTACTTATAGACAAAATTTTATTCTTCGGATCAAAAATTAATTTCTGTTGTGCAGCTTTTTCCAAAAACGAAGTTGAATATTCTAAAGGAATGAATACATCTTTGTTTATGAGCAGAGTTGAAACCGGAATTTGAAATACTTCATTTTCATTATTAGTTCTATCCTTTATAATTACAAATTGATTTCTTGCAGTAAAAATAATGCTCTTCTTTTCGAACTTTATTTCAATCTTGTCTGCATTATCATTATAAAAGTAATTTCCGGAAACAACAGAAGCCAATTCTTTTGATGAAACATAATTCAAACCTTTGCGGGGAAGAAAAGAAATCTTTGCAGATTTTCCATCAATTGCTGCATCTAGTTTAAGTAATCTTTGGGGGAAGATTACAGAGACAAATATTAGAAGAAAAAAAATCAATTTTAATTTCATAAATAATCAACCAATAAATGGAATAAAAAATCCACTCCTTTTCTTGTAAGTACTGTATTCATTCTTAAAATGTTTTTCTAATAATTTTTCTTCAATTTTAGCTCTAAGAATAAACAAAGGAAGTTCTAAAATCAATACAATCGGAACGGCAATAAAACTCATAACAGCAACAGCTGCTCCCAAATCACTAAGAATCTGTGATAAATATTGCGGATGTCTAATAAACTTATAAATTCCGGTTGTTACTAAATTGTGCTTCTTAAGAATTACAATTTCCTGCGCATAATTTTCTTTTAATGATTTAAACGAAAAAACCTGAATCCATGAAAAAACAATAAATAATAGAAGTCCGATTATTCTTATATAAAAGTATTCGGATTTTATTTCCTCACTTAAAGTACCGACGTTAAAAATTCCTGCGATTACTAATATTAGAACAAAAGCAGAAACATTTGGAGGAAGTTTTTGAAGATAAGTCTTGGGTTTCTCAACTGCTTTAGTTAAAGAAACTTTAATTCCCGTTTTTGCAGCGGAATAATTAGCCGACATATTTACAAAAAGATTAATTGCAGCTAGTAAATTAATCGGATCCATTATTAATCCTCTTTATAAAATTTAACAACCGGGGTTCCGTCATCAAGAATGTAACCTCTAAACATTCCTTCTGTATTGAATGGATCTGCGATATTGCCGTATCTATCAATTGCAATAATTCCCCCTTTACCGCCGAGAGTTTTTAATTTTTCATTAATAACTTTCTTCGAAGCTTCTTTCAAATTCATTCCTTTATATTCCATTAAGGATGAAATATCATGAGCTACAACTCCACGAATAAAATATTCTCCTTGTCCAGTTGCAGAAATTGCGCAGGTAGTATTATTGGCATAAGTTCCGGCACCAATAATTGGAGAATCACCAACTCTGCCGTATCGTTTGTTCATTATTCCGCCGGTAGATGTTCCGGCAGCTAGATTTCCTTCTTTATCAAGTGCGGCACAACCTACAGTTCCGTATTTAAACTCTTCGTTTTTCTGTATAGATGACTGCACTTTTGCTTTTTCTTCTGCTTTTATTTTGTTAAAGGATTCCAATTTTTCGGGAGTTAAAAAATATTCGTTTTCTACAAATTCAAAACCTTGCTCTACTGCAAAAATTTCGGCTCCATCTCCGATTAGAAAAACATGTTTGGATTTATCTTTAACAGCATTTGCAAGTAAGATAGGATTCTTGATTTTTGATAATCTCGCAACTGCACCAACTGTTAAGTCCTTACCGCTCATTATTGATGCATCTAGTTCAACTTTTCCTTCTGAGTTTAGCACAGCCCCTTTACCAGCATTAAATAGAGGAGAATCTTCTAAAATTGTTATTACTTTTGTAACGGCTTCTATGCTTGTTCCGTTATTTTTAAGAATTTCATAACCTGCATTTAAGGCTTCTTTGATTTTATCTTCATAAATTTTTTCTTCCTCGGCAGTAAATCGTCCTTTATAAATAGAACCTGCTCCGCCATGCAGAACTAAACCGAATTCGGTTTTTTGCTGATCTGATTCTGTGCATGAAATTAAAAATAGAAGAATGGTTAAAATGAAAAGTGATCTTATTACATCTTTCATAAAAGCCTCTTAAAGTGAACTTCAAAAGATGTATAAAAAAAATAAGTATAACAAGTAAAGAGATATAATTAGGGAAACACTTAGAGGTATTCCTGCGGAATTTCCTTTCTTCCGGCATAACCTTCATTAATACGGTGATAATATAAGATTTCGTCTTCGTCGCTGCGCCAGCATAAATATACTTCTTCACCATCTATAATCGACGGAAAATCGATTAATCCAATTCTAAAATCCCAGTCTTTATAATAACATCCTATTTCTTCAAGTTCATTGATGTAATAGTTCATCTGTTTAACAAGAGATTTAATTTCAGAATTTCCCTCAATGTTTCCTCCTAATGATTCGGCAATTGTATGAATCTGATATCCGCAGTTGAGAATATCTTTTACAATTTGTTTTACTAGAGGAAGAGTTCTTCTGGCTTCAAGCGGTGTAAAATATTTTGTTTCTGTTGTGCTCATATCAATATTATAGTTCCTTAGCAAAAATAAGATTAAATAAAATATTTTAAAGTGTAAAAAACCGATAATAGTTCCACAATTTTTATGATAATTATTTTATTGTCTTTATTTTAGAGAAAAACATTAAGGAGAAATAATGCGTAAAACAATTTTATTCATTTTGATGATTTTATTTGCTGCTGCTTGTTCACAAAAAGAAATTAAGAATGAATTTACTATTGAACCGGAAAATCCGAATAGTGGTGAGGAAATTACTGTTTACTTTAAAGCAGATTCATCTGCTTTGAATTTATCCGAAGAAGTTACAATGAATGCCTATTTGTTTGATGAAGAAATTACCGAAACAATAGGAACTGAAATGAATAATGAAGGAAACTACTGGAAAGCGACCTTCAAAACTAATCCCGAATCTAAGTTAGTAATTGTAAAGTTTTTGAGCGGTGAAACAGAAGAAACTAATGACGGAAAAGGATTTGTAATTTATTTAAATAAAAGTAATCCGGAACTTTATGCTGAATCAAAAGCTAATTATGCAGCGGCATTAATAGGAGAAGGAAGAGCAGCCGGATTAGAAAGAGATTTTGAAAATGCTAAGTCTGAATTTGAAACTCTTTTTTCTCAGTCAGAAAATCTTAAAAGAAAATACTTTTATAGTTATTTAAGAAGTCTGCAAGGTGCAGATGATATTCAAGCATTACAGACTGAGGCAGACGCATTCACATCTAATAACTCCGACTTAACAGATGAAGAATATTATAATCTTTATAATGTTTATCAAAATATTTTAGGGAATGCCGAAAAAGCCGAACAACTTAAAACTTCAGCATTAGAGAAAAATCCAAACGGAAAATTTAAATTGCTGGAATTATCAAATCAGTTAAGGAACGAAGCAGATTTTGATAAAAAACTAATTCTATTTGATGAAATGATTAAATCATTTCCGGAAGAAGATCTAGTAAAATCGATGTATGATAATCTTTTAGTTCAGTTATCAAGAGCAGGAATGCATGAGAAAGTTTTGGAATATCTTGAAAAGTATGGCACAAGTGTTAGTCCTTATTACAGATTTTTTGCTGCAAGAAATATTGTAGATGCCAATGGTGATTTAGCTTTAGCAGAAAAAATTGCTTTGAATGGATTACAGTTTGGTAAAAGTGAATATGAAAATCCAACTCTTGAAAAACCAGTTTCTTCTTCTGATAAAGAATGGAAAGACTCAAGGGGATTTGAATACGGAATGAATCTTTTTATTCATGGAAGAATTCTTCATAAAAATGGAAACCTTGAACAAGCAGCTAAAGAATTAAAAGAAGCAGTTGATTTAACAATGGATTATTATCCGCAAGAAGCACTTAATAGTTTATACATTACTGTATTAAGTGAACTTGGAAATCATGATGAAATTATGGCAGCTTCCGAAGAATTTATTAAAACCGGAAATTCATCTGAGGTAATCTTAGAAAAATTAAAAGAAGCATACATTGCAAAGAATAACGGCGTTAAAGGTTTTGATGAATATATGAGTAAATATTCCGAAATGGCAAAGGAACTTTTAGTAGCTGAAATGAAGAAAGAATTGATTAATGAACCTGCACCTAATTTTACTTTAACAGACTTAGAAGGAAAAGAGGTTTCTCTTTCAGACTTTAAAGGAAAAAATGTTATTGTAGATTTTTGGGCGACTTGGTGCGGACCTTGTTTGAATTCATTTCCCGGTATGAAACTGGCTCAAGAAAAACTTGAAGCTGACGGAAGTACAAAATTCCTTTTTGTAAATACTTGGGAAAGAGTGGAAGATAAACTTCAAAATGCAAAAGATTTTATTGCAAAAAACAACTATCCGTTCCATGTACTTATGGATACTGAAAATAATGTTGTTGGTGAATATAAAGTAACCGGAATCCCGACAAAATTTATTATTGATAAAGAAGGAAACATCAGATTTAGAAGCGTAGGTTTTAGAGGAAACACCCACAAGATAGTTGATGAAATAGAAGTAATGCTAAGCTTGATTCAATAAATTTTACAGAGCGAATTTAAGATCAGTCTTGAATTCGCTCTCCATATATCATTTCAGTTTTTCTTTAATTATTCCAGAAATCCTTTCGAAATCTTTATTAATTAAGGATTTTCTCTTTCTAAAAATGTTAAGTATTGGGGATACTTTTTTATTCACAATAATTCTAAACTTTGCCTCCGATATTTTTAAAGGAGTAATTAAATGCAGATTTTTACCATCCGTTATAAAATTCAGTTTATGTTTTTTTGCTAAAATCTCTAAAGATTTACGCGTGTAAATGGAAACATGCTGTCCCGCAATTGTTACATAATACCACCATTGGTTCGGCTTTGGATTTGATTTCGGGAGCAGATAAGTACTGAAGAAAATTGATTTACCATGTTTCAACATAGCTTCAACTTCTTCAATGGGATTTGGCAAATGTTTAAACACCTCAAACGCTGTAATTAAATCATACTTTTTATTTTTATCTCCTTTAAAATTTCTGCTGAAAAGGTTTTCTGCATATTTATCGTACCAATAAAAATTGAATCCTTTATCACGCATAAGTCTTACAAAAAGACCATACCCTGCACCATAATCCAAAAAGCTTTTTGTCTTCTTAAAGAAATTAACAATTAAAGAGTGTGTACTTTCTGCTAGTTCTCTATTTCGTTTAACTATTCCAACGTCGACTGCGGATATGGCACTATTGTATGCTTCATCTAGCCAGTATGGTTCTTCAGTTTGAACAAATTTGCAATTAGAACATTGATAATACTTTACTTTATATTTTGTTAATACTAATGCACTTCCAAAATAATTTGATTTTGAACTGCATACTTTACACTTAACCATCATTCCCTTTTAACAAATTGTTGAGCATAATATTTTGGATTCAAATTCTCACCGGTAGCATTTTCAATAAGTTCATCCCATCTGTATAAAGAACCGTATGAGAAGTAAAGATGTTTTAAGTATTCTCCAACTTGAGGTTCATTATTAAAGCTTACTTCTGAGTCATTAGACTTAATAACTTTATCCTTGATATAAAAGTAAAGCTGTGAAGCTAAAAGTTCACCTAGCATATAATTATGATAATAAGCGGGATAAAGAGCAACATGTATTTTTGAAGCCCAGTCCGGTTCATTTCTTCCTTCGGGTTTTTTAATTTGCTGATATTCTTCAACTAAGTTCCACCAAAGCTGATTTAAATCTTGATCAGGATTTGAATACATTCCTTTTTCAAACCGATACATAACCTGAACCCATCTTGAAAAGACGAGTTGTTCTAGTTTGAGAGAATTAAAACAATCTTCAGAAATCTGCTCTGCTTCCTTTTCAGAAATTCCAATTACATCTTTAAGCCAAATTGGATTTGATGCAAACCTGCCGAACAACATTGCAATTGCTTCGGTTGCAAAAATGTGTGCCGGTTGTCTTAAACTCCATGGCAGTTTGGGAGAGATATATTTATCATAAACTGCATGTCCATACTCGTGCAGCATTGTCGACATCCATCTGTGATTGGATTTAACATTGCAGATAACTCTCACATCTCCGCTTCTATCAACATCCATACAGTATGCATGTTGATATTTTCCTTCTTTCTCAAACAAATCACTTTTTTCAATTAGATCATCACAATTAAGATTAATACCGTTGTAATAATCTTTTGTGGTCTTAACTAAATCATGTTCTTTAAAATATTTATCAAGATCGGTTTTATATATCTGTGGTCCTTGCTGAAAGAATTTATCTTGATAATGCCAAGGTTTAAGTTCATCTTTATTTACATTGTATCTTTTTGATAGATATTCATCAATCTCATTTTTCAGATTAGTAAATGCATCTTTGGTTAATTCGTTTAACTCATCAAACAGCTTATCTAAATGCTCGTATGATTGTTCACTTAAACTAAGACTCATTTCATGATAATTTTTAAAGCCCAATTTTTGCGCAGATTCATTCCGCATCTTTACCAGTTGAATTACATCTTCACTAACAATTCTTCCAATCTGTTTGCTTGCATTCCAAACTTCTTCAAGTTCATTATTGTTTTTTGATTCTTTTAGAATATCATCAATTTGGTTGTCTGATAATTTTTTCCCATTTACTTCAGCTCTATATGTTGCAAATTTTTGTTCCACTTCAGTTGAGAGTTTAATAATTCTTTCAAGAAGCTCTTCATCGTATTGATGTCCGGCAAAATCATTATAAATAATATCAAGTTCTCTCTTCAAAATTGGATCAGAAATATTTCCATTTTCTTTGAATTCTTTTAATTTCTTGAAATCATCTTTATTTGTATAGATTTTACTCAGCTTTGTTTGAAGCTCAGAAGCTGTATGATAATCTTCTTCCTTACCACTTATTGAGGCTTGAAAATATTTTTCATTAGCTTCTTTACTTAGTTTAACAACTTTGTTTTCATAATTCTGAATAAAATTTTCTAATTCATTCTGCATTTTAAATCCTTTTTAGCTTAACAAATCTTCATCTCTAATTAAAAGTAAAATTGCATTTTGAGAAACGATAATTAATTTTTCCCCTTCAAGTTCAATTGGAATAGAATCCTTTTTAAGGAAAAGGGCAAAATCCCCTTCTTTAGCTTGCAGAGAAATATATTTTGTATTTCCGTTTTCCTTCCAAGGTTCATCCTCTGATGGAGAGGCAATTGGGTAACCGGGTCCAACCTTTAAAACATAACCTCCTTGTACTTTTTCCTTTTCAGTTACGCCGGGAGGAAGATATAAACCGCTGTTGGTTTTCTCTAAATTCTCCTCCGGTTTTATCAAAATCCGGTCACCAACTACAATTATTTTATTAGTATTAATCATGTGTTCCTTGTTTGATTATTAATACAAAAATAGTAAACATTAGTTTTTATCCCCACTTTTAATTGTTCAAAAAGATTTATATAAGAATCACACAATACTGTAAATAATTCTAATTATTTTTAAGAATATAATAATGTCTTCTCGATAGACAAATTTGAAATCTTCTTAGGTATAAAATGAAATTGGGTAAAAGTAAACCTATTCAAAAATTCTTTATTGTTTTACTACTGTTGCTATTTTTTATAAGCTGTAAGGATAATAAGATAACTGAACCGCAAACATCATTACCGCTTAAAGTTATTCTATCAGTAGAAGTATATGTGCTCGATAAGGAATTTAAAACTTATCCTCAACCAAATATTGAGGTCTCTTTTCATGAAATGATAAAGTTGAATTCAGAGATTAAAGAGGAAGAGTTTTATAAAAGAATTACCTGCCCAAAAGGCTGGGTAATTGAAAGACGAAATTTTGAATTATATGAAAATGAAGAAATCTTTGTCGGGGCTAATGCAGATACATTAAACGGCAGCAATTATATTTATAAAAGCATAGGGTATGAACAGCTGATAAGCAAAACAGAATCGGGAGACTCTGTTCTCTTGTTTTATCCTTTTACAATTTACAGATAGTCTCTAAATAAGCGGGATTAGCAAAAGTAAATATTTATTTCAAAAATTAAATTTCGATAAAAAGTAATTTCTTAATAAATTTGTTTATCTGATAAACTAAAAGTTAAGGGCAATATGAAAATACACGAATATCAAGCCAAAGAAATTTTGAAGAAATATGATGTTGCTATTCAAGATGGTGTAGCAATTAGAAAAATGTCGCAATTTGATTCTGCAATTAAAAAACTGCAAGCTCGCGGAATAAATCAATTTGTTGTTAAGTCACAGATTCATGCCGGCGGCAGAGGAAAAGGGAAATTATACAATCCTAAAAAACGTGATGAATTAGTTTTGGAAGGAGGAGTTAAATTTACTACTTCTGTTGATAAGGCTAAAGATTATGCATCAAAAATGCTCGGCAATCTTTTGGTTACACATCAAACTGGTGATGAAGGTAAAATTGTTAAAACTCTTTTTATAACAGAGGGATTGGATTATAAGAAGGAACTTTATTTAAGTATTCTTTTAGATAGAGCAGTTTCTAAAAATGTAATTATGGCTTCTACAGAAGGGGGCGTTGAAATTGAAAAAGTTGCCGAAGAAACTCCCGAAAAAATAATTAAAGAATGGGTCGATCCTGCAGTTGGAATTCAAGCTTATCAAGCAAGAAAATTAGCTTTTGCATTAGGACTTGAAGGAAATGCTTTCAAAAGTTTTGTGAAATTTATACAAAAATTATACAAAGCTTATGTTGAAACTGATGCATCTTTACTTGAAATAAATCCTTTAGTAATTACTAATGCCGATGAAGTTGTTGCTTTAGATGCAAAAATGAATTTTGATGATAATGCTCTTTATCGTCAAAAAGAAGTTGCAGCATACAGAGATTTAGATGAAGAAGACGCACACGAAATTGAAGCTTCAAAATATAATTTGAATTATATAAAACTTGACGGAAACGTTGGCTGTATGGTAAACGGCGCCGGATTGGCAATGGCTACAATGGATATCATCAAATTAGCCGGCGGCGAGCCAGCAAACTTTCTGGATGTCGGCGGAACTGCAAATAAAGAAACCGTTGCAAATGGATTCAAAATTATTCTCTCTGATAAAAATGTTAAAGCAATTTTAATTAACATTTTCGGTGGAATTGTAAGATGCGATAGAGTTGCTCAAGGTGTTATTGATGCTGTAAAAGAAGTTAAAGTTGAAATTCCGGTTATAGTTAGACTTGATGGAACCAACGCAGAAGAAGCTGCTGTATTATTAAAGAAAAGCGGATTGAAATTTGAAGTTGCTGCCACATTAAAAGATGCCGCAGAAAAAGTTACATCGGTTTTAGCAAATTAATTGATAATAGATTTTAATATGCCGTTCTGACCGAACGGCATATTATTCAATTTAGAGAAATCATCCCAATTTAATTATTTCATCAATTCCATCTTCATATTTGGTCGGTTTAATTCCCAATTCTTTTTCAATCTTATCGCTATTTATTATGTATTCATTTGTGAATTGATAATTCATTTCCCGGACTTCTTTTATCATAGAAACGAATGGTGATAAAAGAGTGAACATTAAACTTGGCAGTAATTGAAACTTTGGTTCTTTGTTCAGTTTATTGGCAATTAATTCTATCCATTCTTTTCCGGTTAATGCATTTTTATCTGTAGGCATATTCCATACTTGGTTGTATGCAGATTCCGTATTTCCAAGTTTTGCCATAGCTTTTGCAATGTCAGGCGTGTAAGTAAATGCATGTTTTTTGTTTACTTCAACCGGCCATTGAGCTTTTTTACCATCTTTCATACGATTGAAAACCATTAACATTAAGATGCTGCTGTTGTTTGGAGGGGGACCGTAAAAATCTCCGGCTCTAGCAATAATTGCCTGCAATCCCTTTTTCTGGATTGCATCAAAAATCATTTGATTTAATTCTGCTCTTACACTTCCTTTTTTACTACACGGATTAATTTTTGAATCCTCTTTTACATTGTTAAGACTTTCTACACCAAGCATGTAAATATTATCAAGGAAAACAAGTTTTGAATTGTTCTTTAAGCAGCCGTCGATTACATTCTGCATTATTAAAGGCCAATCAGTTTTCCATATACTATATTTATATTCAATTCCAACAATAAGATAAACTACGTCAGAGCCTTCAATAGCTTTTGAAGTCTGCTCTTTGCTTTTAAAGTCAGCAGAAAAAGTTTCATCATTCGGATTTACTTTTTTAGGATTACGCGAAACTAATCTGATTTTAGAATCATAATTGAGAAGTTCTTTTGCAAGCAAAGAACCAACACTTCCCCCAGTTCCTAATATTGTCTGCATAACTTCCTCCTGTTTTCATTGTAAAAATTATTTAATCATTTTTTCTTAGTACAAATCATTATTCATATCTAATATTTGTGTAATCTTTTATATAATTGGGAATTTTTGGATTACCGGCAAAAAAGGATTCATCTGCACCTTTGGTTAATGCCCATCTATGTATCCATGATGGACCATATCTGCCGACATAATTATTTTCAGTTTCATAAGCTTTATCGGAAATCGTTTCATCCAGAGTTATAAACTTATAATCATATTCATTAATTGCTTTTAAGAGATATCCCAAATAATCAGCATTCAATAAATTTGCATGAATTAAAAGAACTTGTTTAATATTTTTTCTGAACAATTTATTTGACTGCTCCTCATAATACTTTACTTTTGCGATCATGTAGCTGATATAATCGGTGCCCAGTTTTTTCATGGTAGTAGAATCGTTTTGCTCGTAAGCTTTATTATAAGCAAAAGCGAATATCCATTCTGAATTATCAATTGTAACCGGTGCGACTTTATAATTATTATCTTTTAGAAATTCTCTTAATTCCAACATTCTCGCTTTAGTTTCACCGCTCCGTAAATATGGATGACGAAAATATTCATATTTAATTCCATGTTCTTTAGAAAGCCTGCTTGAAATTATTGCTCCTTTTAGAAGATCATTTTTATATTCCTCAAAAGAAACCTGATTTATATCTAAATGCGAAAACGTATGATTGCCCAGTTCGAGTCCGGAACTTAACCACATTTTTAGAATACTCAATTTGGTAGAATCAATTAATTTATCGTTATAAAGTTTTCCTTCATATACAAATCCAACTGCCGGAACATCATACTTTTGAAAGTGATCGATTATTTTCTTAACCAATTCCACTTGTTCTTCACTTTCAAACATACTTTGGTGCTGGAAAGGCATGTCGTCAATTGTTACCGACATAAATTTATCTTGTGCTGAAACAAATAGATGTGAAGTAATAAAAAGAATAGCAATTGGTAAGAATCTATTCATTGAGTCTCCTTACATTCTTATTGATAATAGGTAGCTTGAAATTTTAAAATAGCATTATCATTGGAAAATAATGTGATAATATCTTTCTCAATTTTATAACGATCAGTACTCCGTAATGTTTTAAGAAATCTGCTTTCGAAATCATTAAAAGGACATGACATTCTTGTAGAAGCAAAATCGAGAAACTGCAGCGAATCATTTTTTACCTTGTAACCGCCGAAAATATTGTTGCAGCCGGCAAATCCTCTAAATTGATTTTCGGAATCAATAGGGAACTGAATAAATACTTCTTTCTCGAAGTTATTAAACGCAAGTTTTTCCCCTTCAAAATACTTAAGAACCCACCTGTTATTTTTCAATTCAGCTTGATAATTATTATTTATACTTCCGGAACATGAAAAAAGAAAGATTATTGATATAGTTAAAAATGTAGTTTTCATTAGATACCCTAAAGTGTAATTACAGTTTCCGAAGTGGATTAACTAAAATAAAATCATTTAATATTTGTTCAAAGTAAACAAATAATTAAATTGACGGTACAAATTAAAGTTCATCTAAACTTTACATTTTTGCGGGAACAAATCTGAAATCAAATTTAATCAAAACTTATTAATTAAAAGAAAGGATAACAGATGAAACAAAAATTATTCTCGATAATCCTATTTCTTTCTTTAGCATTTATGCTTCAGGCATCCGATGCAAGAAAGATTGAATTTGTTGAATATACACTTGATAATGGATTACATGTAATTATTCATCAAGATAACTCAACACCAATTGTTGCTGTTGGATTAATGTATCATGTGGGTTCAAAAAATGAAGATCCGGAAAGAACCGGATTTGCTCATTTCTTTGAACACCTGATGTTTGAAGGTACTGCAAATATTGACCGAGGCGAATACTTTAAACTAATTCAAAGCAATGGCGGAATGCTTAATGCCAACACATCATTTGATAGAACTTATTATTATCAAGTTCTTCCATCCAATCAATTAAAGCTTGGTTTGTGGATGGAATCGGAAAGACTGCTTCATGCTAAGATTGATTCGGTTGGTGTTGAAACACAGAGAAAAGTAGTTAAGGAAGAAAGAAAACAGAGATTGGATAATCAACCTTACGGATCAATTTTGGAAGAGACTTTTTCTAATGCTTATAAGGTTCATCCTTACCGCTGGACTCCAATAGGCTCTGCACAATATATTGATCAAGCTACTTTAGATGAGTTTGTGGATTTTTATAAAACCTTTTATGTCCCTCAAAATTCTACTTTAACTATTGCTGGTGATTTGGACATCGATCAAACAAAAGAATGGGTTGAAGATTACTTTGCTTCTATTCCAAAAGGGACAAAGGAAATTCCAAGACCGACAATTAAAGAACCTAAAATGACTGCAGAAGTAAGAGATACAGTTTATGATAATATTCAGCTACCGGCAGTTATTCAAGCCTATCATATTCCAGCACAAGGAACAGATGATTATTATGCATTGAATATGTTAACAACATTACTTTCAAGCGGACAAAGTTCAAGAATGTATAAAGCTGTTGTTGATAAAGAACAAAAAGCAGTTCAAGTAGGCTCATTTCCATTGGCGTTGGAAGATCCCGGATTGTTTTTGAATTTCGGAATTGCTAATGCAGGTATTGATCCCAAAGATTTGGAAAGTTCAATGCAGGAACAGATCAATAAAGTAAAAAATGAATTAATTACAGAAAATGAATTCCAGAAAATAAGAAATCAGATTGAAGCTGATTTTGTCAGTTCAAACTCTACAGTAAATGGAATTGCAGAAAGTTTAGCTAACTACCATGTTTATTTTGGTGATGCTAATCTAATAAACACAGAACTAGAAAGATATATGAAGGTTACTCGTGAAGATATTCAAAGAGTTGCAAAAGAATATTTAGACGATAATAACAGAGTAGTTCTTTATTATCTGCCAAAATCACAAAAGCAAAGCTAAACTAAAGTTTGAATAATGATAAAGGAGTTAAAATGAGAGTAAAATTTTTCTTGTTAATGGTTTTAATGCTTTTATTAAGCATTAATGCGCAAGTTGATAGAAGCAAAATGCCGGAACCTGGTCCAGCTCCAGAAATTCAACTTGGAGATTTCGAATCATTTCAATTAGATAACGGATTAAAAGTTTTTGTTGTTGAAAATAATAAACTTCCTAGAGTAACATTTAGATTGGTAATTGATCGCGATCCGATTATTGAAGGAGAAAATGCAGGTTATGTTCAAATGGCCGGAAGTCTTTTAAGAACCGGAACTACAAATAGAACAAAAGATCAAATTGATGAAGAAGTTGATTTTATTGGTGCAGACCTTTTTACTACATCATCAACTGTTACCGGAATTGCACTTAAAAAACATGTTAATAGTCTGCTTGATATTATGTCTGATGTTATTCTTAATGCTGATTTCAAACAAGAAGAGTTGGACAAATTAAAGAAACAGACTATATCCGGCTTGAAAGCAGAAAAAGATGATCCTAATGCAATTGCTGGAAATGTAAGAAGAGCATTATCATATGGATTAGATCATCCTTATGGTGAACAGACTACAGAAGAAACAGTCAATAACATTACTTTAGAAATGAGTAAAAATTATTATGACACATATTTCAAACCGAATGCCGCATATTTGGCAGTTGTTGGTGATATTACTTTTGATGAAGCTAAAGAATTAGTAGAAAAGTATTTTGCCGACTGGAAAAAAGGGGAAATTCCTACTACGAAAATTCCTAAAGTTGAAGAACCATTGGTTACAAAAGTAGCATTGGTTGATAGACCAAATGCAGTGCAATCTGTAATAAATGTAGCTTATCCACTTAATTTAACTTTAGCAAGTGATGATGCGGTAAAAGCTAGAGTTTTGGGAATGATTTTAGGCGGTTATTTTTCTTCAAGAGTTAATCAGAATTTAAGAGAAGATAAAGGCTGGACATACGGAGCAAGAGCTTCTATTGGTCCTGATAAAATTGTAGGTAATTTTATTGCCGGAACCGAAGCAAGAAATTCTGTTACCGATAGTGTTGTTACCGAATTTCTTAATGAATTAAAAAAGTTAAGAAATGAGAAAGTGAGTGCAGAAGAATTAGAATCCGCTAAAAAATATTTAATAGGTAGTTTTGCAAGAAGTTTAGAATCACCACAAACAATTGCCGAATTTGCCTTAAATATTCAATTAGAAAATTTACCTGAAGATTATTACAAAACCTATCTTCAAAAAGTAAACTCAGTTACAGTTGAAGATATTCAAGCAGTAGCAAAAAAATACTTAAAACCAGACAACGCTTATGTAGTTGTTGTTGGAAAAGCCGAAGAAGTTGCTGAAAGCCTGAAGAAATTCAGCTTAAGCGGAAAAGTAAACTATTATGATATGTATGGAAACGAATATGATCCAAGTGTAAAAAATCTTCCTGAAGGTGTTACTACCGAATCTGTAATTGAAAAGTATATTGAAGTTGTTGGCGGAAGAGAAAAACTTTCTTCAATAGTTAATCAGACTATAGTTTATAAAGGCAAAGCGCAGGGAATGGATATAACATTAACAGCAATCCAAAAAGTACCTAACAAACTTTATCAAGAACTTGATGCCTCTGTATTTAAACAGGTAACTGTGTATGATGGAGAAAAAGGAGCAGTTATAGTTAATGGTCAATCAAACCCTTTAGCCGGTGAGCAGTTGGAAACATTAAAGAATCAATCAATGCTCTTCCCGTTTTTGGATTTTTCTAAGCATGGAATTACAGCAGAACTAAAGGGATTAGAAAAAGTAGAAGGAAAAGAAGCATTTAAAGTTGAATTGACAATGGCTAACGGCGATAAATCAATAAATTACTATGATAAGGAAAGCGGATTTTTGTTACAGCAGCAATCAACATTAAAAACTCCTCAAGGCGCTTTTACTCAAACTATATCATTAAGTGATTATAAAGATTTTGACGGAGTTAAAGTCGCTCAAAAATTGGTTCAAAGTGTTGGACCAATGGTAAACGAATTAACTCTTACATCTGCACAGTTCAATACAGATGTCGCCGATTCAAAATTTGAAGTAAAATAAAAACAACTTATTTCCTCCAAGGCTTATAAACCTTGGAGGAAATATTTATGGTAATCTCTCGCCTCTTCCTGCATTAAAAATCTTATACCATTCTTCTCTTGTTAAGTTAATACTAGAACCCTTGCAAATATTTTTTAATCTTTCAACATTTGTTGTTCCTACTACAGACTGCATTTTTGCCGGATGCCTTAATATCCATGCAACTGCAATTGCTTCGGGAGTAACGTTATGATTATCTGCAATAGCTTTTAATTGATCGAAAACATTTTTAGAAGTCTCATCCGGAAAGTTCTCACCGTTTAGAAATTTTCCTTTACCAAGTGGAGACCAAGCTTGAATTGTAATATCATTCAATCTGCAATATTCTAAAGTTCCGTAACCATGTATCATCTGACTTTGAGAATTATTGAATGTAATACCTTCATTAGCTAAATAATTATGTACAATATTAAATTCAAGCTGATTTGCAATTAAAGGGACACTTAAAAAATTCTGCAGTAGTTCTATTTGAAATCTATTGTGATTGCTGATGCCAAAGTATTTTACTCTGCCGCTATCATTTAATTCATTAAATGCTTTTGCAACCTCAACCGGTTCAACTAAAGGATCTGGTCGGTGCAGAAGGAGTATATCGATGTAGTCTGTTTTAAGTCTTTTCAGACTTGCATCAACCGAATACATTATGTGATCGTAACTAAAATCAAATCTCTGTGGTGAATCGCTGTTAGGGAAGCCGGGAAATCTAATTCCGCATTTGGTTTGAATTATTATTTTTTCTCTTTTTATATCTAGTTCTCTCCAAATGTTTGAGAATACTTCTTCCGATTTTCCTCTGCAGTAAATATCTGCATGATCGAAAAAATTAATTTTATTTTCTAAAGCAGTGCTTACTAATTCTAAAGTATTGTTAATCGCATCATTACTTATTTTAGAATCATCCCAAGAACCGCCAATGTTCATGCATCCGTAAATAATTCTAGACGAATCTAGATTTGTATGAGGTAATTTTACCATAATAATTCCTTAGTTGATTTCTTTTAATAATCAATTTAATAAATTTGTGAATCTCATTAATAAATATGAATGATCATGAAAAAAATTATTTCTCTTTTTCTCCTCTTAGTTATTTCATTAAATGCTCAGACAAACATCAAACTGCAGAAGCAGATAGAAGAATATTCTAATCAAGATAATATGCAAAGTGCTGTTTGGAGTGTTTATGCAAAATATGTTGATGATAAAAAGCCTCTTATTACATTGAACAGCAATAAAGCTCTTGCCCCAGCATCAGGATTGAAAATAATTACAAGCGGAGTAGGACTTGAACTTCTCGGAAAAGATTACAGATTTTTCACTAGAATATTTTATGATGGGAAATTGGAAGACGGAATATTAAACGGTGATATTTACTTTGTGGGTGGAGGAGATCCCACATTTGGTTCATCAAGAGTTGAAGGTTCATCAGATTTAGATCAGCTTTCTAATGAGATTTATTCTTCCTTCAAAAAGCTTAATATCAAAATAATTAATGGTAACATTTATGCAGATGCTTTGAAGTACAGCGATAATGCAATTCCTAATAATTGGTATTGGATTGATATTGGAAATTACTACGGGACGAGTAATACGGCTTTATCATTGAATGATAATCTATATGAATTATACTTCAAACCGGGCAAAGCAAAGGGAGATATAGCAGAAGTATTAAGAACTGAACCGGCAATCCCGAATCTAACTTTTACAAATTATATGAAAACCGGAGCAAAAGGTTCGGGTGATAACGGCTATATTTTTAGTGCACCAAATCTATTTAATGCAGTATTAAGAGGAACGGTTCCGGCGGGAGTTGATGAGTTCTCAATAAAAGGTTCGATTCCAAATCCACCTTTATTTGCTGCTCAGTTTCTATTAAGGATATTAAATGAAAACGGAATTAAAGTAAATGGAACTGCAAAGATTTTGGAAACCCCAAAGTCATATTCATTGGAGAAAATGATTTTTGAAAAAGCTTCTCCTACCTTGGACAAGATTGTTTATATCATCAACAAGAAGAGTTTTAATTTTTATACTGAAATGCTCCTAAAGGAAATCGGATTTGTAATAAAAGGGGAAGGAACAACTGAAGCTGGAATTGAAGTAGTAAGTAAGTTTCTTAAAGAAAAAAATATTTCTACAAAGGGATTAAACTTATTTGATGGTTCCGGTTTGAGCAGATCCAATGCAATTACAACAGTTACTTTCGTTCAATTTTTGGATTATATGTATAACTCAAAATCTTTTATACCGTTTTATAATTCACTTGGTATCACCGGTGACTCAGAAGATATTGCAGCATTTGGAAACTATGGAAAAGGAACATCGCTGGAAAAGAACGGAAGAGTTAAATCCGGTTTTATTGGGGGAGTAAGATCACATCAAGGATATGTAAAAGATAAAGAGGGACGGACAATTTCATTTTCTTTTATTGCAAACAATTATGAAGGAAGTTCGTCAGCCGTATCAAAAATTCATGAAAAAATTATGATTGAGTTAGCAGAATTAAAAAAGTAGATTATAAACAAAAAGAGATAACAAATGGCGGATAAGAAAAATATCAGTTTCTATTTTTTTGAATTATTTGTTGTATTTGCCGGTGTATCCTTTGCGTTTATTTTTGACAGGATATATGATAATTATCAAGAATCCAAAATGGAAACGGAGTATCTGATTAGTTTCCAAAGTGATTTGGAATCTGATCTAAATTCACTTGATACACTTATAGGGATGAATGAAAAGAATCTGATTAATCTTGAATCAATAATTGAAAAATATGATGATGCCGTTTCCGAAGAGAGAATGTTACTGCAGGCTCAAATATTAGCAGTAATGATCAATCAATTTACTTTTGATAGACAAACAAGCACTTATGAGTCATTAAAATATGCCGGTAATTTGTCAATTATATCAAATCAAAAATTGAGAAAGGATATTGTTGATCTCTATCTGAGATACGAGAGCATTACTTTGGTAGAAAATGTTTATAATGATTTTGTAAGCACCTATGTTTATCCAATCGGTTTGGAAAATTTGAATATGGCTAATGGAAGAATGCTGAAAGATTTAAGTGGCGATCAAAAATTTAAGAATATTGTTTTTACTTATTTTTTCCTTCTAAAGCAATTGAATGAAGAATATCAACTTACGCGCGAAACAAACAAAAAATTAACAGAATCAATTAAATTTGAGGTCGATTAGAAAAATCAATTTAGAATTTCAAAACCAATTTATTCATATCTCAGTTGGCAAATAGTAGAAAATATGTCAAGGTAAATTTTGACACTGCATCTTATTTAAAATTATTTTAAAATGAATTTTTAATTATCTTTTGTTGTTAAAAAATTGTAGAAAAGTTAAGATTGAAATGAGAAGAGTAAAAAAAATATTAATAAATAGAGAAAAGACCATTTCTATTGTGGTTTTATTTTCATATTTATTTTTACTTACACTTACATCTCTTCACAGCCATAAGATTGATATTGATTATAATTCTGAGAAAAATATCTCTAATCATGAAGATGCTTCCAATTACACAATTCATGATCCTTACAAATGTACAATTTTGCATTTCGCAAATTTTCAAACAATAGTAAAAAAATCATTTACCATTGATGAAGAATTCAAAGAAATAATTGTAGATCTTCAATCGAATAAATTACATCTCTTAAATCAAAAATTTCTCTTAAGTAAATTACGCGCACCTCCCGCATACAATTCCTAATTAAAAGAAAAACATAATTATTTATAAACAATTCGCTTTAGGAGGAATTAGTATGTCAATTCTATTTAAAAGATTTGTAATTGCGTTTACAATTTTGATCTCAGCTTTATTTGTTACTTCATGTGATAAAACCGATGATCCCGTAAGTACACAAGAAGAACATTTTGAAGCAATTGGAATGGTTTTTAGAACATCCGGCATTGAAGCAGCAAGAATATTAAGAGGAATAACTACAGACACATTAAAAGGACCCGAAGGAGCAATTGGAGATGCTCTTGATATTACTTTTATAGACGAAGATGAAAATGAAATTGCTCCGCCATCTGAACCAAAGTTAGCATGGGAAATAGATGATCCAACTATTTTTGAAGTTTGGCAGCATCCCGGAGAAGAAGGAGGTTATGAATTTCATATAAAAGGATTGAAAGAAGGGGAAACCAAAATTGAATTCTTTATTATGCATGAAGGACATTCCGATTTTAGATCCGGCAAAATTCCGGTTAAAATTGAACATGAAGAAGGATCTTACGGAGAACCTGTTGGATTGATTATTTTTGATGAAGAGAGCGGAAATCAATTAGTAAAAATCAACCAAGATGGATCAGTTAATGGAAATTTTGCATTGCAGAATGGTACAACAACAGATCATCTAGTAGTTAAATTTTTTGATGAAAACGGAACCCAATTTCAACCTCCGGTACCTGACCATGGAATACAGTTGAGTATTTCAAATACTAATGTTGCGGTTATAACCGGACAAGATGCAGCTGAACCGTATGCATTTAAAATTGAAGCTAAATCGGTTGGAACTGCTCAGTTGGAAATCAGTCTTTTGCATGATGGATCAATTGAAAAAACTTTTGCTAATATTCAGATTAACGTTAATTAATTTTTTGGCTGTTTTAACAGGCTTATTTCTTTATAAACTGTTGAAACAGCTTTTATGTTTTAGGATTTGATAAAATTATGAAAGGAATTCTTTATTTAGCTCTAAGCATTATTTTCAATCTCTTTGCCTTTGATGGTAAACTGCAGGGGATTGTAATTGATTCAGAAACAAATAAACCAATTGCATCTGCAGAAGTTGCTCTTGTTGATGATAAACTTTATACAACTACCAATGCAAATGGAGAATTTGAGTTTATTTCAATTGATCATAATGAGCATTTATTAAAAGTAACTCATGTAGCTTATCAAGAAAATATTACTAAAGTGAAGCACAATCCTAATGATAATAAGAGAATTATCATTTATTTGATTCCCAAAACTATTGAGATTTCTCCTGTTATTATAACGGGACAAACACCACAATCTAAGTTTGATGATCTTTACGAGATTTCAAATGTGCTTAAAGGAAAAGAGCTTGAAAAGGATTTAGGCCAAACTTTAGCAGCAACTTTAAAGAATGAGACAGGATTAGCAATAAGGTCTATGGGCCCAGCACCGGCTAGACCTGTAATAAGAGGACTTGGAGGAGACCGAGTTCATATCTCAGAAGATGGGAATAAAACAACTGATCTTTCATCTACTTCACCTGATCATGCAGTTTCTATTGAACCTTTTGGTGTATCCCGAATTGAAGTTTTACGTGGACCAAAAGTTTTATTGAAATCTCCAACTACAATCGGTGGCGTAGTTAATATTGTTAGGAATGAAATACCGGAAGTTCTTCATAATGAAATTTATGGAACTGCTGGATTTTATGGCGAAACAGTTAATAAAGGTTATTTGGGTTCAGTTAATGCAGAAATACCGATTGAAAATTTTGCTGTACGCGGAGATTTAAGCAGACGTAAAACTAATGATATCTCAACACCAAATGGAGTTTTAGATAATTCTTATTCAGAAAATCTGAATTATAGTTTTAGTACTTCTTTCGTTCCAAGTTTTGGTTTCATTGGGTATTCATTCAGAAATTTTGAATTGAATTACGGAGTTCCGGGAGGATTTGTTGGAGCCCATCCTAAAGGTGTTGATATTGAAATGTACAGAATTCAGAATAATGTAAAAGGAAAGATTAGTCTTCATACTCCTGCAGTTAATGATATTGAATTTCATTTGAGTAAAAGTACATATAGACATAAAGAATTTGAAGCCAGCGGAAGAATTGGATCTGAGTTTAAAATTGAAAATTATGTTGGTTACACTAATTTTAATCATAATCAGTTTTTGTTTTTTAACAGCGGTACATACGGATTGAGTTTTGAAAGCCGTGATTTTACAGTAGGCGGATTTGTTTTTACTCCACAAAGTAAATCATTAAATCTCTCTGCTTATTTATTTGAAAGTTTTTCATACAGAAAATTCAGCTTTGAGTTTGGTGCAAGATACAATTTCGATAAGGTTACTCCGGATAAAGAAAAACCGAATTCCAAAATTGGTTATATAAGAGAAAAAATATTCAATACGTATTCACTTTCTTTTTCAGCTTTGTATGAATTATCTAAGATTGTTTATATTGGATTTAATATCAATCGTTCCTCACGTGTTCCAACAATTGAAGAACTCTTCTCAGAAGGTCCCCATTTAGCAGCATATTCATACGAAATTGGAAATCCTGAATTAGAAGCAGAAAGAGGATTTGGTTCTGAAGTTTTTGTTTATCATAAATTTAGAGATTTGTATTTCAATCTGAATATTTTCAGAAATGATTTGTCCTATTATATCATTCCTAGAAATACAGGTGAAACAAACTTTGCAACTTTTCTTCCAATCTATAAAACATTTGGAGTAGAAGCATATATGTATGGAATAGAAAACCAAATTGATTGGAATATGACAGATGAAATAAAGCTTAGTTCATCAATAAGTTACACAAGAGGAGAATTTAAATCGGGCGGTTCATTACCGCAAATCCCACCACTAAAAGGGGTCTTTGGAATTAGCTATACTAATGATGTTTATTCATTTGGAATAAACAGCGAAATGACAGCAGATCAAAATTATGTTGATGCTTTTGAAGAACCGACTGCCGGATACATAATTTTTAATGCATTTGGTCAATACTCATTCTACAGCAATAATTTGATTCACAACATCTCAATTAATCTTGATAATATCCTAAACAGAGAACATAGAAATCATTTATCTAGAATTAAATCTATACTTCCTGAAGCCGGATTTAATTTAAGAGCTACTTATAAATTGTATTTCCATTTATAATTTACTCAATAACATTTATTTCAATTTTTGATGGAAAATCATTGCTGCTGTAAACTCTATTAATTGCTTTTTGAAAATCTGATTCATCAGCATTATAGATATCAACAAACTTCTGTGGATTCCTATCAAATAAAGGGAACCAAGAACTTTGTATTTGAACCATGATTTTGTGTCCCTTTTTAAAAGTATGACTTACATCATTCAATGCAAACGAAATTTTTGTAACTTCATTCGGAATAAATGGTTCTGGATTCTCAAAACTGTTTCTAAATTTACCACGCATAATATCACCGCGGACTAACATTTGAAAGCCCCCCATTTTTATACTGTCGGGAGTAAATTCATAATTAGGATAATCATCGGGGAATACATCAATAATTTTTATAATCCAATCAGAGTCTGTGCCAGAAGTTGAAACAAAAAATTCCACATTAATTGATCCGGCTAAAGTTACATTGTTTTCCAAAACATCGCTTTCAAAAACTAAGACATCACTTCTGTTGCTAACAAATCGCTGATCTTCAACCATATATTCCTTTACCATTCTAACAGATTTTGTCTGAGTATAAGGAACCGGATTGCTTGGATCACTTACGTATTCTGTATATTCATTTTGATTTTCTTTTTTGTTGAATGTAAGAGTTCCATCTGAATTAATAAATAAATCTTTCTTAACTAAATTATTTGGAGGCCATGATTCATAACTTTTCCAAACATTGGAACCGGTTTCAAATATTAATGCTTCGGGAAGATTCAATTCTCCTTTTCCTTTTAAGTGATAATTAAAAAAAGGGAGCTCTACATTTTGAATGTAATACTCTGAGGTCATTGATCCGAAGAAAACATTTCCTAATTTATCACCGTCGCTTCTAACCCAGCCGCCATGGTACCATGGACCCATTACTAAAGTATTGTTTATAGTTGGATTTTGGTTTTCAATTGATTTATAAGTCTCAAGTGCACCAAAACAATTTTCTGCATCAAAAAATCCTCCTACTACCATAACTGCGGGATTGATATTCTTAAGATGAGGTCTAATATTTCTTGATTTCCAAAAATCATTATATGTTCCATTATTCATTAAATCATTCCAAAAAGGAATTTCATTTTTTAAATATTTGTTGTTCGCATTTTTTAATGGACCCATATCCAAATAAAATTTATAACCGTCTTCAGTATTAAATTCGAAAGATCTCTTTGGCCATGATTTGTAAAGAGAATCCTGCTCTATACCAAAAGTTGAAAAGAATGAAAAAGCTAGCGGCAAGTTAAACGCACCGTTATGATGAAAATCATCTCCAATAAACCAATCAGCAATTGGAGCCTGAGGAGAAACACAAATTAAATTTGGATGTGCATCAATTGCTCCCATCGATGAATAAAATCCGGGATAAGAAATTCCATACAATCCAACTTTGCCGTTGTTGTTTGGAATATTGTTAATCAGCCATTCAATTGTGTCATATGTATCGGTTGTTTCATCAATTTGGTTTTTACTTTTATTAGGAATATAAGGACGCATATTTACATACTCACCTTCGGACATAAATCTTCCTCTAACATCCTGAAAAACAAAAATGTATCCTTCTTCAATTAAATGTTTCCAAGTATCAATATTTTTTGGATAATTACTAATTCCGTATGGAGCAGCACTGTATGGAGTTCTTCTAAGAATTATCGGATAATTCTGCGAATCATCTTTTGGAGTATAAACAGATGTGAAAAGTTTAGTCCCATCTCTCATTTTAATTTTATATTCTTGCTTAACATAATTTTCTTCTAATAGATTTTGCTGTGCATTGCAGTTTGTAAAAACAAATAAGATGGAAATAAAAATTAGAATTTGCTTTTTCAAAATGTTTCTCCGGAATTAATTTGAATCGACTGCTAAATTTAGTTATGAAAATAAAAAATGAAAAATGTTTTATTATTTTCATTCAGTATGCATATGTAATTTTAGAAAAATTGATTTTATGGCAGAGAAAAGAAAATCTGTATAATGAAGGATATTAATTCAAGTAGTTATTCTCAGAATCATCTAAAGTTATAAGTTACACCAACCCAAGGAATAAAGAAACCAATGTCATCATAAATTGGAGTAATAAATCCAAAGTCCCATGAAAGAGTAGAACTGAAAGTTCTAAATCCGAATGAAATAAAAGAAGGAGTATCCGAACCGGAAAACCAGTTTTCAGAAATAAATTTTGAGCTTGTACCGGCTTTAAATTCTAACCCAACTATTAAAAAATTGAATTTAGTAAATTTATTTTCCTCAAATCCGGAACCATAACCAACAGTTATTGAATACTTTTTTTGATCAACTGTTGAGCTTAAATAGGCTAAACCGCTGCCGCCATTATCATTTGAAAAAGAATTGAAATAAATTGCATTTGCTGAAAATGAAAAATTATTGATAGTGTAATTTAGTTTTGGCGCTATGTAAAATAATTGATCGCTAAAAGATGGGAAAAGAGAAATACCGCCGCTTATACTTGCGAAATCAGTAATGCCTACTGTAACAAAAGGAAAAAAGATTTCTGAAATACCAAAAGAAACGTTACCTGCACCTATAGATTTACCGGTTTGGGCAAAGTAGAGATGGTAATCATTTTTATCATGTTTGTAAAAAACCGAATCTATTTTCTCTCCTTTAATATCTTCTAATCTATTGATTAATCGTTTTGGAATTTTAACCTCAATACTATTGATAGTTTTTAATTTTATATTAAGCGAATCTTCATCCAAAATATATCCCTCATAGGATTCTCCCGTTTTTAAAACTACGTTCTGATACTTTGTAGTTTTTAAAGTATCGGTTTGCGCATAAATGGAAATTGAAAAAAGGATTATAACTGAAAGAATTTTCACCTTGTCCACCAAAATTATGTTTTTCAAAACAACGTTGAATTTAATAATAACAATTATTAAAGGATAAAATTATCATTTTTAACAAAAATATTCAATTTTAATCTTTGATATAATTCTACACTTTATTTTGAATTATTGACACTGTATCTTTGTTTTAAAAATCATGAAACAGAATAGAAGAAATTTTATAAAGAAATTATTTGCCGGGGGATTGACACTATCCTTTTTTCCGGGAATTCTATCAAAAGTTTATGCTGATGATTATATCCCGCTAAACTATAAACCAAATGTGGATCAATGGGATGACGAAAATATAAGAATTTCATGGCTTGGTCATTCTTCTATGCTGATTAAATTTTATGATAAATGGATTCTTACCGATCCGGTTTTATACAGCAGAGTAGGTGTTTATTTTATGGGATCCAGCATTGGTCCATCAAGATTAACTCCTCCTGCACTTACGGTAAATGAAATTCCTAAGCCTGATATTATTCTTCTTTCACATGCTCATATGGATCACACTGATTATCCTACATTAAGAGATTTAACAGAAAAATATCCTAATCAAATTGAAGTAGTTGTTGCTTACTTTACTAAGGATGTTATTGAAGATCTCCCTTGGAAAAATATTACTGTTTTGGATTGGGAGGATGAATCAGTTGTTTCCGGTATAAGAATTAAAGCTAATGAAGTAAAACATTTCGGATGGCGGGTTCCTTGGGAGAAAGATCGTTCAAGAGGACATTTTGAAGACGGCAGAAGCTATAACAGTTATGTGATTGATTATAAAGGTAAAAAGATTTTATTCGGAGGTGATACCGCAGATACCGATCTCCTAAAACCTTTGAAGAATGAAAACATAAATATTGCTTTAATGCCGATTGGAGCTTATAATCCTTGGACAAGAGCTCATTGCAATCCCGAAGAAGCATTAAGAATGTCTCATGAAATTGGAGCTGAAGTTTTTATACCGATGCATTGTAAAACTTTTAAGCAGGGGAATGAACCATTTAACGAACCGATTGATTGGATGAACAAATCTGCGCCAAAATATGGTTTGAAAGTTGGACTTGATGAAATTGGGCAGACATATATTCATATTTAAGAAAAGGGCTGTCTCAAATATCGCAAATCGTCATTGCGAAGCGATTTTTGCTGAAGCCTGCTTCGCTTTGCAAGGCGGGCCTGCCTCGCTTCGCTTTGCAAGGCGGGCAATCTTTCTTTTTTAGCTAAAAATTGAGATCACTTCGCTTCCTGCCTCGCTTTGCTCAGCATGGCGGGCGCTCGTGATGACAAAAGTCAATTTGAGACAGCCCCTTTTAACATTTCTATAAAACTTTATAAGTTACATTTCCAAATTTACCGGTAAGCCAAATTATGTTTTCTTTTGGTGTTGAGATTGACTGCCACAAAGTAGAAATCCCGGTGTCAATTGATTCCCAATCTCTTCCGCTGTTAACAGATCGATGAACAGTTCCCGCAATTGTAAATAAATAATTTTGGTTGTTTCTTACTTTAGAAAATCGACTTGCATAAGTTGGAAGATTCTGTTGAATCCAAGTCACTCCACCATCGGTAGTAATTGAAGGAAGACTTTGTGAAATAATTGCAATGCTTGGAGTTAAAGCAACAACTGTAAAAATATTTTGTCCTCCAATTGGAGGTCTTATCTCACTCCAGTTTTCACCTCCGTTAGTTGTTTTTCTAAGTATAGAAGATGATTCCGTAATTCTCATATAACCATTATTTGGATCAGAAAATGATACTGCCATATTAGTCGTAAATCCGTAAAGCTGACTATTTTTATTTATCCAGCTGCTGCCTCCATCTGTAGTGTGAATTATTTCAATCGGAGCTTCATTTGATAAGGGAGAATCCCCCATTGCAATTCCGTTTTGGGAATCAAAGAATTCTATATAATTAATGAAATAAGAATCATGTTGTAAAACCCAATTATAACCGCCGTCGGTTGATTTTAATATTTCACCGACTTGAGTCCCGATCCAAAGAGTTAATGAATCAAGAGCTTCCATATAAAACATATTTCCTTTAATTGGGGGCTCAATTTTTTTCCAGGATTCACCGCCATTCTCGGTTTTGTAAATTATACTAATATCCCAATCAGAAACCCATGCAGTTTTTTCATTAGCCGCTTCAACTAAACGAATATTTTCATAAATAACATTATTAGGAAAGCTTTTAATTTCTGCCCAGCCTTTGTTGTTAAAAGTTACTTCGGCAGAATCCGGTACATCCGGTAATTTAAAATCATCTTCCGGTTCAGTTGACTGTCGGCATGCAGAAAGAATAATAATCAGAAACAAAAATTTTAAGATAAGTTTCATTTTTCCCCCAAGAACTTTTCTTAAATATAAAATTAAGAAAGGATTAAATCATTGCAGATTTTTATCATCTTTTGCAGTTATTAATGAGACGGTAATACCAATTGAAATAGCAGCTATTATAATTCCCAATGAAATTAAAGTAGGAATATGATAAAAATTTGAAAGCAGCATTTTAACACCAACATAAGCTAGAATAAAAACCAGACTAATTTTCAGGTATTTAAATTTATTCATCATTGCAGCTAATGCAAAGTATAGAGACCGTAATCCTAAAATTGCAAAAACGTTTGAAGTAAATACAATAAAAGGATCGGTTGTAACGGCAAATATTGCAGGAATTGAATCAACGGCAAAAATTACATCTGTATTTTCAATAACTACCAAAACTAAAAACAAAGGAGTGATTGCAGTTTTTCCATTAATTTTTGTAAAGAAATTATGTCCTTCAATCTTTTCACTTACCGGAAAGATTTTTCTAGTAAGCTTCACCAAAAAATTTTTTTCAGGATCAACTTTTTCATGGTTTGAAAAAAGCATTTTTACAGCAGTAATTATAAGAATACCGCCAAAAACATAAATCATCCATGAAAAATTTTGGATAAGAGCACTTCCGGCAATAATCATAATTGCTCTAAATACTAAGGCTCCTAAAATTCCGTAAAACAAAACTCTATGCTGATATTGAAGCGGAACTCCGAAATAGGAAAAAATTAATGCAATCACAAAAATGTTATCAAGACTCAAAGATTTTTCAATGATATAACCGGTATAATATTTCAACAGCGCATCATTACCGGAGCTGATTGAGTGAGAATCAATTGCAATTCCGAAGAAATGGTCTTCGTAAGCATAATAAATGAAAATACCAAAAAGAAGGGCAAGAACAATCCAGAAGCCGGTCCAAAGCAGTGCTTCCTTAACTGAAATCACATGATCTTCTTTATGAAAAACACCTAAATCTAAAACCAGCAGAAAAATTACGAGTGCAATAAATCCAATCCATAAAGTAATTTCCATTAAAACTTCTTAATCCTTCCAGATAAAATCAAATAATAAATATCCGGCAGTAAGCATTATAACATCATAGCTTACAAGAATTGCCAATTCAACAAAAGATTCTTCGATAGTTTTTCCATCCATTGAAAATTTGGTTAATTCGAGTAAAGTTAAAATTAAGGGGAGTAAAATTGGAAAAGATAACACCGGGTATAAAGTACCTTTAGAGCTTGCCTTTGAAATTATTGCTGCAATCATTGTGGAAGAGACAGCAATTCCAATATTTCCAAAGAGAAATGCTAAAGCAAATAAGGAATAATTTTCAATTGTAAATGATTCGAAAAGAATTTCATATAAAAAGGTAATTACAAAGTTCATTAAGAAAACTAAAAGTACATTAAAAAGAAGTTTGCCGGAAAATACAGTTGAAGGGGCTGCAATTAGCTGCAGTGTTAAAGTTGTACCTCTTTCTTCTTCTGAAACAAATGCTCTTGATAAACCGGACATTGCGGAAAAAAATATTACAACCCAAAGCAATCCGCCGGTTAAGTAATCTGTTATTTTTTCACTACCTATTGAAAAAAGAATAACACTAATTGTAACCAAAATAAACATTGCTAAAGCATTTATTGCGTATCTTGTTCTTACTTCTGATTTCCAGTCTTTTTGAAAAAGTGCAAGAGCTTTCATTTTGTACCGTTATCTTTCTTAAACATTTCTACTTCCAGAATATTACTGCAATAGCTTAAATCAGTTTCCTCATTTGATGCAACAATTACAAGATTATCTTTAGATTCCTTTTCAATTATTTGATAAACACTTTCCTTTCCTTCATTATCAAGGTTAGAAGTCGGTTCATCTAAAAGTAATAATCGTGGTGAATGCATTAATGCAAAAACAAATTTCATTCTCTGCTTCATTCCGGAAGAATAACCTTTCAGCAAATCATTTCTTCTGTCATAAATTCCGAAATGGTTTAAAAGATGTTCAGCTTTTTCATGGTCGTATTTATGTCCCCTAATTTTTGAAAAGTGAATAAGATTTTCTTCGGCCGTAAATTCATCATACAAAACCAAATAAGGGGAGACAAACCCCAAGTAATCATGAAGTTTTTCGGGAATAATTTTTTTGGAACTGTTGGTGTGAATTACCTTTCCTCTTGTAGGGGCAATTATACCGGATATAATTTTTGCAAGAGTAGATTTACCAGAACCGTTATGTCCAGCTATTCCATATACTTTTCCGTTCTCAAACTCAAAATTTATTTCTTTGAAAATAAGTCTTCTTCCAAAGATCATTGTAACATTATCAAGCTTTAATTTATAATCACTCATTAATAATAACTAATTTTCCTTTTTTAATTTTTTCATTCGAATTGGTAACGAAATAATAAACTCCGGTTGGAAGCTTATTTCCGCTGTTATCTTTTCCATCCCATCTTAACAATGCATAATTAATTAAAAATACATTAAGAGAACCGGAAAATACTAAATTCATATCAGAACTATAAACATATAATTCAGCAGAATTTTTTGATTCGGACGAAACGGGAATAAATATACTGCTGTGCTTAGAATAATTAAATGGCTGGGGATAGGGAAATTCCAATTCAATTAATTTTGTGTCACCATCTATTAGGCGGTTATTCAAAATTGATGAAGTCTCAAACATCCCGGTATTATTTCCCTCTAAAGAATAGGAAGCAAAATAATTTTCGTTAATCTTAATATCACCCGATTCCGTTGAGGTTGTTAAGTTTAACTGATAAGAAGTTTGAGAACCGGGAGAATTTACAGCAGAATTTATATCACATTCCGATACAATAATAACTAAAGAATCTGTCTGATTGCTGAAGATTAGAAAATCATTTCCGGTATGCTCGGCGCTTAATGAAACAGTAGTATTTCTTAATTGATATGAAGCTTTTGGAGTAACTTGAGGATAAAAAAGAGCTTCTTCAAAAAACTGATTGGGAACTGCTCTGCTTCCTGTGAACCAAACCCATGAGACAAATTCATTAAAAATCACTTTAAATGAACTTCCTCTATCACCTATTGCTGAAGCAATTGATTCAATTGCTCTGGTGGTTCTCATTTTTTCCCAGATTGATTTAATTATATCGTAATCAAATTTTTTAGCTAAGAAGATATTCCAAATTGCTCTATTGTATCCGGCATTTGAACCTTGTACAAAATAAAATCTTTTTGAAGGATCGGCAAAATATGAAGGAAGATAATAATAGTAATCGTTAACCTCATCAAATACAAATTCTTCCATTGCAGTTGAAGTTATTTCAAAATAGAATAAATCATTATAATTGGAAGAATAATTACCTATTTGTATTGCATGATGAAATTCATGCGCAGCAGTTACTTTAGCAGCATCAATTCCGTTTGTCGGGAAGTCGGAACCGAAATCATTATCTATAAACATATAACTTGAATAATAACCTCTTTCCTCATTTATTAAAGTCTCTGGATCGGTATAACCATAAGTACCAGAACCTAAATTCTGAACATAAACATCGTAAAGATCATCTCCGCCAAGGCCATTATCAGAAGGTGGTGGGAGAAATCCAAGTTTGTTAACTTCAAAATTGTATGATGAGTCCAACGCTGCAGCCAGTTCATTTACATCATAACCAATTGCATTTGTACCGGTTTCATCATAATGAATTCTAAAAAAACCAGAAGGAGAAACAATAGATTTTTGAGTTGCCGGACGGGATAAAACAGATAAAATTTCATTCTGTTTTTGATTTGAGAACTGACTTAAGTTAGCTCTGATGTTTGCAACTGTTCCAAATCCACACTTTATATTTTCTTCGTAGGTTAACTCATTATGCCTTTGATCTGTATGTGAATGAATTAAAAAAAGTTGATTGTACAGAGAATCCATATCCTGGGCAAAAATAATTCCGGCAGATAAAAAGAGTAGAAAAATATATTTAATCATTGAAAGGAATTTCTTTAAATGTTAGTAATTTTTCTGAGTTATCAAAATATACAATCATTGGAATTTTGTTATAAACAAATAATGAATAATCATCTGCAGTAACATTTTTAAGCAGTAATTCTTTTGCAAAATATTTATCAGCAATACTCACTTTTATCCAATAAAGATTGTTTGTTTGTTCATCAAGATAAACAAATCTATCTTTTCTTTTATAAGTAATTAATTGTAGTTTTTTCGGATCAAAATAAAAATCTGATTTATATTTTTTTAATTCATCTCTGTTGTAAACCAAATATTCCTTGCTTTCATTCACATTAATTATCGAGAAGAATCTATTATTTCTGTTAAATGATTTAACGCTGTTTTTTGTCTGCTCGGTATTAATCTTAACTCTTAATAAATCTCTGAAAATCATTTTATTTTTTAATGACAAATTGAAATGAATTCCTTCCTTATCCATAGATAAATAAGATATAAATGTTGAATCAATATTAACAACATCTTTATCCACTGCTGAATTTGATATTAGGAAAAGTTCACTTTTTGTTATTTCTTTTTCTTCATTAAACAGAGAAAGGTTTTGTAAGGAGTATGAGTCTCCCTTTGTTGTAAAAGCGGTAATTTGATTAGTAGATTTATCATAAATTAAAGAAGAAATATTTTCAGCAAGATAAAAATTTGTTTTCTGCTTTAGAGTTAATAGTGAATCAATTTGAAAAGCTTCAACAAACTTTTCTTCTCTATTGTAGAAAACCAAGAACAATTCATGTTTGTCTTTAAAGGAAAGCAGATCATTAAAAGGTTTTGAGAGGTTGAAATCATTATATATAAAAGAATCATTTTCATGTTTTAAGATATGCAGTTTTTTTTCTTCCGGATTAACAGCTCCCAAAATATTTTCGTTTGAAAAAATATTTGTGAGAGAATCACCTAACGAAATATGGAACTCTGATTCTTTATTTCTCAGGTAACTTACTGAAAATAGTTTTCCCTTAGAATCAACAGCGAGAAGCCGATTTAGAATACCGCGTCTTGTAATTCTGATATCTTCAAAATTATTTCCATTAAGGAGTGTAATTGGTTTTTCGTAGCTGTTTTCTTCTTTACTAAAAAGAGCTTTAATTTCAGTCTGATTTTTATTTATATAAATTATGTCTTTTGTGTTATTGTAATTAATATCTGCGGCAATTACTTTTTTTACCGGCTCGTTAATATTCAATTCTAATTTGTTCGAAAAAGAATAAACCGAATCGCCGTAATAAATATTTATCGAATTGTTAAGTGAAGTTACAAAATCAAGAAATGAATCATTATTAAGATCTGAATAAAGCTGAAAAACTTCATTCCTTTGCAGATTGATTTTCCTGTCGAAATAAAAACTGCCGCTTTGATCATTGGAGTATATTTCAAACGAGTTATTAAGAGTATTTAAGGCTGCAAGATCTAAATAAGTATCGCCGTTAAAATCGTTTGCAAATACTTCTGAGTAACTGTTTTCCTTAACTATGTTGGTCTCATATAATTTGAATTTATTTTCCGTTATTAATGAAATTCCGCTAAAAGAAGGTCCATAAATAACGGATTGAGATTTACCTCTATTTCGGAAATTTGCCGTAAATACTTTTGATGGAAAGGAGTTTAATTTAAGAGTTTCTTTAATTATTAATGAACCGTAATTAGTAAAGTAAACTAAACTAACGGATTTATCTTTACGCGAAGCCAGAAAATAATAAATAATATTATTATCATTTCTGTAACGTGAAAGAGATGATAAATTGAGCCAAAATTTCTGGTTAATAATTCTTTGATCTTTTGTAAAAAGATTTCTGATTAACGAATAATCTCTATTGGATTTATTAATTAATAAAAGATCAATAAGATTATCGTTGTCAAAATCTAGGTCGTAAATTCTATTATAATCTACACGAACATCAATCTTATCAATATTAATAAAATTATTGGTATTAATTTGAGCATGAACAAGATTGAAAGAGAAAAGAAAAAGTAGAAATAAAATAATATTAAGACTGTCGAGAGATAAGTCTAGATTTTCTTCTGTTAAGTGCTTCTTCAAATCTTCTTTTTTCATCATCAGTTTCCGGTATAATTTCAAAAGTTGGAACCGGTTTACCATCTTTATCAACGCTTACAAAAGTTAAATAAGCTGTATTAGTATGTACTCTTTTTCCGGTAGATAGAACTTCAGCATAAACCTTAACGCCAACTTCCATTGAAGTTTTAAAAGCTCTGTTAACCGATGAAACCAAAGTAACAACATCTCCCAATTTAATTGGGTGATGGAAATCAATTCTATCTACAGAAGCGGTAACGCATACTCTATGAGAATGTTTAGCTGCAGAAATTGCACCGCAAATGTCAATCCAATGCATTAATTGTCCCCCAAGCAGATTACCTAATTGATTAGTATGCTGTGGAAGAACCAATTCTGTCATAATAATATTTGAATCGGCAACACGTTTAATACTAAGATTATCCATCAACTTCACCAATTAACTCAAATTGAAGTCTCTGCATTTTTTCTGCATCGGGATGATCTGGATAATTTGCTAAGAACAAATCTATATCTTTTACTGCTTCCTGTATTCTTTCTTTCATTATTAAAATGTCGACTCTTTTTTCAATTGCCAAAGGGGCAAATTCGGTATCGTGATAAGTATCAATAACAGATTGAAAATACATCAAAGCTGCTGTATAATATTCCATTTTTTCGTAAATGGTTGCCTGCTGATAAGCTTTTTGAGCAAGCTTATAATTCATTTCTTTAATTTTATTTTCAGCTTCTTCAACCTTAGCATTTAAAGGGAAGAAATCGATAAAAGCCTGAAATTCTTCAACTGCTTTTTCTGTATATCTTTGATCTAATTGATAAGCTGGAGATAATTGATAATAAGATTCTGCAAGCATAAATTGAGCATCCGGGACAAACGGGCTGGCAGGAATATCATTTATTAATTTACTAAACTCGTATGCTGCCAATAAAAATTGATCGCTGTTAAAATATGTCATCCCTAAATAATAACGGGCATCATCATTAACTGCATTTCCGGGATATTGTATCAAAATTGATTCAAATTCTTTCTTTGATTCAATATAATCTTCATCATTATATAGTGAAACTGCGTACTCAAGGTGCTGTTCCGGCGTTAAGGAAATAGTATCTATATAATTAGAACAAGCATTAAACAAAACTATCAATAATATAAGTGCAAAAATTTTCTTCATTAAATCGGTATTCCTTATTAAGATTTTAATTAAACTTCAAAAATAAGCAAATTAGTATAGTACTCAAATACCAATCTGTTTCTCAATTGCTTCTAACTGAAAACAACAGATAAATACTTACGGCAATTGCGGAAACTGCAATTAATGGTTCAGTTAAACCAGATAGAAAAGGTTCTTCCGGCTTTTCCGATCTTGTAAAGTTATATGCCTTGTTTTCTAAGTCATCAATTTTATCAAGAGCGATAGTATCTGTTAATGATATTGAAATTGAGTTTCCTTTGATTGAGTTTTTTATTCCTTCTAAATTATATGTGGAATTAATATTTACAATCCGCTCAGTATAAAAATCACCAAAAAGCCCATCTCTAAAACAATCATTGTAATTAAGATGGATTTCATTTACAGTAAAATTTATTTTTTCCGGGCTGCTGCTTTGTATATTAATTTTTTGAGAAAAAGCATTTTTTATTGAAGCAGTTAAGCTTGAATATTCATTAGGAGAATTGATTTCCAAACTATATTCATCGTTTTTATTGATTTCGCTTACTAATTTATCAACTGAAGATTCTATTCCGTTTTGAACAACTTCAAAGTTAGTTTTTAGCTGCGCCGATAAAGCAGATGCAGTTAATAAAAATGTAATTAATATTTTCTTCAAAATGTAATTTGCTTTTTTATTTTAGAAATATACAAGACTTAATTTATAGAATAGACCGGCTCAAAACAAGATATGAATTGAGCCGGTAAAATTTAATTATATTCTTCTTCCTTGTTCAATTTCCTGCAGTCTTTGAATTCTCTCTTCAATTGGAGGGTGAGTAGAAAATAATTTCATCATCGATTTACCACGCAAGGGATTAACAATAAACATATGTGCAGAAGAAGTCCCTGCATTCTTCATCGGAGTTCTTTGGTTGCTCATTGTTAATTTACCTAATGCAGAAGCTAAAGCTAATGGTTTCCCGGAAATTGAAGCTCCTCCGGCATCGGCAGCAAATTCTCTTGATCTTGAAATAGACATTTGAATAAGAACAGCAGCAATCGGCGCTAAGAAAATCATTAGTAAATCACCAATTCCTCCACCTTCTTCTCTATCTCTTCCAGTACCTAATATCATTGCCCAGCTTGCCATTTCTGCTATAAATGTTATGGTACCAACTAAAGTAGCAGTAATAGTTCCGGTTAGAATATCTCTATGTTTAATATGAGCTAATTCATGAGCAATAACACCCGCTAATTCATCTCTATTTAATATTTTCATAATTCCGGTTGTAACTGCAACCGCACCGTTTTGCGGATTTCTGCCGGTTGCAAATGCATTTGGAGTCGGATTATTCATTATATATACTTTTGGCATTGGCAGATTTGCTTTTGCACTCAAGTCTTCAACAATATCATATAATTCCGGAGCTTCGTTTCTTGAAACTTCCTGCGCCTTATACATTTTGAGTACAATCCTATCAGAGAACCAATAAGAACCAAAGTTCATTACAAGAGATAGAACAAATGCGATTACCATTCCCTGCTGACCACCAATAGCAGCACCCACAAGAAGAAAAAGCATCATCATTGCAGTCATCAAAAAAACGGTTTTCAAAGTATTCATTTTACATTACCTTTCTTAAATTATTGAGCAAATTTAACACAAATATTTAAATCTTTGTTCCTTTTGTATCGTTAATTGTCTTGCCATTATTCCATTTAATAATTAAAATAATCCTTTCAAATTTGAGACATTAATGAAAAAGATTCTTTTTACTTTTTTGATTATCGGATTTACCGGTTTTTCTATAAATGCACAAAATGTTTTTGAGTTTTTAAGACTGGATAACAGTCCGAGAGCAGCAGCCTTAGCGGGAAGTTTTGTTGCAAACAACGGTGATGCGAATGTTATGTTTTATAATCCGGCTGGAATTAAAACTTTAGAAAACCGTCCGGTTTCATTTTCATTTCTTAAACATTTGGAAGATATTAATTCAGCCAGCCTGGTTTATTCTCAAGAAATTTTAGATTGGGGAAGATTTGCTGCCGGTGTTCAATACATCAGTTTTGGTAATTTTATAGAAGCAGATCAAGTTGGGAATAAATTAGGTGAGTTTGGCGCGGGTGATTTTGCCTTTACGCTTGGCTATGCTAACGAATTGGATAAGAATTTTTATTATGGTGTGAATGTTAAGTTTATTTATTCATCAATTGCAGATTACAGCTCAACTGGTTTAGCAGCAGATATTGGGCTGCAGTATCACATACCCGAGGAAAGATGGTCTTTCGGATTTTCTATATTGAATTTGGGTTCACAGATTTCCTCTTATGTTAATACTACCGAAGATCTTCCGCTTGACGTCAGATTTGGATTTGCAAAAACTTTGCAGAACTTACCTTTTACTTTCTTTGCTTCGTTAAATAAACTGAACGAAAAGTATAATAACTTTACTGATAGATTTTCTCAGTTCACATTCGGCGGCGAATTTAAGCTGAGCAATACTTTACGTTTAAGATTAGGTTATGATAACGAAAAGCGTAAAGAGTTAAAAGTTGGATCAAGTGCAGGTTTAGCCGGATTTAATCTTGGTTTGGGAATTAATATCTCAGATTATAATTTTGATTACGGTTTTTCATCATTGGGATTAATTGGAGCATTGCATAGAATAGGAATTTCTACTTCATTTTAGCGGAAAGGTTTTGCGATATATTTTTCTGCTCTTTCGTGGGAATTTCGAAATTCATCCATATCTAAAACTTCATCATATTTTTTTAATGCTTTAGATCGTTCTCCAATTCTATCGTATAACATTCCCAAATATAAAGTTGAGTTTACAAGAAATCCCGTATCTCCTTCATCAAATTCTATTGATAAACGCTCACATTCTCTAAAATATTTTATTGCTTCTCTATCATTTTTATTTTGGTAATTATAATAGCCAATGTAATAATATGCTTCCCTTAAAATTCTTTCGTTATAACCGAATTTATTATGTTTATGTTTCTCTACCATTTTTGAAAAAATTTCAGATGCCTTTTTGTAGTTATTCTGTTTTACGTAAATTCTTCCAATATACTTTTCAAAAGCAGGATTATCGGGGAATTTATTGAATAATTTTTGAGCATATTTTAATGCTAATGTAGAATTCTCCTCAAAGCTGAAATATAAAGTCATTAAAAAATATTGAGCTTCGTATTTTGCATACTTCCCATTCATAGCTGTATTTTCAAGCTGTTTTATTCCCTTAGACTTATTTCCTTTTGGAAAGAAATACATAAATGGTTTTATAAACTCATACTTATTTGGAATTACTTCAGCATAATAATTATAAATTCCTAAACCGAATTGAATATCAATATTAGTTGAATCAATTTTGTATGCATCATAGACTAAAGGAAGAGCATCTTTACCATCCAATGCGGCATCAAGCCAATCTTCACGCACTGCTTTTAACCTTCCTCTAAATCCAAGTGCACCCCCTTTGAAAAAGACGGCATCAATATTTTTTGGATTTTTATCAAGAATATCGTCACACATATCAATAACATCATCAAGCTTATCGTAGAATTGATCATCATATTTTTCAACCTCAAAATCCATCATAATTCTCCACCAGTCAATCATTGCAAAGAAAAATTTTCCTGCCGGATTTTTAGGAAAATCTTTTTGAACAAGGAGAAAAGTTTTTTCGGCTTGGTTAAATTTAAGATTATAAATTTGTTCAATTCCGGATGTAACCAGAGAATCAAATCTAGCACTTTGTGCACTTAATGATAAAGTAAAAATAAGAGTTAGTAAAATTTTCAAAGTATATTATTATTTTTAATCTGAAAAATATAAAAAAGGAATTTAGATGAATATTCAAATATTTGGTACAAAGAAGTGTAATGATACAAAAAAAGCTGAGAGATTTTTTAAGGAAAGAGGAATTAAATTTCATTACAGAGATTTTGCGGAAAAAGGAATGAGCAAAGGAGAATTGGATAATATTAAAAGAGTTTTTGATGTGGAAGATTTAATTGATAAAGAAGGGAAAGAATATAAAAAGAGAAATTTGCAGTATATAATTCATGATATAGAAGAGGAATTATTGTCCGATCCTTTATTGTTCAAAACTCCTATTGTGAGAAACGGAAACCAAGTTACAATCGGTTTTGAACCTGAGATTTGGAAAAGCTGGATAGAATAGATCACAGATTTTTTACTAATTAATCAAAATTGCTGTTCAATTAGCAGTAAAGAATAATTTTTTGGGGAGAAATTTTTATTTGGAAATAATGTTTAATTGAGGTAATTTATCGGATAAAATACTCCTATATCTATTGGATTTCTCAATTTTAGTAATAACAAGAACTTTGATGGAAATTATTGTCACACTTTTGATAAAAAACGCATCTTTTAATCTATTTTTTAACAAAAATTTAAGCACAGTTTTTGATAGAAATTATAATCTATTATAGGATAAAATTGTACTAAAACCGGAATTTAGTATAAAATTTAATTATTACGGAGAGGCTAAGAATGAAGTTTCCTTTAACAGTAAAACGATTTACCGGACTTATTTGGCTGACCTTAATTTTGTTTGCAGCAAATATTAATGCTCAAGATTTTTCATGTATGGATTGCCATGATAATTTTACCGAAAAATCTGTTCATAACGAAGTGATTGCATGCCAAGACTGCCATAGTGATGTTGAAGATGAAGCACACATGGAAGATGGTGCTAAAGCGGTAAATTGTGCTGACTGCCATTCAGAATATGAAGAGATGGTTGCCACAGATATTCATCATAGATTAAAAGTTGAAAATGCTCCAACTTGTAAAACCTGTCATGGTACTCATGAAGTGATTTCCCCTTCAACAATGAGAAATCCAGCTAAAACTATGTGCAATAGTTGTCATCAAAATATGGTTTTAACAAGTTCATATCACAGACCACCGGTTAGTGATAATCAATGCCAAGATTGCCATAGTGATAAAGACTATACTCCTCTTGTTAAAGCTTCTGTTCACTCAACTTTAAATTGTGTTGACTGCCACGGAAGTATTTCTGCTGAAATTGAAGATCATCCCGGAAATCTTGATCCTGCAAAAGCAGCCGATTGCTATGTTTGTCACTCTGATATCGCAAAAGAACATAAAGAAAGTATTCACGGAATTTCAATTCTTAACGGAATGGAAGATGCAGCAAAATGCTGGGATTGTCACGGAAGTCATGAGATTGTAAAAGTTTCTGATCCGGCAAGTCCTGTTTCATCGGCAAATTTGGTTAACACTTGTGGTTATTGCCACGATGATCCGGCATTCCAGAAAAAACATAATATGACTATTCAATCACCTGGTGCATTATACTCCAATTCTGTACACGGAAAATTGATTGAAGAAGGTTCAAAAGATGCTCCATCTTGCTTAGACTGTCACGGAACTCACAACATTAAAAACAGAGTTCAGCCCGGATCAACTATATCAAGTTTCCATTTACCGGAAACATGCGGTCAATGCCACCCTAAAGAAACAGAAGAATATACACAGTCAATTCACTGGCTTTATGCAGTAAAAGGAATTAGAGAAGCACCTGTTTGTAATGACTGCCATAATGAACATAATATTCATTCTGTAAATGCATTAAAAGACAAGAAAAATGTAAAGTTAATTCAAGAACAGACTTGTATGGTTTGTCATCAAGACCCTAGAATGGCTGAAAAATTTGGTAAGCAGGGGGGACAAGCTCTTCAATATCAAGATAGTTATCATGGATTAGCTGCAATGCGCGGTTCTGATGAAGCAGCTTTGTGTGTTGACTGCCACGGTGTTCACAAAATATTACCAAAATCATTCCCGGAATCTATGGTAAGTCCGGAAAATGTAACTGCAACTTGTCAAACTTGTCACCCTGAAGCAACTGAAGTATTTTCACAAAGTTATTCACATGTTAGTCAAAATGAAGAAGCAAAATTTGTTGAAGATTTAGTAACAAATTTATATTTCTGGCTGGTTGTTGTGGTTATTGGCGGAATGATAGTTCATAACTTATTAATCTATGTTTATGAAATAAGAAAATCTTATAGAAAAGTGCAAAAAGAAATTACTGTTCCAAGATTTACCGAAGGTGAAGTGATTCAGCATGTTCTGTTACTAAGTTCTTTCTTAACTCTTGCTGTAACTGGATTTGCATTAAAATTCCACGACAGCTGGTGGGCTGAAATGCTGCTTGCAATGGGAATGACGGAATTTGCCCGTCAATGGATTCATAGAATCTCAGCAATAGTTATGCTTGCAGTCGGTTTCTATCATGTTTGGTATTTACTGTTTACCTCAAGAGGCAGAGATGTACTTAAAAATCTTCTACCAAACTTCCAGGATTTAAGAGATGTGATAGATAATTTAATGTACTACTTAAGATTATCAAAGAAACATCCTACTTTCCACAAATATGATTATACCGAAAAAGCAGAATACTGGGCTTTAATTTGGGGTACAATTGTAATGGGTGTAACCGGATTTATTCTATGGTTCCCAACTATGGTTGGTGATTGGGCTCCTGTTTGGTTAATTAAAGTAAGTGAAATAATTCACTTCTATGAAGCAATTCTTGCTACTTTAGCAATTATTGTTTGGCACTGGTTCTTTGTAATATTTAGACCAAGTGAATATCCAATGAGCTTTGCATGGATTAGCGGAGGAGTAACTCTAGCTAAATATAAAGAACACCATAAAGTTCATTACAAAGAAGTTTTTATGCAGTTAAAGCAATTTACAGAAGGCAAAATTCAAGAATCAGAATTGAAGAACTTTGCTCAATTATTCAAGAAACGATTAACTGATAATAAGGTTGATCTGAAAGAATTTGTACAAAGTGAATTGGAAAATGATCTTGAATTAAGAGAATGGGTTGAAAAACAAAACTCTGAAGAGAAAGAATAATATTTAGAAAATTAATCAAGACATGCTATTTCTCAAAGAAATGGCATGTCTATTTATTGTTTTTAAATATATCAAACATTCAGAAATCATAAACCACAATTTTCCTATCAAAATATCAGCAGTAAAATTTTACAGACTGGACTTGAGTAAATAATATTATTCAAATATTCTAATAGCTTTTAATTCACTCCTTAATTCCTAACCTGTCCGCCTGTTTTTCAGATTTATCTAGACAGCAGCCTAATCAAAATATTTCTTTTGAATTCTGATCTTTACCCCAAAAAGTAGACAAAAAAATAAGGTAATTAAGATAAATTTTCATAATCAACCGGAGATAAATACCCAATAGCTGAGTGTAATCTTT